>NZ_FXYX01000054.1 GCF_900169265.1 Brevibacterium iodinum ATCC 49514
GACAGATCCCGACGAGGACATCGTTCGAGTCAGTAGTTCTGAGGGTCATGATGATCGATGGGACGGTCAGTTCCTACTCTGCCAGCCAGTCCCAGACCAGCCACCATCAATACTCACAGTAGTTCTGATAATGGCTGGTCGCCTCGGTGAGCACCAGCCGCCATTCCGCCCTGGTCGACCGCCCCGCAGCTGCCCGGTCAGCCGTCTCTGAAGGACCGCCATGCATATGACGTCCACACACGAACCGAAGGCCTCGCCGAAGGTCCGGCTGATCATGCTCGCCTGCCTCATCCCGCTCATCGTCGTCACGATCGCCGGACTCTTCGTGCTGTGGCCGTCAGGACCTGACAAGGATCTGCCCGGTGGCGGACCGACGACGAACTCGGCCGAAGGGACCACCGATACGAAGGTCACCGTCACCGCCGTCGACGCTTCGGACTGCGACCCTGGGGAGACGGACCCGATGGTCCGCGCTGACTGCACGACGTACACCGTGGAGGCGAACGGGCAGGAAGGCAGCCTCTATGTCACCCCCGACGCGGTCAAGGCCGGCGTCGATGTCGGAGATACGATCAAGGCCCTCGACTTCACGCAGTCACCGGACCGGGCGGAGATGGGCACCGACTACGTGTTCATCGATTTCGACCGCAACGTCCCGATGCTCATCTTGGCGATCATCTACGCGATCGTCGTCCTCCTCGTCGCCGGTCTGAGGGGACTGCGCGCACTGATCGGACTCGGATTCGCCGGTGCCGTGCTGTTCGTCTTCATGCTGCCGGCGATGCTCGACGGCAAACCGCCGGTGCTGGTGGCGATGGTCTCGGCGAGCCTGATCATGGTCATCGCGCTCTACCTGGCGCACGGAGTCTCGACGCGGACGTCAACGGCGCTGTTCGGAACGGTGCTCGGCATCGTCATCACGGGCATCCTCGGTGCGTGGATGACGTCCTGGGCGAATCTGGGCATCGCCTATTCGGAGGACGGTTATCTGCTGGTCGATACGACCGATCTGGGGATGACCGACATCATCGTGTGCGCGATCCTCATCACCGGGCTCGGAGTGCTCAACGATGTCACGATCACGCAGGCCTCGGCGGTGTGGGAGCTGGCAGCCGCTGCCCCGGAGATGAAGCCCGGTCAGCTGTTCTCCCGGGCGATGCGCATCGGGCGCGACCATATCGCCTCGACCGTCTACACGATCACGTTCGCGTATGTGGGATCGGCGCTGATGACGCTCATCATCGTCTCCGCGCACGATCAGCCGCTGTTCGACACGTTCACACTCGGGGACATGTCGGTGGAAGTGGTGAGCATCCTCGTGTGCTCGATCGGTCTGGTCATCGCGATTCCGCTGACGACCGGACTCGGTGTCCTCGTGGTGAAATCGGGAGTACGCCCACCGAGGCGGCCCACCGGACCCGCGGCTGCGCCCGGCACGATCACGGCTGCGGACCTCACCGAGGAGCGGCCGCCGATGACCCGTCGCGAGGCCCGTGAACGCGACCAGAACCGCTGAACTTCGCCCCGGAACTACCTGACGGCTGTGAGTCTTGGTAGTGGCTGGTCTGGGACCGGCTGGCAGAGTAGGTGTTGGCCTCTCCATCCCGTGATCGTGACTCAACCTGGCGGTGACCCACCCCCTTTTGGTGGTGTCTTC
>NZ_FXYX01000009.1 GCF_900169265.1 Brevibacterium iodinum ATCC 49514
ACGTTGAAGCGTCGAGCTGCTGATGTGCTCGCGTTCTTCACCCGACCGGGAACGTCGAACGGTCCCACTGAAGCGATCAACGGCAGACTCGAGCATCTACGCGGGTCCGCGCTGGGATTCCGCAACCTCACGCATTACATCGCGAGGTGTCTGCTCGAGTCCGGTGGCTTCAGACCGGTTCTACACTCTCAATTACGATGAGCCCCGAAACTCTTTCCCATACAACAGATGTTATCAACGGCAACGATCGGGGAATCCTGCTTTGCCGCAATACTTCATCAACACGAGAATTCTTTGCTCGCAATGGCCAGACGGGCCCATTGATCTCTTCAGAGGAGCCCGACATTGCAGCCCTGGCCGAGATCCGACTCGGTCAACTCGCCGAGGAAGCCGCGTCCAGATACACGGCCGCGGCGAGCGCGGAAGCGATCGTCTCCGGCTCCCCTCCGATGTCCACGGTCACGGCTTCGTCGGTGCGGTCGACGACGTCGAGCGCGACATCGGGCAGCACCCCCGCCTCGGCGAGCTTCCCGAGAACAACAGGATCGGCATCGGAGACCCGCAGCACCTGATAACGACCGGGACTCGCCTCGGCGAGCAGGGTGGGCGTGTGGGAATCCACGCGCCCGTCCGGTCCCGGGATCGGATCGCCGTGCGGGTCAGAAGTCGGGTGGCCGAGGAACGCGTCGATGCGGTCGATGAGCCGATCCGAGGCCGCATGCTCGAGGATCTCGGCCTCGTCATGAACCTCGTCCCAACCGTAGCCGAGCGACTTCACGAGGAACGTCTCGATGAGCCGGTGCCTGCGCACCATCGACAGGGCGATCGCCTTGCCCTGCTCGGTGAGCACCGGTGGCTTATATGGGACGCGAGTGATGAGACCGAGTTCGTCGAGACGCTTGAGCACCTCGGTGACATTGGCTTTCGTCGTGCCGAATCGGTTCGCGAGTTCGGTGGCCGTCATCGGGTCGCCGCCCCATTCCTGAGCCGACCAGATGGCCTTGAGGTAGTCCTGACTGACCTCGGAGACTTCACCTGCACGCATGCCCCCAGTATCCCATGGACGCGTCACCGCGCGTCGACACTTCACCCGAAGTCGGGCACAGATGTTCCCAAACGATTACGACCGACCCACCCCATCGCCGAGGCGGCCCTGCCAGAATCACATTCATGACCTCCCATTCCCTCCCCTCCGACTCGGTTCACCCAACCGACGACGCCGACCGACTGCGGTCTGCTCGCCCCGCCCTCCCCGACGACCCCTCCCCCACATGCGTCTGGTCCCCGTTCCGTGCGCTCCGCCGGTGGGCGAAGTCCCGCAAGCCGGCGTCCCGACCAACAGCACGGCGAGGGGCGCCCACCTCGGACGACCAGCAGGCACGATCAGGGAGCATCAACGCGGCAGGCTTGTTCCGCCCCGGAGAGATCGAGTACGCGCGGCTGCGGAGCCTGCCGCCGTTCGATACCGATCTGCTCATCCTCACCGACCAGCGGATCATGCGAGTGCGCACCGATGCTGGGGGCGCCGTCGCCCAGCTCTCAGAGGCGGCTGCTCGGCAGGTCGGCGCCGTCCGAGCAGAGGATTTCCGCGAACGCGCAACCGTGACTGTGGAGCTGCATGTCGGATCGTCGATGCGGTTGGAGGAGACCACCCCTACCGAGGCACAACGTTCCGTCGACACCCTCACCGATGTGGCCGCCCGCCTCCGTGCCTGACCGCACCCATGACCGACCCCGACCTCGCCCGTTCCCCAGGCGTGACTGGGCGACCCAGCGGCTTAGTCCGCTTCCTGAAAAGAGGGGGTACTGTCTTTGTGAAAATCCTCCAACCGTAGAATGGATCGGGCCCATTTTCGGGCCCAGTCCACTTTTGTCTACCGGAGGTCAATGCGTGCAGGATCCGAACGAAGAGACGTTGAAGCGCCCAGTCGTCGAACGCGAACGATTCGGCGGAACCGACCGGGCCACGAGAATCAGCAGGGACGTCGATCCTGAGAAGCGCGCTCCGATCGACAGCACAGAGATGAGCAAGGGCCCGGAGGAGCTCTCCGACGAACGCGGCTCCCGGGTCAATTGGCGAGTCTTCATCGTCGCCTCCCTCATCATCCTCGCGTTCTCCGTGTGGGCGATGATGATGCCCGACTCGGCTCAGTCGACGATGAAGACTGTCGTGGACTGGATTGCAGAGAACCTCGGCTGGTTCTATGTCGTCACCGTCACCGTCGTCATCGGCTTCGTCCTCTGGGTGGCGCTGTCCAAGGAAGGCAGCGTCAGGCTCGGCCCCGACCACTCTCGTCCGCAGTACAACCTCTTCACCTGGGTCGCCATGCTCTTCGCCGCGGGCGTGGGCATCGACATGCTCTTCTACTCGGTGACCGGACCGATCACCCAGTACCTCGAACCGGTCAACGCCACAGCCGAATCGGCCGCCGCCGCACAGGACGCCGTGGTGTGGACGATGTTCCACTACGGCATCGCCGGCTGGTCGATGTACTCGCTGCTGGGCATGGCCATGGGCTACTTCGCCTACCGGTGGGGCATGCCCCTGTCGATCCGTGCGGTCCTCTACCCGCTGCTGGGCAAGCGCGTGCGCGGAGCCACCGGTGATGTCATCGACATCTTCGCCCTCGTCGGCACCGTCTTCGGTGTGGCCACCTCGATGGGCATCGGCGTCGTCCTGCTCAACGTCGGGTTCGCCACTCTCTTCGGTCTCGAAACCGGACTGGCCCTGCAGATCGCGCTCGTCATCGTGGCCGTCGTCATGACTGTGGCCGCCTGCACCTCCGGCGTGGACAAGGGCATACGCCTCGTCTCCGAGCTCAACCTCTGGTCGTGTGCGGCGATGATGCTCTACATCCTCATCACCGGCAAGACCGCCTTCCTGCTCAACGCCATGGTCGAGAACATCGGCCGCTTCGTCTTCACCCTGCCCGAACGGACGCTGTCGACGTTCGCCTATGTCGACGGCGGATCCGAATGGATGGGCGGCTGGACCCTGTTCTTCTGGGCCTTCTGGCTCGCCTGGGGCCCCTTCGTCGGGCTGTTCCTCGCCCGCATCTCCCGCGGCCGCACGCTGCGTGAGTTCGTCATCGCTGCGATCACTGCCCCCGTGATCTGCGACTTCATCATCGTCTCGATCTTCGGCAACTCGGCGCTGTCCGAGGTCTTCAACGGCAACGACGAGTTCGCGAAGACGGCCATCGCCTCTCCGGAACAGGGCTGGTACGACCTGCTCGAGATGTTCCCGGGAGCGACGTTCCTCATCGGCCTGGCCACTCTGTCCGGACTGCTCTTCTACCTCACGAGCGCGAACTCCGGCGCCATGGTGATGTCGAACTTCTCCTCCTCGATTCCGAATCCGGAAGAGGACGGCGCCAAGTGGCTGCGCATCTTCTGGGCCCTGGTCACGGCGGTGCTCACGATCGCCATGCTCGTCGCCGGCGGCGTGACGACGATGGAGTACGCGACGTTGATCTTCGCCCTGCCGGTGACGATCATCGCCTATCTAGTCATGGCCTCGTTCTCGAAGGTGCTGCGCATGGAGCGCGCCGAACGCGAGGGCCGGATCCGTCGTCGCCGCACCACCGCCGCCCACGGCGGACGCGCTCCGGAGAAGACGTGGCGGCAGCGACTGGCGACCCTGCGTTCCTATCCGTCGAAGAAGTCCGTCGACCGTTTCGTCACCGAGGTGGTCGGACCGTCCCTGGAGGCCGTGGCC
The DNA here is from genome assembly GCF_900169265.1 of Brevibacterium iodinum ATCC 49514. Taxonomy (GTDB): domain Bacteria; phylum Actinomycetota; class Actinomycetes; order Actinomycetales; family Brevibacteriaceae; genus Brevibacterium; species Brevibacterium iodinum. Next base: position 3,719 of record NZ_FXYX01000009.1, read on the forward strand.
AACGAGTTCCGCGAACTCGGTTACACCGTCGAACACCTCCAGACGCTCGACGAGGACAACGAGATCATGTCGAACACGCTCAATGTCGACATGGGCGACCAACGCGACTTCCACTACGAGGCTGCGGCCGTCGAAGCGAATGTGCCCTCGTTCGGCGCCCGCAACGCCCCACGAGGTGACGACAAGTACTTCCGCATCGAGGTCTTCACACAGACCGGTTCGGAAGGCTACGACCTCATGGGTCTGAGCGCTCAGCAGATCATCGACGACGTGCTCGACCGGTATGAGAACCATCTGTCGTTCCTCGCCTACTCGCACGAGCACTCGTTCCAGTCGGTCGTCACTCCGCCGACTCCGCCGACCACGGATTCGATTCCGGCGGTGCCCACGGAAGCCGACGATGTCGAGAACATCGAGGAACCGAAGCACTGAGTGAAACCCCTCGCCGAGGCGGCCGTGCCCACCCGTGCACAGCCGCCTCGGTGACGGGGTGAGCACAGCGATCGAGGGAGCGGTGACCGATATGGTCACCGCTCCTTCTGCATTCATTCGGACGCAACGGATCCGGAACATCTCAGCGCCTTGTGTACGCAGAGTTCCTGCGAGGATGGAGGCATGACTAGGGACAGACGCTCCAGGGGCAGTACTACTCTCGTGTTCGGGATCGGGTTCGTCGTCTTCGCCTCGATTGCCTTCTTCTTGGCCAATGCAGGGATCAATCCGCTCCGCAACCACGTGTTCAGAGGCATCAATCCGGACCGGGCGCCGAGCATCGGGATACTGGTCCTGTTCTTCTTCTCTGCCATCGCGGCCTTCGCCTTCTACGAGGACGAACCGCTCGCCGGCAGCAGCGCCGCCCGTGCGCAACACGCCGCCGATCCTTATGGAGTGAAGCGCAGACAGCCGCCCACTGCCTTCGTCCGGAACCCATGGCCGCGGGTGTTCGCCGTCGGACCGGTGTGGGCCGTCTGCGGAGTCATCGCCGCATTCATCTGGCACGCCTTCGCGAAGGACTCCGGAATTCCGGGCACCGTCTGGGGCGGCCTGACATCGTCCCCTCTGCCGGCCATCGCTCTGCTGTTCGGGCTGTGGGCCACCGTCAACTTCAGCCTCGTACTCGGCGCGGTCGCCGATGCCTTCCACCGCACCCTTTGGGCGATCTTCCTCGTCGTCTCGGTGCTCATCGTGATTCTGGCAATCACCATCGGCGTCGTGGCCTCGAACATTCTCACGATGTCGCCGGTCGCGGCTCTGGCAGTGACCGCTGTCTGCCTCCTCATCGCCACCTCGGCCCTCTTCCCGGCCCGCCTGTTCGCCGTCGCTCGAGCCCGCGTCACCAACCGGATCGATGCCGCCCACGAAACTCGACTGCAGTCGCTGCTGACAGCCCTCGCCCCGGGTGAGAACCTCATGCTCCACTTCGCCGACAGGGAGAACCCGACCGGGCAGATCCTCGCCGCCACGAACCAGCGGCTCCTCCTGGCCGCGCCCACCAGCACCGGAACCAGACCCACCCGACCGGGGCAGGTCCGTATCCTTGACCAGGCTCATCCAGGACAGCTGCGCGGCGCCAGCACCAAGTTCCGCCCGACCGGACACACCACCTCGGTGCACTTCCGGGACCGCCCGGACATGGAACTCATCGGCGGGGACCCGAGCGAGGCAGACAAGTTCGCCGAGGCACTGACCTCTCTGGCCACAACCGGCCGTCTTCCGCAGGAGGAGGATACTTAAGCCATGGACCTCAGCCAGGTGGTCGCCCTGCTCACCGCCGACGACTACACGATCTCCCGCGAGATCATCCAACGCGGTACCGCGCTGCTCTTCCTCATCGCCTTCGCCTCCGCATTCAACCAGTTCCCGGCTCTCCTCGGCGAACGGGGACTCACCCCTGCTCCGCGGTTTATCGCTCTGACCTCGGCCCGGCAGGCACCGAGTCTCTTCCGGTGGAAGAGGTTTGCGTATTCGGACCGACGGCTGCGCCTCGTCTGCGTGGTCGGAATGGTGCTGGCCGCCTCGGCGATCATCGGTCTGCCCCAAGCCGGCCCCGCATGGGTGCCGATTCCGGTGTTCTTAGGCATGTGGGCGCTGTATTTCTCGATCGTGTCGATCGGGCAGCGCTTCTACGGATTCGGTTGGGAATCGCTGCTGCTCGAAGCCGGGTTCCTCATCGGCTTCCTCGGCTCCCACGATGTGGCCCCGACTCTGCCGATGATCCTGCTGCTGCGCTGGTTCGTCATCCGCGTCGAATTCGGTGCCGGAATGATCAAGATGCGCGGGGACTCGTCCTGGCGCGACCTCACCGCGATGGACTACCACCACCAGACCCAGCCGATGCCGAACCCTGTCTCCCGCCGCGCCCACCTCATGCCGGGCTGGTGGCACAAGAGTGAGACCTTGGGCAGCCATATCGTCCAACTCGCCGCACCGTGGCTTCTGTTCCTGCCCCAGCCGATCCCGTCGTTCGCCGCTGTCGCCATCATCATCACCCAACTCGCGCTCGTCATCAGCGGCAACTATGCGTGGCTGAACTGGGCGACGATCCTGCTCGCCTGCTCCGGAATCGGCGACACATTCTTCCGCTGGATCGTCGGCGGCCCGTTCCCAGACTGGGGATGGAATTCCGTGAACGCGGCGATCGCGAATCACACCAGCACCGAGGCGGCCGACTTCGTCGCTGTCCCCGATCCGGTCGAGGCGCTGCCGGTCTGGTGGCTGATCGTCGTCCTCGTATTCGTCGCGTGGCAGGCCTGGCTGAACGTGCCGGCGCTGCGCAACCTCTTCTCACCGAATCAGCTGATGAACGCGAGCTTCAATCGGCTCGGGCTCGGCAACGCCTACGGCGCTTTCGGATCGATGACCGAGACCCGGAACGAGATCATCATCGAAGGGTGGATCGACGACGGAGACGCCCCTGGCACAAGAGCCGACGATCCCGGCCACGATGACGCCGACGCAGGCTGGCGCGAGTATCGGTTCAAGGGCAAACCCGGTGACGTTCTTCGTCGCGGGCCCGTCGTCGCGCCCTATCATCTGCGCCTCGATTGGCTCATGTGGTTCGCCGCGCTAGGCGACTACCGGCAGACGTGGTTCACCGAGCTGCTGCGCGCGATCGGCTCCGGTGATCCGCAGATCCGCCGCCTCATGGGCCCCGACCCCTTCGACGGTGCCGCACCCGAGCTCATCCGCGTCCGCGTCTTCACCTACCGCTATGCCACCCGCACCGAACGGCAGGCCGCCGCCGCTGCCGGAGAACCGAAGCCGTGGTGGGTGCGCTCGGACCCGCGCATCCTCGTCCGCCCGATCGACCTGCGTCAGGGCTGAGGCCGCCCGGGAACGCGTCACCGTCACCCCCGACTGAACCGACCGACGATGTCCGCTTCCCAGGGAATCACCGCAGGGATTCTTCCCCGACCGACGACCCGCCCCGGCGAAGGTCAGTCCACGCCGAGCCCGAGCAGGACGATGAGGACGACGTTGAGGGCGATGATGAGCGCCGAGGCGGCCACCGCCATGATCGTGATCCACCGGGTGTTTGCGAATTCGCCCATGACCTTCCGGCTGCTGGTAAGCCTGACCAGGGGAATCATCGCGAACGGGATGCCGAGGCTGAGCACGACCTGGCTGAGCACGAGCGCCCAGGTGGGGTCGACTCCGATGGCGAGGACGACGAGTGCCGGGATCATCGTGAACGCGCGCTGCCACACGATCGGAAAGTTCACGCGCAGCAGTCCCTGCATGATCGACGCACCCGCATAGGATCCGACGGCGCTCGAAGCCAGCCCCGAGGCGAGGAGTCCGATGCCGAAGAAGAGGCCGACGACCTCGCCGAGGTTGGCCGTGACGACCGCGTGCGCACCTTCGATGGTGTCGGTGCCGGTCTGGCCGCGCAGTGCCGCGGCAGCCAGCAGCAGCATCGCGATATTCACGGAACCGGCGACGACGAGGGAGAGGACGACGTCCCAGCGGCTGGCGCGCAGCAGCTGCCCAGTCGTAGCGGTCGCATTGTCGCGATGCCGGTCCACCGACAGCGCTGAGTGGAGGTAGATCGCATGGGGCATGACGGTGGCGCCGAGCATGCTCGCGGCCAGGACCACGGAGTTCGTGCCCTCGAGCCGAGGCACGATTCCACCTGCGGCTTGCCCCCAATTCACATCCCCGACGAACAGGCCTGCTAGAAAGCCGATGGCGATGATGACCAGGAATCCGATGATGACGAACTCGAAGGGGCGCTGGCCGCGGGTGGATTGGATCGAGAGCAGGAACAGCGAGACGACGCCGACGATGACTCCGCCGAGCAGCAGCGGTAAGTCGAAGAGGATCTTCAGGGCAATCGCGCCGCCGATGACCTCGGCGAGGTCGGTGGCGATGGCGACGACTTCGGCCTGCCCCCAGTACGCCAGGCGGGACTTCGTGCGCAGACGATCGCCGAGGAGGCTCGGCAGCGACTGCCCGGATACGAGCCCGAGCTTCGAGGACAGGTATTGGACGAGAACGGCGATGAGATTCGCGGCCACGAGCACCCACACGAGCAGGTACCCGTATTCGGCCCCGGCCGTGAGGTTGGCCGCGACATTGCCGGGATCGACATAGGCGATGGCAGCGACGAAGGCCGGGCCGAGGAGCACTGCCGTGGAGATCTTCTTCCGGCCGTGCTTCTTCCGCCCGCGCTCGCGGGTGCGCACCGATGAGGAATCGACGTTCATAAAGTTAAGGTACATTAACTTTCCCGTTGCGGGCAACACGACACCGGGTCTGGAAAGTGAACACGGAAGGGCTTAGGGTTCGAGCATGGTCAGTGAACACGTTCAATCGAGGTCGGGAAAGCGCCAGAAGACCGAGGATCGGATCATCGGTGCCGCCGCCGAACTGTTCCTCGAACATGGTTTCAAGGCCACGACCATTCGGGCAGTCGCGAAAACTGCCGAGGTGTCGGTGGGCAGAGTGATGTCGGTCGGTGATAAGGACGTCATCCTCGTCCGGTGCTTCGATAGGTGGATCGGGCAGCTGCAGAACGGGACGTACACGCCACCGGCGCGACGCACGAGCCTGTCGCGTCGGGAAACGAACGCCGGCGCAACAACGGGCCCGCCCCGACCATCCTCGGCGGTGCAGCGTCACCTGCTCGAACTCTTCCTGCCCTTCCTCGAATTCTTCGCCGAACACGAAGACCTGTCCCGCGACTATGCGGCGGCGATGATGCGAGTCAAGGGCGAGCCCAAGGTGTTCAACGCTCTCGCCGTGGACCTGCAGAGCCGCCTGAGCGAGGCACTGGTCTCGATCGGGATCAATGAGGACCACGCACGGGCCAGCGCCGCGGCGCTCTACGACTCCTACCTGGGCATCCTCTTCCGGTGGGCGGCGACGACGATGGGTCTCGACGACGCCGTCGAGGCGATGCTCGCGAGCATCGTCTTCCATACGAGAGTCAGGAGCTCGCTGTGACGCTCCTGCCCGAACCGGTCTGGCCGGTTATCGTCCTCGCGGTCATCGTCTTCGGCGACGGCCTGCTCACCTTCCGTCCCCCGCGGGCGATCGCCGCCTGCCTCGACGGGGTCGGCTTCCCGCGGGAGTGGTGGTGGGTACTCGCCGTCGTGAAGTTCCTCGCCGCGGCCGGACTGGTGACGGGGATCTGGATTCCCGGGCTCGGCGCAGCAGCCGCGGCGGGCCTCGTCGTCTACTTCCTCTGCGCCGCTGCCGCTCACCTGCGAGCGAGGTATGTCGGTCGGGATTTCTGGCTCAATTGTCTGGGAATGCTCGTCGTCTGCATCGCGGTGCTCGTGTTCTGCTTCCTCTGAATATCCCATGTCTCAGTCCGGAGAATTCTTCTCCCACATCCCGCACCTCGGTCCCGTTTTGGCCTAGAGTCGAAGTACGGCACCGGCGCCTCCTTCGGCGCTGAGCCGTCCGGCAGAATTGCTGAACTGCTCGGCGATGGTGCCGAGCCTCCCGGCAGAGGAGTGTGGACATGCCCGAATATGCCGACAGCAGTCGCACGCGCGACGAGACTCCCCACGAACGCCATGAGCGATGGGCCTGGATCCATGAGACGGCGTCGATGACAGGGTGGGATTTCTCCCCGCTGTCCGGTCGCCTCGTCGCCGATGATCCGCCATGGGACTTCGATCAGATCTGCCTCGATGCGATGGCCGAGTCGAGCAGGTGCCTTGACATGGGCACGGGAGGCGGCGAGCGCCTCAGCGAACTCATCGACCGCCTCGACAAGGCTCGGCCGCCCGGCGAACCGACACCCGTGATCGCCGCGACCGAAGGGTGGGAGCCGAACGTCCCCTTAGCCACTTCGATGCTGGAGGACTACGCCGTGGAGGTCACCCGCTACGACAGTGATCACCACCCGGAGATGCCCTGGGGCGGCGGCGCGTTCGACCTCGTGATGAACCGTCACGAAAGCTACGACCTCGCCGAGGTGGCCCGTGTCCTCTCCCCGGGCGGGCTGTTCCTCACCCAGCAGGTCGACGGCACGGAGGCGCAGGAGTTCCGCGACCTCTTCGGCGGCGTGGTGGGCGATCTGCACCAGCAGCTCGAGCCGTGCGTCAGCGACGCCGAGAGTCAGGGCCTGTCGATCGAGGCGGCTCGCAAATGGCAGGGCACGATGCGCTTCACCGACGTCGAGGCGGTCATCGAGTACCTCGCCTATATTCCGTGGGACGTTCCCGGGTTCGCCGTCAGGTCCAACCTCGATGTCCTCAGACGCCTGGCCGAATCGAGTGAGCCGATCACCGTCACCCAGAAGAGATTCCTCATCGTCGCCCACAAGCCCTGACTCGCGCTGCCTGCAGGGTGGTTTTCCCGACCCCACTCTTGGGATAGCAGGGTGGGGCGCCGCCTTTCTGCGTCGATAGCGTCGAAGCATGACTTCGACGGACTTCTCGTACCCCCAGCCCACCGACGATGAGCTCGCGGCACAGCAGCCCCGAGTCCCCGCCCCTCCCGTCCATCCCGTCTATGCCTCGCCGCGGCCCGACGATCTGGCTGATACGCACAACGGCGTCAACACTCGAATGGATGGCGCCGCCTCGGTGAAGTCGCCGGCGTTGGGCAAGGTGGCCGTGGCGCTCTCGATCGTCGCCATGGCCCTGAGCCTGGCCGCCTCGGTGATCCTGGGCGTGACCGTCGGGCCGTCCGAGGCCGCGTCCGGCTACTACTTCACGGACACACCGGGTTGGTATCAGACCCTGGCGACCGTTCTCGTCGGAGTCCAGGGCTTGTGCACCTGCTTAGGTCTCACAGGCATCATCCTCGGCATCACGGCCGCGGTCACCGGGCGGGGCCGAACACCCGGCATCATCGCCATCGCGATTGCAGCGATCGCCCCGTTCGTCTCATTCGGCACATTCGTCGCCCTCGCCTTCATCGCCGCCTGATCTCCCGGCTCCGCCGAAAAACGGGCTGAGCGGCGACGCACGGGTGTGCGCGTGCGTTTCTCGACGCTCACCCCGTTTTTCGGCGATCTGTCCGAATTCCTCTACGGTGCCAGACGATCCGGGTCAACGATATTCCGGAGCCGATCGCGGAATAGAATGAGGGGATGACGACCTTGCCGCTGACCCCCGCCTCGGCGGATCATGGGCGCCTGCACTGCGGGTATTTCGAGCGCGGGGAATGCCGTTCCTGCGCGCTCATCGAGACGCCTTATGGGCAGCAGATCACGGACAAGGAGTCCTGGTGCCGGGAGACCCTCGCCGAGGCAGCGCCCCGGATTTGGCTGCCGACCTTCGCGGGCGGGGCACGGGATTTCAGAAATCGGGCGAAGCTCGCCGTCGGCGGGCCGGCCAGGCACGTCACCTTGGGCATCCTCGATCAGGAGTTCCACGGGGTCGATCTGCGTGATTGTGGAATTCAGGCCCCGGCGATCCGTGCGGTGATTCCGGTGCTTGCGGACTTCCTCGATGGCACCGGGCTCGAGCCCTACGATGTCTCTGCTCGCCGTGGGGAGCTGAAGTTCGTCCATGTCACGGCGGCGCCGTCGGGTGAGCTGATGATCCGGTTCGTCGTCCGCACTCAGCACGGTCTCGATGTGCTGCGGTCGCGGAAGGAATCATTCTTTGAACTCGTCCCCGATGCGTCCGTGGTGTCGGTGAATCTGCTGCCCGAGCACAAGGCCGTGCTCGAAGGCAGCCGCGAGGAAATGCTCCGTGGGGAATCGCTGCGGATGAACCTTGATCGGGTCGATCTGCATCTGCGGCCGCAGAGTTTCTTCCAGACCAATACCGCTGTCGCCGTCGGTCTCTACAACCAAGTGTCCGAGTGGGTGGATGCGGTGGAAGCGTCGAACCTGTGGGATCTCTACTGCGGTGTCGGCGGGTTCGCGCTCTACTGTGCGGGCCCGTCCCGTCGGGGCACCGGAGTAGAGGTCAGTGAGCAGGCGATCGAGTCCGCGAAGGTCAGCGCGGCCGAGCTCGGCATCGACGCCCGCTTCCTCGTCGGCGATGCCACGGAGTTCGCTGAGGAGAACTTGGCGGCATCAACCGGCGTCGAACGACCGGACTGCGTGATCGTCAACCCGCCTCGGCGAGGGATCGGTGCACGTCTGTCGGCAGCCCTGGAGAATTCCGGCGTCGAGCACATCGTCTATTCGAGCTGCAATCCCGTCTCTCTGGCGAAGGATCTCGCGCGGATGCCCGCATATGAGGTGGCTCAGGCACGGATCTTCGACATGTTCCCGCACACGAAGCATCTCGAGGTCGCGGTCCTGCTCCAGAGGCGGTGAGCACGCCTGCTCGTCGCTGGATTCTGCAAAAACGGTATCGCTTCGAGCCCGCAGGTTGTCGGCTCGTTGCCGATGACCGGACAGGCATATAGCCGCTCACGGATCGGTAACCCGGTCGACGGTTGAGCCGCAGAGGTCACGAGCGTTCTGCTCGCGGTCCTCCTCATGATGAAGTCATTTCTCAATTCTCAGTTCACCATGCCCGAAAACATCTCGGGCTATCAGCGAACCACCCTCCATCCGAAAAGGGACTTCATCATGTCAGCAACCTTCAACCACACCATCGTCGCCGCAGCCGATCCAGCCGCCTCGGCGCAGTTCTATGTCGATATTCTCGAAGCCGAGCACACCCAGTCCTGGGGACCGTTCGCCAACATCATGCTCTCCGGCAGGGTCATGCTCCAGTTCGCCTCGCCCCCTCCTGGATACGACATCCGGCCCGTGCACATTGCCTTCCTCTGCTCCGACGACCACTTCGATCGAGCTCTTGACCTGCTGAAACGGCGCGGGTTCGGCTTCTGGGCGGACCCACAGCGCACTCGCCCGCAGGAGACGAACACCGAGCACGGGGGCCGCGGGGTCTACTTCCTCGACCCGTCGGGAATGTATCTCGAACTCATCACCCGCCCCTACCTCTGAGCAGCTGCTGCCCCTCGCCGACCGATCGAGCCAGCGTCCACCGCTCGCCGCATAACTCGGCACAGCGACGACAACTCGAGCTGTCAGCGGGACCCACCAGCGTCAGTGCTCCACCGCGAGAAGACTCACACTCTGCCGTTTCTGCGCTCATACATGTGGCGATTCGGCGGCGAGCGCATAGACTCGTCAGTCGCACGGCCCCACGAACGACCCAGTTCGCGGGGCCTGTTGTGTAATCTGCCCGATCCCACCCGCTGAACCGACGATTGCTCATGCCCGCCACCGAGGCGGCTGCGAGTCCGGAGACCACGATGACGATGCTGAACTCACCCACCCCCGAACCCGCAAGCAGCATTGCAGGCGGTTCCGAACGCTCAACCGCGTCCGCTTCCTCGAGCGGGTCAGACGACCCTCCTCCTGCCGGCGGGGCCGGATCCGCACTTGATACGGCCGACTCCCCTACGGCACCCGATGCAGCCCCACACTCCAACCGAGTGGGGAAAGTCTTCGTATGCTCGGTCGCCGTCGTCATCGCCTTCATGGTGTGGGCGACGATCGCACCCGATGCGCTCTCTGACCTCATGACACGGGCGATGACGACGGTGTCCACCGGGTTCGGCTGGATCTACCTCGTCGTTCCGTTCGCCGCGATCGCGATGCTCGTGTGGTTCGCCGCCAGTCGATTCGGTCGCCTCCGCCTCGGCTCGCAGGACTCGCGTCCCGAATACCGCACGATCACCTGGCTCGCGATGATCCTCGCAGCTGTGATGGGAATCGGCCTGGTCAGCTACGGAGTGGCCGAACCGATGTCGCACTTCATGACCCCGCCCCACGGACTGGCCGAGCCGGAGACCATGGACGCGGCGATTCGCGCGATGCAGTTCTCCTACCTCGACTGGGGCTTCCAAGCCTGGGCGATCTTCGGCGTCTTCGGACTGGCGATTGGCTACTCCACCCACCGAAAGGGCCGACCGGCACTCGTATCCACGATGCTGCGCCCCGTCCTCGGCCGCTTCGTCGACGGCTGGGTCGGCAACGTCATCGACATCCTCACCATCATCGCCACACTCTTCGGGACGACGACGTCCCTGGGGCTCGGCGCCTCGCAGATCGGAGAGGGACTCAACACCGTCCTCGGCGTCGATTCCACCATCGTCATGCAGATCATCGTCATCACCGTGCTCACCCTCCTCTTCACCGGTTCGGCACTGACCGGAGTGAGCCGAGGCATCAAGTACATCTCGCAGATCACGCTGACCATGGCGACTCTGCTGGGGCTGTTCGTCTTCATCACCGGACCCAGCGGCTTTGTCTCCAACCTGTTCGTCCGGTCCGTCGGAGCCTTCGCCGGAGACTTCATCGAACTCAGCTTCATGACACCAACGAATGCCGAAGACAGCGAATGGATGCTCGGCTGGACCTACTTCATGATGGCGTGGTGGCTGTCCTGGAGCGCCTTCGTCGGCATCTTCCTGGCCAAGATCTCGAAGGGCCGGACCATCCGGGAGTTCGTCGCCGGCGTCCTGCTCGTGCCCAGTGCCGTGTTCTTCGTCTGGTTCACCGTCATGGGCGGTTCGGCGATCAAGTTCGACATGGACGGCGCCCGAATCGGTGACGCCACTCAGGACAACCTCGACACCGCGTTCTTCGGCCTCCTCGATCAGCTGCCGCTGTCCATGCTCGCCTCGGTCTTCACGATCATCATGGTCACCCTGTTCTTCGTCTCCTCCGCAGACTCGAACACCTTCGTGCTCAGCTCGCTGTCCTCACACGGGTCCTTCGCTCCCCGGCGTCCCGTGATCGCGACCTGGGGGTTCCTCACCGGAGGCTGCGCGGTGGTCCTGCTCCTCGTCGGTGGACTGCAGGCCCTGCAGCAGGCGGCGATGCTCTCGGCGGTGCCGTTCACCGTCATCGTGGTCGTCCTCGGCATCGCGCTGATCAAGGAGCTGCGCAGCGATCACCAGATCGTCGAGGAGGTCGCGCGCGAGCGACGAGTCCTCGGGCTCTGACGCTCGGCCCGACCGCGCCGAAAAGTCGGCGCAAGCGGACCGGACACATTCACCGCAGCTTGGCGGTCACCTCGGCGGCGGCGGCCTTGACCTGGTCGACGATCGGATCGGTGTCCTCGGGCAGGGTCTCGGTGACGAATGAGAGGCCGATGGCTGCGATCGGGCGACCCAGCACGTCGAACACCGGTGCCGCGAGCGTCGAGATGCCGGGGGTGACTTCGCCGTGTTCGATGGCGCAACCGGTCCGACGCTCCTGGGCGAGCACTGCATTGAGCGCCTTCACGGAGGTCGGTCCTTTGCCCGTACGGGTGACGAACTCGGTCTCGGACTGCAGCATCGCGAGCACTTCGGATTTCGGCAGCTGAGCAAGAATCGCCCGCCCCGTCGCCGTGAGATAACTGGGCATGCGCACCCCGGTGGCCGTGATGACGGCGACGGACTTCAGCGCCTGTTCTTTGAGCACATATTCCGTCTCCCAGCCGCGGATCACGGCGAGCTGCGCAGTCGTGGCAGTCTCCTCGGCGAGCTGGCGCACGATCGGCTGCGCCAGCCGCTGCAGAGGGTTCGTCCGCAGGTAGGACGCCCCGAGCTCATGCACACCGGCTCCGAGCACATACCCGGACTCCGTGCGCGCAACGAGCCCGAGCTCCTCCAGAACGCCGAGGATGTCGTAGGCACTCGACCGGGGAATCTCGAGCGACCGGACCAGGGCACCGGCCGAGATCGACCGATTCGACGAAGCCATATGCCGCAGTATCGCGATCGCCCGCCGCAGCGCAGGAACCTCAGCCACGGCTCAGTCCTCCATCTCCAAGGCGGCGAATGCCTGCCGGTAGAGGTCCGCGATATCGCCGAGCTCGGCATGCACTCCGTCGCGCACGCGGACCCTGCCGCCGCTGACGGTCAGGTGCACATCGCTCGCGCTGGCCGTGAGGATGATCTGCTCGTCCAATGACCCCAAAGTGCGCATACTGTCGGTGCGCAGGGCCACGAAATCGCAGGCCTTGCCGACCTCGAGGGCGCCGACCGGCAGGTCGAGGCTGTGCGCCCCGCCTGCGGTGAGGGCAGTGATGAGTTCAGCCGGAGAGAACCTTCCGCGCTGGCCGGAGCGCAGTCGCTCCCCCGCCTCGAGGCCCTGGGTTTCGCGGAGGGCATCGAGGACGACGTGCTGGTCGGAGCCGAGCGAGATCACAGCACCAGCATCGGCGAGCTCGCGGGCCGGGCCGATGCCGTCGGCAAGGTCCGCCTCGGTACAGGGACACATGACGATCGTCGACCGATTGCCGCCGAGGATCGCAATGTCCTCGTCGCTGAGATGAGTGGCATGGACGGCCGAGAGTCGTTCGTCGACGACTCCGGAGCGGGCGAGCACCTCGGTGGGGCTGGCGCCATAGGCCTCCTGGCACGCTTCGTTCTCTGCCGGCTGCTCGGACAGGTGCACGTGCACGGGTCCGGTCAGTTCGGCGAAACGCGGCAGATTCGCTGCCGGGACCGCGCGGATCGAATGGATCGCCGCTCCGACCTGGACGAAGCTCTCACCTGGAGCGTTGACGGGGAATTCCTCGGCGAACGTATCGATGAGGTCCGCGTGCCGGTCCATGTATCCGTCGATCGTGCCATCGCCGAATCGGGCCTGTTCGGCCGAGAGCTCAGCGTCGATGGCACCGGTGAGGTAGCACGTGTCGAGCAGTCGGATTCGGATCCCCGCCGAGGCGGCCGCCCGTGCCAGCGCCCGTTCCATCGCGTGAGCGCGAGAGGAATCGAGTACGCCGTCAGAAGCGTCTTCCGCGTCCCCGCAGGGACGCTCACTGCCGTACGGTGTCCCGTCCTGTGCGTGGTGGACATAGTGGAACTCGCCGACCGAGGTGTATCCGCCAGCGAGCATCTCGGCGAAGACGGCGCGGGCGACGGATTCGTACGATGCAGGATCGAGTTTCGCTGCGACGGAATACATGACTTCGCGCCACGTCCAGAACGTTCCGCCGTCACCGTGGGTGCGGCCGCGCAGCATGCGGTGGAAGGCATGGGAATGAGCATTGACCCCGCCGGGCAGGACGAAGCCAGGAACCGCCTCGGCGTCGGAGGGTGCGGTGTCGATTCCGGTTTCGACGGCGGTGAGTGTGCCGGTGTCGTCGGCGGTCAGCAGCACCCCGTGGGCGGTCGCCCCGTCGACCCAGGCGGATTCGCACCAATAGCGGGTGCTCATCGTGCACCCCCTGCCGTCGGACCACCTGCAGCGCTGGCGGCGAATGCCTCTTCGATGCGGAGTTCGCGGGCCAGCACCTTGGCCAGAGCCATGACCCCGGCGCGCTGGTCATCGGCTTCGCAGGCTTCTTCCGGAGCGTGCGAGACGCCGGTGGGGTTGCGCACGTAAAGCATCGCTGAGGGCACATGCGGGGCAAGGATTCCCGCATCGTGTCCGGCGCCCGAGGGCAGCAGCGGAGCATCCGGCAGCACCGAGGTCAGCCGTGAGTTGAGTTCAGCGGTGAACAGGGTCGTCGGCGAATAGGACTCTTGGGAGATGGTCACCTCGACCCCGGAGTCGGCGCTGTGCACTTCGGCGCGTTGGCTGATCGCCTCGAGCACCTGTTGGACGACGGCATCGTCGGGGTGGCGAATGTCGAGCCAGAAGCTCATGGCCGAGGCGATGACATTCGTTCCGCCCGGGTGGATGAGGGTGCGACCCACGGTCGCCACGGCACCCGCGTCAGTGGCGGCCGTTAGGGTCGGAATATCACCGATCACACGGGATGCGGCGACAACGGGGTCGGCGCGATGGCTCATCGGCGTCGTCCCCGCATGGTTGCCCTGGCCCGAGAACGCGAAGTGCCAGCGGCCGTGACCGATGATCGACGACCCGATGGCAACGGCCTGGTCAGTGTTGATCAGACCGATGCCCTGTTCGACATGGAGTTCGATGAAGGAACCGATTCCGGCCAGCCGAGACTGGTCACGCCCGATCCGTTCAGGGTCGAGGCCATAGCCACGGGCGACGTCGGCGAAGGTGTCGCCGGCAGCGTCCTTGAGCCCGAGCGCCCGGTCGACCTCGATGGCGCCGGTGAGCAGACGGGAGCCGAGGCAGGCGACGCCGAAGCGTGAGCCCTCTTCCTCGGGGAACACGGCCAGGGCCAGTGGCCGAGCGGCTTTCTCAAGAGCGCCCGATGCCTTGAGTTCATCGAAGGCCGCGAGCGCCGAGGCGACACCGAGGGGTCCATCGAACTCACCACCGCCGGGGACGGAGTCAAGGTGGGAGCCGGTGACGACGGCATCGTCTCCGGGCGGAGTGGCCCACGCCCAGGTGATGCCGTTGGCGTCGATCTCCGTGTCGAGGCCGCGGCGGGCCGCTTCGGCGAGGAACCAGTCACGCAGGTCCCGCTCGACGGCAGAGAATCCAGGCCGCTGGTAGCCGGGTCCGCGGGTATCGCGGCCGGTGCCCTCGATCTGGCGCAGCAGTGAGACGACACCGCTTGTGCTCATGTCACTCCGTTCACTCTCAAGTGGGACTGATCCCGAGCCGGATTCAGTTCTGGCGGGTGGTGGCGGCCGCGGTGCCCGAGGCTTCAGCGGCGGCGTCGAGGTTGCCCAGTGCCGTGAACTCGGGATCGTCGACGGCGGGTCCTCCGCCGACCGGCTGCCAGGTTCCGGCCGCCTCGGTGACGGTGTGGGTCAGCGGGGTGACCGACTCAGCGGCCGCGACGAGGGATCCGTCCTTGACCTTCGCGATGGTCTCGGCGAGTTCGGGCGAGAGGAAGCGGTCGGGGCCGGGCCCGGGCACGGTCTCACGGATGGCCGCGATCACGGCGCCGGTCACCGGCGCCGGGGCCGCCTCGCGCATATCGCAGGCGCGAGAGGCGGCGTAGAACTCGATGCCGATGACCGAAGCGAGGTTGTCGACGACCTTCCGCAGTTTGCGTGCCGCTGACCAGCCCATGGACACGTGGTCTTCCTGCATGGCGGAGGACGGGATCGAATCCACCGAGGCGGGGCTGGCGTTGCGCTTGGCCTCGGAGACCATGGCCGCCTGCGTGTAGTGGGCGATCATCAGTCCCGAATCGACGCCGGCATCATCGGCGAGGAATGGGGTGAGATTCTGATTGCGGGCGACATCCATCATCCGGTCGGTGCGGCGTTCGGACATCGAGGCGACGTCTGCGGCGACGATGGCGAGGAAGTCCAGGGCATGGGCCAGGGGCGCACCGTGGAAGTTGCCGTTCGAGGACACCATTCCGTTGGTGAGCACCACGGGGTTGTCGATGGCGGCACGCAGTTCGCGTTCGGCCACCTGGGTGGCGAAGGCGACGGCATCGCGAGCGGCACCGTTGACCTGCGGGGCACAGCGCATCGAATACGCGTCCTGAACGAGGTGGGTGGAGTCACGGTGGCTGGCGGTGATGTCCGAGTCCTTGAGCGAGGCGAGCATGTTCGCGGCCGAGGCGGCCTGACCGTCATGCGGGCGCAGTGCGTAGTGGAGCTCGGGGGCGAATACGGCGTCGGTGCCGAAGAGTCCTTCGATGCTCATGGCCGCCGACACGTCGACGGCAGTGAGCAGGTTCTCCAAGTCGGTCAGGGCCATGATGAGCATGCCGAGCATGCCGTCGGTGCCGTTGACGAGAGCGAGGCCTTCCTTCTCGGCCAATGTCACCGGGGTAATTCCGGCGGCAGCGAGGATCTCGTCGGCCGGCCCGGCCACTCCGTCGGGTCCTTCGGCCACGCCTTCGCCCATGACTACGAGTGCGCATGCCGACAGTGGTGCGAGGTCACCGGAGCAGCCGAGCGAGCCGTACTCGTGGACGACCGGAGTGATACCGGAGTTGAGCAGGTCGACGTAGGTCTGGAGGACTTCAGCGCGGACGCCGGCCCGACCGGTGGCCAGGGTGCGGGCGCGCAGCAGCATGAGGGCGCGCACGACCTCGCGTTCGACGGGTTCGCCGACGCCGGCGGCGTGGGAGCGGATGAGGGACTTCTGCAGCTGGGTGCGCTGTTCGGCGGGGATGTGGCGCTGCGCGAGCGCGCCGAATCCGGTCGAGACTCCGTAGACGGGCTTCTCCGCCTGAGCGAGGGCGTCAATGGCCTCGCGGTACTTGTTCACCCGGGCCAGGGTGGCTTCGGACAGGGAGACCTTCGCGTCGTTGCGGGCGACGTCGACCACCTCGGCGAAGGTCAGCGTATCGGGGTCGAGATCGATGAATGTGGTCATCGTGTGCCTTTCTGTAAGTGCGTCAGTGTGATGTCTGAGTCGTGGATGAAGTTCTCATACGCCGGCGCCGAGGTGGTTCCTCGCCGTCGACGCGCTGTGCTCGTGCGTAGGTGGTTCAGTCGCGGGGTCGATTGTCGACGATGAGCTCACCGCCGGAGTAGACGCGTTCGACCAGCTGCACACCGGGCCGGTAAGCCAGGTGGCGGTAGCTGGGTGCGTCGAGGATGGCCAGGTCGGCGCGGGCCCCCACTCCGAGGTGGCCGACATCGGTGCGCTGCAGGGCGTTGGCGCCGCCGGCTGTCGCTGCCCACACCGCCTGTTCGACGGTGAAGTGCATGTCCCGGACGCCGATGGCGATGACGAACGGCATGCTGTTGGAGAACCCTGACCCGGGATTGCAGTCGCTGGCGATCGCAAGCCGCACTCCCGCGTCGACGTAGCGGCGCGCATCCGGGTAGGGCTGGCGGGTGGAGAATTCGATGCTCGGCAGCAGGGTGACGACGGTGCCCGCCTCGGCGAGGACGGCGAGGTCCTCATCGGAGGCGAAGGTCGCATGGTCGACGGACACGCAGCCGAGTTCCGCGCCGAGCTTGAGCGCCCCGCCTTCGGTGAGCTGATTGGCGTGCAGCCGCGGTTTCATGCCAACGGCTCTGCCGGCTTCGATGATCCGCCGCGCCTGGTCCTCAGTGAAGGCACCGGTTTCGCAGAACACGTCGATCCACTTTGCCTTCCCGGCCGCGGCCGGGATGATCTCGTCGATGACGAGGTCGACGTAGCCTTCCGGGTTCTCTTTGAATTCAGGCGGGACGACGTGCGCGGCGATGAGGGTCGATTCCTCGGTGTGCCGGTTGATGATGTCGAGTGCCTGGATCTCGTCGGGCACGGTCAGCCCGTAGCCGGATTTGATCTCGAACGTCGTCGTTCCCTGCCGCTTGGCCTGATCGAGCAGGTGGACGAGGTTCGCCTCGAGTTCGGATTCCGTCGCTGCGCGGGTGGCGGCCACGGTAGTGGCGATGCCCCCGGCCGAGTACTTCTGCCCGGCCATCCGGGCCGCGAATTCCTCGGACCGATCACCGGCGAAGATGAGGTGGTTGTGGCTGTCGACGAAGCCGGGGATGACGGCTTTGCCGCCGAGGTCGATCGTTTCGAGTCCGCTGAGGTCATTCGCCGAGGTCACTTCCCCGTTGGCGATGTCATCGTCGTTCAGATTCGGTCCGGCACCCTCACCGAGGTAGTTCTGCACCGCCGTGTCCGCCTGTGCGGACGGCCCCGACCAGACGATCCGACCGTTGTCGATAAGCAGCGCGGCATCGGTGATGATGCCCAGCTCGCCGAGGGTGTCGAGGTCGTTGACGACGAGTTCGCTGATGCCGGTGATGAGCTGCATGGCGAGTCGGGCCTTTCCGATCGAGAATGATTCCCTCTCAGTATGGACCGCTCGGTGGAGGGGCAGAACCTCTCCCGCAGATAATTGTCCGATATTTCGGACAGTGGGTGAGGGCAGCTGCCTGGCACGAAGAGGTTCAACGCCACCGCACGCGATCTGCCGTCCGGCGCAACAGACCAGCGGTGCACGCGATCTGCCGACAAGCAGAGCGGCGGCGCACCTCGCGACTCGCGGTCGGCAACCGCCCGCGGCACACAAAAAGTCGAGCAGCACTGTTTCAAATCAGTGCTGCTCGACTTTTCTCGAGCTATTCGGCGCCCTTACTGCAGCGCGGATTCCACGTTTGGTACACCCTGTCCTGAAATGCCCACCGAGGAACGTGAGCAATTCAGAACAGCCCGTACCAAAGTGCCCGCTTCAGCCGCGACCGCGCCCGTCGACGCAGCGCCCGTCGACGCGACGCCGCAGACTGCTCACTGTGCGGCGGATTCCTCGTCACGCTTGTCGAGCTCGGGGATCATCGGCACGCGCTGACCGCGCTCCTCAGCCACCTCGGAGGCGCGCTCGTAACCGGCATCGACGTGGCGGATGACGCCCATGCCCGGGTCGTTCGTGAGCAAGCGTGCCAGTTTCTGAGCGGCCAGCTCGGTGCCGTCGGCCACGGAGACCTGTCCGGCGTGGATGGAGCGGCCGATGCCGACGCCGCCGCCGTGGTGGATCGACACCCAGGTCGCCCCCGAGGAGGTGTTGACCAGGGCGTTGAGCAGCGGCCAGTCGGCCACGGCATCTGTGCCGTCGAGCATCGATTCGGTCTCGCGGTAGGGGCTGGCGACGGAACCGGAGTCGAGGTGGTCACGGCCGATGACGATCGGGGCCGAGATCTTGCCTTCGGCCACGAGCTGGTTGAACAGCAGACCGGCCTGGTGGCGTTCCTTGTATCCGAGCCAGCAGATGCGGGCCGGCAGGCCTTCGAACTCGACGTATTCGTTGGCGGCGTCGAGCCAAGTGTGGAGGTGTTCGTTGTCGGGGAAGAGCTCTTTGAGAGCCTGGTCGGTGACCTCGATGTCCTTCGGGTCGCCCGACAGAGCCACCCAGCGGAACGGTCCGAGTCCCTCGCAGAAGAGGGGGCGGATATAGGCGGGGACGAAGCCCGGGAATTCGAAGGCACGGTCATAGCCGGCTTTGCGAGCTTCGTCGCGGATCGAGTTGCCGTAGTCGAAGACCTCGGCGCCGCGATCCTGGAATTCGACCATGGCCTTCACGTGCTTGGCCATGGATTCTTCGGCGCGGATGGTGAACTTCTCCGCATCCTGCTCGGCCTCTTCGTGCCAGTCGTCGACGCTCACGCCCACCGGCAGGTAGGACAGCGGGTCGTGGGCCGAGGTCTGGTCGGTGACGATGTCGACTTCAGCAGCCTCGGGGCGGTCGAGGATGAGCGGGAGGATCTCCGCGGCGTTTCCGACGAGTCCGACGGACAGGGCCTGCTTGTTCTTCTTCGCTTCGATGACCTTGGCAAGTGCGGTGTCGAGGTCGGTTTCGACTTCGTCGAGGTAGCGCTTGCCCTTGCGGCGATCGAGGCGGGTCTTGTCGACGTCGATGATGAGGCAGGCGCCGCCATTGAGGGTCACGGACAGCGGCTGGGCTCCGCCCATTCCGCCGCAGCCGGCGGTGATGGTCAGGGTTCCGGCGAGGGTGCCGTCGAAGCGCTTGCGGGCGATGGCGCCGAAGGTCTCGTAGGTGCCCTGGAGGATGCCTTGGGTGGCGATGTAGATCCAGGACCCGGCGGTCATCTGGCCGTACATCATCAGGCCTTCGGCTTCGAGCTCGCGGAAGTGCTCCCAGTTGGCCCAGTCTCCGACGAGGTTGGAGTTGGCGATGAGCACGCGCGGGGCCCATTCGTGGGTGCGCATGACGCCGACGGGCTTGCCCGACTGGATGAGCAGGGTCTCGTCGTCCTCGAGGTCGTCGAGGGTGCGCACGATCGCATCGTAGGCTTCCCAGGAGCGGGCGGCGCGACCGGTGCCGCCGTAGACGACGAGGTCCTCGGGACGTTCGGCGACCTCGGGGTCGAGGTTGTTCATGAGCATGCGCTTTGGTGCTTCGGTCTGCCAGGACTTCGCGGTGATCTCGGTTCCGCGGTCGGCACGGATGACGCGGGACGGGTCGTGCTGGGTGAACGACGGCTTGGTGGTCATGGGATTCTCCTTGTCGCTGTGTCCGACAACGCGGATACTGGTCTGCGGGTTCGGCAGGAAACCGACTATCGGCCCGTCCTGCGCTGTCTGCTCTGACTACACATCCCATTCTGGCGGCTGGAGAGGATCGCGGAAGTGGTCCGGATCAAGTTCTGTCCGATATTTCGGACGCGCTCGAGTATGCGCCGCACACCCCATTGCCGACCGCTATAAAACAGCTCAGGCATTGATTACCCAGCATGCAATAATGATGGCCACCCGCATGTCCGACCGCTCGAACGCCTGACGAGGGAGATCGTCCATGGAGCTGCAGCAGATCCGCGCCTTCGTCGCAGTCGCCGAGGAACTCCACTTCGGCCGCGCCGCCGAACGCCTCGGCATGGCCCAGCCCCCGCTGAGCCGCACCATCCGCTCTCTGGAGACCGACCTCGGCGCCTCCCTGTTCCAACGCACGACCCGCTCGGTCAGCCTCTCCCCCGCAGGCGAGGCCCTGCTCGAGCCGGCCAAACACATGCTCGCGACCCAGCAGGCCGCGATCGAATCCGTCCACCGCTCCTCCAGCGGTGAGGTCGGCCGGGTTCGCTTCGGGTATTCGCACCCGTCTTCCCGCGACCTGGCAGCCACCCTCGTGGCCGCCTCACACGAACGCAGTCCGGGAATCACCTTCCACCTCGAGTCGACCGTCTATGCCGACGAGGGTCTCGAGAGGATCATGGACGGCACGCTCGATCTCGCCCTTGTCCGTTGGCGCCGGCGGCCCCCGCTCATCGCCGGACGCCCCGTCGCGATCGAGCGCCCCTGCGTCGCCATGCCGAGTTCGCACCGACTGGCGAAGCGAAAGAAGATCGGCGTCGCCGAGCTCGCCGATGAGCCCTTCGTCCTCCTGCCCGCGCGGCCGAATTCGAACCTACGCGAGACCGCCATGCGCCTGTGCCTCGATGCCGGGTTCAGTCCGCGCACGGTCCAGGAAGCCCCCGACTCGCAGTCGATCTCCGCGCTCGTGGCCGCCGGGATGGGCGTGACGATCACGTTCGACTCCGTCGCCGCCGGCTACGATTCGCGGGTCTCCGCGGTGCCGCTCGACCTGCCGAATGAGGCCACCCAGCTGCACCTCGCGTACCGCCTCGACCAGCAGGATGCAGCCCTGAATACGGTCCTCGATGTCGCCGAGACGGTCCTGCCGACCGTCCGCTGAGCTCGGCCGGTCTCACCGCCGTTCGGAAAACCTCCACGTCCGTCGCCGACGCGACCGACCCCACCTTTGTTCGCCGCCCACGCGCCCGCCGACCATCTGATGCGCGTCCGGATACCCATTCATTGAGACGACCTCTTGTCTCGGGCGATCTATTCAGTTATGTTCATAAATCAGAATGTATTGATATCAGCATCGGCAGTGATGCCGAAGGGATCGATGCCCCACCGCCGCGGCAGGAGGGCTCGATCACAACCCAAAGGGAGACTCCGTGTCCGAAGACATCGTCATCTGCGAACCTCTCCGCTCCCCCGTGGGCGGATTCGGCGGACAGTTCAAGGACGTTCCACATGAGGAACTCGGCCGGCAGGTGCTCACCGCGCTGCTCGAGAAGACCTCCCTGCCCGGTGACGTCATCGATGATGTCGTCCTCGGCAACTGCTATCCGCACATGGAGACTCCGGCGATCGGCCGCGTCGTCGCCCTCAATGCGGGACTGCCGATCACCGTTCCCGGCCGCCAGGTCGACCGTCGCTGCGGCTCCGGCCTGCAGGCGATCGCCGACGCCCACGCGATGATCTCAACCGGCTTCGCCGACCTCGTCGTTGCCGGCGGCGTCGAGTCGATGAGCCGCGCACCGTTCTTCAACGAGGACATCCGGTGGGGTGTCAAGGGCGGCAACATCGAGCTCAAGGACGGTCTCGTCCGCGGCCGCCTCACCGCAGGCGGCAACGACTACCCGGTGCCCGGCGGAATGATCGAAACCGCGGAGAACCTGCGTCGGGAATACAAGATCTCACGCGAGGACCAGGACGCCTACGCGGTCGAATCGCATCGTCGGGCCGCCTCGGCGACGGAAGAAGGGAAGTTCGCCGACGAGATCGTGCCGATCACGCTGCCGGCCACCCGGAAGACCCCCGAACAGGTCATCACGACCGACGAACACATCCGCCCCGGCTCGACGGTCGAGAAGCTCGCGAAGCTCAAGCCGATGCTCGGGAAGTCCGACGATGAGTCCACGGTGACCGCGGGCAATGCCTCGGGCCAGAACGATGGTGCCGCCCTGTGCATCGTCACCACCGCGGCCAAGGCCGCCGAGCTGGGTCTGCGGGTCTTCGCCCGCATGCGCAGCTGGGCGGTGGCCGGAGTGCCGCCGAAGACGATGGGCATCGGTCCGGTCCCCGCGACCGCGAAGGCACTGCAGCGTGCGGGTCTCGAACTCGGCGATATCGACCTCATCGAACTCAACGAGGCATTCGCGGCGCAGGTGCTCGCCTGCACGACCGAATGGAAGCTGTCCGAATCCGACTTCGCCGAGCGTCTCAACGTCAACGGCTCGGGCATCTCACTGGGCCACCCGGTCGGCGCGACCGGTGGCCGCATCCTCGCCACCCTGCTGCGCGAGATGGATCGCCGCGAATCGCGCTACGGCCTCGAGACCATGTGCATCGGCGGCGGTCAGGGAATGGCCGCCGTCTTCGAACGCGTCGCCTGAGACTCACCCCTCCTGAGCCTGATCTTTTCAAGGCAGAACTGAGTTCCGGACGTTCCGTGCGGGAACAGACACCCATTTCCCGCACGGAACGTCCGGAACTCTCCTCGACTCCGGCGACCGAGACCGTCGCGACTCCAGCCCAGCCCAGACTGCGTACCCGTCCGTCCGACACCTCGGACGAATTCCGGGGAGACCCCGTTGTCTTCGCCCAGGTGAGCGCCGAGGATGAGGATCATGAACGCAACGAAGCAGCTGCTGACCGGGGTTCGGGTCGCCGATTTCTCCCGAGTCCTCGCCGGTCCCTACGCCACGGCGATGCTCGCCGACCAGGGCGCCGAGGTCATCAAGATCGAGATGCCCGGCCACGGAGACGATTCCCGACATCTCGGACCCTTCACCGATTCCGGGTCGACGTACTTCACCGGACTCAACCGCGGCAAGCGCTCGATCGAGGCCGATCTCAAGGACCCGGAAGACCACGCTCACCTGCTCGACCTCATCACGACCTGCGATGTCGTCGTGGAGAACTTCCGTCCCGGAGTCGCCGCAAAGCTCGGCTTGTCCTATGAGGACCTCAGGGCCGTGAAGCCCGATATCGTCTACGCGTCGATCTCCGGCTTCGGGCAGGCCGGCAGCCAGGCGGGACGTCCCGCCTACGACACGGTCATCCAGGCCCTTAGCGGCCTCATGGCCTCGACCGGCTTCCCCGACGGCTCCCCCACCCGAGTCGGAGAATCGATCGCCGACGTCTCCGCCGGAGTCTTCGCCGCCTTCGGCATCTCGTCGGCGCTCTTCCACCGGAAGATGACCGGCGAAGGCGCCCATATCGACATCCCGATGCTCGACGTCATGCTCGCCATGCAGCCGACGAACGCCTCCATCCACTCCGCCGGATCCGCTCCCACCCGGGTCGGCAACCGCCACCCGGTCTCGGCGCCCTTCGACACCTACCGCGCAGCCGATGGGCTGCTCGTGATCGCTGTGGCCAACGACCGACTCTTCGGCACGCTTGCCCGCACCCTCGGCAAACCGGAACTGGCCACCGATCCGCACTTCGCCACCGACGGGCAGCGGTCGGAGCACGCCGAAGCGCTGCGCGTCGAGATCGAAGAGTTCACCCGCAGGCGCACCGTGACCGAGCTGTGCGAGATCTTCGATGCCGCCGGGATCCCGAATTCCCCCGTCCTCGACTACGCCGAGGCGGTCGACGGACCGATCGGCGCCGACCGCGGGCTCACCGCCGCCGACCCTCGCACCGGCCATGCCTACCTCGGCCATCCGCTCCTCGTCAACGGAGCGCGGCCCGCGTCCGTGCTTCCGGCGCCCCGCCTCGGCGAGCACAATGCAGACTTCGCCGAGGCGGGGCGGACGAAGCCGTCGGACCCAACGGATTCGACGGACTCGGCCGAACCGACCGAGTCGGCGAACTGAGCCGCGGGCCGAAGGATTCGGCTCCTCCCGCGGACGCCTCCCTCCACGCACATCCTCTTCACCTCACGATCACCCCACCTCCAAGGAGCACTCATGGCCTTCGACATCACCGCCGACGAACAGGAACTCGTCGACGCCGTCGCCCAGATCAGCAAGGACGTCCTCGCCCCGCAGGCGGCCTCCGCAGACGCGAACGAACGCGTCTCCGAGGAAACCCTGAAGACCCTCGCCGAGGTGGGGGTCATGGGGCTCAACCTGTCCGAGGAATTCGGCGGACCCGGAGTCGGATCGGTGGCGATGAGCCAGATGGTCGCCGCCATCACTGAGGCGTGCGCGTCGACAGCGTCGATCGTCACCGCGCAGTTCCTCGCCACCGATTCGATCCTCCTCGGCGGCACCGACGCCCAGCGCGAAGCGTGGCTGCCGCGGGCCGCTGCCGGCGAGGTCATCGGAGCTTTCGGACTCACCGAGCCGGGAGCCGGGTCCAACCCGGCAGAGATGTCGACGAAGGCCACACGGGTCGACGGCGGTTGGCACCTCAAGGGCACGAAGTGCTTCATCACCAACGCCGGCTTCGCGGACTTCATCATCGTCTACGCGAAGACCGACGTCGATGCCGGCCACAAGGGAATCAGCGCATTCATCGTCGACACCGCGGCCGCCTGGGCGGGGTTGGACTTCAATCCCCCGGAGAAGACGATGGGTCTGCGGGGAAGTCCAGTCTACGAGTTCGTCATCGACACGATCGTGCCCGAGGACGCCCTCCTCGGGGACGCAGGTGAGGGCTTCACCACAGCCATGCGCGTGCTCGACCGTGGTCGCATCGAGGTGGCTGCGATGAGCCTGGGAATCGGCAAGGCCGCCCTCGACGCCGCCGTGGCGTGGGCGGGCGAGCGCAAGATCAGCGGGAAGCCGCTGGGCCGCCTGCAGGGCATCGCATTCAAGCTCGCGGACATGTACACGAAGTACCGGTCGGCGTGGCTGCTGACGATGGATGCCGCCGAACAACGCGACGCCGGAGTGGACTTCACCCGCTCCTCGGCGACGGCGAAGCTCGCCGCCTCCGAAGCCGCGGCCTTCATCGCCGACGAAGCCCTGCAGATCCATGGCGGCTACGGCTTCACCAGGGACTTCCCGCTGGAGCGCTATGTCCGCGATGCCCGGATCTACCGCATTTACGAAGGCTCCTCGGAGATCCAGCGGACGATCATCGCGCGCTCTCTGTCCTAACCAGTCGGTTGAAACAAGCCGGAGAATCCAGCGAAACAGAACAGAAATCCGTCCGAGATTACGATCGGGGCGGGGCTGAGGGGCAATTCACTCGCCGTTGAGCCCCGCCGTTCATTCCACCCCGCAGATGTTCCGAAATATCGGACAGAATATGTGATTCGGGTCTCGTCTCTCATCGCCTTGGGGTGTTGACTGAGTCTGATTCATCACTCAAAGGAGAAAATCATGGCAAGTACGACCAGTTCGGGGATCGAGAAGCGGTCCATCGAGATGGTGCCTGACGCCGAGCGTCACGGAACGCCACGGTCCCAGTTCACCCTGTGGTTCGGTGCGAACACCCAGATCACCGCCATCGTCGACGGGGCTCTGGCCGTCGTCTTCGGCGCCGATGCACTGTGGGCCATCATTGGCCTGCTCATCGGCAACATCATCGGCGGCATCGTCATGGCTCTGCACTCGGCGCAGGGGCCGCAGCTGGGTCTGCCGCAGATGATCTCCTCGCGTGCGCAGTTCGGCATCATCGGCGCGATCATCCCGCTCGTGCTCGTCGTGCTCATGTACATCGGCTTCGCCTCGACCGGCGCGGTGTTGTCCGGTCAGGCCGTCAACCTCATCATCGGCGCGCAGACCCCGTGGATCGGCATCGTCATCTTCGGCGCGCTCACCGCTCTGGTGGCTCTTCTGGGGTACAAGTACATCCACGTGCTCGGACGGATCTCGTCGGTCACGGGCCTGCTCGGATTCCTGTTCATCACGTACTGCGTGATCACTCAGGTCGACGTCCCCGGACTGATCTCAAATTCCTCGTTCGCCTTCCCCGCCTTCCTCTCCGCGATCGCTCTGTCCGTGGGCTGGCAGCTGACCTACGGCCCCTACGTCGCCGACTATTCGCGGTATCTGCCGCGCTCGACCCCGGCAGCGAAGACCTTCTGGTTCACCTTCGGCGGTTCGGTCATCGGTTCGCAGTGGTCGATGACCCTCGGCGCGCTCATCGGTGCGGCCGCCATGACGGAGTCCGGCAACGAATTCGTCGAGAACCAGGTCGCCTACGTCGGTGACATCGTCGGCGGCGGCGTGTTCGCATTCCTCATCTTCATCGTCATCCTCCTGGGCAAGCTCACCGTCAACACCCTCAACGCCTACGGTGCGTTCATGTGCACGCTGACGATCCTCACCTCCTTCGGCAACAAGGCGACCATCCGCCGCTGGACCCGCGCCGTCTTCGTCATCGGCATCGTCGCGCTCACCGTGCTGGTGGCGCTGGCGGCCTCAGCGGACTTCCTCGCGAACTTCAAGAACTTCGTGCTCGCACTGCTCATGGTCTTCACCCCGTGGAGCGTCATCAACCTCACCGACTACTACCTGATCTCGAAGGACCGCTTCGACATCCCCGCATTCTATGACCGCCATGGTCGCTACGGTGCATGGAACTGGCGCGCGCTGGTCGCCTACGGAGTCGGCGTCGTCGTCCAGATCCCGTTCCTCGCGCAGTCCTTCTACACCGGTCCGCTGGTCGCGAAGCTCGGCGGCGCGGACATCTCGTGGCTCGTGGGCATCGTGGTCACCTTCGTGCTCTACTTCCTGCTCATCCGCAACCACGGAGTCGCCCCGAAGGAGACGATCTACCCCAGCCTCGAGGAACTCGAGCGCAAGTGAGCCCCACCCTCACCGAGGCAATCCTGCCCTCCGCGGGAGGGTGAACTTGGCGGGTGGTCCGGTTCCCGCATCGGCGGGGGTCCTCCCCCCTCGGCGGGTGGTCCGACCTTCTCCCTCAACTGGGAGGACCAACCAGCTCAACGGCCGTCGGTCGACAGCGTGCTTCGCTGTCGACCAACGGCCGTCGGCGTGTCTCCTGCGGGTGCATCCGCCTCGATCTCAGCGCGGATTTCGAGGTGGATCCACCTGCAGGAGACATCACCCGCTCCGTCAGCCCGGCACTTAACTACCGCTCGGTCCTACTATCGAGTAGTGTGTGTGGTGCCCGTCACAATCAGGGCGTCCAACGGTGAACACTCTGGCCGGCGGCACCCCGTCGCGACGCTGCTCTCACCGTCACGCTGCACACCGCTGCGGTCTGCACCGACACCGCTGTCCCGCACCTTCTCATTGTCGAGAGACATGGCAGAACAGGACTACCGCCTATGAGCACGCCAACCACAGCACTGTCGACCACATCCGCCACCGGGCCGCGTCGCCGCATGCGCCGAACCGGTATCCTGAGCGCCGCAGCCATCGCCGGCTTTGCACTCACTTTGGGCACGACGACAGCTCCCGTCCAGGCCGCCGAACTCGTCCCGCAGACCGAATCCGAAGCCGAGCAGCTCATCGAAGACCGCGCGGCAGAGGACCCAGATGCCCTCGACCGCGACAGCGTTCCCGAAGGTGTCAGCGTCGAGCAGGCGAAGAAGGCCGTCGGGAAGACCGACGAGCTCACCGCTGCCGACGTCGAATACGCCGCTGCGCAGGAAGATCTGCCCGCATCAGGGGTCCCGGGTGACTTCTACAAGACTCCCGCCTCGCTGCCGGACGAGGACGGAGCACTGGTCAAGCAGGCTGACTCGGATTTCTATCTCGATCCCGTCAAGCTCATCAAGCATGACGCGAAGTCGACAACGTTCATGTACAAGACCACCGACGAGGCGGGCCAGGCGCGTGCCGCTACAGCCACTCTGCTGACTCCGAAAGGTGACAGCGGCGACGCTGACAATGCCGTCGTCATCGCGCCGGGGACCCAGGGCATCGCCGACCAGTGCGCGCCCAGCCGTCAGATGGGCATGGGCACCGAATACGAAGGCCTCTCCGTCGCATCTGCACTCGCATCAAAGCGCCCCGTGGTCATCGTCGACTATGTGGGCCTCGGCACCGAGGGCACCCACCACTTCGTCAATCGCGTCGAAGAGGGCCGGTCGGTCCTCGATGCGGCACGTGCCGTCCAGCAGGTCGATGGCAGCGAGATCGATGAGGACACCAAACTCCAGCTGCGCGGCTACTCGCAGGGTGGTCATGCCACGACGGCTGCCCTGGAACTCCAGAAGGAGTGGGCACCCGAGCTCAACATCGCCTCGGCTTCGGCCGGCGCAGTGCCGGTCGATCTGCACAAGACCGTGTCCGGGCTCTCGAGCGTCTACACGGCATTCGCGCTCTACGGTGTCGTCGGGTTCGCCGAGCAGGCCGACATCGATACAAGCGACTTCCTCAACGAGAAAGGGCAGAAGATGGTGGCCGAAACAGCGGACAAGTGCACCGTCGAAGCCCTGCTCTCGACAGCTTTCACAGATGGGAAATCGCTGACGAAGAACGGCGAGTCTTTCACCGACATCATCGACGAGCACTTCACGGACATCGTTGACCGGCAGCGGCTGGGCAAGGCCGAGGTGCCGGATGTTCCGCTCCTGGTCAACCACAGCCGCCTCGACGACGTCATCTCGTTCGATCAGGGCAAGGAACTCGCCTCGACGTGGTGCCGAGCCGGCCACAAGGTGGCGTTCGAGGACAACCTCGGGCCCACGCATGTCGGCGGCTACGTCGCCGCGCTCCCGCGCATCGAAACCTTCACCACCCGCACCTTCGCGGGCAAGGCTCCGCTCGACAGCTGCTGGAGGCTGTGATCTCCACCCTCACCGAGGAGGTCCACCCCGTTCCGGTCAGATGGCCGTGACGATGTGGATCCCCTCCCCGCGGATGCTCCAGCACAACACAGCGGCCCACCCTGAAAAGGGTGGGCCGCTGGTTGTTTGAACCCAGCTCGGCCGAGAGGCAGTTCAGCCCCGTCGGGAACCCGTTCAGTCCAACCGAGAATCAGTTCAATCTAACCGAACGGCAGTTCAGCCCAGCCGAGAGGCGAACGCGAGGAGAGCGCGATCCGCGCCGGGGCGTCCGACGAGCTGCACCGCCCGCGGTCTTTCCGCGGTTCTGGCATCGGATCCGTCATGCGCCGAGCCGCCCCGGGCAAACCCGCCGTTCGGCAGCGGGATCGTCAGCGCCGGCCAGCCCAGGACATTGAACGGCATCGAGTACCGCATGAACTTCGCTGCCGAACCGGAGTCGATCTCGTCCCACCGGATCACCGGTCCGTCGATGGCCGGAGTGAGCAGGAAGTCCGTGGTCGCGAAGATGCGCTGCGCCTGTTCGCGCAGGTCAGCAAGGGCGTTCAGCTGCTGCCGATAGTCTGCCTCGGTGAGGTTTCGGCCGGCTTCGATCTTCTTCGCCACGCCCGGCTGGTAGTCCGCGGCATGCGCGGCGAAAAGGTCCCGGTGCACCTGGAAAGCCTCGTACAGGCGGATGAATTCGTAGATCGGCGCACACGCGTCGAGGAGTTCGCTCAAGGCCTGACCGTTCACCGAGGTGACCGTAAGGTTGGGAACCTCAGTGAGCAGATCGAGCGCACGATTCGCCCGATCGCCGAGGAGGCTGACATCGATCGTCCGCCCCGTCCGCCCGATCCCGCTCGCAATGCCGTCCGGCACACCAGCTGCTGCATGCGCTTCCGATTCAGCCCCCGCAATCACGTCGAAAGCCGTGGCCAGCAGACCAAGATCTGAGGCAAAGAGCCCGACCGTATCGAAGGCTGGCGAGAGCGGGAAGACTCCGTCCACGGGCACTGTCCCGAAACTCGGCTTGAACCCGAACACACCCTGGCAGGCGGCGGGCACCCGCACGGATCCGGCTGTGTCCGTGCCCAACGCCAACGGCACTGCTCCGGCGGCCACGAGTGCCGCCGATCCGGAGCTCGACCCGGCTGTGCACAGCACTGGATCGACGGGGTTGATGACACGGCCGAAGGCGGATTCGTCGCCGAGGATTCCATAGGAGTACTCCTGGCAGTTCGTCTTCGCCACCGGGATCGCCCCGGCCTCTTCCAGCACGGTCACGGTCGGCGCCGAGGTGGCCGCCGCCTCGGCGAGGGACACTTTCGATCCCATCGTCGTCGGGTATCCGGCGACGTCGATGACGTCCTTGATGGCGAAGGGGATCCCTTCGAGCCGCCGCGGCGGCTGCCCGGAATCCGCGCGCTTCATCGACTCGGCGGTGAGGGCATTCGCGCGCTCATCGGTCATCGCTGTGACCGCGTTGAACTGCGTTCCGGCACGCGCCACCTCGGCAAGGGTGTGCTCGTCCATCCGATGCGCCTGTCCCGTCGTCGGCTGCGATTGCCCGTCCATCATGTGTCTGCTCCTGCTCACTGGCTCAGCGCCTTGTTCCTCGTATCGAAGAGGACGAAGATCCCTGCCAACAGGTTAGCCGCAGCGAGATAGAGCGCGACGGGCACCCACGAGTCGAATGTCGTGAAGAGGAGAACGGAAATCATCGGAGCTGGGGCGGAAGAGATCAGACCGCCCACCTGATAGGAGATCGAAGCACCGGTGTAGCGGACTTCAGGGTCGAAGAGCCCGGAGATGAAGCCCGAGGAGGTCGCGTAGACGATCGAATGTGCAATCGGGAAGGCGATGATCATCGCCAACACTGCGCCGAGGAAGGTTCCGGTGTTCATCGCCCAGAAGATCGGCAGCGCAGCGACAGCCGTGACTAGGCTGCCGACGAGCATCATCGTGCGTTTCCCATGACGGTCGGCGAAGATCGCCACGAGCGGGATGGCAATGACGTCGAAGGAGGCGCCGATCGCGATGGCCAGCAGCACCTCACCGCGAGTCAGTGCAGTCGCCTCTGGGGCATAGGAGAGGAGGTAGACGCTGGCGATGTAGAACAGGGTGTTCGAGCCGACGAGGCAGAAGATGCCGATGAGCAGGGACTTCTTCGAGGTCTTGAACAGTTCGAAGAAGGGCAGGCTCGCGACCTTCTTCTCTTCCTTGACCTCATTGAGTTCCGGGGATTCAGTCAGGCGCAGGCGGATGAACAGTCCGATGAGGACAAGGACGGCGGAGATGAGGAAGGGGATCCGCCAGCCCCACGACATGAACTTCTCGTCGGGCATGAGCTGGACGAGGAAGAACACGAGGCTCGAGAGCACGGAGCCGGCAGGCACTCCGGCCTGTGGCCACGCACCGTAGAACGCTTTCTTGTGCGGTGGAGCGTGTTCGACCGCCATCAGCACAGCCCCGCCCCATTCACCGCCGACGCCGAAGCCTTGGACCACGCGCAGCAGCACGAGGAGGACTGGAGCAGCCACGCCGATCGTGTCATAGCCGGGCAGAAGGCCGATGAGGAAGGTTGCTATACCCATCATGAGCAGGGACAGCACGAGCATCGATTTGCGGCTGAGCCGGTCGCCGAAGTGGCCGAAGATCACGCCGCCCAGAGGGCGAGCGACGAAGGCGACGGCGAAGGTCGACAGTGAGGCCAGCTGGCCAGCGAAGGGGTCGAGAGAGGGGAAGAACTGCTCGTTGAGCACGAGCACTGCAGCGGTGCCGAAGAGGAAGTAGTCGTACCATTCGACGGTTGTCCCGATGAAGCTCGCGAAGGCGACCTTGCCCGGATTGGTGCTGCTCGGATCGGCTGAATGCGTGGTGGTTCCGACGGGGTCGTCGAAGCGAACCGATTGTGGATCAGACGTCATTGTGGGTCCTTCTTGCTGTTTCAGGGGTTCCGAAGTCGGGTTCTCACTGTGGCGCGAGACCGGCCCATGGGCGCAGCGCTTCGATGGCGGCGGCGACATCGAAGGCGCGGGTGTCGTCGTACGGGTGAGCGACGACCTGGACGCCGGTGGGGATCCCGCAATCGGCCATGCCGGAGGGCACGTTGACGATCGGCACGCGGTTGCAGATGTTGAACGGCATCGTCATATGCGACTGCCAGTAGTGCTCGAGCCGGACGCCGTCCCCGCCGTCATTCCCGCTCGCACCACCTGACCTGGCATCTTCACGTCCGACGCCGTCGGCGCCGATCGTGATCCCGTCGAGGTAGCTGGCCCCAGCTTCCAATCCCGCCACCGCCGAGGTGGGCGCCAAGAGCACATCGAAACCGTCCATGGCTGCGGCGAGCTCCGCCTGGATCTGTGCTTCCATGGCGAGTCCGTCGTAGAAGGAGCGGCGGGAGGCGACCGCCTCGGCGTCGGCCATGAACCGCAGCGTGTATTCGGCCAGGGCGTCCTCGTGGCCGCGGGTGGCGGCGCGCATGGCGGGCGCGAGGAGATTCCCGAAGTGGGTGAACGCGGTCTCGAAGATCCGCTCGGCCGTCCACGGCAGTTCGACCTCCTCCACGTGTGCCCCGGCCGATTCCAGCGCCGAGGCGACCGCGCGGGTATTCGCTTCGATGTCCTTCCCGACGGGGAAGTCCCCCAACCGGACGCACAGCGCGACCCTGCGCCCGCGGAGTCGGTCGGCTGCCTCGGCGGGGTCGAAGTCATCGAGGAACCCGGGCGAGGCGATCGTCGCATGATCACTCGGATCGACCCCGACCATGACCTTCGCGAGCAGGGCGGCGTCGGCGACGGTGCGCGCCATCGGCCCGTCCCCGCGGTACCAGTCCGCGGCCAGAGGCTGGGCGCCGGGGATCCGGCCGTAGGGGGCTTTGTACCCGACGGTGCCGGTGAAGGCGGCGGGCAGCCGCGTGGATCCGGCGATGTCGGAGGCCGTGGCCAGGGGCGCGAACCCGGCTGCCAGCGCAGCACCGGACCCGCCGGAGGACCCGCCCGGTGAGAGGTCCGGGTTCCACGGATTGCGGGTCACGCCCCACATCGGCGAGTGCGTGATCGTCGCGCAGCTGAACTCCGGAGAGGTGGCGCGCGCATGGACGTAACCGCCGGCGGCGCGGATGCGGGCGATGATCGCGGCGTCATGGTCGGCGACGGTGTCGCGTTCGTGGAGCAGCCCTTGAGTGAGGCCGCGGCCGGCGAGCGCGTGCTTCTCCTTGGCGATCACGGGAAGTCCGAGCAGCGGACGGGTGACGGCCGCCTCGGCGAGGTCATCGCTGGTTGCGTTCGCGTAGAAGTCCTCGGCTTCCCGCGCCGAGGTGACCGCCTCCTCGACGACTTCGGTGACCGCATTGATGCGCTCATCTTCGGCGGTGATGCGGCCGATGAGGGAGCTCAGGTGGTCGACCGGGGACAGGTCCTTGGAGCGGAAAGCGGCGAGCACCTCGGTGGCGGACAGGGTCCAGGGTTCGGCTGTCGAACTGGTCGGGACTGCGGCCGAGGCGGCGACGCTGGGGCGCGGGTCGACGTTGCTCATGCGCGCACCTCGGCGACGGAGGAACCGACCCAGACGGCACCGTCACGGACATCGGCGAGTTCACCGCGGACGAGCTCGCGGGCCACCGAGGTGAGGACGCGGACGCCGCGGAGCATGTCGTCGTCGGTGGTGAATTCGCGTTCGCAGTGGGAGACGCCGTCGACGCTGGGCACGAACATCATCACGGCGGGCACGCGGTGATTCATCGCCACGGAATCGTGACCGGCCATCGTCTCCAGCCGGCGGATGCTCAGACCTTCGTTGGCGACGGCTTTCTCGGCGAGTTCGACGCCCTCGTTCGGGAAGTGGCGCTTGTCGCGGATGTCGAAATCCTCGACGTTGATGGTGATGTCGTGGGCGCGGGCGATCTCGGCGATCTGCGTCTTCAGCGAGCTGCGGGCGGCTTGGACGATGGCGGGATCGGAGGATCGGAGGTCGGCGACCATGTGGACGCGGCGGGGGACGACGATCGGCGAGTTCGGTTCGACGACGTGCTGCCCGACCGAGGACACGAGGGCTTCGTCATCGAACTCGCTGACCACCTCGGCGACGGCGAGGACGACCTTGGCCGCGGCGACGACCGCGTCGTGGCGGTCGGCCATGGCGGTCGCTCCGGTGTGGGACTGTTCGCCGAGGACGTCGATGTCGAGCTTCTGCGTGTACCAGCTGGACTCGACGACGCCGATGTCCGTGGCTTCGCGTTCGAGGATTCGGCCCTGTTCGATGTGGATCTCGGCGTAGGTGATCGCCTCGGGCGGGGTGTCGGTGCCGGCATAGCCGATGGCTCCCAGCGCCTCTGCGACGGTGGTGCCTTCGAGGTCGGCGACGGCGAGCATCTCATCGAGGTCGAAGAGCCCGGCGTAGACGGAGCTGCCCATGATCGACGGGGCGAAGCGACCGCCTTCTTCGTTGAACCAGTTGACGACTGCGAGGTTGAAGGTGGGTTTCAGGCCAGATTCGGCGAGTTCCTCTTTGACGCGCAGGGCCGCGAAGAGGGCGGCGATAACTCCGTAGGCGCCGTCGAAGCGACCGCCGAGCGGCTGCGAGTCGAGGTGGGAACCAACGAGGACGTACGGGGCATCGGGAACGAACTCGAGGCACGCGAACATGTTTCCGATCGCATCGACGCGCACGTCGAAGCCTTTGTCCGTCGCCCACCCGCGCATCCAGTCGCGCGCCTGCTTGTCTTCGGCCGTCAGCGCCTGCCGGTCGACGCCGTTGTTGTCGGTGGCACCGATGGTGGCGACGAAGTGGAAGTCTGCGAGGAAGGCCGCGTCGGAGGATGGGGGTGCCTGTTGGTTCATTGCTGATCGCTTCTCTCATGAGGGTGGGTAGTGGTTTGCATGGGTCTGGGGCGCGGGTGGGGCTCGCACATCGCTTTTCGTTCAGTTCATCGCTTTTCATCCCGATGATCTGTACAGAATGTGATGTGAAAGTGGACGAAACTCGATGTCAATGCAGGCTCACCCCAGCCGTCCGCGGGTCTCGGGGAGGCGCGTGACGAAGATGAGGACGAGGCACACGGCGGCCGCAGCAGCCATGTAATAGCCGGGCGCGGTGTTGACGCCGGTGATGTCGACGAGCCACGTGCCCACGAAAGGAGCGGTTCCGCCGAGCGCCGCGTAGGAGATGTTGTAGCTGATGGCCGCCGAGGTGAACCGCGTCTTCGTCGAGAAGCGCTCGCAGAAGAAGGTGTAGCAGCCGCCGCCGTAGCAGCAGAGCGCGAGGACGAAGATCGTCTGCCCGAGGAATGCGAGCCCCATATGTCCGCTGGTGACCAGCCCGAATGCCGGCACCGAGGTGACCGCGAGCAGGATCGCACCCGCGATGAGCATGGGCCGACGTCCGAATCGATCACCGAGGTGGCCGGCGATGGGCAGGAAGATCGTGTAGCTGGCCATAGCGATCGCGTTTGTCAGCAGCGACTGTTCGCGACTGAGGTCGCCGGTGGTCTGGATGTAGGTGACGAAGTACGCCGAGAGCATATAGAAGC
This sequence comes from Brevibacterium iodinum ATCC 49514, assembly GCF_900169265.1. Lineage (GTDB taxonomy): Bacteria > Actinomycetota > Actinomycetes > Actinomycetales > Brevibacteriaceae > Brevibacterium > Brevibacterium iodinum. The sequence goes on from NZ_FXYX01000009.1 coordinate 39,344, forward strand.
CGAGCGCGGTGACGCCGAGGACGAAGAAGACCTGGAGCATTCCGACCCAGTTCTCGCGGAAGCTTTCGCGGATCGGGCTGAACTCCTTGGGCCGTTCGGCAGCGGTCTTCTTGAACAGCTCGGATTCGTCGGTCTTCGACCGGATCCACAGTCCGACGGCCGACAACGGCAGCGCCAGGAGGAACGGCACGCGCCAGCCCCATGAGTCGAATGAGGCGTCGCTCATCACCGTCGACAGCAGGAGGATGAGGCCGCCGGCGAACACCGAGGGCAGGGCGGTCGCAGCCAGAGTGATGTTGATCCACAGTCCGCGCTTGGCAATCGGAGCGTGCTCGTAGACGAAGGACGGTCCGCCGACGGATTCACCGCCGGCAGAGAAGCCCTGGCCGAGTCGGGCGAGGATGAGCAGGATCGGCGCGAACCACCCGACCGTGTCGAAACCGGGGAGGATGCCGATGAGGGCTGTGCAGGCTCCGACGAGGAAGATCGTGATGGTCAGGGTCTGTCGCCTGCCCACCTTGTCGCCGAGAGCTCCGAAGAAGAGTCCGCCGAGGGGGCGCATGACGAAGGCGACTCCGAAGGTCGCGAAGATGACCAGCAGACCGGTGATCCGGTCGCCGTCGGGGAAGAAGTACTCGGACAGGATCACCGCCGATAGACCGTACAACGTGAAGTCGTAGAACTCGACGAACTGGCCGATGCTGCCGCCCAGGAGCACCTTCCGCTGCATCTTCGTCGACGTGGTTCGCTGCTCGGTCGGGGCTGTGATGGACATCCGGGATCTCCTTAGGGCGCGGGGATGATTTCCACCATCTTTGCGATCCACAACACATTAGTCCAACAGATACTTTTGACACTGGTCATGAGGAAAATCGATGAGAAGCCGAGGTGGCACCTCTCCGCGTAAGCCCCTTACCTCGGCGGCGGACCGCTTCCCCACCGACCGCCTTCCCCAGCACCAGCGCAGTCCTCGGCCCGCGGTTCGGGTCCTTCTGTCCGCTTCAGCCGCCTAGGTCCCGAGGATCTCCAAGGTCAGCTCGCAGAAGGCTCGCGCACGCTTGCTCAGCCTCAGCTCTTTCGGCCAGACGATGGCAAGGTCGATGCTCGGGAAGTCGTCCAGCAGCGGAACGTCCACCGTCTTCGATCCGATGTACGTTCCCGAGGACACGCTCTGGCTCAGCAGCGAGTACCCGTGCCCCATCGCCACGAACGACCGCACGGTTTCGTAGCCAGCAAAGGTGTGCCGCACGATCGGCTCGACGCCCGCGATCCGGAAGAGCTCGTCATAGTATTGAGTGCTGAACGGCAGATCCAGTTGGATGTAGTTTTCATCTGCGAGCTCTCGCAGGTGGATTGGTCGCGGCCGTTTCCCACCCCCGCCGAGGTGGTGATCGAGTGAGACGAGGACGTGCGGCTTCACGACGTCAATGAGGAAGCGATCGAAGCGATCGGTCATTCCCAGCGTGTAAGTCAGTGCGAGATCGCAGTCGCCGGCGATGACAGCGGCTTGCAGCTCCTGAAGGTTCGCCTCGAGGTAGTTGATCCGAACATCCGGGTAGCGCTTCTCGAATTCGCTGTGGATGAGCGGCAGGCGGGTGGGCGCGATCGGCGAGAAGACTCCGACAGTGAGGTCTCCACTGAGACGACGTGAGAGGCCCAACGCAGTCTCGCCGAGGTTGTCGGAGGCTTCGAGGAAAGGTGTGACCTCTGAGAGGAATCGCTTCCCGGCAGGCGAGAGCACCACCGAACGATTGCGCTGTCGGATGAAAAGGTCGAGACCGATGGTCCGCTCGAGCTGGGCCATCGCCGTCGAGATCGCCGACTGAGTGACGTTGAGCTGCTTCGCCGCCTCGGTCATGTTCTCCCGCCTGGCGACCTCCTGGAAGTAGCGCAGCTGCACCAGGGTGAAATCAAGGGCCATAGCTTCCCATCATCTCACTCGCAGCGATCCGCGTGCAGATCCAACCGCGCCGAGGCGGTTCTGTTCGAGCACTACCGACCGACCGTTCCCAGACGGCAGGCTGCAACCCTTCCCAGAAGGCAGGCTAGAACTCTTCCCGGCCGGCAGGCATCGCACAGACCATCCACTTCTACCGGGTCGGATCCAGTTCCGAGAATTCTCCCGACACTTCAGTCGTCACCGATCCCGAGTCAATGCCGACGAGTAAAGTGCCCTGAAACTGATCGAACTCCCAATAAACCACTCAAAAGCGTCCTTCACATTCAGCATGTCATTTCCAGTCGAATCTTTTTCGAAGATTCTATTGTCTTCTATTCTCTGACTGCCTACAATTGAGCTAAGAGACCTTCAATGACGAACGGAACTCAACAGCGATGACCTTCACCCCCGACCGCAAGCGACGCAAGTCAGGAAAGCGCGACCGCCGCGCCGCCGCTGACTCGCGCGGTGGGGCGAGCAGAAGACCGCCGACGAACATCACACCGGCAGACCTCGTGGGCACCTCTTCTCAGAATGCCCACGCACCCGAGGACACCGCGCAAGCACAACCCGAAGAAACATCGGACCCCGCAACACTGGCCGAACAACTCAAGGCGGCCGGGCTCGACCTCAGCGGCCACCACTTCGCCGAGGTGTTCGAGGCCCTTGACCCAGTTTCGACCGACGATGACGCAGCCATTGACAATGCGCCGATAGCCGACGACGAACAAATGGACGAAGACACGTCGGCTCTCGATGCCGGACAACCAAGCAAAACCGTCACGACCGCCAGCAGAGATAATTCGAGAGATACCGTCGATCCGGCGAAATCCACAGGGCTCGATCCGAACGCCAAGACTGACTCGACCGCACATGCAGACCCGACCTCATTGTTCGAAACAACCGAGCAGATCAGCTCAACCACGCAGCCCGCCTCCGCTGATCCTGCCAGCCCGGCCAACACAAGCGCCTCTGTCGCCGCTCAGCCTGAGGCTGGAACTGATTCTCAACGACCAACCTCGCTGCACCCGATCCTCACCGACGCCGCCTGGAACGACCAGGTTGCGAGCGCTCCCGAAATCACCGACTCGATCGCCTCCCTGACCGGACTGGTCGGAGGTCTTCGTGCATTCGACCGGCCGATGGGACCGAACGAGGCCCTGCAGGTTATCGATGGGGCCGAGGCGCTGCGTCGACTCAGTGAATCTCTGTCCACCCTGGCACTGGCCGTCTACGAACGCGTCGGCACGCCTAAGGACAGTGGTGCCAAGTCGACCAAGGCGCTCATCCAGGAACGCCTCAACCTCTCAGGGCGAGAAGCGAACCGCCGGGCAAGGTTAGCAGAGAATCTCGGCGGACGAGTCGCACTCGACGGACAACCGCTTGAGCCCGAACATCCGCTCGTCGCCGAGCAGCTCCACCTCGGCACCCTGCCCGCGGAGCACCTCACCGTCATCGAAGACTGCCTCAAGGCACTGCCCGCGTGGGTGGGCCACGAGACGAAGTCCCGTGTGGAGGCCGACCTCGTGAAGTACGCGAAATCGGTGACTGTGAGCGAGCTCCGCGACATCTTCCGTCGGATGCTCGCTCTCATCGACCCCGACGGTGCCGAGCCGCTCGACCCCAGCGATCGTTCCGCCTACTTCATCACTGCCCGGCCCAAGCGCAATGGAGACTGGAGACTGGAAGGCATCCTCGATCCCGTGGCGGGATCCGAACTGCACGGACTGCTGACCTCCAGGATTCAATCCGCGAAAGGCACCACATCGACAATCGCAGAACCCACCGACTCCGAGGCGGACGAAGGCGAGCGCGAAGACGCTCCCTCACTCGCCCCAAACGCCGGGCCAGACCAGACTCCCGGTAGTGGCGGCCTCGGCCAGACCTTCGACGAGCAACGGTTCGAACCTCTCGATGCCGTCCTTACCGGAGATCGTTTCGATGCACCTCCATGGGCTGTCATCGAGGCCACCGGAGACAACGAAGCCGAATCCGCGGATCCCGGTGCCAACCGTCCCGTTCCTGCCGGTCACGGGGTCCGCGCCAATGGTTCGGCCGTCGATCTCATGAGCGAGCAGCCCAGTGCGAAGGCCTGGATCTACGAACGTTTCGCCACTCTCATTTCGCGCATCAGCATGAAGGAAGCCGCCAAAGGTTCGCCTTACGCCCTGGTCGTCACAGCAAAAGCGTCCGACATTGCCAACGGCATCGGCGAAGCCACCACAGGCTCCGGCGACCGCTTCCCGATGGGCGACGTCGCTCGGCGCGGCCTCGATGGCACCGTCTTCTTCCACCTGATGGATGAAAAGGCTCGCACGGTGGAAGTCTGCACGGAACAGCGCTTCGCAAACAAGAAGCAGACCGCAATCGTCACCGCCAGGGATCGCGGATGCGTGTTCCCCGGTTGCGATGCACCGGCGGGGTGGTGCGACGTGAACCATGTTGTGCCGCACGCCCTGGGCGGCAAGACCGACATCAACAACATGTGTCTGCTGTGTTCCTTCCACCACCACCTTATGGACCGCTCCGACTGGGAAGTCTTCATGCTCGGCGACGGACGGCCGGCATGGCGACCGCCCGAAAGCACCGACCCTGCTCGCATCCCGATCCTGCACTCACGATTCATCACAGACGACATCATCGACGGCCTCTTCGAAACGTAGCGGCGCATGGCCATTCAATGGCGCCGCTGTGCCTCCATTCTGAAGTGAGCGCGAGTGGCCTTGTCGCGGCTGCCTTCACCCCACCGGACTCGTGCTTACGCGCTGGTCAGAGCGCAGGCGGCACGGCGATCGGCCCGAAAACGGTCCTCGCCGGTCAGAGACCAGACGCGGCATAAAGGATTCTCAGACGGGTGCAAATAGACTGGCCCCATGCACCTCGGCCCAGTGACTTCCAGCGCGACCGCGATTCCGCACGACATCTCGGCGGCAATCCCCAGTCCTTCCATCTCTAGCTTCCAACTCGGACCGCTGACGATCCACTTCTATGCGCTGTGCATCCTGGTGGGCATCATCATCGCCATTGTGCTGACGAACCGCCGCCTGACCAAGCGCGGTGTCGAGGACTGGCAGGTGCTCGACATCGCGACTCTGGCCGTACCGATGGCCATCGTCTTCGCCCGCATCTACCACGTCATCACGCACTACACCGATTACTTCGGCCCCGGCCGCAACCCGTGGAACCCGTTCGAACCCGGCTCGGTATGGGCGATCTGGGAGGGCGGCATCGCGATCTTCGGTTCGCTCATCGGCGGCACGCTGGGCGCGTGGATCATGTGCCGCCGCCTCGGCCTCAAACTCATCACTCTGCTCGATGCCCTGGCACCGGGTCTCATCCTCGCTCAGGCCTGCGGGCGCTTCGGCAACTGGTTCAATCAGGAGCTCTTCGGCCTGCCCACCACGTTGCCTTGGGGACTCGAGATCGATCCCGGCAACCCGGCAATCCCACTGGGCACTCCCCCCGGCACCCTCTTCCATCCGACGTTCCTCTACGAGGTCATCTGGAACAGCCTCGGCGCTCTTGTCCTGCTCTACCTCGGCCGCAAGGTCTTCTTCCAGTGGGGACGCCTCTTCGCTGTCTATCTCATGTGGTACGGCGCCGGTCGCATCGTCTGGGAGTCAATCCGCCTCGACCCGAGCTTCGTCATCCTCGGTCTGCGCACCAACGTGTGGGGCGCGATCGGCGCCGTCGCTCTCGGTGTGGCGATCATGCTCATCCAGTGGAAGCGCCACCCCGAGCCCGAAGAATCAGCGTTCATCCCCGGCCGCGAACCCGAACCCGCGAAGGACTGACAACCACCCTCGCCGAGGCGACTCCCCAGGTCCGTGGATGCGCACCCTTCCGTGGGCGCATTCGCCGTCGGGTCCACGTTCATCAATCAGAGCCCCATTCACCCGGCAGGGTTATGGTCGCCCAGTAAACTACTGTCAAGTAACATAGATTGCATGCACTTCTTCCGCATGATCCTGCACCTGCTGAGGTCCCACCGACGTTCCGCGCGCGACATCTGGGACACCTACTCCCTCCCCATGCGCGTCCACCTGGGTGAGATCGACATATTCATGCATCTCAACAACGGCAAGTACCTCTCGATCATGGACCTGGGACGACTCGACATGATGGTGCGCAGCGGAGCATGGCAGGCGATGCGTGAGCGCGGGTGGACCGGCGTCGTCAGCGCCGAGACCATCAGCTTCCGCAAATCACTGAAACTCTGGCAGCGCTACAACCTCGAGACCAAGGTCTGCGGAATCGACGAGCGCACCGTGTTCTTCGAACAGCGCATGGTCGTCGACGGCGAGATCTTCGCCCGAGCCTATGTCGCCACTCGCCTGATCTCCGATGACCGGCCGCTCACCAGGGACGACCTCATCGAGGCCTTCGGGATGCCGGAGAACGAACCCGAACTGCCCGACTGGATCCACGATTGGCGCCGTGACAACGCGCTGCCGAGCACCCGCCGGCCTGCCTGGAGCAGCTGGACATAACAGAGCTGTCGTCTGGGCCGAGCTGTGGTCAGCACTGCACCGTGGTCCGCGTTGAGTTGCGGTCGGCACTGGACCGTGGCCCGAACAGAGCCGTGGCCGGGACGGCGCCGCAGCTCGACACCACTGCGAGCAACCCCGCCGCACGAACTACCGCCCCGCCTCGATCCACTCCTTGAGGCGGCCGAGACCGGTCGTGATCGCGGTTTCGTCGATACCCGAATAGGCCAGTCGAATGTACGACCGTTCCTCACCGGGCTGCGGTGAACCGAAGTGCTCGCGAGTGCAGAATGAGACACCAGTGGCATGCAGTGCCTCGGTGGTGAAGTCCGCCAGGGTCGCGATTCCCTTCGCCTCCATCGCCTCGGTGACATCGGGGAAGACGTAGAACGTCGAGCCCGGTGTCGCCACGGACATACCGGGAATCTCGTTGAGGAGCCGGCAGGTGGCATCACGCCTCTTGCGCAGCACCTCCAGCATCTGGCCGACCGGCCCCTGCGGTCCGCGCAACGCAGCGATCCCTGCCCACTGCACGTACTGGTTCGTGCAGGATTCGTCGTTGGTGTTCATCAGCGAGATCGCCTCGGCGACCTCCTTCGGTGCCACCGCGCAGCCGAGCCGCGAACCTGTCATCGCGTACTTTTTCGAGAACGTGTAGAGGATCACGGTGCGGTCCCGCATTCCCGGCAGCGCGGCGATCGACTGGGACTTCCCGCGATAGCGCATCTCGAAGTACGCCTCGTCGGAGAGCACCCACAGGTCGAATTCCTGCGCGATCGCGGCAATGGCTTCACGCTCGCCCGGAGTCGATTCGGCCGAGATCGGGTTCTGCAGATCGTTGTAGATGATGGCAGTGGTGGTCTCGTCGATCGATGCCCGCAGGTGGTCGAGGTCGATGGCGAAACCGTCGGAGGTCGGAGCATATCGGTAGGGCAGGGCCGTACCGCCGAGATATTCGATCTGGGATTCGTAGATCGGGAAGCCCGGATTCGGGTAGAGCACGCCTTCACCGGGGTTCATCACGGCTTGGAGGAATTTCGTGATCACGGGCTTGCCTCCGGTGGTCACGACCACCTCGGCGGGGTCGATCGTCATTCCGCGCCGCGAGCCGATGTCATCGGCGAGCGCCTCCCGCAGTTCGGGGATCCCCGGTCCCGGGCAGTAGCCGGTCTTGCCGTCGCGGATGGCCTGCTCCATCGCCTCGACGATATGCCCGGCCAAGGGGAAGTTCAGGTCGCCGAGGTGGAACGGGAAGACCTCGTTGCCCTTCGCCTTCCAATCGGCGGCGGCCTGGGCCACGCGGAAAGCGGTCTCGGTGCCGAGGTTGTCCAAGCGGCGAGCAGTCTTCATCGTCGACTCCTTCTTCGGGGCCCATCTCTTCGAGGGCAATACTGAGGTGTCCGTGCTGGGGTGTCCATGCGTGCTGCGCAACGCGGGACGAAACCGTCCCCGGACCACGGTGCGCACCGGTTCACTCACGATAGAGCACCTCACCAGGGATTGTCAGCGGTGTCCGAGATTCATCCGACGGCGAGCGCGCTGCGTCCGGCGAGCAGACACCACAGACCGATGCCCAGGAACACCGGAGCGCCGAGGATGCCGCACCAGAAACTCGGCGCCGCGGTCCCGCGCGGCAGGATGAACGCGACCACCGCGACGATGGTCAGCAGCAACCCCGCCAGATGAAGGACGGGCTGGCCGAAGACGACGGCGAGCGCGAAGAAGTGGATGCCGACGATCGCTAGGATGAGCGGAGCGATGTTCTCGGTCTGGCCGGCGCGGATGAGGAAGAAGCTCACCACCGCGGCGATGACGACCTCGGCCCAGAACACGATGAGGTAGAGCGTGAAGGCGACGGTCCCGGTGGTGAAAGCGCTGGGTTCCGACCAGTTGCCGATGGCGGTGAGAATACTCGGCACTGCGAGTGTGAGGCCCGCGACTCCGAGACCGGCGAGCACGAGCCGCCAGACCAGTGCTCTGGGCGGTGCTTCCTGTGCCCAGCCTGACCAGATGAACGCGGCGAGGCCGAAGATCGCGCCGATCATGACGAGGTCGCGCGAGTATGCCACGTCGATCATCCTCGATCCCTTTCGTCCGTGCGGGCCGTCTTCGACACTACTCAACAAAGAGGATCCGCGCCCATGACGTTTTCCCGACTCCCTCGGCTCTGCGCGCCGCCGATGGTGCCGAGTTCGGCGAGTCTCGTCGTCACACTCGCCTCCCCCGCCGAGGATGTCGCCCCTTCCAGCCTCACCGATCCAACCGCGTCGGGCCCTCCCGCCGAGGCGGGCGAGACCTTCTGCCAGTCCTCGATCGGTTCGTGGCTGAGTGGGAATTCGTGGGTGTCGATCGGCTCCATTGCGCTCATGCGAACAGTGCAATCAGTCAGTCCGCTCATGTACGGCCGTGACGAGGAAATCAGTAGGCTGTCGAGGTTGTTTCAGCAATAAATACAAATCGGCACAACTATTTACTTCACCTTGAGCGTGAGATAGAACTGTTTTCGTAGGCGACCGCATGGTCCGCCTCGAGTTCAGGAGATGATCTGTGTCCTACTTCAATGGTGAAGCCTCACACTGGCTGGCGGCCTCCCCCGCCGAAACCCACGACCCCGCACCGCTGCCACGAGAGAAACAAGATCTCGTCATCGTCGGCGGCGGACTGACCGGCCTGTGGTCGGCTTATTACGCCAGGCAGGCCCACCCCGATTGGGCGATCACTATTATCGAGGCCCGCCACATCGGCTACGGCGCCTCCGGCCGCAACGGAGGGTGGCTCTCGACCCTGCTGCCGGGCAATCGCACCAAGTTCGCCGAGGCGGTCGACCGTGCCCGGAAGAACGATCCCTCCGGGCCGGTCGGCTCGGCAGGGCTCGACGCCGTGGCCAGCGTCAGCGCTTTCCAATCCGCGCTCTTCGACTCCATCGACGAAGTCCTCGACGTCTGCGAGGCCGAGGGCATCGATGCCCACCAGGTGCGCGGCGGCCATATCGACATCGCTCAGTCGGAGGCCGGGCTGTCCCGGCTGCGCGACCTTGAGGCCGGCAACGAGCAGTTCGGATATGGGCCCGAGGATATGCAGTTCCTCGACGCCGAGGCGACTCGTGCCCGCATCAACGTCGACGGGGCGCTCGGCAGCCTCTACTTCCCCGGTACCGCCGCCATCGATCCTGCACTGCTCACCCGGGGACTCGGCCACGTGCTCAGGGAACAGGGCGTGACCATCTGTGAGGCCACCTCGGCGAGGCATATCCGAAAGAATTCGGTCGCCACGGACCGCGGGCCGGTGCACGCGGACACGATCTTCGTGTGTCTCGAGGGGTATTCGGACACGGTCGGCGGCGACCTGCCGGGCCTGCAGGGACGGCAGGTCATCCCGGTGTTCTCGTCGATGATCGCAACCGAGCCGCTGCCGGGCGACGCGTGGGCGTCGATCGGCTGGGAGGGGCGCGAATGCCTCGGCGACACGGCGCACACGTTCATCTATGCCCAGCGCACAGCTGATGGCCGGATCGCGCTCGGCGGCCGTGGGGCGCCTTATGCTTTCCGGTCGGGCCTGCCCGGTGACGGTGAGGTCCCCGCCGAGGTGGTCGACCTGTTGGCCGGGCGCCTGTCCTCGCTCTTCCCGGACCTCGAGTTCGAGGTTGCGCATGCCTGGCGCGGTGCGCTCGGGGTGACCAGAGACTGGTGCGCCGGCATCTTCTTCGACCCGACACAGCGCATCGGGGTGGCCCGCGGCTATGCCGGGCACGGGGTGACGGCGACTCATCTGGCGGCGAAGACCCTGCTCGATCGGGCCGCCGGGGCATCGACGCCCTTGACCGGGCTGCCGTGGAACGACCACTTCTCCGGACAGTGGGAGCCCGAACCGATTCGCTGGTTGGGCATCCGGTCGATGTACAAGATCTTCGGCATTGCCGATGCGTGGGAGTCAGCGACCGGGGCGAAGAAGACGAGCCTGCTCGCCCGGTTCGGTTCTCGGCTGGCTGGCCTGTACGAGTAGACGGGGCGGGGCTCCACCAGTCCTACCAGCTCCACCAGCTCGGTGAAACTGCATCAGCTCGGTGCAGGGACCAAGCCGGCGCAGTTTCACCAAGCTGGGTATCGAAGCAATGTGGAGCAGCGCATAGTGAACGCACGGCCGCCCCGGTCTCGCCTCGTGACCGGCTCATAACGCACCCGAACGACAGGAGGACACTGACAGCATGACGGACACGCACCCTCGCATCTCCCCCATGGCCGCTTCCTACCCCGCCTCGAGCATCCGCAAGATGTTCAACCTCGCCCTTGACTTCCCCGAGGCCGTGAAGCTCACCGTCGGCGAGCCGGACTTCACCACTCCGGAGCACATCAAGGCCGCCGGCATCCGAGCGATCGAGAACGATAACACCCGCTACGTCGCCAATGCAGGCATCCCCGAACTGCGGCAGGCGATCGCCCGGAAGTACTCGAATCGGTGGAATCGCAGCATCGCCCCCGAGAACGTCATGGTCTCCTTCGGCGCGATGGAAGCGCTCACCTTCGCCCTCGACGTCACTGTCACCCCAGGGGATGAGGTCATCATTCCCGATCCGAGCTTCCCCAACTACATGGGTCAGGTGCACCGCCTTGGCGGGGTCGCCGTGTCTGTGCCCGTCACCGAGGACAACGATTTCAAACTCCGCGCCGAGGATGTCCGCTCAGCGATCACGGACAGGACCGCTGCGGTGATCATCAACAGTCCGTCGAACCCTTTGGGTTCGGTCATGGATCGGGCCGACCTCGAGCAGATCGCTGCGCTGGCCGATGAGCACGGGTTCACCGTCATCTCCGATGAGGTCTATGACGAGATGGTCTTCGACGATGCCGTCTTCACATCCATCGCCGAGGTGAAACCATCCACCGCCGAGGCGGGGGCTGAGTTCGATCGATTCCTGGCCATCGGCAGCTTCTCGAAGACCTATGCCATGACCGGCTGGCGGTGCGGTTTTGTCATCGGCTCCGAAGATTTCATCGCCCCGATGGCACTGCTGCAGGAGGGGCTGACCTCGAGTCTGCCCGGATTCGTCCAGGAGGCCGCCGTCGCCGCGATTGAGGGGCCGCAGACCGCCGTCGAGGAGATGGTCGCCTCGTATGCCAGGCGGCGTGAGCTCATGGTCGAACGCATCAACGCCATCGAGGGCTTGAACCTGCTGCGCCCTGCGGCGACGTTCTATGCCTGGGTGAACGTGTCCGAGTGGGGGCTGGACTCATGGGAGCTGGCGACACAGCTGCTCGAGAAGCACAATCTCGCGACGGTCCCCGGTTCGGCCTTCGGCCCGGCCGGCGAAGGCTACCTGCGTCTGACCTTCGCGGTGTCGGACGAGACCATCAACACCGCGTGCGACCGGCTGGAGGCCTTCGCCGCTGGCCGGTGATGCCAGGAGTGTTGAGCCACCGAGCGCTCAAGTTACCGTCGACCGCGCATCGCATAGCGTGAGCGGTCGGAGGGAAGATGCACGGTCGCTGATCCGCACCTCACTCCACCGCGGCGAGCGCTGAATTCCAGCTTCCGTAGAACTTCCGGACGGCCGCGGCCGAGGGCACCTCGCCCTTATGCTCGGCGGCGTATTCGGTGTAAGCCTTGTAGGTCGCGGCGGTCCCGCGTGATTCGCAGTCGGCGAGGAATTCGGCAATCGCCTTGCCGTAGGCATCTGCGTCGAAGCGCAGCTGCCCCTTGGCTCGGCCGATTTTGTTCGTCGCCAGCCCCGCCGCCTTGAGCGCTTCGTTCCAGGACCCGAATCGCTGCACCGCGGTCTGACTGGTCGGCGGCCAGATGGTCGCCCCCTGCGCTGAGGTCGCTCCGAGGCCGTCGAGCACCGTTTTGCGCAGCTTGTCGTACCCGCTCGCGGTCAGACTTGGGACCTCCGCCCGGCCGCGGACGTACGCAACTGCTGCAGCCACCTCGGCGAGGGTGGAAGTCACGGACGTCCCTGAGTTCTCGAGTTGGACGGTCAGTGCGGACTCCACCTCCGCGAGGGTCTCCCGGTCGCTGGGACTGAGCTTCGCCGGGTCGGCGCTCGCGGGGATCCCCGGCGCGCCGGTGGAATCGAGGCTGCGGGCGGTGACGAATAGCAGCGCACCGAGCACGGCCAGCGACGAGGTGTGGGTTCTCCCGGTATCAGACATTCATCCCATTGTACGATCCCAGATCCACGATCGCGCCGACAAACGGAAGCGGATGCACCCGATCACGGACGATCTCTCCGCCGGCGCTCAGCCTCAGCCTCCAAGCAGGGCGAGCGAACCGGTGGCGATGAGCGTGGTCAGGGTCGTCCAGGCGATGATCGCGATGCCCTGCCACAGCAGGATCCACGAGGTCTTCACACCGGCACTGACGAGGATCGTCGAGGTGATCTGGGTGGGAATCGCCAGCGGCCCGAGCAGGCTCGCACCGGGAACGCCGAAGCGGGTGAGAAACCTCTTGAACTTGACCCGCCCCTTGGACTCGGGCTTCCCGCCTTCACCGAGGTGGCTCTCCGTCACCGTGACACCTGCGGTGGCAGCGGCGGGAGAATCAATCGACGATGGGCCGACGGGAGCATCGATCCCTGACCGATCGGCTGCAGCGGTCGACTGCGCAGGCTCAGCCGTCGCGGCGTCGGCGAACCCGCCTGCCCCGACGGCCGCGAGCTCTCGTTTTTCGCTCTGACGATTCACGACGGCGCGGCGGGCCCGAGCTCCGAGGAGCACGACGACGGTGACGCAGATGAAGTTGCCGACGGCCCGGCGATGCCGGCTAGTACGGGATTCATCCCGGCCCAGACTCCGATGATCGAGGAGATCTCACCTTCGATGAAGGGGATCGCCCCGGCAGCCGCGATGATGAATGGCTGAAACAGGTCAGGAACCTGAGCGGCGAGACCTTGGAAGAAATCGATGATGGGGTTCACGGTGTCCTCCTGAACGTGATCGGCAGATCCCGGCCCGGAAGAACCGGATCTGATGGTTGATACGTTCAGTACAGACTGTGTTCTCAGAACAGGGTCAAGCCCTCATCGTCTGACCCAGCGAATCCTCAGTTATCTTCCCCAGCCGTTGTATTCGTCTCTCCGCCTCAGCCCCCTGCCTCAGCCCTCTTCCGCCGCGGCAACGTCCTTGATGAAGGCGATGAACCGCTCACGGTCGGCGTCCGGGATATCGAGATTCGGGAAGACAAAGATGAAGGAATCGTATTGACCGTGGTTCCGGTCAGACGCGCCAATTCGCTCGTGCTCCATCCCACGGTCAGGTCCTTCCGCCGATGCCGTGTGGTCCAGTGTCGATGAGGTCCTCGTCGACTCCCAACACCGCTCAGTCTAAGCGGACGGACTGACATGGCGAGCGGGAGAACCGACGTGGACGGTCCGATCCACGCGGACTACCGTGTAACCATGACAGCAGGATTCGATTCGGTCGAGGCCCTCGTCTTCGACATGTTCGGCACCGTCGTCGACTGGCGCAGCAGTGTGTCCGCCGAGGTGGCCGTGCACTTGCACGATCATGTTCCCGATTTCGTTCCACTTGAGTTCGCCGATGCCTGGCGCGCCGAATATCAGCCGTCGATGGAGCGGGTGCGCGATGGTGACCGGGAGTTCGTTCGTCTGGATGTGCTCCACCGGGAGAATCTCGAGACCGTGCTCAGGGGTCTCGACGTCGATCCGGACTCGATTCCCGCGCCGGTCCTCGACGAGACCAATCTTGCGTGGCACCGGCTCGATCCGTGGCCGGATGCGATCGCAGGATTGACCCGCTTGAAGGAGCAGTTCATCATCGCCCCGTTGTCGAATGCGAACATCCGGTTGGCTCTCGACGTCGCCAAACGTGCTGGTGTTCCCTGGGATGCGATCCTCGGCGCCGAGGTGGCGGGAGCCTATAAGCCGGACCCCGACGCGTATCTGCGGACCGCCGAAATCCTCGGTCTCGAACCGCATCAAGTCGCCATGGTCGCCGCGCACAACAGTGATCTCGCCGCAGCACAGTCCCTCGGGCTGCGCACGGCTTTCGTTCGTCGCCCCACCGAGCATGGACCCGATCAGACCATCGATCTCGAACCCACGGGGGACTGGGACATCATTGCCGAGGACTTCGAAGACCTCGCTGACCGGATCGTCTGACGCATCGCCTCGATCGGGTGCTGGGCCGGCAGTACCTGCAGAACGCCGATGCGCCTATTTCAACGGCTCCAACCCACACCACTCGGCGGTGAAGAGAGCGATGGTCTCCGTGATGTTGCGGACGGACTCAATGTGGACGCGCTCGTCGAAGGCATGGATGTCGAGGGATCGGGGGCCGTAGGTCAGAGTCGGCCTCGATCCGTAGTTCGTGTACACCCGGCCGTCGAGGTAGCCCGGCGTGGTGAACGACTGCAGGGGGAGGCCGAACACGTCCCGGTGGGCCGAGCCGAGGACGGCCTCAGCTTCTCCGCCTTCGTCGAGTCGCTATCCTGCGGTGAAGAAGCCGGTTCGCTCCAGATGTGGCAGGCGGCTGTCCTGACCGCGCCGGGCGATGCTCGCGTGCCGGACGTGCTCCTGGATCTCTTCCCACGCCTGTTCCGGGTCGAGTGTGCGCAGGTCGGCGATCACGTCATTTGTCGCGTCGAAGGCGTTGAAGCCCTTGCTCATCTCCCGGACATGACTCGGTTTCCCCTCGACACGAACGGCGAACCAGGTGACTCCGACGTTGGTTCGAGGGCGGAGCAGTCCAATTCTCCAAGGGTCCGGTCGGAACGACATCCACATGACCTTGCAGGATCAGCGATCGGGCCTTGCGAGACTGCCGGCCGATAGCTGCCTACGATGTTGAAGTCTTCGTCGTCGGGCACGTACCTCTGTCGGCTATTCTGCATTCCTCAACGAGGATCCGGAAGACAGCCACATTTGCTGTCCTTGGTTGCGCACCCCCTCCCCTCATTCGGAATCAGGGTATACCGTGGCCCACAGGGACGGGTCGACCGACCCGTACTCCATCCACCACCTGACGAAAGGTGACAGACATGAGTGACACGAGCATCAGCGCTTCGCGGACGATCGATGCCCCCGTAGAGGACATCTTCCGAGTCCTCTCCAATCCAGAGCGTCATGCCGAGATCGACGGCTCGGGAATGGTCCAGTCGGATGACAAGACCGATCGCATCTCCGAGACCGGCCAGGTGTTCACGATGAACATGCACTGGGACAAGATGGGCGGCGACTACAAGACCGACAATCACGTCATCGGCTTTGAGGAGAACAAGCTTCTCGCCTGGAAGACGGCACCGGCCGGTGAAGAGCCACCGGGTTGGGAGTGGGTCTGGGAGCTCAAGTCCCACAGCCATGACTCGACCGAGGTCTCCGTGACCTACGATTGGAGCGCTGTCACCGACAAGGAGGTGCTCAAGCAGGTCGACTTCCCGGCCGTCAGCGAAGAGGACCTCGAATCGTCCCTCGGCAACTTGGCAGCCGCGGTGTCCGGAGTCTGACGCCCCGCAGCAGCGCGTCCACCCGGGCTGCTCACGCCTGATGAGGCTGATGAGGCGACCCTGATCGAGCTCACCGCAGTTCGTTCAGGGCCGTCTCCGCGCGACGCCGGCGGTCTTCGACTGACATCTCCCACCAATATTCGCCGCGTTCGCCGAGGCCGTGCTTCGCGACATTCACCCTCCGTCTCGCCTCCGCGAGATCATTCTCAGCACCCCGCCTCTTCGCCTGCTTGACGGCATTCCTCGCAGCGCCGAGGTGGCTCTTGAGTTCCTCGATGACGCTGGGTTCCAGTGTTGGGTCGGTTCGTCGCCACCGGCGTCCCTTGACGATCAGCCACCGCTCGTCATCACTGTCGCTGTTCTCGCTCATGCGACGACTGTACCTCTCACCCCAGACGCAGCGCGTACGTCTCGTGGCACCGGCAGATGAGAGGATGGCCAGGTGCCTGACAACCGATCCGCCCTCCCCGCCGATTGGCGTGACGCCTTCGCTCCTCTCGCCGCGGCGGCTCCGCATTCGCACACGCCCGTGGCCTTGGGATTCGAGCTCGTCCAAGTCATCCCCCGCACTTGGTTCGAAGCTCAGCACTCCGTCCTCCTCGACAAGGACGACGTCACCCCGGGCGCGAATCCGAGCCTCGCGATCCGCCCGCTCATGCTCAGCGAGTCCGACAACTGGGTGAAGAAGACCCTGACCTGGCGCACCATCGACCGCATGGCCCGGCAGTTCGACATCGACCCGGCCCACCAGGAATGGTTCACCCAACTCGCGGGACTCCGCACCCGCGGGAAGACGGACTTCACGCCCGACGGTGCGCCGTACCACCTCGGCGATTTCCGCACTCCCCTGCTGTGGGATCACTTCACGCAGGGGAAGAAGCTCGGCATCGAATTCGTCGGCATCAATCCGGCCATGACCATCCGCTTCGGGCACAGCGCGAAGGCCGCAATCGACATCCGCCGCAGCCAGAACCGCCTGCAGGTGCAGACGCGGGCAACGATCGACGAACGCGAATATGCCCCCGGACTGATCAAACCGATCTGGACGCACGGCTTCTTCGGCATCGACGTCACCAGCGGTTTCACCGTCACCCTCGCCCCTGCGGAGACCCCGACGAACGAATCCGCGCTGCCCGTGCTCCAGTCCCCCGGGCCGATCACGATCCCCGCGGCCGAGGCCGAAGAGTTCTTCGAGGAGTACTACCCGCAGCTGCGCTCCAGCGCCGAGGTCATCAGCAGCGACGCCACCGTCGCCTTCCCCCAGTACGGGCACCCCCGCCTCGTCGTCTTCGCCGCCTTCGGCGCCGGCGACAAACTCTCCTTAAGCTGGTACTGGGAATACCAGGGACCCCGCCGCACCTTCCCCGTCATCGACCGATTGAGGCTCAGCGCCGCCTCGGCGAGGGAACATGCGGAGCAACGCGAACTCGACTTCGAAGATGCCGTCGTCGCTGAGGTCGACAAACTCCTCGCCGACACCCACGAAACCGGCTCCGCCCTGCCGACCATCAGAGACGTCGAACTCGACGACGCCGACACCGCGGATTTCGTCGTCAACGTCCTGCCCGGGCTCGAGGAGATCGAGCACGTCAAGGTCATCACGCGCGGGAAGAAGCAGCCGTACCGGGAGCTCGGCGGGGAGCCGAACGTGAAGATCACCTCGGTCGAGTCGGACAAGAACGACTGGTTCGACCTCGGCTTCCAGATCAGCATCGACGGCCACCCGGTCCCCTTCGTCAAGCTGTACAAGGCGTTGGCCGCCGGGACGAAGAAGATCAAGCTCTCCGACGACTCGTTCCTGTCGCTCAACAAGCCCATCTTCGAAAAACTCAAGGCCCTCCTCGCCGAGGCGGACCTCATCCCCGAATGGGAACCGGAGTCGCCGAAGATCTCCCGGATGCATGTGGGTCTGTGGTCGGATTTCGAGGACCTCGCCGACGAGTCCGAACCGGCCGCGACTTGGAGAGACTCGGTGCGCGCATTGGCCGACCTCGAACACCTGCCCGCCACCGAGGTGCCTGACCTGAATGGTGCGACACTGCGCCCGTATCAGGTGCAGGGATTCCGGTGGTTGGCACTGCTCTACCGGTGCCGCCTCGGCGGGATCCTCGCCGACGACATGGGCTTGGGTAAGACCCTGCAGACACTCGCGCTCATCAAGCATGCGAAGGCGAGCGCCCCCTTCCTCGTCGTCGCTCCCACCTCAGTGGTGCCGAATTGGGTGAAGGAGGCGACCGCGTTCGCCCCTGATCTCGATGTCCGTGTCGTGGCCGAGTCGACGCGGGCGCGTGGGGTCGACCTCGCCGAGGTGGCCTGTGGCGCCGATGTCATCGTCATGTCGTATGCGATGTTGAGGCTCGAGGAGACCCCGCTCTCGCGGATGGAGTGGGCGGGGCTCATCCTCGACGAGGCGCAGTTCGTCAAGAATTCGTCGGCGCAGACGCACCTGGCGGCGAAGGAGGTGCGGGCACCGTTCCGCTTGGCGTTAACCGGCACGCCTTTGGAGAACTCGCTCAAGGATGTGTGGTCACTGTTCTCGATCACGGCACCCGGACTGTTCCCGAGTCCTCACCGGTTCGAGGAAGAGTACGTGCGTCCGATCGAGTCGGGTGAGAACCCGGGTCGGATGCAGCGCCTGCAGCGGCGGATCCGACCGTTCATGATGCGGCGGACGAAGGATCTCGTCGCCGCGGATCTGCCGGCGAAGCAGGAACAGGTCATCTCGGTCGAGCTCAACGCCGCGCACCGGAGACTCTACGATCGGATTCTGCAGAAGGAGCGGAAGAAGATCCTCGGCTTCATCGACAGCGAATACGACAAGCAGCGGTTCATCGTCTTCCGGTCGCTGACGCTGCTGCGGATGCTCGCTCTCGATCCGTCGATCGTCGATGCCGAACATACTGAGGTGCCGTCGTCGAAGTTGGCCGCGCTCCTGGAACGGCTCGACGATGTCATCGCCGAGGGCCACCGGTCGATCGTGTTCAGCCAGTTCACGTCGTTCCTGGCCAATGTCGCCGCAGAGCTCGACGCTCGCGGGATCCCCAATGTAGTCCTCGACGGGTCGACGCGGAATCGTGGGGCCGTGGTCGACGCGTTCCGATCCGGTGAGGCGCCGGTGTTCCTCATCAGCCTCAAGGCCGGTGGGTTCGGGCTCAACCTCACCGAGGCGGACTATGTCTTCCTCATGGATCCGTGGTGGAATCCCGCCTCGGAGAATCAGGCGATCGACCGGGCGCATCGGATCGGGCAAACGAAGAACGTCATGGTCTACCGCTATGTCGCCGAGGGCACGATCGAGGAGAAGGTGCTCGCCCTGCAGAAGCGCAAGGCCGAACTCTTCGACGACCTCATGTCCGATTCCGGAACCTATGAGGGCCGCGGCCCCGGCGGTCAGGCCTTCAGCCAGACCGTGACCGCCGCGGACATCAAGGGGCTGCTCGAGGGGTAGGGGCCTTAGGCACGTACCCCGTCACACCCCTCCGTCCTCATCAGGCCATTGAGAGGAAGAGCTTCTCGAGCTCTTCAGTGCGCACTTCGTCCTCGTCATCCTCGAGGCACTCCCGCAGTGCCGTCGAGATGATGAGGAATCCCGCCCGGTCGAGTGCCTTCGACACCGCCGAGAGCTGGTGGATGACGTCTCGACAGTGGCTTCCGTCCTGCACAGCGGTGATCACCGCGCCGAGCTGCCCCTGTGCCCGGCGCAGTCGATTGAGGACCTTCTTCTGCGCGGCAGGGTCGGCGAGCATCCGCTCTCCCGGGTCCGCTTCTGTCTCAGTCGGAGCAGTGTCGCGTTCGCTCATCGTCGTCCTTTCACGTTCTCGATGTTGACATCAACTATACCCCTAAGGGTATATTTACTGGATACCCCCTGGGGTATATGGAATTGATGACGAACCGGCCCGCTATGGCCGAAGAAGGAGACAGCTATGTGTCGAGCAGCGACGTGCCGAGTATGCGGAAAGACCACGTGGGCAGGATGCGGGCAACACATCCAGTCGGTGAAGAGCACGGTCCCGGCTGGCCAGTGGTGCAGCGGCAAGCACACCCAGGCCGAAGAGGATGCGGCCCGAGCGGCCAAGCCCGGGTTCTTCTCCCGCCTCTTCGGCCGCTGACCCGGGCGGCAGACCAAACACCCGTCGACCACGGAAAGAAGACTCCCATGCTCCTCGAACGCATCTTCGACACCGACCTCGCCCATGCCAGCTACGTCATCGCCTGCCAGGCCAGCGGGGAGGCGATCGTCGTCGATCCCCGCCGGGACATCGCGGTCTACCGCGACTTCGCCGACCGCCACGGACTGACGATCACCGCCGTCACCGAGACCCACATCCACGCCGACTACCTCTCCGGCACCCGCGAACTCGCCGCCGCCACCGGAGCGACGATGTACGTCTCCGACGAAGGCGGACCCGACTGGTCATACGGGGCGGGCTTCGACGACGCGGTGCGCCTGCACGACGGTGACGAGATCGCCCTCGGCAACATCACCCTGCGCGCCTCGCACACCCCCGGCCACACTCCCGAGCACCTATCGTTCCTCGTCACCGACGGTGCCCAGGCCGACGCACCGGGGTTCATGCTCACCGGCGACTTCGTGTTCGTCGGGGACACCGGACGCCCGGACCTCCTCGACGAGGCGGTCGGCGGCTCCGATACCCGCTTCGCCGGTGCCCGCGACCTCTTCGCCAGCCTCCGCGACCGCCTGCTCACCCTCCCCGACTACGTGCAGATCCTGCCTGCCCACGGCGCCGGAAGCGCCTGCGGCAAAGCCCTGGGCTCCGTTCCGACGACCACCGTCGGCTACGAGCGCGCCTTCGCCTGGTGGTCGCCGTTCCTCCAGAGCGGCGATGAGCAGGGCTTCGTCGACGAACTGCTGTCCGGGCAGCCCGACGCCCACGCCTACTTCGCCAGGATGAAGACCGAGAACCGGGAGGGCCCGTCACTCCTCGGCGAACTCGCAGAGCTCGAGGAATTCGACGCCGGTCGCGTGCAGGAGCGGATCGAGGACGGCTCGGCGGCTTTCATCGACACCCGTCCGACCGCGGATGTCCGTGCCGGCACCCCGGCCGGGGCTCTGCACATCCCGGGGCCCGGAAAGTCCGCGAGCTTCGGCGCCTGGGTCTTCGACCCGGCTGCAGAGTCGACGCCGATCGTCGTCCTCGCCGACGACGCAGAGCAGGCAGCGGAGTTCCGGGATCATCTCATCAGGGTCGGCATCGACACGGTCACCGGCTACGCGACGTCGCTGAACGGGATGGAGCTGCATCCGGTCGAGCTGGTCGCCCCGGCGAACCTGGCGGACGCAGCCGACATCCGCCTCCTCGATGTCCGTTCGAAGATCGAGCACGCCGGCGGCCACATCCCCGGTGCGACCCAACTCAGCGGCGGCCGCGCCCTGTGGGAACTCGACCGCCTGCCGAGCGAAGGCCGGATCGTCACCTACTGCCAGAGCGGCACCCGCAGCGCCATCACCGCCAGCGCCCTGCGCCGCGCCGGATACCGGGTCGCGGAGCTGGCCGGCTCCTACGACGCCTGGCGGTCGCTCTAGTCCTGATTCGGAACAGGGAGCTGCCGGCCATCCGCGAGCCGCTTACCCCTCCAGATCGGGGATGATCGGAAGCTCGGTCGTCACCTCATCCCGGGGAACCACCTCGGCGCTGGTGGCAGTGTTGTCCACGGAATCGTCGGCGGGCATACCGGTCAGCCGTTCGGGGCGAAGGATCTCGCCGAGCTCATCCCGCTCGAGCAGTCCGTGCTCGACGACGAGATCGGCGATGGATTCGTTCTTCGCCAGTGCTTCCTTCGCCAGTTTTGCTGCGGCGACATAGCCGATGACCGGGGCGAGCGCGGTGATAACGGTGACCGAGCGGTCGACGGTGTCCTCGATATGCGCCTCGTTGGCGGTGATGCCATTGACGCAGTTGATGCGGAAAGTCTGGGCCGCGCGTTCGAGCCAGGTGATCGACTGGAACAGCGAGTGGGCGATGATCGGTTCGAAGGCGTTGAGCTGCAGCTGTCCGCCTTCGACGGCCATGGACACGGTGACGTCGGCGCCGGCCACGGAGTACGCGACCTGGGATACCGCCTCGGGGATGACGGGATTGACCTTGCCGGGCATGATCGACGATCCCGCCTGGCGGGCGGGCAGGTTGATCTCACCGATGCCGGCCTGCGGCCCCGAGGACAGCAGGCGCAGGTCGTTGGCGATCTTCGACATCTTCAGCGCGCTGCGCTTGAGCGCACCCGAGAAGGTGATGAAAACACCCGTATCGGAGGTCGATTCGACGAGGTCGCCGGCCGTTTTCAGGTCGAGTCCGGTGATCTGCCGCAGGTGCTTGATGACCGCTTCCTTGTAACCGACCGGGGCGTTGATCGAGGTGCCGATCGCGGTCGCGCCCATGTTTACCTCGCCGAGGAGGGCGACGGCTTCCTCGAGACGTTCGACGTCCTCGCGCAGGGTCGTGGCGAAGGCGTTGAACTCCTGACCGAGCGTCATCGGCACGGCATCCTGCAGCTGGGTGCGCCCCACCTTGACGATATGGGCGAACTCGCGGCCCTTCGCGGCGAAGGCATCGGCAAGGAGCGTGAGTTCGCCGAGGAGGTTCTGCAGTGAGAACGCCAGCGCGATCTTGATCGCGGTCGGGTAGGTGTCGTTCGTCGACTGGCTGTGGTTCGTGTGGTCGTTGGGGTGGATGAACGCGTAGTCGCCCTTGGATCGGCCGGCGATCTCGAGGGCACGGTTGGTGATGACCTCGTTGGCGTTCATGTTCGTCGAGGTGCCGGCTCCGCCCTGGACGACGCCGACGGCGAACTGGTCGTGGAGTTTGCCTGACTTGATCTCTTCGCAGGCGGCGTCGATGAGGTTCGCGCGCTGGTCGTCGAGCGCGCCGATCTCAGCGTTCGCCCGAGCGGCGGCCTGTTTGACGCAGGCGAAGGCGCGGACGAAGTCGGGGTAGACGGAGATGGGACGGCGGGCGATGGGGAAGTTCTCATTCGCTCTGGCCGTGTGCACGCCCCAGTACGCGGTGTCGGGGATCTCGAGGCTGCCGATCGAGTCGGTCTCGGTGCGGGTGGGGAGGTTCGGGTTCGCCGCGGTCGGTGAGGTGAGGGGAAGGGAGGCGGTATTGGGTGATGCGGAGGCGTTTGGCTCAGTCATAGTGATTTCAGAGTCTCACATTTTGGCCGCTGACCGAAGGGGTAGTCGATGTGACCTCAGGAACTGAAGTGGTAGTCCGAGTGCGCCGCGCAGCGGGGGTTGAAAGGTGCGGCGCATTCCGGGCACCCATCGACACTCTTATACGTCTCGATCGTCAGTTCGCTCCAGCAGTTCCCGCACAGGATCGCGGGCTGGTCGAACTTCTCGCGTGGCCATTGCTGAGCGGGATGATCCGCAGTCTCAGAATGGCACAGGTGGCACGGATAGTAGCGGTCGCAGCAGGCGAAGCGGATCGCGATGATGTCGAGTTCGGTGGCGTAGTGGACGCACCGAGTGTGCTCAGCGACGGTCTTGCCGAAGACCTCGGGAGTTCGCGTCATCGCTCGTTCGTCCTCTCGTACGACTTTCGACCGAGAATGGTCCCGGTCGGATCCAGCCTAACTGCAGCGAATCGCTGCCGGTCGATTGCAATCAAACGGTCGCCCTAGTGTTCGCCCGCGTAGAGTGGAACCCCCCCCCGAGCCGATGAGGATCCATGCCGCAGATTGACGACTACGTCCACCCCTTCGCCGAGGTGGCGCTGAGCAACGTCACCCGTGCATATCCGTTCGCCTCCCATCATCTGGCGCGGAGTCTGGCCGATATTGTGCCAGCGGTGGAGAAGCACCCCGCATTCGCGAACTCCTATGACTGGCATTCAAGCGTGCATATGCACTACCTGCTGGCGTCTTTGCTGGAGACCGAGGTGGCGCAGGGGGCCGGTTGGCGCGAACGTGCGATCGTCGTTCTGTCCTCACACCTGAGCGAGGAGAATATGCTCGCCGAGGCGGCCTTTCTCCGTGAGAATCCCTCGTGGGAGCGGCCGTATGGCTGGGCGTGGGCGGCCGAACTCGACCGGGTGCTCAATGCCAGCGAAGTTCCGGAGTTGCGCGCGCTTGGTACCCACACGCAAGTGCTCGCCGAGACGGTTTTCGACTTGGTGGTTGCATGGCTGCCGAAGGTGGCCGCGCCGGTTCGGCATGGAGTGCACTCGAATACGGCCTTCGGTCTGCGTCGTATCCTCATCGGTGCTCGTGCGGCAGACCGGCATGATGTTGTCGACGTCATCGCCGGTGCGGCGCGTCGATTCTTCGCCGAGGATGCCGCGTGGAACTTCCGGCAGGAACGCAGCGGTCACGACTTCCTCTCCCCCGGGCTGTGCGAGGCCGACCTCATGGCTGAGATCCTCACCGAGGATGAGCTTGCGTCATGGCTGTCAAGTTTCCTTTCGGAGCTGTCTCCCGAGTCGCCGGCGCTCACACCCGTAAAGGTCCTCGACCCTACCGACGGTCAGCAGAGCCATCTTTACGGTTTGGGACTCTCTGTCGCGGCATCGGTAATGCGACTAGCTCCGAAGCTAGAGGCGATCGCGGAGAATCCAAGCGATGATGTCCTCATGGTTCAAGCAAAAGGCATGCTCACGCGAGTCGATTCATTAATGGCGCCAGGACTCGAAGCTGCGGTGTCAGGCGAGTATGTATCTTCCCATTGGCTCGCGACGTTTGCTTGGGAAGCATTGATTCAGCGAGTCGGCCATCAGCACTAGTGAAATCCAGCTGCCCCGGCAACTTCATCGCTAGAACAGCTTGTCTTTCTGATCGTCGTTGTATTCGAGCCGAATTGGTGTCTCTTCATGGCTTAGATCAATTGACGGAGCTTTAGAGCTGCGGCTCTTTGCCTCTTCGATCGCCGGGCCTGTCGTCAAATAGTCATAGAGCGCTGCATCAATGGGGTACTCCAGGTTGAGGTCCATCGTGACAACGTCCAAGCTCTTCCCGTTCTCCCCAGGCATCTTTGTTTGCACTGGGTCCGAGGACGTGGCCTGGCCCAAGTAGTAAAAGTCCGTGCCTTCAGCGTCGTCCTTCTTAGCAAAGAGATACAGCGGGATCTCATTGTTCACAATCGACCGGACTTCCTTGCTCTGCAATGTCCTCTTGCTGCGTGTGAACCAACGGAGCGTGTTCTCGCTGACAAAAGAGTCTTCGTACGAAGTGCTCGCGGACACGTCGTCATCTTTGTGATAAGTCACGAAGATTGGACACGAATTGGAGTAGACGTCGACTTTGTACCCGTACATCGTCCCCTTTTGATCGCTTTGCCAATTGAGCAGTCTGCAAACATCTTTGCGCGAGTACTTCTTCCCTGCCTCTAGACGTTCATCCCAGCGGTACCTGTGACGGGATAAGAAGAGTCCTGTCTCAATCGCATCATTCAAATGGGCTAAGAAGCTGGGCGAGTGTTCAAGCAGGTCCAGAAATTCTGAGGTTAGAGTGATCCTGTCGTCTGTCCAATCGACGATCGGAGTCCCGTATTTTTTCTGATCACCCTCAGTGAAGAATTCAAAGTTGAAAATTCTTTCAATGGAGTCAATTGTGGCCTGGTCTGAAGTCGCTCCCTTTTGATCAAAAAGCGAGCGAAGGTCTCTCACAGTCACAGGAGTTCTTGCACTCACTAGTTGCTCGAGCACCAGAAGTTCATGGGGCCGTTTGCCGTTCAGAAACTCCTGACTGACCATCGACAGGATCTGACTTTCTCTGTCTGTGGGCTGCTCGTCGACAACTTTGAATGCGTTGAGCAGTTTCCAATAGTTGCCACGCGCACTGGCGATTACTACTGGGTCAACAACATCAAAGCGCGCATAGTCCATCAGCATCGGCGGCCTACCGAGTCGGGTATGCAGGTCTCTAAAGGACTGCTTGAGGTTCTTCAGGCTATCCAGGCGTGTGGACTCGATCGACTTGAAGATTCGCTCCTTTGCGACCGCATCAAAGTTAATGCTTGAAAGTCCAGAAACCGCGCCGACATCTTGCGCTTCAATCATCCTCTTCCGGAGAGAGTCCTTGTTCAGGCTGCTGTCTCCGAAGAGCGCAATCGGCACGAGGAAGTTGTTCGTGTAGTTACCGATGAAGTCGATAACGATGAGATGGCTCTTGCCAGCTGCCTTGCGCAGTCCGCGGCCGAGCTGCTGAGTAAAGATGATGCTCGACTGAGTTTGCCGAAGCATGACCACTTGGTTGACTGTCCGGATATCAATGCCTTCGTTAAACACATCGACGGAGATGATGTAGTCGAGCTCTCCGTTTTCGAGCTGGGCGACGACACGTTCACGGGTTTCTACCGAATCTTCACCAGTTAGAGCTCGCGTTCGAAGCCGTTTGCCATGTACTTCGTTCTGGTTGAGAAGCGTCGATAGCTCTCGAGCTTCATCTTTTCGGCTGCAGAACATGAGGCCTCTGACCGGGTCGCCTACGTGCCCATAACGCTCAATCACCTGAATCAGGTGAGCTACTCTCTCTGGGGCAACGAGGTTCCGCAGCTGGCTTGTGTCACCGATAACTTCGCCGTCCTTCTCGAAGTCGGTGACACCGTAATAGTGGAACGGGGCGAGCATGTCTTCCTCGAGCGCCTTCTGTAGTCGAATCTCATAGGGCACGTTATAGTCGAACAGGCTATAGACATTGAAATCGTCTGACCGCTCGGGAGTAGCGGTGATTCCAAGCATGAAGTCCGGGGTGAAGTACTGAATGATGTTCTGGTGCAACCTCGCACCAGCCCTATGAACCTCATCGATGAGGATGTAGTCGAAGTGGTCGCGTGCGATTTGGTTCAGCTTTTCAGGAGACCCCAGTGACTGCACGGTTGCAAATACGAATCGTCGATCAAGTTCTCTACGTGACCCGACGAACTTCCCAACCTCGTGTTCCTCAAGATCGAGCACCTTGGTGAATTCCTCAATCGCGCGATCGAGAATTTGTTCTCGGTGCACGACGAAGAGCACTCGTTCCGGATTTGCGGCCTTCACGTCTAGCGCCGCGAGAATGGTCTTACCTGTGCCAGTCGCCGACACGACTAGAGCTTTATCCTCACCCGAGTCGCGTACTTTTCGAATTTCAAGGAGAGCCTCTGCCTGCATCGCGTTGGCGACAATCTGAGTACGAGTCCCTGGCAGCTGAAGGTTCGACCTCGAAACTTCGCTACGTGCGGAAGGCGGGACGTACAACTCTTCGTATACATTGATCCAGTCATCGCTCAGCAGCGTGGCGGACTCAAGCTGGATATCAATAGCAGCAGCAAGCTGCTGAACAATATCGCCGTCAGGAAGTGCTGAGAACCTCAGGTTCCACTCGTGGTTTCGCTTGAGCGCCCGAGAAGTCAGATTTGAGCTACCCACGATCGCTGTGGTCGTAGCTGCTTGCTCAAAGATGAAGCCTTTGGGATGGAAACCTCTTGTGTCATCTTCAAACACGTACACTTCGATGCCAAGGTCGTGGAGATTCTTCAGTTCCCTAAATGACTCAGGTGAATTGAAACCCAAGTAAGTCGAAGTGATGATTCGGCCCCGGCCCGGGAACTCAATCAGTGGTTGCTTCAATGAAGCGATTGCATCTGAACTGACAAATGCAACTGAAAAGGTGAAGCTCTTCGAGCGTCTCAGTTCTTCAAGGATCGCTTTGTGCATCGTGTTGGCTTCAACATTTGAAACTAACATCGGGTTGAAGAGGCGTTCCGCGGGCGACGAACGATCAAGAAATCCGAACGCTGTGTCTCGCTGAACATGCTCTGGAACTGTTGCCACGCCTACTCCTCGGTCATTGAGAAATCTTGCACCACCTTTTCAACTGCAGGTATATCAGCTGGCGCCCACTCCACCGAATCGAGGTCGGTTGCTTCGATCCATCGAATTTCGGAATGTTCAGTTAGTTTCGGTTCGCCTTCGACTAGCTTTGAGTAGAAGGTAGTCAGGGTGACGAAGCCAAAATCGTACTCGTGCCGAGTCGAAGCGACTTCATCTCCTATCTCAGCCGTGCATAATAGCTCTTCTTGGAGCTCCCGGACGAGAGCCGCACGAGGAGTTTCACCGGCTTCGATCTTGCCACCGGGAAACTCCCACATGCCGGGCAGAGACATTGTTGCGCTTCTTTGCGCTGCCAAGACATTTGGACCGTCGACTATGATGGCACCCACGACGTTGATTTCTTTCTTCATGGTTCCCTGCTTCCTTCTCCCTAGATGGCTCCCACCCTACCGACTCGCTAAGTGTTTCTAGGTGCACCGTCGCGTCTGTCGAATCGAAGGGCGACTCATACGATAACGCCCTCGCCGAGCGCTGAACTCTCTCTATAAGGTCGAGCTGATCCGGAACTAGGATCCGTAAAAAATACTGACGATATCGAGGTCGCCACGGCGAAGTGGGTGCAGTGGTTCAACACGTACCGGCCTCACGGAGCACCCGGTGAGGCGACTCCAACCGCGTTCCGACCAGAGTATTTCAACACGCTGCCACAGGTTGGCTAGCTCGTGTGTCAGTTGATGAATTCCAAGTAGAAAACTCTCCATCAAACCCGGGACTTGACGCCCCTCACCCCACGGGCCCCGGAAGTTCAAGCACTCGGGAATTGCGAAGCCGCCACCGGAGCACGCTGATGCCCAACCTGGTGCGGTTGTAGCCCGACAGCGGGTCGTAGCCGAGGCAGCGTTCGATCTGCTCGGCCCGGCTCTGCACCGTGCTGTGGTGCAGACCGAGGTCGCGGGCCGCCTGTCTGATCGTCGGTGCTTCGAGGAGCACGCGCACCGTGGACTCCGCCCACGGCGAGTCCATGATCTCGTCGATCAGCGCAGCGTCCGGATCGGTTGTGTCAGATGATTCGGCGAGCAGTTCGACGAGCCCACCGAAGTTTTCCGCCCGCACTAGCCCTTCCTCGGGCGGGCGGCTGAGCCGCAGTGCCACCACGGCTGCCCGCAGTGACCGCGGCAATTCTCCGATCGACCCGGACGGCCCCAGTCCGGCCGGTGTCACGGCGATGTCCTCGGTGTCGTCGGTCACGATGACCACCTGCAGCGTGCCATGTTCGCTGGTGATGACATCGGTGGGACCGGCGGGTCGTTTCTCGAAGACGGCGAACAGCGGGGCCGCGAGGACTCGATATCCCGAGCCTGGCATCAGCCCGAGGCGAACCGCGGCAGCACTCCGGTCTTCGGGCGTCGCGGCAGGATCGAGGACGAGCGCCACGTCCCGCGGGGTCTCCAGCTGCTGCCGTTCGAGACCGAATCTCACGCCGATGGCCAGGCCGAATCTCTCAAGGATGAGTACATCGTTGGGCAAGGCAACGTCCTCCCGCTCGAGCCAGACCTCGGAATCGTTCGGCAGGGACAGGGCGGCCACCTCGGCGGGTCGGTCTCCCGGAATCGAGACTCCGCCTGAATCGACCCTCAGCTGCCTGCTCCCGTCCCCACTGCGAAAGCCGGCCGGGCAACCGGCCAGAGCCGCGGCCGCGGAGGCGAGGGCATGGGAATTGACCTCGCCGGCCATGAGTTCGTCGAAGCAGGCGATGACGCGCAGACCCAGGCTCGCCTCGGGATCGAGCTTGGCAATCCTGCCGAGCAGCTCCTGCACGTCACCACCTCCTCGTTCGTCCGTCGGTCGACGATTGGCAGTCCACGTTTGTCGCCCGACGGTCGCGATTCGCCTCGGTCGCGAATCAGCCTTTCAGAGCATCGTAGACTGCCGTCTCCATCTCGAGGTACCCACCGACGGATACGGGGTCGGCGAAGGGGAAGATCTGTGTGGCCCAGTACCCGCCGATCTTGTTCTGTCGGTCGAACCAGTAGTAGAGGTTGGCAAGACCCGCCCATGCGGCGGCGCCGGCCGGGCGTCCGGTCGGGGCTTCCTCCTCGTTGATCATGAACGTGTATCCCCAGGTCTTCGGCATGCCGGGGAAGAACTCCGCATCGTTGGACAAGCTCGGGATGACTCCGGGCAGCAGTTTCACCCGAAGATCGCCGAGGTGGTTCTGCGTGGCCATGTCCACCGTTTCGGGGCGGAGGACGACGGTTCCGTCGTCGGCTGCTCCGTCGTTGAGCCACATCCTGATGAACTTCAGGTAGTCATCGACGGTCGAGAAGAGTCCGTGGCCGCCCATCTCCACCTCCGGTTCGGGCAGCATGAAGTCGGTCGCCGCGAGTTCGCCGTCGGTGCGCTGGTGCATCGTGGCCTGCCGCTCCTGCATCGACGCGGTCGGACGGAAGGTGCTGTCGTCCATGCCCAGCGGTTCGAGGACTCGGGTGCGCATCGCCTCACCCAGAGTCTTTCCGGTGATGCCTTCGATGACCTGGCCGACCCAATCCATGTTCGACCCGTACTCCCACTGGGTGCCGGGATCGAACAGCAGCGGAGTCTCCAACGCCTTCCTGGTCGCGGTGACGATGCTCGGCTGGCCGTGTTCGCGGGCGAGTCGTTCGTACTTCTCGTTGAAGAAGTCGTAGCCGAAGCCGGCGGTGTGCAGCAGCAGCTGTTTGGTGGTCGGTTCGCTGGCGGGTGCCCGGAGGATCGGTTCTCCACTGTCGTCGAAGCCGTCGATGACCTGCACGTCGGCCAGTCCTGGGGCATAGTCCTTCGCCGGGGCGTCGAGGTCGAGCTCTCCCGACTCCACCAGCTGCAGTGCCACGGTGCCGGTCAGGGCCTTCGTCGTGGAGAAGATCATGAACACGGAGTCCGTGGTCATCGGCTGCGGATCGTCGAGGGAGCGGACTCCTGCAGCAGTGAGACTGATGGTCTCCTTGTCGGTGGTCACTCCGGCAACGACGCCTGGGACGCCGCCGCTGTCGACGGTCTTCGTGGCCACGCGGACAACTGCGTCGTTGACAGCTGTGTTCTCAGACATGATGTTCCTTTCAGTCGGCCAAGAGCTTCTCGATCCAGGCCATTCGGGTGCTGATCATTCCTTGCGCAAGGTGTGTATGGGCGGCGAAGATGTCGAAGGCGTGGAAGCCTCCGGGCCACACGTGCAGCTCCGCTTCGCTGCCGTCGTTCCAGAGGGCCGAGGCGTAGGCGGCGGCTTCGTCCCGGAAGATCTCGGCCGAGCCCACGTCGATGTACGCGGGCGGCAGATCGGTGAGGTCGTTGGCACGCGATGGTGCGATGTAGGGCGAGACCGCCTCGGTGCGGTAGTCATCGCCGAGCATCGCCTGCCATCCGGTTTCGTTGCTCACCCGATCCCAGACGCCGATGCCGTCGAACTGATGGGTCGACGGTGTGATGCCTCGGTCGTCGAGCATCGGGTAGATGAGCAGTTGGCCCTTGAGCTTCGGTCCGTGCCGGTCACGGGCCGCCAGCGCCATTCCGGCGGCCAGTCCCCCTCCGGAGCTGGCTCCGGCGACGATGAGTCGGGCGGGGTCGACGCCGAGGGTGTCGGCGTTCTCTGCCGTCCACAGGAGCGCGGCGTACATGTCCTCACGCGCATAGGGGTCTTGGAACTCGGGTGCCAGGCGGTATTCGGGGCAGATGAGGATCGCACCGATTCTCTCGACCCAGTCGAGGTTGAGGCCGAGCGCGCTGAAGCGATCGCCGAACATCAGCCCGCCGGAGTGGGCGTAGACGATCGTCGGTCGTCGTTCGGTGTCCCCGGATCGTCTGAAGACGGAGACGGTGATGTCCTCGCCGAGGTGGCCCGGCACCTGATATTCGGAATGTTCGACCCGACGGCCGCTGAGAGTCTCCGCCAGCGGCTCCGAGGCGTACGAGACTCGCATGAAGTCGATGAGCGAAGGAGTGATGGTCGGCGGAAAGACCCCGCCGATGACGGACAGACTCGCGGCGAGCTCCGCGTCGAATCGTGACCGTCGTTGTGTCATGTCACCAAGTATGCCGACCCCGGCACCGCGGCACTACCGCCAGACCATCGTGCTTTTCGCGCAGTCACCCGACAGTTGTCGGGTGCGCCTCACTTCACCCGATGAACCCCATCACCGACTCCTTGACCTGGAGGATCGCCAAGAATCCGAAGAGTGCCAGGCACACCGTCAGCAGCGTGTTCGACCACCAGGTGTTGCGCAGACCGGTCGGCACGGATCCGCGGTTGAGGATGACGAGCAGGGCGAGCGCGAGCACCGGCAGGATGAACGCGCTGATCGCAGCG
Source organism: Brevibacterium iodinum ATCC 49514 (assembly GCF_900169265.1). Lineage (GTDB taxonomy): Bacteria > Actinomycetota > Actinomycetes > Actinomycetales > Brevibacteriaceae > Brevibacterium > Brevibacterium iodinum. The sequence goes on from NZ_FXYX01000009.1 coordinate 71,336, forward strand.
TAGACGAGGACGAGAGTGACGGGTTTGCCGAGTCCCATGATGACCAGCGTCGCCACCGAGAGGTAGACGAGCGCGCCGCGGAACTCGACCGACTTCGCCGACATGTCGAAGCGCGCCTCGTCCTGGTGCGGGTAACGCCTGAGCACTCGCAGGCAGTCGGCGGTGACGTAGGCGATGCCGGAGAATCCGCCGAGCACGCTCGTGTACACCACGGCGAGGAAGCTGATGAGGAAGACCATCCGTCCGACGTCACCGATGCGGCTGACCAGACTGTCGGCGATCGCGAACAGTGAGTCGTTGTCCGCGATCGTGAAGCCCTGGCCGTAGAGGATGAAGGCCCCGACCGCACTCATCGCCACGGCGAAGACGAAGACGAGGCCGTAGCTGATGACGAGGTCGAGGCGGACGACGGTTTTCCAGTCCGGACTCCGCCAGGACTTCTCCCGGATCCAGAACGAGTACGCGAGGATGCCGGTCGCCCCGCCGACGCCGCCGATGAGCGACATGACCGTGATGATGGACGTGTTCGGGAACGTCGGGACCACGGTCTCGGCGGCGACCTGTTGGGCGCCGTCACCTTGGAAGACGGAGATTGCGAGCGCGATGATGCCGAAGAACATGATGATCCCGAAGCCCATCATCGCCTTTTCGACGAGACCGTAGCGGCCGATGCCCACCAGCACCGAGGCCGAGAGCAGCACGACGACGGCCGTCGGCCAGAACGGAAGCACCGGGAAGATCGCCTGGAGGATGTTCGTCGTCACCGCAACGACGCCGGCGCCGAAGAAGAGCCCGACGAGCAGTTCGGCGATGAGGAAGAGCACCGGGAAGGTCCGCCCGCCGAAGCCGGTGAGGTGGGACAGCAGCGACCGGTCCCCGCTCATCTGCAGCCGGGAGACCGCCTCGGAGAGCACGAACTTGAGCACGATGCCCACCGTGAAGACCCAGATGAGCGCGAGACCGTACTCGGCCCCGGAGTTCATCGTCGTGATCATGTCGGAGGCACCGACGCTGGCGAGCGCGAGCACGATTCCGGGTCCGATGAGCCGCAGTCGACCTCCGAAGGTCACCGGCGCCGAGGTGGCCCCGTCGGTGGTCGTCGATGTGGAGGTGGACATAGGCGGGCTCCGGTCGTTCAGGCTCAGCGGTCGTGCAACGGTCGGGCTCAAGTGTGACTGATCAGCAGCCCTCCGGGACGAGCAGTCTCAACAATCGGGCCCGATGCCCTCCCCGTCGGTGGCGTTCGGCGCAGCAGCCTTGGGCCACGGCACAGCCAGCCTGAGCCCGCAGGATCTGCAGATGTGGCGGGGGCGTCTCGCCGCGATCCGCGCGGACGATGACAGCAGATCCTCAACTGAGGCCCGCCGAGTCCAACCGCTCGGTCGACCGCACCCAATCGGCCGGCAGACGCTCAGTCCGGCTGAGCTCCGAACACCGGGTGGTCGCTGGCGATCGAGATGCGGTTGAACGCGTTGATGAGGATGATCGACCACTCGATCGCCGAGATCTGCTCGGTTGTCAGATGCTGGGCCGCGTCAGCTGCGATCTGGTCGCGATCGGCGGCCTTGTCGAGCACGGTCAGCGACTCGGCGAGGGTCAGGGCCGCGAGCTCCTCATCGGTGAAGATCTCAGCCTCGTGCCAGCTGGGCAGCACGTCGAGCTTGAGCTGAGAGATCCCGGCATTCCGTGCGGCCGGAGCATGGATGCTCAGGCAGGTGCGGCAGCCGTTGATCTGCGAGACCCGCGTGTTCACGAGTTCGATGAGCCCGTCATCGAGTCCTGCGGCACGCGAGGCCTTCCGCGATGCCGCGGCCGCCTGGGCCATGGTCTTGTAGTTCTCCGGGTGGATCTTGTCGATGAAGGGGCGACTCGCGTTGCTCATCGACCCGCTCACGCCTGGCTTTTCACGATGTCGATGTCGGCGCCGGTGGCGTTGCGGTACTTCCCGCCCTGTGCCGTGTAGTCGTCGCCGGCCTCCTGGAGCTTCTTGACGAAGAGCGGGCACACGGGCACCACCGTGATTCCGCGTTCGCGGGAATCATCGAGCGCTTCGGCGACGAGGAACTTCGACAGCCCTCGACCGCCGAACTGCTCGTCGACGACGGTGTGGTGGAAGATGCGTTCGGTCTCAGGATCCGGCCCGGGCAGGAAGTACGCGTGCCCGGCGACGGTCCCGTCGGCAACGGCGATGTCATAGGACTGCGTTGATCCGTTCAGTGAGACCGTCACCTCGGCGCCGGTCTTGTCCTCGAATGTCTTCACCATGGCTATAACCCTTTCGTCGTGGCCTGCTGGTACTGGGTGGAGCGGAATTCGCGGCGGTTCTATTCCGCGGGTCCGGTCTATTCCGCGGGTCCACCTTGGACCTGCGGCGGCGGATTCTTCCGCGGTCTGATCGTGACGTTGGGCAGCCTCGGCGCGGGGAGCCTTCCCATGCCATCGGCGTTCTGACCGGGCCCGCCCTTGCCGACGTATCCCTCGACGGCGCCGAAACGCTCGCCCTCGGCCTGCCATTCCTCGCGGAACCGCGCTATCTCCTCATGCGTGCGGCCGACGAAGTTCCACCACATGACGATCTCTTCGGGAAACGGTTCGCCGCCGAGGAAGATGAGTCGGGCGGGTTCGTCGCTGCGGTTGGCGATGCGCAGCTCCTCCACGCCGGTGCCCGTATAGCCGATCGTCGCGACCGGCAGATCGACGTTCTCGAGCGCTATATCACCGGAATCAACGAGGAGGCCGTGCTCGAACCGCGGATCGACCGGAAGGTCGACGGTTGCGCCCGCATCGAGGCGGATCTCCGCGCCGAGCAACGGAGAGTCCGTCTTCACCGGAGACGAACCTTCGCCGAGGCGGCCCAAAAAGACGAGCATCTCCCCGCCGTCGAGACTCACGGGCTCGGGCTCGAAGTGCTCGAATTCGCGTTCGGGCTGGTGGCGGGTGGCCTCGGGCAGGGCCAGCCACAGTTGGACACCGTGCAGGGTCGTGGTCTCCTCGGTCGAGACCTCGGAGTGGCAGATGCCTCGGCCTGCGGTCATGAGGTTGACCTCGCCGGGCAGGACGAGGCCCGCGTTGCCGCCGGAGTCGATGTGCTGGATGGCGCCTTCGAACAGCCAGCTCACGGTCTGCAGCCCGGTGTGCGGGTGCGGGGCGACGTCCATGCCGCCGGTGACCGAGACATCGGCGGGTCCGTAGTGGTCGACGAAGCACCAGGGGCCGATGAGGGAGCGCTGCCGCTGCGGCAGGGTGCGGCGCACGATCATCGCCCGTGGACCGCCGAGCGGCACCTCACGGGAGGTGATGATCTCAACCGGGGAACGTCCCTGCTGGTCACAGGCCGGCCCGGGCAGTCCCCCGGCCTTGCAGACCACTTGAACGGGGCGGGTCTCGACGTTGCTCATGGCCACATCGTAGCCCTCTTCGCGGCGGGCGGGGAGGGGGACAGTTCCGCGGGAATGCCGCTCACCCGCTCCCCTACTCGACCGGGCAGATCTTCGAGACGAGCTCGAAGATCTCGTCGGCCTCGGCATCCGTGAGCCCGGCGAAACCGTCGAGGATGATCTCGGCATTCGTCGCGGCCGCCTCGTCGCAGAGCCGCAGTCCCTCCTCGGTCAGGGCGACGAGCACCCCGCGCTGATCCTCCGGGTCGGGCTCCTGCATGACCAAACCACGATCCTCGAGCTTGCCGAGCAGTCGACTGAGCGCGCTGCGGCTGATCACGAGGCTGCGCAGCAGGTCTCGATGGCGCACCTGGGCCTCGGGTCGGGCGTTGATGAGCACGTCGAACTCGTTCACGGTCAGCCCGTGCCGCGTCCGGAACTCGTGTACGAACCTCGTATAGAAGTCCTGATACTTCTCCATCATCAGACGCCAGGCCGCGATCTTGATTGGGCCGTTCTGCCTGATCATGCTGCTCACCGGAGTCGTCTTGTCCATCGGTCCGCCCCCGCTCGTCGATGTGTCATGCCACACTTTTGTTGCATAGTCAACAGAATAGTAGTTCAATGATATAACTGGCTCCAGATTCGGGGCCCGTCGACCACCCCTCGGCGTCAGTACCCGGCACATCCCCAACGTACCCCCGGCTGGAGAGATTGAGCAGAGTCGCCCGGACTCCGGTCTCACTCCGGGGGTATCGTGTTGCCGCCGTCGGCCCTTCACCATCGGTTCGACCTCGCCGAGGCGGCTCGCCCGATCCCCGCCCGGCTCAGTCTTGCGGGATCCGCTTCCGCCACGGCCACCACACTCCGCGTCCGATGTCGTGGACGAGCGCCGGGACGACGAGCGAGCGCACGAGGATGGCGTCGAGCAGCACGCCGAAAGTGACGATGAAGGCGAGCTGGACGAGGAACATGATCGGGATGACCCCGAGTGCCGCGAAGGTCGCCGCAAGCACCACGCCCGCCGAGGTGATCACCCCACCCGTCGCCACGAGCCCCTTGAGCACGCCTGCCCTTGTGCCCACCTTGAGCGACTCCTCGCGCACCCTGGACATGAGGAAGATGTTGTAGTCGATGCCGAGCGCGACGAGGAAGACGAAGGCGTAGAGCGGCACCGAGGGATCGGCGCCCGGGAATCCGATGAGGTGGTTGAACACGAGCGCCGAGACTCCCAGCGCGGTGCCGAAGGACAGTACGGTCAGGACCACGAGCAGCAGCGGCGCGAACAGGGACCGCAACAGCAGGATGAGGATGACCGTGATGACGACCAGGATGATCGGGATCGCCAGGGTCCGGTCCGCCTCGGCGGTGTTGTTCGTGTCCAGGTCGACCGCGGTCTGCCCGCCCACCAGCGCATCGGGGTCGACGTCGTGGACGGCCTCGCGGATCTCCGTCACCGTCGTCTCGGCAGCCAGGGAGTCCGCCGCATCGGAGAGGGTGACTTCGAGGAGGACCTGACCGTCGACCTCGGTGGGATCGATCGCCGCCGAGCCGCCGGCAGCATCCGGTGCGCCGCTGCCCGCGCCACCCTGCGGGAGCTGGAGCTTTCCGTCCTCGTCGATCCCGATGGTTCCGCTCGGGGCATCCTCAGCGGCCACGGTCATCGAACCGACCCCGCCGAGGCGGCCGACCGCCTCGGCGGCAGTGCTCAGTTCGTTCGCATCGAGCACGACCTGGGTCGGAGTTCCGGACCCACCTGGGAAATGCTCGGCCAGGACGTCCTGGCCGTCACGAGCCTCGGATTCGCCGAGCACGAACTCGCTCTGCGCGACCCCGGAGGCCTTGAACTGCGGCACCGCGATGAGCGGCAGAGCCAGCAGGATGACGAGTCCGATCCAGATCAGGCGGGGTCGCGCGGCGATCCCACCCGCGATCCGGGCCCACATTCCCTTCTTACGGAGCCCCACCTCGGCGGTCGTCACCTGGGGTCGGAACGGCCAGAACACGGCACGACCGATGATGATGAGCGCGGCGGGCAGGAAGGTCAGCGCCGCGAGCATGGCGACGACGATGCCGATTGCCGCGACCGGGCCGAGGGCGCGCGTCGACGCAAGGTCGGTGAGCAGGAGGACCAGGAGGCCGGCGATGACGGTGCCTCCGGAGGCCGCGATCGGTTCGGCCACGCCCTTGAGCGCAGCGAGCCCGGCCCGAACACGATCCGGCTCGGTCTGCAGGGCATCGCGGAACCGGGCCACGACGAGGAGGGAATAGTCCGTGGTGGCGCCGACGACGAGGATGAAGAGGATGCCCTGGACCTGGCCGTTGATGAGCAGGATCCCGTCGTCGGCGAGATGCCAGATGACGAAGATCGACGCGGACAGCGCGGCGACCGAGGTGAAGAGGACGATGACCGGCAGCAGCGGAGAGCGGTAGACGATGACGAGGATGACGAAGACCGCGATGAGGGCGACGAGCAGGAGGATCCCGTCGATGCCGGCGAAGGCCTCGGTGAGGTCGGCGGCGAACCCGGCGGGGCCGGTGACGTAGACATCGGCAACCGTGGCCGGGGTGGCGACGTTGCCGGACTCATCCGGCGTCGCATCGGCGGCATTCGCGGTCGGGAAGGTGTTGGCGATGACGTCTCTGATCTTCTCGACGTCATCGGCGGTGGTGTCGGAGGAGACGGGGAGGATGAGTTGGAGGGCGTCGCCGTCGTCCGAGGGGATGACCGGTGAGGCGTCGGCGGCAAGCAGACCGTCGTCGTCGAGTTCCTTCGCCACGTCGCCGAAGGCCACGGAGTCGTCGTCGGTGAGGCCGTCCGTGTTCTCGAGAACGACGATGGCGGGGACATAGTCGTCGTCACTGAAGCGGTCGATGATCTCCTGTGCTCGGGTCGATTCGGCGGACTCGGGGAGGAATGAGGAACGATCGTTCGTGGCCACCTCGGAGATCTTGCCGAAGTAGGGCCCACCGACTCCGGCGACACCCACCCAGGCGACGAGCAGGATCGCGAAGAGAGTGATGAGGCTGCGGCGGGCAGGGACGGGCCGCCGGTGAACGGGGGCGGGGATGCCGTCGGCACCGTCTGCAGCGGTACCGTTGCCGCTCGGAGGGGTCGAAGTCAGCAGATGGTGGGGCATGGGTCCATGCTACTCGGGGCTGCGTGTCAGGGAGTCGGGCCGCGCGACCTGGCCGGCGCTGCCGGCGCCTGCCGCGGTGTTGATATCGGACCGCGCTCACCGTGCGATTTCCATTCGCTTCGACTCGAATGCGATGACGATGTCGGCCATAGTGAAAGGATCGCCGAGGCGACGGTTGAGCTTCTTCTCGATCTGCCCCAACCGATAGCGAACGGTGTTCTCGTGCACGTGGAGCCGGGCGGCGGTTTCGCTGATTTTTGCTCCGCAGTCGATGTATGTCGTCAAAGTCGTCCAGGCATCCTCGCTCTCCGAGAGAAGGCCGAGGAATCGACTGATGAGCTGTCGATCAAATCGCGAGTTCATTCGCGCCGCGGCCCACTCGATTGGCCGCATCTCATCAACATAGGCGAAACCACTATCTGCAGCAGCCACCAGAGCAACGTCCGCTGCCCTGAGCATCTCCGGGACCTGGCTGAGAGCAGTGAATGGCCCAGAGATGCCGATTCCGATCAGGCCCGGCTCATCAAACCTCTGCCTGATTTCGTAGTCCGCCTTACAGAGAGCAATCATCTCAATCTCGGTCGGCATCGTCCCCGAATCACTCAGCAGCAGTCCGTTGCCGACTTCGGCTCGTCGCAGTTCCGTTGAAGTCTGTTCGGGGTCCGTCCGAATCCTCAGGACTCGTACCGGCTCGAATGCCGAAAACCCGAACCGCTCCAGCGATCGCCACAGACTCGCCTCGCGTCCAACAGAGATTCCCGCCTCAAGGTCCCGCAGCAGGCGTGCCGATTCCTCGTTGCGATTGCTGATGGAAAACGACTCGAAGCCGGCAAAGGCGCGCAAAAGTTTGGACACGGTGTCAAGTACGGCATCCACCTCGGCACGCCGGTCTGCAACCGCTTCCTCATCATCATGACTGGCAACGACGACCGCGTGGTCTCGTAATCGGATCCTCATCGTCCGTGCGGAAACAGCCCACCGGCCGATCGTCCCGCGAATCGTCTCGCAATGTGAACCCGACCCGACGTCACCGGAGAACACCGAAGACCGTATCCACTCGGAAAGAAGGTGGCTCGGCGCAGCGCCGACCGAACGTACGACCTCACCGAGCTCGTTGATCACAAGCGCGGATCCACCACAGAGCCGGACAACCTTCTTCAGCATCGACTCCACCGGGTCGACAGCGTCCAAAGACATGAGCAACTCGTCGAAGATCCGCTCCTGCGATATTTCCTGGCGTGCGCGCACTACGTATTCTCCTGCCGACAGCGGCCATGAATCGATTTTGTAAGTTCCACAAAATCGTCCCACAGAACTTTCGATTGCTCCATTGACCAAGGAGCCAGGCTGAAGTCAGGCTATGAAGCACATCACAATCAAAGGAGAGAGCCCCGTGGCTGATCTGCGAGTCGCCGTCGACGTCGGCGGTACTTTCACTGACATTTGCATCTTTGACGAATCCACCCAACAAATGCGGGTTACGAAGGTCCCTTCGACCCCCAGCAACCCAATGGAAGCAGTCCTCAACGGCGTGCGTCGGGCCGACGTCGACCTCGAACAAGTCGAGCTCTTCTCCCATGGAACGACAGTTGCCACCAATGCACTCATTACTCGTAATTTTCCCAAATCTGCGATGGTGACAACCAAAGGTTTCCGTGATGTCATCGAGATCCGAGACGGAACGAAGAACGATCTCTGGGATGCGTACTCCGACGTATCCGGTCCCTATATCCGTCGGCGTGACCGTTTCGAGGTCACTGAGCGCATAGATTTCTCAGGCAACATCGTCACCGTACTCGACGAAGATGAAGCGCGACAGCTCGGGCGCCTACTGAAGAAGCGCGGGGTCGATACGGTGGCAGTCTGCTTCATCAATTCCTACGCGAATGCCGCACATGAGATCCGCATGCGAGAGATTCTCAGTGAGGAGCTCCCCGAGGCCAGCATCTCCACCTCGGCCGAAGTTCTTCCCGAGATCTTTGAACACAACCGTTTCAATACCACCGTAGCCAATGCGGTACTCGGCCCATTGGTCTCCGGATACGTCGAACAACTGGATAATAACCTGACTGACGACGGATACACCGGCGAGCTTCTGCTGCTCCACTCGGGCGGCGGGTCCATGACCGCCGAGATGGTCAAACACTTCCCGGTGCGCCTGGCGGCCTCGGGAATCGCCGCCGGCGCTATTGCCGCTCAACATGTCGCCGAGCAATGCGGTCATGCCAATGCAGTCGGCCTCGACATGGGCGGCACCTCGACGGACATTTCGCTCATTGCCGATGGCGAGCTGCGTGAAACCAATGAATGGGAGGTCGAATACGGTCACCCGATCGTCTTCCCCAGCATCGAAGTTCTCACGATCGGTGCGGGAGGCGGATCCCTGGCGCACATCGATATTGCCGGGTCGTTGAGGAACGGACCGCAGTCGGCCGGTGCCGATCCTGGCCCGGTCTGCTATCGCCGCGGTGGGTCAGAACCGACGAACACGGATGCCAACCTCTGGCTCAATCGGCTCGGCACTGATCTTGCCGACGGAGAGATGACACTGGATCGCGAGAGTGCAAAATCTGCCATCAAGGAGAAGATCGCCGATCCCCTCGGGCTCGATGTCGATTCCGCGGCCGAGTCCATCGTCAAGGTGGCCAACGCAAACATGGCGGATGCCGTCCGGCTCGTGTCTATCCGCCGCGGACTCGATCCCCGCGATTTCGCACTCATCGCCTTCGGCGGTGCTGGAGCATTGCATGGAGCCGATGTCGCTCGCGAACTCAATATTCCTTCTGTAATCGTGCCACCAAGCCCCGGAGTCACCTCGGCCCTCGGGTGTCTGCTTGTCGACATCCAGCACGATCTGTCCCAAATGTTCACCGGCGTCGCAGATTCAGCCGACGCAGAAACAGTCGAACAGCACTTCCGTGAGCTCGAGCTGGAAGGACGAGATCGCCTACGTCACGAAAAGGTGGCAGAAGAAGATGCCGTGTTCGAGCGCGGGATCTCGATGCGCTATCACGGCCAGTGGCGTTCGCTGCAGGTCAAAATGGGTTCCGGGCCGAACGCGTTGCGCGAGGCAGTTCAGTTGTTCCACGAAGAACACGAAAAGCAGTACGCGTTCCGACAGGACGACACCCCTGTCGAGATCTATCAACTGCACTTGAAGGCTCTCGGCAAGACACCGAAACCGACGTTCAAACCGACACCGGCCAGCAGCAAGGATCCAGGAGAGCCCATCGAGGTGCGGGAAGTCTTCTTCGACGGTCAATGGCACTCGACGCCTGTCTACCAGCGGGAGAACCTTCCGTCCGGAGCGGCATTCATCGGGCCCGCAATTCTCAACCAGATCGATTCGACCACGGTCATCCCGCCGGATTCATCCGCGGTGATCGACGAGTGGTTCAACATCCGCATTGCACTGACAACCGAGGCAGACGAGCCTGCACTGGAAACCGCTTCCGACGATTCGACACAGAACGGCCTGTGAGGAGAGACCAATGACCACAACAACGGAAAAGTCGACTTCCACGCTCGACCCGGTGACTTTCGAAGTACTCAAAAACGCGTTCGCGACCAGTGTCGATCTCATGAGTGAGCAGATTCTGCGGACCTGCTATTCCTTCGTCATCTATTCGAGGGACTTCTCATCTGCACTCTGCGACCGTCACGGAAATACCGTGATGCAGGGCAGCGCCGACATCGCCGTCCACGTCGGCACCCTTCACTTCCAATGCAAAGCAGTGATGGAAGAGTTCGGCGACGATATCAATCCCGGAGACGTCTTCCTCATCAACGACCCCTACCGCGGCGGCACTCATTTCAATGACGTCAGCTTCATTCGCCCGATCTTCGCGGACGACGAGATCATCGGCTTCGCGCAGAACAAGGGCCACTGGGCCGACATCGGCGGATCCGTGCCCGGCTCGTTCGACGTCTCCGCCAGCGAGCACTTCGGCGAGGGGCTCCGCATCACCCCGCTGCGGGTATGGCACAGAGGCCGGTTCCTCCACGATGTGGCTCAGCTGCTCGTGTCGAATACGCGTGCCCCTGATCAAGCACTCGGCGACCTCAATGCCCAGGCTGAAGCAACAGCTGTGTGTGAGCGCGAGGTCCTGCGCCTTGTCGACAAATACTCGAAGGACACGGTTCTCGATGCAATGCAGGAGACACAGGACTATGTCTGCCGCACCGTGCTCGCCAGCCTCGGCGACCTGCCCCGTGGAGAGTGGGAGACTGTCGACTACCTCGATGGCGATCCCGCTAAGGGTGAAGGCCTGGTGCCGATCCGGGTCAAGCTCACACTGGACGGCTCAGGCATTCACTATGACCTCACCGGATCAGCCGAAGCCGTTTCAACATTCCTCAACTCCGGATACGGAACGACATTCTCTGCAATCTATGCCGGCACGAAGACCTTCTTCCCCGAGGTCCCACTCAACTCAGGCTTTTATGAAGCTGTGACAGCAGAGATCGGAGAAGAGGGAACGGTCGTCAACGCAGGTTGGCCGCATGCTGTGACCGGTTTCTGCTCGGGTCCTTACGAAAAGGTCATGAACGCGATCTTCGAACTATGGTCTCACATCATGCCCGAACGAGCGATGGCCTGCGCCTTCAACCTGGAGTACCTGCTCGTCGGCGGGCACGATGCACGGTCGCAGTCGAATCCGTATTTCATGTGGTATGACTGGATGGCCGGTGGCTGGGGCGGTCGGTCGACCAAGGACGGGTCCTCAGCAACCTCACCGGTCTTCGGCACCGGGCTTGCCGTGCAGCCGGTCGAAGGTCAGGAACGACTGACACCGGTGATCACCACACAGCATTCGATCAACACCGACTCCGGCGGGCCCGGGCGTTTCCGCGGAGGCTGCGGGGTGAACAAGGGCGGCATCCTCACAGACGCGGCCGGCGCGGTGATGAGCTACTGCTGTGATCGCGGCCGGTCGACGACGTGGGGAATCAACGGTGGCCTTCCGTCGATCCCCCACGGTGTATGGCTCAACCCCGCATCGGAGAACTCCCACTATCTGGGAGCAACTTTCTCGAACGTGGCAATCAGCCCCGGTGACACATTCGAGCGCCCGAGCGCTGGTGGAGGCGGCTTCGGCGATCCGCTGGAGCGTCCAACCGCTGAGGTCCTCGAGGATGTCATCGACGGCTACGTCTCCATCGATCGTGCGGCCAAGGACTACGGTGTCGTCGTCCATGAGATCGATGCGGAACTCGACGAGTACGAGATCGATGAAGGGGCGACAGCACGGGAGCGCGAAAAGATCCGCGCCGAGCGCGATTCCTGGTTGGACGCTGATGCCTCCGAGGTCGCACGTCGCTACCGTGACGGCGAGCTGTCTGTTCACGACGTCGTCCGACAACACGGCGTCGTCCTCGACTGGGGCACCGGTGAGCTGCTCGAAAAGTCGACCGCTCAGTTCCGCGACAGCATGCGATCGCGTTCAGCCTCCTACTGGAACTGACGATTGCGATCAGCGGAGGCGCTCGTCCTTTGACGGCGGGCGTCTCCGCAGTCGTGGGGTTGACCTTTCCCACCTCGCGGTCGAAGGTGAGACCAGGAAGTGTTCGGCAGAGCACATCGGCAGAGCGAGGAAGGTCAGCCATATGCCCACAGCAGCAGTCGTCCAAGCTGGATCAGTTCCCTTCGACATCGACGCCTCCGTCGACAAGGCGATTCGCCTGATGACCGAGGCTCGCGACAACGGCGCCGAGATCGCCGTCTTCCCGGAGGCATTCATCGGCGGCTATCCGAAGGGCAGCACCTTCGGCGCCCCGGTGGGACTGCGCACGGACGACGGGCGCCGACAGTACGAGCGCTACAGCAACGGCGCGGTGACCCTCGACGGGCCGGATGTCGAACGACTGGCTGAGGCTGCCAAAGAGCTCGGACTCTTCGTCGTCATCGGGATCATCGAACGACTCGGCAACACGCTCTACTGCACCGCACTCATGCTCGACCCCGGAGTCGGGATCGCCGGGGCGCACCGGAAGCTCATGCCCACCGGTTCGGAACGCCTCATTTGGGGCTTCGGCGACGGGTCGACGCTCGACACCATGGATACTCCGCTCGGACGCGTTGGGTCGGTCATCTGCTGGGAGAACTACATGCCTTTGCTGCGGCAGGCGATGTATGCCAAGGGTGTGGAGCTCTACTGCGCTCCGACCGTCGACGACCGGCCGACGTGGGCTGCAACGATGACGCACATCGCGCTCGAGGGGCGCACGCATGTGCTTTCCGCTTGCCAGTTCATCACTACGGACGCGTATCCGGATGATCACCCGTTCGAAGTGGACCTGCCGTATGGCAGCACGGCCATCCGCGGCGGCAGCATCATCGTCGCGCCCACCGGAGAAGTGTTGGCCGGCCCTGTCTATGACGAGGAGACGATCCTCTATGCCGAGATCGATCCGACGGCGAAGACCCGTTCCCATCTCGACTTCGACGTCGTCGGCCACTACTCCCGCCCCGACGTCTTCGAACTCACGGTCCGCACCGAGCCAAGGAATTCGGTGAGCTTCGACTGATCGGCTGATCACCCCGACGGGACCGTGAGACCGACCTTTGCGGCGTCCATGACGACCTGGGTGCTGAAGCGGCGGATGTTGTCATTGCCGAAAAAGAGCTGTCTGGTCAGTTCGGTATATTCGGCCATGTCCCGGACCAGGAGGATGACCACGAAGTCTCAATCGCCGGCCACGAGTGGCACTGTCGGAAGTGGCACTGTCGGCGGCGGCACGGCCCCGCTGCACAGCCGCGACTTCGACTTCAACGACACAATCCTCGGTGCGGGGATCGACTTCTTTACCGCACTCGTCACCTCACGCCTGCCCGAAGGGAACCGCTCATGACCACGACAACCGCCGCATGGACCGGCAACGACCGTGACCACAATTGGTCGAGTCCCGACCAGGACGATGCGGCCCTGAACTTTCACCGCACACTGAACGGCTACGAGCCCACCGCGCTCATCGAACTGCCGGAGCTCGCCCGCGAACTGGGGGTCGCCGCGGTCTTCGCCAAGGACGAGTCGACCAGGCTGGGCATGCCCGCGTTCAAGGCACTCGGTGCCTCGTGGGCCGTCCACCGTGCCCTTGAGGCGGCGCAGGCGGACACCGACGCCGAGGTGGTCACCGCCACGGATGGAAACCACGGTCGTGCCGTAGCCAGGTTCGCCCGGGAGGCTGGTCGTCCGGCTCGCATCTTCGTGCCGGCAGGCGGCATCCACCCGAGCGCGGTCGCCGCGATCCGCGGTGAAGGTGCTGAGGTCGTCGAGTCAGAGGCAAACTACGACCAGTCCGTCGAAGCGGCCGCCGACTATGCGGCCGCCAACGGCGGGGTGCTTGTCCAGGACACCGCGTGGGACGGCTACGAAGAGGTTCCCGGTTGGATCGTCGACGGCTATTCGACGCTGTTTCGTGAGATCGACGCTCAGCTGAGCGAGGCCGGCCATCACGCACCGGACCTCATCACCGTGCCGACCGGAGTCGGGTCTCTGCTGCAGGCCGCGCTCGCTCGCTACCGGCGGACGAGCGCCGGCGGCGATGCTTCCGGAACGGGAGCGTCCGGCGCCGCCGACACCGCAGTCGTGTCCGTCGAAACGGAAGCGGCGGCGTGCATGGGGCCGAGCCTCGATGCCGGACATCCGGTGACCGTGGAGACCGGAAATACGATCATGTCCGGGCTCAACTGCGGAACCCCCTCGTCGCTGGAGTGGCCCTTGGCCCGTGACGGCCTCGATGCCGCGGTCACGGTCGGCGACGCTGCCGCGATCGATGCCGCGCATCGGCTCGCCGATCTCGGGGTGGCCGCGGGACCCTGCGGAGCCGCCTCGTTGGCGGGGGTCAGAGAGGCACTCGCCGGTGTGGACGCCGAGTCCAGGCGCCGGCACCTGGGCGTGGACTCAGGCAGCGTCATCGTCCTCACCGTCACCGAGGGCTCCGCGGCGAACCCGGTGCCCGACGCCTGAGGCTGGATGCCTGGGGCACGTCGGGCACCGGGGCTTCGCCGGGATCAGTCCGTCACTCGTTCTCGTCGTCGCGCCAAGACGCCGAGGGCCACATCGATGATGAGGAACACGACGAGGCTGATCCCCACCATCGGCAGGAATATTCCAATGCCGATTCCCGCGAGGACGATGACGCCGGTTCCCCACCACGGCGCGTTCAGCAGTGCTCCACGGGGTGGCTTTACCCCACATCGTCTCGTTGGGTCGTGCTTCGGGCGGCGCTGCCACCACATGACGTAGCCCCAGACCACCATCGCCGCGATTCCGATGGCGAGGACGAAGAGCACGAACTGGTTGGCCAGACCGAACAGCGAGCCCATGTGCAGGTCGATGCCCCAGCGGGCGAGCTTCGCCGCCAGACCGTAGTCGGCGAAGTCAACGCGATCTGTGACCTCCATCGTCGTCGGATCGAAGGCGACGGCGTCGACCTTCGTCGGATAGCTGCGCTGGATCTCCTGGACCACCCACGCCGAGTTCGCGTCCGTAGCCGGCAGAATTTCGACCGCCCCGGTGTCGATGTTGACCCCGTGAGCCATGTCCAGCATCATGTCGAAATCGGCCGGGTCGACGTCGGCGGTATCTGACGTGGACCCTTGTCCTGTGCCGGCCTCGTCGCCGTTGTGCTCGGCGTGGGCGTCATGGCCTGCGTGTCCCTCGTGTCCTTCGTGGCCGGAGTGTCCTTCGTGTCCGGAGTGGTCGCCGGCACCGCCTGCGTCAGCCGACCCCGTGTCCGACTCTCCTGCCAGCTCTGTGGAGATCGCCGGTGTCTCCCAGCTCAGTGCCGCGCGCAGCTTCGTGACGTTCTCGCCGCCGAGCTGGGACCAAGTGATTCCGGTGGCGGAGAGGAACAGCATCCCGATCGCCGCCCAGATGCCCACCGAGGCATGCCAGGAAAAACTTCGCCGCAGGCCTGTCCCTATGTGCTTTCGGCTCGGTCGCAGCATCGCTGTGGGATTCTTCGTCCTGCGTGCCCGCTGGATCCAGAGTACGATTCCCGCGGCCGCGACGATGCCCATCCATGAGGCGGCAAGTTCGCTGTAGAGGCGTCCAAGATCCCCGAGGTGGAGGCTGCGGTGCAGCTGGTCGATCCAGGTGCGCAGCGGCAGGGCTCCCGAGGTTCCGTACACGGTGAGGTCACCGACCACCTCGGCGGTGGATGGATCGACGAAGATCGCCCGGGATCCGCTCTCTCCCCACGTTGGGGTCGGAGTACATCACGCGCGTGGTGTCTCCGGGCTCGGGTGCCGGGCGCACTGCCGAGGGCGCGGCACCGTCCCCGATCGTCGCGTTCGCTGCCTTGATCTGCGCGGCCAGCGGGAGCGGGTGGTCGGTCGGGGGAACGCTCAACTGTTCGGCGTAGACGAACTTTTCCAATGTCGGACTGATCGCGTAGGCCGCCCCGCTGAGCGCTGCGACGAGGATGAACGGGCCGATGAGGATTCCGGCGTAGAAGTGGAGGCGCCGCAGGAACGGGCCCAACCAATGTCGGCCCGAGTTTTCGGGCACGGTTTCAGAGGATGTTGTCATGATGATGCTTTCTGTCGGATCTGCGCCGAGGCACGCACAGTCGACCCGGGACAGGCATGGGTCAGCCAGGTCGACCGAGTGCGGTCAGCAGAGATCGCATCGGCTCATGGGAGCCGATGTACGGATGTGATGAGTGTCAGAAAGCTGGCTGTGGCGGTCCTCGCCGCAGCACCGGAGACCGGAGCACGCCGAGGCTGCGCGGCACCACCGGTTCGACGCTGACCTGCGCACGTGGTCCGGTGATGAGTGTCCGCAGGAGGATGGGTCGCGGGATGATCGCCCCGATGATGAGGCGGGCGAACTCGCCGAGCATGACCGGCAGCCGCTCGGCCCAGTAGATCACCGCGATCGTCACGATCCCGGCGATGCAGTGGGCCAAGAGCATCGCCGGTGAGGCGTGGGAATGCATCGCGTGCTCGGTGGCCATAGTTGTGTCCATGGCCGGCATTGACGCGTGCGCGGCGTGAGCTCCCTGCACCGAGTGAGCTCCGGACATCGCCTGACCAGCAGCGAGATGGGCCGAGTGGCTGCCGAGGAGGCCGCTCAGCCAGCTGCCCGCCCCGGTCGCACCGGTCTGGGCGAACAGGGAGAAGAGCAGGTGGAACAGTGCTTGGCTGACCCCGACCGAAACCGTGAGTCGCGGCAGCGAGAGTCGCCGCCCGGCCAGGAGGACGCAGACGAGACTCGACAGCGCCAGCGGAACGATGATGCCCATCGCAGTCGGGAGGGCTCCCCCACCGAGCATGTGCGAGGTCAGTGCGACGAAGGTCGCCGCTGCCGCGGCCAGGATGCCGCGCAGTGCACGCCGGTGCCTGCCTCTCATCCCCACGCGTCTATTTTCACACAGCGCGGCGTTGCCCAGGGGAACAATCGCGATCAATCGACTCTTGCACCACGCAGTGAACCATAGGTACAGTACCAATATGTCTAATACCTCGCAGACAACATCACCCGCCAATGCCCGGACCCTGCTGCTGCCCTATACGCTCGGCCTCGTCATCGCCATGGCCATCGTCCAGATCGTCATCGCGGTCACCGGCGGTGAGGTCACGATCCTCGCCGAAATCCTCACTGCCGTCGTGGCGCTCGGCATCGTCATCTGGCTGTGGCGGAATCTGCGGACCCTCAAACGTGTCCGCTTCGGAGTCGCCATCGTCCATGTCATCGCCTTCGTGACGGTGACGATGTCGTTCAACCTGCATGCGGTCATCCAGACCGTCGCCCTCCGATTCGGCGACGTGCCGCCCATGCCAGAGCACAGCATCATCTTCGGCTCCTGGTTCGGAGCGACCATCGCCATGAGCGCACTCTGGGGGCTCGGCCTGCTCATCCACCTTCTCGGTGCCGTGCTCGGCCGCGGCTGGGAGGACTGAGCGTGGCTGACACGTCGCGCACGGACACGAGTGCGGAATCCGTTGCCGCACCCACCCCGGAGGAGCGCGAGTGGCTCGACCACCGCGTCGAGACCTGGGTCGAGACGTATAAGAAGTCGATGCTCACCCCGGTCACGCTCTCACTCGTCGGTGAGCATCAACCGGCCGAGGTCTCGACCATCGCCGAGTCGGTCACCGCCGCCACCGGGTGGCAGATCACCGAGCGCGGCCTCTACCGTACGGTAAAACGTCTGCAGGATTCCGGCCTGCTGCAGAGCACCGCCGTCGCCGCCCCGCGGACCGGGGCGAAACGCAAACTCCTGACTCTGACCCCGCTGGGGGCGAGCTTTCTCGACGGAATCAGGGGCAACCTCGTCGAGGTGCCGGGCGGCTGACGATTCTGACGAGATTCACCCCTCCAACAGACCCTTGATGTCCGCGGCCGAGATCACCTCGCTGAAGGCGCTGCCGTCGTCCATGAGCGCGGTGAAGAGTTCGGCCTTCTTCGTCTGCAGCGCCAGCACCTTCTCCTCGATCGTGTTCTCGGCGACGAGTCGGTAGACCATGACCTGCCGGGTCTGACCGATGCGGTGCGTCCGGTCGACTGCCTGATTCTCTGCCGCAGGATTCCACCACGGGTCGAGCAGGAACACGTAGTCCGCCTCGGTGAGGGTGAGCCCGAACCCGCCGGCCTTGAGGCTGATGAGGAACACGGGAGCGCTGCCCTCACGGAAGGCTTCGATGACCTTCGTCCGATCCGTCGTGGACCCGTCGAGGTAGACGTAGTCGATCCCGCTGTCCTCGAGTTCGGCCGCCACCGCACGCAGGTAGCTCGTGAACTGGCTGAACACGAGCGCCCGATGACCCTCATCCCGGACCTCGGCGAGGTGGCTCATGAGCACACCGAGTTTGCTCGAGGCGATCCCGGAGTCCGCATACTCGGCGACGATCCCCGGATCGAGCGCGAGCATCCGCAGCAGCGTCAGTGACCGGAAGATCGCGAACCGGTTCTTCTCGAACTCCCCGAGGAGGCCGAGCACCTGCTTACGCTCGCGTTGCAGCACCGTGTCATAGAGTCGCCGGTGCGCCGGTTCGAGCTCGACCGTGAGCACCTGCTCCTGCTTCTCGGGCAGGTCCGCGGCCACGAGATCCTTGGTCCGGCGCAGCATGAACGGGCGCAGCCGTGTCCGCAGCCGGTCCATCCGCTCCGGCGCCTCCCCGAATTCGATCGGGCGGACATAGTCCTCCCTGAAGCGCTTCGCGTTCGGAAACAATCCCGGCGAGGTGATCGCGGCCAGCGACCAGACATCGGTGAGCGAATTCTCCATCGGCGTGCCCGTGATCGCCAGCCGGAACGGCGCCTCGAGTCGCCTCGCCGCGCGGTGCGTCTTCGCCTGGTGATTCTTCATGAACTGGGCTTCGTCGTAGATGAGGCCTGCCCAGTCGAGGGCGGCGAATTCGTCGATGTCGAGACGCATCACCGCATACGAGGTGACGACGATGTCGGCACCGGCGACCGCCGCGGCGACGGAGCGCTTGCGCTTCTTCGCGGTCTCTCCCACCGCGGTCACGCTCAGGTGCGGGGTGAATTTGCGGGCTTCGAGCACCCAGTTCGCCACCACCGAGGTGGGGGCGACGACGAGGAATGGGGCCCGCGTCTCGGTCTCGCTTTCGGTGCGGTCGTGGTCGATGAAAGCGAGCGTCTGCAGGGTCTTGCCCAGACCCATATCGTCGGCGAGGATCCCGCCGAGGCGGTGCTGCCGGAGGAACGCCAACCAGCGGAACCCCTCCACCTGGTAGGGCCGCAGCTGCGCGTTCACGGTGTCGGGCACGGCCACCTCGGCGATCGTATCGAGGTGCCTCAGCCCGCCGATGAGTTCGGTCCACCTCGGATCGTCGGCGACGTCATCGGCGAGATCCTCGAGTTCGTCGTACAGGGCGGTCTGGTAGCGACTGATCTGCGGATTCTCCGGCGAGAAGCCATCGAGGGCATTCGCTTCGGTCAGCAGTTCGCGCAGACGGCCGAAGGCGGGGTTGTCGAGGGAGAAGAACGATCCGTCGTCGAGGATGAGGTGGGATTGCTCCCTCGCGAGCGCGGTGAAGAGTTCGACGAAGGGGATCTCGTGGTCATCGACCGTGATGTCGATGCCGAGGTCGAACCAGTCCGAGTCGTCGGTCGCCTGCGTGCGGAGGCTGACCTGCGGGGTCGCGTCGAGTTCACGGAATTCCGGGGCGTTGTCGCTGTCGGCGAAGGTAACCGTGACGTCATCAAGTTCTTGGATTCGGGGCAGGATCCGGGTGCTGTAGGTGGCGGCGTCGATGCCGGTCAGGATGGTCGATTCTGTTCGGGCGGCGTCGGGGTCGATGGTGCGCAGGCGACGGAGGACGGCGTGCTCAAACTTCTGGTCGCGACCGCGCACCTGGTCGGACAGTTCGCTGCGATGGGGCACCAAGTGGAATGTCCGCTGTGGCGAGTAGTAGGTCCATGACCAGTTGAGACGCATCGTCGGGTTGGATCGGCCCGGGCCGCGGTCGCTCTTGTCTGAGCCGCCTCTGGCGGACCTGTGCTGGTCGGGGTTGTCGTAGCTGATGTGGAGGTTGAGGTGCGGGGACTTCTCGACGGGCAGGTGCACGGATCCGTCGCTGCTGATGACTCGGTCACCGGCACCGCTATTCGTGGCGCCGAGGTCGGACTTCTTCCCGTTCCCGACTCCCCGGATCCCGCCGCGCCTCTCGGGCGACTTCCGCAGCAGCGGGAGGACGCGGTCAACGAAATCTTCGTGCCCTTGTTCGGGGATCCTTGTGGCCGCGGGCCCTTCGAGAAGGGTGCGCTGTGCCTCGGTCATCGGCTCGGTCAGTGGCGCAAGTGTGACCACGGCTTTCGCCGTGCCCACCATGTCCAGGCGGTACACGCCGCCGAGTCCGATAGGCCGGACTTCGTGAGCCTGCATCGGCTGATCGTCGATGACGACTGCGGACTTGAGCACGAGGTCGTCGTCGCTGCGCGTGACATCGAGCTGGAATTCGGCCCGTTGCCCCAGCCGGATTGCGATCTGCTTGTCGGCGCTGACAAGTGGAATGTCGAGGTCAGCAGCCTGACCGAGCAGCTCCCACAGGAAGGGGGAGCCGAAGTCGTCGAGCCGGATCGTTGCCGACGACTGTGCATGGCCGAATCGGCCGAGCCCGTCGTCGAGGGTGACCAGTCGGTAGAACCATTCGAATTGGTCGGCGTCGAAGCGCGAGGCGTTGAGTCGTGAGGTGAACCAGTGCCAGCCGGCCTGCCCCTTGATCCAGTTGTTCTTCGCTCCAGGGATCAGCGGCCGGACGTGCAGCTGCGGTTCCGCCTCATCAGGGATTTCAGCGGCCTTGAGTCTCGATGGTGACCTATTGAAGTAGCTGCGCTGTGGGGCGCGGTGGAGTTCGAAGCCGAGTGCCACGGTCTCGGGCTGCGCGCTCGGCCGACGCGAGACCTCGATGATGCGGTCAAGCCGCTGTCTCCATTCCGGTACCCGAACCTGTCTGACTGTCGATCGCCCGCCACCGATGATCGCGCCGAAGTCGGAAGGGTCGGCACCCCTGACGTGTTCAGTTTCGTCTTCTCCGATCGCGCGACGATAGTCGTCCATAATCGCGGAGGTCCGCTGTTCGAGCATCTGCTGATTGTTGACGATGACCACGGCCACGCAGTGCTTGCAGTCGTAGCCGACCGGACAGGTGCAGACGGTGTCGACGATCTCGCCGGGTCCGCCGTCGTCTGAATCATCAAAGGTGATCGTGGTCTGATACAATCCCGCGGAGCCGGCCACATCGGCGACGAGCTGCCGGTCGGATTCGTGCCAGAGGATCCGCAGCACCTGACCTTTGCGCGCATAATCGGTGCCGCGCGCGAAGGTTCCAGGGTCAACGAAGGCCTTCAGCTCGTCTTTCGGGACGACGGTCATGGCTCGATCCATGCCGCCAGTCTTCCATCTGCAGCTGACATGCGTGGCCAGCCGGCAGCAATGAGGCCCGGCCTCACATCTCCTCGTGCGTCAGGGGATCCCGAGCCTTCATCCGACCGCGCTCGAGCCCGGAGATCGCAGCCACCTCGGCGGGGGTGAGGGCGAAGTCGAAGACGGCGGCGTTGAGGCGCTGGCGTTCGGGGTTCGCCGACTTCGGGATCGGGATGGAACCGACTTCGATATGCCAGCGCAGGACCACCTGGGCGGGGGTGACATCGTGGGCGGCGGCCGCCTCGGCGATGGGGGTTTCGTCGAAGAGCCCCTGGTCACGGTAGAGCGGGGACCAGCTCTCGGTCTGCACACCGATGGAGCGGTGGAAGGCGACGAGCTTGTCCTGCGGGAAATACGGATGAAGCTCGACCTGGTTGACGGCCGGGGTGACCCCGGTCTTCTCGACGAGCTCCGTGAGCATCTCCTCGGTGAAGTTCGAGACGCCGATGGACTTCACGAGCCCGCGCTCGCGCAGTTCGATGAGCCCGCGCCAGGTGTCGACGTACTTGCCGACGCTGGGATTGGGCCAGTGGATGAGGTGGAGGTCGAGGTAATCGAGACCGAGCCGGGCCAGGGACTCCTCGGTGCTCGCGATCGCCTCGTCGAAGCCGTGATGGCGGCCGGGGATCTTGCTCGTGACGAACAGGTCCTCGCGTGGGGTGACGGTGTTCGTGATGGCCTCACCGACCTCGCGCTCGTTCTCGTAGTTCACCGCGGTGTCGAGGAGTCGGTAGCCCGCGTTGTCGACGGCGTTCACGATCGCGTCGACGCCTTCCTCGCCTTTCATCGCGTAGATACCGAGCCCGAGCTGCGGGATCGCGCGTCCGTCGTTGAGGTCGAGGGTGGGGGTGGGTGAGTTCTGGGCTGAGGAATCTGCTGAGTTCGCCATACCTTCACCCTATGACCGCCGAGGCGGCTCTGGCCAGGGTGTTCACCGCCGGATGCTGTGGGGGAGCTCTTCCTGTGAGGAGAACCTGAGCATCACTCAAGGTGGATTGTCGCGATATTCCTCCTGTTAATGTGGACGCATGGAGACGACAGTGCGGGCCGCAACGCGGGGACCTTTTCGCTTCGTCCGTCGGCTCTCGCGCTGGCAGATGGCGTTTCTGCTTCCGTGCGCTGCCATGGTGATCGCTCTGCTTCTCCACGTGGCGCAGTGGGTGACCTCCTGGATCTCGACCGCACTCGCCCAGGCACGCGGAGGCGTCGGCGCCTGTTCTGATCTCGTCACCGATTTCGGTGTCGATCCGGATGCAGTGGAAATCATCGATCGCGCCCCATTCGGATTCGTCTGCCAAGCCTCGACCTACGACGGCGGTACGGCGATGATCGAACACTCCGGGGCCACCTCGGCGATGTTCATCACCTCGGCCGGGTTCGCGGCGCTCGGCTCCGCTGTGCTCCTCGGTGTGCTGCTTGCGTTCACGGTGACCCGACTGCTCGCTTCGGCCCGATCCCCTCGGGGTGACGGCGGCGTGGATCGATGGGCACTGCTGCTCATCGGGATCGGGGTCTTCGTGCTCCCGCTGATGATGATCGGCCAGCACCTCCAGTGGTATGCGAAGTCGGACGGATTCGGGATCTGCCCGGAGTCCGTCAGCGGCAACGATGTGCTCGGATTCTCCGTCACCGCCGACTATCTCCCGCCGAGCCTGACCTGCTCAGGCGATACCGTCACCGGCCAGGAGTTCTCCGTGACACAGTACGGGTTCCCCTTCTACGGGTTCCTCGCCGGGCTGGTCGTGGCGGCGGTGGGGTTGGCCCTGCTCATCATCGTCAGGGTGCGGTCGCGGAGGCGTAAGGGCGCTGAGGTGTGAGGTCGGATGCGCTCAGGCGATTAGTCCGACGGGTTCCTTGCCGTCGAGTACATCGATGACGGTTCGGGCTGCGGCGATGCCGGCGCGCTCTCTGGCTTCGACTGTCTGCCCGGCCAGGTGTGAGGTGATCCAGACGTTGTCGAAGTTCCGCAGCGGGTTGTCTTTCGACATCGGTTCGGTCTCGAGCACATCGAGGGCGGCACCGGCGATCTGGCCATGTTCGAGCGCGTCGACGAGAGCGGCCTCGTCGATGAGTGACCCGCGGGCGGTGTTGATGATGAACGCGGTGTCCTTCATCGCAGCGAGCCGGTCGGCGCCGATGATCGGGTGCCGGTCGCCCGAGCGTGGAGGGTGAGATAGTCGGCGGCCGCGACGACGGTGTCGACTTTGGCGAATTCGATGCTCGGGTCCGCCTTGGTATCCGGGTGGGAAGTGCCGACGATGACTTTCATGCCCAGAGCTGCACCTATTGCGGAGATTGCCTTCCCGCTGGGCCCGTATCCGATGACGCCGAGCGTCTTGCCTCGCAGTTCCGTGCCTGCAGTGCGGGGCCACTGACCTGCGTTGACGCCGTTGAAGACGTCGTTGAGACGTTTGGCGCAGTTGAGCATGAGAGCGAGCGCGAGCTCGGCAACGGCGTCGTGGTTGACACCGGGGGTGTTGGCCATGTGAATGCCGAACTCTTCGGCCGCGGCGATGTCGACGGAGTCGTATCCGACTCCGCTGCGCGCGAGGATCCGGAGGTCGGTCGCCTCGGAGAGCATGTCACGGGTGATCGGTTCGCTCGCAACGATGGCACCGACGGCACCGACGGCACCTTTGAGGAGATTGCGCCGTTCATCCTCGGTGCGGGAACCGGCTGCCGGGGAGTAGACGGGGTCGAGTCCGTGTTCCCGCAGCAGCCGGTCGACGCCGTCGCCGGGGCCCAGGTAATCGGTGGTGATGACAATGCGCCGGCTCATGATGGTGAGCCTATCGCGTGCCTCACTTGAGTGCGCCGAGCACCTCGTTGAGCGCCTCGGTGGCGGAGGGGTGGGTGTAGATCGTGTCGCACAGCTCGGTCGCGGTGACGTCGTGGCGCATGGCGAGCGCCACGGTGTTGATGACCTCCTGCGAGTGCACGTGGACGAGCGCCGCGCCGAGGATGAGGTCCGTCTTCGCGTCGACGACGAACTTGACGATTCCGCGTGGGTCACCTTCGATCTTTGCCCGCGGTGCCGCGGCGATATCGGCCTGCAGCTTGGCGCCGACCTTGATCTCGTAGCCTTCGTCGCGAGCGGCCTTTTCGGTCAGGCCGACGCGGGCGACGGGCGGGGTGAGGAACATCGTGTAAGGCACGGACCCGCGGTCCTTCGTCGACCGTTTGCCCTCGCCGAGGAGCTGATCGGCGAGGATCCGGTTATCGTCCAGCGAGATGTAGGTGAACATCGGTCCACCGTTGACATCGCCGAACGCGTACACGCCTTCGGCGGAGCTGCGCAGGTACTCATCGGTGACGATGAACCCGCGATCGTCGGTGTCGATGCCGGCCTTTTCCAATCCGAGCTCCGCGGTGGCGGGTTTGCGTCCGACGGCCAGGAGGACCGCCTCGGCGTCGATGGTCTTCGTCTCACCGTCGACCTCATAGGTCACGGTCGCGGCGTCAGCGCCGTCGTTGACTGCAGTGACGGAGGCGTCGTTGACGATGGTGACTCCGTCGTCGGCGAGGGCCTGGGCGACCACCTCGGCGACGTCATCGTCCTCGTTGGCCAGCGGGCGGGGCCCGCGGTCGAGGACGGTGACCTGCGAGCCGAAGTGGGCGAACATCGATCCGAATTCGAGTCCGATGTAGCCGCCGCCGACGATGACGAGGCGATTCGGGAACGGATCGACGTGCTGGAGGGATTCGGAGTCGTGGATGCGGCCGCCGAGCTGGGCGCCGTCGATGGGTGGGATGTTGGCGACGGATCCGGTGTTGACGACGATGGTGTCTGCGGTGATCGTCATGGTGTCGGCGCCGCCGGTGACGCGGATTTCGCGTTCGCCGGTGAACTCGGCGCGGCCGCCCACCAGCAGCACCGAGTCGAGGTCGGCGAGCATCGAGTGGTTCTTCTTCCGCATCGCGCCGGTCAGGGTGTCGCGGCGCTTGACGGCCTTGGCGAAGTATTCGTCGGTGTCGTCATCGGCGCGTTTGTTCTCAGCATCGTGGACAAGGATCTTCGTGGGGATGCAGGCGATGTTGATACAGGAGCCGCCGATCATCATCTCCGACTGTTCGACGACGGCGACCTTCTTGCCGGCGCGAGCCATGGTTCCGGCCAGGGTCTTGCCGCCCTTGCCCCAGCCGATGACGAGGAAGTCCACGTGCTCGGTGTGGTCGGATCCGGTGGGGGTGGAAGAGGGAGTGGCTTCGGTCGAGGTGTTCTGCTGTGTCACTGTCTCTGCGGTCATGCACTGTCCTCTCGAGTCGGTGTCTGTCACTGTACCCGCCCCTTATTACTACGTGACGGCGGCTCAGCAACCTGGCGCCAGGTTGCTGGGCCGCCGTCGGGTAGCAATTAGGAGCGGGCTGCGCCCAGGTCCTCGCGGAAGGCTCGGCCAGCGGCACCCAAGTCGCCGCATGAGGTGATGAAGCGGAAGCCCTGCTCCTTGCGCAGCTTCGCCTCCTCGCCATCGCCGCAGTGGATTCCCGGAACCACCCCGGCAGCGTCGGCGGCCGTGCGGATCCGCACGAGCGCCTCGGCGTGAGCCTCGTTGTGCTGCCCGGGCAGGGCACCGACGGCGAACGCGAGATCCGACGGACCGACGTACACCCCGTCGATTCCCGGTACGGCGCAGATGTCCTCGACCGCGGACAGCCCTTCCTCGTTCTCGATCATGACGAACAGCAGCGGCCGCTCATCCCGAGTGTCCTGCACGGCGTTGTGCATGATCTCGGCGGTCGGTCCCCACGAACGATCCCTTCCCCGCGAAGGATAGTCGAGCGCGGCCACCGCGGCCCGTGCCTCCTCGACCGAGGACACAAGCGGGACGATGATCGCCTCGACTCCGGCGTCGGCGAGCGCACCGATCTCCGTGAATCGGTTCGCCGCGACCCGGGCGGTCACGAGCGCGTCCCCGCTGGCGCGCACGGCATCGGTCAGCCGCAGGACGTCGGTGGGGCGGACAAGACCGTGCTGCAGGTCGAGGCAGACATAGTCGAACCCGGCCGCCGACCCGATCTTCGCGAGCTCCGGACTCGTCGACATCATCCACAGTCCGTTGTAGATCTCCCCCGCGCGCAGGCGAGCCCGATGATTTTCAATCGCAGCAGTCATGTACGCATCGAATCACGGAACCCCGCTTGGCCACCAGAGGTGCCCGATATCCGGATGAACCTCGCCGAGGCGGCCCACCCTCGCGTATGGATCATCGATCTCATCGCCAAGGCGGCCCTGTCTTCCCGTACTACCAGGAATCGTCCCGTACGAAACGTCGTCCCTCCTCGGCGAATGGACGATGCGGGCGAGTCTGCAGCCGTCCTCGAGAAGCGTCACTCTGTCGGGCTGTCCTCAAGGAGCGGGCCGATGACGCGGTGGCGGGCGATGACGAAGGGATCGCTGCGTCCGACGTCGAGGAGTTCGAGGTCGAGGCGACGCGGCATCAGTGGCCGGCCTCTGCCGAGGACGACCGGTGCGGTCCAGGTGATGATCTCGTCGAGAAGTCCCTCGTCGGCGAACTGTCCGGCGAGGTCGCCGCCGCCCATCACCCACAGATCGCGGTCGCCCGTGACGGTGCACATTTCGAAGTAGTGGTCGGAGACCGAGCCCTTCGCGAACCGGATATCGGGGGTCTTCCCGTCCTTCCCAGCTTCGGGCAGGCCGAGCTTCCGGTGGGTCATCACCCAGGCGGGAACCTCATAGGGCCACGGCCCGTCGAGATTGCGCAGCACCCACTCATACGTCGTCGCGCCCATGACGATCGCTCCGACTCCGTCGATGAACCCGTCATCCGGTGGCTCTTCGGTCTGGCGCAGCAGCCATTCGAGTGAGTCGTTCGGGTCGGCGATGAACCCGTCGAGCGTGGTCGCGGTGTAATAGACGGTACGTGCCACGGGCAGTCTCCTCCTGAGTCGGTCTCCCTTTCATCCTATTGCGATAAGGCTCTCTCACAGCAGATCGACGTCGATTCCGTCAACAGACAGAACCGACGCCGATCGATGCGACGGCATCCTGCCGCCCCTATACCTCCCCGGTCCGCAGCGCCTCGGCGATGTACTCGGCCTGCCGGATCGCGAGCGCCACGATCGTCAGTGTCGGATTCGCCGCGGCGCCGGTGGTGAAGACCGATCCGTCGGAGATGAAGAGGTTCTTCACGTCATGGGTGCGGCCCCATTTGTCGACGACGCCGTCTTCGGGACGTTCGCTCATCCGCGCGGTGCCGAGGTTGTGCGTCGACGGATAGGGCGGAGTGTGGTGGGAGGTCTGCGCTCCGACCGCCTCGTAGACTCTCTGACCTGCGGCGTAGGCGTGTTCGCGCATCGCCAGGTCATTGGCGTGATCGTCATAGTGGACGTTCGGCACGGGCAGACCGTTCGTGTCCTTGACCGTCGTATTCAACGTCACCCGGTTGCCCTCCTGCGGCATGTCCTCGCCGACGATCCACATTCCCGCGGTGTTGAGGTACCGGTCGAGCAGCGCCGCGAAGTCCGGCCCCCAGCCGCCGGGCTCGACGAAGGAGGCCATGAATACCGGGCCCAGCGAGATCGTCTCCATGTAGTAGCCGCCGGAGAATCCGCGGTCGGGGTCATGGATCGACTCGTCGGCGATGACGCCGGCCATCGTCTCCCCGCGATACATCCGCACCGGCTTGTCGAAGTGGCCCCAGACGGTGCCGGTCAAGTGGCGCATATAGTTCCGGCCCACATGTCCGGACGAGTTCGCCAACCCATCGGGGAAGGACGGTGTGCCGGAGAGGAGGAGCAGCCTCGGCGTCTCGATCGAGTTGCCGGCCACGCACACGATCTTCGCGGCCTGCCGGTGGAGGTTGCCGTCCTTGTCGAGGTAGAGCACGGCGTCGGCGCGGCCGGCCGCATCGTGGGTGATCTGCACGGCCTGGGACTCTGGTCGCAGATCAAGCAGCCCGGTGTCCGCGGCCCGCGGCAGCTCTCTGACCAGGGTCGACCATTTGGATTTGTTCTTATCGCCTTGGAAGTTGAAGCCGTCCTGGATGGAGGCGGGGCGGCCGTCGTACTCTTCGGCGTTCGTGGCGTACGGGCCGGTGGCGTAGAACTTATAGCCGACCTGCTTCGCCCCTCCCGCGAAGACCTTGTAGTTGTTGTTCGCCGGCAGCGGCTTCCGGCCGTGGACATGGGTCGAGCCCATCGCCTTCTCGGCCCGGTCGTAGTACGGGGCCAGCTCCTCGAGCGTGATCGGCCAATCGAGCAGGTTGGCGCCATCGACGCGACCGTAGACGCTGCGGGCTTTGAACTCATGAGCCTTGAAACGTGGGGTCGCGCCCGACCAGTGGGTCGTCGTTCCGCCCACGGCCTTGACGATCCAGGCCGGCAGGTTCGGGAAGTCGCGGGCGATCCGCCACGATCCGGTCGTCGTCCTGGGATCGAGCCATGCCATCTGGTTGAAGGCTTCCCATTCGTTGTTGACGTAGTCTTCGTTGCGCAGGTAGGGCCCGGCTTCGAGGACGACGACGGGGATGCCCTTCGCGGTGAGTTCGTAGGCCAGGGTTCCGCCGCCGGCGCCGGAGCCGACGATGACGACGGCCTCCTCGTCCGGGTCGATGCTGAAACCTGTCGCGCTGCGACCTGCGTTCTGGTCCTGCCCTGCATTCTGACAGCGACCCCGAAGATCATCTCCCGTCAGATCGACGGCGACGATTGGGATGCGATGGGCGAGCTGCAGATCGACTGATCCCTCCCCCGAGGTGGTCGTCCCCTTCCGGGACGGCTGACCTCGATCGAGTGCTCAGCCTCGCCGAGGTGGCCGCGCGGGCCCGCTGATCCGTTCAGCGGGCCCGCGTGCTGCGTTGAAAGCGCCCACCAGCTTGGTGAAACTGCACTGGCTTGGTCCCTGCACCGAGCTTGTGCGCTTTCACCAAGCTGAAGATTCGACGAGGCCGCTCCGCGCCATGCTCGCCACCGGGTTGAGTCAGCAGCAGACCGCCAGAGAACTCGGAATCTCGCAGCCTGCGGTGAGTCAGCAGCTCAAGTTCGCTCCTGATCCTGGCCAGATCCACCCGGAGCTCCTCTTGGAAGCGGCAGTTCCGATTCTGACGAAACTCGCCGCGGATCACGGTTATGAGAATCTGGCTGTGTTCGGCTCTGCGGCTCGCCGCGAAGCTTGCATGGACTCTGACATCGACCTGATCGTGAACTCGCCAGAAGGCACTTCGTCGGTCGACTTCATCCGCTTCAAACAACTCATTGAGAAGGTCTTCGGCAGAGATATCGACTTGGTCGATTTCGGCGGTTCGAAGCCGGGACTAGACGATGACATCCGCCGAGAAGCGGTCTCACTGTGATGGATCGCGGAATTGCGAAGGAGCTTCTGCGTCAGCCTCCTTGAGGCAGGTACGCCTTCTCAGACTCGAGCCAGTCGTCGAGGATCGTGGCGCGGTCGTCGAACTTCGCTGTCGGGAACGCGAGCCCCTTGGTCGGAACGCTGGCGCCGAGTTCGACGAGCAGCGGCCGCAGGGTCGTCTCCACAGCAAGAGTGTGGGCGGGCGAGCCGATGGTGAACACCGGGATAGCGATGAGTCCGTGCAGACCGTTCGCGTCATAGCGGTCGAGGAAGGCTTTGAGCAGCCCGGTGTAGCTGGCTTTGTAGGTCGGCGTGGCGATGACCGCGAAGTCGGCGGTGGCCAGGCGTTCGGTGAGTGTGTCGAGCCGATCGGACTTCCACTCGAAGATCTCGTTGGTCACCTCGGCGAGTTCGATGGTCTCATCGATCTCGGATCCGGTGTGTTCGGCGATCTTGGCGGCAAGGTCCTCCGCCACCTGCCGGGTTCGCGAGTTCGGGCTCGGGTTGCCGACGACGACGGCGATGCGAGTGGTCATATGGGGTCCTCTTCCTATTCTTGGCCTGCGCTCAACGATAGGCCGAAAGGAAACCGCAGAGACGGACGTCTGACACACGCCTTCATCCCCGACGCTGCACCACCACACATCGCTGCAGCGACTTCACCGTCCTTGGGTGGGCGTTCTGGTCACGCATTTCTCAACAGAACGTGACCAGAACGACCACCTAGTGACGGAAAGGGTGAAGCGGACCGCCCTACTTCCCCGCCTGCTTCTTCACGCCCAGGGCCAAGCGGGCGATATCGCGCAGCACCTCGAGCTCCTCACTGCCGTCGAGCAGCGTCCGCAGTTCGACGGCAGCCCTGCTCAGCAAGCCGCGGTAGGCACCGGCGACGTTGTCGGGCTCCCGGGTCAACGGATAGGACACACAGAGCGCGAACACGATCGCGCCGACCGTGAAGGCCACACTCGCCGAGGCGGTCCCGGCGACCCGTGCCTGCTTGGTTGCGTAGAACTCCCCCGGATTTCCCGGACCGCACAGGGCGAGCGCCCCTGACCCGCCGTCGACCAGCGGCAGCACCGTGCCCACCCCGCGGGAGACCCGCAGCTCATGGTCGGCTTCGACATTGCGCACGCAGATGCGGTCCTCGCCGACGCGCACCCACAGCTGCACGGATTCTCCGGTCATCGACCGCAGGTGTTCGAGCACCGAGTTCGTCGTGGCGATATTGCGTCGACCGGGGAACGGACCCAAGCGCAGCAGACCGGCAGAGTCCCGGACGATGAACTTGTGCTCCCGGAGGTCGGTGAGCAGCCGGTAGGTCGTCGACTTCGAATAGCCGAGCCTGCGGCACACATCTGCCGCCGTCATCGGAGAGTCCTGAAGCGCCGCGAGGATCGCGGCACTGCGGTCGATCACCCCGATCTCTGCGGCAGGCCGGGATTGTGCGTCAGGGACAGACTGGGATCCAGCGCCTGCGACCGACGAAGCCCCCGAGTCCGCGTCGGGTTCCCCGACGGGCATCTGTTCTGCTCTCTTCATCCGAATTTCCTAACCCACAGTCACATCGGTGAGCAGTTTGCGTCTGCTCACCCACCACCGGAAGACGATCGGCCCCACGATGCCTGCCACCATGAGGATGATGATCGACAGCGACACAGGCCTGGTGACCAGGGGTGCGAACGATCCACCGGAGATCTGCAGCATGCGCCGGAAGTTGTCCTCGAGCAGCGGCACGAGCACGAGCGCAAGGATCGCCGGAGCCAGCGGAATGCCGCCCTTCTCCATGAGGTAGCCGATGACTCCGAAGATGCCGAGCATCATCAGCCCGAACAGACTGAATTCGATGGCGTAGGCGCCGATGACCACAAGCACGAGGATGGATGAGAAGAGGATCTCCTTGGGCATCTTCAACAGCTTCACGAAGACCCCGACCAGCGGCAGGTTGAGGATGATGAGC
Source organism: Brevibacterium iodinum ATCC 49514 (assembly GCF_900169265.1). Taxonomy (GTDB): domain Bacteria; phylum Actinomycetota; class Actinomycetes; order Actinomycetales; family Brevibacteriaceae; genus Brevibacterium; species Brevibacterium iodinum. Next base: position 103,022 of record NZ_FXYX01000009.1, read on the forward strand.
GCGATATTGCCGATGTACATGCTGGCGATGATCGTCCAGATCAGACCGGTCTCGTCCCGGAAGATCAGCGGCCCCGGCTGCAGGCCGTACATCGTGAACACGAAGAGCAGCAGCGCCGTCGTCGCCGAACCCGGGATGCCGAGGCTGAACAGCGGAATCATCGCACCACCGACGCCGGCATTGTTCGCCGCTTCGGGACCGGCCACGCCCTCGATGGCGCCGTGACCGAATTCGTCCTTCCGCTTCGAGATCCGCTTCTCCATGATGTAGGACATGAACGAGGCCAGCGAGGGACCGACTCCGGGCAGGATGCCGATGATGAAGCCGACCACGGAACCGCGGGCCCACGGGCCGGCCGAGCGCTGCCAGTCTTCCTTCGTCATCCATTTGTCGTTTCCGAAGCTCTGGATCTCATCCTTGGCCCCACGTCCGAGCGCGAGATTGCGGATCGCCTCGGGGATGGCGAAGAGCGCCATCGCGAAGATCGTGAAGTCGATCCCGTCGGAGAGCAGATCCATGCCGAAGGTCTGCCGGGGCAGTCCGGTCTGGAAGTCGAGTCCGATGAGGCCGACGGCCAAGCCGATGAAGATCGAGATGAGCGCCTTCGCCCGCGAACCCGCCGACATCGTCGACGCGAGCAGCAGGGCCGTGGCCATGAGCAGGAAGTATTCGGTGGCGCCGAAGACGTTCGCGAGCTTGACGAGGACGGGTGAGAGGAACGTCAGTCCGATGATCGCCAGGGTGCCGGCGAGGAACGATCCGATCGCCGCAGTGGCCAGGGCGGCCTTGCCCCGACCGCGGCGGGCCATTTCGTAGCCCTCGATCGCAGTCACGGCGCTGGCAACCTCACCAGGGGTTTTGATGAGCGTAGCGGTGATCGAGCCGCCGTACATCGAACCGTAGTAGATTCCGCACAGCAGGATGAGGCCGTGCACCGGCTCCATTCCGAAGGAGACCGGGATGAGGATCGCGATCGCAGAGATCGGTCCGATTCCCGGCAGCACTCCGACGACGGTGCCAAGCAGCACGCCGAGGAGGGCGAAGGCGAGGCTGACCGGCTCGAGTGCCGAGGCGAAGCCGCCTCCCAGATCCATGAGAGTGTCCATGTCCGCCCCCTAGCCCAGGATTCCGACGGGCAGGTACACGGCAAGTCCGTAGACGAACGCCGCGTAGACCACGACCGAGAAGAGAACGGAGAAGATGAGGTTGCGGATCCACTTCTCAGGCACGTAGATGCTGGTCAGCCCCATCAGGAACGCCACCGTTGAGAGAAGGAACCCGACCGGGATGAGGATCGCCAGGTAGACGAAGAAGAGCGCGAACTGGAACACGACCTTCCGTCCCGGCGGCTCAGGCGGAGCCTCGAGGACGATCCCGCTGGCTCCTCCCGCAGGTTCGGAATCCTTCGCCGAGGCGGCCGCACCGTCCCCATCGCTTGCCGCGGTCACGTCGGTGGACCCGGAAGACCCCGCGGACCCGGACCCAGCCCCCGCGGACTCAGCGGATCCGGCGGACCCGGGAGCCGCCTCGGCGAGTGTGTCTTTCCGGTGCCGGACGATGGCTTGGCCGGCGACGAAGAGGCCGAGCACGATGAGACCGATGCCGACGATGGCGGGAAAGGTGCGCGGGGTGACGATGTTCGCGGTCTCCTGGATGGCGAACGTCGCGATGTAGTACACCGCGCCGATGACGGCGATGGCGCCGCCGGTGATGAGGTCGGTGCGGTGAGCGGTCATTTGCTGTTGCCCAGATCGGTTTCCTTCACGCCTTCTTCCACCGTCTTCGCAGCGTCTTCGACGTAGGCCTGCGCCTCGTCACCGGTGTGGAATTCGGTGGCCCATTGGTTGTTCTTCAGGGTCTCCTGCCAGGCATCGGACTTGCTCACATCTTCGAGCGCCTTGGCCCAGAAGTCGACGGCTTCTTGGGGCATCTCGGCGGGTCCGTAGACTCCGCGCCAGTTGCCCAACGTCACGTCGTAGCCGGAGTCCTTCGCGGTGGGCACCTTGTCGAAGGGTGCGGCGAGGGGCTTCTGGGCGAAGGTGACGAGCGGTTCGATATCGCCGGCTTCGATGACGGAGCGGAATTCGCTCATTCCGGCGATCGCGACCTTCGCGTCTCCGTTGAGCATGGCGGTGGTCTGTTCGCCGCCGCCGTCGTAGTTGACGAAGTTGATATCGGCCGGGTCGATGCCGGCTTCCTTCGCGAACAGGGCGAACGGCAGGGTGTCATCACCGGCGGCTGCGACGGTGACCTTCTGCGGGTCCTTCTTCAGCTCCTTGACCAAGGAGTCGAGGTCCTTGAAGTCGCCGTCCTTCGGGGTCACGACCATGAAGTCCTCGACGTAGAGGGTCGCGATGAGCGTGGTGTCCTCGGGGCCGAACTTGCACAGGTCGCGGGCCTTCATCGTCTGGCTGGCCAGGGAGGTGATCGCGATCTGGTCGTCCTTGCCCTTCTCCTGCTGCATCATCGACGTCAGCCAGGAGCAGCCGGTGCCCCCGGGCTTGTTCTGCACGGGCAGCGGGGTTGAGACGATGTCTTCCTTCTGCAGCGCTTCGACGAGCGCCCGGGCCGTGGTGTCCCAGCCGGATCCGGGTTCGGCCGGGGCCGTGACCGACACCGGGCCCTTCGGGTAGTCCCCGCCTTCGCCCGGCGCTTGGGCTTTGTTTCCGCAGGCGGTGGCGACGAGGGCGACCGTGGCGAGCACGGCCCCGATCTTCGCCGCGCGCTTGCGGGTGGTCGTCTTTCCTTCGCTCGCCGAGGCGGCTGTCCGTGTGCGTGTGATCGTCGTTGATCGCATGAGCTGTTCCCCTTGTGTGTGCGGTTGATGATGGGTAGCGGTGGAGCAGGTGGTGCTGTGGGTCAGTCGTTCGGTGGTCCGGTCGGGACGGTCGGGCCGTCCCGGTAGTGGCTGTTGTGGCGGCCGGGTTCGGGCACATCGCCGCGCAGACCCAGCCGGGATCCGTCGAAGGTCAGCGGCAGCAGCGGCACGTCGACGCTGGTCCCGCCCGGCAGCCCGGTGTGGGCCAGGGCCCCGGAGGCCACAAGGTGCGGATCCGAGGTGAGGTCTCCCGGCGTATTGACCGGGGCGACGGGGAGCCCGCGGCGGGTGCACTTCTCTTCGATCTCGGCCAGGCTCAGCTGCGACAGGGCGGCTTGGAGTTCGCGGTGGATACGGTCACGTTGGTCGACGCGACCTTGGTTGGTGAACATGTCCGGATCAGCGGCAAGACCGGTGAGTCCGAATTCGTCGCACAGGTCGCGCCACTGCCCGTCGGAGACGGCGGCGACGAAGACCTGGTTGTCCTCGGCATCGCGGAAGATGTCGTAGACGGCCCAGGTGGCCTGTCTGGTCGGCATCGGCCGGGGTGGTTCGCCGCTGATCTGAGCCTGCGCCATATGCGTGCCGACGAGGAACGCGTTGTTCTCGAACAGGGCGGAGTTGATGAGTTTTCCACGTCCGGTGGTCTCGCGCACCCGCAATGCCGACTGGATGCCGATGACACCGAACATTCCGCCCATGATGTCGTTGACGCTGGCACCGGCGCGCAGAGGCTGACCGGGTGGGCCGGTCATATAGGCCAGTCCGCCGAGCATCTGCACGACCTCGTCGAGGGCGGCCCGGTTCCCATACGGTCCGGACAGGAATCCCTTGAGCGAGCAGTAGATGAGCCCGGGATTGCGGGCTGACAGCTCCTCATAGCCGAAACCGATCGATTCCATCTTGCCGACGCGAAAGTTCTCGAGGAGAACATCGGCGGAGTCGATGAGGTCGAGGACACGGTCACGGTCGGCCGCCTCGGCGATATCGAGTTGGACGCTGTGTTTGTTGCGGTTGAACGCGGGGAACAGCCCGGATCCGGACCCGGGCAGGTAGCGGGTCTTGTCGCCGGGACCGCGGGGTTCGATCTTGATGACCTCGGCGCCGAGGTCGGCGAGGATCATCCCGCAGCTGGGCCCCATGACCATGTGGGAGAACTCGATGACGCGGATGCCTTCGAGCGGCAGCGGTTCCATCTCAACCCCTCGCCGAGGCGGTCGCGAAGAGGGGATCGAACGCGGCGGGGGTGGCGGGAATATCGGACAGGCTCGAGGTCAGGGGGTGCCCTACGGCGGCGATGAGAGGTTCGCGGACCTCGGTGAGGGCGTCGACGTCGACTCCGGTGGCCACCCCTTCGCGGTGGAGGAGGTGGACGAGATCGTCGGTGCCGATATTGCCGGCCGCTCCGGGGGCGAAGGGGCAGCCGCCGAGGCCGCCCATGGCCGCGTCGAAGTTCGAAATCCCCAGGTCGAGGGCGGCGGCGACGTTGGCCATGCCGAAGTTGTAGGTGTCGTGGAGGTGGAGGTTGACCGGTTTGTCCGGGAACGCGTCGAGGACGGCTTGGGTGTTGCGGCGGACGAGGGAGGGGTTGGCGTTGCCGATGGTGTCGGCCACGCCGACGCCGTGAGCTCCGGCCTCGACGAAGGGACGGAGAACCTCGACGAGGTGGCCCGGTTCGGTGATTCCGTCGAAGGGGCAGATGAAGCTCACGGCGGTTGTGATGTCGAAGCGCAGCCCGTGGTCGCGAGCATAGACGGCGGCGTCCATGAGGCGGTCGGAGGCTTCGGCGATGGAGGCGTCGGAGTTCGCTTCCGAGTGTCCTTCGGAGGCCGAGAGCACGAGTTTGATGTTCTTCGCGCCTGCGTCGACGGCGCGCTCTGCGCCTTTGAGGTTGAAGACGAGGGTGAAGAACTCGACCCCGTCGGCCTCGTGCGGTGCCAGACGGTGCAGCAGTTCGTCGGTGTCGGCCATCTGCGGAACCTTCTTCGGATTGACGAAGGAGCCAACTTCGATGTGCTTGAGTCCCGAGCCGATGAGCTTCTCGGCCAGAGCAACCTTGACATCGGTGGGCACGATGGCTTCTTCGATCTGCAGCCCGTCGCGCAGAGTGGTGTCGAGGATATCGACGCAAGTGGGCCGGACCATGGGACTCCTTCACGCAAGCTCCCGCTGAGCGGGAAACGATTCGTCGCCGCGCGACCATGCGCGACTCCATTCTCGTTATATAACGCGCTCAGTCCGGGGAACAAGCTTTGTTCGGCATATGAGAGGTCGAAGAGAATTACCTGTGTTCAGTCCCGTCTATCGGGACGCTAGGTCCTTCGGCCGGTATGTCTGGATCGCGTGGCCTGCTTCGAGTTCGCTGCGGTCGACGGGCTCCAGGTCGACGACGTCACTCAGTCCCGCGAAGAGGTAAGTGATGCGGCCGAAGGTCAACCCGTCGGCACGCTTGAAATTGTTCGCATGGTGAAGGTGGAAGTCGTCGCTGACGACTCCGACGCGATGGTCGCAGCAGCCGTCGACGGTGACGTTGATCGAGTACCTCAGCTCGGCCATGGCATAAGAGTAGACCTGGGAGGTCCTCACTGGAAGAGGTTTTGGCGCTCAGTCCTCGCTGCTGTCCTCGTCCGACTCCGGGGCTGTGCCCTGATCCGATGCCAGCCCCAGCCATGACAGCACTTCGTCGGTGTGCTCGCCCAGATCAGGACCGAGGTGGTCGATCGCGATCGATTCGCCGCCGATGACCGGGGTGATGCCGGGGAAGGCGACGTCTTCGAGGACTTCTTCGCCGGTGGAGACGTCGAGGTTCTGAATCATCCCGCGAGCGGCGAGCTGCTCATCAGCGACGAGATCTTCGGCCGTGTAGATGGGCCCCGCCGGAACGCCCACTTCCTCCAGAGCCTCGACGACGTCCTCGACTGAACGCTGCGCGCACCACGCCCCGATGGCTTCGTCGAGTTCGTCGCGCCGCTGCCAACGGCCGGCATTCGTCTGCAGGTCGGCATCCTCGGCGAGGTCGGGACGGTCGATCGCCGTCATCAGCCGCGGGAAGATTCCATCCCCATTACCGGCGATGACCACGGACTTCCCGCCGGCGCACATGTAGCCGTTCGAGGGCGCGATGCCCTCCATCCGACCGCCGGTGCGGGTGCGGACCTCGCCGAATGCGGAGTAGTCGGGGACGAGGGATTCCATCACGGAGAACATCGCCTCGTTGAGCGCGACGTCGACGGTCCGCTCCGACAGCGGACCCTTGCCTTCGAAGCTGTGCGCGGATCCGACGACCGCCTCGGCGGCTCCGGCGATCTTCTGCCGCTGTCGGTCGAAGAGCATCATCACGGCACCGAACGCCGCCTGCATTCCGGCGATCGAGTCGCCGATCGAGATGCCCACGCGCACCGGCGGGCGGTCGGGGTCGCCGACGAGTTCGCGGAAGCCGGAATATCCTTCGGCGACGGCGGCGAATCCAGGCCGGGACGACATCGGTCCGGTCTGGCCGAACGCTGAGATGCGCACGAACACAAGGTCGGGGTTCGCCTCTTCGAGCACATCGGGGCCGAGTCCCCACTTCTCGAGGGTGCCCGGGCGGAAGTTCTCGAGCAGGATGTCGCTGCGGCGGACGAGTTCGAGCACAGCTTCGCGTCCCTCGTCGCTGCGCAGGTCGAGCACGACCGACTTCTTGTTGCGGTTGATCGTGCGGTAGAGCATCGAGGTGTCGCCGGCCTTGAGCCGCCAATTGCGCAGTTCGTCACCGGTGCCGGGGCGTTCGACCTTGATCACCTCGGCGCCGAAGTCCGCAAGCATCCGCCCGGCGGTGGGTGCGGCGATGTAGTTGCCGAGTTCGAGGACTCGCACACCGGAAAGGGGAAGTCGGTGCGTGCTCATGACGATGCTCCTAGTTGTGCGTGGGTCGGTTCTCCCATGGTGCCAGGTGCGGTGCCCGGAATCCCGGATATCCGCATCTTCAGATGATCGCGGGCCTCACCTCGCCGAGGCGGCCCGCGTGCGAAGCGGTGAGCTTACCCTGCAGTAGCTCCTCGGTGGACTGCCTCATCCCCTGAGAACGATGTGAACATCATTCACCATTTGAACAGTTGCTGTGACTTTGGGGAACTTCCAGCAACTTCGCTTGAATCACTGTTGTCACGCGGGCGTGCGTATTCAAGACTGACTATCGAGTCGCAGACAGCGATGATTCGTCACCGAATGAGGAGTTGAACATGGAATCGAACGATTTCGCAGGCAACAACGACAACGGTCAGAACGACTTCGGCAATCAGCAGCAGGGCGGCCAGCAGAGCCAGCAGGGCGGCTTCGGTGACCAGGGTGGCCAGCAGGGTCAGTCGGGTCAGCAGGGCCAGGAGCAGGGTGGCTTCGGCGGTCAGGACCAGGGCCAGGGCGGCCAGCCCGGCGGCCAGGAACAGGGTGGCTTCGGCGGCGGCGAAGACCGTGGCCAGCAGCAGGGTCAGCAGGCCCAGGGCCAGCAGCAGTCCAGCGGCTTCGGTGGCGACAACGACCGCGAGCAAGGTGGACAGCCCGGAGGCCAGGACCAGGGCGGTTTCGGCGGCGGAGATGACCGCGGCCAGCAGGCCCAGGGCGGCCAGAACGACAGCGGCTTCGGCGGAGACGACCGTGGGCAGCAGTCCCAGGGAGGACAGCAGTCCGGCGGCTTCGGCGGAGACAACGACCGCGAACAGGGCGGCCAGCCCGGCGGTCAGCCCGGAGGCCAGGAACAGGGCGGCCAGAACGATGGTGGATTCGGTGGCGAGCAGGGTCAGGGCGGATTCGACGAGAACCGCTGATCTCAGCCCTCACCTGATCCGGCGTCATCGTTGAGGCGCCGATCCGCAAACACAAGCGGCGCACCAGTCATCGGTGCGCCGCTTCGTGCATTCACTCCGTGACGGTCACGACCTGACGGTGTCGGCCGAGGCCCTCGAGCTCGAGTTCGACGACGTCGCCGTCGGCCAGGTACGGGTACTGCCCCGACAGCGCGACTCCCTGCGGTGTGCCGGTGAGGATGACGTCGCCCGGCTCGAAGGCCATCGCCTGGCTGAGTTGGAAGATGATCTCGCCGACGGAGAAGATGCGGTCACTCGTCGACGAATCCTGCCTGGCTTCGCCGTTGACCCAGCTGCGCAGTCGCAGGTTGCCGGGGTCCACCTCGGCGGTGGGGCGGATCCACGGCCCGAGCGGGGTGAACCCGGGCAGATTCTTCCCTTTCGACCACTGACCCCCGGACTCCTCGATCTGCAGTCGGCGTTCGGACAGATCATTGCCGAGCACATACCCGGCGACGTGATTGAGTCCTTCCTCCACCGAGGCGACCCTGAAGGCCCGTGATCCGATGACCACCCCGAGTTCGACCTCCCAATCGGCTTTCGTCGCATACGGCGGCAGTTCGATCGGATCGGTGGGCCCGGCGATGGTCGAGGGCATCTTGAAGAAGATGACGGGCCGCTCGGGAGGTTCGGCTCCGGCTTCACGAGCATGCGCGGCATAGTTCATGCCCACGCACACGATGGCAGAAGGTCTGGTCAGCGGAGCGCCGATGCGCATCTCTTCAGCACCATCGAGCGGCTTGAGTTCCCCAGCCTCGAGCGCGCTTCGGACGCGTCCGATGCCGTCGGCGGCGAAGAAGTTCGGGTCGATGTCATCGAACAGTGGACGCAGCTCGAAGCAGACTCCCTCGTGACGGACCGCCGGAATCTCGTGCCCGATCGGTCCCAGTCGCAGCAGTTCCATACGGATCCTCTCTACTAGCTCCAGGCCACAACGTTGTGACCTGCCGACAGGCTAGCGAGACTGCCAGCGTTGATTTGGAATTTCTCAAGCATTGGACACCCGCGGGCGTCGAAGCGCCCACCGAGTTCGACCGTCACACAGTCTGCTGGCGGATGTAATCGGCTTTCGCGCGGCGGGGTACGACGACGACCGGCACGGGAGAGTTCTGCAGTATCCGCATCGCGTGGCTGCCGAGCGAGACCCGCTTGAGCGCACCCAGCCCGGAGGATCCGAGCATCATCACTTCCGGATGCTTCCACTCGACAGCGCCGAGCGCCGCGGCCCAATCGGCGCCGGTTCCCACGACGACGTCCGTCTCACCAGGCTTGATGTGCAGCTGCTCGATCGAGCACAGGATCTTGTCCGTGTCGCGCTGGACGGTCTTCGTCCATTCGTCGATGACGCGTGACTCCATGTCGAAGGGCACGTTCGCCGAGGCGACCACGCGCGAACGCGGGGCGAACGAGGCGATGCGGAACGGCACGTCCGACTCCGCCGAAACCATCGCAGCACCAAGAATGAGATCCGCCGAGGTGGACGACCCCGAATATGCTGCCGTGATCCGCTCCAGCCGCGCCCCTGCAGGCGCTTCGAATCCGGCCGGGGCCAGGGCCACCGGCAGCCTGGCGCTGTGCAGCAGACCGTTCGACACCGACCCGAGCGCGATCTTGCCCGGCTTCCCTTCCGAGGATGGTCCGACGACGAGGCGATAGGCGTCGGTCTTCTCACACATCTCGAGCAGACCGCGCCGAGACGACCGCGCGGAATGGAGGACGCATTCGGACTCGATATCGCTGGGAATGAGCGCACGCGCCTCGTCGAGGGCCGCCTCGGCGACGGTGCGGAACCTGTTCTCGTACTGGCTCTCGAAGTGCACGGGCGCCATCGGGAACGCAGCGGAGTCGACGGCGGTTGCGACGATTCGGCGCCGATAGGTGCGGGCGAGGACGACGCCCAGCTCGACGGCTGCGCGATTGTCCTGACCTGGGGCAAGACCGACGACGATGCTCATTTGGCTCCTCCTGTGGAGTCCGGCCCGGGGGATTCGGGATTGGTGGGCCCCGCCTCGGCGAGCTGCTTGCCGAGGACGGAGGACTTGCGGCCGAAGATGAAGTACAGGCCCAGGATAAAGGCGGTCCAGATGATGAAGACGACGATCGTGATGACCTGCAGGCTCGAGATGATCCAGAAGCAGCCGATGATCGAGAGCACCGGCAGGACGGGGTAGAACGGGACCTTGAAGCCGCGTTCGAGGTTCGGTTCGCGCACGCGCAGGATGATCACGGCCAGGGAGACGACGACGAAGGCGACGAGGGTGCCGATCGAGGTCATCTCGGCGAGGAAGTTCAACGGGATGAAGCCGGCGAGGACCGCGATGACGGCAGAGACGACGATCGTGCCTTTGACCGGGGTGAGTGTGCGGGGATTGACCTCGCGGAAGAGTTTGGGCATCATGCCGTCGCCGGCCATCGTGAAGAGGATGCGGGACTGGCCGTAGATGGAGACCAGGGTGACGGAGAAGATCGAGATCACCGCGCCGGCGGCCACGACCGTGCCGGGCCACTGTGAGCCGACGATGCTCTCGAGGATGGCCGACAGGCCTGCAGTCTGTCCGTCGAATTTCTCCCAGGGCTGGGCGGCCAGGGCGGCGACGGCGACGAGGACGTAGACGGAGGTGACGATGATGAGGGCGGCGATGAGGGCGCGGGGCATCGTCTTCTTCGGGTTCTTCGTCTCATCGCCGGCCGTGGCGACAGCGTCCATGCCGACGTAGCTGAAGAAGATCAGTCCTGAGCCGGCGACGACTCCGGAGATGCCGAAGGGAGCGAAGTCGGCGAAGTTATTCGAGTCCCAGCCGGTGACGCCGACGCAGATGAAAAAGATGAGGACGCCGATCTTCAGGCACACCATGATCGCATTGACGACGATCGATTCGCCGGTGCCGCGGACCAGGAGGAAGCAGCACATCGCCAGCAACAGGATGGCCGGCAGGTTGACGATTCCGCCTTCTTCCGGCGCATAGGCCAGGGCGTGCGGAATCTCGAAGCCGAAGAGGTTGAACAGCAGCTGGTTGACGTACTGCGACCAGCCGACTGCGACGGCGGCACCGGCGACTCCGTATTCGAGGAGGAGACACGCGGCCACCCCCATCGCCGGCAGTTCGCCGAGGGTCGCGTACGCATAGGAGTAAGAGGAACCGGAGACGGGGACAGAGCCCGCGAGCTCGGCGTAGCAGATGACCGCGAGTCCGGCGACGGCACCGGCGATGACGAAGGACCAGATCACGGCCGGTCCCGCCACCGGAACGGATTCCGAGAGGATGAAGAAGATGCCGGTGCCGATGGTCGAGCCGACGCCGACCATCGTCAGCGAGAACAGACCGATGGTGCGCTTGAGATCGGTCTCGACATCTTCCTTCTGCCGCGGAACCGGTTTGATCCGGAACAGCTGCTGTCGCAGGGAGGGCATAGTCAACTCCTGACATCATTGTCGGCTCGGTATACCTCGTCGCTTCGACTGTACTTCAGGTTCGCGACTCCGGCGGCGTCGAAGGGATGAAATCGTGGGCCGGTGCGCGGCTGAGCGCGCGGACCTGTGTTTTGTGCGGGTCGCCGCCGCCCTCCCCTCGTAATTGCTACCCGACGGCGGCCCAGATACCTGGCGCCAGGTTGCTGGGCCGCCGTCGGGATCCTTCTATGTCTGTCAAGCGGCTTGGCCGATCGGTTTCGTGGCCTCGAGAATGCGATATACAGAACGAGCGACGTGACGCTTCATACACCGGATCGTCTCCTTCTTCGTCTCCCCCTCACCAAGCCGTTTCGCCATATATTCCTGGGACCGCTGATGGTGAGATAGCCGCGTGATAGCCACCATGTACAACGCAGAATTCAACCTACGATCACCACTGCGATTCAGCCTGAACCTGACCACATTCC
>NZ_FXYX01000010.1 GCF_900169265.1 Brevibacterium iodinum ATCC 49514
AGAAAATAAAATGTTCTGGCATCACAACTTGTTCAAACAAACACGCTATTGGATTCTCAAACCACAAACACACACCCATCACCACACCACACAAATACGCAGCATGTTCACTGGGGGTATCAGTTTCATTTTGTGTTACCCACCCGGTGCCCTGACCCTTGGATCAAACCGTGTTTGTCCTGGTCAGACCCGGTGGAAACTTTGTCTCAGTGACCGTGTTTCCGGCGGGGCAACGAGATATAACTCTAGACCACCCCATCCACACCGTGCAAATCCAAAACCGACTTTCTCCACGTGACACCCACCACACAGCCCTCCGTGCCGCATCAACAGCCCCGCCAGTGCGGGGTGCTAACGTCCTGAGTATGAGCACGGAACCCACAGACACATCGCTGAGACGCGCCCAGGCCCCGATCGCCGTCGTCGCCGGAGCATCGGGGTTCCTCGGCGGAGAGGTGCTCGATGCGCTCAGCGCTTGGGGGTACGCGACGCGGACGATCGGCCGCTCCCCAGTCTCCGCCGACGCCACCTGGGACCGTCCCGACCGAATCGCCGAACTCATCGACGGTACCGACCTGCTCATCAACCTCGCCGGCCGCAGCGTCGGATGTCGGTACACGGATGCCAATCGACAGGCCATCTGGGATTCCCGAGTCGATACGACCCGCGCTCTCAATACGGCAGTGGCAGCCGCCTCGGTGCCGCCGCGTCTGTGGATCAACTCGAGCACGGCCACCATCTACCGTCATGCGATGGACCGACCGCAGACCGAGGAGAACGGCGACATCGGCGAAGGGTTCTCAGTCGACATCGCCAAAGCCTGGGAGAAGGAGTTCTTCGCCGGGGACCTGCCCGCGACCAGACGAGTCGCGCTGCGGATGGCGATCGTCCTCGGTGACGGCGCGGCGTTGAACATGTTGGCCACCGCAGCCAGACTCGGCGCGGGAGGAGCTCAGCATGAAGGGCGCTGGTTCCCGCACCGGCGCTATCGCGGGATCGGCCCGGCGGCTTCCGGGCCGACGGTCTGGCGAGGGCACCCGCCGACTCACGGACGACAGCGGTTCAGCTGGGTCCATATCGACGACGTGCTTCGGGCAATCCGGTTCATCGACGAACATGACGAGCTCAGTGGTCCGATCAACGTCTCGAACCCACAGGTCGCGGACAATCGCTCACTGATGAAAGCGCTGCGCAAGGCAGTGCGTATGCCCGTGGGGATTCCTGCACCTAGGTGGCTGCTCGAGATCGGGATGACCGTCCTGCGTCAGGAGTCGGAACTCGTGCTCAAGAGTCGGTGGGTGCTGCCGGCACGACTCGAAGCGGCCGGGTTCGACTTCAAGTGGACCGACATCGAGGCGGCGACGAAGCACCTGCTGCGCTGAAGTGCAGGTACTGCTCTCCCCCGTCTCCGGAAAACGCCTCCCCGGTTTCCGAGGAACGGCAGGATCACACGCTCAGCCGACGGACGCCTCGGCGGAGATTCCCTGCTCGACGCAGTCGGCGCAATAGGGCTGCAGACCCCTGTCCGTGCAATCGGCGCACCGCAGGTACTGTCTGCGGCACTCGAGGTTCGCACAGTTGACGAACTCCGGCGTCTTCCTGTCGCAGGACACGCAATGCCCGATGGATTCGACATTGTCACCGAACTCGACGTGCATGCGCTTGTCGAAGACGTACAGCGAACCGTCCCAGTAGCCGGAGCTGCCGAAGGTCTCGCCGTAGCGGACGATGCCGCCGTCGAGCTGATAGACCTCTTCGAACCCGCGGTTCTTCATGAGCACGGACAGGACCTCGCAGCGGATTCCGCCGGTGCAGTAGGTGACGACGGGCTTGTCCTTGAGGTCGTCGTATTTGCCGGATTCGATCTCGGCGATGAAGTCACGCGTGGTGTCGGTGTCGGGAACGATCGCGTCCCGGAACTTCCCGATCTGCGCCTCCATCGCATTGCGGCCGTCGAAGAAGACGACCTCTTCGCCGCGTTCGTCGAGGAGTTTGTGCAGGGCTCCGGGCTTGAGATGCTGGCCGCCGCCTTGGACTCCGTCTTCGGTGACCGTGACCTCATCAGGAGTGCCGAAGGTGACGAGTTCCTCGCGGACCTTCACGCTCAGTCGCGGGAAGTCATCGCCCTGACCGTTCGACCATTTGATGTCCGCGCCTTTGAACGGGGCGTAGGACTTCGTTGCCCGCACGTACTGCTTCACCCCGAAGATGTCCCCGCCGACTGTGGCGTTGATCCCGTCCTTCGACACGATGATCCGCCCCTTGAGCCCGAGACTCTCGGCCAGGGTGTGCTGCCACAGCTTGACCGCTTCGGGATCGGGCAGCGGGGTGAAGACGTAGAACAGGACGATTTTCGGGGTTGCCATATCCCCCATTCTAAGACGGCGCACGCCAGCGACCTCACCGAGGCGGCCCACCGTGCCGAGCCCCATCATCCGACGGGCCGAGGTCGCGCCATTCGCCGAGGCGGCCCACCGGAACGCTCGCCCAGCACTCACCGAGGCGGTCCGCCCGTGGACGCGCTTCGCCCCCGCGGTGAGGACACGGCTAAGATTGGCCGTGAGTGCCGTGTCGTATGAAAGGGCCCCGAAGAGGACATGACGTCTAACCTCAGCTCTGCGGATTCCACGCAGGTCGATTCCCCGCAGAATGCATCGAAGAAGGTCAAGGAGACGGTCGAGTTCGCAGCGGCGAACCCCGACGTCGAGCAGCCTTTCGCCGATCTCGGTCTCACGGCCGACGAATACGAGAAGATCAAGGCGATCCTCGGACGTCGCCCCACCTCGGCGGAATTGGCCATGTATTCGGTGATGTGGTCCGAGCACTGCTCGTACAAGTCCTCGAAGGTCCACCTGTCCAAGTTCGGTGACAAGGTCACCGAGGACATGAAGAAGCACCTGCTCGTGGGCATCGGCGAGAACGCCGGCGTCGTCGACATCGGGAACGGCTGGGCGGTGACCTTCAAGGTCGAATCGCACAACCACCCCAGCTACGTCGAACCCCACCAGGGTGCGGCCACGGGAGTCGGCGGCATCGTGCGCGACATCATCTCCATGGGTGCGCGCCCGGTCGCCGTGATGGATCAGCTGCGGTTCGGAGCCATCGACCATCCGGACACCGCCCGCGTCGTCCACGGCGTGGTCGCCGGCATCAGCAACTACGGCAATTCCCTGGGCCTGCCGAACATCGGCGGCGAGACCGTCTTCGATTCCGTCTATCAGGGAAATCCGCTGGTCAACGCCCTGGCCGTGGGTGTCATGCGGCATGAGGACATTCGTCTGGCCAACGCCTCGGGACTGGGCAACAAGGTCGTGCTCTTCGGTGCGCGCACCGGTGGCGACGGCATCGGCGGGGCTTCGATCCTCGCTTCCGAGTCCTTCGACGATTCGAAACCCTCGAAGCGCCCCGCCGTGCAGGTCGGCGACCCGTTCGCCGAGAAGGTGCTCATCGAATGCTGCCTCGAGCTCTTCGACGCCGGAGTCGTCGAAGGCATTCAGGACCTCGGCGCTGCAGGCATCTCCTGTGCGACCTCGGAACTGGCCTCCAACGGTGACGGCGGAATGCACATCGCGCTCGACGATGTGCTGCTGCGCGATGAGACCCTCACCCCTGAGGAGATTCTCATGTCGGAGTCGCAGGAGCGGATGATGGCCGTCGTCCGTCCCGACCGCCTCGACGAATTCTTGCGCATCGTCGGCAAATGGGAGGTCGAGACCTCTGTGCTCGGCGAGGTCACTGATTCCGATCGTCTCGTCATCGAATGGCACGGCGACGTCATCGTCGATGTGCCCCCGCGCTCGGTCGCCCACGACGGACCCGTGTACAACCGTCCGTTCACCGCACCGTCATGGACCGCCGAGGTGGCTGCGAACACCGTTGAGGCCGCTGGTTTGGCGAAACCCGAGTCCGATGATGAGCTGCGGTCGACGATGCTGCAGCTCTCGGGGTCGCCGAACCTCGCCTCGAAGTCGTGGATCACCTCGCAGTACGACAAGTACGTCCAGGGCAATACCGCACTGGCATACCCGGATGATGCCGGTGTCGTCCGCGTCGACGAGGAGTCCGGTCTCGGCGTGGCCATCGCCACCGACGCCAACGGCCGCTACAGCTTCCTCGACCCGGCGCGCGGTGCCCAGTTGGCTCTGGCCGAGGCCTACCGCAATGTCTCGACCTCAGGTGCCATTCCGCGTGCGGTCACCGACTGCCTGAACTTCGGATCGCCCGAGGATCCGGAGATCATGTGGCAGTTCGCGCAGGCCGTCGAAGGCCTCGCCGACGCTTGCCAGGACATGGGAATCCCGGTCACCGGCGGCAATGTGTCCCTGTACAACCAGACCGGCGGAGTGGCCATCCACCCGACTCCGGTCGTCGGTGTGCTCGGTGTCTTCGACGACGTCACCCGCGCCACCCCGAGTGGGTGGCAGGAACCGGGCCAGACCATCTATCTGCTCGGCACCACCGACGCGGAGCTCGACGGATCGGCGTGGGCCGACGTCACGGCCGACCACCTCGGCGGGGTTCCTCCGCAGTACAAGCCGGCGGCGGAGAAAGAACTCGGCGAGATCCTCATCAACTGCTCGCGCGACGGCATGATCGATGCCGCGCACGATCTGTCAGAGGGCGGACTGTCGCAGGCGCTCGTCGAATCGTCGCTGCGCTATGGCATGGGTGCCCGGATCTGGCTCGACGAGGTCTGCGAGCGTGACGGCGTCGACGTGTTCACCGCACTGTTCTCCGAGTCGACGGCTCGCGCGATCGTTGCCGTGCCGCGCTCGGAAGAGGTCCGCTTCAAGGACATGTGCACGGCACGCCGGTTCCCGTTCGTGCGCATCGGCATGACCGATGCCGGTGACGGAGCTCCTGCGCTCGAGGTCGTCGACCACTTCTCGATCGGACTCGACGAACTCGGCCAGTCCCACGAGGGTACGCTGGCTGATCGCTTCGGCGGCAGCGTCGCGGCGGTGACCGAAACCGCGGTCTGAGCCACGACCGGCGAGGACTGACATGAGACGGCCTCTCGGCCTCGACAAGACCAGCTGCGGTTGGTCCTCTCGAGGCCGAGAGGCCGTTTCGCTGTCGCGCTGTGTCCGAATCGCCCCGGTGGGCGTGACGGTCACGAAAGCGAGTCGGCAGACTTTTCACCTTGGCGCTTGCTGCGGCGCCAGCGGTCGCGCAGCGGTCCGATTACGCCCCAGGCGAGAGCAGTGAAGACGGCGACGATCGCCCAATAGATCAGCCAGAAGGAATCAGCCAAGCCCGCGATCGCGAACCCCACGACCAGCAGCGCGATGGAGATCGTCGAAGCGGTCAGGCAGCGCAGCCAGTACTCGAGACTGGTGCGGGTCGGCACGGCAGGCAGTTCAGCTTCGTTGAGATCCATATGGCGACGGGCGAACCGACGGTCGACGCGGGCGATGGCCTCCGGACCGAAGACGACGGAGAAGCCGACGTAGAACGCGGCCATACCGTGGCTGAAGTCCGATGCCGCTCCCCTGTTCAGATCGATGTAAGTCAGGACGATGATGACGATGTCGATGAGCGGGGTGGATACGAGGAGAACCGTCGAAACCGTTCTCCAGTGCAGCAGATACCTCGCGCATACTCCGGCGAGCAGAAAGATCCAGAACAGCACTTCACCGGCGATGATGAACAACAGCATCGAGCGACACACCCATTTGAATCGGTGACATACTTTTCTCGCTCGACTGTACCAAAATAGAGTTCGAGGAGGAGAGGAGGAACAGGATGCCGAAAGTCGTGGACCATGACCAGCGCCGCGCCGACATCGGGTGGGCAGTGGCACGGCTCATCGCGACCGAGGGGATCCAGGCCGTGTCGGTTCGCGCAGTCGCCGCCGAATCGGGGTATCAGCCCTCGACCCTGCGGCACTATTTCCCTCTGGCAGACGAGATGACAGCGCATGCTCTAGCCCTCATCAGTCGGCGGCAGCAGCAACGACTGTCGGCGAAGAGATGGCCGGAGGACCCACGTCTGGCAATTCGCGAAGCTTGGTGCGAAGCTCTGCCACTCGATGACGATCGCCGTCTCGAGGCACACGTCTGGTTGGCCTCCAGCATCACCGCGCGATCGGTTTCAGCACGACAGGCACTGGGGTCGATCAACGAAGGACTCGACAGGCTCTGCGCCAACACCATCGAGGTCTATACCGGGCGGGTCGGCGATGCCTCGGCCCGTACAGCTCTTCGCGCCTTCACCGACGGACTCGCTCTGAACGGAATCGTCGATCCGGAACGCTTCACCCCGTCCGTCGTCGAATCGAGCCTAGATCTCTATCTCGACCAGCTGCAGCGACCTGATCAGTAAGCAGGCTGTGCTGGCGCCGGGGCAGTCCTGCCGTTGGCACGGGCGAGCAGGTGGAAGAGTCCGAGGCTCGCAAAGATGAGCGCAAGCCACACGGCTTGAACGAGGACTACGATCATGACGCCGGTCGTGGCGTTTTCGGCCAGTGGTTTGGCAACCGTCATGTTGAGGACGGCGAGGATCGCACCGATGACGACTGCGATGACGAGGATCCACCACCGACGATTGCGGGCGATGCTCCACCCGCAGAATACCGTGGCCAGGAAGAACGCATTGAGCACGCCTTGGATGATGTTCATGGTGAGCAGTGAGCTGCCGTCTTCCGTCCCGACCGAAGTGAGAAGGATCCCTGTCAGGGGCGTGAGGATCAGCAGGGCTGCGCATCCGAGGAAGAAGATTCCGGCACCGATGAGTCGCCGCGCCCAGCTGGTGTTCTTCACCAGCAGGATGGCTGCAGTGCCGAGAACCAGCCGCAGACATGCGCAGATGATCGATCCGAGACTGAAGAGAACAACTGCGCTCGTGCCACCTGTCGTCGCCAGCGGCGTCAGCACCAGGACGGGCAGCATGCCGATGATGAGGGCCGCCCAGAACAGCGAGCGCGCGAGCCATCCGGGATGCTGCGATTCCTGCGCTTTGCGGGGTGCCAGTGCATGCGGTGGGGCCGACGGGTAAGGCGGCGATCCTGCCGCCGGCTGACTCTGCCAAGGGCCGTTGCTGTGACTGCTCTGTCCGTAGCTCATGGTCCTACCCTACGATTCGACCGCCGACATACGTGACCCAAGATGACAGCGAACACACATGCGCAGTCACGAATGTGATTGCCTGAAGGGGACTGCTGCGGCACAACCGTCGCGGCCACACCGCACAATCAACCAGAGGAGCCAACCATGGCAACGATTCGCACATCCCACGCGGGATCCTTACCCCGCACTCCCGAACTCATCGAAGCCAACAAGGTCAAACAGGCGCAGAACACCGCCCGTCTGGCCGGTGAGTCCGTGTCGCAGGAACAGGAGCAGGAATTCGACGAGCTCCTCGCCGCCAGCGTGACCGACCTCGTCAAACGTCAGAAGAATCTGGGCATCTCGCTGCCCAACGACGGCGAATACGGACACGCCATGGCCGCCGAGTTCGACTACGGGGCCTGGTGGCACTACTCGTTCGCCCGCACCGGCGGACTCGAACTCCACGACATCGACCTCTGGGAGATCCCGGCGAACCGTTCGACGCCGGGCAATATCGTGCTCACGAGCATGCCTGACCGTCGCGACCGCAATCTCTTCCCGAACGTCTACACGGACCCGAAGGCCGGAACCGACACCGGGCAGCAGCCCCAGTTCCCGAAGGCCACCGGCCCGATCAGCTACATCGGCCAGGACCAGGTCAACCGCGATGTCGCGAACCTCAAGGCCGGTCTGGCCGCCGCAGGCTACGACGAGCGCGCCGGCTACATCAACGCCCTGTCGCCCGGTTCGGCCTCCCGCATCGCCAACGAGTACTACTCAAGCGATGAGGAGTTCATCTGGGCGTGGGCCGATGTGCTGCGGGAGGAATATCTCGCCATCACCGAGGCGGGGCTGACCGTCCAGATCGACGATCCGTCCCTCGCGGAGAACTTCGACCAGATCAACCCGGAACCGTCCTTCGATGACTACCGCGCGTTCATCCAGGTCCGCATCGATGCACTCAACCATGCGCTGCGCGGAATCGACCCGGCGCAGGTGCGCGTGCACACCTGTTGGGGCTCGTGGCACGGACCGCACGTCACCGACCTGCCGTTCGTCGAGATCGTCGACCAGGTGCTTTCGATCAACGCCGCAGGCATCACTTTCGAAGCCGCGAACGTCCGCCACGAACACGAATGGCGGATCTGGGAAGAGAAGAAGCTGCCCGAGGGCAAGTACATCATCCCAGGAATCGTCTCTCATTCGACCAATGTCGTCGAGCATCCCGAGCTCGTCGCCGAACGCATCGGCCGGTTCGCCAAGCTCGTCGGACCCGAGAACGTCGTCGCCTCCACCGACTGCGGCCTGGGCGGCCGCGTCCACCCGGACATCGCCGTCGCGAAGCTGCAGTCCCTGACCGAAGGTGCGGAGATCGCCTCGAAGCGCTTCTGACCCAGCACTGCAGAAACAGATAGCAACAGCAGAAACACCGGTCCCCTCCGCTCGGCTCACATGCCGAACGGAGGGGACTTCTGTATCACGCCCCGCCGCCGAGCTCCTCATCGAAGCAGTCGCTCAAAGTCGGGTGGGCGAACTGGTATCCGGTCTCCTGCAGCTTCTCCGGCACCACTCTCTGATCCGCCAACGCGAGCTCCTTCGCCCCGTCACGTCCGAGCATGATCTCCGTGATGAAACCGGGCGTCGGGATCCACGCGGGCCTGCGCAGGTGACCGGCGAGAGCCTCGGCGAATTCCGCCTGCGTGACGAGCTCCGGGGCAACGGCATTGACCGGCCCACGCACGTAGTCATAGAGGACGGCGTGCACATACGACCGTGCAACATCGTCCAGGGAGATCCACGCCAAGGCCTGCTCCCCGCTGCCCAAGCGACCGCCGGCGCCGGCGAGGAACAGCGGCGCCTGCAGTTTGAGCAGACCACCCAAGGTGCTCAGGACGACTCCGGTTCGAATCGACACTCGTCTGATCCCGGCATCCTCGACACCGGCCGCAGTCTCCTCCCATTTCTGGCATACCTCGGCGAGGAATCCCTCACCGGCCGGTCCGGATTCGTCGACGGGTTCGTCTGCTTTCGCCCCGTAATAGCCGACCGCGGAGGCGCAGACGAAGACGGACGGACGTTTCGCCTCGGGCAGACCGCGCATCGTTTCGACGAGCAGCCTCGTCGAGTCGATGCGCGACGACCAGATCTCATCCTTCGCGTGCTTGGTGAACCGAGTGGCGATTGGTCGTCCGCCGAGGTGGACCACCGCATCCGCCCATGCGAGATCCCGTGGGTTGAGGATTCCCAGATCCGGATTCCAGTGCACCTCGTACTCAAATTTCGGAGTTTCGCGGACGAGGAGCCGCACGAAATGACCGGCAGTGGAGAACACGGCAGCGACCTGGCGCCCGATCATTCCGCTGCCGCCGGCGATGAGGATGTGCTTGCCCTTCTTCCGCGTCAGCAGGGGCGCGTTCGTGGATTCGAGGAAGTCGATGTCCATGAGCATCCGCTTGCGGCGGGCGTCGAAGGTGGCCTCAAGGTAGTGAGTGAGCCCCCGGTCGATGACGTCGAAGCCCTGCGGAGCCATGGAGAATTCGATGTGGTCGTCGATCTTCGTCCCGCCGGCGACCGAGGTGAACTCGTGCGTGTGCTTCCACTGGCTCAGCGGACCCTTCTTCAGCTCATCGACGAAGGAGAAACGCGACGGCCCCTCCGAGTGCACGGAGCTGAATGGTCGTCGCACGAGACCGTAGGTGCCGGGCACGCTCGTCTTCACCTGCGCCACCGAGCCCGGGGCGATCGGAGGATAGCTCTCTTCAACGATCTCCTGCGCCCAGTGAGGCGAGAGCCGGGTCAGCGCTCCCGGCCGAGCATGCCAATCGAATGTGGTCTCCGCGCCGAGCGGAACTTCAGATGTCGACTCAAAGATGGTCATGGCATCCCTCCTACCTCGAATGATGCCACCGGTTTCTGAGAATGTGATCCGCAACTCACCTAAGTCCACATGAATTGTTCTCGCCGAGGCGGCTCACCCTCCCAGCCGACCTGCCGGGGCCGCCCGGCGGAGTCCGCATTCCGCTTCCGCGGGTTAGAAGTGTGGGCGCCCTGATCGAAATCAGGACGCCCACACTTTGAACCAGCGAGTGCAGCGCGATCCGCTGCAGAAGCCGACGAGTCAGTCGGCGGTTGGGATCTTGCCGAAGCGGAACGCCGACCAGAAGTCACCGCGCACATAGCCGTGCTCGGGCTCCGGATCGAAGTCCCAATGGCGGACCCGGCCGACCTTGAGCGCATCGGCGACGAGCTGACGGCTGCGTTGCGACGCGAGCACATGCTCCTCGAGGTGCTCGAGGTCGTAGCGGGATTCGAGCTCGGCGCGCATCTTCTCCAGCCTTCTGGCGAAGGCCGGGTCTTCGGCGCGGTTGGTCAGCTCGTCCGGGTCGTTGGCGAGGTCGAACAGGAGCACCGGATCCCCAGGGCACAGCGTGAGTTTGAGATCGCCTCGGACCAGAGTGACCTGCGGCTTGTACGTGCCCTCGGCGAAGTATTCGATGACGACATCCCGGTTCTCAGACCCGAGTTCGCCGGCATTCTCCCGCCGCGCAGTCTCCAGCAGGGACGTTCCGACCAGTCCTACCTCGATCTCCGAGACGGGCTCGGAGTCCGCACGACGCACCGGCAGAAGCTTCGCCAACTTGGATTTCGCGTCCTCCGGCTTCGGTCCCTGGGCGATCTCCACCAGTGTCGGCGCAAGGTCGACGAGGCTGACGGGGTTCGCATACCGGCCGGGGGTGACGACCTCGGCGGGTCCGTTGATGATGAGCGGCACCCGGGAGGACTGCTCGTAGGGGGACATCTTGAACCACAGCCCCTTCTCCCCCAACATGTCGCCGTGGTCGCTCGTGACGATGATGACCGTATTGTCGGCCAGGTCGAGCTCCTCGAGCTTGCGCCGAATCGCCCCGACGTGATCGTCGATGTAGTTCACGGCCGCATAGTAGGCCCGGCGGGCCCGACGCACGTCCTCGATTCCGGGTTCGCGCTCATCGAAGCCGCACATCGTGCGCAGACGGTGGCTGTGCGGATCCACGGCCGGGTCGGGAACCTCGGGGTGGGCTGGGTCCGGGATGGCCACCTCGGCGAATCGGTCCCAGTTGGCCTTCGGCGGCTCATACGGGTCGTGCGGGTGGATGAACGAAGTGACCATGAGGAACGGCTGATCGGACCCGGCGGCCTGGTTCGCGCGCTTGCGGTCGTTGAGGTGGCGCAGGGTCTTGAAGATCACCTCGTCGTCGAAGTCCTGCTGGACGTTCGCGGTCGCGGCACCGGCGGTGAACACCGGATCGGCTTCGTGGTACCACTGCAGCTTCTGCTCCAGGGGACGCTTCCAGTCCGGGACCATATCGAGGTCGGCCGGGTACACATCCGTGGTCAGCCGCTCCTCGAATCCATGGTGCTGATCAGGGCCGATGAAGTGCATCCGCCCGATCAGCGCAGTGTGGTACCCGAGCTTGCGCAGTCGGTGCGCGAACGTCGGCACGGAGGCTGCGAAGTCATCGCCGTTGTCGAGGACATCGATGTCCGAAGGCATCCGCCCGGTCATCATCGACGCCCGCGACGGCGAGCACAGCGGAGTGTTGCAGTACGCGCGGTCGAACACGGCACCGTCGGCCGCCAGAGCATCCATGTTCGGCGTCAGCGCGGCCGCATCCCCATAGGCGCCCAGGGCCTGGGCGGCCATCTGATCGGCTTGGATGACGATGATGTTCGGGGCGATCATGAGCGGTCCTCTCTGCTGTCGGGGCCGGAGTCTGCTTCGGAATCGGTCGCTGAATCCGGGTCGGATTCGCTCGCCGAGGCGGTCCCGGAATCCGCATCGGTCGGGGAGGCGGCTGCCACCTCGGCGGCAGCGGACTCCTCAGTCGATGCGGAGTCTGCGGGGTTCGCGGAATCGTCGTCCGCTGTCCACCCGTCGGCCCATTCGCCGGTCTCGTAGTCGAAGCCGACGGGATCACCGTTCTCGTCCGTGCGCTGGTACCAGTCGGTGTAGTCCCCGTGCTCGGAGTCGATTCCGCCGTTCGCACCGTCACCGGGGTCGGTGGGCACGACCTGCAGGGCGAAGTCGTCACCGAAGGCATCGGCACCAGCGACCACGGCGTTGTCGACCGCGTTGAGCGCGTACTGACGGCGCAGGGCCAGCGGATCCGTGCGCAGCTCCTTGAACCAGGCGACGATGATGAAGAGCATGACGAGAGCAAACGGCACCGCGGTGACGATGACGAGCTGTTGGAGTCCCTCGAGTGCGCTGGCGTCGCCGAGGAGGAGCATCACCACGGCGATTCCGGACATCACCAGACCCCAGAACACGACGACCCACTTCTTCGGCTCCTGATCGCCGCGGCTGGTGAGCATGCCCATGACCACCGAGGCGGAGTCCGCGGAGGTGATGAAGAAGATCGCCAGGACGATGATGACGACGAACGGCAGCCATTCGACATAGGGCAGATTGTCGATGAGGGTGAAGAACACTTCGGGGGCCTCCATGCTGTCGGTGAAGCCCGATGCTCCGGACCTGTACATCCAGATCGAGGTTCCGCCCATGATTCCGTAGGCGACGAAGAGCAGAGTCGAGGGGATGAAGATCGTGCCGAGGATGAACTGGCGGATCGAACGGCCGCGGGAGATGCGAGCGATGAAGGTGCCGACGAACGGCGACCAGGAGATCCACCACGCCCAGTAGTAGACGGTCCACAGGGACTGGAATTCCTGGGTCTCGGCGCCCCAGGACAGGGACCGGCCCATCATGTCGAACATCGAACCGAGATATTCCATGAACGCCGAAGGCAGCAGGTTGAGCAGGTAGAGGGTGGGTCCGAGGAACAGCACGAGCGCGACGATGCCGACGGTCAGCACGATGTTGATCGACGACAGGTAGCGGATTCCGCGCGATACGCCGGAGACCGCGGAGATGATGAAGCCGAGGGTGAGGACGAGGATGATGACGACGAGCATATTGTTCGTCATCGGTCCCGCACCGGCGACGATGCTGACACCGGTGCCGATCTGCATGGCCGCGATGCCCAGGGCTGCGGCCGTGCCGAAGAGAGTGGCGACGATCGCGAAGATGTCGACGACCTTTCCGGCGAATCCCTCGGTCTGGCGTTTGCCGAACAGAGTCTGGAAGATCGAAGACAGCAGCAGCGAACGACCGCGACGATAGGCGGCATAGGCGATGGCACCGCCGACGAGCGCGTACATCGCCCAGGCGTGGAAGCCCCAGTGGAAATAGGTCTGCGCCATCGACCCGTGGAGCGCCTCGGTCGTCTCCGGATCATTCGTCAGCGGAGGCGGCGAGATGAAGTAGGTCAGGGGCTCGGAGGGCCCGAAGAAGAGGACGCCGATGCCGATGCCCGCCGCGAAGAGCATAGCGACCCAGGAGAAGGTGCTGAATTCTGCCTTCTCCCCATCCTTGCCCAAGGGGATCTTGCCGTAGGAGGAGAACGCGAGGATGAGCAGGGAGACGAGGATGATGATCGCGACGAGGTTGAACAGCCATCCGACGTTGAGCGTCGCCCAGTCATACGCCGCCTGAGCGACGCTGGCGACGCTGGACGGACTGGAGATCCCCCAGATGACGAAGGCGACGGTGAGGCCGCCGGCGATGGCGAAGATGATCTTGTCCAGCGAGTACTTGCGCCGCTGTTCGTCGATGGCGATTCCAGGCACGAGGATGGGATGGGTGTCGTGCGGATAATGTCCGTGCGTATCTTCGAGATCGGCCTTCACGGGGCCGCGCGGGCGGCGGTAGTCGAACTGGCCGAGGTTGCGTCCGGTCTCGCGCCCCACGCGTTTGGCATCGTCCCGCACCCTGCGGGCATCGGCCATGATCCGTTCGCGAGGTGCACGGCGAGCCGCCTCGGTGGTGGCAGCGGGCTGCTGGTCCGGTCCCGGATCCTGTTCATCGTTACGGGTGGGGTCATCTGTCATGTGTCGGTTCACACTCTTTCGATTGTTGCGGAAACTGCCGTAATCGATCGGTGCCGTGCACGGAGGCAAACGCATCATGGCCCGATGGCGTGAACGCACATCGGGTACTCGTCGGAAATCAGGTGATGCGACCGGCCGGCGGTCGTCGATCAGGCAGGAGGTCTGCGGATCGGCGATCAGTGACTAGGGCTCGCCGCCCCACCAGCCGATGGCCACGGGTTCCCAGGAATCATTGGCGAAGCCGCAGCTTGGGCGCTCTCGATTCGGGGTCGACCATCCACAGCGGTGGTGGTCGTCGAATCCGAGAGGGGTCATGTCTTCGGACGATAACAGCTTCCTTGACGCTTCACAATAAATTCTCAGCACGAGCAGGCGAACCGCTGATCGTGCCGCGCCCTCTCGGATTGGCTTCGTCGGGGACGTGTCAGACTCGTATCGCCGGGTCAGCCGATTTCGACGAGGATGACTCCGACGGTGATGAAGCCGATGCCCAGCAGCGCCTTCCGTGTGAGCGGATCCTTCCAGATCACGCGGGAGAGCAAGCAGACCAGGGCGACTCCGCAGGCCGCCCACAGACCATAGGCGACGCCGAGCGGCATCCCCTCAGCCAGGGTGCGGCCGAGGAAGAAGAAGGCCGCGGTGTAGCTGATCGCCACAGGGATGAACCAGATCTTGCGCTGCAGTCCGGCGCTTGCACGCAGGCACAGGGTGCCGGCGACTTCGCTGAGGATCGACAGGGCCAACCACAGCCAGCTCATTCGGTCACCTCCGCACCGACGGTCTCGGACTCTTCGGGAGTGCCGGACTCGACGAGGATGACGCCGGTGATGATGAGGGCGATCCCGATGATGGCGCCGATGCTCAGGAGCTCACCGAAGAACACGACGCCGAGCACGGCGACGAGCGCGACCCCGCTGGCAGACCAGGTGGCGTAGACGGCACCGAGCGGCATGCCCAGACGCTGGGTGAGGCCGAGAATGAAGAAGGCTGTGGCGTAGAGGACGACGACACCGGGAATCCACACGGGATCGGACACCGATGCGCGCAGCATCAGGGTGGCGGCCACCTCGGCGAGGATGGCTGTGACGAGCAGCAGCAGACGTTTCGAGTTCATTCGCTCACCTCCGTTTCGGTGACATTCGACGTTCCCTCCGCGGCATCGCTGGTTGTTTCGGCCGGAGCGCCGGCCACTTCAGCGGCATCGCTGGTCGCCTCGGCGGCATCGATGAGCGCGAGGGCGTGTCGGCACACGGCCGCGAGATCATCGGAGGGGAACACTCCGGTGGCTTCGGACATCCACGCACCGTCGGCGCAGAACCGGGCCGCGGTCAGCAGAGACACCGCGCGTGGGTCGAGTCCGGCGGTGTCGAACCACGGGCCGAGGTGCTCGCTCCACGCCCGCGACAGCTTCGGGTGGTAGAGCGCATCCGAGAAGATCCAGTAGTCAGCGCGGGAGACCTCGGCGGTGGTGGCCACGGTGACGTAGGCGCGGTACCGTTCGAAGCTCGTCAGATCCTCACTCGCGCGGCCGGTGTGTGCGCGCAGTCGCTGCGCCCAGTCTTCGGCTGCGTGGCCGACGAGCCCGAGCATGAGGGCTTCCTTGGACGGGAAGTGATACATCAGTCCCGGCTTCGTCAGACCCGCCTGCTGCGCGACCGACCCCAGCGAGATCGTCACGCCCTGCACCGAATCATGGGATTCGGCCAGAGCCTTCGCCGCCTTGAGAATCCGCGTCCGTCCATCATTCGTCATACCTTCACTTTACCAACCGGTTGGTAAAGTACGCCAGTGCGGAAGAGAGGGCGGTCCGCACCCTGTCGGTGCGGACCGCCCTCCCATCCCGGTCTGCAGACCGTCGACCTGCCTGCAGACCGTCGGCCTGCCTGCGAGCCGTCGCCCGGCTTCCGGCGAAGTCGCGGTTCAGTTCAGCAGTGCCCGGTCGCCCAGGGTCGCTCCCTTGAGTTTCGAGAATTCGCCGAGCAGCGCCTCGACGGTCAGATCCTTCTTCTCCTCGGCCGAGGCCTGGTAGATGATCCGCCCCTCGTGCATCATGATCAGCCGATTGCCCAACGCGATCGCCTGCTCCATATTGTGGGTGACCATGAGCGTGGTCAGCCCGTCGGCCTCGACGATCTTCTTCGTCAGGGCCGACACCAGGGCTGCGCGCTGCGGGTCGAGGGCGGCGGTGTGCTCGTCAAGCAGGAGGATCCGCGGCTGGGTGAATCCGGCCATGAGCAGGCTGAGCGCCTGCCGCTGACCGCCGGAGAGCAGCCCGACCTTCGTCTTCAGCCGGTTCTCGAGACCGAGTTCGAGCGTGGCGAGCTCCTCCTTGAAGTGCTCGCGTCGCTCCGAGGTCGTCCCCCGCCCCAGCCCACGCGGGTTTCCGCGCTTGAGCGCGAGCGAAAGGTTCTGCTCGATCGTGAGGTCCGGAGCGGTGCCGGCCATCGGATCCTGGAAGACGCGGCCCAGGTATCTCGCCCGTTTGTACTCGGGCATCCGCGACACTTCGGCGCCGTCGATGGTGATCGAACCGGAGTCGATGGGCAGACGGCCGGAGATGGTGTTGAGCAGCGTCGACTTTCCGGCTCCGTTGGAGCCGATGACGGTGACGAAGTCGGATTCGTCGAGTTCGAGCGAGAGCCCTTGGAGCGCCTTGCGTTCGTTGACGGTGCCTGGGAAGAAGGTCTTGGAGATGTTGTCGATCTTGAGCATGGGTCTCAGATCTCCTTCCCGGTTCGGGCGCCGGTCGCACCGGCGGGGATGTCGGCGATCTCGGCGGGGTCTTTCATATCGGTCGTTCCTGCCGGCACCGAGGCGACCGCGCGGTTTCCGCGTCCGCGCAGTGAGGGGATCCGTTTGAGGAAGCCCCACCTTGGCAGCAGCAGTGCGATGACGACGAGCAGCGCGGTCGTCAGCTTCATATCGTTCGTATCCAGGCCCGCACGCAGGGCGAGGAAGATGATGAGTCGGTAGACGACCGATCCGAGGAGTGCACCGAGGCTGGCCATGAAGATGTTACGGCTGCCGAACACTGCCTGACCGAGGATCACCGAGGCGAGTCCGACGAGGATGAGGCCGATGCCCATGCTGATATCGGAGAACCCCTGGTACTGGGCGACGAGTGCGCCGCAGAGTGCGACAAAGCCGTTCGACAGCGCCAGGGTGAGCATCGTCGAGTTGTCGGTGTTGACGCCGAGGCTGCGGATCATCTCCTTGTTGTTGCCGGTGGCCTGGATGGCCAGCCCGAGATCAGTGGTGAGGAACCAGTCGATGGCGAACTTGAGGATGAGGGCGAACACAAGCAGGATCGCGATCGATGCCCAGGTGCCCATGAGCATGTTCTCCCGCAGCGGGGTGAATACGGTGTCTTCTCGCAGGAGCGGCAGGTTCGCCTTCCCCATGATCCGCAGGTTGATCGACCACAGGCCGATCATGGTGAGGATTCCGGCGAGCAGTCCGTCGATGCCGCCCTTCGTGTGGAGCAGACCGGTGATGTAGCCGGCGATGAGTCCGGCGCCGATCGCCGCGAGGGTGGCCAGGAAGGGGTTGACCCCGGCGATGATGAGGGAGGCTGCGGTGGCACCGCCCGTGGTGAAGCTTCCGTCCACGGTGAGGTCGGGGAAGTTGAGGACCTTGAAGGTCAGATAGACCCCGAGCGCCATCGCGCCGTAGATGAGCCCGAGCTCCAATGCTCCGAACATGGGTTTCCGTTCATTTCTGGTGTGTGGTTCTTGGTGGCCCCAAGGCCGTCGGTTTCAGTGCCGACGGCCTCGGGGCCGGTGACGTCGGTGCGATGGGAGAATTCAGGACTCCGCGCACCTGGTCACAGGGTGTTACAGGCGCCGATCACTCGATGACTTTGTCGGCCTCGTCGACGAGCTTCTTCGGAATCTCGACACCCTGGGCCTTGGCGGCCTTCGGGTTGACGACGAGCTCGAGGTTCGAGCTGGTCTCGACGGGCATCTCGGCGGGCTTCTTTCCGTCCTGGAGGATCTGCAGAGCCATTTCGCCGGTCTGTTCGCCGAGCTTCGTGTAGTCGATGCCGCGGGTGATCGCCGCACCGGATTCGACCTGGCCGGCTTCCGACCCGACGAGCAGGGCCTTGTTCTTCTCTGCCGCCTGGACCATGGTCGACACTGCCGAGACGACGTTGTTGTCGGTGGGCACATAGTAGGCGTCGACCTTGCCGAGCGAGTCCACGGCCTGAGCGAGCTCGCCCGAGTTCGCGATCGTCGCTTCCTTGATCTTCACATCGAGGTCCTTGGCGGCCTTCTTCGCGAGATCGACCTGGACCTGCGAGTTGACCTCACCGGAGCTGTAGACGATGCCGACGGTCTTCGCATCGGGCTTGACGTCCTTGACCAGCTTGAGCTGCTCTTCGACCGGGTTGAGGTCGGAAGTGCCGGTGACGTTGCCGCCGGGCTTGTCATTGCTGTCGACGAGGCCGGCCTCTTCGGCGTCGGTGACGGCTGTGAAGAGCACGGGCTTGTCGGTGATCGCCTGGGCTGCGGCCTGAGCGGCCGGGGTGGCAACGGCGAGCACGAGGTCGAGGTCGTCGTTGGCGAACTGCTGGGCGATCGAGGTTGCATTGGCCTGTTCTCCCTGGGCGTTCTGCACATCCCATTCGACGTCGACGCCTGCATCTTCGAATGACTCCTTGAAGCCTTCGGTCGCGGCGTCGAGTGCCGGGTGCTGCACGAGCTGGGAGACGCCGATGGAGAACGAATCGCCCTCACCGCCACCGCCTTCGCCGCCTCCGCAGGCCGAAACCGCAAGAATCGAACCGACTGCCACCATCGCTGTGGCCACTTTCCTGAGACGCATTCTTCTCCCTTTCGGAATTTCGGTCCGCCGGTGCGGATCCGTCACGATTTCTGCATTCGACCCCGTCGTTTCCTCGCGCGCAAGGAAACGACGGCAATGCAGAAGAATGATGCGCCGCCGTCACTCAGACCGTTCTGAGATCATGACGCGCATCACGTCGAATGTGATGATATCCACTGTATGGCCCGGCACTGACGCCGGGTGCCGAATCCGGGTTTTGGAGACAATCGTCCCAGTATCGTTATCTGCGGCGACAGCCGTCCCCTCAGGGCTCTATTTCGACATCCGATCGTCCCAGCACATCGAGGATCCACGCGTACTCGAACGCGATCTCCTTCCACGCGTCATAGCGCCCCGATGCTCCGCCGTGCCCGGCGAGCATTTCGGTCTTGAGCAGGGCGTTCGCACCGACTTCGCGGAGTCGGGCGACCCATTTCGCGGGTTCGACGTAGAGGACTCGCGTGTCATTGAGCGAGGTCACGGCCAAGATCTGCGGGTAGGCCGCCTCGGTGACGTTTTCGTAGGGAGAGTACGAGCGCATGTACTCGTAGACTTCCGGATCATGGAGCGGGTCGCCCCACTCCTCCCATTCGATGACGGTCAGCGGCAGCTCGGGCATGAGGATCGAGGTCAGGGCGTCGACGAACGGCACTTCGGCGCTGATTCCGGCGAAGAGCTCGGGTGCCATGTTCGCAATTGCGCCCATGAGCAGACCGCCGGCCGATCCGCCGCTGGCGACGAGCCGATCCGGACTCGTCCACCCGGTGTCGATGAGGTGGCGGGCGACATCGATGAAGTCGGTGAAGGTGTTCTTCTTCGCCGTCGTCTTGCCCTGGTCGTACCAGTGTCGGCCCATTTCGCCGCCGCCGCGCACGTGGGCGATGGCGAAGACGACGCCGCGGTCGAGCAGGGACAGCCGGGAGACCGAGAAGTACGGGTCCATGCTCGCTTCGTAGGAGCCGTATCCGTAGAGGAGCAGCGGTGCCGGCTCTCCCTTCGCCGAGGCAGCCCCGCCGTTCATCTCGTCCGCACCGTCGCCTGTCCCCGCCGTCGCCGAGGCAGTGCCGCCGTCGAATCGGTGAAGATCCTTGCGGAATACGACCGAGACCGGGATATCGGTGCCGTCTGCGGCCTTCGCCCATAGGAGGGTTTCGGTGTAGTCGTCCAGATCGACCGATCCGAGAACTGACTGACGCTTGAGAACCGTGTCAGTGCCGTCTGCGACCCTGTGGGAATAGATCACGGCGGGTGTGGACATGGAGGTGAAATGCAGTCGGATGCTCGCCTGCTCGAACTCGGGGTTGTTGCCCACATAGAGTGACCCGGTCTCCCGGCCGAAGAGCAGCTCCTGCAGCGGAGCGAACGGAGAGGAGGAGTCCCCCAAGCGAATGATGCCGACGCGTGCGAAGCCGCCGCGACGGTAGCTGAGCACGATGAAGTCGGCGAAGGCGTCGACGTCTTCGATCCGCAGGTCGTCGATGCGCAGCTCGCCGTCAGTGCCTGCACCGGATTCGGTGACGATGACGTCGCGGCCGGGTGCGGTCGGGTCGGCGACGGGAACGTCGACGAGGTCGAAGTCGGCGCGGTTGCGATTGTGGGTGATGAAGAATCGGTCTTCACCGCCGATGACGGCGTGCTCGACGTTGTATTCGACTCCGTCGACCCGGGGCCAGATCTCCTGCGGTTCGGCTTCAAGATCGTCGGCGCTGATGCTCCAGTATCCGGTGGTCGTCTTCGATCCGGTGACGACGAACATCATCCGGCCCGAGCGCGAGAAGCCCGATCCGACGAAGAAGCGCTCATCGGGTTCGTGGAAGATGCACACATCGTCGCTGCTGTCGGTGCCGACGACGTGGCGCCACACTTTCTCCGGTCGCCAAGCGTCGTCAACGGTGGTGTAGAAGACATAGCGTCCGCTCGGGTCGAGCGAGGCTCCGGCGAAGGTGCCGTCGATCGTGTCGGCGAGATCGTCTCCCGTGATGAGGTCGCGGACATGGAGGGTGTAGCGTTCGTCGCCGGTGGTGTCGACGCCGTAGAGGAGTCGGCTGCCGTCGTCGGAGAGTGAGAAGGAGCCGAGGGAGAAGAACTCCTGACCTTCGGCGGCGATGTTCGAGTCGAAGACGACTTCCTCTCCGGGCAGAGGCTCTTCGCCGACCTCCGGCGGGGTCCAGTCGTCGGGGTCCGAGATGGGGATCCGGACGCTGATGCCGTAGTCGAGTCCGGCCTTCGTGCGGGAGAAGTACCAATAGTTCCCGCGCCGGTTGGGCACGGACATGTCGGTCTCTTTGATGCGCGTTTTGATCTCGGTGAAGATCGAGTTCTGGAGGCCTTCGAGGTGAGCGGTCTGCGCGCTGGTCCAGGCGTTCTCCGCTTCGAGGTGGGCGATGACCTCGGGCGATTCCTTCTCACGCATCCACTCGTAGTCGTCGATGAAAGTGTGGCCGTGATGAGTGCGCTCGAACGGGACCTTCTTCGCCACCGGCGCCGATGTCGGAGTCGCGGTCGTCGAGGTTGCGGAGTCGTTGCCGGAAGTTTCGCTCATGACGCCAGCCTATCCGCCGTCCCACGAACACCCGCACCTCGTCACTGCCTCACCCCTCGACACCACCAGGTGAGCAGAATGCACTCAACGCGCGCAATGCGCAGAAAGCGCAGAGTGAGCACAAACACGCCGTTGACACTCAGCAACCTCTAAGGTGAGTCTCACATCACACCTGCCTTCAAAGGAGAAGTCCGTGCCAAAGGCGCCACCTCCCGAAGATTCCGTGTCGGAATCCTCTCATCCTTCGCGACGAACCTTCGGTCGCATCGCCTACGGGGCGATCGCCTTGGCGGCGATCGGAACGGCGACGACCTATTCGGTCAAGGCCGCCTCGGCGAAGGGTGACCTGTCATCGAATCTCACCCTCATCGCTCCGGCCGGCGCCGGCGGCGGCTGGGACGGGTTCGCTCGCGAGACCCAGCAGGCCATGCGCGTCGAGCGGCTCGCGAACAACGCCCAGGTCGTCAACATCCCGGGTGCCGGCGGCACCATCGGGCTCGGCAAATTCTCGACCATGCACGGTCAGGCGGACACGATCCTGGCCACCGGCACCGCCATGGTCGGCGGAATCGCCCTGAACAAGTCACCGGTCGGCTTCGACAACACGACTCTGCTCGCCCGAGTGGCCGAGGACTATGACGTACTCATCGCCGCCGCCGATTCTCCGCACAACACGATCGACGATGTCATCGGTGCGTGGAAGAAGGATCCGAAGGGATTCGTGTGGACGGGCGGTTCGGCCGGCTCGGTCGACCATCTGACCATCGCTCAGCTGGCGCTGCTCGGCGGGATCTCCGCCTCGGACATCACCTACATTCCGAAGTCCGGCGGCGGTGAAGCCATCCAGACTCTGCTTTCGGGCACCACCGATTTCGCCTCCTGCGGTTTCAACGAGGTCTCCGACCAGATCGATGCCGGACGCGTCAAGGCCATCGGCGTCGCCGCCCCGAAGCGGATCAAGGGCTTCGAGGATGTGCCGACCATGTCCGAACAGGGCTACGAGGTCACGCTGACGAACTGGCGCGGCTGGCTCGGAGCGCCGGACATCACCGGCGACGAATCCGCTCAGCTGCTCGACGTGCTGACGAAGACCCGCGACAGCGCCGCATGGAAGGACGCCCTCGGTCGGAACAAGTGGACCGACGTGTGGCAGACCGGCGAGGAATTCGCGGAGTTCATCAAGGAGGACACCTCACGGGTGGAGAAGCTGCTGAAGGAGTTGGGACTGTGAGCGCACAGACGACGGCGAAGACGGAGCGGACGGGCCACCTCGGCGCGGGCACCTGGTGGCAGGGACGGTCAGGGCTCATCGTCCCCCTCATCATGGGGGCGTTCTCGACCTATCTGCTCATCGGCATCCTCACCATGGAGGTGCCTGCGGATGCGGACAAACCTGGCCCGCAGTTCTTCCCGACGATCATCATGCTCGTCGGCTACGCGCTGACGATTCTGCTGGTCATCGCCTATATCCGCAATCCCGAACCCGTCGATGTCGACGATGAGCTGCCGGCCGCGGCCGAGGAGGACAAGGCGTTCTCGACTCCGGTCACGTCGGCGGTCTCGGCCTCTCGACTCTCTCCTCACGAAGAAGACGAGCCGGAAAAGGATCGAGCAGCTCTGGCCGCGGCGCGCAAAGCAGATGCGAAGCATCGCACGCACAGTGACTTCGTGTCCCTGGCCTGGGGCGCCGGCGGGTTCGCGGCGTTCGCGCTCCTCCTCGAATTCGCCGGATGGATCATCGCCGCAGCCCTGCTGTTCTGGTGCGTGGCCCGGTCGATGGGCTCAAAGAAGCCGCTGTTCGACCTCACTCTGGCACTGACGTTCTCGTCCCTGGTCTACATCGCCTTCGCGGTGCTGCTGGGGCTCAATCTTCCTTCGGGAATTCTGGGAGGTGGCTTCTGATATGGACGCCCTCATGTCCCTCTTCGAAGGGTTCACACACGCTCTGACGCCGATGAACCTGCTGTGGGTCCTCGTCGGCTGCTTCCTCGGCACCGCCGTCGGTGTGCTGCCGGGCCTCGGGTCGTCGATGGCCGTGGCACTGCTGCTTCCGATGACCTTCGCTCTGGATCCCACGGGTGCGTTCATCATGTTCGCCGGCGTCTACTTCGGTGGGCTCTTCGGCGACTCGACGATGGCCATCCTCATGAACACACCGGGCCAGGCCTCTGCGATCGCCTCGACGTTCGAAGGCCACAAGATGGCCAAGTCAGGGCGCGCCCCACAGGCTCTGGCTACGGCCGCGATCGGCGCGTTCATCGGCGGGTTCATCTCCTGCTTCCTCGTCGTCTTCGTCGCACCGGCTCTGGCCGACCTGTCGACGAGCTTCGGCCCGGCCGAGTTCTTCGCCCTCGCGCTCTTCGCCTTCGTCGCCACCTCCTCGGTGGTCGCCGATTCGGTGCTCAAGGGGCTCACGGCTCTGGTGCTGGGCATCGGCATCACCGTCATCGGCATCGACTCGGTCTCGGGCACGGAGCGGTTCACGCTCGGCGTCCCCGAGCTCTTCGACGGCGTCTCCCTGGTCACGGTGACCGTGGGTGTGCTCGCCCTCGGCGAGGTGTTCTTCATCGCCTCTCGCATCCGCCGTCAGACCAAGGACAACACGATCAACTCCTCGGGTCGTCCGTTCCTCTCGCGCAAGGAGGTCGGCGAGGCGCTGCCGGCATGGCTGCGCGGAACCGCGATCGGTCTGCCCTTCGGCGTCATCCCCGTCGGCGGTGCCGATGTGCCGACGTTCATGGCCTACGGTCTGGAGCGCAAGCTCGATTCCCGCCGGAAGGATCCGCAGTTCGGCAAGGGTGCGATCCGCGGTCTCGCCGCCCCCGAGGCGGCCGGATCGGCGACGACGGGCATTGCCATGGGAGCCCTGCTGGCTCTGGGGCTGCCGATCTCGGCGACGGCGGCGATCATGCTCGCGGCGTTCCGTCAGTACGGCATCCAGCCCGGTCCGCTGCTCTTCGACCGCTCACCCGAACTCGTGTGGGGTCTGCTGGCGAGCTTCTTCGTTGCGATGATCGTGCTGCTCATCATCAACCTGCCGTTCGCTCCTTTGTGGGCGAAGCTGCTGAAGATCCCGGACCCGTACCTCTACGGCGGCATCGCGGTCTTCTGCGGACTGGGCATCTATGCGACGTCCGCCTCGACGTTTGAGCTGCTCATCCTGCTGGGCATCGGCGTGCTGAGCTTCGTGCTCAAGCGCTACGGTGTGCCACTGGCTCCGCTGATGATCGGCATGGTGCTCGGCCCCCTGGCCGAGTCGAACCTGCGCGACTCCCTGCTGGCCTCCGGCGGTGATGCGTCGACTCTGGTGTCGTCGCCGATCACGATCGTCATCTACCTCGTGCTCATCGCCGCTCTCGTCTACACCGGCATCGGCCGAGTGCTGGCCCGCAGGCGGCAGAAGCAGACGACGCAGGAGATGCTCTCCCCGGCGAACTCGTCGCAGGGCTGATCCCGGGGTCGCTCAAGCCCAAGCGGGGTTCGCCAGCCACCGAGCCGTCGTTCAAGCCCAAGCGCGGATATCGAGACGTCTACGTCCCGATATCCGCGCTTCTGCTTGATCGAGGGTTGTCGGGCCAGCCACCAGCCGCCCGAGGGCTCGCTGAGCAGCCCAGTCAGCGGTCGGAGTCAGCACCGGCGGCAGCTCCCGGCAGCAGTCGCCCGGCGCCCTTGAGACCGAAGCTGGTGAGCACGGCGGCCACGAGGACGAGGACGACGGCCGCACCGGCGGCCCACTGCACGCCGAAGTCGAAGGCTGACACCGCCGCCTCGGTGATTCGTTCGCCGGCTGCACCACTCAGCCCGGACGCGTATTCGAGCGCGGAGCCGAGCGTATCGAACTGAGCTCTGTCCGCTTTGTCCCCGATCGCGGACTGCAGCGCGGATCCGTACATGAAGGTCGAGAGTCCACCGAGCACGGTCGTTCCCATGACGGAACCGAATTCGTACGCGGTTTCCGATATCGCCGAGGCGGCTCCGGCCTTATGTGCGGGGACCGCAGCGAGGATGAGGTCGTTCGTGATGACCTCGGCGGTGCCGAGTCCGATTCCGAGGATGAGGAAGGCCAGCAGCATTCCCATCACGGAGTGTTCGGAGGTGAAGGCGATGATGCCCATGCCGATGGCGTTGAGCACGAGCGCACAGGGCACGACGACGCGAGGTTCGAAGCGGGCGATGAGCGGCACTGCCAGGTAGCCGGCCGCGACCGAGGTGATCAGTCCCGGGATGAGCACGAGGGCGGCGTCGATCGGAGAGAGTCCGAGCACGAGCTGGAGCAGCTGGGTGCCGAAGTAGAGGAACCCGGCCAGCCCCATGACGCTCAGCAGGTTCGACACCACCGCCGAGGTGAACACGGAGTTCGCGAACAGACGGACGTCGAGCATCGGGTTCGGTGTGGCGAGCTGGCGGAGGACGAAGCTGGCACCGGCGACGGTTGCCACGGACAGGGTGAACCAGAAGAGGAGGTCGGCGCCAGAGGCCATGCTGTGTTTGATGGCGAAGACGAGCGGGGCCAGTGCGAGCATCGACAGGATGATGGAGAGCGGGTCGAAGCGGCCGGGGTTCGGATCGCGCGATTCGGGCAGCAGGATGGCGGCCGCGGGGATGAAGAGCACGATGAGCGGCAGGTTGATGAAGAAGACCGAGCTCCAGTGGAAGTGCTCGAGCAGAAAGCCGCCGACGATCGGACCCAGAGCGGCACCGCCGGAGAACATCGCGGCCCAGGTGGCGATCGCGATGCGGCGATCTTTGTCATGATCGAAGATGTTGCGGATGAGCGACAGCGTCGAGGGCATGAGGGTGGCGCCGAAGAGGCCCAACAGTGCGCGGGCGAGGATGAGCATCTCGGCTGAGGTGGAGAACGCTGCGAGCAGCGAGGCCGCGCCGAAGCCGACGGACCCGATGATCAGCAGCTTGCGACGTCCGACCCGATCACCGAGGCTGCCCATGGCCACCAGCAGACCGGCAAGCATGAGCGCGTAGATGTCGACGATCCACAGCAGCTGCGTGCCCGTCGGATGCAGGCCGGTGCTGATGGCAGGGATCGCGAATCCGAGGACCGTGTTGTCGATCGAGATCAGCAGCACGGGGATCATGAGCACCGCGAGTCCGGCCCATTCGCGCCGGCCGGCACGCAGCTGTGGAGTCAGTGTCGTCGCCATGCCCACTACTGTACCGTCTGGACGGTACAGTTGAAAAGCGGGGAGTGGAATGCTCAGCGATGGGTCAGGGTACGTACCCACTCTCGCGTCACAGCCGGGTCGATGACGTCGTCGATGTCGAAGATCATCGCCGCACTCATCGCCTTGCCCTGCTCGTATTCGGCCGCGATGAGCTCCTCTTCGCGTGAGGCTCGTTCGTCCTCGTCCGCGATGGCCGCGAGCTCCTTCGCGTAGCCCAGACGCACCGAGCCTTCGAGCCCCATCGGACCGATCTCGCCGCTGGGCCAGGCGATCGTGAATGCGGTGGAGTCGAATCCGCCGGTCGCCATGGCCATCGCTCCCAGGCCGTAGCCTTTGCGGATGATCACGGCCCCTACCGGCACGCTCAGCGCTGCGCCGGCGACGAAGAGGTCGCCGAAGGCTCGCACTCCGGGTTCGCGCTCCGCTTCGGGACCGACCATGAAGCCGGGGGTGTCGATGAGCGAGAGCACCGGGATCCCGTGATCCTCAGCCAGCCGCAGATGCTGGGTGAAAGAGCGTGCAGCATCGACATCGATAGCCCCGCCGAGGTGGTGGTTGTCGTTGGCGATGACGGCGAAGGCCACGCCGTCGACGCGGATGAAACCGGTGACGGCGCCGGGCGCGAACCGCTCGCGCAGTTCCGTGAACGTCCCCTCGTCGGCGATCGCCGCGATGACGTCGCGGATGGCGAAGGTCCGCAGTCTGTCGGCCGGGACGATGGTCCGGACGCGCTCGGCCCGGTCGTCGTCAGTTGCGCTCTTACCCGTCGGCTCGGGAACCGCACTCCTGGCGGTCGGCGTCGTGCCAGACAGGATGCTGAGCACTTCTTTGGCGTGATCGACGGCGTCGGCCTCGTCTGCGGCGACGATGTCGATGACTCCGTTGGCCGTGTGCACCGGGACCGGGCCGATGTCCTCGGGCCGGTACTTTCCGAGGCCCCCGCTTTCGATCATGGCCGGACCGCCCATGCCGATGTTCGCCTCCGGGGTGGCGAGGATGACATCGCAGACTCCCGCCAGAGCGGCGTTGCCGGCGAAGCTGCGGCCGGACACGACGGCGATGAGCGGCAGCTTCCCCCGCAGTCTGGCCAAGGAGGCGAACGTCGGCACCTGCAGACCTGAGGTCGGTCCTCGGTCGGTGTCTCCGGGCCGACCTCCCCCGCCTTCGGCGAAGAGGATGATCGGCACCTGTTTGGTCTCAGCGAACTGGATGAGCCGGTCGGTCTTGGCGTGGTTGCGGGTGCCCTGCGTTCCGGCGAGCACTGAGTAGTCGTAGCTGATGACGACGACGTCATGGCCGTCGACCCGGGCGGGCCCGCCGATGAGTCCGTCGCCTGAAGTCTTCGCGATGAGGTCCTCGAGGCTGCGCCTACGGGTCTGGGCGGCGATCGCCAACGGCCCGTATTCGACGAAGCTGCCCACGTCGACGAGGTCGGCGATGTTCTCGCGTGCCGTGCGGCGTCCGCGTGCGCGGATCTTCGCCACCGCGGATTCACGTGCCTCATCGCTGATGGCGGCATGTCGCGCCTGGACTTCGGCGACTCCCGGGTGCGGTTCGACGGTGTCAGCCACCTCGGCCTCGGCGTCATCGGATCCGCTGAGCACGGCGATCGGCTGACCGGCCGTGACTTGGTCTCCTTGCTCGACGAGGTGTCTGATTCCCGTGGAGGCTGGTCCGGCGACGGGATGGTGCATCTTCATCGCCTCGATGACCACGTACTCGCGCGGATCCTCACCAACGGACACGACGGCGCCCGATACGGTGGCACGCAGCAGCGACTCCCCCGGTTCGAGGTCGCCCTCGTCCACGGTCGCTCGGCTATCAGCTGCCGGGCTGCCGCTCTGTCCACCGCCACCGCCGATAGTGTCGTCGGCACGAGCACGGTCGGCGCGGATCCCTTCTGCTCGGCGCGCGAGCTCTCCCGCGTGGTCGTCGAATGACTCGGTCGTCGCTGCACCCGGTTCGAGGATCTCGATGATGGCCTCCAGCAGCGCCGTATTGGTCTGCACTCCGTTCACTGTGGTCTCGGCGAGTGCCTGTGATGCGGCGGCCACTGCCGCCTCGAGGCTCGAGGCGCTGACGGTGATCTTTCCGAGCAGTGGGTCGAAGGATCCCGTCACCTCGATGCCGGCGGCCACCCAGGTGTCGATGCGCACACCTGGTCCTGTCGGCCAGGTGAGTGCGTCGATCCGACCGGTGCTCGGGGCGGGTTCGCCGGAGTCGAGCATCGTTTCGGCCGAGACGCGCAGTTCGATCGCCGTACCGGCAGGCGACGCGACGCCCCCAGATGGAGCCGTGCCGCCAGTCGCCGCGGTGCCGATACCCTCGGGCACATGACCAGCGGCGACGTCGAGCTGAGCGGCGACGAGGTCAAGGCCGGTGACCGCCTCGGTGACGGTGTGTTCGACCTGGACCCGCGGATTGACCTCGAGGAGGTAGTAGTCATCCTGTGTGACGAGGAATTCGACGGTCGCCAGCGACGAATACCCTACCGACTCGGTCAGTCGGGCGGCATCGGCATGCAGGCGAACGCGCATCTCGTCCGACAGACCGGGCGCGGGGGCGATTTCGATGAGCTTCTGCCGGCGGCGCTGGATCGAGCAATCGCGATCGCCGAGGACCGCGATGCCTTCGGCAGTGCCGATGACCTGGACTTCGATGTGCCGGGGTCCGGTCACTAGCGCCTCGGCGAAGATGCGGTCATCACCGAAGCCCGCGGCTGCCTCGGCCGAGCACGCCCGCAGTGCCGGCCCGAGCTCAGCCTGATCGGTGACGATGCGGATCCCGCGTCCGCCGCCTCCGGCCAAGGCCTTGACGGCGATGCCGGCGGGGTTGGCGGTCAGCAACGAGCGCGCGCTCTCGAGCGCGGCAGCGGAGGCGGTCTCATCGGTGAGCTCGAGCAGCTCGGTCGCAGGCGGGGTCGGGATGCCGAGCTCGTCCGCGCGCAGCCGTGTCGCACGTTTGTCACCGAAGAGCTCAAGCGCTTGGGGATCGGGACCGATCCAGGTCAGCCCCGCCTCGGCGCAGACCCGTGCGAGCCGCGATGACTCGGAGAGGAACCCGTACCCGGGGTGGACGAACGTCGCCTGCGCGGACGTCGCCGCCGCGATGATCGCATCAGGTTCGAGATAGGCCGAAGCGCCCGCGCCGGGCAGGGTGACGACCTCGTCGGCGAAGCGCAGGTGCAGCCCCGCGGCAACGCCGAGGCTCTCCTCGCTCTGCGATCTCACCGCGATGGTCCGCAGCCCGCGAGCCTTGGCCGTGCGGATGATCCGGCAGGCGATCTCACCACGATTGGCGATGAGGACCGCAGGAGACTCCGGGAGGGAACGCGCGCTCACTGATCGCCCTCCAACAGCTCCTCGAGGAGGACGGTCTTGCGGATCTTTCCGGTCGCGGTCATCGGCATGCCGTCGACGATGACGAACTCGGGGATTTTGTACACGGCCATGTTCTCTTTCGCCCAGGCGGTCAGGGAGCCTCTATCGACGTCGGCGCCTTCGGTGGTCGTGATGAAGGCCACCGGGACCTGTCCGCGGTCGACGTCATCGCGCGGGGCGACGGCGACCGTGTCGATGCCGGGGTGGGAGCGCAGCAGGGATTCCACCTCGGCGGGGAAGACGCTCATGCCGTTGACCTTGATCATCTCCTTGGTGCGGGCGAGGTAGGTCAGCGCTCCCTGATCGTCGAAGCGGCCGGTGTCACCGGTGCGCAGCCACCCGTCGATGAGGGTGTCCGCGGTGGCTTTCGCGTTCTTCCAATAACCGGTGGTCACCGAGGGCGAGCGCACGAGGATCTCGCCGATCTCGCCGACAGGAACCGGGTTGAGATCGATGTCGACGATGACGATGTCGGTGCCGGGCACCGGGAAGCCGCAATAGACGGGTTCGGCTTGGAGGTCTCGGTCGCCGCCCTGCAGGCCGAGGGTGAACGAGTCAGAGGTGTGCGTTTCGGTCATTCCGTACGAGGCTTCACGCAGAATGGTGCCGGTCGCCTCTCGCCACTGGCTTCGCAGTTCGGTGTCGAGTTTGCGCACGAAGGACACGGCTTGGCAGACCTCGAGGGAGGACAGGTCGGTGTCGACGAATTCGTCGGTCTTGAGCAGGTCGATGAGTTCGACGTATCCGTCGGCCGGGGACACGATCTGGGTGACGCCGCGGTCGGCAATGGTGCGCAGTGCGGCCTGCGGGTGCCACCTGGCCATGATGGCGACTTCCCCGCCCGCGTAGATCGGCAGCAGGAGGCCGAAGTTCTCACCAGCGACCCAGAACATCGGGAGGAAGCCCAGGCACACGGTCCGGTCGCGGCCCGGGGCGGTGGCGAGTCCGGCCATCGCGGAGACCGCTGTGTACGCGAGGTGGCCAAGGGTGTGTTCGCAGCCCTTCGGCAGGCCGGTGGTCCCACCGGTGTAGTTGAGGGAGGCGAGCCGGTCGGGATCGGCGGGGACCGATTCCAGCGGCTCCGAGGCGAGCACGCGCTCCCAGTCCCCCGCTTCCTCGGGCGCGGGGACCGGATGGGGCAGGTCCTCCGAGGAGGTGACCGCCGGCTTGGATGCATCGTCGGACACGGCATTCGACGTCGGTGCGGCGAAGACCGCAGCCGGATCGGTCCACGTGACATCGATGGTGTCGTCGATCTGTGATAGGGCGGCCTCGACGAGGCTGCGCGACTGAGGATGGGCGATGAGGTGGGAGGCGCCGGAGTCGGCGAGCTGATGCCGCAGCTCCTCGGTGCGGTACATCGGATTGACGGGGACGTAGACCGCCCCGAGCCACGCGATCGCCAGAAACGCCTGCACGAACTGCGGGCAGTTGCCCATGAAGACGCCGACCCGCGAGCCCTTGCGGACTCCGCGACCGGCCAGCCACCCGGCGGTCGAGGCGACATCACGTTCGAGCTGCGCCCACGACGAGGTCCACCCGTAGTAGCTCATAGCGGTGGAATCGGGGCGGGTCGCTGCCCAGTGGGAGAGAGTCTCGGCGAGTCCGGGCCCGGCTGCGGGGTCAGGTGCCTGGTGCGGAACTTCCTTCGGCCAGAGTGT
The DNA here is from genome assembly GCF_900169265.1 of Brevibacterium iodinum ATCC 49514. Taxonomy (GTDB): domain Bacteria; phylum Actinomycetota; class Actinomycetes; order Actinomycetales; family Brevibacteriaceae; genus Brevibacterium; species Brevibacterium iodinum. The sequence continues at coordinate 31,567 of NZ_FXYX01000010.1, forward strand.
TCGCAGGCTCGCGAGCTCTGCGGCGGCATCGTCCCATGAGGCAGGTGCGGAGTCTGTGGCAGTACCGGACATGAATGCTCCTTCTCAGCGGTCTGCGATGACCACCGACTGATTGACGACCGTGTCAATCACAGTTCTATTCGACTTGAGCCTCTTGTGCAAGTGGTGAAAACGGTCGCAGCGGACCGCTCGAGCGCGAGCAATCTGTCACTGGTCAGTGAGAACGTCGAGCGACCTATGGAACCCGATGATGGCGAAGTAGACGCGGGTGGCTTGCTCGACGTAGAAGTTCAAGCTCTCCGGATCCTTGCGGATTTGCGTGGCGGCGTCGACGATCACCGTGTCCATGAGTCGTGCAGCATACTCTTCATCCACCAAGGGAGCAGCCAGTCCCGCATTGCGCACCTCAGTGATCTGACGCAGAATCCGCCGTCGCGGCCTGCCGACGATGACAGCGTGGAGCTCGGCCACCTGCACATCGGTCGCCGCCCGCTTCTCGATGACGGCGAGGAGTTCGAGGCTGTCGACGTAGATATCGATGAATGCTTCGATCGACGCCCGTGCCACCAGCACCGGATCATCGGCGAGCGGCTTCTGGTAGTGGTGCGCTTCGAGGATTTCGTCTTTGAGCACTGTGGCAACGGCGAGGAATACTTCGGCCTTCGTCGCGAAGTAGACGTAGAAGGTGGGGCGCGAGACCTGCGCCGCCGAGGTGATGTCGCCGATGGTCGCGGAGTCGAATCCCTTGACCGAGAAGACGCTTCGGGCAGCGGCGATGAGGGCGTCCTTCGTCTCCGACTCGAGCTCGCGCCGGACGTCTCGGGCGCGCGTCCACTCCAAATCGCGAATCGGCTGCTGGTCCATCAACGCTCTCCTCGACGATTGGACTCGTGACACCCTGAGGGGAGCACCGCACCGATGGCCCCGTGTCCGAGCATTGCGTTCATCCTATCGGCGAGTCACACCTCGCAGGCGAGTCGCGTCCTATCGGCCGGTCACCCAGCGACGTCGACTAGGCTCGACGTCATGGCACGCAATCCGACCGCAACCAAGGAGAAGCTGCTCGACGCTTTCGATACGCTCCTCGACGAGCACGGCACAGCGGGAGCTACTCTGGACGCAGTGGCTGCGAAAGCGGGTGTCTCCAAGGGCGGCCTGCTATACCACTTCGGCTCGAAGGCAGCACTTATTGAGGGAAGCCTGGAGCGCCTGAGCCGACTCGTGGCCGAGGACGTCGAGGAGATGAAGGCCGCCGGCGAACGCCTCCACTACTACTACCTTGAGACCTCAGCCGAGGTCGGCACTCCCTTGGACCGCAGCCTCATCGCCGCCGGCTGTCTCGCGCTCGAGAACAAGAATGCCAAGGCAGCACTGCGCAAGACCCGGGAAGCTTGGTTCAACGTGCTCAACGACCACCTCGGCGATGCTGATCTGGCGATGATGATCCAGCTCATCGGCGACGGAATGTACTTCAACCAGAACTTCGGTCTCTCGCAGGACGAAGCCCTCGACCACGTCAAGCGGGTCTTGGAGCGCCTGGGGCTCTAGAACTCCTGCCCTAAAGCTAGGGCCTCCGGGCGGAGAATCTCGCCTTGCCTGCAGCTCCTCGATTCGCCCGAGAAGTCTCCTACGAACCTAAAGCTCCGGACATCTCGTGCGGGATCTTGCGTCAGTCTCCCGCACAGATCATCCGGAAGTCGGCGCGCCGCCGCAGTTCCACTCGCACGTAGGTGACTGTGGATAGCGATTCTTTATCCACACGCCGGTTTCTCGCCATTCCCTTTCCGTGACGAGCGGACGAGGCTGGCACCTATGTACGCTGACACCCGCTGGGTGATGCACGATTTTCCTGAGGTCTTCCGAACCCGGGACTACATCGAACGAGGCATCACAAGGCACAGCCTCTATCATTCGAAGCGCTATAAGCAGGTGCTCCCCGGCGTACGGATGGACCGCGAACGGTTCGACCGTCGTCCGGTACCTGCATAGGCTGATACCAGCTGGCTGTTTGATGCGCAGAGGCTCCGAGCCGCACTCCTTCTCTACCCAGACATTGCTGCTGGCCACGCCCTTGCCGCGCGGCTCTATGGCTGGCCTCTTCCGTCCAACTGGATGACGTCGCAGCTCCATGTCTCAGTCACAAATCCCAATTCCCGGATCAGACTCCCTGGAATCACACTGCGCCGAATGACGAATATGACGGTCACACAATGGTTCGAGTTGCCCGTTCTCGCTCCTGCAGAGGTCGTCATCGGCATCGCAGGCGACCTGCTGCAACGCGACCTCGTGAAACTCTGCGACGCGGCCGTTGGTAACTGGCACGGACCGCCGCAGATCGGTCTCGACGAACTGCGTGACTGCGTTCGCACACGTCCTTTCATCCGGGGTCGAGAACACCTCTCCGAGGCGGTCGGTCTTGCCCGTCAAACTGTCGACTCACCACCGGAGACAGACCTGCGGCTATGGGCCGTCGAGGTCGATCTCCCTGAACCCGTCGTTCACCCTCAGATCCTCAGCCGCATCCTTGGGCGCATAGTCGAACCTGACCTCGGCTATCCCGACGCGCGGCTCGCGCTGGAGTACGAAGGCGGTCACCATTTCGAGTCGAAACGCCAGAGAGAAAGCGATCTCAGACGCGACGAAGCGCTTCGGGCTGAGGGATGGACGGTCCTCCACGTGACGAGCAACACCAACTACATCTTGTTAGAGGCACAGATTCGTGATCACTTGGGACTCGAACCTCGCCCGGGACATCACAGCCGCTATCGAAGATGACGATTGCCTACGACCGACTCCGCTTGGGACTGTGAGTTCCGGACTATCCGTGCTGAGTACCGAGGTCTGAGTCAGCACGGATCGTCCGAAAGTCCCAGAGCTTCCCGCGATGAAAGCAACAACCAAGCGCGGGCCACCCCGAAACCTGAGAACTTCTCAGGCTTCTCAAGCTCACCTCAGGTGATGAACCTCCTGCAGCCCGTACACCGGAGTCTCGATGCCTTCGTGCCGGGCCTTGAGCTGCAGCGCCAGGTACAGCGAGTAGTGACGGGCCTGGTGGAGGTTGCCGCCCATGAACCACAGGTTCTCCTGCTGGGTGGGCTTCCACATATTGCGCTGCTCGCCTTCCCACGGGCCTGGGTCCTTGGTCGTCTCCGACCCCAGTCCCCAGCATTTGCCGACTTTGTCTGCGGTCTCCTGGTCGACGAGGTCCGCGACCCAGCCGTTCATCGAACCGTAGCCGGTGGCATAGACTACGAGGTCGGCTGGCAGCTCCGTGCCGTCCGCCAAAACAACCGAGTCAGAAGTCAGGTGGTCGACCTGGCCTTTGGCCAGCTTCACTTTGCCGTCGGCGACGAGCTCGGCGGCTCCGACGTCGATGTAGTAGCCCGAGCCGCGGCGCAGGTACTTGAGGAACAAGCCGGACTCATCGTCGCCGAAGTCGAGGTCGAACCCGGCATCTTCCATGCGCTGGTAGAAGTCCTTATCTGCGTCCTTGATCTGGTCGTAGAGCGGGATCTGGAACTCGTGCATGATCCGGTACGGCAGCGACGCGAAGATGAGATCCGCCTTCTCCGTCGTCACCCCGCTCTCCAGAGCGCGTTCGGAGTACAGGTCCCCCAACGCGATCTCCACGAGCGAGTCGCTCTTGACGATGTGCGTGCTCGAGCGCTGCACCATGGTGACGTCGGCGCCGTGCTCGTACAGAGCTCCGCAGATGTCGAAGGCCGAGTTGTTGCTGCCGATGACGACGACCTTCTTACCTGCATAGGCATCGGGACCCGGGTGCTGCGAGGAGTGCTGCTGCTCACCTTCGAAGATGTCCGAGCCCGGGAACGTGGGGATGTTCGGCTTGCCCGACATGCCCGTGGCCATCACCAGATGGGTCGGGTGCAGAGTGACTTTCTCTCCGTTCCGGTCGACCTCGACCGTCCACCGGCCTTCTGCTTCGTCATAGGTCGCCGAGGCAGCGGTCGTCGATGACCAGTACGGAATCTCCATCACCTTCGTGTAGAACTCCAACCAGTCAGCGATCTTGTCCTTCGGTGCGAACACCGGCCAATTGTCGGGGAACTTCAGGTACGGCAGGTGGTCGTACCAGACCGGATCGTGCAGGCACAGCGACTTGTACCGCGACCGCCACTGGTCACCCGGCCGCTCCCACCGATCGATGACCAGGGAGGGCACCCCGAGTTGGCGGAGGCGAGCGCCGAGGGCGATCCCGCCCTGCCCGCCACCGACGACGAGGATGTACGGGTCGGCGGTCTTACCCCAGGCGGCGTCCTCCTCGGCGAGTTTCTCCGACCAGCTCTTCCGCTCGGGATCGACGCCGTGTTCTGCACCCTTGACCCGGCGATTGCCGCGCGGCTCCTCGTGTCCGGCGATCTCCTGCAGCGAGGTGAGCATGGTCCAGGCCTTGATGCCGTCTTCGTCGATGAGGCGGACCAGCCCTTTGCCGCGCCCCACCGAGGTGGTGAAAGTGAACCATGCTTCCGTCACTCCGTCGGCGGTTGCCGCCGGTTCGGCCAGTTCGAAGTCTTCCGGTGAGACCCGGTCGAGATTGTGGGTGAGCAGGTCGGTGACTCCGTCGGGGTTCTCCACCGTTTTGAGATTCCAGGTGAAGGATACGAGGTCCCTCCAATAGCTGTCGGTGGCGAACAGTCCGGCTGCGGCAGGGATGTCCCGGCGGCTGAGCGCCGATTCAAAGTCCTGCAGCCACCTCATCGCGATGTCGTCGGCGGTCAGCTGGGGACGGTCGAGCGTCGTTGTCATGTCACTCCTCCTCATTGAGTTCAGTGACTCCAAACTAAGCCGGGCACTCCCCGCTCGGAAGAGTTGCATCGGATTGCATGGTCCACGCCGTGCCGGGATTCTCACCGACGCCTCGCCCCCATGGTCAGGGGTGCGTTCCCGTCTTATACTCAAGGCATGCTTCAGCCGGATCTGGCGCATCTCGCCAGAGACCTGACACGCATTCACGATGCTGTGATCACCGGGGCTTCGCCGCCGGTGCAACCGCGCGCGCTGGTCAGGCGCTCGTGGGATCGGATGCTGCGCTTGGGGCTGGACCCGGATGGCGCGAATGCGCGGATCGTCGCCGATGAGGCTGAACTGGAGACTCGACGCCGGAAGTCCCAGTTGCGACTGGTCGTCGATGAGATGCGCTCAGTACTGTTGCGGGCTCCCGACGCCGCGCCGTTCATCCTCGTCGTCACCGATGCCGACGGCGTCATTCTGTGGCGAGACGGTGCGGCATCGGCCAGACGGCAAGCCGATGAGCTCGGATTCGTCGAAGGAGCGCATTGGTCCGAAGTCAAGGTCGGCACGAATGCCATCGGCACGGCGCTGACCGAGGAGGCACCCGTCCAGCTCTTCTCCGCCGAGCACTTCGAAGCCTCGCAGCATCCCTGGTACTGCAGCGCCATGCCCGTCCACGACCCGCACGATGGGGCCCTGTTGGGCGTCGTCGACATCAGCGGCCCGGCGATGACTCTTCACCCGGCCGTGCAGTCCTTGGTGATGACGGCGGTGCGGCTGGCCGAGGCGCGGCTGATGATCGCGCAGCAGGAAGCGCTGAACACTCTGCGCGATCGGATGTCGGCGATGCTCGCCGGCACGTCCGGCCCGGCCCTCGTCGTCGACGAGGCCGGATGGGTGGCCTACCAGCAGGGAGTGCGCAGCCGCGACCGCATCGAGGCCCCCGCTGCCGACCGTTCGATCCTCATTCCCGGTGCTGGTCTGTGCCTGCCGGAGAAGATCACCGGCGGCTGGCTGCTGCGGCCCACCGGCGACCGTCGAGCCTCGGTGACTCTGCGCATGAGGCAGGATCCGCCCGTGCTCGATGTCCATTCCGGCACCGAGCCCCTGGTCGTTCCGCTCACGCCACGGCGGGCGCAGATTCTGGCGGCGGTCACCTCGGCGGGTGTTGCAGGGATCAGTGCCGCCGATCTCAGCCAGCGCCTCTACGGGGACGGTGACCATGTGGTCACCGTCCGCGCTGAGGTCTCGCGTCTGCGCCGATCCGTCGGTGCGCTGCTCGCCACCCGCCCCTACCGGTGGGCCGAAGGAGTCGACGCGCGGGTGGACTAGGTGTCAGCTGCCGTGCGGAACGACGACCGCTCGGCCGGAGAGCTCACCGGCCTGCAGCTTCCGATAGGCTTCCAGTCCGTCGTCGATGCTGTAGCGTTCGACTTCCGGCATGATCTGACCAGCCCGGTACATGTCGACGACCTCATGGAGGTCCTCGATCGTTCCCCAGTAGGTGTTCGTCAGCGTCGCTTCGTAGGGATTGGTGAAGAAGGACCATTCAAACGTTCCGCCGGCAATGCCGACGATTGTGCAACGACCCATGCGGGCCATTGATTGCGCGGCGACCTTGACTGTCGAGGAGGCACCGACGAAGTCGAACGCGGCATCGACGCCCTTGCCACCAGTGATCTCACGGATTCGTTCGACCTGACCTTCTCCTCCACCCACGGTGATAGCCCCGGCCGCTTCGGCCTTCGCCATCGCCTCGGGCTTCATATCCGTGGCGATGACCGTCGCACCGGTGAGAGCCTTCAAGATCTGCACTCCGATTTGGCCCAGCCCGCCGAGACCGATGACCAGCGCGTAGCGTCCGCCTCCCGCGAGATTCGGCAGCGAGTTCTTGATTGCGTGGTAAGGGGTCAGGCCTGCGTCGGAGAGCGGTGCTGCCGCAATTGGGTCGGCATCGCCAAGCGGGACGAGGTTCCGTGCGGGAACGGTGACGTATTCGGCCATCCCGCCGTCGCGTCCCAGCCCGACTCCGAGATAGGGGTTGGTCGCGGCGTTCTCACAATAGGTGTCCTGCCCACGTGAGCAGGCTCGGCAACGACCGCATCCGATCGGGCCGTAGACGAGGTAGGCGTCACCCTTTTTGATTCCTGACACGCCGGGGCCAAGGTCTTCGGCCCACCCCGAGTTCTCGTGTCCGAGGACGAATGGCGGCGGTACTGCTCCGGGGGTGCCCTCTTCGAATTCGTTGTACACGGCAACATCCGAGTGGCAGGCTCCTGCTCCGGCAACCTTGAGCAGAACCTCACCTGGTCCTGGTATGGGCTTCTCAACGTCTTTGAGCGTGGGAAAGGTCTTGAAGTCTTCGAATACGATCGCCTTCATGGTGCGAGTTCCTTTCGAATAGATTGGGACGGTGATCTCCGCTCCGAAGCCCACGTTAGGCCCGCGCAACAGATAATTACCCCTTGTACCACCTGGTGAAACCCTATTTTCCACAAACGATCAGCTACTTCGGGCCGGCCCCGCGGTAGCTCCCGACCGACCACAGCACACCCTCGGGGTCGTGGATGGCGAAGTCGAGCGATCCATAGTCCTGCTCGGTCAGTCCCATGACCTCGGTGGCGCCCGCAGCGAGCGTACGCTGGTGGAGCTCACGGACGTTGCCGGAGGCCAGATACACCGACCCCGAGGCGACTCCCGTCTTGGTCAGGACCCCGCCGTCATCGCGGACGGACCCGAGCATCACTCCCCCCCCCCGCCCTCGGGCCAGTCGAGTTCGGCATGATCGACGCGATCCGGATCGTCGGCGTTCGTGTATTCGGCGATGACGTCGAAGCCGAGCGCCTCCTGCAGGAAGGCGCTCGCGGCTTTGGCATCGCGGTAGCGGGAGGTGGGCCAGACGTTGGCATGGTTCTCGGACATGGTCACTCCTGAGTTCGTCGCAGTTGGAATTCCATCATCGACGCATACCCACCATCAGGTCTTGGACAAATGGGAACAGGTCATCCCCTCGCCGAGGCGGCCCCCCACCGAATCTGTTCCCTCAGTCCGGGTGCGGGCCACGGCATCGGCGGCAAGCCGCGTGTTCATGGCAGCCGCCGCCGCGGCCGGCCTCCAAGAGCTTCGTCGTCAGTGAGTCGAGGTCGGTGGGAAAGCCCCTCGACTCCCTGCCGCGCGTGCGGCGATGACGTCGAGGCTCTCGAAGCAGATGGACCTGACATGTGCGACCAGCAGCTCATCGATGAGGTTGATGACCTCGTCGGTCGTCCGCTGTACCCGACGTTGCAGCTCATTCTCCGAGTTTTCGAGGCCAAGCCGGTCGGCGTACCGTGTCACGAGCGTTGACGCTGCCATTGCAGGTCCTTTCCGCTCTGGTGCTTGCTTACGCCCACGGTTGGGGTCGGAGTCCGTGGGCTCCTCGATACCTCGGTGAGCTCGGCTGCTCCCACTCGCCGAGGAGGTCCTCGGGGAGGCGATAGACCGTGACCTTGAGAGGGTGGCAGTTCTCCACCGGATCGGACGAGCCGTCACCGAACATCGGTGCGGACAGATCTCCGCCCGGGCAGGTGGACAGGGCCGCGAGCAGGTCCTGCTCGGCGAAGAATTCGAAGTGGTCGCCCGGGCGTGCCGGGCAGGTCTTCATGAAGTATTCGTCGTTGTCATTCAGCCCCGTGCATTGGAAGACGTTGAGCACATCGTGGACGTCGAATTCGGTGAGGCCGTAGGGCAGGATCGCGCGGACGAGGTTCGAATGGCAGTGGTAGTCGAAGTCGACGCCGCTGAGCATCCGTGACACGTATGGGTCGCATCGGGTGCCCAAGGTGTCGTGCACGCGGCCGCCCTCCGGGTCGGTGCCGTAGTCGGACAGTGTGTCGCCGACGATGGTAGCCATCGGCCGCAGAAACGGAAGCGTCGACCACAGGCGGTCGAATGTGGACACGTGCGCGGCCTGGAGTTGTCGGGTCCGTGCCGCCCAGAATCGCTCCCTGGGGTCGTGGCGATTCCACAGATTGAGGTCGCCGACCTGCGGGCCGTCGACCGTGGAGATACGGCAGATATGACCGGCAGGGATGTCCCAGGCCTGTCCGGAGCGAATGGGGATGGTGAATTCGTCGATGACTTCCCGAGAGCGCACGTCTTCGCCGATCCGTGAGTAGAAGTCTCTGTCGACCTCGAGCGCAGGTCCCTGATAGGCGGCTTCCTGCAGGCGGCTCTGAGCCATTGGACGCATCCTCCTCCATAGTCGGGTTGCCTGCAACGATGCCAGCTTCGGACCGGATGTCCAAGCGGGTGTTCGTCGGGTCTATGCTGAAATCACAGAGCCGACGCAGGTAAATCAGCGTCGTCGTATGCGCCGAACCGCGTGGACCGAGCAGTGGGAGGTTGGAATGGCTGCAGAGAGGATCGACGTCGAGATGCAGGACACGGGCGAGTTCTTGGCCGGCATCCACACGGCGACGGGAACAGATGAGATCGTTCTGAAGTTCGACGACGCCGAACAGGTCTCCGACCGGGTTTTGGACAATGACGAGGCCACTGCCCGCGCGACCGTGGAATTCCTCCTCAGCCATCAGCCTCCCGGGGACCTGCCGGACCGAATCGACCTCGTTGACATCGCCGTTGCCTAAGACGACGCGATCAAGTCCGTCCGGAAGCTGCGGGGTTAGCACTACCTGGGCTGAGCGCCTCCGGCACCGACTTCTGCGTCAGCGTTCTCCTTCCCTACCCAACGCTTCCAAGGCAGTGCCGACACGAGGGCCAGCAGTGCGATGATCAGAAACACCATGGCCAGTGGGTCGGTAGCGACCGCCCAGAAGTCTCCGCTGGTCAGGCCCAGTGCCTGCTGGAGGTTCCGTTCGAGCATCTCTCCCAGCACAAGACCGATCACCAGCAGGGCCGGTGCCATCCCGACCAGGCGCATCACGTAGCCGAGTACGCCGAATGCCAGTGCGATGTATACATCGGTCACCGAGTTGTGGATGCTGTAACAGGAGATGAGTGCGAGAATGAGAATGACCGGGGCCATGAACGGCATCGGAATGGCCAGGATCTTCGCGAGCAGTGGAGAGGCGCCGATGTTGATGACGACGCCGAGGATCGCGCTGAATAGCAGTGCCCCGATGATCGTCCACCCGAGTTCTGGGTTCGCATCGAAGAAACCGGGGCCGGGGTTGAGGCCGTACATCATCAGGTAGGCGAGCAGAACTGCCGTCGTGCCTGATCCCGGGATTCCCAGGGTCAGAAGAGGCACCATCGAACCCGACACTGCAGCATTGTTCGCGGACTCCGGCGCGACCAGTCCACGGACAGCGCCCTTGCCCATACCCGCAGACGCCGGAGCGAGTCGCTTCTCCAATCCATATGAGAAGAAGGCGGCGATCGTCGTTCCTGCGCCCGGGAGCACTCCGGCAACGAATCCGATGACCGATCCTCGCAGGCTGGGGAGGGTCCCCTGCTTGAGGTCGGACTTTGTCGGAAGAAATCGTCCCGACAACTTCGACATCACCTGGGAGTCCTTGCCCATCGTGGTGCTGGCCAAGATCTCACCGACGCCGAAGACGCCGATGATCGCGACGATCGAGTCGACCCCCTCCAACAGGGTGAAGCTGCCGAAGGTGAAGCGAGGAAGCCCCGACTGAAGTTCGATGCCGACGGTCGAAACAGCCACTCCGATGGCGACTGCTGTCAGCCCCAGCATCGGTGCCGAACCGACGAGGGTGGCACTGAGCACCAGCGCCATGACGACGACCGCGAAATAGGCGCCGGGCCCGAACGCAAGTCCGAGTTCCGACATCGGCCCGGCAATGAAGGCCAGTCCAAGGAACGCGAGCACACTGCCGACGAATGATGCGAGAGCAGAGATGGAAAGCGCGGTGGCCGCCTTGCCTTTCAATGCCATCGGGTGGCCGTCGAGTGTGGTCATGATGGCGCCAGGGTCACCCGGGATGTTCAGCAGGATCGCTGAGATCCTCCCGCCGTATTCTGCACCGAGATATAACGAGACCATCAGTGGAAGCGATATCTCGGCCGGAACCGTGATCGCGACCGGAAGGAGGAGCGCAATGGCAGTCGACGGACCGATGCCGGGCAGCAGACCGGCGATGGTTCCGAGGACGACTCCGCCCAAGATGACCAGCAGCAGAGTCGGCGATGCCGCGATACCGTCGAGAGCCGAGAGGAGATCGTTGATAGTGCTCACAGCTGCAGACCTCCGAATACCAGGTACTCCAGCCAGCCGACAGGCAGAAGCACATTGAGCCAGATGTCGAACACGAGGAAGAGGATCATCGCGATCGCAATGTTGATGACGAAGAGCCCGAGGGCTCGTGCCACGCTGAGTCGGATTCCAAACACCGTCATTGAGACCAACATCGAGAAGATGACTGAGGCTTCGACAAATCCGATGAGGAAGATCGAGGCCGCATACAGACCGAAGAGGACGATGCACCAGACTACCCGCAGAAACTCCCGTCCTTCGATCGGCCGGACGTCGACATAGCCGCGCAGAATCGCGATGATTCCGAGAGCGGTTGTGCAGAACAGGACGATGCCGACGACCAGCGGGAACGTCTTCGGACCGATTCCATCTTCTCCGGCTGCATCCGGCAGAAGAAAGGCATTGATGAGGTAGAAGATCGCGAGGAAGCCGAGCACAATGCTCGACAGCATCGCCGAGGTGGTCCGACTTCCGGGTTCTTGGTGTCGTTCGTCGGCCGATCGAGGTGCGGCCGGATCTGTGTCCGCGCTCATTTCACCAACCCCACTTTCTCCAGCACTTCGGTCGATTCCTCTTGTTCGGGGCGTATCACTGTGTCGAGCCATTCGTCACCGGCGACGTATTCTGGGTTGATCCCGAGTGCCTCTGCCTGCTTTTCGAACTCTTCAGTCTCCACGGCTTTCTTCAATGATTCACGCCACCAGTCGACCGAATCCTGAGGCATATCCTTTGGACCGAATACTCCCCTCCAGTGGTTGATCGTGATGTCCATTCCGAGGTCGTGCCATGTCGGAACACCTGGCGCCGAATCGACCGGCTCCGGAGCCGAGACTGCGATGATTTCGACGTCACCGCTGTCGACGAGTTCCATCGCTTCCGACATTCCCGTCGACGCCACATCGATACGTCCGCCCAAAAGTTCGTTGTTGAGATCGCCGCCATCGGAGAACGCGACAAGATTGATCTTGGACAGATCGTCCACTCCGTATTCGCTGGCAGGACGAAGCACGTTGAGCTGGTCGTCGCTGGGAACGGTGCCGATTCCGAAGTTGACCGAACCCGCATTCGCCTTGATGTCTTCGAGCACCTTTTCTGCGGAGTCGTACTTCGACCCGGATTTCACGATCCACACTTCATAGTCGGTTGTCAGCTGAGCCAGCGGTGTGAAGTCGTCCAGGGACATATCGGTGGTTCCCGTGACATTGGAGAGGAAGATTCGGTTGGACTCGAATACGACGGAGGTTCCGTCGTTTTCTCGTTGGAGGACGGCGGCACGAGCCGGATTGCCTCCGCCGCCTCCCATATTCTCGATCGACATGAAGGTGTCGATACCCGCGGCTTCGAAGCCATCGTTCGTAATGCGAGTCGTCAGGTCGAGCCCACCACCCGGGGAGCCTGCAGCGATCGCGGTGACCCGCGGAGGGGGGAAGCCATCGTTTCGTTGAATGTCGGGCATACATGCTGTCGTGGACGCTGCAAGTGAAAGGCCGGCAGACGCTGCGGCGACCCACAGAAGAGTTCGCATCAGGGAGGATTTTCTCGCCGCTGGGAAGCCGAAGTGAAGCATGACCGGCACGTTACCCGCCGGAGCCTTCAAACCTCAACAAATCCTGCAAGAATGAGACAAGACGCCTGGGTACTTTCCCTTGTGTCCCGGATGGCGGGCCCATGCCGAATGGCGGAACCGACGCACTGTCGGTTCCGCCCTCAGCTATTCAGTTCTGGTGGATCTCAGTCCAGCAGGTCGTGACGCACGATCGACTGTTCGCGATCGGGGCCGACGCCGAGGACCGACATCCGGCAACCCGAGAGCTCCTCGAGTGCGAGCACGTACTTCTGCGCGTTCTCCGGCAGATCGTCGAAGGTCCGAGCCTTCGTGATGTCCTCGGTCCAGCCGTCGAAGTACTCGAAGATCGGCTTCGCATGGTGGAACTCGGTCTGCGACACCGGCATCTCGTCATGACGCTCGCCATCGACCTCGTAGGCCACGCACACGGGGATCCGGTCGATGCCGGTGAGCACGTCGAGCTTCGTCAGCACATAGTCGGTGAAGCCGTTGGTGCGAGCGGCGTAGCGAGCGATGACAGCGTCGTACCAGCCGCAGCGGCGCGGACGACCGGTATTGACACCGAATTCTCCACCGGCCTTCTGCAGGTATTCGCCCATCTCATCGAAGAGCTCGGTCGGGAACGGGCCGGCGCCCACACGCGTGGTATACGCCTTGACGATGCCGACGACGCGGTTGATCCGGGTCGGGCCGATGCCCGTGCCCACGCAGGATCCGCCGGCAGTCGGGTTCGACGAGGTGACGAACGGGTAGGTGCCGTGGTCGACGTCGAGCATGGTCGCCTGACCACCCTCCATGACGACGACCTCGCCACGGTCGAGCGCCTCGTTGAGCATGAGCTCGGTCTCGGCGACATAGGGGCGCAGTCGCTCGATGAAGGGCTCGAAGTATTCGACGATCTCCTCGACCGAAACGGCCCGACGGTTGTAGACCTTGACGAGCAGTTCGTTCTTCTGCCGCAGCGATCCTTCGATCTTCTGACGCAGGATGGACTCGTCGAAGACGTCCTGGACTCGGATGCCCAAGCGCCCGATCTTGTCCATGTAGGCCGGTCCGATGCCGCGGCCGGTGGTGCCGATGGCCCGCTTGCCGAGGAATCGCTCGGTCACCTTGTCCAGGGTCTGGTGGTACGGAGCCACGAGGTGGGCATTCGCCGAGATCCGCAGCTTCGACGTGTCTGCGCCGCGGGATTCGAGGGCGTCGATCTCCTCAAAGAGCGCCTCGAGGTTGACGACGACGCCGTTGCCGATGACCGGGGTGACATTCGGTGAGAGGATGCCCGCCGGCAGAAGCTTGAGTTCGTACTTCTCTCCTCCGACGACAACCGTGTGGCCGGCGTTGTTCCCACCATTGGGCTTGACCACGTAGTCGACGCTGGTGCCGAGGATATCGGTGGTCTTACCTTTACCTTCGTCGCCCCACTGAGCGCCGACGACAACGATTGCTGGCATGAGAGTGCTTCACCTCGAAGTGAAAAGGGGATGTCATTACTCGCTAAGTCTACTGGGTCACACCGACACGGCCGCGAACGGGAGGCCTCAACCTCCCGCCCGCGGCCGAATCAAGCCTCACTCCATGCTCATCCCCTTTGCCGGGGCGATCCGAGACATCGACCTCGCCGGAATCGCCGAGGCGAGCACCGCAGCCAGCACCGCGGCGACGCCGATCAGCCCGATCTGCGCCCACGGCACCGACAGCACGGGATCCGCGGATGCCGGCATCAGCGACGCCGTTCCGACCCATCCGTAGAATGTGCCCACCCCGGCGCCGGCGACCAGGGCGATGAGTGTCATGAGCAGCGATTCGATTGTGATCATCCGCGACATCGCCGACCGCGTGAAGCCCAGCGCCCGCAGCAGCGCACCTTCCCGGCGCCGGTCAATGACCGAGAGCGTGAGCGTATTGCTCACTCCGATCACCGCGATGACCACCGCGGCCGCCAGCAGTCCGAGCACCACAGTCAGAGCGACCTGGAACATCGAGGCGAACTCCGCCCGAGTCTGCGCCGCCGAAGCGTCGCTCGTCGCCCCCGAGGCACCGAGTTCGGAGGTCAGCGCTTCGATCTGCGAGGTCGAGGCGTCGTCGGCGACCTTCGTCCAGGTCTGTTCCTGGACCTTCCCGCCGGCGGCCGCATCAATGGTCTTTGCATCCGCTCCGCTGACCAGTGCCGTCCCCGCGGGGACGTCGTAGGACGCCTGGATCGTCAGGTCGATGTCCTGCCCGCCGAGGCGGATCAACGCAGTCTTGCTGTCGACGTCCGAATCGTCGTCGACTCCCACCGAACTCGGGTCGACCAGGATCGTGCCTTCATCGACGTCGTATCCGTCGCTGCGCATGACCGGGGAGTCGGCGGCCGCCTCGGCGCTGGCGATCGCAAGATCACCGGAGCTCTTCGTTCCCTCGACCGTCACCGAGGCGGTGGGCGCGGGAACGCTCACCCGATCCTCGACGATGGGCGAGTCATCGAGCACGGATCCGATCCCCTCGGCGCTGCTCTCCCCTGCCGAACCGCTTCCAGCTGCGGAGACGACGAGATCGACGGGGGTGTCCGCGGCGGTGGCGAGTTCGAGGGTCCGCTGCAAGCTTGCCGACCCGACGACGACGGCTGTGACAAGGGTGACGCCGATGAGCAGCGCCCCCGTCGTCGAGGCGGTGCGTCGGCCTGCCGTGCTCGCCGATCGTCCGGCCAGCTTCACCGCGGGCGAGCGCCGGGTGAACAGGCCGACCAGCCCGGCCAGCAGCGCCACCAGCGGCGGGACGAAGACGCGGGCGCCGATGAGGAGGGCGACGAAGAGGGCGAAGCAGCCGGCGATGCCCGCCAGCACGTTATGGCTGGTGGTGCCGAGCAGGCACAGGCCGATTCCGGCGATGCCGAGCACGAGCGCCAGAGTGAGTCGCACCCAGCGGATTCGCGGTGCGGCGGCAGGCACGTCGACCGGGCGCATGGCCTCGATCGGTGAGACCCGGGAGGCGCGGATGGCGGGAATCAATCCCGCCGCGAGGGTGACGAGGATGCCGACGACCGGACCGACGATGAACGCCGCAGGGGTCAGGGACATCTGGGCGAATTCCGGCATCCACAGGGCTCGGACAAGGGTAGACAGTCCCCAGCCGATGAGGAGGCCGAGCCCGACGCCGAGTACGGAGCCGACGATTCCGAGGCTGAGGCTCTCGACCACGGCGGCTCCGCGCACCTGTCGGCGGGAGGCGCCGACGGCGCGGAAGAGCGCGAGCACACGGATGCGGGAGGCGACGAGGACGTTGAAGGTGTTCGAGATGACCAGGGCTGCGACTCCGGCGGCCAGCAGTCCGAAGGCGATGCCGATCGTTGAGAGGATGTCCGAGCCGTCGGAGAGCGATTCCATCTGCTCGTCGACGACCTGGTCGACGGTCTGGACCGTCACGTCCTGCTCATCTCCGGTGTCGGCGAGCGCCGATTCGACCGCCTCGGCGAGTGCCGTGCGATCGCTGCCGTCGTCGGCGACGATCCGGATGGAATCGGCCATGAGCTCACCCGGTGCGGTCTTCAGCCCGCCGTCGGTGAGGTAGAGGTTCATTCCTGCGGCCGAGGAGCCGGGCATGATGCCGGAGACGGTATAGCTCGGCCCGTCGCCGGACGGGCGACCGGCCCCGTCGATTTCGTCGAGGCTGATGGTGTCGCCGACTCCGGCCCCGAGGGTCTTCGCGTCGGCTTCTCGCAGCATGAGTTCGTCAGCCGCGGTCGGGACTGCGCCCCCGATGGTCTCGACGTGTCCCTGCGGGAGGTTCGTCGCCGATCCCGTCACCGAGGTGGCCCCCGAGGAGACCGAGACGAAGGACGATTGCGTGAGCTGGGCGGATTCGACCCCGTCGACCTCGGCCACCGTCTTCGTCAGGGACTCCGTGAGAGGTGAGGAGGCAGAGTCGTCGGCGGCTGCTGGGTCGTCGGGACCAGTCGCGGTGACGGCGACGTCTGCTCCGGCCCATTCGGCGCGGACCTGGTTGCGCAGGGTGTCGCCGAAGGCTTGGGAGAACAGGAGGGCCGCGACGATGAAGGCCACGGATACGGCGATGGCGATCATCGCCGCACTCAGGCGCCCGGAGGCGCTGCGGAGGTTGGACCAGGCGATGCGGATCATCGGGCACCTCCGTGAGACTGTGCAGCGGTGTTCCCAGCATTGCCCGGCGATGCCGTGACGTTCATCAGTGCGGCGGCCACGGATTCCGGGTTCGGCTGAGTGAGTTCACCGGCGAGGCGACCGTCGGCGAGCAGGACGACTCGGTCCGCGCGGGCTGCTGCGCGGGGGTCGTGGGTGACCATGACGACGGTCTGGCCGAGTTCGTCGACGGAGGCGCGCAGGATGTTGAGGACCTCTTCGCCGGCGTTCGAGTCGAGGTTGCCGGTGGGTTCGTCGGCGACGAGCACATCGGGTTGGGACACGAGGGCGCGGGCGACGGCGACTCGCTGCTGCTGTCCGCCGGAGAGTTCGTGGGGTCGGTGTTTGAGGCGTCCGCGCAGTCCGAGCAGGTCGACCATGCGGTCGAATACCCGGCGGTCGGGCTTCTGCCCCGACAGCTGCGAGGGCAGCAGGATGTTCTCCTCGGCGTTCATCGCGGGCACGAGGTTGAAGGACTGGAAGACGAATCCGATGCGGTCGCGGCGCAGCGCCGTGAGTTTGCGATCGCTGAGGCGCGAGATCGCCGTGGAACCGATGTAGACCTCACCGGAGTCCGGGGTGTCGAGTCCGGCGAGCATGTTGAGAAGCGTCGATTTGCCCGAGCCGGAGGGTCCCATGATGGCGGTGAAGCGCTCGGCTCCGACGTCGAGGCTGAGATCGTCGAGCGGCCTGACCTGCGCGTCCCCTTTTCCGTAGGTCTTGCGCAGTCCGATGGCCTGGATGGCCAGCCTCGGTGCGGGGTTCGAACCCTGCCCGCGGGTCGAGCCCTGTGTGGGGTTCGGCGAGTAGTTCGGGGACGGATGGGCGTCGGTGTGCGTCGCTGATGTGTTCATGCCTCCAGCTTCACCGCCGACCCCACCCTCGCACATCGGACCTGAGGATGGTCTTGTTCCCCAGCGCCGAGGCGGCCGTGACCCGGCCGTCATACCTGAGGATGATCTCGGTTCAGCGTCCGTGCCCGACGAGGCCTGCTTCGTAGGCGAGCACGACGGCCTGCACGCGATCACGGGCCTCGAGCTTCATGAGGATGCGTCCGACGTGGGTCTTCACCGTCGGCTGCGCGAGGAAGAGCCGTTCGCCGATCTCGGTGTTGCTCAGGCCGGTGGCGATGAGCACGAGGACCTCCCTCTCCCGCGGGGTCAGAGATTCCAGCCGCCGGGCTTCGACCTCACTGAGCCGGCTGCCGCCCACCTCAGCCGATGCAGATGCCTCAAAGTCGGCCCCGGCCCCCGAGGTTGCCGGAGCCTCCCCGGCTGAAATCTCCCCGGGATGAGACGAGCCCTCCTCGCCGGGGTGGGGCAGCAGTCGGGTGTCGAGCAGACGTTTCGTCGTGGTGGGGGCGATGACGGCGCCGCCATCGACGACGGTGCGGATCGAGTCGAGGAGCACCTCGGGCAGGGTGTCTTTGAGGAGGAACCCTGCCGCACCGGCCCGCAGCGCACGCAGAGCGTATTCGTCATCATCGAAGGTGGTGAGCACGATGATCTTCGGTGCCCGAATCGTCCCCGCGTCGGCGAGGGCAAGGATCCGCTGAGTCGCTTCGATTCCGTCGACGCGGGGCATCCGGATGTCCATGAGCACGACATCGGGTTCGTCCCGGGTGACGATGTCGAGGCCCGCGACACCGTCGCCGGCCTGGCCGACGACGGTGAGGTCCGGCTGAGAGTCGATGACCATGGCGAACCCCGCCCGGACGAGGGCCTGGTCGTCGACAAGGACGACACACAGCGGCCCGGCCCTCGTCTCATCACGATCGCTCATGGGCTGCCTTCCTCGACCTCGGGGTGCGCCGCCTCGGCGAGGTTCCCCTCCGCAGCGGAATCCGCCCGTGCAGCGGAGTCTGGCCGGCCGGCGGAATCCGCCCGCGCCGCAGATCCCGCCCGTGCACCGCCCGTTTCCGGAGCAGGCAGCGGGAGTCTGGCCTCGACGAGGAATCCCGTCATCGATCCGAAGGCGCTGCCGGGGACAGCACCGGAGGAGAACCCGGGCGTCGCATCATCACGCTTCTCGGTCCGATCGCTCAGGCCCGTCGACCGGATCGGTCGCGCGGTGAGGGTGCCGCCGTAGAGGGCGACGCGTTCCTGCATGCCGACGATGCCGTGCCCGCGTCCGTCCTTCCGCGTCGAATCATCGTTTCCGCAGACCGCGGCTCCCCCGCTGCCCCGTCCGGTCCCGCTGCCCGCGCCGACCCTGCTGCCGCGCCCGGTTCCGTTGTCGCTGATACGTGCGACGAACTCCTCATCCTCGACCCGCAGTTCGACATGGGCCCGCGCGCCGTCCCCGGCGTGCTTGAGCACATTCGTCAGCGCCTCTTGGACGATGCGGTAGACGGCGAGAGAGGCACCCTCGGGCAGCTGTCCGCGTTCGAAATCGTCCACGCCGGCGACCGAGACCGGAAGCCCCGCCGCGCGCACATCGGCGATGAGGGAACCGATATCAGAGAGTCCCGGCAGCGGCGACGGGGACCGGTTGTCATCTCCCTCGGCGCGGAGGAAGCCGAGCAGGGAACGCGTCTGTGCCAGCGCCTCCCGGCCCGTGTGCGCAATGGTCTCGAGCGCTCCGGCTGCGACGGTGGGATCGGTCTTCGCCGCGTAGCGTCCCCCATCGGCCTGGGCGATGACGACGGACAGGGAATGGGCGATGACATCGTGCATCTCCCGGGCGATGCGCATGCGTTCGGCATCGGCGGCCAGTCGAGTCTCGGATTCGCGTTCGCGTTCGAGCAGCCGGTTGCGCTCCCAGATGTCCTCGATCCTGCGGCGACGGCGGTAGCCGGCGCCTCCCCACAGCCAGGCGATGAGCACGATCGCAGCACACAGCGCCACGACCACGGCCATGAGCACGTATTCGCCGGTCTCCATGGGCCGCGGATCGGCCCCGATCGTCGTCTGCAGGAAGATGAGGTAGAGCCAACCGCCGAGGAGGACTGCTCCGACCAACCCCAGACCGAGCACGATGCGGCCGTGGAGGCGAGTGCCCCACGCCGTCGTCGAATACACGGTGATGGGCACAGCGATCATCCCGAAGGTCGGTCCGATCATCGTGAGCACGGTGAGCAGACTGCCGATCGCGATGAGCGAGGAGCTCAGCAGCGGAGCCGTGCGTCGCAGGCCGAGCGGCAGGGTCTGGAGCAGAACGATGCCGATCTGCACCCAGGTGGGCACGAGGGCGAGCGCGTTGCGCTCAGCTTGGGAGGCGGTGAAGACGACTGTGAGATAGGTGATCGGCAGGGCCCAGAGCAGAGAGTCGACGATCCAGGGTCGGGCGGTGACGTAGCGACGGAGGCGATCGAAGCGGTCGGGGGTGCGCAGCTGTGGGTCTGGCCGTCCGCCCACTGCCGCAGTCGATCGATTGCTCATGCCAGCCATCGTAGTTCTGTGCCGGCGGGGCCCACATCATACTCAGGGCTGATCCCACGCTGAGCGCCGCATCCTTGTTCGGCAGGTCACCCGGCCCTATGCTGAAGTCACCCACGTATTCCGTCGTTCGGGCAGGAGCCTTCTGAACGTCGCCGGAGCAGTCGACTTCAGGGCAGCACCGCTCTTAGGAGGTTGCTCATGTCCACCACCTCAATGCATCCGGCCGCGAATTCCCCTCAGGGTTCGACGCAGAATTCTCAGCAGGCCCCCGCGCTGCCCTATGCCAGCCGCCACGACCAGCTCATCGGATCCGTCATCGACGCCTCCACCACGCTGCTGGCCGCCTACGATCACGACATCGTCAAATTCGGCATGGGTGCACCCGCCCCGGACATGCTGCCGTCGAAGGACTTCGCGCGCATCGCCGGAGACGTCTTCTCCCCGGAGAACTTCACCTACGGGGAGACGAAGGGCGAGCCGATCCTCCTCGACGCCCTCCACGAGTACCTGTCCTCGACCGGTCAGATCCCGCCGGAGCAGCAGGGCAATCTCGACCGACTTCTCATCACCTCGGGTGGCATGCAGGGCCTCGACCTCGGGTTCAAGCTCTTCGTCAGCCCCGGTGACCTCGTCGCCTGCGAGTCCCCCACCTATACGAATGGTTCGGCCACGGCCATGAGCTATGAGGCCGAGATCCTCGAGGTCCCCGTCGACGAGGACGGCATGCAGGTCGAGGTCCTCGAAGAGCACACCGCCCGCACCGGCCGCGCACCGAAGGTCATCTACACCGTCCCGACCTTCCAGAACCCAGCCGGGGTGACGATGTCCCTGCCTCGCCGCGAACGCCTGCTGTCCTTTGCCCACAAGCACCGGTCAGTCATCATCGAGGACAATCCGTACGGCATGCTCCGCTTCTCCGGTGAGTCCCTGCCGGCGCTGAGCGATCTCAGCCCGAATGATCCGCTCATCTTCGGGGTCCGCACGTTCTCGAAGTTCGTCGCCCCCGGTCTGCGGGTCGGCTGGATCGACGTCGACCCGGAGGTCCGTGAGCTCGCCGTCAATGCGAAGCAGACGATGGACTCGTGCGCGGCCGTGCCCAACCAGCACCTCATCGCCCGGTGGCTGGCCGAAGGCGGTGCCGACTCCCACGTCGAAACCCTGCGCGTGGCCTACCGGGAGAGGAAGATGGCCATGTCGGCCGGTCTTGAGCGGCTCTTCCCCGGAGAGATCAGGGCCACCGACCCCGACGGTGGGTTCTTCCTCTGGGTGACCTTCGAGGACGAGACGATCGACACCGAAGACCTCATGCCCACCGCCCTGGAAGAGGGTGTGGCCTACATTCCGGGGCCCGCGTTCTCGCCGGCCGGGAACTTCTCGAATGCGCTGCGCCTGTGCTTCGCCTCGGCGACGCCCGACCGCATCGACGAAGGTCTCGAACGCCTCCGCCGCGCCGTCGACCGGTACCGTTCCGAACGCTGACCGAGCACGGCGACACAGAGTACAGACCCCTCGCCGAGGTGGCCCGCCCTGGCCGCGCCACCTCGGTGATCGTCGGCGACCGTCCCAGGGACTGCGATCCCATCAGCGATCCTCAGCGGCCCCCTCGAGCAGGTCCCTGCTGGCGGTCGCTGGTCCCGCCGGGAACGTCCCTGCCGGCGATCACTGTGTCCGTGGCCTGTGACAGAATTATGCTGACGCTCATCCGTCACGGTGGTGGGGCTCACCGTTCCCAACCTCGGCGCGGACCTCTTGGCCTGCGAGCGGCAACAGTCCCTACCTCGACCGGCGTCAGCATGCCCGAAAGGTAGGAGAGTCCATGGCCGAAGCACGCCCCCTCCATCTGCGTTTGCCCTATCTGGGCCTCGCCGTCCTCGGCGGCACCTTCGGCACGGCCGCACGCGAGGCGATCAGCCTCTCTGTTCCCGACCTCGCTGGAATTCCGGTTGCGATCCTCGGCATCAACATCCTCGGTGCGTTTCTGCTTGGTGTGCTCCTGGCCGGCCTGTCACGGCTGGGTCCCGATGTGGGAGTTCGACGGCGGGTGCGGATCATGCTCGGCACGGGTTTCACGGGCGGATTCACGACGTACAGTGCCCTGGCCGCGGATACGGCGGGCCTCCTCGGCGAGGGGCGGGTAGGTGCCGGAGCGCTCTACGGTCTCGCGACCGTGGTCATCGGCGGCCTCGCCACATGGGCAGGGATCGCGACCGCGTCGGTGCTCGTGAAAAGGGGTGCGAGGTGAGTCCGCTGCTCTTCATCGCCATTGCTGTGGCCGGTGGCCTCGGAGCCGGTGTGCGCATGCTCTTCGACGGCGCCTATAAAGCGTGGAGCCCAAGGGCAACGCCGTGGTCGACTCTGCTCATCAACGTCTCGGGTTCGCTGGTGCTCGGGTTCCTCACCGGCCTGGCCGGCGCGCAGCTGCTGCCCGAGACCTGGCATCTTGTTCTCGGCACGGGTTTCCTCGGCGGGTACACGACGTTCTCGACGGCCAGTTTCGAGACCATCAGCCTCATCGAGGAACGCAAATGGGGATCGAGCCTGCTCAGCGGCCTCGGCACGCTGGTCTTCGCGACTGCAGCGGCCGGACTGGGACTGTGGCTGGGTGGACTGGGCTGAGTATCAGCCGATCCGCCCAGCCACATTCGCCTCTTCACGGAGCTCAGTTGTAGGCGCGGTGGTATTGAGCCGGGCGGTAGTCGATGTCGAAGCGCAGCGCGTCGGCGGCGCGGAGTGCGAAGTTCGGGTCGCGCAGGTACTCGCGGCCCACGAGGATCGCATCGGCCTGGCCGGTGGCCAGAATGTGCTCTCCCTGGAACGGCTCATTGATGAGCCCGACTGCCGCGGTCGGCAGACCCGATCCTTCCCGCACGCCTGCGGCCAGCGTCGTCTGGTAGCCGGGACCTACCGGGATCTTCGCCATGACGTTGCCGCCGGACGAGACGTCGATGAGGTCGACGCCGCGCTCCTTGAGCCAGCCGGCGATCTCGACGGTGTCCTCGAGCCTCAGCCCGCCCTCGGTCCAGTCCGTCGCGGACAGGCGCACGAACACGGGTACGTCCTCGCCCACCTCGGCGCGGGTGGCATCGACGATCTCGAGCAGCAGACGGGCCCGGTTCTCAGGACTTCCGCCGTACGAATCGGTGCGGGTGTTGCTCAGCGGGGAGAGGAACTCGTGGAGGAGGTAGCCGTGGGCGGCGTGGATCTCGACGAAGTCGAACCCGGCCTCGATCGCCCGACGAGCCGAAGCGCGGAAGGCCGCGACCACCTCGGCGATCTCATCTTCGCTCAGTGCGTGAGGTTCGGCGAGTCCGTCGAAGGCCAGCGCCGACGGGGCGACGGTCTGCCAGCCGCCTTCGCTTTCCGGCAGGCTGCCGGACTGGTCTGTGCCCCATTCTGGGTACGTCGAGGCCTTGCGGCCTGCGTGGGCGAGCTGGATGCCGGCGGCCGCGCCCTGGGTATGCAGGAAGTCGACGATGGGGACGAAGGCATCGCGCTGCTCGTCGTTCCACAGGCCCAGGTCCTTCGCCGAGATCCGTGCCTCCGGGGTGACTCCGGTGGCTTCGACGATGACGGCGCCCGCTCCCCCGCGGGCCATCGCACCGTAGTGGACGGTGTGCCAGGGTGCGGGAACGCCGTCGAGGGATTCGACGGAGTACTGGCACATGGGCGGAACCCAGATGCGATTGCGGAACGTGAGTCCGCGCAGGGTGAGCGGCTCGAACAGCAGATGAGACATAAGCCCTCGTGATCTCGTCGAGAATGGTCGTTCGGAAGTATGAGATTCTTCGTACTTCGGGTTCGAACTTTACTACGCGATATTTCGTACTACCAAATGTTTCGTACAATGAAGGGAGACGACAGCGAGAGGAGGACAGCGGATGCGCAGACTCGAACACCCCAGCCGGGAAGAGATGAGACTCGACACCGTGCTAGCCGCCCTTGCGGACCCCGTCCGTCGCTCTGTCGCCTGCAGGCTCAATCATGCGTTCGGCGATCACGCCTGCGCGACCTTCGAACTGCCCGTGTCGAAGTCGACGGCGACCTATCACTTCCGCACCCTGCGCGAGGCCGGAATCATTCGCCAGGAGTACGAGGGCACGAAGATCATGAACACCCTGCGCAAGGACGACCTAGACGCCCGGTTCCCGGGCCTGCTCGACGCTGTCTTCGCCGCCCAGGACATCGAACTCGGCGAATCCTGAGCTCGGATACAGCTTCTGCCCGCATCAGCTGAACACAGCCCCCGCATCAGCCAAAGATAAGTGGGGCCAGATTGCCCATCTACTCGCAAGCAGCGGGCAATCTGGCCCCACTTAATTCGCTTTCAGTCCGGCCGCCGACTGCGGCGCCGTGAGCACGGGCAACGGCCGTGAGCTCAAGCCACAGTGCCGTCACCTCATCGAGAGTCGGAGCGTCCCATGCCCCGCCCGGCCCTCACGCCCTGCGGAGCGTCTCACTCCCCGCGGCCGATAGCTTCCACAGCCGTTGAGTCAGAGGAGTTGAGGAACTCCTCGATGCGTGCGGCCTCTTCGCCTTCGCCGATCGCTCCGGCGGCACGGCCGAGCGCGTAGAGCGCGCGGAGGAAACCGCGATTGACCTCGTGCGAATACGGGATCGGCCCAGCGCCGCGCCATCCGGCCGCACGCAGGGCGTCCAGTCCGCGGTGGTAGCCGACACGGGCGTAGGCATAGGCGTCGACGAGGCGGCCTTCCCGGTGCGCTTCATCCGCGAGTTCCGCCCAAGCCAGGGACGAGGCCGGCAGTGCGGCCGCCACGTCGATGGGCTCTTCACCTGCGTCGATGCGCTTGCGAGCGTCGACGTCCGGGTGGTCATCGGGCAGGTATGTCGGCTGCGGGCCGAGCTGGCTGGCATCCAGGTTTCCGATATGCGATGGGTTGCCGATGGGCTGGGTCATTGCGTCTCCTTCATAGTCGGGGTCAGTTCTTCTTCACTTCGGACGGCAGCACCTTGTACGGGTTCGCACTCAGTGCTCCGGTGGCCCCGGCGTCGGCGAGCTTCTCGAGCTGCTTCTTGTCTTTGACATCGGTGGCCCAGACAGCCAGGTCCGTTTCGGCCCAGGTCGACGCATCATCGGCGCGAACCGCCATTGCCGTGTACCCGCCGGAATCGAGGTCCTCAGCCGAGCTCACCGTGTAGTCCCCGGTGAACATGGCGCCGACGCCGGCATCGGCGGCGGCACGGGCCACCTCGGGGTCATCGGTGCGCACGAGCGTCGAGTCCTCGAGCCCCGCCTCGGTGACGGTCTTCAGGGCCGGGGTGGCCACCTCGGCGGAGTCGATGGCGGGCATGAAAACGGTGTCCCCGCCGAACTCGTCGACGATCTGATCCCAGGTCATCGGGTCGCCGGGGCTCGTGTTCTTACGTGCCGGATTGATGGTCTGGTCGAGGAATTCGTCGGCGTCGAGTTCGTCGAGGCCCTTCTTCAGGCCCATGTCCTCGGCGGCGGTCTCCGGGTTCGCGGCGACGACCGTGCCGTCGCCCAGGGCGGTAAGGGTGGGCGCCGGCAGGTAGCCGAACTTCACGTTCTCGGTGAAGGCGAGCTTCGAGTTCGCCGGGTACACCGAGGATCCGCCGTCGAGGGCGCCCACGGCCGGCGGGTTGAGCGAATCGACCGTCAGCTGGTCGTCGGAGCCGAAGATGTTCATCGCGAACACACCCGCGACGAGGAGGACGACGATGGCGCCGGCCCACAGGGGTGCGTTGAATTTCTTCGGCTCGGGACGTTCGGGCACGGGAATCCGCTCGCGGGATTCGGGGTCGACGCTCGGCAGCGGATCAGTGGTGCCGCGACCGTAGCGATCTCGGTGGGCCGGGCTCGGCTTCTTCTTGCTCATCGGCTGCTGTCCTTCGTCGTTCCGGCTCCGGTGACGAGTCCCCGGAGGAACCCGGCACCCCAGCACAGGTGCATGGTCGGCAGGACGATGCCGAACCAGAAGCGCTCACGTCGTCCGCAGTCCTTCGCCGCCGAGGCGGTGGCCAGGATTCCGGCGATGTAACCGAAGCTGGGGAGGTGGACGAGGGAGGTGAAGCGGCGGAGGAACTTCGGCCACCGCTTCGTCGAACCCGACAGTTGGAGCAGGGTCTCGATCACGGCCGCGCTTATGCCGAGCACGAGCAGCGGCGGGGCGAAGTAGCGGATGGAGTTCTGCGATCCGTAACGGCGGATGAGTTCGGCCCGCCAGATTCCGGTGGCCCAGAACTGCTGCGCGATCTTCGACCAGGTGCCGCGCGGCCAGTAGGTGACTTCCATGTCCGGGTTGAACCAGATGCGGCCGCCGGCGGAGCGGATGCGCAGGTTGAGTTCCCAGTCCTGACCGCGTTTGATGCCTTCGTCGAATCCGCCGAGGTGGTCGAACACCTCCCGACGGTAGACGCCGAGGTAGGCAGATTCGGCTTCCTGCGCCTCGTCGCCGGAGTGGTAGGCGGGACCGCCGAGGCCGACCGGGGACATGTATGCCCGCGCCACGGCTTTCTGGAAGGAGGTCTTGCCGCGGGCGAGCATGAGCCCTCCGCAGTTCGCGGCCTTCGTCTCACTCAGAGTGTCGATGGCCTGTCTGGTGTAGTCGGACCTAAGTCCGGAGTGCGCGTCGACGCGGATGATCACCGGGTGTCGGGTCGCGGCGATGGCGAGGTTGAGCCCGATCGGGGTCGCGGCCTGCGGATTGTCGACCGTCTGGATCCGCGGATCACGCGCAGCCATCGTTTCGATGATGGCGTTCGTGTCGTCAGTCGAGGGGCCGAGGGCGAGGACGACTTCTTTGTCCCCGTCATACTCCTGACCGAGGATCGTGGTGATCGCCTGCTCGATGTGTTCGGCCTCGTTGAGCACCGGCATGATGAAGGAGACACCGGGCTTCTCGTTAAGCGGCGGCAGCCCGTCCGGGGTCAGGATCTCAAGTACTTTCGACACGCTGTCAATCTTCCCATACCCGCGCGCACTCGGTCTTGAGGGGGCATACAGGTGGAGCCCGGCACGCGCCGGACGCCCCGTCGGCACCAGACGCCTCGTCGGCGCCGGAGCCCGGCTTCACAGGCCCCGAGCGATGAGCTCCTTCATGATCTCGTTCGTACCGCCGTAGATCTTCTGCACCCGGGCATCGGCGTAGAGGCGAGCAATCGGGTATTCGACCATGTACCCGTAGCCGCCGAATACCTGCAGGCAGCGATCGACGACCCGGTTCTGAGCATCCGTGGCCCAGTACTTCCCGGCCGACGCCTGCTCTGTCGTCAGCGTTCCCTTGATGTGTTCGCTGGTGAGGTGGTCGATGAAGGTGCGGACGGACAATGTCTCGGTGGCACATTCGGCGAGGACGAATTTCGTGTTCTGGAAACCGAGGATGGGCCTGCCGAAGGCCTCCCGCTCCTTCGCATAGGCGACGGTCTCCCGGACGGCGAATTCCGCGGTCGCGGCACCGCCGACGGCGATCGCCAGTCGTTCCTGAGGCAGCTGCTGCATGAGCTGGATGAATCCGCGGCCTTCGGCTCCGCCGAGCACGTTCTCGGCCGGGACGCGCATGTCCTCGAAGAACAGCTCCCGCGTGTCCTGCCCGTGCAGTCCGACCTTCTCCAGCACACGTCCGCGCGAGAACCCCGACAGATCATTCACCTCGGCCACGATGAGCGAGACACCCTTCGCGCCGGGCTCGTCGCTGGTGCGAGCCACGATGATGACGAGGTCGGCATGGGACCCGTTGGTGATGAACGTCTTGGCGCCGTTGATGACATATTCATCGCCGTCACGCACCGCCCGGGTCGTGATGTTCTGCAGGTCCGATCCGGTGCCCGGTTCGGTCATGGCGATCGCCGACACGAGCTCGCCGGTGGCCATGCGGGGCAGCCACCTGCGCTTCTGCTCTTCGGTGCCGAAGGCGTTGATGTAGTGGGCGTTGATCGTCGAGTGGACGCTGTTGCCCCAGGAGGTGTCGCCGACGAACCCCTGTTCCTGCAGGAGCACCGCCTCGTGGGCGAAGGTGCCGCCACCGCCGCCGTACTCTTCGGGGATCGAGATGCACAGCAGACCGGCGTCGCCGGCCCGGGTCCACGTGTCACGATCGACCTGCTTCTGCTCGGCGAAGCGGGCTTCGTGCGGCACGATCTCCTTGGCGAAGAATCCGCGTGCCAGATCGCGCAGGTCATCCGTCTCCTGGGTCTCCCAGGCGCCGCGGTATCCGTCGAGAATCATTGTGAGGTCTCCTGAATCTGCTCGTCGTGTTGGTTCCGAAGGGCCGTGCCGGCCCCAGAGAGGTCAGTGGTGATGCGGGGTGCTGGTGCGGTGATGCGCTTTGGGTGATCATGTGGGGGTATTCGTGTGCGCGATGTTCAGCCGAGAGCGACTCGTTCAATGGGCAGATCATGCTCGGCTGCGAAGTCGATCCAGTACGCCGTCGGCTCGGCGGCGAAGGCCTTCTCGAGTTCCTCGTGTTCGGACCCGACGAGGGAGGCCAGCGCCTTCGCGAAATGAGGCTCGAGGCAGGCGACGGCGATATGACCGTCAGCGGTCGAGTAGGTCCGATAGAAAGGCGTTCCCCCGCCGAGGGGACCTCCCGGTGTGCTCATTCTGTGCCGTGCCGGTGCCGCCGCCCATTCGGCCGCCTCGTCGAGGACGACGCGACGGACGATTCCGCCGCTGTGCTGACCGTTCGCGTCCTGATCACCGGCACCCTGGGCAGCAGTGCGTCGGGTCTCGAGTTCGTGCAGCCCTGCCAGAGCCTGGAGTGCCGCGTGCTCGCCGCCGAGGACATCAGCGACGGGCACTGTGGGCATGGTTCCGGGGAGGAGGGTGGAGTGCGCTGCCTGATAGGTGAGGTCGTGGCCGGGGACGTCGGCGCGGTCGCCGGCAAAGCCGACGATCTCGACGTGGACCAGCCCGTGTTCGTCGACGAGTTCCGGCAGGCCGAGAGCGGCGGCTGCGCGGGGACGCATCGAGGTGAGCAGCAGGTCGGCCCCGACCAGGAGCGTCCGGAGCTGTTCGATTCCCTCATCGTCTTTGAGGTCGATGGTGCGGATCTCCTGGCCGTCGGTGAGCTCCTGGTAGTAGGCGGGGAACATCAGGTTCAGGGGATCGCCGACGGGCGGTTCGACCTTGATGACCCGGGCACCGAGAGCATGCAGGCGCGCTGCCGCCAGCGGTCCCGGCAGATTGACGGCAAGAGAGATCACCGTGACTCCGCTGAGCGGTTGAGAGGCGGTCATTCGCGGATCCCCCGGTCGAGTCGAATCAACTTTCCTGAATGAATGTATAGGATATTGAAAGCACGTTCAATACTATGACGAGAAGTTTCCGGTTTCCAGGTACGAACACCGACACGAGCACAAGCATCGGCAGGAGAAAGGGCAACAGCATCGGTCTGAGAGAATGGCCGCGGACGACAGAAGTGAGGACATGGATGTGCCGATGAATGCGGAGCGCAAGAGCAGGAACGCCGACGCCGGCGAGTCCTCGGCGATAGATCTCACGAGCCGTGCCCGGATTCGCAATGCCGGTCTCCATCAGTTCGCCACGACCGGATTCGCTGGCACTCCCCTGCGCGCGATCGCCTCCGAGGCGGGAGTGGCCATCGGCCTGATCTCACACCACTTCGGCTCGAAGGACGGACTGCGGGCGGCTGTCGAGAGTTGGATCGTCGACCAATTCGCCGCAGCGATCACCGAAGCCGATGCCGCAGCTCCGGACTCCGTCGCGGATACCGCCGGGCGCGATGCCGCGGTGGCTCAGATGCTCAAGGCGAACCCGCTCATAGTCGGGTACCTGCGCCGCGAACTCCTCGAAGGCTCTGCCGGTCGCACTCTCATCACACGCCTGGCCCGGCTCTCACTGCAGAGCGTGGATTCCATGCGCTCGGGAGGCGTCGCCTCGACGGACAGGAGTCGCGTCGATCAGGTCGTCACAGTCATGATCCGGCAACTCGGCAAGCTGTTCCTCCAGCCGCTCGTCGATCAGGTCGTCGACTCGTTTTCCGCTGATGAACGCCCGGCGGCGAAGCCGGAGCTGACGATCACCGTGCGCACACCGCAGAATTGATCCAGCTCAACTGCACCCTCCCTCGCCTGCGCGGATATCACGCCGTCTGCCCTCCGGGTGGTAAGGAGGGAGCATGGACGCTCCGGGGCACTGCGACCTTCCAGCACGCCTTCGCGGCAGCTCTGGCCGGATCCCACAGCGTCACCCTCGACGGAACACGGCGTGAACGACCCGACGGAACGAGCCCGGCCGAGACGGTCGAAGGCTGCGAGCTCCCTGCAGGCGAGGCCCTCAGAGGCTCTGCCACTCCGGCTTGTTCTCGTACGCGTGGCGGTAGTAGTCGCCGAGCTGCAGCCTCGACGCTGCAGCATCGTCGAGCATGACCGTGACGTGCGGGTGCATCTGGAGCACGGTCGCCGGCCACATCGCGGAGATCGGTCCCTCGACCATCTGATGCACTGCCTCGGCCTTGTTGCCTCCGGTCGCGACGAGCACGAGATGCTTCGCCTCCATGATCGTGCCCAACCCTTGGGTCAGGCACAGTTTCGGCACCTGCTCGACGTCGCCGTCGAAGAACCGCGCATTGTCGAGCCGCGTCTGATGCGTCAGGGATTTCACCCGTGTCCGCGAGGCCAGGGATGATCCGGGTTCGTTGAACGCGATGTGACCGTCGCTGCCGATCCCGAGGATCTGCAGGTCGATCCCGCCCGCCTCGGCGATCTTTCGCTCATAGTCCGCCGAGGCGGCCGCCAGGTCATCGGCGGATCCCTCGGGACCGTGGACGGCCCCCTCGGCGAAATCGACGCGAGTGGCGATCTCAGCGTCGATGACGTTGCGATAGCGCTGCGGATGCTCGTCGGCGATTCCGACGTATTCGTCGAGCATGAACGCCTGCGCGCGGGCAAAGGACAGACCCTCGTTCTCGTGGCGAGTGGTCAACTCATCGTAGATGCGCAGCGGGCTCGACCCGGTGGCCAGGCCGAGGACGGGTGAGGCTTCGGTGCGCAGCAACCGCTCGATCGCGTCGGCGGCGAGCTCCGCCAGCGTGTATTCGTCGGCGATGACGACTTCCATGTTGTCTCCTTCTGCGTTCAGTCAATCATTTCTGTTCGAGGGCGCGCATGATCGGCTCATAGTGGGCGGTGATAGCGGCGCGGAAAGCCTCGACACGCCGGATTCCGCCGCTTCGAGCATGAGGCCGTGGGCACGTGCGGTCTGCTCCAGGTCGGCGGCCACGGCCACATTGAGTTTGGGCAGAACGGCAGTGTGCACTGACCATCGGAGAGAATGAGATCCTTGATTCTGTCGGAGGTCGTCACTTTCCGTCCGGTCTCTGTCGGATCCGCCATGATCACCTGCCGGTGGTCGTTCCACGCTGAGCCTCCAGTCTACGTCTGACATCAGATGTATCGGTGACGAGCTCCCCCTCGAGACGAGAACCAGCGGCCTTGTCATATACGCGGCACTCGATGACTACTAGAGTGATAGGCGTCAGCGGTCGTCGCACGGCCGACATCCACGACCCATTGGAGGAGTCATGAGTGGAGTGGCGGTCACCATCGCCGTTGTCATCATCATTCTCGTCGTCGCCGTCCTGCTGTTCGGGAAGCTGCGCACGAGCGTGTTCTTCACGGTGAAGACGCAGGAGAACGTCATCGTCGAACGATTCGGCAAGTTCAAGAAGGTCGCGCGGCCGGGGCTGAACACGAAGGTGCCGTTCATCGAGACGACGAGCAGGCCGATCTCGCTGCGCGTCCAGCAGCTCGAGGTCAACATCGAGTCGAAGACGAAGGACAACGTCTTCGTCACGGTGCCGGTTGCGGTCCAGTACGTCGTCGAAGAGGACAACGTCGCCGATGCCTATTACCGTCTGGCGAATTCGGAGGAGCAGATCCGCTCCTATGTCTTCGACACCGTCCGTTCAGCACTGTCGGGACTGACGCTCGACACCGCGTTCGAGTCGAAGGACGACATCGCCGAAAACGTCGAGCGCCGACTGTCGGAGTCGATGAAGCGCTACGGCTTCAAGATCGTGAGCACTCTGGTCACGGACATCACCCCTGATCCGCGCGTGCGGGATTCGATGAACTCGATCAACGCCGCGCAACGGGACAAGGTCGCCGCGCAGTCGCTGGCCGAGGCGGACAAGATCAAGCGCGTGACTCAGGCACAGGCCGAATCGGAGGCGATGCGCCTGCACGGTGAAGGCGTGGCCGCTCAGCGGAAGGCGATCGCCAACGGCATCGCCGAACAGTACGCATTGCTCCAGGAGGTGGGCATCCACAAGACTGCCGAGCAGCTGCTGATGATGACCCAGTACTTCGACACGATGCAGAACGTCGCGCAGGAGGGCCGGTCGAACGTGCTGTTCATGCCGTCGAACCCGGGCGGCCTGGGCGAGATGGGCCAGGAGATCCGAAACGCACTGTTCGCCGCCAATGCCGCCGACGAAGGCTCGCATCTGCCCGCACCGCAGGGCCGCGACGATGCGGGCGGCGATTCCAGGAGCAGCTCCGGCAGCGGCGCCGACGGCACGAACGTCCCGCCGCAGCCGACGACTCCCCCGGCAGATCGGTCCGGGCAGTATGTCGGCAGACAGGGCCAGGGCGGCTCCGGACAGGGAACGGACGGACAGGGCCAGCCGGGCCAGGGCCGCCCGGGACAGGACCAAAGTCAGCACGGCGGGGAGGGGCACTCGGATCCGCGCTCGGCGGCCCAGTCGGCCGTTCGCGCCGCCGCCGAGCAGTGGCGCAACCGCCGCGGCGGCAACCAGGGCTGAGCCGGCATCGCTGGGCCGGCAGAGCTGTGCCGGCAGAGCTGTGCCGGCAGTCATCGCTCAGCACACACCGCCGAGGGGCGGGTGAAGAGAGATCTTCGCCCACCGGAACTCTACGCCTCCCGGGATTATTGGTTGTGCACAATTGAATTGTGTGCAATCATTTTCGTATGAACGCGCTCGACCTCGACCGGCAGCTCTGCTTCGCTCTCTATTCGGCGTCACGAGCGATGACCGCGTCGTACAAGGATCTGCTTGCCGAACTCGGCATCACCTATCCGCAGTATCTGGTGATGCTCGTGCTGTGGGAAGAGGGCTCCGACGACGAGGGTGTGACGGTCAAGCGCCTCGGCGAGCGTCTGCAGCTCGACTCGGGCACGCTCTCCCCTCTGCTGTCACGCCTCGAATCGCTCAGCTTCGTCACCCGCCATCGTTCCGCCGAGGATTCGCGCAGAGTTCTCGTCCGCGCCACCGCCGAGGGCGCAGCGGCCAAAGAACGCGCCGAATGCGTACCGGCCCGGATCGGCGAGCGCACGAATCTCGACCCCGCGTCGATGCCCGAGCTGCTGGAGACTCTGCGCGCGCTGACGAGGAACCTGCGCGCGGAACCCGCGCCCGTCGAGTCCCCCGACCCCCTGCCGCACCTTTGAACTCGCACCGCGCCTCTGGATTGACAGCGCGCCACTGAACCCGTACTGCACCTCTGATCCCACCAATCACCACTGATCCGACAATGCACCACCGACCCCACCGATCACCACTGATCCGACAATGCACCAACAACGGAAGGAAACATCATGAGGGCTCTCTACACAGCAGAGGCACTGGCCACAGGCGAAGGCCGCGACGGCCACGGACGCACGAGCGACGGAAAGGTCGATGTCGATCTCGCGACTCCGACCGAGATGGGCGGCAGCGGCAACGGCACGAATCCCGAACAGCTCTTCGCCGTCGGCTACGCGGCGTGCTATCACTCAGCGCTGCGCCTCGTGGCCGGTCAGGCCAAGGCGAACGTCGACGATTCCACGGTCGGCTCACGCGTGAGCATCGGCAAGGACAATGAGGGCGGGTTCCAGCTCGCCGTCGAACTCGAGGTCACCCTCCCGCACCTCGAGAAGGCTGAGGCCCAGGCGCTGGCCGACAAGGCCCACAAGGTGTGCCCGTACTCCAACGCCACCCGCGGCAACATCGACGTCACCATCACCGTCACCGACGACTGATCGGCAACGCGGCCGCCGACAGTCGGCGACAGGCCGCCAGCAGCTGACCGACACCGGCGCGCCGGCGCGGGCCGCAGCCTCCAGGCGCAATAACAACTGTGGGGCGGGTGAAGATCTTTCTTCACCCGCCCTCAGTACCGTTCGGATTCAACAGCCGGCCCGCAGGCCCTGCCCCACCCAAACCTCCGCTGACGTCAGCGGACGCCAGCTGACATCAGCAGAGACCGGCGGACGCATGCGAACCTCAGCGCGACGCTGAGACCTCAGCGCTTGGCCATGGCCTCGAGCGCGGACTTCTCGACCGCCTCGGCGACGGCCGGAGCGACACGCGAATCGAGCGCACCGGGCACGATATAACCGGGCTCGAGGTCATCGCCGACGAGATCGGCGATCGCACGAGCGGCGACGAGCTTCATATCGTCGGTGATCTCGTTGGCATCGGCGTCGAGCGCGCCGCGGAAGATTCCGGGGAACGCGAGGACGTTGTTGATCTGGTTCGGGAAGTCGCTGCGCCCGGTAGCCACCACGGTGGCGTACTTGGCGGCGACGTCGGGGGCCACCTCGGGGTTGGGGTTCGACAGAGCGAAGATGATCGCGTCGTCGGCCATGTTGGCCAGGTGAGCCTCGTCGATGGTGCCGCCGGAGACGCCGATGAAGGCATCGGCACCGTCGAGGGCCCCGCCGATCCCACCAGCGATTCCGCGCGGGTTCGTCGACTCGGCGAGGAACTGCTTCGTCTCGGTCAGATCTGAGCGGCCGGACTCGACGACGCCCTTGGAATCGAGGACGACGATGTCGTTGACACCAGCGTCGGCGAGGATCTTCACCACGGCCACACCGGCAGCTCCGGCACCGGAGACGACGACGCGGACGGATTCGAAGGACTTCTTCACCACGCGCAGAGCATTCGTCAGCGCGGCGAGGACGACGACGGCGGTGCCGTGCTGGTCATCGTGCATGACGGGAATGTCGAGGGCCTCCTTCACCCGGTCTTCGATCTCGAAGCAGCGCGGAGCGGAGATGTCCTCGAGGTTGATCGCTCCGAAGGTCGGGGCCATGCGGACGATGGTTTCGACGATCTCGTCCGTGTCATTGGTGTCGAGTACGATCGGAATCGCATTCAGCCCGGAGAAGGACTTGAACAGGGCGCACTTGCCCTCCATCACCGGCAGCGAGGCGGCCGGACCGATGTCACCGAGGCCGAGCACAGCCGACCCGTCAGAGATGACCGCGACGAGTCGGCCGGTCCACGTGTGCGTGCGCGCCAGCTGCGGTTCGTCCTTGATCGCGGTGCAGACCTTGGCCACGCCGGGGGTGTACGCGATCGAGAGGTCGCGCTGGGTTTGTAGCGGTGAGGTGAGCTCGGCGGAGAGCTTGCCGCCTTCGTGTGCCTCGAAGATCTCGGCGTCGGTGATCGGGCCCTTCGAGCCCTGGTCGGAGGCGGTTGAGTTGTGAGCGGTGGTCGTCATGGTTGATCCTCGTGGTTGATGCGGCGGCGGTTGGTGAGCCTGCTGGGCTCGTGAGTTCTCGGTCGAGCGAGCACTCCGTTCGATGATCGGATCATCGGTGCAGCCGGCAGTGATCGTCTGGCCGTCGGCCGGCGCGGACACGGTCGACCGTGAGCGCAGGCGATGGTCTGGGCGAAGAACTGGTCACCAGTGAAGGATGGCGCGGTGACGTCGACGCGGCCCGCGACATGACCCTAGGTGAAGGGCTACGCGGTTGCGCGCAGTGCGGATACGGCTCGCATGAGGCGAGTACCGACCTCATGGGTCGCATCCGACAACTCGATCATCATAACCGATGCTGTGACCCGTTTCACTCGAAAACCCGGCCCCACCGAGGCTGTCCCGCCGTTCCGGTGGCATGTTCTCCAGACCTTTGGACCAATCGGGAACGTCGTCGTTGTCGTCGCCGAGGAGGCACGCCCCCGATGGCCGACTCATTCTGCAGCCGCGACGGGTCAGTACCGAGGAGGCGTATTCTCCCCCGAAATCGCGGCAGACCTTCCCCGCAATCCCCACCCAGGAACCGCACTCATCCAGAAACCGCGCCTGACCTGCATGGATGAAATCCAACACTCTCATGTCAGTGCCGGATGCAAAGATGATGGGGGAATCAGAACCTCTTCGATCTCTCATCGACAAATATTCGAATACTTTCTTTGTTTTCTATTGTGAATGTCCGTTTGAGCGCTTAAGATAGAGTTAAGCTTTTCCAATCAGCACCACTCCCGACAACGAAGTCCGAGGCAGGTGAAAACGCAATGAAGGGCACCACCAACCGTTCGACCCCCGGTCAGGCCGAAGAGCCGGGCGCAACACAGACGTCACCGCGATTCGCCGTCCGCTTCGAATCCAGCATGTCTCGCTTCGCCGAGAATGCCGTCGCTTCCGACCGTGCGCATTTCTCGCTCCTCGAGTCGGTCTCTTCGGTCGTGCTCGAACAGGTTTTCATCGAATTCGAACTGCCCATGCCAGAGGGGTCCGAGCCTTTCCGCTGCGAGACGATTGCTGCAACCTTCGAACGTCGAGCCGAAGAGTCCGAAGACACCGTCTTCGGCGCTGCGGATATGCCGGAACCCTCACCCAAGGGCGCGTCTTCGCCCGACATCGTGTCGTCGCCCACTGACGACACTCCCGTCACCCGCGGCTCCCCTTCCGCGACAGTTGTGCTCTATGACGCTGACTTCGCCCGCGAACAGTTGCGTAAGGCGACTGGGTCCGAGGCGAAGGTGCTGCCCGAGTTCCCCGAGCTCGATGAGGGCATATGCTTCTCGAAATGGGTCTATGACTATGTCGACGCCGAGGATCTCGTCGAGATCTCGACCGTGCTGGGGACCAATACTGCACGCACCTACCGTCAGCTGACCGGCGCGATGACGATCTTCTATGGTCTTCCCCGCTTCGCCGACCGGGTCCGCGCCGGAGAGTTCACCCAAGCCCATGTCGACGTGGTTGCCCGCCAGTGTGCCGACGTCGCTTTCGCCTTCCTTCCGAAACTAGATATCTTCCTGGCAGCCCGGCGCACCGACATCACCTGCGAGACTCTGCGCCGTGATCTGGCCAAAATGATCGCCCTGCTCATTCCGCCGGTTGACAACACCGAGCTCGCCACCAAGCGTCGTCGCATCGATGTCGACGGCTACAAGGACGGCTCGGCCTGCCTGACCGTCAGCGGACCCTCGGCGGAGATCTTCGCCTGCTACAACCGGATCCAAGGCATGGCTCTTGCCGTGCATGGCAAGAACAAGTCCGCATTCAACCTGCCCGTGGGCGTTGAGATCAGCGATGACCGCTCCATCTCCCAGCTCGAGTACGATCTGTTCATCCGGCCTGTCCCGGAGCTCAAGGTCAAGGTCGTGTCGGTCGATCCGATCACGGGAATCCAAACAGCCAAAGACACATCGCTGCTCGACGCCGACGGCGAACTCATTCCGGATATGAACTCCGACGACGCCGTCGCCGACTTTGCGAAGCATGTTGCTTCGGGCTCAGCCGACGATGCAATGGAGTCGTCCGACGGAAGTTCAGCCGGCGGCGACGGGGTGTCGTCCGACGCCTGCTCTGCTGCCGACCAGTCATTCGGTTCGGCGTTCTCCCCCGACGGCGAGGACGCTGATGGACCCGTTGAGTATTTCGTCAAGCTGCGCATGCCCACCAATTCGTGGTGGCTGTCGCACCAGGCCGCCACCGTGGTGACCGTTCCCTTCCTCACCCTCACCGAAGATTCGGACCTGCCCGGCACCTTTGCCGATGGCTCGCCTGTACCCGCCGAGGTGGCCCGCACTATCGCCGGCCGCTCGAAGAGCATCCAACGGATCCTCACCGACCCCGGCACCGGCACTCCTGTCGACGCCAAAGCGACGACTTACCAAGTCCCCAGGGATCTTCGGAAGACCCTGGTCGAGCAGTGGACGGTGTGCACCGTTCCCGGCTGCTCGCGTCGGGCCGAGAAGTCGGAGATCGACCACGTCGTTCCGTTCTTCCACCTGAATCCGCTCAAGGGCGGTCTCACCCGGTTCGGAAACCTGCATCCTCTGTGCAAGAAACACCATGCGTTGAAGACCGCCGGTCGCCTTCGGGTCACTATGCCGAAATCCGGTGAGCTCGACTACGAGTTCAAGCACGGGATCACGACTACTGTGTCGGCGCCCGGCCAGCCGATCAATGTGGCCCAAGCGCTCGAATTCGATGCATTGGGACGACTGGGTCTCAAACGGTGGAAACTGCCCTGGTCGATGGTCCCGCCAGCGCCAAGGGTGCTCGAACTCATGCCCGGTGAGTCGACGATCCGCCGGCGCGACGAAGAGAAGCGCCGGCGCGACGAGGAGAGGCGTCAGCGAGAGGAACGCGAAGCCCGACAGCGGCGACTGTCGGAGGCGTATCGGGAGCAGCAGGCAGAAAACAGGCGGCTGCGGCTTGAACGCTGCCTCAATTGGGAGAAGTCTGCCCACCAGCTCAGTCTTCCCGCCGGCACCGACCCAGCTGCAATGAAGCAGCTGACTGGGAACGCCAAGTATGCAAAGGCAGTTAAATGGTCGCGTCTCGCGGGTCTCGCCATCGACGACATCACCGTCGACCCGAGTGTTCCCGAGGAAACCCGCCCGAGCACCGCCGAGGGATCCAGTCCCCGCGGCTCCTCTGAATCCAACACCGCACCTGATAGCTCCGCTGACTCGGGCGGCACACGTTCGCCAGGCCATGGGCGGCCCGAGGGCGACCGAACCGACGACCCCTGGAGCCACCGATTCGCCTCCCGGAAGGTGAACTGGAACCACGACCTCGAGGTCGATCCGCCACCGTTCTGAGCTCTCGCACCGCTCGGTTGCACCGGTCTGTCCGAACACAGAGCCCACTCCTTAGCGAAGCCGGGCAGCGAGGTCCACAGCATTGGCGGCCGTGCGCCTCCCCACCGTAACCGCAGACCCCGATTCGGCGGAAGCGCCATCGCCGACCGCAGTGAGCCGGTCGCCGTCCACCCCACAGGAGCAGCCTCCGTCCATCTCACAGGGCCATCCACCCCACAGACGCAGCCTCCGTCCATCTCACAGGCCCGACCATCGCCTACGCACGGGCCCGGCCGCCATCTACTGCAGCGGGAGCCGTTCGTCCACTGCATCGGCTTCAGTCGTGAGGTCGCGACCACGGGTTTCGGGTGCGAAGAGTGCACCGAGCAGACCGCAGCCTGCGAAGAGGATGAGAACGATCGCGACGGGCCACCAAGTGTCGGTGATCACCGCGACGAGCGAGGCGGCGACCACCGGTGCCAGACCGCCGGAAACGACCGAACCGACTTCCTTGATCGTGGTCATGAACGTATACCGGTGCTTCGATCCGAACAGTTCGACCAACCAGCTCGACTCAACTCCGTACAGGTTCGGCAGGGGGCCGCCTACGAAGACCGCGAAGACAGCGACGATGACAATCGGGTTGCCGGTCTCGATGAGCAGCATGGCCGGAATCGCGAAGAGGATCTGGAAGAGCGTGAATCCCAAGAACACCGGCCGACGGCCCACCTTGTCGCTGAGCTTGCCGAAGTAAGGCACGGTCGCGAAGCCGATGACGGTTCCGATCATGATGCCGGTCGTGACCACTGCGGAATCGAGGCCGGTCGTAGTCACGACCCATCCGACCATGAAGCCTTTGACGAGGTAGACCGCAGAGTTCTCGCCCATTCGGATGCCCAAGGCGAGCAGGAACGACTTCGTCGACCGGCGCGCCTCGACGAGGATGCTCGGCTGCTCAACCTTGTGCGCTGCGACCTCCGCACGGCGTTCCTTGGCTTCCTCGAATACCGGGGATTCCCTGACCTTCGTGCGAATCACCAGTGCCACGAATGTGGTGACGATGCTGAGCAGGAAGGGCACCCTCCAACCCCAGCTCAGGAAGGCATCGTCCGGCAGCAGGGTGAGCAGGGTCCACAGAACTGTGGCCACGAAGATTCCGCTGTTGGTCCCCATCGCCACGATCGCCCCGAAGAGCCCACGGCGACGCACAGGTGACGATTCGACCAAGAGCACCGACGCTCCGGCCAATTCGGCTCCGGCCCCGAACCCCTGCACGAGTCGGAGAACGACCAGCAGTGCCGGTGCCCAGTCGCCGATCTGCGCATAAGTCGGCAGAAGCCCGATGCCCATGGTCGCGATGCCCATCATCGAGAGGGTCACGATGAGGACGATCCGGCGTCCGTGTTTGTCACCGACTCGGCCGAAGACGTACCCGCCGATCGGTCGGACGACAAACCCGGATCCATAGACACCGAGACTCGAGATCAGCGCGACCGCAGGAGTCTCATTGGGAAAGAAGAGCGGCCCGAAAACCAAGGCTGAGGCGAGTGTGTAGAGGGTGAAGTCCATGTACTCGAGCGAACTGCCGAGCCAGGATGACCATGCGGCACGGCGCAGCTCGGGACGAGTCACGTTCGGATCAGGAGGGGAGGTGACCTGGGCTCTTGTCTTCATTGACATGATTTCAACTTTCTTCGATTCGAATTCTCGCGTGTTCGGCAGGGGGCCTCAGTGGGCGGGGCCTCAGTGGGCGGGGAGCCGCATTGGACGGCTGTCGCCGACAACTGCCCGTGGAGATGGGTCGGCGGGTGAGGCTTCCCGTTCAGCGCAGGTAGATGCGGGCGGGATCGAGCGTCTCTCGCAGCAGCGCCAGCTCACCCGGAGTCGGCGGCAGCGTCGTCTCCAGGTCGGGCGAGACCTGCAGGCTCCACCCGGTCTGGCGCACCACTTCGGCAGGGTCGACACCGGGGTGAACGGCCGTGAGTGTGAGTTCTTCGTCCTGAGCGAAGCGCGTCATGAGTCCCATGTCAGTGATCACATGGGTTACGCCAGCGCCCGCCGGCATTGACCCGACCGCAGCCTCAGCGGCCTTCTTCGGCCCCGGGGAGGTGACGAAGTCCAAGGATTCGACGAAGGTACGCGGGGTATGTCGGCGCATGACGAGGAAGATCTCGGCCGCGCCCGCCATGGCCTCGATGGCTCCGCCTGAGCCCGGAAGTCGGCTGTCGGGGTGCTCCCAGTTCTCACCGATGAGGGTGGAGTTGAGGTTCCCGTATTTGTCGACCTGGGCGGCGCCGAGGAATCCGACGTCGATGCGCTGACCCTGCAGAACGTAGTTGAACAGGTGCGTCATCGGCATCACCGAGGCGGCTCCCGGGACGAGGATCGAGTCCGAAATGCTGCGCGGCATGGCCGGCGGCCTGGCTCCGGTGACTCCCGACTCGTAGACGATCTCGATGTCCGGTGCGACGGTGTGCTGGGCCAGAGAGACGGCCAGTGTGGGCAGGCCGTGCCCGGCGAAGACCACGTTGCGTCCGGCCAGCGCCCGCGCCGAATGGACGGTGAGAAGTTCGCTGCTCGTGACCTCGTCGCCAGCGGCCTCGCTGCTTGTGGTCTCGCTGAGCTCGTCGCGGGACCGGGTCTCAGTGGTGTCGTGAGCACTCAGTGTCATGCTCGCCCTCCATAGTTCACAGGCGTCGAATATGCGTCGTGGATGGCCATCCGCTCGAAGTGGTCCGATCCGAGGGTGGCAAGGAACTCATCGTGATCGCTCGTGCCGCGGATATTGATCTCGAGCCAGTTCTGGACCGCCGCCGCGTCTCGAGCGAGCGCGGACCACTGTCTCGAGAATTCGTCGTCGCGGTCGTAGTAGCCCTGGACCGAATGAGGATGCGACCCGCGTGGCACGGCGACGACGGCATCGACGACGTGCGCGGG
Organism: Brevibacterium iodinum ATCC 49514; assembly: GCF_900169265.1. Lineage (GTDB taxonomy): Bacteria > Actinomycetota > Actinomycetes > Actinomycetales > Brevibacteriaceae > Brevibacterium > Brevibacterium iodinum. The sequence continues at coordinate 73,323 of NZ_FXYX01000010.1, forward strand.
AACGATGGTGCGGTTCGGGTCGGAGCGGACGACAGCCTCGTCGACGATCTCCTCGACGGTGACGATGAGTCGGCGACCGGCGAATGCGGCCTCGGTTTGGATTCCGAGCATCCCCCAGGCCTGCACGTTTCCGTGTATGTCGGCGCGTTGGGCATGGATGATCGTGAGGTCGGGATTGAGCGCGGGGACGACGTGGATGTCCGATCCACCGTAGGGATCGGGAACGGACCTGATCCGCGGATTCTTCGCCGCCAAGTCACTGCCCCGGTAGGAGGCGATGGGCTGGAACGGCAGCTTCGAAGCGCCGGCCTGGTAGCGAGCGACCATTCCGCCGTGACTGTATTCGTCGAACCACAGCGGCTCCGGGTCCGACTTCTCAATGCGTCGCCGCAGCTCGTGAAGGGAACCGGCCGAACTGTTGGCGATGAACGAGGAGATGAGACCTTTCAGGCAGTTCGCTCCGAGCATCTGGTCGACGATGACGTCGCAGGACATGCGTGCGAGGACCAGATCTGTGAAGCCTTGCCGGATGATCTCGTGCGCGGCGGCGACCGGCACGATATGCCCGAATCCCTCCAGCGCGACCGTGTCTCCATCGCTGAGATAGGTGCTGATCGCTTGGCGAAGACCCATCGTCTTGTCCATCGCGTTCCTCCTCGAACCTCGAATGACTGTGACCCCAGTCATCCTTTCAAAGTCATTGATACCCGTCCAATACTTATAATGGAGACGATTAATGCACTTGCTGCACGAATATCGCCCGATCCTCACTGGGCGGCCGCATTCACGATTGAGACACCGATATGGACACAAAGCACATCCGCGCATTCCTCGTCCTCGCTGAGGAACTTCACTTCGGCAGAGCCGCCGAACGACTGCATATGACCCAACCGCCCCTCAGCCGACTCATCCGAGGTCTGGAGTCCGACATGTCGGCACAGCTGTTCGAACGCAGCACTCGGTCCGTGCGCCTGACTCCGGCAGGACAGGCGCTCGTCGAACCTGCGCGCGACATCCTCATGAGTCATCGCCTCGCCGACTCAGCAGTGCAGGCAGCCGGGAAAGGCGAGGTCGGACATCTGCGCCTGGGATTCACCGGCATCGCGACCCACAAACTCATCGGACGGCTGCTCAAACTGGTCCGCGGGACTCATCCGGGAATCCACCTCAGCCTGCAGAGCGCCTCCTTCGGGATGCCGGCCATCGACAACGTCGCCGACGGCTCAGTGGACCTCGTCTTCGGCTATTGGCCATTCGTGCCACAGTCGGTCGATACTCGCGTCGTCGCCCAGGAGTCGCTTGTCGTCGCCATGCACAGTGAGCATGCCCTAGCAGGCCGCGAGTCGGTGTCGATGAGCGAGCTCGAGGGAGAGGAGTTCATCACGGTGCCGCCGAATCCGGGGTCGACGACGATCGAGCGGCTCTACGAGCTGTCGCAGGCCGCAGGTTTCAACCCCACCGTCATCCAGGTGGCTCCGGACACGTGGACGATACTCTCGCTCGTCGGCGCGGAGATCGGCTGTTCGGTCACAGTGGCGTCGGTGCCGAAGAACGCCTCCTTCCCCAATATCGCCTTCGTCCCCCTCAAAGACCCGAAGGGGCCGTTTCCGCTGCTCATGGCATGGCGCAGAGATGACGTCAGTCCTGCCCTCGCCGAGGTGCTTCGACTGGCCGAGCAGCTGTTCCCCGCCGCTGTCCCGTAGACTCGTACCAGTAAACGATCGCTCGAACAGTACTTCGGGCTTCACGACGAGGATGTGGTGATTCATGAGTGTGCTCTATCTGGTCCGGCACGGGCAGGCGTCGTTCGGCACGGATGACTATGACCGGCTCTCCGATCTCGGCAGGAAGCAGAGCCGCACCACCGGTCGCTTCCTCGCCTCACAAGGACTCGAACCCGATCGCATCATCCACGGTGAGATGCTGCGGCAGCGCCAGACCGCAGAAGGCCTCCTCGCAGGACTCGGCCGCGATATGGACGCCCACGTCGACGATGGCTGGAACGAATACGCCGCATGGGAGCTCACCGGCGTGCTCACGGATCTCGATCCGCGCGCTCAGCACGATTCGAAGATCTTCCAGGGCGAACTCGAGCGCGGTGCCGCCCGGTGGGCCTCGGGTGAGCACGACGAGGACTACACGGAGACCTACAACCAGTTCACGTCACGCGTCGATCGAGCCCTCGACGAGGCGACCGGTGCGATGAGCTCGGGACAGTCGACGATCGTCGTCTCAAGCGCCGGCGCCATCGCGTGGACCGCGGCCCGACTGATCGGCGGCGGCTTCGATCAGTGGATGGCCTTCAACCGAGTGACCATCAACACCGGCATCACGAAGATCATCACCGGCCGAGGCGGAACCAGCCTCATCTCGTTCAACGACCACGGCCACCAGGATCCGAAGAACGCCACCTACCGCTGAGGCGGCGAGGGCCGAACCGGCGAGTCAGCCCGCCGTGGCGACGTAAGCCGAACCGGCGAGTCAGTCGTTCCTGCTCTCTCCTGATCGCCCGTGTTCTGTCCCCGTGGGGATCCCGATCACTACCGGTTCCGCAGGTCCGCAGCATCCGCCTGCGTCCGATGCGTCAGTCGAACACACGCCGGTCTCAGGCAGGTCGAGCTCGACTCGGTCCGCAGCTTCCAGGTCCCCCGCGATCGCTGCGACGACGGAACGGACCTGCTCGTAACCGGTGTACATGAGGAACGTCGGGGCCCGCCCGTAGGACTTCATGCCCACGATGTAGAAATTCGGCTCCGGATGCCCCAACACCCGGGCACCATGCGGAGGGACCGTTCCGCAGCTGTGATACTCGGGATCGATGAGCGGCCCCAACTGCTGCGGAGCTTCGACAACCGGGTCGAGGTCCAACCGGATCTCGCGCAGGAATCCCAGGTCCGGACGGAAGCCGGTGGCGGGAACGACCCGATCGGCGTGGAGCGTCACCGACTCACCGCCGGTCTCGGCAGCCACGGTGCCACCACCGTCGGCGGCGAACCCGGTGATCGTCGTGGAGGCATGCACATCGATGGCCCCGTCTTCGACAAGACGGCGGAGCCGCGCGCCCAGGGCTCCGCGAGCCGGCAGACCGTCCTGGTCCTCCCCACCGTAGACGGATGCCGGGTCTGCGCGCCTGAGCACCCAGCCGATTCGCGTGCCCGGCACTTCCGCGCGCAGCTCCGCCAGTGCCAAGAGCGTGTTCGCCGCCGAATGCCCTCCACCGACGACAAGAGTCCGCCTCCCGGCGAAATGCTCACGGTCACGGCCGGTCACATCGGGCAGAGGCGAGGTGACGAACCCGCTGCGACGAGCCTCGACTTCGCCGGGCGCTGCGAGCCCGGACTGCCCGATCGGATTCGGGCTCTCCCATGTCCCCGAAGCGTCGATGACCGCCCTGACCTGGAAGTCCGCCGTAGTTCCATCGGAGTTCTGAGTGCGAACAAGAAAGGGAGTCGATTCACGCTGCGCGGTGCCGGTCCGGTCCAGTCCGACTCGGCTCACTGCCACAACCCGGGTATCGGTGAGGATGGCGTCCCGGAGTCCATCTGTCTCGGCCAGCGGAATGAGATAGTCCCGGATGAGTTCGTCTCCTGTGGGCAGGTGCTCGCCGTCGGGTTCCTGCCAACTGGTGGACGCCAGCAGGCTGCGGGCCGCGACGTCGATGTTGTATTTCCACGGAGAGAACAAACCGATATGACCCCATTCGGCCACTGCCGCCGCGACGGACGATCCCACTTCGAGGACGAGCGGTCGGATCCCACGTCGGACCAGCTGGGCCGCGGCCGCGAGGCCGACGGGACCGGAACCGATCACGGCGACCGGCAGATCTGCGAGCGCGAAATCAGTCATTGGGAGCCGCCTCGGCGATGGGGTTCGACGTGGTCGTCGACTGTGTGGATTTCGTCCCTGCATCGGGGGCGAGATCGACGATGAGGGCTTCGACTCGTGTCCGGATCTCATCACGGATTCGGCGCACCGATTCCAGGCCCTGACCTGCGGGATCGTCGAGAACCCAGTCTTCGTATCGTTTGCCGGGGAAGATCGGGCACGCATCGCCGCAGCCCATCGTGATCACGACGTCCGAGGTGCGCACGGTATCTGCGTCGAGCAGAGTGGGGCTGTTGCGGGTGATGTCGATGCCGAGCTCCCGCATAGCATCGACTGCGACGGGATTGATCGACTCGGCCGGTGCGCTTCCGGCGGACCGCACTTCGATGTCTCCCCCGCCCAGTTCCCGAAGGAATCCGGCCGCCATCTGGGACCTGCCGGCGTTGTGCACACAGACGAAGAGGACACTCGGCTTTGGCGTTGGTGTGAGACTCATGCTCGATTCGCTCCTTGAACAGAGGGTGAGGGGAAGAAACGGGGTCGCGCCCAAAGCGCGACATAGACGAGGGCGACGAGGATGGGCACCTCGATGAGCGGGCCGACGACTCCGGCGAGCGCCTGCCCCGAGGCGACGCCGTACGTCCCGATCGCCACTGCGATGGCGAGTTCGAAGTTGTTGCCGGCAGCGGTGAATGCCAGGGTCGTCGTCTTCTCATAGCCCAGGTTCAGGGCTCTGCCGATGACCATCCCGACAGCGAAGACGACGATGAAGTAGACGAGCAGAGGCAGGGCGATGCGGGCGACATTGCCCGGGTGAGAGGTGATCTCGTCACCTTGGAAGGCGAAGAGCACGACGATAGTGAACAGCAGTCCGTACAGCGCCCACGGCCCGACCTTCGGGAGGAAGCGATCTTCATACCACTGACGCCCCTTCGCCTTCTCCCCCACCGTGCGTGTGAGGAAGCCGGCGAGAAGCGGGATTCCGAGGAAGACGAGGACGCTCGCGGTGATCGCCCAGAAGGAGAACTCGCTGCTCGTCGTCGGCAGCCCCAGCAGATTCGGCAGCCACTGCAGATAGAACCAGCCGAGGAGACCGAATGCGAGAACTTGGAACACGGAGTTGACGGCCACGAGCACGACGGCGGCCTCGCGGTCGCCACACGCGAGGTCGTTCCAGATGAGGACCATGGCGATGCACCTGGCCAGCCCGACGATGATCAGTCCGGTGCGATATTCGGGCAGGTCGGGAAGGAAGAGCCAGGCGAGCGCGAACATGAACGCCGGAGCTGCCAACCAGTTGATGACCAAGGAGGTGATCATGAGCTTCTTGTCGGCCAGCACGTGCCCGGTCTCGTTGTACCGGACCTTGGCGAGCACCGGAAACATCATCACCAGGAGGCCGATGGCGATCGGCAGGGAGACGTCGGCGACCTTGACCGAGTCCAGAGCCTCGGCGAGACCGGGCACGAGCCTGCCCAACACCAGGCCCAGGGCCATGGCACCGATGATCCACAGCGGCAGGAATCGGTCCAGCGTCGACATCTTCGCCGCCACCGGTGATTCAGCGTTGGAAGTCTCCGTGGAATGCATGGTCCCCCTCGAGGTGCGAGTCGGTTCTGCGCCGCGCTGACATGCCGGCGCATTGAAGTTCATCGATACGATAGGACCACAAGGCATCGACAAATGTCAATGTATGGGCATAATGGAGGAATGACCACACAGCCCGCGCTCTCTCCGACCGAGGCGGACGTCTGCTGCCCGTCGCTGACTGTTTCGCCGTTGAGCCTCGATGATGCTCAGGACTTTGCGCGCATTCTCAAGTCACTGGCCGACCCGACCCGGTTGCGTCTGGTCTCCCTCATCGCCGGGCACGAGCAACAGGAAGCATGCGTCTGCGATCTCACCGAACCCGTCGGTCTCGGACAGCCGACCGTCTCCCACCATCTGAAGATCCTCGTCGACGCAGGAGTCCTCCGGCGGGAGAAGCGCGGCGTCTGGTCGTACTACTCCCTCGAGGCCGCCACATTGAACCGTCTCTCCGAATTCCTCTCCCCCGGCTGAGGCGGCGCACGGGTAGGACTCTTTCGCCGAGGCGACCTGGCCCTACCGCTGCCGGTGGACGTGCGCCACGGCTTCGGCGCGACTGCGCACGCCGAGCTTGCGGTAGAGCGCGGACAACCGGTTCTTCAGCGTCCCGGACACCACTCCGTGTGCTCTCAGTCAGCAGCTTCGCCGCTATCGACGCACGCCCCTGGAAGACATAGTGCAGGCTGCGCACGACGTCGGGGCGCCACCTCAGCCGGACTGACACGGCCCCTCACACCCACCGATACTCGTACTCGGGCCGCCCCGGAGTCCCGTGCCGAGGTTGCTTGATCGCCTGCTTCGTCGAGACGAGGTGCTCCAAGTACCGACGGACGGTGACCCTGGACAGTTCAAGCCGACTCCCCACCTCGGTGGCGGAGACCGGGACTGCGGAATCGCGAACGAAGGCAGACACTGCCTCCAAGGTCTCGGCGATGAGCCCTTTGGGCAGGGTCGTCGACGACACCGACCGCAGAGCTGAGAGCGCATTGTCCACCGAAGCCTGAGTCGCCAACGAACCCGATCCGCTGAGTCCGCGCCGGAACTCCCGCTGGTTCTCCAGCTTCTCCCGGAACGACGCGAAGGTGAATGGCTTGATGAGGTATTGCGTGATACCCGACGAGATCGCCGACCGGATGACCTGCAGGTGCCGCACCGCGGTGATCGCGATGATGTCGACGTCCTGACCGCGCGAGTTCAGCCGCCCCGCCACCTCGAGGCCATGAGAATCCGTGAGGTTCATATCGAGTAAGACGATATCGACTGGCGTCCCGGCCGCGGCGAGTTCGTCGAAGCGTTCGATCGCCTCGTGCCCACCCAGGCACGTTCCGCCGACCTCGAACCCAGGAATCCGGGCCACGAAGTCCGCATGCGCCTGCGCCGTCGTCGGGTCGTCTTCGACGATGAGGACCCGCAGCGCGGCATCATCGCTCACGTGAGTCTCCTTCGGCCCGATCCTGACTCGAATCCTCACCATCAGTGGTGTGGTTCTCCGAAGAATCGTAGTCGCCGACCGCGGCGATGTCCCGCAGCGGAAGCGTCACCGTGAAGATCGCACCGCCATCGGAATCGACATCGATATGTCCGCCGAGGCGGCTCACCGCCTGTCTGACCAAGACGAGCCCGAATCCGTGCCGTCCCACACCCCCGACCTCAGGTTTCGCCGAGGCGCCGAGGTGGAAGAGCGCATCGACGTCCTCCCCCACAACTCCGGCTCCGGAATCCGCGATGGTGATGATGAGCTCCCCGTCAGCGGCGACGAAGTCCGCCCACACATGCTTCTCAACCGAGTCCGCGACCGCGTCGAAGGCATTGTCGAGGAGGTTGCCGGCAACGGTGACGAGGTCGCGAGCGTCGAGTCGTTCGGGAGGGAGTTCGCCGGTGGCCGTGACGGTGAGTTCGATGCCGCGCTCATTGGCCTGCGCGGCCTTGCCGATCATGAGCGCGGTGATGAATGGTTCGTCGAGGGAGGCCACGAAGGAATCCGTCAGCCGCTGTGATTCTTGCTCATCCTTGACCGTGAAGTCCAGCGCCTCCTGCACCCGACCGAGTTCGATGAGCGTGGAGACCGTGTGCAAACGGTTGGCATGTTCGTGGGTCTGGGCGCGCAGGGCTTCGGACAGAGTGGTCATCGTCGCCAGCTCCCCGGTGAGCTCCTGGATGTCCGTGCGATCGCGCAGGGTCGCGACCGTTCCGCCCTCGTCTCGCCCGCCGCGCGGCTGACGCGCCTGTTTCTGGCTGATGACGAGGACGCGATCCTCGGTGAAGTGGATTTCGTCGACCGCGACCCGACCGGTCGCAAGAAGGTCGCGGACGGATTCGGGCAGGGCCACCTCGGCGAGGGAGATCGGCGTCGATTCCTCCACCTTGGGCAGACCGAGCAGGGACGCGGCCTCATCGTTGTAGAGGACGAGCCGACCGGAATCGTCGGCGAGGATGAGACCTTCGCGCAGGGAATGCAGAGCCGAATCGTAGAACGCGAACAGCCGACGCAGCTCCTCGGGACCGTAGCCGAGGGTGACTCGGCGCAGGTAGCGGGCGAGCAGCCAGGAGCCGAGTCCGCCGAGGGCGAGCGCGGCCAGGCCGACGAGGATGATCTGCGGCAGGGAGGCCGCCTGCGCGACCGACAGGGTCTCGAGAGTCACGCCGACGGCGACCATGGCAGTGACCTCGCCATCGGCGTCCGTGATAGGCACGATCGCGCGCACCGAAGGCCCGAGCGTGCCCACGTACTCTTCAGTCTGGGTCTGCCCTGCCCGGGCTTTTGCAGTGCTCCCGAGGTAGGTCTTGCCCAGCTGATCTGGGTCGGGGTGGGTGTAGCGGGTACCGTCGCGGTCCATGATCGTCACGAAATCCACCTCGGCGAAATCGATGACGGTCAGTGCATATGGCTGCAACCGAGCGGAGGGATCGTCCCCGGTCACAGCCTCGGTGACAAAGGGATCGTGGGCCAGCGTCTCGGCGATGGACAGCACCCGTTCGCCGGCAGCGTGCCGAATGTTGTTCAGCGTCGTCACGTAGCTCGTCACCGACAGGGCGGTGCAGACCATGACGATGAGGACGAGCTGGACGAGGAAGAGTCGCCTTGCCAGGGTTCCGCCTCGGCGAGCCCGGAATCGCCCCCGGCCCCGCCGTGGAGGGGCCGGGAGGGACGCCATTACTTCTTAACGCTCTTCTTTTTCTTCTTGCTGCCGCCGGAGATGAGGAGGGCCAAGCCGATTGCGGCCAGCCAAGTGTCCTTGGCCACTGCGGTGCCGTCCTCGGACGGGCGGATGCCGTCGTCCTTGGTCATCGAATCGATGGAGAAGTAGTTCGCGACGAGGCCGGCGGCGAAGGTCGTCAGCGCGGCACCGGCGATGCGGGTAGGCACGAACGGCAGCAGCAGGGCGGAGCCGACGGCGATCTCACCGTAGGACAGGAACTTCCCGAACTGGGCGGGGGTCATGTTCTCGACCATGGGCACACCGTTGGCGGCCATCTGCTGGAGTCCGGCCGCGGATTCCTCGTCGAGACCGAGCTTGCCGATGCCCGAATTGAGGATGAATGCGCCGGGAACTGCGCGCAGAAGTGCGGTGCTGAGTTTCATATCCTGCTCCTTTGTAATCGGATCGTCACTGAGCCAAGACTATCCGTGAGGGCGCAGGCACGCCACAGCTCACGCCCCGCAGCGTGGATCGGGAACAGCCAGAGGGGAAGATCTACTTGTCTCTGCTCGTGCGGATGCGCTCGATGAGGTCATCGAGCGCATCGTCGAATTCGCGCTGCGTATGGTCTTCCCTCAGAAGATCCTGGAGACGCTGGACCGTCGGGTACTGCCCCAGATCCGTCTCCGATGACGCTTCACCGTCTTCGTCCCCGATGGCTTCCGGGGTCAGAGAGGCGGCATGGAGGAGGAGCGCTCCGACGAGGAAGCTCGTGAATGACTTGTACGCAGCCACGGCGTCCCTGTCAGAGAAGCCGAAGCGCTGCAGCGACGACAGGAATTCCTCGACCCAGCGCACGCTGCGCAGCGGCGGTCGAAGCCAGGGAGCCGCGGGCGGTTGAGTGGCGATGAGCGGGAAGATCCGCGGGTGGCCGATGGCGAGCTTGCGCGTGGCATTGGCCACTCGCTGCAGGTACTCTTCCCAGGAGTGAGCGTCCTCGGTCATGAGTTCGTCGTCGAAGAGACCGTCGATGAGCTCGTCGACCATGGCTTCGAGAAGATCCGCACGTCCGGAAATGTGGCGATACAGCGCCATGGCCTCTACTCCCAATACCGTTCCGAGGCGGCGCATCGTGAGCTCGCCGAGACCGCAGGCATCAACGAAGGCGATAGCTGATTCCACGATCTGGCTCCGGTCGAGTCGCTGCTGAACCACTTGCACCCTCTTTCCCTCGTCTGAGAAGTCGCGGCTGGGGAGGCGTCTTGCGACATTCTACGCGTTGCACCTGACGAAGCGAGAGGTATTTCCGAAGGACGATTACAGTGTAAACATCTCATGAATGAATAAGCTATCACCCTACGCTGACCTCGCCGCACAAGGGTAAGCCCTCAAACCTCAGGTACTGCCGAAGCGGCACCGCAGAGTTCTGATGCGTCCGAGTCGCCCGATCTGTTGCGGAGCGAAAGCCCGGTCTGCTAGGTTGATTACGCCGTAAACATGAATAGCGCTCGACAGAGCAGTACGTCCACACCGATCTCTACGAAAGGACGAATCATGGATTCTCACGACAAGACCGACAAGGTCTCTGACAAGGCTGAAGAGCTCAAGGGCAAAGCGAAGACCGCTGCAGGCAAGGTCACCGACGACAAAGGCCTCGAAGCCGAAGGCAGGACGGACGCGGCCAAGGGCAAGATCAAGCAGGTCGGCGACGACACCAAGGACTCGCTGAAGGGCGTCAAGGACTCGCTCAAGGACTCACCGGAGGACTGAGGGACGCGGCTGGAGGGCGGAGGCATTGTCCGCCTCCGCCCTTCGGCCATGCTTTCAGATCTCATGCCCCAGAAGTCGGCGTGCCGGTACGATCCGTCCCGGCGGCACGAGAAGAAGAGAAGATGATGGGAACTGACCGCCATGCTTTCGTCGTGGTAGCCAATCGCCTCCCCGTCGACCGCATCGACGGGGCGTGGGAAGCCTCGCCCGGCGGGCTGGTCTCAGCCGTGGCTCCCGTGGTGCGCGAGCAAGCCGGAGCCTGGGTCGGCTGGGCGAACACACATGACGACAGCCTCGAGCCCTTCGACTTCGACGGGATGAGCCTCGTCCCCGTCTCGCTCAGCCATGACGAACATCAGCAGTACTATGAGGGATTCTGCAACGCTACTCTATGGCCGCTGCACCACGACCTCATCGTCGCGCCGCAGTACCACCGCTCATGGTGGCGGGCCTATCGGGAAGTCAACGCCCGATTCGCACAGGCCGCGGTCGAGGCCGCCGAGACTGGGGCGACAGTCTGGGTACACGATTACCACCTCCAGCTCGTACCGGCGATGATCCGCGCTCAACGACCGGACATCCGGATCGGATACTTCTGCCATATTCCGTTCCCTCCCGTCGAGCAGATGGCCCAGCTGCCCTGGCGTGACGAGATCCTCCGCGGCCTGCTCGGGGCCGATGTCATCGGTCTCCAGCGAGAGGCCGATGCCGCTAAGGCCCGCCAGGCTATGCAGAAGCTGCTGGGCATGGATCCCGAGGAACTTCGCGGCCGCGTCGGCTCGTACCCGATCTCGATCGACGTCGAGGAGATCCGGGCCGCGACCGAATCCCCGGCGGTACAGGAGATGGCCCGATGCTTTCGCCGTGACCTGGGCGACCCCGCCACCCTCATGATCGGGGTGGATCGCCTCGACTATTCGAAGGGAATCCTGCACCGGCTGTGGGCTTTCGAGGAGCTGATCGACGACGGACTGCTCGATGCGCAGGGAACCTGTCTCGCGCAGATCGCAGTCCCCTCTCGCGAAGGCGTGCGCGCCTACCAGGACCTGCGCGACGAGGTCGAACATACGGTCGGGCGCATCAATGGGAGGTTCTCCACTCTCGGCGGCGATGTCATCCACTACTCCCACCACTCACATTCGACAGAGGAAGCCGTCGCCCTGTACCTGGCCGCCGACATCCTGCTCGTCACCTCCCTGCGGGACGGGATGAACCTCGTGGCCAAAGAATTCGCCACTGCCCGCCGAGGCAGGGGCGGTGCACTCGTCCTCTCCAAATTCGCAGGAGCCGCCGAAGAACTCGACCAAGCCATCATCGTCAATCCCTATGATCGGGCCGGCCTGAAGGCGGCCATCCATCACGCGGCCACGCTCAGCGAAGACGAGGCCCGGAGTCGCATGGATGCGATGGCCGACACTGTCGCCGCCTTCGACGTCCGCCGCTGGGCGCAAGCTTTCCTCCATGACCTGCGAGACCCAGCATCGGCGGCGGCTCTGTCGCCCAGCGACTGGTGGCACCGACCATTCTGACCGACCTACTCCAGGAGACCACTATGTACACGATGCTCAACAACCAGGAATCCTCGAAGTACGACCTCTACCTTCCCGGCAGACTCGTGGCCGCGCTCCATTACAAACTCGAGCCTGATGCCAATGAGGTCATGTTCATCTACTGCGAAGCTATCGAGCCTATGCAGGCGGATCAGCACCGCCGAGAGCTCATGCGGCGCGCTGTCGAAGACGCGAAGAGCCGACGCCTCAAGCTCACCATCACCTGCCCCATCGGCCTCAAGGCCCTCGAGCAGCGGGCACCGCGTGCCGATGCCGATCACCAGCACGCGGAGGAGCCGCAGGCCTGACTCTCGCCGGCCCGACCTTCGCCGACCCGTCCTCCCTGGCCATACTCCTGCCTCGGCGCGTCTCACTCCTCCTGTGAACACTATGAACGCAACCGAGACACCGATCACATCGGCTGGCACAGTTGTCGGGTACATCACCACCGCGGCCAGCAGTCGCGCGCAATCCCATCCACCGACGGGTGAGGTTGCGAACAGCATTTGGAGGAATCATGGCAATGTCGCCACAGCAGAAGGGCGGCTCCTTCGACAAGGGGATCGCCGCCGCAGCGAACGCTCCTGAACCGGGCGCCCCGCAGCGGAAGAAGGATCGCACCCACTGGCTCTACATCATGGTCATCGTCGCCGTGTTCGCCGGTGCGGCCATCGGGCTCATCGCCCCGGAGGCGGGAATCGCACTCGAACCGCTGGGCAAGGCCTTCGTCGCGCTCATCAAGATGATCATCGCCCCGGTCATCTTCTGCACCATCGTCCTCGGCGTCGGCTCCGTGGCGAAGGCGGCCACCGTCGGTAAGGTCGGCGGACTCGCCCTCGTCTACTTCCTGGTCATGGCGACCTTCGCCCTGGTCATCGGCCTCGTCGTCGGCAACTTCATCCACCCCGGCGACGGACTCCACCTCCAGCCGTACGAGGAAGCCTCCGGCGGTGAGGAAGGCGGCATGGTCGGCTTCCTCATGAGCCTCATCCCCGGTGACATCCCGGTCCTGCCGACCCTCGTGCTCGCACTCCTCGTCGGCTTCGCCCTGCAGTCGATGGGCAAGGCCGGCGAGCCCGTGCTCACCGGAATCAAGCACATCCAGGCTGTGGTCTTCAAGCTCATGATGATGATCATGTGGGCCGCTCCGGTCGGTGCCTTCGGTGCGATCGCCGCGGTCGTCGGCAAGACCGGCTGGGCCGCGATCGGTGCGATGGCGACCCTCATGGGCGCCTTCTACCTCACCTGTGCACTGTTCATCGTCATCGTCCTCGGCGGTCTGCTCAAGATCGTCACCGGCCTGAACATCTTCCTGCTGCTGAAGTACCTGGCCCGTGAGTTCCTGCTCATCTTCTCCACCTCGTCGTCCGAGTCGGCCCTGCCGCGCCTGATCGCGAAGATGGAGCACGCCGGTGTCTCGAAGCCGGTCGTCGGCATCACCGTGCCCACCGGCTACTCGTTCAACCTCGACGGCACCGCCATCTACCTGACTATGGCCTCGCTGTTCGTGTCCTCGGCCATGGGCATGCCGATGTCGATTCCCGAGCAGATCTCGCTGCTCGTGTTCATGATCATCGCGTCGAAGGGCGCCGCCGGAGTCACCGGTGCGGGCCTGGCCACCCTGGCCGCGGGTCTGCAGTCGCACCGTCCCGAGCTGCTCGACGGCATGGGCGTCATCGTCGGCATCGACAAGTTCATGTCCGAGTGCCGTGCGCTGACGAACTTCACCGGCAACGCCGTGGCCACGCTGCTCATCGGCAAGTGGATCGGCGAGATCGACATGGACCAGGCCCGCGCCACCCTGTCGGGTGAGAACCCCTTCGATGAGCTCTCGCTCGAACCGGATGCTCACGGTGCGCCCGCGGAGTCGTCAGCCCCGGCTGCTCGCGCCGAAGGCGAAAAGGAGAAGGTCGCCGTCAGCTGACCTTCGGACAGCCCCGAAACACCACCACGGGTGCCGTCGTCCTCATCGTGAGGATGCCGGCACCCGTGGTGTTTCGTCTCCCCTCGCCGAGGCGCCTGTGTAGTCGGGACAGCTGTGCAGTCGGGACGCCATCTCCAGGTCCACTTCGGCCACGAAACGCAGTCAATCGGCAGATTCTCGAGCCATTTCGATCACCGTGGCCGCAATGTCCTCCGGATGCGATTCCGGCAGCCAGTGGGAGGCCCCTTCAAGCGGGACGAAACGATAAGGACCCTCGACGTAGCGAGCGCTGAGCTCTGCGGTTGCGCGGGAAAAGGCAATATCCTCGCTGCCCCAGATGAAGCTCGTGGGCACCGTGATGGGAGTGCTCGGCGTCCGATCGCTGCCGTCCATCGCTTGGTAGTACTTGAGCACGGACAGAAAAGCCCCTGGCTCACTGAATCGAGCAACATAGGAGGCTGCGAGGTCGTCGGGGACGGCTCCGCCGTAGAGATCGACCAGTCTCTTCCCGTCATCGCGCAGCAACGTTCGAGCCACTCCTTCCGGGTGGTCTTGGATCGACCGCATATAGCCCATGCGTTCGTACTGGTCGTCGTCCGTCTTCAGCTGTTTACCCAGTGCTCTGGGATGTGGAGTCGACACGATGGTGCAGGTGTGCAGGCGCTGCGGGTGGTTCGCGGCAAAGGGCCAAGCGACCAGCCCGCCCCAATCATGACCGACGAGGTGGAATCGTTCGAGCCCCGCCGCGCGGGAGACGTCGTCAAGGTCGGCGACCAGGCGCGCAATTGCGTACTCCCCCACCGATTCGGGGCGCACTCCTGGCGAATATCCTCGTTGGTCATAGGCGAACACCCCCATCCCCTGTGCGAGGAGCAGGTCAGCAGTCCTCTCCCAGCAGGAAGCGTATTCCGGCCACCCGTGCAGAAGGATCGCCTCACCGAGGTCGGGTTCCGGGTGCGTCGGCGTCGCCCGGAAAGCGGCGAACTCCCCTTGGTCGGTGGTCACCGTCAGCGCCTCGGCGTCGGCGGTCTCCGGCAGCTCTGCCAAGCGCGCGGCCACCGAGGCGTTGTCGAACGGGGCACCGCTGAAGGGCTGGGAAGTCGTTGATGCTGTCATGGGTCAGCCTCCTCGTTGATTGAGATCCATTGATTCTCGGTCCCGGTCATTGGACACAGGTCAATGCTGAGCCCCCGGCGGCCCGGAGACTGCTATTTGCGACGTGAACCGTCAGTGGGGATGCCCAGCGCGTTGACCCACAGTTTGGTCGCGGTCTCCACGAGCAGTTCGTCGCTGCCCCAGTCCGGTTCCTCGACCGCATATTTGAAGTACGCCATCCGCCCGACCATCGCTGACAGCGCCCGGGCGGACATGAGGGGGTCGAGACTCGGGTCGACATACTCTTCGTCCTGAAGCTTTCGGATCCACCGGCAGTTGCGTCTGGAGAAGGCCCGCGCCCGGTCGAGGCGCAGTCGACGGAAGTTCGCGTCGATCGCGGCGACCTGTTCGAGCAGGAGCATCAGCTTCGCGTTGCGCTTATACGACTCGATGTAGGCACGGTGTCCGGCTCGCAGCTGCTCGATGACGGTACGCACTTCGTCGCCGCTGTGCGGCGGGCCCGGGTGGAGCATGTCCTCCTGGGCTTCGCTGAGCACAGCAGCGAAAGCCTGCTCCTTGCTGTCGAAGTAGGTGTAGAACGTGCCCGTGGAGCACTTGGCCTCTTTGGTGATGTCGGTCAGCCGGGAATCGATGAAGCCATCACGTTCGAACACGACTCGGGCGGCGGCGACCAGAGCCGCCCGAGTGCGGGTTCCCCTCGTGGTCGTCGGGAGATCGCGCAGGAGCGCGGTATCCACGAGCGTGGGGAGATCCTCAGCTGAGCCTTCGGTCGTCGACATGGCAGCCAATCCTACAATCCATTTCTCGGGCACGGGCAGAGTGCAAGCTCATGAGGTCAGCCCGCTCTCCCGCGCAACAGCCCATCCCTGATCGATGATCGCCTGGACGTCGCGGGCCGTGGGCACGCCGTGGGCAGCGGCGTTCGCAGGGTTGTCCGCGACGCGGCGACGGACGCCTTCGGCGATGATCGCGATCTTCCACAGCCCCAGTGTGTGCCAGAAGCCGAGCGTTCGCTTGTTGCGACCCGAGACAGCCAGGTATTCGGCAGAGATCTCGTCGCGGGTCGGGAATCCGTCCACTGCAGTCGGGGCGCCGTCGGGCACCTCGCCGGCCTGCGTCCAATACGCCAAGGAGCTGCCCACATCGGCCAGCGGGTCACCCAGTGTCGCCAGTTCCCAATCGAGCACTGCTCGGATGTCACCGGTGGCGCTGTCGATGATGACGTTACGGATGTGGAAGTCACCATGGACCAGAGTGATCTCGCCAGGCTCAGGCAGGTGCTCGGTCAGCACCGTCGTGAGAGCGTCGAGATCGGGGCGGTCTTGGGTCCGGCTCTCCTCGAGTTGGCGGCTCCACCTCTTCAGCTGCCTCGGCGCATAGGGCTTCCGAGACGCCAGGTCGCCCAAGCCGACAGCGTCGATGTCGACGGCGTGGATCTTCGCCAGGGTCCGAGCGAGTTCGAGGCCGAGACGTCTGCGCGCCTCGGTGCTGAGCTTTCGGGCGGCCTCCTCGTCGTCGATGACGGTTCCCTCGACGTGTTCCATGATGACCACGGGGACATCGGCGACTGCGGGATCCTCACAGACACCGAGGGTGGCTGGGACCGGCACTCCGGTTGCCTGGAGTGCGGAGATGATCCGATGCTCCCGGGCCACGTCATGGGCCGACGCGAGGAGGTGCCCCAGCGGGGGACGACGGGCGATCCACGACCGCCCCGCCTCGTCGTCGATGCGGTAGGTGAGGTTCGACTGCCCCTGCCCCACACGGGCTCCGCGGAGCGAACCGGTCACCGGCTCGCCAGCGTCCCGTATCCATCTCGCCAGGCTCGGCAGATCGAGTTCGACGCTCATCGGGACTCCCGTGCGTTCTTCCTCCGTCGCAGTTCACGCCGCGCGATCGACCGTTTGTGCACCTCGTCGGGACCATCGGCCAAACGCAGTGTGCGCTGATGGGCGTAGAAGCTGGCCAACGGAAAATCGTCGGTGACCCCACCGCCGCCGTGGACCTGGATCGCCCGGTCGATGATCGTCAGCGCCATGTTCGGGGCCTTGACCTTGATGGCCGCGATCTCCGTGGCCGCTTCCTTGTTGCCGACGGTGTCCATCATCCACGCAGCCTTGAGCACGAGGAGGCGGGTGGCTTCGATCTCGACGCGTGCCTCGGCGATCCAATCCTGGATGTTCGCCCGATCTGCCAGCGGCTGACCGAAGGTGACTCGTTCCTGGGCACGATCGATGAGCAGGTCGAGTGCCCGTTCGGCCATCCCGATCGAGCGCATGCAGTGGTGGATGCGGCCCGGACCCAGCCGGGCTTGGCTGATGGCGAATCCGTCGCCCTCGCCGGACAGCAGCGCAGTCTTCGGCACTCGCACATCGTCGAAGATGATCTCTGCGTGGCCTTCCCGGTCGAGGTAGCCGAACACCGGCAGTCCCCGGACCACGGTGATGCCCGGAGTGTCTTTGGGGACGACGAGCATCGACTGCTGTCGGTGGGCCTCGGCGTTCGGGTCGGTCTTGCCCATGACGATGAAGACCTGACAGTTGGCGTGCAGAGCGTTCGAGGCGAACCATTTCCGCCCGTTGAGCACATAGTCGTCTCCGTCGGAGGCGATGCTCATCTCGATGTTCGTCGCATCGGAGCTCGCCACCGCCGGTTCGGTCATGCAGAACGCTGAGGCGATCTCACCGTTGAGCAGCGGTTTGAGCCACTTCTCCTTGTGTTCGTCGGTCCCGAAGAGCGCAAGGACCTCCATATTCCCGGTATCGGGTGCGTTGCAGTTGATGGCCTCGGGGGCGATCTCCGCACTGCGTCCTGTGATTTCGGCAAGGTGCGCGTACTGAAGGTTCGTCAGTCCTGCTCCCCATTCGTCGTACGGCAGAAACAGGTTCCACAGTCCTTGGGATCGAGCCTCACGCTTGAGGTCTTCGAGGACGGGCGGGTGGAAGTTCGGGTCCCCAGCCTCGGCCCGTTGCCGGTGGTAGACCGGTTCCGCGGGGTAGACGAAGTCGTCCATGAAGGCGTTGAGTCTGGATTGGTAGTCGCGGGTCGTCTCATCTGGTGCGAAGTCCATAGTTCCTGCTTTCTCGGTGAGGGGGTGTATGCGGTGTCAGCTCTGGTGATCATGGGCACCGGCGCCGCCGGTCTCTCCTCTGACTTCGAGGACGACCTTGCCGCGCACGGATCGGGAGTCGATGAGCTCGAGGGCCTCCTGCGCCCTTTCCAACGGGAGCACGCTGTGAATGACGGGATCGAGTGCCCCTGAACTCAGATGCGGCCACAGCGTGTCCCACTGGGTGGCGACCATCTCCGGTCGTCCGGCCAGTGCCGCGCCCCACCCCACTCCGGCCACGGAGATGTTGTTCAACAGCAGACGGTTGACCTTGACTTCGGGGATGGATCCTGCGGTGAATCCGAGGACCAGAAGAGTGCCGAAGGTCTTCAGTGTGCGCAGGGAATCGGTGAACCGGTCACCGCCGACCGGGTCGGCGACGAGGTCGACACCGCCAGGGAGCAGGTCCTTGACCGTGTCTTTGAACCTTTCGGCCAAGACCACATGAGAAGCGCCGAGGCTGCGCACCGTCTCCGCCTTCTCCTCGGTCGAGACCACGCCCACGACTTCTCCGCCGTAGGCGCGGGCGACCTGGACGAGGGCGCTGCCGAGTCCGCCTGCGGCGCCGTGGACGAGGACCGTCTGACCCGGTTCGAGTCTCCCGCGCACGCGCAGCGCGAAGTCCGCGGTCAGGAGGTTCATCGGCATTCCTGCTCCTGCGGTCAGCGATACGGACTCCGGAAGCGGGAGGACGCTGGCGGCCGGGACGGCGATGGACTCCGCGTAGGCCCCCGTGTTCGCCACCCCGACGACGCGGTCGCCGACGCTGAGACCGGTGACGCCTTCGCCCAGCTCACGCACGGCTCCGGAGATCTCCGACCCCACTGTGTAGGGCAGCGGCGGCTGCATCTGGTACTGCCCGCGAGATTGGAGCAGTTCGGGGAAGGTCACGCCGGCATAGGCGACGTCGATGAGGACCTCGCCAGGCCCGGGTGTCGGAGTCTCGACGTCGCGCAGTTCGAGGGAGCCGGGGCCGTCGGTGGCTCTCAGCTGCATTGCTCTCATGATGGTCGGGGGTCCTTTCGTTTGGGTTCGCCACGTGGGTGATGCTGTCAGGGCGGTCGTCGAGGACGTCAGAGAGGAGACGAGGCGACGACACCGCCGTCGACGGCGATCGTCTCTCCCACGACGTAGTCGCCGGCCCGGGAGGCGAGATAGGCCGCGACTCCGGCCATGTCCTCACTGGTGCCGATTCGTCCTGCCGGGATCTTCGTCTTCACCTCGTCGCCGTGATCGCGAGCGTCCTTGTTCATCTTCGTGCCGAAGGCCCCGGGAGCGATGCCGCTGACGATCACTCCGTCCGGGGCCAGCCGGGAGGCCAAGCGTTTGGTCAGGTGGATCACCCCGGCCTTGGACGCGTGGTAGCTGTAGGTCTCAAGCGGATTGGGTCGGATACCGTCGATGGAGGCGACGTTGATGACCTTGGCGAGGTGGCTCCCCGAGGCCGCGGCGGCCCGCAGGTCGGGCGCAAGTGCCTGTGTGAGGAAGAACATCGCCTTGAGGTTGAGGTCCATGACCTTGTCCCACCCGTCCTCCGGGAACTCGTCGAACGGCGCACCCCAGGCGGCACCGGCGTTGTTGACGAGGATGTCCAGACTCGTCTCGTGCTCACGGAGCCGGGCCACCACCGAGGCGAGTCCCTCTTTCGTCGAAATGTCTCCGGGCAGGGACACGCAGGTCCCCTGTTCGGACAGTTCGGCGGCGGTCGCGTCACAGGCCTCGGACTTGCGGGCGGTGATGTAGACGCGCACGCCCGACTGCACGAATCCCTCGGCGATCATCCGGCCGATTCCGCGCGAGCCGCCGGTGATCAGCGCACTGCGCCCTTTCAGCGCAAACAGTGTCGACATGTCCATGGAAACTCCCTTGTTCAGATGTCTGCGTCGTGTTCGGTGAAGTAGCCGATCGATTCGGCGACGCAGATCGGCTTCTCGATCCCCTCGGCTTCGAAGATCTGAGTGGTGGTCACCTGTGCGGACCCGGTGCCGCGTGCATCGACGGCTGAGACCGTCGCCCGCATGCGCACCTTTGAACCCACTGGTCGAGGCTGCGGGAATCGCACCTTGCCGTAGCCGTAGTTGAGACTGTGCGCGAATCCGTCGAACGCCATGAGCTCCTCCATGAACCCCGGCCCCAGCGACAGGGTGAACAGTCCATGACCGATCGTGCCGCCGAAGGGACCAGCGGCAGCACGTTCCTCATCGACGTGGATCCACTGGTGGTCGTTCGTCAGGTCGGCGAATGAGTTGATGTCGTTCTGGATCAGCGTGTGCCAGCTGGTCGGACCGAGTTCCTCACCGACGAGCGATTCAAGGTCGGC
Source organism: Brevibacterium iodinum ATCC 49514 (assembly GCF_900169265.1). Taxonomy (GTDB): domain Bacteria; phylum Actinomycetota; class Actinomycetes; order Actinomycetales; family Brevibacteriaceae; genus Brevibacterium; species Brevibacterium iodinum. The sequence continues at coordinate 93,664 of NZ_FXYX01000010.1, forward strand.
GATGGTCGTGGGCCTGATGGGAGTCGTCATTGTCTGCCTTTCGGTGGGTGCGACGGGTCACGCGCGGTCCGTGAAACCCGAATCATCATCGTATTTGAAATTGAGTTCAGATTCATTACTCTGAGACTAGCCGTGTGCGCTGGGTCACTTCAAGGTGGAACCGAAACATGCCTCACGGCAGGGACATCTACGCAAAGGAGCGGCACCCATGGCAGAAGTCCAGACCGTCACCGGCACCATCGACAGCAGCGAACTCGGCCGAACCCTCGTCCACGAGCACATCTTCGTCCTCAGCGAGGAGATGCGGCAGAATTACGACACGGCCTGGGACGACGAAGAGAAGATCGCCGATGCCGTCGCCAAGCTCAATGACCTCAAAGACGCGGGGATCGATACGATCTTCGACCCGACGGTCGTGGGTCTCGGTCGCTACATCCCTCGGGTCCAGAGAGTGGCCGAGCAGACCGACCTCAACATCGTCGCAGCCACCGGCCTCTACACATTCACCGACCTCCCCCACCAGTTCGAGCATCGCGGCCCGGGTCTCCTCGTCGACGAACCGGAACCGCTCGTGAAACTGTTCGTCCGCGACCTCGAGGAGGGCATCGCCGACACCGGAGTCAAGGCCGCCTTCCTCAAATGCGCCATCGAATCCCCCGGGCTCACTGAGGGCGTCGAGCGCACGATGCGGGCGGTCGGTCAGGCGAGCGCTCAGACCGGCGCCCCCATCACCGTCCACACCAATCCACGCACAGGCTCCGGCCTGGTCGCGCAGCGAGTGCTCAAGGAAGAGGGCGCGGATCTGGGGAAGGTCATCATCGGCCACTCGGGCGACTCGACAGACCTCGACTACCTGTCCCAGATCGCCGAGAACGGATCGTTCCTGGGCATGGACCGGTTCGGCATCGACGCCTATCTGCCGACCGAACCGCGCGTAGACACCATCGTCGAACTCGTCCGTCGCGGCTATGCCGACCGCATCACCTTAGCCCACGATGCAGCGTGCTACATCGACTACTTCACTCAGGAAGAGAAGGCGCAGATCCAACCAAACTGGCACTTCCGCCACATCAGCGACGACGTCATTCCGATGCTGCTGGACAAGGGCGTGACCGAAGACGATATCGACACGATGCTGGTGAAGAACCCGCGCCGTTACTTCGAGTAATACCCATCGGCCATATGCACTGAGGGACCATTTTCGACGATGAAGGGAATCCCATGTCAGTCCACGCACAAACCATCAATCCGCAGGTGAAACGGACAAACACGCTGGATTGAGAACTGCCGGCCTCGTCGGCTCCTCGATCGAATGGTACGACTTCTTCCTCTACGGCACAGCGGCGGCACTGGTCTTCCCGCAGGTCTTCTTCCCTGATACGAGCGGAGTCACCGGCACACTCCTGGCGTTCTCGACCTTCGCCACCGGTTTCATCGCGCGGCCGGTCGGCGGGCTCGTCGCCGGCAACTTCGGAGACAAGATCGGCCGCAAACCCATGGTGGTCATCGCCCTACTGGGCATGGCCGTCTTCACCTTCCTCATCGGCTGCCTGCCCTCGGCCGGGAGCATCGGCCTCATGGCCCCGGTCCTGCTCGTCACGTGCCGATTCATCCAGGGCATCGCCTGCGGCGCCCAGTGGGGCGGGCTGGCGCTGCTGCTCAGCGAGTCCGCCGGGCCCAAGCACCGAGCATTCTCGGGCTCGTTCATGCAGGTCGGCGTTCCCACTGGAGCCCTGCTCGGCAATCTGGCCTTCGTCATCGTCTCGTCCGCGGTCGATGAGGCGGCCTTCGTATCGTGGGGCTGGCGGATCCCGTTCTGGGCCACGGCGCTGCTGGTGCCGATCGTCATGTACATCCAGCTCAGAGTCGAGGACTCCCCCGAGTTCAGACAGCTCGAGAACGAGGTGTCTGCGGCCAAGCCGAAGGTCGTGCAGGCACCGCTGTGGCAGGCCATCAGATCGCACTGGAAGACGATACTGCTGGCCGCGGGCACACTGTCGGGAACGAACTGCGTCTTCTACATCACGATCGCCGGAGCCCTGTCCTACGGCACGAGCTACCTGGGTATGGACTACGGGCAGATGCTCATCGCCGCCATGCTCTCCTGCGTGTTCGGCATCGCCACCATTCTCATCGGCGGCAGGCTCGCCGACCTGATCGGTCGCCGTCCGGTCATCATCATCGGTGGCGTCGGCCTGCTGGCGTGGGCGTTCCCCTATTTCACCCTGATCAATACGACGGACATCGTCCTCTTCGCGGTCTCGATCAGCGTGGCCAGCGTGTTCCAGTCACTCATCTACGCCCCGATCGCCGCGTACTTCGGCGAATTGTTCGCCCCGCAGATCCGCTTCTCCGCGGTCTCTCTGGCCTATCAGCTCAGCGCGATCGTCGTGTCGGGCTCGACGCCCATCGTCATGACGTGGCTGATCGCGAAGATGGACGGATCAACGCTGGGGATCACGCTGTTCGTGTGTGCGATGGCCCTGATCACCGTCGTGTCAACGCTGGCACTGAAGGAGACGAACCCGAAGTCCGTCAGGCAGTCTCCGACGGCCGTACCAGGTGAGCATCTTCGCGCGGAGGCCGTCGAGGTCCATCCTGCATAGTCGGCCCAGCCCGCGTAGTCGGCTCAGCTCGCAGCGCCGCTGCCACGCAGCTTTGCCTGGTAGCGGCGCATCCCGCGGATCCACCGGTCGTAGTCGGAGCCTTTCATCCGGTGCATGTCGAGGACCTCAGGATGGGGCAGAATGAGGAAGGTCTCGGCTTCGACGGCGGCCATGACGGCCTTGGCGACGTCCGCCGGCTCGAGAACGGTACCGGCCTCGGATACGGCACGTTGGGCGGCGAGTTCCTCTGCGGTCAAGGAACTGGGGTCTTCTCCCCATAGGATCTTGGTGTTCACCCCCATCGGGGCGAGCACGGAGACGCCCACTCCCTCGTCGCCGTAGGTCACCGACAGCCATTCGGCGAAGGCGAGCGCGGCGTGCTTGGTCACCGAGTAGCCGGCCTGGCCGATCTGCGTGAGCAGTCCCGCCGCCGAGGCGGTGGCCACGAAATATCCTTCCCCGCGGGTCTGCCACCGGGGTACGAGCCGTTCGGCGGCGCGGATGTGCGCCCGCAGGTTGACGTCGAGGATGCGGTCCCAGTCGTGTTCGCCGCCGATTCTGGGGGCTCCGGCAATCCCGGCATTGGCGAAGTAGAGATCGATGTCGCCGAGTTCCCGGCTCGCAGCGGCCAGCAGATCGTCGACCCCGGCCGCCGTGGAGGCGTCCCCGATCCAGTGCGGCTGACCCAGTTGCGCCGCAGTTTCCGTGACCGCCTCGGCGAGGTCGGCAAGCAGCACCCGGGCTCCACGCTCATGCAGTGCCCTGGCCAGCGCCGCACCGATCCCCGATGCTGCCCCGGTGACGACGGCAGTGCGTCCCTCGATCTCCATAGTCCTCTTCCTCTCCGGCGCACCCCGTTGTGTCCGAAACGCGGCCGACCTATAGTTGAACCTGTACTCAGTTTCAAGTATTTCAGCATCCACATATTGCTGTCGAGCCCCGCGCGGGCCCGTCCACGTCGTGATCCGAAGGAGTTTCATGACCACGAAGTCGCGCACATCGATCATTGATCTGCTCACCCCTTGGGCGGAGAAGGACCCAGAGTCCGTCGCAGCGGCCACGCCGCCGGGACCAGATCGGGTGACGCTGTCGAAGGTGCGCCTCCTCGGCGAAATCGGTGCTGCGCGTGACCGCTACCTCACTGCGGATGTCCGCACCGGCGACCGGATCGTGCTCATTGCGCCCAGCTGCCCGGAGTTCCTCATCGAGTTCTTCGGTGCGCACGCTGCCGGGCTGGTGGTCGTCGCAGTCAATCCGCTCTCGACGGTCAGGGAGCTCGACTACATCCTCACCGATTCCGAAGCCCGCGTACTCGTGGCTCATCCAGCCTCGGCCGAGGCGGGGAAGGCTGCGGCCGCACAGCATGACGTCGAATTCCGCACTCTGCCCGTCGTCGGCGACGAGGGCCCCCGCGCCGAGGTGGGCGCCGAGTCCGATGTCACCGTCGATCGTGCCGATTTCGCGTGGGACGACGTCGCCGCACTCCTCTACACGTCGGGCACGACGGGCAAGCCGAAGGGGACGATGCTGACCTTGGGAAATTTCATCTCGGCGACCGATATCGTCCGGGAGATGATCGAAGCCACGCCCGCCGACCGGTCCGCGACCGGCCTGCCGCTCTTCCACGTGTTCGGTCTGGCGGCCGTCACCCTGCCGGCGATGAGTGCCGGTGCGCCGGTGACCCTTTTCCCCCGCTGGGATCCGCAGATCTTCATCGATTCGCTCGCCGAGGACGAGACGACCATCGTCTCCGGCGTACCGACGATGTGGATGTCGGTGCTGGCGAAGGCCCCCGAGGGCGAAGCACCGGACCTGCGCATCATCAGCTCGGGTGGGGCCTCGATCGCCGCCGAGGTGGTCCGTCGGGTCGAAGATCGCTTCACGGCACCGCTGGCGGAGGGCTACGGGCTCACGGAGACGTCCGGACTGGGCACATTCAATCCGCTGCATGGGACAAGGAAGCCCACGAGCGTCGGTCCGGCGGTGCCCGGGTTCGAGGTCAAGACCGTCGACCCCACCAGCGGCGATGAGCTGCCTGCCGATGAGGTGGGTGAGGTGCTGCTGCGTGGGCCCGCGGTCATGGCCGGCTATTGGAAGAAACCCGAGGCCACCGCCGAGGTCCTCGATGCCGAGGGCTGGTTCCGCACGGGCGACCTCGGCCGGGTGGATGAGGACGGATATCTCTTCATCGTCGACCGCATCAAGGACCTCATCATCCATGGCGGGTACAACGTCTACCCGCGCGAGGTCGAGGAGGTCCTCTATGAGATTCCCGATGTCGCTCAGGCCAGTGTCGTGGGTACTCCGGATGAGAAGTATGGTCAGCAGGTCACCGCTGTCATCGCCCGCACTCCAGGGTCCGACCTCGAGGTCGCTGACGTCGAGCGGATCTGCCGGGAGAATCTCGCCGCCTACAAGATCCCCCGGATCATCGAATTCCTCGACGAACTTCCCAAGGGGCCCAGCGGCAAGATCCTCAAGCGGGAGATTGTGCGCATGTACACTTCGAGTTCGTGAATGCTCACGCTGGGGTGTCGTCCGGCGGTCACCGGATGGGCCAGCCCAACCGGTTGCGGACTTTCACCGCCATGACGCGGACATCGTCGTGTTCGAGCGTGCGGGAAAAGCTCGGCGTTGCCGGAAACGCCGAGGCGGCCCGGGTGAACAGCACGACCGCCGGGTCGCCCACAACCGCAGAGGGGACCCAGAGACCGTCTATCCAGTGACCCAATTGGTCGTGGATAGCCGCGGCCCACTCCCGGCGTCGTATGGATTCGCCACACAGCCCCGGTGTGCTGGTGAACGGTTTCCGGAGGAAGCGTCAGCGGTACCTGAGGGCTGCGGGGGCTCTTCTGCCGAGTCGGGCTCACTCGTATCCCAGTTCAGCAACCAGCGAGGCCACAGCTTCGACGGCACCGCCGGCCGTCAACCACTCGACAGGCGTCCTGCCGTCGAGCCCATCCTTCTCCTCTGTCATGAACTGCTGAATGGTCAGCGGGTGCACGTACTGCGGGAAGTTCGGGATGATCGTCCGCAGCCCCGGAACCATTTGGTTGTCTTCGAACTGCCATGCCGGAAACAGCGTGGTGCGTCCGTTGCTGGACGGCAGGGCGTACAGGTCACCTGCCAACTTCGAGCGACGGATACTGGCGCCTTGTCGTCCCAGCAGCTCGGAGACCTCACCGGTTGTCAGGGCAGAGTCACGCGCCTCCTTCTCCGCCAGCACTCGATCCTCAGCGACCTGGATGCGCGCGGCTTCATGAGTCTGCGGGGTCAGATCCTCTTCCGTCAGGTCGGTGGTCTCGAGCAGAAAGGCACGCTCACCCGTAGACAGGGGCTCCGAAGATGGGTCGCTCATCTCGCGGAGGATGTCCATAAAGGCATCGACGCTCATTGGATCGCCCCGACGGTTCAGGGCCGACTCCAGACGCGACGTGTGGTCGAAGGCGTCAGTGCTCATGCACACCATGTTACGGAACAACGCATCGCAACATCACGCGGCCCGGCCACCGTCACCTGAAGACGATGGTGTGGCTGCCGTGTCTGATGACCCGGTCCTCCGCATGCGCCTCCACCGCCCGGGAGAGGACCGCGCGCTCGACATACGCCCCGCGCTTCTGCAGATCGACGTGATCGAAGGTGTGATCGATCGACGCCACGTCCTGCTCGATGATCGGACCGGCATCCAGCTCCGGCGTGACATAGTGAGCGGTCGCGCCGATGAGCTTGACTCCCCGCTCCCACGCCTTCCGATATGGGGCGGCCCCGATGAAGGCCGGCAGGAACGAATGGTGGATGTTGACGATCGGCACTTTCACCGCTTCAAGAAACTCGGGCGACAGGATCTGCATATAGCGGGCGAGAACTAGGAAGTCCGCCTGCCCCTCGATGAGCTTGAGGATCGTCATCTCGGCCTCGGACTTGTCCGCGCCCTTCGCCGGGACATGGTGGAAGGGTATGCCGAAGAAACCGACTTCCTCCTCCACATCCCGATGGTTCGAGATCACCATAGGAATCTCGACGTTCAGTTCTCCCCTCTCATGCCTCCACAACAGTTCGAGCAGGCAGTGATCGGACTTCGAGGCGAAGACGATCATGCGCTTCGGGACAGCCTGGTCGACGAGTTCCCAGGCGAGCCCGAGTTCGGGAAGCGTCGATGCCAGATCCGTTTCGAGGCCTGGCAGCGCCTCGTTGAGGTTCTCGATTTCGAATACGAGCCGCTGATAGAAGGTCGGCTCCTCCGCTCTGCTGGAGAACTGATCGCTCTTGAGGATGTTTCCCTCATGGCGTGCGACAAGGGAGCCGACAGCGGAGACGATGCCTCGGCGCTCGGGTCCGGACACTATAAGGCACGCATGGTCGAGCGCGGCCGGCTCAGCAGGCTGGCTGAGCCGGTTGTCCTGGCTGAGCCCAGTGCTCTTGCTGTACTCAGGAGGCATCGGCATCTGACTCCCCCTGGCTCAGAGATCGGCTCTCGCGGCGGCCGGAGTCGGCGAGGTAGTCCCGCGTCCAGCCGGCCGTGGCGACGAGGCCGCCGAAGGTGTAGAAATGGATACGCACATCGCCGACGTTCTCCCGAGCGAACTCCTCGGCAGCACGTTCGATGAACGTCGCCGGCGTCGACTTTCCCAAGAGATTCGTCACCGAGGCACCGTACTTCTTGAGCAGCGCCGCATTGGCTGAGACTCCCAGCCTGCGCGCGAATCCGAGAAGACGCTTGATTCCGGCAGGGCCTGGCACCCCGACCCGAATCGGAACCTCAATACCCCACCCACGCACCTCGGCGATCCATTTCGCGACCGCCGTCGAATCAAACGAGACCTGCGTCGTCACCGACGCCTCGATACCCGCTCGGTCGAGAGCGGCAAGCTTCTGCTCGAGCGCATCCCACAGGGTCGCCTCGGCGATATCCGGATGCCCTTCCGGGTACCCGGTGATGCCGACCTCGCGAACACCGAACTCTCCGAGTCGACCCGACCGGATCACCGAAAGCGCATCGGGGAACGGACCCACCGGCGTGCTGGGATCTCCCCCGACCAGGAACAGCCGCTCGACAGCGCCGACAGCGGACAGCCGCTCCAGATAGTCGCGCAACTCATCTGCACTGGTGAGACGTCGTGCCGAAATGTGCGGAACTGCGCTGAGCCCGGCATCGACGATCGCCTGCGCCGCTTCGATGCGCATCTCGGTGGTCTCATTGGCCAGGTACGTGAGGTTGACTGCAGTCCCCGCCGGGATCGACCTCGACGCAGTCTCCAGTGACTCGGTGTCCTTCGCCGTCATCTCGAGGGAGAAGTTCTTCAGCAGCTCTCGTGAGCCGATGGTCAGCAGTGTCATCGTCTCAGTTCTTCCGGTAGTTCTCACGGGCGAAGGACGAATACGGGGCCGGCTGGACCACGGCCTTCACTGAGACCTGGCGGTGCTTCTCCACGGCAGGCTTCGAGGAGACGGGTTCTTCACCCCACAGCAGCTCCACCTCGGTGTCGGGAGCAGCAAATTCCTTATCGATGCTGGCCAGAGAGATGAACGCCTGTTCGTTCGTGATGTACCCGGCATCGTGGGACACGCCCACGGTCGTGCCATTCACCTGCACGGCGTCGACTTGGAAGAGTCCGTAGCGGGCCTTGGGGAATTCGATGTACTTGGCGGGGACACCCTCTTCGTAGAGTGTCTGCTGGGTCGCGGCGAGGTCCTCGGGGTCCCAGACCAAGGTGACTTTTTCGCGGTTGTCACGCTCGGCGATCTGCTCGAGGGCCTCGCGGCCGATGAAATCGTGATCGAACTTCACAGTGCGTCCGTACCCGATGTCGTACGGGGTGTTGTAGAAGTCCTCGATGTTCTCCGAGGCGAAGCTGCCGGCCAGAGAGCCCATGCGCGAAGCGGGAAGCCAATCGAGGTACTCTGCCATCCGGTGCCCGGTGAAGATCGCCGGCGTCGGCGAAGGAACCCACGCCGATTCCAGATTCGCCGTCGAATAGGCCTTGGCACCGGCCCGGACGAGGTTGAACTTCTCCCCGCGCTCGAGGATCGCCGCCCGCACATCATCGCCCTCACTCCAGGGTCCGAAGAGTTCGAATCCCGGTTGTCCGGCCATTCCGTGACGAAGCGAGCGCACGGTGTGTCCGGCGATCTCGAAGTCTGCCATGCCGAAGAACTTCGTCTCGGGCACCGGACCGCCGATGACGTCTTCGAGGAGGGCCAAGGCGTTCGGCCCCTGGATCTCATAACGGTAGAGGACAGGATCACCGGATTCGCGCATGATCGAATTGCTGTCGCGCTCGAACGAGACATCATATCCTCCGGTTTCGGCGACGAACTGCACCCAGTCGATGACCATGTACCAGCCGACCAAGTCGAAGGAGTTCTCCTCCAGGTAGAACAGCACGGCATCGCCGATGAGGTAGCCCTCGTAGTTGACGGCGACGAACTGCTTGGCCTTCCCGGGGGCGAACTTCGCAAAGCTGTTGACACCAGTATCGGTGAGCAGCCTGAGAGCGTCGGGGCCCTTGATGAACAGGTCGGTCATGTGATGCGACTGGTCGAGGAAGGCAACGGATTCGCGCCAGGACTTCTGCTCTGAGCGCCAGTTCGTGAACTCCGGGGTGACGGGGAAGATCGCGGGCATCGCCTGAGCGTTGCGCAGGGCGGGGATGACGCCTCCTGCGGCAGAGATGGCCTGGGCTGCGGAATATGACATTGATAGCTCCTTCACTACGGTTTCTCACCACTTGCAGACAACGCTACTTAACCGCAAGCACCCGTAGAATTAGCAGTGCTTATACAACGGTGAATCTTTCGGAAAGGGGGTCCATGACAGCAATCGACCTCAACCTGATCAGGGTGTTCGTCATCGTTTACGAGACTCGCAACCTCACCCTGACCGCCGAGGAACTGTATGTGACGCAGTCGGCGATCAGCCAATCACTGGGCCGGCTGCGCAAGCATTTCGGTGACCCCCTGTTCGAGCGAGTAGGGCGACGGATGGAGCCGACCCCGGTGGCCCAGGACGCCTACCTTGATATGCGTGCCGCCCTCGACAACATCGACACTGCCCTGGGACGGGTGCAACGCTTCGACCCGAGCACCTCGGACAAGGTCTTCCGCATCGCCCTCTCGGAGCTCGGGGAGATCGGGTGGATGGGCAACATCCTCGACGAGGTGAGGATGACGGCACCGAATGTGCGCATCGAATCGATCGCCCTCGACCAGAGCCGTTTCGTCGATTGGCTCGAGCGCGGGTTCGTCGGTGTGGCGGTGGCGCCCGCTGACCTCTCCGGCGGGTTCGTCCGCACTCGAGTCAAAGACCAGACCTATATCGCGGTGATGTCGCGGCAGACCCCAGGAGGAGAGGAACCGCTGACTCTCGAGCGCTTCTCCGCACTTCCGCGGATCTCGGTCAGCGGGGATTCGGCGGCTGATCTGCTCGAAACCGCTGAACGTCAGGCCGGGGTCTCCCGTAACCCGGCCGCGACGGTCGAGAGATTTGCCGCGCTGCCGAGCCTGCTGCTTTCGAATCCGGGACATATCGCGGTGATCCCCCGCCCGATCGCCGAAGGGTGGGCACACGTATGGAACCTCGAACTGCATGATCTGCCGTTCGAGGTTCCAGCGGTGCGCCTGCACGTCTGCCGTCGCAGCACGGCGCAGGGTCAGGGCGCGCTCGACTGGTTCTATGCCACGGTCATCCGCGCCGTGGTGGCGACACCGGCCGACTTCGGGTCGATCCACATCGACGGCAGCTGAGTGCACGACCAACTCGGTTACCCTCGCCGAGGATATGCGACTATGCCTTCGGAGTGTATGGACGGCCTTCGATGGCGGCCCGGTCGATCTCTTCCTGATCCTCGACATAGGGTGTGCCGTGGGTGTGGAAGGTGGGGACGGTCTTCATTCCCCAAGCCTGACCCTTCGCGCGTTCGGCTTCGCTCCATTCCACGACCGGCCAATCCGGGTCGAGGATGAGACGAGCGCCGGCATTGGCGAATTCGATGCGATTGCCGCCCGGCTCCCAGACGTAGAGGAAGAAGGTCTGATTGATCGCGTGCTTGTATGGACCGTACTCGATGAAGATGCCGTTCTCGAGGAAGATGTCGGCGGCCTTGAGAATGTCCTCACGAGTATCGGGAGAGAAGGCGAGGTGGTGGAAGCGACCGCGCTCCTTGGTCCAGTCATTGGAGTAGACGACGTCGTAGGATTTCTGCTGGAAGCGGTACCACCAGGCACCGTAGCCGCCATCATCGAGGGCGACGCGTTCGGATTCGCGGGCCATCATCACATCCCGCCAGAACTCCCCGGACGCGGTGACATCGGCGGCAAGGTAGTTGATGTGGTCGAGACGGCGGGCGTTGACCCCGCGGCCGGGGAACTTCGCGGCCTGGTTCTTCAGGGCCGGTCGGTCGGCGTCGGCGGGCACATAGCGTTCGGTGTCGTAGTAGATCGCCATCAGGTGACCGTCGGGGTCTTCGAACTCATAGGAGGCGCCGACGCCGACCTCGGGGTCCTTCCACCCGTGGCCGAGCCCGGTGGCTTCGATCGCGGCGACCCGGCGGTCGAGGGCTTCTCGGCTCGAGGCGCGGTAGAGGGTGCGTCCGACGCCGTTGGTGTGCGAGGCGGTGAGCTTGATGGTGTAGAGCTCGTACTCGTCCCAGCAGCGCAGATACGCGGAGTCGCCGATGCGGGCGACCTCCTTCATCGCCAGCAGGTCGGTGAAGAAGCTCAGGCTCTCGTCGAATACCGGAGTGAAGAGTTCGACGGCACCGAGGTGGGAGACGTCGAAGTTCTCATAGTTCGTCATGGTGGATTCCTTTCGTCCTCAGTCGAGGTAGGTCAGGCCGGCGGCGGCCAGGGGTTCGCGCATTCCGTAGAGGTCGAGTCCGAGGACTCCTTCGTCGAACTCTCGGCGTTTCTGCGCTTCGCTGTCCTCGCGTTTCTGTGCGGCATCGGCCACAGCGGACACGCGGTCCTGGGGCACGACGACGACTCCGTCGTGGTCGGCGACGATGACGTCACCGGGGTGGATGAGTGCATTCGCGCAGACGACGGGTACATTCACAGACCCGAGAGTGGCTTTGACGGTGCCTTTGGCGTTGATGGCGCGGGAGAAGACAGGGAAGTCCATCTCTTCGAGCTCCGCAGTATCCCGGCAGCCGCCGTCGATGACGAGGCCCATGGCCCCACGGGAGCGCATCGAGCTGGCGAGGAGCTCACCGAAGAACCCGTCCTCGGATTCAGTGGTGCAGCCGGCGACGACGACGTCTCCGGGTTGGACCTGTTCGGCGGCGACGTGGAGCATCCAGTTGTCACCTGGCTGCAGGAGCACGGTCACGGCCGGCCCGCACAGCTTTGCGCTCGGGTAGATCGGGCGGATGTAGGGGCGCATGAGGCCCACGCGTCCGAGTGCTTCGTGGACGGTGGCCACGCCGAAGGCCCGGAGCCGGTCGATCTCGACCGGATCGGGGCGGGTGATGGAGGTGTGGACGATGCCGAGATCGAACATGCTGCCTTCTTTCTGTGATGATGGTTGTGGAATCAGTGGGGCACGGACGAAGCAGCGTCCCCGAGTAGTGCCTCAGCGCCCCTGAGAGCGCAGGAGCGCATCGAGTCGCGGATAGACCCGGCGGACGTTGTTCTCGAAAATGGCGGCGCGTTGATCAACGGTGATGTCAGCGTCTGCGATGTAGCGGACAGTGTCATCGAAGTAGTGACCGGTGTCCGGGTCGACGGTGCGCACCGCGCCGATCATCTCCGAGGCGAAGAGGATGTTCTTTGTCGGGATCGCGGTGAGGAGTTCGTCGATGCCCGGCTGGTGGTAGACGCAGGTGTCGAAGTACAGGTTGCCCAGCAGGTGCTCGTTGAGGTCGGGTTTGCCCAGTGCCGCCGCCAGACCGCGAAAGCGTCCCCAATGGTAGGGGGCTGCCCCGCCGCCGTGAGGAACGACGAGCCTGAGTTCCGGATAGCGTTCGAAGAGGTCGCCTTCGACCAGCTGCATCACCGCAGTGGTATCGGCGTTGAGATAGTGGGCGCCCGTGGTATGGAAGGCCGGGTTGATCGAGGTCGACACGTGGATCATGGCCGGCAGCTGGTACTCGATCATCGTCTCGTAGATGGGGAACCAGGCGGGATCCGTCAGCGGCGGCGAAGTCCAGTACCCGCCGGAGGGATCGGGGTTGATGTTGACGGCGACCGCATTGTTCTCCACGACGCTGCGCCGAATCTCCTCGACACAGTCGGCCGGGTCGACTCCCTGAGACTGTGGAAGCATCGCCGCGGATGCGAAGCGATCCGGGTAGAGTCGGGCAACGCGTGCACACAGATCGTTGCACACACGTGCCCATTGCGTGGAGACCGCGGCATCGCCGAGGTGGTGCGCCATGAACGAGGCACGCGGGGAGAAGATCGTGAGATCGATTCCGCGCTCGTCCATGAGCCGCAGCTGGTTGGCCGCAAGCGATTCGCGGATCTCATCGTCGCTGATCGTCGGCGCGGTCTCCGGCAGTGCGCGGCCTCCGTCGAATGCGGCGAGCTGTTCATCCCGCCACTCACCCAGCGGGCTCGGTGCGGTGGTGTAGTGGCCGTGGCAGTCGATGATCATGCGTTGCTTCCTTCTGGCTGAGCGCGGATGGTGCCTGTGGGTGAAACGGTGGAATCTGAGTCGCATCCGGTCCACACGCTGCGGGGCACGAAGACCGACCCGGCCATGAGGGTACGCGCGGTGCGGGTGAGGCCGGAACGGGTGACGGTGTCCCCGTCGAGGCGCAGCTCGACAGGGAAGCTTCCGCTGGGATGGTCGATGTGCAGCGTGCGTTCGCTCCCAGTGCCGGGCTGGGAGATCTCGGCGGCGACGGTGTCGTCCATGCAGGCGGCGGTGGCGACGGTGAGTGCTGCGAGGACGCCGATGGAACGGTGGACGGTCTGCGGGATGAAGCTGCGCGTCGTCAGGGCAGCACCCGAGCTCGGCGCGGAGACGAGAGTCATCTTCGGATAGCTCTTGTCGCTGACGTCGCCGAGTCCCATGAGCTCTCCGGCCTGCAGCCGGAGGTGCTCGATGGTGCTCGTGAGTCGGGTATCCGCTTCCAGTGTTTCGGGTGTCTCTGTGCCCTCGAGTCCGAGGTCGGAGGCACGGAGGATGACGACGGGCTGACCGTTGTCGATCAGTGTGACCTCTATGGTGATGCCGTCGGGCAGGGAGAGTTCGTCGCGTCGCCGGCCGGTGGGCAGCAGCGATGGGGCGATCGATCCTGCTGTGTCGCGGAAGAGGATGGAGATCGGGCTGCCGGTGCCGTTGACTCCGTCGATCGCGGTGTCCCCTTCGAATTCGACGACTCGATCTCCGTCCGGGCCGGGCGGCGTGCGGATCGTGATCTCTGCGACGAGGCCGGTGTTGAGCGTCCTCACCGTCACTGTCATGAGGTCCTCGACGGGAGTGATGAGGCCGATTTCCACGGCGAAGGGAACGACGGCGGCGAGCATGTTTCCGCAGTTCGCACGGGTCTGGACCTCTGTGCTCTCCGGTTGGAGTTGGGCGAAGGTGAAATCGAGATCGACGTCGTCGGCGTCCGATTCGGAGACGATGCCGACCTTGCTCGTCAGCGGGTGTCCCCCGCCGAGGCCGTCGACCTGCAGGGGGTGAGGGCTGCCCATCACCCCCAAGAGGACGCGGTCGCGCAGATCGCTGTCAGCAGGAAGATCCGAGGCATGGAAGAAGGCGCCCCGGGACGTACCGCCACGCATGAACAGCGCGGGCAGGACGGTCTGGGAACTTCGAGGGCCCGTGCAGTGGGAGATGACCCGATCGTGCATCCTTGCAATCCTTTCGACGGCGATGACCTCAGCATAAATGTTAACAATAGTGTTCTCAATCCGGAACGGCATCGCCAAACTCGGCCCACCTCGGTAGCCTGAACGAGACCGAGCCTGACCGACGACGGAGCACTTGAGAATGCCAGACTCCCCCGCGACCTCCCCTTCCCCCGCCGCCGAGACGCCCCCTCACCCCGTCGGCCGGAACCGATCGATGCCCGCCGGTCGCCTGCGCGACCGATTGCGAGAGAAGATAATGGCAGGAGAACTCGTGCCCGATCAGCGCCTGGTCGAGGCCGATATCAGCGAAGAGTACGGGTCCTCCCGCGGCAATGTGCGCATCGCACTGGCCGATCTGACCGCCGAAGGACTGGTCGAAAAAGTGGCCAATCGCGGCGCCCGGGTCCGCGCGGTCTCGCTCGATGAGGCGATCGAGATCACCGAGGTCCGCGGAGCACTGGAATCACTGTGCGCCCGCCGCGCTGCAGAGAGGGTCGGCCCCGGCCAGGTCGCACAGCTGCGAGACATCGGCCGGCGGATGACCGCGGCGGTCAGCGAGGGTGATCGCGAAGCGTATTCGGGATGCAATCGCGAACTCCACGCGCTCGTCATCGAGATCAGCGGTCAGCGCACCGCCGCCGAGACGATCAGGCGCCTGCGCGGCCAGGCGGTGCGCTACCAGTACCGGATCGCCCAGCAATCCGGGCGGCCGGCAGAATCGCTGCCGCAGCATTTGGCCATCATCGAAAGCGTCTGCGCCCAGGACCCGGATGCGGCCGCCGCGGCAATGCAGGCTCACATCCGCAGCGTGGCCCGGTCGATCGAGATGATCGAAGCAGCGAAATAGAGCGTACGCAAGCGCACCGAGAATATGCACTTCGGCCCCCCTGAAGGACTCCTCAGGCAGAGTGCTTCGAAACTATTGTTGATCATATTGTTGACAATGAGAGATCTCGGCTGGTTCACTCGGAGTTGTCGGCTCGAACCGAGCCACTCTCAACGACGAGCTCGAACTGAGGATTTCATATGGTCTCTGCACCCCTCTCCCAATCCGCGACGAGCAGACGCGGAGTCACGATCGTCCTGTTTCTGTCGTGGCTGGCCGTCTTCTTCGACGGCATCGACACATTCATGTACGGCGCGACCATTCCGTCCATGACCTCCGATGCGAGCTTCGGAATGACAGACCTGCACGCGGGCAACATCGGCTCCTATGCGACCTTCGGCATGCTCATCGGTGCACTGTGCGCGGGGATGATGACCGATGCGATCGGACGCCGTCGGGGCATCATGGTGTGCACGATCGTCTTCTCCGTGGCATCTGCCGGATGCGCTCTTGCTCCGTCTGCAGCCGCATTCGGCATCTTCCGCACGATCGCCGGGGTGGGCCTCGGCGGGCTCCTGCCCACAGCGATTGCGATGGTCTCCGAATTCGCCACCGACAAGCGGCGGAACCTGTCCATCGGCATACTCATGACCGCGCACCAGGTCGGCGGCATTGTGGCCGGGCTGCTGGGAATCAGCCTGCTGGAATCGGCCGGATGGCGTTCGATGTACTGGGTCGGTGTCATTCCCTTCGTGCTGCTCGTGCCGCTCATCTATGCGTTCCTCCCGGAGTCGTTGAGCTTCCTCGTCGCCAAGGGCAAGATGGACAAGGCCAGAGCTACAGCTGAGAAGCTCGGCATGGCATTGCCGGAGCTCAATGCCGACGGTTCGGGGCCGAAGGGGTCGTTCCTGCGGAACTTGGGCCGTCTCTTCCAGCGTCGGAACGCTGTCCTCACCCTGCTGTTCTGGGCGGCCTCGTTCGGCGGTCTCCTCCTGGTCTACGGAGTGAGCACCTGGCTGCCGAAGCTCATGGCGGCCGAAGGCTATGCGCTCGGGTCCTCGCTGTCCTTCCTCATCGTCATCAACCTCGGCGGGGTCTTCGGGCTCCTGGTTGCCGGCCGGACCTCGGATTCGCTCGGACCGGTGAAGGTGGCCATGCTGTGGTTCTTGGTCACGGCCGTCGCCGTGTGCCTGCTCAGCGTCAAGATGCCGGTGATCGTCACCTACCTGATTGTGTTCATCGCCGGATTCTTCCTCTTCAGCGCCCAGACGATGGTGTACGCGGCAGTCGCACACGTCTTCCCGACCCGGACACGGGCTTCGGCCATCGGTTGGACGACCGGCATGGGAAGATTCGGTGCGGTCTTCGGTCCCTGGATGGGTGGGCAGCTCATGGCTCTCGGACTGCATGACTGGGGTTTTGCCGCCTTTGCTGCTTTCGCAGTGTCATCGATGATCATGTTGCTGCTCATCCTCGTTGTGACGAAGTCGAGCGCAGGCCGTGCCGTCGACTACTCGACACCGGCCCGCGAATCGCGCATCTCCGCTTGAGGCCGCCGACCCTGCGACGGCTCGTTGGTACCGCGAGCTGGCCGCGGGGTTCCACCGCGAGGCGGCCGCCGGAGTCCAGAAGGAGAACGTGAAATCCGTGCGCAGCTCGATGCACTCGCCCCGAACTGCTGAGCGGAACGCCGTTCGCAGTCGTGCATGGATAGTCCTTCTCGGGTGCGGCATCGTCGCCGCAATGCATGTGTGGAAGCTCCCCGGAGCACTCACATTCATCCGCCAGGACCTGGGCATGAGTCTGGTCCAATCGGGTGTCCTGCTCGGCATTGTCCAGGTCGGTGCGCTGCTGCTCGGTCTCAGCGGGTCGCTGGTTTCGGAGAAGGTCGGGCTGCGCACCACGATCGTCATCGGTCTCACGATGCTGGCGCTCGGCTCACTGGTTGGGGCGCTATCTCAGGAAACCTGGCAGCTGATGGTCACGCGAGCGTTCGAGGGAATCGGCTTCCTTCTCGTCACCCTGGCCGCACCGCCGCTCATTCGTGTGACCACCGAGCAGGGCCGGGTGTCCCAGGCGATGGGCTGCTGGTCGGCGTTCCAGGGCATCGCGGTCTTCCTCGCGGTGCTCGTCTCCACCGTGCTGTTGCGCGGCCTCGAGTGGGTGAACTGGCAGATGTGGTGGTTGCTCATGGGAGTCGTGTCGGCTCTCATGGTGGTCATCGTCATCCGGACCGTCCCGGTCGATCACGGGCGTGCCGTGGACTTCAGGTCGACGTTCAGGGCGATCGGGACGACTCTGCAGACGTCGATGCCGTGGGTCATCTCTGTCATCTTCGCCTGCTACACGCTGCAGTGGGGCGCGATCATCGGTTTTCTGCCCGACATTGTCGGGGAGCAGGATGGATTCACCGTCGGGATCGCCACCGCGGTGGTCGGCGGAGCCAATGGGGCCGGCAACGTCATCAGCGGTCAGCTGCTCAAGCGCGGGTTCTCTCCGCGGCTGTTGGTGATGATCGGAATGGTCAGCATGATCATCACGACCGTGCTGATCTTCGCTCCTGATTGGGGCAGCGTCGTCGGCGGAGAGTGGATTCAGCTGACGATCGCTGTCGCCTTCTCGGGCATCGCGGCCCTGATCCCGTCGACGATCACGAGGATCGCCGTCGACGTCGCACCGCCGGGTGGATCTGTCTCCGCGGTGATGGGACTGATGATTCAGGTGTACAACGCGGCGAACTTCGTCGGCCCGATTGTGCTCACTGCGATCGCGACCGCGGTCGGCGGCTGGCACCTGTCCTGGCTGATGACATCGGCGGCGGCTCTCCTCGGTGCCGTCTTGGGAGCGGTGTTCCTCAGTACGCGACGGCTGCGGATGTCATTCGCCTGATGAGGCTTCTTCATGATGAAGTCCGTCGCCGAGCTGCCCGCAAGTTTTCGGGTCGATGTGCCTCTCGCCTGTCGACTTGTCCAGTACGACGAAACTCGCTCCCGCCGCTTTCCAAGCGCAGATGATGTCCTTGTGGTTTCTCGCGCGGTCGCAGCTTCAGGAATCAACGCCCAGCTCGTCCAACTGTATGGACCGGGGACGGAAGCTAGTTACTTCCTCGGTGTGGGTCTCGCGGTCATCGCCGTCGGCGGGTTAACGATACTTGTTGGAAAATGGTCACGCCGCCGCATGATCGGAATCAAGTAGTCGCCGACTCCCGTACTGAGCTTCAGACAGCTCTCAACCTGAATCAACGACCCCAGAACCCGGGCCGAAAGGAATATGGCTCTTCGTAATTGAGAGTGTAGATCGGTGATTCCAGGATACGGCGAGTCGCTGCGCGGATAGACGTCGAGGTCTTCCGATGATGGAAGTTCTCACACAATCCATCCGAAAGACCTCGACGTGGCCAAGCCTACTTTCTCGACCCCTGACCTCACGACATTCTGCCGACTCGACACCCTCGATCTGACCTGCACCGGCCAAAACATCACCGGGCACAAGGCGATTCTGGAATG
>NZ_FXYX01000020.1 GCF_900169265.1 Brevibacterium iodinum ATCC 49514
ACGTTGAAGCGTCGAGCTGCTGATGTGCTCGCGTTCTTCACCCGACCGGGAACGTCGAACGGTCCCACTGAAGCGATCAACGGCAGACTCGAGCATCTACGCGGGTCCGCGCTGGGATTCCGCAACCTCACGCATTACATCGCGAGGTGTCTGCTCGAGTCCGGTGGCTTCAGACCGGTTCTACACTCTCAATTACGATGAGCCGATTAACTCTCCGTTGAATTTTTCCATAACGAATACTCAACGGATAAGTCATTAAATTGACTTTGATTTCAGGCGAGTCATTCACACGTCGCTCAAGTGACTTTCATGAAGTGAAGCTTCCGATTAGTGTGGTTCTTTCTAGCTGTGGTATGCAAGCGCCAGACAGTCCCTTAGCCCCGACTACTCTCAATAGGCATGGAGCGACTTATGTAAGCAGCCATCTGGAGCTGGCTCTTCAATAGATCCATTAAGTGTCTGAAATTCAGTGTTCACGCCGGTGTATAGTGCGTTGAATCGCGGTTCTTTCCAAGCTGATTCAGCATAAAGTCAGTCGACGGGTCGAATCCTCCAGCTCGTTCGCCTCGGAGATGAGCGACTCCTCCGAATCCGCACCGGCGCGGACGTATCGTCCAGTGAACGCGTCCAAAGTCCCCGACGCCAACGCCAACGCGAGGTCCGTGACCTGCCCCGGTGAGGTCCAGTCATCGCCCTGTCGGAAGTCGTGAACGGGCATCGACTTCGTCATGGCGGTCTCAACGACACCAGGAGCCATCTCGAAGATACGCAGCCCCTTGTCGTGACCGAAGTGCACGACCGAATCGGCGAGACGGAACAGCGCCGCCTTCGACGCCGAATACACGGCATACGCCGGCGTTCCCTTCGCTCCCGACCCGGAGTTGAGGTCGATGATCCGGCTGGGACGGCTGGTCGCCTCGGCGCCGGCCATGAGCACCGGTGCAAAGACATTGATCATGAGCGCAACCCCGGTGACGTTCGCGTCGACAACGGCCTTGAGGCTCTCCGGATCGGCGTCCCACAACGGACCCTCGGACGACTCGATGCGCCCCGCATTGTTGATGAGCACCTGCAGGCGCTTGCCCGTCTCGGCCTCGAGCGCGACCACCGACTCACGCAGCGCCTTCACCGCAGCAATGTCATCGGTGCGCAGCCCAACACCGGTCACCCCTCCCCCGGTCGCTTCAGCGATCTCGTCGGCCGCAGCCTCCGCATTGCTCGCCGAGGTAGCCGTCACGATCACGTGATATCCGGCACCAGCGAATGCCTCCGACAGATGGCGTCCGATTCCGCGCGCACCGCCGGTTATGAGCGCAATCGTCTCGGACGGGACCGCAGTCGCCTCAGGGGTTCCGTCGGTGGTCGGCATGTTTGTTCCGTAGGGCAGTTTCTCGGACATGGTTGGGACTCCTCAGCGGTGATCGGGTACGAGTGGTCAGGTGTCGTGGTGCGCAGCACAGATCCTCACACCAACGTGTTCGGATGTTCTTGTGCGCTCTACCGTGATGCTTCGAGCGGACACGGCAGAGCCCGGTCGAACCACTGTAGCGGTCGACCGGGCTCTGTGACGTACTGTTTTCAGCTGCGGACTTCGGCGCCGTGACGCTCGGCAGCCAACTTCGTCGCCGCCTCACGCATCGCCGAGGCCTCATCTGCCTTGAGCGTACGATCCGGGGCACGGAACGTCAGGCGGAACGCCAGCGACTTCTTGCCCTCGGGCAGCTGATCGCCGGTGTAGAGGTCGAAGGTCTCGAGCAGTTCGAGCTCCTCCCCTGCACCTTCACGCAGCGTCGCGGCCAGAGTCTGCGTCGGCAGGTCCGCATCGACGATGAGCGCGACGTCCTGACGGGACACCGGGTAGGTCGACAGCGCGCCGTCCCAGGCACGCAGATCGTCCTGAGCAAGCAGTACATCGAGATCGATCTCGAATCCGACAGTCCTGGCGGGCAGGCCGAGGTTCTCGCACACCTTCGGGTGCAGCTCACCGGCGTGGCCGAGAGTCTGCCCGTCGGCAAGGACGAACTTCGCAGCCCGTCCCGGATGCCAGGGAGCGATCTGGTCGGCCTCGACGGTGACCTCGAGGCCATTGACCGCAGCGATCCGGCGGACGGTGTCGATGACGTCGGTGGCCTCGGCCTTGCGGCCCTTGCCCCAGACGCCGGGCATCTCGGCGTTTCCGGAGATGATGCCCGCGTAGTGGTAGGGCTGGGCCGGCACCGAGGCGTAGATCTTCTCGAGCTCGTCATCGCTCGGGTGGTATCCCGGCAGGTGACGCGGTCCCGGTCCCTCAGGCATTCCCGCCGAGGTGGATACGAGTCCGGCTTCGAAGAGCGCAACGTCTTTGGCTCCACGGCCCTGGTTGCGAACCACGAGGTCGACGAGAGTCGAGAGCAGGTTGGTGCGCATGAGCGGCAGGTCTTCGGACATCGGGTTGGCCAGGCGCACGTGCTTGCGACGCACATCATCGGCCTCGAGCCTCAGCTGATCGTCCCGTTTGTCGTTTGTGAACGGGTACGACAGCACCTCGGTAAACCCATCAGCAGCCAACAGGTTCGAGACACGGCGACGCGTCTTCTGCGCGACAGTCAGTCCGTTGCCGGCCCGAGCGGCGGGCTGAACGGACGGAATCCGGTCATAGCCTCCGGTGCGAGCGACTTCCTCGATGAGGTCGACGTCGTCGGTGATGTCCGTGCGCCAGCTGGGCACGGTCACGGACACGGTCTTCTCATCGTCCTTAGTCGACACGGTTGCGCCGATGCCCTCAAGCAGTGAGGTCACCTCGGCGATGGAATAGTCGATGCCGACCAACGACGCCACACGGGCGACCTTGAGATCGAGCATGGTCGGCTCGGGCGTCTGACCGACCTGCGTGGTCGCAGGGCTGAGCGTTCCGCCGCCGAGTTCGACGAGCAGGTCCGCGCACCGACGTGCGGCCACAGGCCCGAGCCTCGGGTCGACGCCGCGTTCGAAGCGACGCGAGGCCTCCGAGGACAGCTTGTGACGACGCGAGGTGCGGGCGATGGAGATCGGGTCGAAGTGAGCGGCCTCGATGACGACATCAGTGGTCCCAGCATGAACTTCGACGTCGGCGCCGCCCATGACTCCGGCCAGGCCGATGATCTTCCCGCCCTTGCCAGAAGCACCAGCACCGCGGTCGGTGATGAGCAGATCCTCGGGATCGAGCTTGCGCTCGACATCGTCGAGAGTCGTGAACTTCTCCCCCGCGGTGGCGCGGCGGACGACGATTTCGTCGCCGAGCAGCGAAGTGTCGTAGGCGTGCAGCGGCTGGCCGAGTTCGAGCATGACGTAGTTCGTGACATCCACGGTCAGGCTGATCGGACGCATTCCCGCCTGCTGCAGGCGACGCTGCATCCAGAACGGGGTCTTTGCCTGAGGATCCAGGCCGGTGACCTGAAGGGCAGTGAATTGGTCACAGCCGGTCACCTCGTTGATGGGGTTCGAATCCTCGATCGACACCGGGAAGCCATCGTCGGTGGCCGCATTGGTGGGAGCCACCTCGGCGGAACCGATATCGGTGAAGGTCTGCCCCTTCATCTGCGCATATTCGCGTCCGATGCCGCGCATCGACAGCTGGTAGCCGCGGTCGGGGGTGACGTTGACGTCGAGGGTGACCTGGTCGAGGCCGAGCAGGGCGATCGCGTCGTCACCGGGCTCACCGGTCAGGCCGAGGTCAGTCAGCACGATGATGCCGGAGTGATCCTCGCCGAGGCCGAGCTCCTTGGCTGAGCAGATCATGCCATCGGACTTGTGACCGTAGGTCTTGCGAGCAGCGATCTTGAAGTCACCGGGCAGGACGGCTCCGGGCAGGCAGGCGACGATGAGGTCGCCGGGCACGAAGTTGTGGGCCCCGCAGATGATGCCGCGGCTGGGCACCTCGGGGCCGGGCTGCGGGTCCTTCGGATCGTCGAGATCCTCGTTGTGTTCGGGGCCGACGTCGACGCGGCACCAGTTGACGGTCTTGCCGTTCGAGTGCTCTTCCTTCACCAGTTCGAGCACCCGGCCCACGACGAGGGGGCCGGTGATCTCGGGGCCGAAGAAGTCCTCTTCCTCGAGTCCGATGGATGCGAATTCGGCGGCGAGGGCATGGGGGTCGGTCTCGGCTGGGAGATCGACATAGTCGGCCAGCCAGTTCAGTGGGACGCGCATATCAAGCCTTCATTCCGAAACGGGCCGAGAAGCGCACATCGCCTTCGACCATGTCATGCATATCGTTGATTCCCTCGCGCAGCATCAGGGTGCGCTCGATGCCCATGCCGAAGGCGAAGCCCTGGTAGACGTCGGGGTCGATGCCGGCGGCGCGCAGCACGTTGGGGTGGACCATTCCGCAGCCGCCCCATTCGATCCAGCCGGGGCCGCCGACCTTGTTGGGGAACCAGAAATCCATCTCCGCGCTCGGTTCGGTGAACGGGAAGAAGCTCGGGCGCAGACGGGTCTTCGACTCAGGCCCGAACATCTCGCGGGCGAAGCCGTCGAGGGTGCCCTGCAGGTTGGCCATGGTCAGGCCCTTGTCGATAGCGATGCCTTCGATCTGGTGGAAGACCGGGGTGTGGGTGGCGTCGAGCTCATCGGTGCGGAAGGTCTTGCCGGGGCACACGACGTAGAGCGGGACACCGCGTTCGAGCAGGGAACGCGACTGCACCGGTGAGGTGTGGGTGCGCAGGACGAGGCCAGCCTCAGGTGGGTCGACGAAGAACGTGTCCTGCATCTGGCGGGCCGGATGGTCAGGGCCGAAGTTCAGCGCATCGAAGTTCAGCCATTCGGATTCGATCTCGGGGCCTTCGGCCACTTCCCAGCCGAGGCCGACGAAGTAGTCGGCGGCCTGTTCCTGGATGAGGCTCAGCGGGTGGCGAGCGCCGAGGCGGCGACGATCGGTGGGCAGGGTGACGTCGATGGCCTCTTCGATGAGCACGGCCGCATCGCGTTCGGCTTCGAGCTCTGCCAGGCGTGCGTCGTGGGCCTGCTTGACCGCTCCCCTGGACTTGCCGACGATCTTGCCGGCGGCGGCCTTATCGGCCTTGTCGAGTGAGCCGATGGCTCGGTTGGCGAGCGCCAGCGGGGCTTTGTCGCCGGTGTGGTCGATCTTCGCCTGCTTGAGCTCGTCGAGAGTCGTCGCATCCGCAAAAGCCTTGAGTGCCGCGTCGACGGCCTGCTTCACGGCCGACTCGTCCAAGGGGTCGAGTTGGTCTGTCATCAATGTCCTTTTGTCCGTACTTGCCCGCAGCTGAGGGGACGTCGTTTCTCTTCGCCTGCAAGTCTATCGTCTCCCCCGGCAGGGCCCTGGTCTGGTCCGCTGTGTGGGTGGGCCGCCTCGGTGAGCGATCCCCTCGCCGAGGGGGCCGTGCGGTTGCGCACGTTAGCTGGGTGGGTGGGCCGCCTCGGTGACGGTGGTGTGGGGCTGGTCATAGGGATCGAGGCGACAAAAGCGTAGGGTCGGGCACATGACGACACAACGTGCATCAGATGTCATGGTCAAGGCCTTGGAGAACGAAGGCGTCGAGCGGATCTTCGGCATTCCCGGCGAGGAGAACCTCGACTTCGTCGACTCCCTGCGGAACTCATCGATCGAACTCATCCTCACCCGGCATGAGCAGGCGGCCGCGTTCATGGCCGCCACCTACGGCCGGCTGACCGGCAAGCCCGGGGTGGTGCTTACGACCTTGGGGCCGGGCGCACTCAACCTGGCGACCGGGGCCGCGTACGCCCACCTCGGCGGGATGCCGGTCATCATGATCACCGGTCAGAAGGGCATCCGCACCGCTGAGCAGGCGGCGTTCCAGATGGTCAACACGGTGGCGACGATGGATCCGCTGACGAAGGTGAGCAAGCAGATCACCTCGGCGGCGATGATCCCGACAATGGTCCGGGAGGCGTTCCGTGCCGCTCAGGCCGAGCGTCCGGGACCGGTGCACCTCGAACTTCCCGAGGACATCGCCGGAATGCCGGTCGACGGATTCGAGCTCATCGAACCACATACGAACGGTCGTCCCGTCGCCGGGGATACGGCGATTGCGAACGCCGCGAACGTCATCAAAGAGGCGAAGAACCCGCTGCTCATGCTCGGTGCGGATGCCTCCCGGGCTTCCTGCAGTGAAGAGCTGTCGCGTTTTGTCGCCGAGATGCGCATCCCCTACGTCACCACGCAGATGGGCAAGGGGTCGGTGTCGGGGTCGTCGGATCTGTACATGGGCACGGCGGCGCTGACGTCCGGCGACTACGTCCACGACGCAATCGATGCGGCCGATGTCATCGTCACCATCGGTCACGATACGACCGAGAAGCCGCCGTTCACGATGGACGAGACCGGGCCGACCGTCGTGCATATCGGGTACCGTCCCGCCATCGTCGAGCGGGTGTATTTCCCGCAGTTCGAGGTCATCGGTGACCTGGGTCCGTCCCTGGACAAACTCGCCGAGGTGCTCGGTGGTCCCGTGCCCACCGCCGAGGCGCTCCTGCCGATGCGCGATGAGATACTCATCAAGATCCACGAGGGAGCCGATGAGGATCGCTTCATCCCGCAGCGGATCGTCCAGGAGGTCCGCGACGTCGTGCCGACCGATGGGATCGTGGCCCTGGACAACGGAATGTACAAGATCTGGTTCGCCCGCAACTACCGCACGACCCGGGCGAACACCCTGCTGCTCGACAATGCTCTGGCCACGATGGGCGCCGGGCTGCCCTCGGCGATCGGGGCGAAGCTGACCTACCCGGAGCGTCGGGTCATGGCCGTGGTCGGCGACGGTGGGTTCATGATGAACAGCCAGGAGATGGAGACCGCAGTCAGGCTCGGGCTGGACCTCGTCGTGGTCATCCTTGAGGACAACGCCTACGGCATGATCCGGTGGAAGCAGGCCGCGGACGGATTCCCCGACTACGGTCTGACCTACGGCAACCCTGATTTCGTGAAGTACGCGGAGTCGTATGGGGCCACCGGCACCCGCGTCGAGGATGTCGACAGCATCAGCGACGCCTTGGAGAATGCATTCTCTGTTGGCGGCGTGCACGTCGTGGTCGTGCCCATCGACTACTCGGAGAACAAGCGCGTGCTCATCGATGAGTTGGGGAAGCGGTGAAGTACTTACGGTGAACCGATCGGCGATCGCGAGCGGCATTCGCTGAAACGCTGAGAGCCCCAGCCAAGATCGTCGCGGCTGGGGCTCTCGTCGTGAGTCTGGACGGTCTCGTAACGAGGCTCAGTACGCCGGTGGACGCTCAGGTGACTCGAACGGGTACCGAGCGCGGAAGTCATCGGCGATCTCGCCCATGGTCACGATCTTCACTCCGTCGTGCCCGCCGATGTAGTCCAGCAGACGTTCGAGCATGAGCAGCACCTGCGGGCGGCCGGACACGTCCGGGTGGATCGTAATCGGGAAGATCCCATAGTCGAGTTCGCGGTAGACCCAATCGAACTGGTCTCGCCACAAGGTCTCGATATCGCGCGGATTGACGAACCCGTGGCTGTTCGGGCTGCTCTTCACGAACAGCATCGGAGGCAAGTCATCGACATACCAGTTCGCGGCGATCTCGACGAGGTCGATCTCCTTGCCGTGTTTGAGCGGCTTCATCCACGTTTCCGGCGACTGCGAATAGTTGATCGGCGTCCATTCGTCGCCGGCGATGGAGTAGTACGGCACGAAATCCTTGTGGCTCTGGCTGTGGTCGTATTCGAAACCGAACTTCTTCAGCAGCTCAGGCGTGTATGCGCTCAGCTCCCACCATGGGGCGACGTAGCCACGTGGCTGGCTGCCGGTGAGGTTCGTGATGAGCTCGACGGACTTCTCCATGACGATGTCTTCCTGACGGTTCGTCATTGCGACGGGGTTCTCGTGGCTATAGCCGTGGGCGCCGATCTCATGTCCGTCGTCGTACACCATCTTGCATTGGTCAGGGAAGGTCTCGAGCGAATGTCCGGGGATGAACCAGCTTGCCTTGAGGTCGCGGCGTTTGAGCATCTTCAGGAGCCGGGGAACTCCGATTTCGCCGGCGAAGATGCCCCGCTGAATGTCTGAGGGAGAGTCTTCCCCGCCGTAGGAACCGAGCCAGCCTGACACCGCATCGATGTCGATACCGAGTGAAACGAAAATCTCTTTGGCCATCTTGCGCATCCTCCGTCGATTCGAAAGTGAGAACGCGGACTCGCTGCGGGCGAATGCCGCGATGCTGTGAGTCTTTCACCGAAGCGTGATCTGCGCAATAGGTGTCTCACCTGGTCAGAGACCGTGCTACTCCGCTAGGAAACTCCTGTGCTCATTCCACGGTGATGCCGAGTTCTGAGGCGAAGAGTTCGGCGAAGATCATGAGCTGGGTGTCGTCGATGGTCGCCCCACGCAGTGAGTGAACGCCGGAGATCTTGTGCGGTTCCAGTCCGCGGATGTCGACGTTGCCAAGCGTGGCGCCTTCGCACTGGAAGACGCCGACACTGCTTCCCGGAAATGCGACCCGGCTGACTTTCGCTCGGTCGAGGTCGATCTCGTCGATCTTACAATCACGGAACTCGACATCGGTGAGTTTCGACCCGCGTAAGTTGAGATACGAGATGCGGCAGTTGGTGAATCGCACCTTCTCCCACACGCTGTCATAGACAACGCCAGCACCGATTCTGGTGCCGCTGATCTCCGTGTGCAATAGGTTTCCACGGGACATGTTCCAAGTGTCGGCGCGGCAGTCCGTGATCTCCGTACCGGAGATCCTCGCCCCGGTGAGGGCGATCGGGGCGTCGGCGTCGCCGAAATTGACGTTCGCCAATCGGCAGTCGAGGAATGTTGCTTGCGTGGCGGCCGCCTCGGCGAGGTTGAGGCCGTCGAACTCCATCCCTTCGAGGAACTCCTCTGGACCGATATCGCCGAGGTAGCCGGTCGCCAGTCGGCCGAGTGAGGTCTTCGGAGGGTGCGGAGCTTTGGTCGTCATGTCCTCACCGTATCGGGTGCCGGTGACGCTACGTCGTTCAACAAGTAGTCGGTTTTTCGATTCGAGACAGCGTCGAAAAGCGAACTGGTCCTCGATCGACCTCGCCAACACGGCAGTTGTCACCGACCGTGGTCACACGAACTTTCGACAACACACATACGAAGAGAAGATTCTGAGCTCGTGACCCTTATCTGAAATCAGCCAGTCGACTGTTCATGCTCTCCCTGATGCGGAGAAACACGTCTGCTGTAAACAGATCCTGCCAGCGAATGCGGAAGACGGCATAGCCGAGGTTCCGCAGCTTGTACTCCCGCCGGCGCTCTTTCTCCATCTCCGCCCGCGGGTTGTTCCCCATCAGGTGGTACTTTCCTTCGCCGTCGAACTCGACAATGACCTTCGCCTTCTTGTTCGCGAAATCCGTGCGCGCGATGAACTGTCCCTTCTCATCAAAGAACTCGACCTGCGGCTCGAACCCTGGCAGCGCGTACTCATCAAAACGCACCGCGCATATCGATTCGGCCACAGACTCCCGCCTTCCATCCATCAGGGTCAGCGTTGTTTCGACTCTCTTTCGCAGTGTCCTCGGCCGATGAGCTTCGCAGTATTCGGTGATCGCCCGCTCTGACGCTCTGCCTTGACGAAGAGCAGCATCGAGAACTGCGACCGAGAATGCCAGCGGATAGTCACGGGCAACATCAGCAAGTGTTCTCAGCATCGACGTCACTGGAGTTCCATCGAAGTTGACGATGTCGTCATCGGCCAACTCGCGTCGGCGCACCAGCATAGGAGTATGCCGCACGCCGTTCCGGGGATGGATCGCCTCAGCGAACGGGTGACTTCCCTGATCGAGGTATGGGACAGGCAAACCGTGAACAATCATGGCACTTCGGTGTGACAGCACAGTTTCCGGCGGCATTCGCCCCGTGTAGGACCGAACCAGGATCCTCAGATCTTCGTCCTGCTTTCGCATCCCGGATTCTTCAACGGGCAGGTGAACGTGCTTCGCTGTGGCAAATGCCTTTATGAACTCGTGGTTGGGGTGAGAGCAGCGCTTGGCAACGGCATAGATGCCGGTTCTGACTCGCCGCAAGCAACAACCCAACGCGGTGGTGATCTGGTGGGAAGTCCACCCTACGTCGTGAAGATCGGAGGTGCTCAGGCAGATGAACATGCATACCAGCATGTGCTCTGCAGCAGCCTCAGCACAATGACTGGGTTTTCGGCTGTGGATAACTGTCTACTTGAGCACACAGACCACGAAGTTCTGCTGTTTTCGACCAGGGGCGAACCCGCAACCAGCACCCAGCGAGCCCCGTTCAACCGTCAGAAGACTTTTCGATGTGAAGTAGCGTAGAAAATCGAACTGATGGTTGAACGACAGGAAAGACACCGACTGGCCCTCAGAGAAACTTCGGGTGCCGTCAGTGGTCAGAGACTCGCAACGAATGCGAAACCCACCACGAACGCATCACATCCGCTGGTTGCGAGCACTTTCGTAGATGCAGACTCCGGCGGCGGTGCCGAGGTTGAGGCTTTCGGCCGAGCCGTAGATCGGGACGGCTACAGACGAGTCGCACAGCTCCAGATCCTCGGCGCTCATCCCCCAGGCCTCGTTTCCGAAGACCCAGGCGGTCCGTGCGGTCAGGTCGAGGCCTGTCTCCCAGGGGTGGTGAAGATCGTGGGCTTCGTCGTTCGCATCGGCGGCGAGCACCTGCAGGCCGCGCGCACGGGCCAATTCGGTGACCTCGGACAGGCCGACTCCGGTGACGACGGGAATGTGGAAGAGCGAGCCTGCGGTCGACCGCACGACCTTGTCGTTGTAGACATCCACCGACGACGACGTCAGCACCACGGCATCGGCGCCCGCGGCATCGGCCAGGCGGATGATCGTGCCGGCATTGCCCGGATCGCGCACTTGCGCCAGGACGACGACGAGCTGCGCTTCCTTGTCGAGCACCGACGTCAGCTCCACATCGAGCGCGTTGCACACGGCCACGACACCCTGGGAGTTCACGGTTGATGCGAGCTCGGTGAGCACCTCGGGGGTGACGATGCTGCACTGCATACGCCCGTGCTTGGCCGTGGAGACGAACGACGGATGCTCCTCGGCGGCCTCCTCGGTGATGAAGAGCTCGACCACAGAACCCTTGCGCGCCAGTGCCTCACGGACGGCCTGCGGACCTTCGACGAGGAACTGCCCCGTGGCCTTGCGATCACGACGCTTGAGCAGTTTCGCGGCATTCTTGATCCGCTTCGACTGAGGTGAGGAGATGACGTCAGGGAGTTTCATGAAACCGGGTTCTCGATCCGTTGAATGCTGAAGTGGAAGAGGTGCGAGCTGAAGAGACAGAAGCTGAAATGACGACAACGCTGCTCTTGGCAGAAAGACCGACGGCCCCGAACCTGCAGTTCGGGGCCGTCGTCGATCACCGAGGCGATCGGTCAGTCACTTCAGTGACCGGAGTCTAGATAAGACGCTGCTCAGGCGGCGTCGGTCTTCGCTGCGTTGACGTCAGCAGGAAGAGCGTCCTTGGCGACCTTGACCAGGTGCGCGAAGGTGGCCGAGTCGTTCACGGCGAGCTCGGCGAGCATGCGACGGTCGACCTCGACTCCAGCGGCCTTGAGACCCTGGATGAAACGGTTGTAGGTCATACCGTTGGCGCGGGCGCCGGCGTTGATGCGCTGGATCCAGAGACGACGGAAGTCGCCCTTGCGCTTGCGACGGTCACGGTAGCTGTAGACCAGCGAGTGGATGACCTGTTCCTTGGCCTTACGGTACAGGCGCGAGCGCTGTCCGCGGTAGCCGCTTGCCCGGTCGAGGATGACCCGGCGCTTCTTGTGAGCGTTGACCGCTCTCTTCACACGTGCCACGTGTTACTCCTTTAGAAAGTTCGTGTCTGCCGGCGGTGCCGGACTCTGATTCAAGCTGTGGGAGCCGATATCGACTGCCCATGGGGGTCCCGGAGACTGTCCGGGAAGGAAAGACCCAAAAGGGTCTCACCTGCCCTTGAGCTTGCCCAGAAGCTTGCGGGCCATGGCGCGGTCGCCGCCGGTGATCTCCTGGTCGGTGGACACGCGGCGCTTACGAGCCGAGGACTTGCCCTCGAACTTGTGCTGGTTGTTCACGCCTTCACGCATGATCTTGCCACTGCCAGTCACGCGCATGCGCTTCTTGGCGCTGCTGTTCGTCTTCTGCTTCGGCATAGTGCCGTTCTCCTTTGCAATTCGTTGCCCGCGTCAACCGCTGGCAACTACTTCACACGCACAGACCAGGACGGACCTGGAACGCGACGTACTTAATTTCTCACGCGTCCGGGCGAGCTGCGTTCTTCTCTGCAGCGACCCGATCGCGACGGGACTTCACCTCAGCGGACTTGCCCTTGGCATCTGCTGATGCTTTCCGGGCCTCCGCCTTGGCGTCAGACTTTGACTTGTGCGGGGCGACGACCATCACCATGTTGCGTCCGTCGACTCGCGGTGAGGATTCGACGGAGCCGAGGTCGGACACATCCTCGGCCAAGCGGTTGAGCAGCTTGATGCCCATCTCGGGACGGGACTGCTCACGTCCGCGGAACATGATCATGACCTTGACCTTGTCGCCGCCTTCGAGGAAGCGGGTGACGTGGCCCTTCTTCGTCTCGTAATCGTGTTCGTCGATCTTGAGACGGAAGCGGATCTCCTTCAGCGCAGTGTTTGCCTGGTTCTTCCGGGCTTCTCTGGCCTTCTGGGCAGATTCGTATTTGAATTTTCCGTAGTCCATGAGCTTGGCTACGGGTGGCTTCGCCTGCGGGGCTACCTCGACGAGGTCGAGGCCAGCTTCGCCGGCGAGATCGAGTGCCTTGCGAATGGCAACGATACCGACCTGTTCACCGTTGGGTCCGACCAACCGGACCTCGGGAACCCGAATCCGGTCATTGATGCGCGTCTCGCTGATGTGTTCACTCCTTTTGCTCAAATGTGGTCGTGACAACGAAAAAGGCTCCCGTTGACACATGCCAAGGGAGCCTGCACACACGAGCAGTACGGTAGACGTACGTTCGGTGAATACACCTCGATCTGCACCCGATCAGACTATGCCTGACGGACAGATCTTTGGACCCGATCGCTCTTCGCGATCAAGGTGGGAGACAGACTCCGCTTCGCACCAGCTACCAGTGTACTACGCTTCATGACTCTTCGCACATCGAGGCCCTGGTGTGATCGCCGCATTGATTTATATGTCAAGCTTATGGCATGAGTTCTGAAGAATCCGTTCCCGCCGAGGCGATCGCCGACGTTACGCGCGACATCGCCGAGGTCCCCGCTGTCGAGGTCATCACCTCCAGCGCCGTTCACCTCATGTCCGCTGCCGCCGTCAAGTGCGGCCTGGCCGAGGACACCGCCGAAGGTCGCGGCGCCGACCTGCAGGACCTCGACGAGGCCCGCAAGCTCATCACCGCACTGGCCGGCTTCGTCACCGGTGCCGCCACCGTGATCGGCGACCACCATGCCCGCCCGCTGCGCGATGGACTGCGCAGCCTGCAGCTGGCCTTCCGCGAGGCCTCGGAGATTCCCGACGCCCCCGGCGAAGGCCCCGGAGAGAAGTTCACCGGCCCCGTCCGCTGACACTCCCCCGCTGACCGTTCGCACCGCGGCCCTCGACCATCGATCGGGGGCCGTTGTCGTATTCGCATTCACCGAGCCGGCCGGCGGTATCGCACCGGCATCAAATCCGACACTGGCCGAGATCGCCGACTTCACCTCTGACATCTTGGGGAAGAAGCGCAAGCGCCCGGTCTCGGTGCCACGCTGGGCGACCCGTGCCATCGGTGCGTTCGAACGCTCCTTCTACGAGCTCAACGCTCTGGCCCCGATCTGGTACGAACCTTGCGTCATCTCCTCCAGCGAGTTGGCAGAGAAGGTCGGCATGACCGACTGGCGCGAGGGCGTGCGGCAGATGCTCGCCGCGGAAACGTCTGAGACTCCTGCACGGCAGCCTCGGTGAGCGAACGAGGCCTCACAGCCGGATCCCGTTGCCCGGGCCCAGCGGCAGGTCGA
Source organism: Brevibacterium iodinum ATCC 49514 (assembly GCF_900169265.1). Classification (GTDB taxonomy): domain Bacteria; phylum Actinomycetota; class Actinomycetes; order Actinomycetales; family Brevibacteriaceae; genus Brevibacterium; species Brevibacterium iodinum. Next base: position 13,963 of record NZ_FXYX01000020.1, read on the forward strand.
AAAGGAACCAGATGCCCAGCAGCACTGCCCAGGCCAGCCAGAACGGGATGACGAATGGGAACATCCGAGAGATGACCGTGCCCAGCCCGGCGTTCGGCTCATACCGGCGGACGAGACCGAGCAGCACGATCATGTACGGATTGAGCGGGGTGATGACCTGCGTGGCCGAGTCACCGACGCGGAAACCGGCCTGGATGAACGCCGGTTCGTAGCCGAGCAGGGAGAAGAGCGGGACGAACACGGCGGCCATGAGCGTCCACATCGACGATCCTGAGATGATGAACAGATTGAGCAGGCTGGCCAGGAGCATGAAGCCGATGACCGCAGCGAACCCGGTCAGCCCGATCGCCTCAAGCCCCGACGCACCTGCGACGGCGATCCACGAACCGATGCCCGTCCAGTTGAACAGGGCGATGAACTGCCCGAGGATGAACGCGAGAATGAGGAACGACATCATGTCGATGATCGACTGACTCATCATCTTCACGAGGTCGTTCATCGACCTCACGGTGTGCACGACGATGCCGTAGACGACACCCATGAGCATGAAGTAGGCGAAGACGATGAACACGATCGACGACAGCAGTGGGGACTCCGGGAGGAAGCCGCCGTCCTCGTTCCGCCATGGTGAGTTCGGGATGAGTACGGAGAACAGGATCACCGCGGTCAGCAGCAGTGCCGCCACGAGCGACCAGATCAGTCCGCGTTTCTCCTCCGGCTCGAGTTCGGCCTTGATCTCGGTGGCATCGTCCTCGCCGGAATCATCTGACGTCGCCGAGGCGTCCCCGTAGGGGCTGTCGGGTGCTTGGTATTCGCGGGCCAGGCCGCTCGACGAGGCATTCGCGTATTCGCGGGGCACTCCCTTGCGCACCATGTTCGGTTCGATGAGCCGATCGATGATGAAGCCGGCGATGACGGCCAGAACGATCGACGAGGCGATGTTGAAATAGTAGTTCGAGACCGGGTTGACCGCGGTGTAGTCGGTGTTCGGCAGGGTCTCCATCACCGAGGTGGTGATCCCGGCGAACAGAGCGTCGAGGCTCGTGGGGACGATCGACGTCGAATAGCCGGCACCGGTGGCGGCGAACCCGCCGATGAGCCCGGCCATCGGATGCCGTCCTGCCGCTTTGAACACGAGCGCAGCCAAAGGCGCGATGATGACGAACGCCGAGTCGGCCATGATCGACCCGACCACCCCGACGAAGCCGACAGCATACGGCAGCAGCCACTTCGGGCTCTTGCCGAAGGCGATCCGGACGGCCGCGGCGAGCATTCCCGACTTCTCGGCCACACCGACGGCAAGGAGAATCGGCAGCACCGTGGCCAGGGGCGGGAACCCGATGTAGTTGTCGCCCATCGTCGTGGTCAGCCACGACAGGCCCTCCCCGGTGAACAGGCCCTTGATCGCGATGGTCTCGTCGCCGCCGGGAATGGCCACGGTGACATGGCCATGGCCATGGCCGTGGAGACGAGACCGGTGATGATGGAGAGCCCGAGGAACAGTGTGAACGGTTCGGGCAGCTTGTTTCCGATGCGTTCGATCCAGTCCAGCGTGCGCTGGCCGAAACCGACTTTCCCATCTGCCGTCGTCGACATGAGCGGTCCTTCTCTTCGATGGCGCGGGTCTGGGTGCGGCGGGACGGTCTCAGTCGAAGAAGTGCTCGACATCGATCGCTCCGCCGTCGCGGGCGAATTCTTCGGTCACCTCGGCGGCGAGGGCGTCGTCGACGAGGAAGTCCAGGGCGGTGCACGCAAGACCGTAGGCTGCGTCGAGCGCCGCAGTTTCGGCGGCAGGGGTCCTGGCGGCTGCGGCGAATTCACGGGTGTGCAGGGCCACCTCGGCGTCGGCGGTCTTGATGAGCGGATGGATGCCGGGAATCCTGTAGGAGACGTTGCCGAAGTCCGTGGACGCAGCGATCGATTCGTCGAGGACGCCAGCGGGCAGCGGCCGGCGCCCGCGGGTCTGTTCGTGTTCTGCCCAACGGGCGGTCAGCGCCTGGTTCGTGCGCACTGGCAGGGACGGCGGATGTTCATCCCAGTCGACGGTGACTCCGGTTCCGGTCATGAGCGCGGCACCCTTCGCCGCGTCCTCGACTCGGTCGGAGAGCTCTTTGAGCGTTTCGGGGAACTTCGAACGGACGTAGCACTGCACGGTGGCGGTTTCGGTGATGATCGACGGCCTCGTTCCGCCGTCGGTGATGACCGCGTGCAGGCGGGAGATCGGCGGCATCTGCTGCCGCATCAGGCCGAGCCCCTGATAGAAGAGGTTCGCCGCGTCGAGGGCGTTGCGCCCCATGAACGGCTGCGCCGAGGCGTGGGCGGCGACCCCTGAGTACGTGACCTTGAGCAGGCGGCGTCCCAGCCACACCTGGTCGGCGCAGTCGTATCCGTAGCTGTGGACCATGATGGCCGCGTCGATGCCGTCGAACGCGCCGGCGCGGGCCATGACCTCTTTGCCCGAATGACCTTCTTCGGCCGGGGTGCCCAGCAGCACGACGGTGCCCGGCACGGCGTCGGGGTCTTTCTCGTATAAGGCATGGAGGGCGAGGAAGGCACCGACTCCGGCAGTGGCGATGATGTTGTGTCCGCACGCATGCCCGATCTCGGGCAGGGCATCGTATTCGGCGAGGATCGCGATCGTGCGACCGTGACCGGATCCCGTCGTCGCCCGCAACGTCGTCTTCACACCGTAGAGGCCGGTCTCGACGTCGACTCCGTGATTCTTCAGCACCGAGGCGATCGCTGCGACCGAATCGAACTCTTCGAACGCGGTCTCTGCGAGGTCATGGATGGTGTGGAGCAGGCCCGTGAGGTCGCCTTCCGCAGCGTCGAGGCCAGCGGCGATGCCGGACCGGCTCGTCTCCGGGGCACCGGTGAAGTCGGAGGCCCACTCGGCGGCCTGCCCGGCTCGAGCTCGGGTCTGTCGAGCCATCTCGTCGAGGTAGCTGTCGTCCGGTGCGGTCGAGTGGCCGAGGTCACGGATTTCGCTCATGGGTCACAAGCATAGGTGCCCTGCCGATCTGACACGCCAGGAACGGTCAGAATTCGACGAGGCGGATGGCCAGAGAGTCGATCTTCGCCACAAGGTCCTCGTCGCCGGCGACGGCTTCCTGGAACCGGCGCACCTCCTCCGGCGGCACCTCGGACTCGACGCCGAGTGTGATGCCGAGCTCCGGCCCACCGAGGTGGACGCTGTCGCTGCCGGGGCTCACCCCGATTCGAGACAACCAGGGGAAGGACTCGGCGATGGCACGCAGTCGCTGGGCCACCTCGGCGTCGGCCCAGGACGGAGTCCACGGCTGGGACTGCACGAACGCGAACATGGCCGGGCGGCGCAGCAGGAACGAGGACTCGGCCCCAGGGTCGAGGACGACGAGCTGGGACTCGGCCTCGATCGCCCCGAGGACGAGCCGTTCGGACTCGATCGGGACGGGACGGGCATCGGAATGCCACGCGGTCAGCGGCGGGATTCCGGAGAATCCCGGGGTGCACTCTCGTCCGTCATCGGCCTGGAGGCGAACCATCGCCATCTCCGAGGAATTGTCGGCCATGAGACCGTTCTCTCCGACCTCGTGATCGAGAACCATCGGCACGATCGGGGCATAGAGCCTGGCCCCGGACAGGGCTTGGACGACCCGTTGGTGTGCGGCCGGATCCAGGGGTGCCTGAGCGGCCTGGGTCATGGACTCCAGCAGAGCCGCATCCGCCAGCCCCGTGTCGCCGGAGAACGGGTTGGGTTTGAGATCCCGGCCCTCCCACGCCTGACCGGCGGAATCCGCCGGAGCGTGGGCCTCGCCTGCCCGGGCATCAGACGCGGAGGACCGGGGACCGCCCGGCCCATGCGGCTGGCCCGGATCGTGCGAGTGCGTGCTCACAGACTCACCGTCCTGCGACGTCGAGGGCTTCTTCCAGAGTGAACTTGCCGGCGTAGAGTGCCTTGCCCACGATCGCCGAGTCGACGCCGAAGGGCACCAGCTCACGAAGGGCTCGCAAGTCGTCGAGGCTCGAGACTCCGCCGGAGGCGACGATCGGAGAGTCCGTCTTCTGCGCGAGGTCCTTGAGCAGGTCGACATTGGGACCCTGCAGGGTGCCGTCCTTGCGCACATCGGTGACGACGTAGCGGGAGCAGCCGGCGGCTTCCAGGGTGGCGAGGACTTCGTAGAGGTCGCCGCCGTCCTTCGTCCAGCCGCGAGCGGCCAGGGTGGTTCCGCGCACGTCGAGGCCGATGGCGACCTGGTCGCCGAAGCGCGAGATCATCTCGGCCGTCCACTCGGGATTCTCCAGGGCGGCGGTGCCGATGTTGACACGTTCGGCTCCCGTGTCGAGTGCACGTTCGAGGCTTTCGGTGTCACGGATGCCCCCGGAGAGTTCGACCTTGATCCCCAAGGCCTTGACGACCTGGTTGAGCAGATCCGAGTTCGATCCGCGTCCGAAGGCGGCATCGAGGTCGACGAGGTGGATCCATTCGGCGCCGCGGCTCTCGAAGTCCTGAGCGGCGTCGATGGGTGAACCGTAGTCGGTTTCGGTTCCGGCTTCGCCCTGGACGAGGCGGACGGCCTTGCCATCGGCGACGTCGACGGCGGGGAGGAGGACCAGCTTGTTCGAACTGTCTGTCATTGTGACCTTTCTGCCAGGGTGCCACGGGGTTTGAGGCAACCATAGTCGGTGTGCTCGGTCAGGAGCTGAGTGAGTCTGTGGGGTTGGTGCCGGTGCTGCCGGAACCGCTGCCCGGACCGCTGCCCGGACTGCTGTCGGCGGCGAACGAGGCGAGCCAGTTGCGCAGGAGCTTGGCGCCAGCCTCGGCGGATTTCTCGGGATGGAACTGTGCTGCCCAGGTGGTTCCGTCTTCGACAGCGGCGATGAAGTCATTGCCATGGCGGGCGGTCGTCACCGTCGCGTTCGCCGGCGGCTCGGTTGCGGCGTAGGAGTGGACGAAGTAGAAGCGTTCGTCGCCGATGCCGTCGAACATGGCCGAGTCTGCGGGAGCGTTGACCTTCGACCATCCCATATGCGGGATGACCGGCGCTTCGAGGCCGGTGACGGCTCCGGGCCACAGACCGATGCCCTCGGTCTTGACTCCGTGTTCGACTCCGCGGGCGAAGAACACCTGAAGGCCGACGCAGATGCCGAGCAGCGGTCGCCCCTGTTCGTGGCGTGCCCGGATGAGGTCGACTCCCCCGACGTTCTCCAGTCCGGCCATCACTGCCGAAAACGCGCCGACGCCGGGGACCAGCAGTCCGTCGGAGTCGTTGATGACATCGTGATCGGCCGTGAGCGTGACCTCGGCACCGGCCGCGGCGACCGCTCGGACGGCGGAGCGGACGTTTCCGGCACCGTAGTCAAGGACGGCGACAGTCGTCATCGCTTCGCCCCCTTGCTCAGCACCGACCAGATCCTCCACAGAGAGAACCCGAGGACGATGGCTCCGAGTGCGGCGACGACCCAGGCGATGGTGTTCCCGCCGAGGGCCAGGGCGATACCGAAGGCCACGACGAGCCCGGCAAGCACGGCGGCGATGATCCACAGCAGTGCGGTGCGTGCCCTGGCGGCCCGGCCCGGGCTCATCGTGGCCGCGCTGGCCTGCAGCTTCGTCATCGAGTCGGTTCTGATGCTGCCTTCGACGTCATCTGCGGCAACGGTTTCGAGCAGCAGTCCCTCGAGCACATCGGGCAGGTTCTTCAGCGCCAGTCCGGCCGGCACATCGGATTCTCGGGCGCCGTGGCGGAAGTGGCCGGCGTCGATCTGCTCTTCGCTGCGCACGAGGAGGAGGACCTCATGTTTGCCCGCGAGCTTCGAGATCGCCGCGGCCGCCTCGTTGCCGGCTTTGACATCCGTGTCGGCGAGCACGATTCCGCTGAACTCGCCGATCGGCACGATGGTGCCGGAGATGTTCGACAGCACGCACGCGGCGGCCAGCTGTTGGGCGGCCCCGAACGGGGTCACGATGACGGTCGTGCTCACAGGACTCCCTTGGTGCTGGGAACGGAGTTGTTGCGCGGATCGGTTTCGACGGCTTCGCGCAGCGCGCGGGCGAAGGCCTTGAACTCGGCTTCGACGATGTGGTGCGGGTCGCGGCCGCGCACCAGGTCGAGGTGGACGGTCAGTCCGCCGTTGAAGGCGATCGATTCCAGCGAGTGGGAGGTCATCGAACCGGTGAAGTGGCCGCCGATGAGGTGGTACTGCTGGCCTTCGGGCTCGCCTTCGTGGACGAAGTAGGGGCGACCCGAGACGTCGACGACGCACTGGGCCAAGGCCTCGTCCAGCGGCACGGCGGCGAAGCCGTAGCGGCGGATGCCGACCTTGTCGCCGAGTGCTTCGCGCAGGGTCTGGCCGAGCACGATCGAGGTGTCTTCGACGGTGTGGTGGACGTCGATGTGCGTGTCGCCGGTGGCGGTGATGTCGAGGTCGATCATCGAGTGCTTCGACAGGGCGGTGAGCATATGGTCGAAGAACGGCACGGAAGTCGAGATGTTCGAGGAGCCGGTGCCGTCGAGGTTGACGGACACGGACACCGTGGACTCGGACGTGGTGCGTGAGTTCTGGGCCTGCCTCATGGAGTGCCTTTCGTCGGGGCGGCTGATGACGGGGTCGGAATCTGCGGACGGCCCAAGAGGATGTCCGGGTCTTCGGCGAGGATCTCGTCAATCGCGGTCAGGAACGCTTCGGTCTCTGTCTCGGTTCCGGCGTTGACACGGGCGTGGCCGCTGATGCCGATATCGCGGATGAGCACTCCGCGGTCGAGGAGCTTCTGCCACAGATCGGACGGTGAGGCGATGTTGCCGAAGAGAACGAAGTTCGAATCGCTGTCGTGGACGGTGAAGCCCGCCTCAACGAGGTGGCTCGACATCCGATTGCGCGAGTCGATGAGTCGGTCGACGTTGCCCAGCAGCAGTTCGGCATGTTCGAGTGCCGTGCAGGCCAGCACCTGGGTGACTTCGGACAGGTGGTAGGGCAGGCGGACGAGACGCAGGACGTCGATGAGCTCGGGTGCGGCGATGGCGTAGCCCAGGCGCAGGCCGGCACAGGCGAAGGCCTTGCTCATGGTGCGGGAGACGACGAGGCGGGGCCGCCCCTCGAGCAGTGTCATCGCCGAGGACTTGGCGGGACGGGAGAATTCCGCATACGCCTCGTCGACGATGACTATCCCTGCGCAGTTGTCGTAGGCGGCTTCGATGACATCGAGGCCGATCGAGGTGCCGGTCGGATTGTTCGGGGTGCACAGGAATACGATGTCCGGATTCGCCCGAGCCACCTCGGCGGCGACCGTCTCGGCATCGAGGGTGAAGTCGTCCTTGCGTTCGACGTGCTGCCACTCGGCACCTGTGCCCGTGGTGATGAGCGGGTGCATCGAATACGAGGGGGTGAAGCCTAAGACGGTGCGGCCCGGACCGCCGAAGGCCTGGACGATATGGCTGAGCACTTCGTTCGAGCCGTTGGCGGCCCAGATCATGGAGGGATCGAGGTCGACGGAGTCTCCGGCGCGTTCGTTCACACCGTCCAGATAAGTGACGAGGTGTTCGCGCAGTGCGGTGAATTCGCGATCGGGATATCGATTGAGTCCGGCGAAGTGATCGTCGACGGCGGCGCGCATGCTCTCGACGACGACGTCCGGAAGCGGATAGGCGTTCTCATTGACGTTGAGCTGGACCGGCACATTGAGGTGCGGAGCCCCGTACGGCTTGAGGCCGACGAGGTCTGAACGCACTGGCAGAGAGTCGATGTTTCCCACGACGATCATTCTACCGAGAGGCCCCCGCGGCCCGGGCGGCGGGTCGGGCCTCGAGATCCGCCGGTCGGCTCACCCGATCGAACGGGTCAGCGCGCTGCCGTTCGGGCCGCCGCCCTGCCGGTCGAGCAGGGTTCGACCTCAGCGGACGGGGACGTCAAGGGTCTGGCCGGGGTGAACCGTCGGGGTGTCCAGGTGGTTGATCTCGACGATATCGGCAACGACATCGCGGGTGTCGCGGTCGATGCCGAGATTCGAAGCCACGGTCCACAGCGATTCGCCCTCACCGACGACGACCGCCTCGGCGTCGATGCCGATGCTCTCCGTCTCCGATTCGGCGACAGCAGCGGCCGAGAACGACTGGGTGGCGAGGAGGACCGCCCCGCCGATGACGACGAGAGCGACGAGCAGGGTCCGGAGAAGGCGCACAGCCTGGCGTCCACGAGGGGTCAGGTGCAGCTCGGTGTTCTGTGCAGACATCGCATTACCTCTTTCATTCGTACGATTCCACCAGTAATCGGTAGAACGTCTGTTCTATTCAACATGCCAATCGAACAAATGTCCAGTCCAACTCGAACATCTATGCCACAATGAGAGGGAACCAGCGTTGTTGATTGATCTGTCAGAACCATCTCAGTCGGCACTGACACGAGAATTTCCGAAGCGGAGATCACGGCGTTCAGCGGCAGGGAATAGAACGAAGGGGAACGAGCAATGGTTCAGAACAAACGAGGCAGAGGCAGGCCTCGCAACGAAGATGTTGCCAGCGAGATCGCTGCCGCTCGCACCGATGACGACGTCGTCCAGATCCCCGAGGGGTCATCCGGTGAGGGCGACTTCCGCCTCACTCCCCGTCAGCGTCTCGTGCTTGAGACCATCGAACGCGCGGTCGTGACCAACGGCTACCCGCCGAGCATGCGCGAGATCGGCAAGGCCGCCGGGCTGGCATCCCTCTCCAGCGTCGCCCACCAGCTCTCCCAGCTCGAACGCCTCGGCTATGTCCGCCGCGACCCGAAGCGCCCTCGTGCCATCGAAGTGGTCAATCCGTTCGAAGAGGAAGAGGCCGAGCGCGCGAAGTACGAGGAGCTGGCCAACAACACCGTGCAGGTGCCGGTCGTCGGACGCATCGCCGCCGGTGGCCCGATCCTGGCCGAACAGGAAGTCGATGATGTCTTCTCCCTGCCGACCCAGGTCGTCGGCTCTGGTGAGATGTTCCTGCTCAAGGTCGTCGGCGATTCGATGATCGAAGCCGCCATCTGCCACGACGACTGGGTGGTCGTGCGCAAGCAGCACACCGCTGACAACGGTCAGATCGTCGCCGCCCTCCTCGACGGCGAGGCCACGGTGAAGACGCTCAAGCGCAAGGCCGGTCAGCAGTGGCTGATGCCGCAGAACGAGAACTACGAACCCATCGACGGCACCTACGCGCAGATCATGGGTCTCGTCGTCGCCGTCATCCGCCGCCTCTGATGTTCCGTCGGCTATCCGCAGTCTGAGCAGAAAGGCCCGCGACCGAATCGGTCGCGGGCCTTTGTGTCATCCTTCGTCGGTTTCGGCCAGCCTCGTCAGACTCTTGCGGACGAGAGCGGAATTCGTCGTCGGCCACATCCTCGGCATCGAATTGACGAGGAACCCGGCATACCGGGCCGAGCGCAGCCGCGAGTCGAGCACGGCCACCACTCCCCTGTCCTTGGTCGACCGGATGAGGCGTCCGGCGCCCTGAGCCAGACGCAGGGCGGCATGCGTGGCCGACACCGCCATGAATCCGTTGACTCCCCGCTGGTCGGCATCGCGTGCCCGCGCCTGCATGAGCGGGTCGTCGGGGCGTGGGAACGGCAGACGGTCGATGATGACCAGGCGGTTCGTCCGTCCCGGCACATCGACTCCCTGCCACAGTGACATGGTTCCGAACAGGCAGGTCTGGTCGTCGGCCGTGAACTGAGAGACCAGTGCCGGCAGGCCGTCATCGCCTTGTAGCAGGATGGGGAAATCGAACTTCTTCCGCAGGTGTTCGGCTGCCGCGTTGGCCGCCGCCCGGGAGGAGAACAGGCCCAGTGCCCCGCCGTTCGAGGATTCGACGAGTTGTTCGAGTTCGGTCAGCGCTTCCTCGCTCAGTCCGCTTCGTCCGGGTTTGGGCAGGTGGGAAGCGACATAGAGGATTCCCTGTTTGCCGTAGTCGAAGGGAGAACCGACATCGAGGCTGTCCCATTTCGGGGCGTCGGGACCGAAGAGTCCCAACGAGGCGGCCACCGCGTCGAAGTTCCCACCGAGGGACAGGGTCGCCGAGGTGGCCACGACCGTGGATTCTTCGAAGATGCCGTTGCGCATGGTGCCGGCCACGCTCAAGGGCGCGACGACGAGGTTCGTCGTCTCCTTCTCGCGGAAGGTCGAGCGTGAGAGCCAGATGACGTCGTTCTTGCCCGGGTCGCAGAAGCGTTCGGCGAGTTCGAAGATCTCCTGGCAGCGCGCCTTGGCCATCTGTCGTCCCGCGTCGGCGTCCTCGGTCTTGCCGCCGATGTCGTTGATGATCTGGCGGGCGGAGTCGCGGATCTGCGCGAGAGCCAGTCCGAGCGCCTCGCTCATATGCAGGATGAGTCCCTCGGGCACCGAGGTCTGCGCACGTTCGAGTGCCGCCGCGGCGGAATCGAGCAGCGACACGACGCCGTCCTGGACGGTGGTGTGTTTGCGTACGGAACTCGTCGCGGCCGAGAGCATGCTCGTATTGATCTGCCCGGACAGGGCGCTGGTCACCCGGTCCTTGAGCTCGTGGGCCTCGTCGATGATGATGACATCGTGTTCGGGCAGCACGTTCGATTCCCCGAAGGCGTCGATGGCCAGCAGGGCATGGTTCGTCACGACGATATCGGCCTCGGCGGCCTTGTTCCGGGCGAGCTCGGCGAAGCATTCGGTGAACAGCGGACAGTTCGAACCGAGGCAGTCGAAGGCGTTGACGGACACCTGTGACCAGGCACGATCACTGACGCCGGGCAGGAGGTCGTCGCGATCGCCGGTGTCGGTGGTCTTCTCCCAGGTGCGGATCCGCTGGATCTCCTCCCCCAGGCCGGAGCGTTCGGTGGGTTTGCGTCCCGCCTCGGCGTCGGCACCGAGGTCGAAGAGCATGCCCTCGCCCTCGTCGGGGTACCCGCCGGCGAGCTTGTGCTTGCACACATAGTTCCGGCGGCCTTTGAGCAGTGCCGCCCGCGGCAGCGGATCGAGGTCCTTCTTCACGGCCTTGAACAGCCGGGGCAGGTCGCGGTGGATGATCTGCGTCTGCAGGGCCAGGGTCGCCGTTGACACGACGACCTTCCCGCCGGTGCGGGTGACGTACTCGGCCGCCGGCACCAGGTATGCCAAAGACTTGCCCGTGCCGGTTCCAGCCTGCACGAGCAGATGGATTCCCTTGTCCAGCGACGAGGCGACCGCCTGCGCCATCTCCTGCTGACCCTCTCGTGGCGATCCGCCGATGGCGCCGACAGCGGATTCGAGGAGGGTGTCGACAGCCTTCACTCGTCGATGACCAGGTCCGGACGTTGGAATTCGCGCAGTTCGTCGACGAGCTCGGTCGGCACCTTGGCCTGCAGGCTGGTGCCCTCCGTGCCGTGCGACTCGTGTTCGACCGTACCGAGGGCGTAGATCTTCGACACGAGGTCACCGCGTTCATAGGGAATGAGCACGGTCATGTCGATGTCCGGGACGGGAAGGCGGTCCTCGATGGCCTCGATGAGGTCGTCGATTCCTTCCTTCGAGACGGCGGAGACGAACTGGGCGTCGGGGTACTCCGCGCGCAGCCCGGTGATCACGGCCTCCTCGGCGATATCGGATTTGTTGAACACGAGGAGTTCGGGGATGTCCCCGGTCTCGACATCCCCCAGGACGTCGCGCACGGCCTGGATCTGTCCGTGCGGATCCGGATGGGAGGCATCGACGACGTGGAGGAGCAGATCCGAGCCGGCGGCTTCCTCCAGGGTCGAGCGGAAGGCCTCGACGAGCTGGTGGGGCAGGTTGCGGACGAACCCGACGGTGTCGGTGTAGGTGAAGACGAGGCCGTCGGCGGTCTTGGCCTGCCGGACGGTCGGGTCGAGGGTGGCGAACAGGGCGTTCTGCACCATCACCTCGGCGTCGGTGAGCAGGTTGAGCAGGGAGGACTTGCCCGCGTTCGTGTAGCCGACGATCGCGACGGAGGGCACGTGGTGGCGGGCGCGGTTCTTCCGCTTGGTCTCCCGGGAGGGCGCCATGGCGTTGATCTCGCGGCGCAGCTTCGACATGCGTGTGCGAATGCGGCGACGGTCGAGTTCGATCTTCGTCTCGCCGGGTCCGCGGGAGCCGATTCCGGCACCGCCGGCGACACGGCCGCCGGCCTGACGGGACAGCGACTCGCCCCAGCCGCGCAGTCGCGGCAGGAGGTATTCGAGTTGGGCGAGTTCGACCTGGGCCTTGCCTTCGCGGGATTTCGCGTGCTGGGCGAAGATGTCGAGGATGAGCGCGACGCGGTCGACGACCTTGACCTTGATGACGTCCTCGAGTCCGCGCCTCTGGCTGGGGGCGAGTTCGGAGTCGATGATCACGGTGTCGGCGCCGACGGAGGCGACGACCTCGGCGAGCTCGGCTGCTTTGCCTTTGCCGAGGTAGGTGCCTGGGTCCGGCTTGTCGCGACGTTGGATGAGCGCATCGAGGACCTCGGAGCCGGCGGTTTCGGCGAGTGCGGCGAGTTCGCGGATCGAGTTCTCGGCTTCGGCCTGGGTGCCGTTCCAAATGCCGGCGAGGACGACGCGTTCGAGGCGAACCTGACGATATTCGACCTCGGTGATGTCTTCGAGCTCGGTGGAGAGGCCGGCGACACGGGTGAGCGCGGCGCGCTCGGCGAGGTCGAACTGGTCGTCCTCGGGGGTGGTGTCGTGATCATCGAGGGCTTGGGCGCCTCGGGAGAGCACACGGTCGAGCATCGCGTTGCGACGCTCTTTGTCTTCAGACGTCATTCATTCCTTTGTTCTCTGCCGTCGGTGACGATTCGCACCGACAATGGTGTCCATCAATTCTCCCACAGCCGTCTAGACTGAAATGGTGTCAGAGCACTATTTCACCGAATCGCCGAGCAGCGAGGCCAAGTCGCGCGAGCTGAACCTCGATCTGGCCGGCCGCGCCGTCACCGTCGAAACCGTATCCGGCACGTTTTCGCCCACTCGCCTCGACCTCGGGACGGCTGTGCTGCTGCGGCATCTGCCTCAGCCGCCGGCGGGCGATATCCTCGATCTCGGCTGCGGGTGGGGGCCGATCGCCCTGCACACGGCCTTGGATGCCCAGGACGCCGAGGTGGCTGTGCGAGTGTGGGCACTCGACGTCAACTCCCGGTCCCTGGAGACCACCGCGGCGAATGCGCGCAGGCTGGGTCTCACGATGATCAACACCGTCACGGCCGCAGATGTTCCCGAGGACCTGCAGTTCGCCGCGATCCGGTCGAATCCGCCGATCCGCATCGGCAAGGAGGCACTGCACGAACTCCTGGAGACGTGGCTGCCGCGCCTGGCGCCGGGCGGCCGCGCCGATCTCGTCGTGTCGAAGAACCTCGGTGCCGATTCCCTGCAGAAGTGGATCGCCGGGATGCTCGGAGATGGCTATTCGGTCACCCGGACGGGGTCGTCGAAGGGCTTCCGCGTGCTCACGGTCGAGCGAGACTGAGCTCAGCTGATCGTGCCGCTGGCGACGAGGACGGCTGGGCCGGCGAGGCTGACGCGTCCGCTCGTGCCCTCGGCGTTGGGTTCGATCTCGATGCGCAGCTGACCGCCGGGCACGTCGACTCTCCACTGCAGAGGCGACTTCTCACCGGCCCAGTGGTGGGCTGCGATCGCTGCCGCGCAGGCTCCGGTTCCGCAGGAGCGGGTCTCACCGACGCCGCGTTCGAACACGCGCATGCGCAGGGCGCCTTCTCCCCCGGCCACATCGGATCGGGCCGGTTCCATGACGATGTATTCCACATTGGATCCCTGCGCCGGGACGGGGTCGAGGACGGGTGCATCGCGCAGTTCGGCTGCGGCGAGTTCGGCGTTCTCGGCCAGGGCGACGACGGTGTGCGGGTTGCCGGTGGATACGCGCAGTCCGGGACGGGCGACGTCGATGCCGCCGGTGGTCACGAGTACGCTGCTCGCGGGGTCGAGTGACCATTCGCCCATGTCGATGGTGTACCAGGCGTCGCTGGCGGATCCGGGTCCGGCTGTACCGGTGTCGACGACGTCGTCTCCGGTTTGGACGCCGAGGGCGGGATTGAGGGTGGTGCGCACGGCTTTGATGCCGTCACGGGTGCCGACGAGGATCTCGCGGGCATCGGCGGGGACGCGACCGCTGGTCAGGAGTGCGTGGGCGAAGACGCGAACTCCGTTGCCGCACATCTCGGAGAGGCTGCCGTCGTTGTTGTAGTAGTCCATGAACCATTCGGCACCGGCTTCGGCCTGTTCGGCGGCTCCGGGGATGCCGCTGGCTGCGGAGCGGACGATGCGGATGATGCCGTCGGCGCCGAGTCCGGCCCGTCGATCGGCCAGGGTGGCGACGGTTTCGGGATGCATCTCCAGTGTGCTGTCGTCGTCGGTGAGCAGAACGAAGTCGTTCTGGGTGCCGTGCCCCTTGACGAAGCTGACATCGGTCCAGGCGGCGAACGGGGTATCCGGAGTGCTCATGGCTCCATCCTATCTGTGAGCGTCCAGTCGGGTCTTCAGTGCCCGTTCAGGACGTCGAGTGCAGCCGCTATGCCGTCAGTGATCGCGCAGCGCATCAAGTGCGGCCGCCAGATTCTGTTCGGCGTCGGCGGCGCTGCCGTCGATCCAGCGGATGCGCGGGTCGCGGCGGAACCAGGTGTCCTGTCGGCGTGCGAACTGCCGGGTGCGGATCGTCGTCTCTTCCTTCGCCTCGGCGGCGGTGAGCTCTCCTGCCAGATGGCGTTGGATCTGTGCGTATCCGATGGCACGTGATGCTGTCTTGCCTTCGGCCAGCCCAACGTCGAGCAGACGCGTCACTTCGTCGACCCATCCGTGCTCCCACATGAGGTCGACGCGGGTGGCGATGCGCTCGTGCAGAATGGCCCGGTCCATGCTCAAGCCCAGGTGGATGGTCGGTTCGATCTCCTGGTAGTCCGGCAGTTGGGCGCTGAATGGACGTCCCGTGAGTTCGATGACTTCGAGCGCTCGTGCGATACGTCGTTGGTCGTTGACGGTGATCTTCTCGGCCGCTTTCGGGTCGAGTTCGCGCAGCTTCTGATGCAGCGCCCACCGGTCTGTTGCGACCTCGGCCTCGAGGCGAGCCCGCACCTCGGGGTCGGTGCCGGGAAACTCCATATGATCGACCGCAGCACGAACGTAGAGCCCGGACCCGCCGACGAGGATCGGCCACAGTCCGCGCCCCCGGATGTCCGCAATCGCTGCCCGCGCACGTGCCTGAAAGTCCTGCACGTTTGCCTCTTCGGTGACGTCGAGGATGTCGATGAGATGGTGCGGAATCCCCCGCCGCTCGTCGACCGGCAGCTTCGCGGTGCCGATGTCCATCCCTCGGTAGAACTGCATCGAATCCGTGTTGATGATCTCCCCGCCGAGGCGGCCGGCCAGATCCAGCGCAAGGTCCGATTTTCCTGTGGCGGTGGCTCCGACGACTGTGATGATCGGTTCTGAGTTCTGCTCCTCGGGCATCTCGGTCATGCCCAGGTTCCGATGCCACACAGTGAACGTACGTCGTGGACTCGTTCGTCCACAGTGATTTCCGGAGAAGTCAGGCTCGCTCCTTGCTCGGATATATGGCGCAGGCCGTTGTCGAGCATCGTGAGGTTCGCGTGGACGCCCGCGGCCCGGGAACAGAGGTCGGACAGTCGGCTGATGTCGATAGTGGACCCACTCTGGGCAGCACCACCGCTCGTCAGTGACTCGACGATCTCGGCATCGAATCCGGCGGCTCCGCCGATCGGAGCCAATGGGGCGCTTTCAGCGGCGGCCGCCGAGAGATCGATGGGCAGCAGCAGGTTTTCGCTCGTCCCGAGCGGTCCGACCTCGACTCCGGCGGCGTGAGCATGCAGGAGCGCGACGATAACGGCGGGGTCGGCCGCCTCGGCAAGTTCCCGTTCATCTTCGGTCAGGGATGCGACGGCAGTGATCCAGTCATCGCCGGTGATCAATTGTCCGGTCCTCGTGTCGAAGCCCCGGTCGATACCCCAGCCGCCGAGCCCGGCCAGGGGAGGCAGAGCATTAACGGGCAGCGACCACGTCGTCTGGGTGCGCAGGAGGTCACTGATGACGGTCCGCAGTTCGGCCATGCGGGCGGCTTCGGTGTGGTCGATGTTCTCAAGCAGCACGGGGGCCGCCGGAATGATAGCGAAGGCGCCCATCTCAGCCGCGGGTGCGGATGGTCGGCATGCCCAGGTTCGTCGTTTCGGCCGAGCCTTGTCCGGGGGTGGGTGCCCCACAGCTCTCCGCCTGTGCCCGGTCGTAGGCGTCACCGGCGCGGGACGGACGCACGGAGAACCCGGAGTCGGCGAGGAGGAAGTAGGGCTTCGCCTCGGTGACGGTGGCGGTGACGAAATCACCGGGCCGCGGCATCTGGGCGCCTTCGGGGATTCCGACGTGGACGAGGCGGTTGTCTTCGGCGCGACCGCTCAGTCGTGGGGAATCGTCGTGGGGCAACTTGGTCACGAGCACTTCGACCTCACGACCGATCTGGGCTTTGTTCTCGTCCCAGGCGATCTCGTCCTGGAGCGCGGTGAGGCGTTCGAACCGCTCCTGCACGACATCCTTCGGCACCTGGTTGTCCATCGTGGCCGCCGGTGTGCCGGGGCGGATGGAGTATTGGAAGGTGAAGGCCTGCGAGAAGCGAGCACGGCGAACGATGTCCATCGTGCCTTGGAAGTCCTCTTCGGTCTCTCCGGGGAAGCCGACGATGATGTCGGTGGTGATGGCAGCGTGCGGGATGCGTTCGCGCACGGAATCGAGGATGTTCATGAACCGCTTGGTCCGGTAGGAGCGGCGCATTGATTTGAGAATCGTGTCCGAACCGGATTGCAGCGGCATGTGCAGCTGCGGCATGACTGTCGGGGTCTCTGCCATTGCGTCGATGACGTCGTCGGAGAATGCGGCCGGGTGCGGGCTGGTGAAGCGGACCCG
Source organism: Brevibacterium iodinum ATCC 49514 (assembly GCF_900169265.1). Classification (GTDB taxonomy): domain Bacteria; phylum Actinomycetota; class Actinomycetes; order Actinomycetales; family Brevibacteriaceae; genus Brevibacterium; species Brevibacterium iodinum. The sequence goes on from NZ_FXYX01000020.1 coordinate 30,820, forward strand.
TTCGATTCCGTCGACGTTGCCGACGGCGCGGAGCAGTTTTGCGAATGCGCCTTTGTCGCGGAACTCGGCGCCGTAGGAGTTGACGTTCTGGCCGAGCAGGGTGACTTCGACGACTCCGTCGGCGACGAGGGCTTCCACCTCGGCAAGGATGTCGCCGGGGCGGCGGTCCTTCTCTTTGCCACGCAGGCTGGGCACGATGCAGAAGGTGCACGTGTTGTTGCAGCCGACCGAGATCGACACCCACCCGGAGTGCTGGGATTCGCGGCGACTGGGCAGGGTGGAGGGGAAGACGTCGAGGCTTTCGAGGATCTCGACCTGGGCTTCCTCGTTGTGGCGTGCGCGTTCGAGCAGCGCCGGCAGGGATCCCATATTGTGGGTGCCGAAGACCACGTCGACCCAGGGGGCCTTCTTCACGATCGTGTCCCGGTCTTTCTGTGCCATGCATCCGCCGACGGCGATCTGGAGGCCGGGGTGGTTCTCTTTGACCTTCGCGAGCTGGCCGAGGTTGCCGTAGAGGCGGTTGTCCGCGTTTTCGCGGACGGCGCAGGTATTGAAGACGACGACGTCGGCCTGGTGGTCGGTGTTCGCCTGAACGTAGCCGGCATCGTCGAGCAGTCCGGACAGACGCTCGGAGTCGTGCACGTTCATCTGACATCCGTAGGTCTTGACCTCGTAGCTGCGAGGGGTGGTTCCGGATGCCGTCGGGGATTCAATCAGTTCAGTCATGGCGCACCCATTCTAGCCGTTCCCCAGGAGCCGTTTCAGTCTTCGGCGAGCACTTCCCGTGTGACCTTGATGCAGATCGCCGAGGGGAAGCCGCGGCGGGCGAGCATTCCGAGGATTCGGCGCTCTCGCACCGCATACTCGAGACGCCGGGTGGAGGCGGCTTTCTTCTCGGCGACTTCGCGGGCGAGTTCTTCCTCGCCGTCGATGTCGGCCACTGCGTCGGCGGCCAGTTCGGGACTGATGCCCTTCTTGCTCAGTTCGCGTTTGAGCACGGATCGGGAGAGCTTCCGGTTCTCGCGCTGTGCCCGTGCGAAGCGGTGGGCGAATTCTTCGTCGTTGAGCAGACGCGAGTTCTGCAGCTTCTCGATGAGGACATCGATCACTTCGGGCATGAGGTCGCGTTTGAGGAGCTTCTTGCGCAGTTCGTCGCTGGAGTGGTCCCGCATGGCGAGCATGTTCATCGCCGTCTTCTTCGCCTGCGCGTAGTCCGTGTCGAAGTCGGGGGCGTCGTCTTCGTCGTCGAAACTCAGCCCGGGACCGGCAGCGAAGTCGGGTGGTCCGTCGCTGTCAGCCAGGAAGTCTGGACCATCATTCTCGGCTGCAAGGAAATCAGGGACGTCGATGAAATCCGGTGTCGAGTCGGTACCGCCCTCGACCCACCCGTTGTCCGGTTCCTGCTGCTGTCGCTTCCAGCCGTTGGAGTTCTTCTTGCGCTTCGACCCAGAGCTGTTTCGTTTGGCAGTTCGACCATTGCCACCGGTGACATCGTCGTCGAGTCCGGAGAGGCCGGAGAAGAACCCGGCTTCTCCTTCGGCATGACGTTGGTCGATCTCCGAGATCGCACTGCGCAGCTGCGAGAGCGTCTCGGTCTGAGACGAGTCGCTGCGACCCGAGTCCCCCGCACCGACCGTGTAGGTCGATGCGGCGGACTCGCGGTCGGCGAACTCGTCGTCAGTCGACGAGGCGTCAGGAGACTTCGACGTCATCCGTCTGTGCTTCTCCGGCCGCCTCGGTGCCTTCCTCGGGTTCGTCGACCTGGATCAGGCCGAGCTTGTGCTTGATCTTCAGCTCGATCTCTTCGGCCAGACCCGGGTTGTCGCGGAGGAAGTTGCGGACGTTCTCCTTGCCCTGGCCCAGCTGATCGCCGTCGTAGGTGAACCAGGAACCGGACTTGCGCACGATGCCGTTGTCGACGCCCATATCGATGAGGCTGCCTTCGCGGGAGATGCCGTGGCCGTATAGGATGTCGAACTCGGCCTGCTTGAACGGCGGAGCGACCTTGTTCTTCACGATCTTCGCACGGGTCCGGTTGCCGACCGCGTCCTGACCTTCCTTGAGGGTCTCGATGCGGCGGACGTCGATGCGCACGGAGGCGTAGAACTTCAGTGCCTTACCGCCCGAGGTGGTCTCCGGCGAACCGAAGAAGACGCCGACCTTCTCACGCAGCTGGTTGATGAAGATCGCGGTGGTCTTCGACTGGGCCAGGGCACCGGTGATCTTACGCAGTGCCTGTGACATCAGGCGAGCCTGCAGGCCGACGTGGCTGTCGCCCATCTCGCCTTCGATTTCGGCCTTGGGCACAAGGGCCGCGACGGAGTCGATGACGATGACGTCGAGGGCCCCGGAGCGGATGAGCATATCGGCGATCTCGAGAGCCTGCTCACCGGTGTCCGGCTGGGAGACGAGGAGCTGATCGGTGTCGACGCCGAGCTTCTTCGCATACTCCGGGTCGAGCGCGTGCTCAGCATCGATGAACCCGGCGATTCCGCCAGCCTTCTGAGCGTTCGCGACGGCGTGGAGAGCCACGGTCGTCTTACCGGAGGATTCCGGACCGTAGATCTCGACGACGCGACCGCGCGGCAGACCGCCGATGCCCAGAGCGATGTCGAGTGCGACCGAACCGGTCGGGATGGAGGCGATGGGCTCACGCACACCGTCGCCGAGGCGCATGATCGCGCCCTTGCCGTAATTGCGATCGATCTGGCCCATTGCGGCTTCGAGTGCCTTCGACTTGTCTCCGCCGGTGGGAACCTGAAGGTTCTTGGGTGTACGTGCCATGACGTCTCCTCTTCGTTGCTTTTCCGTTGAGACCAAGGCTAGAAGATGGCACTGACATAACGACAGAGGAAGCGATTCCCCCGTGGATAACCAGCCACTCGTGGTCACAGGTCCCGTGATTCCTCACCAGGATAACCCACATGGGAACAGGTGTTCTATATATTCGGGTGTGTCGCGTGTCTCCGCGAGAGTCAGGCCTGGGCCAGGCCCAGCTGCCAGGTGAGGCCGAACCGGTCCCCCACCCACCCGAATGGTCCGAATCCGTAGTCGTCGAGCGGCATGAACACAGTTCCGTCTGCGCTCAGTGCGGTGAAGATGCGTTCGAGTTCCTCGGCCGATTCGCAGTCGACCATGAGTGACACGCCGGGAGTGATGTCCCACTCATGTGCGACGAAGCTGTCGCTGAAGCGCAGTCTCTGTCCGGCGATCTCGATCTCGGACATGATGACCGTGCCCTCGGCGCCCGGACCGTCGGAACCGTACCGATTATCGAGGATCACTCGCCCGTCGGCGAAGAGTTCGAGGTAGGTCTCCATGGCCTCGGCGGCGCTCTGTCCACGACTGGGCTGGAAGGTGATGAACGGGACGGCCTGATTCATGCGGTCAGTCTACACTCGGCCGGCACGGCGCCGGCAGAGAAAGGCCAGCGCTGTTCCGAGCAGGCAGAGCCACAGACGGTGAGAGGCAGCTCCGACCCACCAGAACGACGTCGAACCTCGGTCAGAACGGCGTCGAGCGCGGCTTCTCCTTGCCGAGACGCCGCGATTCGGGGACGCCCATGGAATCACAGACGGCAGTCCAGATGTCGCGGGGTTCGACCCCGGCTTCGAATGCCTGGGCTGCGGTCCGCGAACCCAAGGAGCTCAAAGTGAGGTCGGTGTGCAGAGAGGCCGCGCGGGCCTCACCGAACTCCTCGTTCATGAGGGTCCAGTAGAGCGTGTGCCGCATCAGGGCTTAGCAGCCAGCCGCGGAGCAGAGTATCCCTCGGGGTGACCGAGGATCTTGTCCGAGAGCTCCTGCGGAATGGTGTCGGGGATCTGCATGCCTTCTTCGAGAGCGAAGCGATCGGACACAGACGACAGCAGTGCCGACAGCGGCAGGTCGAGTGCTTCGCAGATCGCCGACAGCAGCTCCGAGGAGGCTTCCTTCTGTCCGCGCTCGATTTCGCTGAGGTAGCCGAGCGAAACGCTCGCCCCGGTCGAGACATCGCGAAGGGTGCGCCCTTGACGACGGCGGGCGGAACGAAGTGCGTCGCCGATTTCGACTCTCAGTAACATAACGCGGCCCTCCCTTTGTCAGCGCGTCCCGTCAATGCAGTTCCAATAACTTTACAACCTGGCCGTGACACAGCACCAATCTGGTGCCCCGAGCGGATGGTATTGCCAGTCCATTCGAAGACTTTGGAGAATTTTCGTCCGATGGTCATCACCCGGTCAACCGCACAGCAGACGAACTTATTCCGTGGCGTCTCCGCCAGCATTCGACGCCTGCCCGGCCTCGGGCCCGAAGGCGAGTTCGCCGACGAACTCGTCGAGGTTGACGGCCATCGCCTGCACCGTCTGGCTGCGGATGGAATCTCGGTCGCCGGTGAAATCGTGTTCGAAGACCTTCGCTTTCCCGCCGAAGGCAATCGCCGTGTAGACGAGTCCGACGGGCTTGTCGTCCTGCGGATCGGGGCCGGCGACTCCGGTGCAGGAGATTCCGATGTCGGCAACGCACTGCACGGCCGTGCCGACGGCCATCTGCGCGGCGACGACCGGGTCGATCGGTCCGGTCTCCTCGAGGTGGTCGGCGTTCACTCCGGCCAGGCTCGCTTTGAGGTCGGTGGCGTAGGTGACCAATCCCCCGCGCACCACGGCGGAGGCCCCCGGCACATCGACGAGTGAGGCGACGAATCGTCCCCCGGTCAGCGATTCCGCCGATGCCAGCGAGATCCCCAGCTGAGCACAGGTGGAGATGATGCGACGCGCAGTCTCCATCAGCTCGGACTCAGCCACGCTGCGCGTCCCTACCGGTCTCTGTACTCCCACCGCTCTTCGCATCCTTGTACAGCTTCGCCGCCTGCACGCAGTAGTCGACGCCGGTGACGATGGTGACGACAATGGCCGCCGTCATGATGATCCACGCGGAGACGAGCAGGATGACGTAGACGACAGAGGGCACCACGTCCGAGAGCGGGAAGACCAGCAGGAACAGTCCGATCGCAGCGGTCTGCAGCACGGTCTTGATCTTGCCGCCTCGTGAAGCGGGCATGACGGCGATGCGGATCATGAAGAAGCGCAGTACGGTGATGCCGAATTCGCGGACGAGGATGATCACGGGCACCCACCAGGGCAGTTCGACGATGATCGCCAGACCGACGAGGGCGGCGGCCATGAGCGACTTGTCCGCGATGGGATCGGCGATCTTGCCGAAGTTCGTGATGAGGTTGTTCCGTCTGGCCAGATAGCCGTCGACGAAGTCGGTGAACATGGCCAGCAGGAACACGATGAGCGCCCACCAGCGCAGGGTCACATCGTTGCCGCCGTCTGCCAGCAGAAGCACAAGGAACAGAGGCACCATGAGGATGCGCAGCACCGTGAGTGCGTTCGGGACATTCCACGGACTCGGTTCTGCAGAGGGCTGCTGAGAGGCTCCGGCCTCGACTCGATCGTTCACGCATCCAGCCTATCGGAGTGAGCTGAGCAGATCATTCCAACCACGGACATCTCAACCACAATCGCCGAGGCGGCGCCCCGTTTCAACGGTGCGCCGCCTCGGCGATGGGTGGAGTTCGGATCGGATCAGCGGCCGGTGAGCTGCCAGGCGTCCTCTCCGCTGGCCTCGACGACCTCGAGCCCGGTCTCCGGGTCGACGGCGCCGACGGTGAGGTCGCCGGCATGGCCGACGCCGTTCGCGTAGCGGTCGGACGATGCCGAGCTGTACGCCGACGCCGAGCCGTGAGAGGTCTCGCCGTAGTCGTCGAACTCCTCGTCATAGTCCCCCGCCGCCGAGGCGTGCCCGGTGCCGGCCTGTCCGGACTGGCCGTTGCCTCCGTCGGCCGGGACGTCGGCAGAGGCGCCGCCGGAATCCTCGGGCGGGGTCTCGCCCTTGATGATGGCCAGGGTGCCCGGCAGATCATCGGGGCGCACGAGCACGTCGCGGGCCTTCGATCCCTCGGAGGGTCCGACGATTCCGCGGGACTCCATGAGATCCATGAGGCGACCGGCCTTGGCGAAGCCGACGCGGAGCTTGCGCTGCAGCATCGAGGTCGAGCCGAACTGCGTGGTGACGACCTGCTCGATCGCCTGCAGCAGCAGTTCGAGGTCGTCTCCGATGTCCTCGTCGATCTGCTTCTTCGGCGCTTCGACGGCCACGTCTTCGCGGTAGTTCGGGGTGAGCTGACCCTTGACGTGTTCGACGACCTTCTCGATCTCGGACTCGTTGACCCAGGCGCCCTGGACACGCATCGGCTTGGCCGCGCCCATCGGCAGGAACAGGGCGTCACCCTGACCGATGAGCTTCTCTGCGCCGGGCTGGTCGAGCACGACTCGGGAATCGGCCAGCGACGAGGTCGCGAATGCCAGACGGGAGGGCACGTTGGCCTTGATGAGGCCGGTGACGACGTCGACGCTGGGTCGCTGGGTGGCGAGCACCAGGTGGATGCCTGCAGCACGGGCCAGCTGTGTGATGCGCTGGATCGAGGCTTCGACGTCACGTGGGGCGACCATCATGAGGTCGGCGAGCTCGTCGACGACGACCAGCAGGTACGGGTAGGGCTGGAGGACGCGTTCGGATCCGGCGGGCGCCTGGATGCGACCCTCGCGGGCGGCCTTGTTGAACTCCTTGACGTGCTTGAACCCGTAGTTCGCGAGGTCGTCGTAGCGGGCGTCCATTTCACGCACGACCCATTCGAGCGCCTCGGCGGCCTTCTTCGGGTTCGTGATGATCGGGGTGATCAGGTGCGGGATGCCTTCGTAGATCGTCAGCTCGACGCGCTTGGGGTCGACGAGGATCATGCGGACTTCGTCGGGGGTCGCGCGCATCATGATCGAGGTGATCATGGAGTTCACGAAGCTCGACTTACCGGCACCGGTGGCACCGGCAACGAGGAGGTGGGGCATCTTCGAGAGGTCGGCGACGACGAATCCGCCTTCGACGTCCTTGCCCACTCCCATGACCATGGGGTGGTCGGTCTTGCGGGCGGCCTTCGAGCGCAGCACATCACCGAGGGCCACGTTCTCACGGTCGGTGTTCGGGATCTCGATGCCGATGGCCTTCTTGCCGGGGATCGGCGAGAGGATGCGCACGTCGGCGCTGGCCACGGCGTAGGCGATGTTCTTCGACAGCGCCGTGACCTTCTCGACCTTCGTACCGGCGCCGAGCTCCACCTCGTAGCGGGTGACCGTCGGTCCGCGGGAGAAGCCGGTGACCTCGGCGTCGATCTTGAACTGCTCGAGCACATCGCGCAGGGCTTCGACGACACGGTCGTTGGCCTCGGAGCGTTCCTTCGCTGGAGGTCCGGGCTGGAGGTTGTCGGAGGCGGGCAGTGTGTAGGTGACGTCGCCGGCGAGGGTGAGCTGTTCGACGCGTTCGGGCAGCTGCTCCGTGGGTGGAGGTGCGGGTGCGTTCGTGATCGGCACCGGCGCCGGGGCGGCAGCGGGCTCGGGCTTCTTCGCCTGGTCCGCGGCGTCGTCGTCCATCCCGATGGTCTTCTTCAGCTCGGCTATCTCGCGTTCGGCCTTGGTGGGACGGCGCTGGCCGGGCTTGAGCTTCGGCTCCGGGCTGGTTTCGATGCGCGTGGTGTCGGCGTCCTCGTCGCTGACGTCATCCTCGTGGATATAGGCCTTGTCGTAGGCCTTCGTCGCGGTGTCGTCGTCGGCGGATTCGGAGTCGGGATCCGGGATCTCGGTCTTCTTCTTCCGGCTGCGGCGCTTGGCGCCCATCACGGGTTTGAGGTCGGAGGTCCGGCCGTTCTCGGCAACGAGGTCGGACTGTTTGGTCTCGGCCGCCTCGACGTCGGTTTCGGGTCGAGCACCGCCGGTGAGCCGGTAGTACAGATCGGTGAGGCGACGGGGAATCGCGCGCACCGGTGTCGCGGTGACCACGAGCAGGGAGAAGAGTCCGAGGAGGACGAGCAGCGGCACCGCCACGTACACGGTGGTCGCGACGACCAGTGGCGAGGACACGACGAATCCGAGCGCGCCTCCCCCGTTGGCCATGGCTTCGCGGGAGTTCGTGAAGGTCGGGTTGCCGGCGGCGATATGCGCCAGGCCCGAGGCGGCGAGCAGACCGAAGATCATCCCGATGAGGATGCGGTTGTTGCCGCGGTTGTCGTCGCCGCGCAGGAACAGGCGGATCGCATAGCAGGTGAAGACCACCGGCAGGGCGAGTGCCACCCGGCCGAAGGTGCCTTCGACGATTCCGCGGACGCCGTCGCTGATCGCGCCGGGGATGTTCCACCATTCGAAGGCGGCGATGATGATCGAGAGTCCGATGAGGAAGAAGGCTGTGCCGTCCCGCTTCGTCGGTGATTGATCGGTCGGTTCGTCGCTGAGAGTCTTTCGCGCACGGTTTCCGGCCATGTGGGCCACTCCCCTCCATGCACCGGTGACAACGTTTGTCCCGGGTTCTTCGGTCCCCGCTTGACCGGACCGACCAGCGTTTTTGCGCGCTGTGCGTTTCCCGGAACCAGAAGCGGGGGAAGTCGTTCTGGTCGCCATGTCTCTCATCTTAGGACGATATTGCGCTCCTGCCCAGCAAATCCGCAGGTTTCGGCGTGCCACCAGGGGCGATGTTCGGCCCCGCGTGTCACTGCGGCTGCGCTAGCCCGGAACATCCGATTTCGCGCCCGTAAGCGAGATAAGTGTGCTCGGATTGCACATCTTCTTCGCATTTTTGGCAATCTGCGCACACTTAAATTGCCGTTCGGGACAGAATCAGTGCGGCCAGGCAGCGCCGAAGCCGCTGATCGAAAGAGATTGAGAGTGACCGGGACGAGCCCACCCCGCCTCAGCGGGTGGAGTAGAGATGCTCCGGCCGTCCGGTCGACCCGTACTGCAGGGAAACGGTGATCGTGCGGGCTTCGGCGAGCTTAGCCAGATGCCGCTGTGCGGTCGCACGGGAGGCGCCGACCGCCTCGGCGACTTCGAGGGCCGTCATCGGACCGCTCGCCTCCTCGAGTGCTGTGAGAATCCGGGTCGTCGTCGACGATCCCGCCGGGCTCGCTCCGGTCCCGCCGACGGCCGCGGCATCGTGGAGGTTGCGCAGCTGCCGCTCGAGGTCGGTCTGCCCGACCTTATCCCGCTCCCAATAGCGGAGGAATCGAGCGTAGCGGCGCAGGAAGTTCTGCAGCACCTCGGCGGCGAAGGGCTTGACGATGTACGTCATCGCCCCCGCGCGCAGCGACGAACGGACCACCTGCGGATCAGTGACCGCCGAGAGCACGATCGCATCGATATCGGTCTCACGGATCAGTTCGACCCCGGTGCCCTCGGGCAGCACATAGTCGACGAGAAGCAGGTCGACCTCGTTCTCAGCGATGACCACGCGGGCCGCCTTCAGGTCGCGGACGGGTTCGAGTGCCGTGAAGCCGGGCACCTCGTCGACGTACCGGGCGTGGATCTGCCCGACGAAGAAATCGTCATCGAGCACGAGAACGTTGACCATCATCTCTCCTCATCAATTGGGAAGTCGTTGTCGTCGGCGATCGCACTGCCGTCTTCGCCCACGTCGCCCGTGTCGCCCACGTCGGCAGGGTCGGCGAGGGCGTCGGGCAGGCGCATGCCGAAGCTCGCCCCGCCGAGGTCCGGGTCGTGACCGTCGATGAGCCACACCGCTCCCCCGCCCTTCTCCGCGACCCGGCGGCTGAGCGCAAGGCCGATGCCGAGTCCGTGACCGTCCCCGGTGCCGGTTCCCGACGTCAGTCCGATCCCGAAATCCGGCGCCGAGGCGGCCGTCGAGGTCGAGAATCCCTCGTCGAAGATCTTCCCCGCCACCTCGTCGTCGATCCCGTCGCCAGTGTCCGTGACGACCGCGTGGAGCTCCGTCCCGGAGCTGAGCACCTGCACTTCGACCCGGCCCCCGTCCTCGGCGCACCGCCGGCCTGCGACCGCCGCACGGACGGCATTGTCGATGAGGTTGCCGAGGATGAGCGTGACCGCCTCCGGGTCGCGGACCGCACCGACGGCCAGGGAGTCAGGGGTGACGGCCAGGGCCACTCCTGCCTCGGCGGCGGTCGTCCCCTTCGCTTCCAGAACGGCGCGCAGGTACGGGTCGGACACGAGGTCGATGTCCTCGACGGGGGTCGTGATCGGACCGGTGCCCAGGATCGAGGACAGGTAGGTGTGGGCCTCATCGGTGGCGCCCGTGTCGACGAGGCCGAGCACGGTATGCAGTCGGTTGGCGAACTCGTGGCGCTGGGTGCGCAGGGCCCGCGCCATGGCGGTGACGGATTCGAGCTGGCGAGCCATCGTCAGCATCTGGGTCTCGTCGCGGAGGGTCACAACCCCGCCGACCGAGACCCCGTCGCGTTGGACCCGCACCGCTGTTGCCAGCAGGATCCGGTCGCGAATCGTGATCCGCCGCCGCAAGGCTCCGTCCGCCGGGGCGTCGGCCATGAGCGCGGTGATCTCATCGGGCACATTGACGAGTTCGTCGTCGGACACGGCGGCCAGTTCACGGTCGGAATCCCCCGCCGAGGCGGCTCCGCCGTTCGCGTCCACCTTTCCGTCCGCACGGTCGGAATCCCCCGCCGAGGTTGCACACAGCAGCTCCTTCGCGTTCGAATTGCTCAGGCTCAGTTTCCCGTTCGTATCGAATCCGAGCACCCCGTCGTCGAGGCCGTGGAGCACGGCCCCTTGGTCGCGGGCCATCTCGGCCAGCTCTTCGGGTCCGACGCCGAGCGTCTCCCTCCGCAGCCGGCGCCCGAGCATGACCGATACGACTCCACCGAGCGCCAGGGCGAGCACCGCGACGGTGCCGAGCAGGATGAGTTCGCGGCGGACGTCGGCATCGAGCACGGAGGCGAAGATGCCGACCGACACCTCACCGACGACGGTCTTGCCGTCCTCATTCGAATAGATCGGCACCTTCGCGCGCATGGTCTCGCCCAGGGTTCCGGATTCGTGGGAGACGTTCTCACGTCCGGCCAGTGCCTCATCCGGCGAGGTCGAGACCTTGTGCCCGATCTTCGACCGGTCGAGGTGGGTGAGTCGGATGCCGCGGTCGTCGGTGATGACGGCGAAGCTGATGCCCGAGCGGTCGCGCAGATCATCGGTGATCGCCAACATCGAGGTCACGAGCTGCTCGTCGGGTTCCTCGGCATGCTCGGCAGAGGCCTGCGTGGCGGCGGCACGGACGGCCGGATCGATCGCCAGGGTGCGGGCAGTGGCCAGCGCCTTCGTCTCGGTCACCTCGGTGACGGTGCGCGCACCCATCCACGCGAACACTCCAGTGACCAAGCCGAGGATCACGATGACGAGTGCGAGCTGAGAGATCAGCACACGTCGGGAGAACGAACGATGGGGCCGGGGCACGCGCTCAGCGTAGCCGCGTTTGAGCGCAATGCGCAAAAGGCGCGCAACGATCTAAACGCCATCAGTGCACACAAGCGCGCGCGGCCCGTGATCTGGGCCCTACGGTGTTTCGAGCCTCACATTCGCCTTCGAAGGAGAAGCTCGTGCTTGTCATTCTCGGTTTTGCCATGATCCTCGTCTTCATGACGCTGATCATGACCAAACGACTCTCGCCGATCCTCGCGCTCATCCTCGTGCCCACGATCTTCGGCCTCTTCGCCGGAGCAGGACTGGGTATCGGGGACATGGTCATGGACGCGATCGCCTCGATGTCGTCGACGGCAGCGCTGCTGCTCTTCGCCATCATCTACTTCGGCATCATGATCGACGTCGGCCTCTTCGACAAGCTCGTCGAGTTCATCCTCAAGGTCGCCGGCAACGACCCCGTCAAGGTCGTCCTCGGCACCGCGCTGCTCACCGGCGCCGTGTCTCTCGACGGTGACGGATCGACGACGTTCATCGTCGTCACCGCGGCCATGCTGCCGATCTACCAGCGCCTCGAGATGTCACCCGTGGTGCTCACCTGCGTCGCCGGCCTCATCAACGGCACCCTCAACATCGTCCCGTGGGGCGGCCCGACTGCCCGGGCCTCCTCGGCGCTGCAGATCGACGCGAACGAGATCTTCGTCCCCATGGTCCCGTCCCTGGTGGCCGGCCTGCTCGTGTGCCTCATCTTCGCCTATGTGCTCGGCATCTCCGAACGCCGCCGCCTGGCCAAGAACGGCGTCGCCTGGGTCGAGGACCGCGGTTCGAATCGTCGCAGGGACCTCGTCGGCGCCGTGGCCGGAGCCAGCACGACCGCGGGCTCATCCGCGGGCACCACCGCGGGTGGGCACGGACACGGATCCGGCTCGGCCGCCTCGGCGAATGACGACACCACCGCCGAGGCGGGACCCGCCTCCGCGAACGACACAGACGGATCCGCCGGAACTGGTTCGGGCCTGTCGAACACCGCGCTCGATCCCAACCGCGCGACCCTGCGACCGAAGCTGTTCTGGTTCAACCTGGCCCTGACCGTGGCCGTGATGGTCCTGCTCATCATCGACATCCTGCCGCTGCCGTACCTATTCATGATCGGCACCGTCATCGCACTCATGGTCAACTTCCCGAAGATGAAGGACCAGCAGGAGGAACTCGCCTCCCATGCGACCGCGATCATCTCCGTCGTGGCCATGGTCATGGCCGCAGGCGTGCTCACCGGCATCATGTCCGGCACCGGAATGGTCGACGCGATGGCCGAATGGCTCGTCGCGGTCATCCCGAACTCGATGGGGCCCTACATGGCCGTCATCACCGGTCTGCTGTCGATCCCGATGACGTTCTTCATGAGCAACGACGCCTTCTACTTCGGCATCCTGCCCGTCCTCGCCGAGACCGCCTCCCACTTCGGCATCTCCGCGTCGGATATGGCCCGCGCCTCGATCACCGGCCAGCCCGTGCACATGCAGTCGCCGCTCGTGCCCGCGATCCTGCTGCTCGTGTCCCTGTCCGGCGTCGAGCTCGGCGATCACCACAAGAAGGTGCTGTGGCGCGCACTCATCGTCGCCCTCGTCATGCTCGCCGTGGGTGTCGCCGTCGGCGTCATCGGAATCGGCTGAACGGCGACCTACGATGACTGATCTCTATTCGGCTCCACAGCGCCGCTTCCCTGCCCCGTCCCGGCAGGTCACCGCCTCACCGGGCATCGGTTCGGCTGCCGCGACCGTGGTCCTGGCGCTGCGTCCGGATTCTTCGGACGAGGTGCTCGAACAGGCGATCGCCGCGGCCGGCCGTGAGCACGCAGCGGTGCAGGCGGTCGTGTTCGGCACGGATACGACGACGGCTCCGTCGACGTCGTCCCTGTCCGAATGCACCAAGTTGGGCACGGCCCTCGCCGAGGCGGGACTCGAGTATGCCGTCCACCGTGCCGGTCCCGATCCGGCCGAGCAGATCCTCGGCCTCGCCGAGGAGCACGACGCCGCGGTGATCGTCATGAGCACGAAGCGCCGCTCACCCGTCGTGAAGCTGCTGCTCGGGTCGAGTGCGCAGCAGGTCATCCTCGAAGCCGATTGCCCGGTGCTGTTGGTGAAGTAGAAGCCCGGGACAGGTCGCGGCCCGGTACACGGCGCCAGTCGTGCCGCGCCAGTCGCGCGGCGCTAGACCCCTGCGATCCCTCGACCCGGGGCTAGGAACCCGCGCGGATCGACGAGCGACTTGAGCTCTACCAGACCCTGCCGCCCCGGCTGCGGGCCCCACGCGTCGACCTCATCCCAGACCGGAGCGGGCGCATGGATGAGCCGGGCGGCGATGAAGTGCAGTCCGAAGCTGCGTAGATGTTCGAGGACCACGCGCGTGGCCACTCCGGGTTCGGAACCCGGGGCGCCGACGCCCAGTTCGAAGGCCCCTGTCGCGCTGCCGCGCAGCTGCAGCGGATAGCCGATCGTCGTCTCCAGCCGGTCGACGGCATCGATGAGGGTCGGAATGAAACTCGGTGCCACGGACACCCCGATGGTCGCGGCCAGGCGAGCTCTGCTCCCCCACCATTCCGGTTCCCCGCACGGGGTTGCCCCGGGAACCCAATCCACGAGGTGGCCCACCTCGGCTTCGACCTCGTCGGTGTCCCCCTCGATGAGGACCACTGTCGCCGCCGGTGACCCGGGCGGACGTTCGATGTTGACCGCATCGGGGACGCGGCGGGCGACGAGGAGGTCGGCGGCCGCCTCGTCGCCGGGGATCCATATGAACCTCTGCGTTGCGGGTCGCGGAGTCAGACGGATCTCGGCTTCGGCAATGATCGCCCGGGTCCCCCATGATCCGGTGACGAGGCTGCGCAGATCGCGGCCGTCCAGATCCGGGTGGAGTCCGTGAGCGGTGCGGACGATGGTCCCGTCGGCGGCGACGGTCGTCACGGACTGCACTGTCTCGGCCAGCCGAGGACGGCGCAGACAACGGGACCCGGTGGCCGCGGTGGCGATCATTCCGCCGAGCGTGGCGCCGGCCTCGACGCGGTCAAGCGGTAGGTCGGCGAGGATCTCCTGCCCGGATTGGGCTGCGAACCTGTTGAGGGCGCTGATCCGGGTGCCGGCTCCGGCACGGATGGTGCCGCCGCGAGGGGCAGCCGCCTCGGCGATGGAGGTCAAGTCGATGAGAAGCCCCGGAGTGGACGCGGGCGGATGATCGTCGAAGGCGGTGCCGCCGCCGAACACTGCGACGGTGCGGTTCTCGGCATGTGCGCGGGCCATGAGTTCGGAGAGTTCGGCGATGCTGCTGGGACTGGCCAGTCGGGGCAGTTCGTCTGTGGTCAGGCTCATCCGCATCTTCCGTTCCTGCTGTCTCGGGCGCTGCGCTGCGTGCGTGTGTATGTCGAGCTTAGCGAAGAACGCCCCCGAAATCGGTGCACATTGCACAGATTTCGGGGGCGTTCGGTGTCGTCACCGGCCGTGGACCTGCATGCCCGAATCGGGGCACGCAGCAGGGCCGGAGTCGATCACGACCTGCGGATCACGGCATGCGGGCGTAGGCCGGCAGGGTGAGGAAGTCGACGTACTCGGGGTCGAGGGCGACCGAGACGAAGGTGTCGGTGGCGTCCTTCCAACCTGAGTCGTCACCGGGCAGCTTGGCGACCTCCTCGGCGACGATGCGCTCGACGAGTTCCTTCGTCACCTTCTCACCGGAGTCCAGGGTGATGCCGGCATCGAGCCACTGCCACACCTGGGAGCGGGAGATCTCGGCGGTCGCGGCGTCCTCCATGAGTCCGTTGATGGCGACCGCGCCGTTGCCTTCGAGCCAGGCGCGCAGGTACTGGATGCCGACGGACACGTTGGTACGCAGGCCCGCCTCGGTCATCGAGCCCGGGGTCGACTTCACGTCGAGGAGATCGGCGGCGGTGACGTTGACGTCTTCGCGCTTGTTGTCGATCTGGTTGGGCTTGTCGCCGAGGGTCTCGGTGAAGACCTCCTTGCACAGGGAGACCATGCCGGGGTGGGCGACCCAGGAGCCGTCGAAGCCCTTGCCGGCCTCGCGGGACTTGTCCTCGCGGACCTTGTCGAAGGCGGCCTTGTTCGCGGCTTCGTCCTTCGAGGGCACGAACGCGGACATTCCGCCGATCGCGTGGGCGCCGCGCTTGTGGCAGGTGCGTGCGAGCAGTTCGGTGTAGGCGCGCATGAACGGCACCGTCATGGTCACGTCCGAGCGGTCCGGCAGCAGGAACTCGGAGCCGCGGGAGCGGTAGTACTTGATGACGGAGAAGATGTAGTCCCAGCGTCCGGCATTGAGGCCGGCCGAGTGCTCGCGCAGTTCGTAGAGGATCTCTTCCATCTCGAAGGCTGCGGGGTAGGTCTCGATGAGCACGGTGGCCCGGATGGTGCCGCGGGCCAGGCCGAAGGCATCTTCGGCGTGTTCGAAGACCTGGTTCCACAGGCGGGCCTCGAGGTGGGACTCCATCTTCGCGAGGTAGAAGTAGGGGCCGCGGCCCTTCTTGATCTGGATCTGGCCGGCGGTTGCGAAGTAGAGCGCGAAGTCGACGAGCGAACCGGAGGTCTCCTCGCCGTCGATGAGGATGTGCTTCTCGGGCATGTGCCAGCCGCGGGGGCGTACGACGATGGTCGGCAGCTCCTCGTCGGGGGCGAGCTTGTATTCCTTGCCCTCAGGCGAGGTGAAGTCGATTTCGCGGTTGAGCGAGTCGAGCAGGTTGATCTGGCCCTGGATGACCGAGTCCCACTGCGGGGTGTTCGCGTCCTCCTGGTCGGCCAGCCACACCTTCGCGCCGGAGTTGAGCGCGTTGATCGTCATCTTCTTGTACGTCGGGCCGGTGACCTCGACGCGGCGGTCTTCGAGGCCGGGTGCCGGAGGCGCGACCTGCCAGGAGGGATCGTTGCGGATCTCAGCGGTCTCGGGGAGGAAGTCGAGGTCCTTGGCTGCGGCGATTTCGGCCTGGCGTTCCTTGCGGGCCTCGAGGCGATCGAGACGGTCGCCGTTGAACTTCCGGTGCAGATCGACGATGAGCTCAAGCGCCTTGGGCGTGAGGACCTTCTCAGCCCCGTCCGGCAGCTCACCGGTGATCTCCATCCCGGCGGGGATGTCCAGGTTTTCGATATGAGCGGTCATCGATGGTTCTCCTTAGTCAGCACATCGGTGCTGCGTCCTTATCCACATCTGGCGATGCGATATGTTCGCTGGTCAACGGGGTTTTGACTGCGACATTTTCACATTGTGAAAATGTTTGTTCACACAACGAAAGAATATGAGGTGATGCACGTCTCGTCAAACCCTATCCTGCATTCGAGACGGTGTGTTCATTGACTCCGCCCCAAGCGCTCGGGACGATAGGGGGAACATCTCTCATGGACTCGCCGAGGCGGCAATGGTGCCGCGGATCGGACTCACGGTGGACAACCTCGCTGTTGCAGCTCTTCTGGCCCTCTCCCCCATCCTCTTGGCCGGAATCCTTCTCATCGGATTCCGCTGGCCCGCCAAATACGCCATGCCCATCGGCCTGGTCGCCGCAGCACTCGTGGCGAACTTCGCGTGGAAGATCGAGTGGGTGACGATCGGCGCCTCGGTCGTCCAGGGCCTCCTCGTCGCGATCGGCCTGCTGTGGATCGTCTTCGGTGCGCTTCTGCTGTTGGCCACGATCACCCGGTCCGGAGCGATCGAAACGATCCGCGCCGGCTTCATCGCGATCTCCCCGGACCGGCGGGTGCAGGTCATCATCGTCGCCTGGCTCTTCGGATCCTTCATCGAGGGCGCCGCCGGCTTCGGCACTCCGGCCGCCGTGGTCGCCCCGCTCATGCTGGCCCTCGGCTTCCCCGCGATCGCCGCGGTGCTCGCCGGGCTCGTCATCCAGTCGACGCCGGTGAGCTTCGGCGCCGTCGGCACTCCGATGGTGCTGGGCATCGGCTCCGGGCTGGCGCAGGAGGACGGGTCGATGTCGGCCGACGTCGCCGAACGCGCCGGTCAGCTCGGCCTCGGCCAGGCCGAGTTCGTCGCTCATACCGCCGCTCAGGTCGCGCTCATCCACGCCTGCTGCGGCATCCTCATCCCGCTGCTGCTCTCCTGCCTGATGACCGGGTTCTTCGGTGCCAATCGGCGTTTCGCCGACGGTCTGGCCATCGCCCCGTTCGCGATCTATGCGGCCCTGGCCATGATCGTGCCCTACCTCATCGTGGCCAATGTGCTCGGCCCGGAGTTCCCGTCGCTGCTCGGCGGGCTCATCGGTCTCGTCATCGTCGTGACGACCTCGCGGATGGGGTTCCTCATGCCCAAGAAGACCTGGGACTTCGCTCCGCGTGAGAAGTGGCCGGCATTCTGGATGGGCACCGTCGACCCGAACAAGGAGAAGGCGCAGCTGACCAAGAAGATGTCGCTGCCCCGCGCCTGGTCGCCGTATCTCATCGTCG
Source organism: Brevibacterium iodinum ATCC 49514 (assembly GCF_900169265.1). Classification (GTDB taxonomy): domain Bacteria; phylum Actinomycetota; class Actinomycetes; order Actinomycetales; family Brevibacteriaceae; genus Brevibacterium; species Brevibacterium iodinum. Next base: position 48,536 of record NZ_FXYX01000020.1, read on the forward strand.
TCGCCCTGCTTCTCATCACCCGCAATGTGCCCGCGATCAAGGAGTTCCTCAACGGTCCGGCCGTGATCAAGATCGACAACATCTTCGGCACCCCGATCAGCCAGAATATGGATCTGCTGTGGTCGCCCGGCGCGATCTTCGCCCTCGCCTGCGGGCTGACGTACTTCATCCACCGGATGACGAAGAAGCAGATCGCAGGCTCGTGGCAGATCGCCGGTTCGCAGATCGCCGGCGCGGCCGTGGCCCTGCTGTGTTCCCTGCCGCTGGTGCGCGTGTTCATCAACTCCGGCGCCGACTACAACGGCGCTGGCCTGGATTCGATGCCGGTCACCCTCGCCGAGGCGGCCGCCAGTTCCGTGGGCGACGCCTGGCCGCTGTTCGCCCCGTTCGTCGGTGCCCTGGGTGCCTTCGTCGCAGGGTCGAACACCGTCTCGAACGTCATGTTCTCGCAGTTCCAGTTCTCCACCGGCACCGCGATCGGTGCCGCCAGCCCTGAGACCGTGGTCGCGGCTCAGGCGGTCGGTGGCGCCGCTGGGAATATGGTGGCCGTGCACAACGTCGTAGCCGCCTCGGCGACGGTGGGACTCATCGGTCGGGAGGGCGAGCTCATCCGGCGGACGTCGATCCCGATGCTCGTCTATTCGCTGGCTGCGGGCACTCTGGCGTTCGTCGGCCTCAACGGTCTGGGCTTCAATGCGGGCACCGTCGTGCTCACTGCGATCGTCATCGGCCTCGCCGTCGTCGTGGTGATGATCCGCCGCTCCCCGGGCAAGCCGCTGCCGGGCCTTGAAGCAGGCGCTGGCAGTATTGCCCGAGCCGGCGCTTCCACCGGCAGCGCAGCGGACGATGTGACCGGTGCGGCAGCCACAGACGAGGGCATGGCCGACGGGATTGCCGAAGGCGCCGACGGGCACTCGGCTCGCGGCGGCAGCTCTGACATCGACGATGACGAACCGGAACCCACCCAACGGGCCTGACGCTCCCGCCCGCGCGAATCGTCCCCGCACCTTACGCTCACGCCCGCGCGGATCTTCCCCGCACCAGGTGTCATCGCCTTTTGAGTCGGGAGTCATCGCCTTTTGTTCCACGCATCGGGTTCAAACGCGATGTGCCGATCAAAAGGCGATTCGCCCAGAACGCGACAACGCCCGCAGAGCCTCACGAGGAGGCATCTGCGGGCGTTCGCGGTTTCGTCTGTGCTGCAGACCGACAGTCGAGCCGACCGCCGACGGAGCCGCTCGAAGACTGGGTCTCAGACGATGACGACCATGGGGACGATCATCGGCTTGCGGCGCAGCTTCGACGACACCCAGCGGCCGACGGTGCGGCGCACCACCTGCTGCAGCTGGTACTGATCGGTCGTGCCGTCGCGCAGAGCATCCTCGACGGCCTTCTGGACCTTCGGGACGATCGAGTCGAAGACATCATCGGATTCGGCCATACCGCGGGCGTGGATCTCGGGACCGGCGATGAGCGACTTCGTCTGCGAGTTCACGGCCATGAAGATCGTCACGAAGCCCTCACCGGACAGGACGAGACGATCCTTGAGGTCCGCCTCGGTGATCTCACCGACCGACGAACCGTCGACGAAGACGTAGTTGCAGTCGACGGCGCCGACGACCTCGGCGTGACCGTCCTTGAGGTCGACGACCCAGCCGTCATCGGCCAGGACGATGTTGTTCGGGTCGACTCCGGTCGCCTCGGCGTGGCGAGCGTTGGCCAGCAGGTGGCGCCATTCGCCGTGGACGGGCATGACGCCGCGGGGCTTGACGATGTTGTAGCAGTAGAGCAGCTCGCCGCCGGAGGCGTGGCCGGACACGTGGATCTTCGCGTCGGCCTTCGAGATGACGCGAGCGCCGAGTTTCATCAGGCCGTTGATGACCTTGAACACGGAGTTCTCGTTGCCGGGGATGAGCGAGGAGGCGAGGATGACAGTGTCGCCGTCGCCGACGTCGACCCGGTGGCTGCGGTTGGCCATTCGGGACAGGGCGGCCATCGGCTCGCCCTGGGAGCCGGTGCACATGAGGACGATCTGATCCTCGGGGTAGTCGTCGACCTTCTTGACGTCGATGAGCGTTCCCTGGGGCACGTTGAGGTAGCCGAGGTCTTCGGCAATCTTCATGTTGCGGACCATGGAGCGGCCGACGAGGGCGACCTTGCGGCCGTGGGCGGTCGCGGCGTTGAGCACCTGCTGCACGCGGTGGACGTGGGAGGAGAAGGAGGCGACGATGATGCGGCGCTCGGCGGTGCCGAAAAGGTTCTCGAGCACGGGCCCGATGTCCTTCTCCAGCGCGGTGAAGCCGGGGACCTCGGCGTTCGTCGAGTCCGTCATGAACAGGTCGACGCCTTCTTCACCGAGGCGGGCGAAGGCGCGCAGGTCGGTGATGCGGCCGTCGAGCGGCAGCTGGTCCATCTTGAAGTCACCGGTGTGGAGGATGTTGCCGGCGCCGGTGCGGATGAACACGGCCAGTGCGTCGGGGATCGAGTGGTTGACGGCGACGAACTCGAGGTCGAAGGGGCCGAGCTGGTCGAGATCGTCTTCGGCCACCACGCGGGTGATCGGCTTGATCCGGTGTTCCTTGAGCTTGGCTTCGATGAGGGCGATCGTCAGCTTCGAGCCGAGAATCGGGATGTCGCCCTTGCGGCGCAGCAGGTAGGGCACGGCGCCGATGTGGTCTTCGTGTCCGTGGGTGAGGACGAGGCCGACGATGTCGTCGAGGCGATCGTCGAGGTACGAGAAGTCGGGGAGGATGAGGTCGACGCCGGGCTGGTCCTCTTCGGGGAAGAGCACGCCGCAGTCGACGATGAGGAGTTTGCCGTGGTATTCGAACACGGTCATGTTGCGTCCGACCTCACCGAGTCCGCCGAGAGCGACGATGCGGACGGCTTCTTTGTCCATCCTCGGCGGGCGGGACAGTTCTTGGGTCAATGCATTATTCACTGAGGTAACCACTCCTGGTCAATTGGGCGGTGACGAACGCCAACTGGTCCTCATCTGCTGGGAGCAGCGGCATCCGCACATCGCGGTTGTCGAGTATTCCTTGGGCCTGCAAGGCGGCCTTTGCCGAGATCACTCCCGGCATGTGGTTCATGAGCGCATCCACGACGTCCGCGGTCTCGCGGGAGAGGGTGCGTGCGGTGTTGAGATCGTTGTTCGCCACTGCGGCCACCATGGTCGCGAAGCGGTCGGAGCACACGTGCCCGGCCACGGACACGAGTCCGAGCGCACCGAGGGACAGCAGCGGCAGGTTGAGCGCGTCCTCACCGGAGTAGTAGACCAGCGAGGAGTTGTTCATCACGAACGAGGAGGCGAAGAGGTCGCCCTTGGCGTCCTTGACCGCGAGGATGTTCGGATGGTCCGAGAGCCGCAGCAGCGTGTCCGTGATGATCGGGGCACCGGCGCGTCCGGGGATGTCGTAGAGCATCACCGGCAGGTCGGTGGAGTCCGCGGCCGCGCGCATATGCGCCTCGATCGCCGGCTGCGTCGGCTTCGAGTAGTAGGGGGTGACGATGAGGATGCCGTCGGCTCCCGCATCGGCCGAACGCCTGGAGAGTTCGATGGTGTGAGCGGTGACGTTGTTGCCGGTGCCGGCGATGATCTTCGCCCGCTTGCCGATGACACCGCGCACGACGCGTAGCAGCTCGACCTTCTCGTCGTCGGTCGTCGTCGGAGATTCGCCGGTGGTGCCGGAGACGACGAGCATGTCGTTGCCGAGCTCGACGAGGTGGTTCGCCACCTTCTCCACGGACGCATAGTCGATGCTGCCGTCGCGCTTGAATGGAGTCACCATTGCCGTGCCGACGGAACCGAACGCGTCCATGGCAGTCGCTGCTGCCTGATCACCGAGAATCGCCATAGAACCAGGATAGCGCCCACGTCCTCTCACGAGTGCAGCGGTCCACCCGCGTTGCGGGTGTCGTTCGCCTCGGATGCGGCGCTCATGCGGTCACAGTGAGAGACGGATCACACCCGTGTCTGTCTGATCGTCTACGCTTCTGCCCTGCCCGCCACCGAAACACAGGAGTTTTCGATGACCCGCACCCGCATCCGCGATTTCCATGATGATGATCTCGACGGAATCATCGGTCTCTTCGAAGCCGCCGTTGCGGAATCTACGGCCGCTCCCCCGCTCAATCCGCTCTCCGAGGTGTTGGCCGCCTGCCAGCGCAATCAGGCCGTCGTGGCCGTTCGCGATGAGGAGATCGTCGGTGCCGCCGTCGGCCGCGCCGCCCACGGGCAGGGGGTTCTCGTGTTCTTCCATGTCCTCGAGACGATCCGTGCGGATCCGGAGCAGGGCACCCGCGTTGAGGCGGGGCTGCTCGATGCGCTCGAACGACAGAGGGCCGGCTGCTCATCTGTGCGACGAACTTCGTCCGTGCCCTCGATGCGGCGTTCCTGCGGCATGGGCGCTTCGACTATGTCATTCCCATCGGTTTGCCGGATGCCACCGCCAGGGAGGCGATCTGGTCGCGCTACATTCCCGAGCACACGATCGCCGGTGTCGATCTCGACGTGCTCGTCAATGCCAGTGACGGCCTGACCCCGGCCGACATCGAATACGCTGCCCGGCGTGCATCGCAGGAAGCTCTGGCGTCGTCTCTGCGGCAGCAGCACGTCGACATCGCTTCGCGGTCTGGCGCGCTGTCGACCGATGACTATCTCGAGGCGCTGCGTGCGACGCGGACGACGGTGTCCGAGGAGACGGCTCGGGAGTTCGACGAGGACGTGGAGATGATCGCGCGATTGTGAAGCGGGCGCGCTCACCCGCCGCTCGGGCGCGGTTCCGCTAACCTTCGAGCAGGCGGTCAGCGGTTTCGATGAGGATCCGTGTCATCGTGCGCGGTTCCGGTCCATGGCCGGCGACGGTGGCGAGATCGAAGCCGTCGATGATCGCGACGAACGTGTCGACCACCTCGGCGGCGGTGAGCTCGAAGAGTCCGAATTCGGCCCTCTCAACCCCATCGTCGACGATCGTCCGAAACAGTTTCCGCCACCCGTCGAACACGGCGTCGACGCAGTTCTGCAGGCCTTCATCGGTGCGCGCGGCAGTGACGATTTCGACCCAGATCCGCGACCGCTGCTCGTGCATGCCCACCCCATGGACGGCAGCGAACGCATCGTGCAGGCGATAGCGAGCCATCCGACCGCGGGGATCATCGCCCGGCTTCGCCATCTCTTCGAGGTGCACCAGCACTGTGGCCGTATGGAAGGAGAACGACTGGGCCAGCAGTTCGTCTCGGGACTCGAAGTAGTACTGAACTGTGCCGATCGACATTCCAGTCGCTTTCGCCACGTCCCCGAGCCGGACGGCGGCGGCACCTTTGGCGACGATGGCGTCGAGCGTTGCCTGGATGATCGCGAACTTCTTCGCCTCGGCCTGCTCGGGCGGCCGAGCCGGACGGGGGCTCATGATGAGACCGCCTGTTCTCCTGTGGCCGGTTCCCTTGGCGGCCGGTGGGCGGCGCGTTCACCTGTCGCCAGAGCGGTGGCCGCGGTCAGCCCTTCGTACACGGCCTCTTCGACCGTGCGCGGCGCCAGGGCGTCACCGACCACCGTCCCCGAGGCGGCCCCGAAGTCGAGGTCGACCGTCACCGATCGCGGGGCACCGGAGACGATCGTGGCCGCAACACCGTTGACCTCATGAACGACCTCGCAGAGAGTGGACTGCAGGTAACCGGTATCGGCATCGACGCCGACGAGGCGAGCATCGTTGACGAATTGCATCCGACCGGTCCGCAGCGCTTGGGACACGAGCAGGGTGCGCGTGTACTGCTGGATCGCGGCACCGGCGAAGTTCGCCGCCGTCGCCAAGCTCACGTGTCGCCCGGCCTCGACCAAGCGCAAGGCGATGCCGAGTCCGATCCAGTCGCCCTTCCAGTCTGTGACGAGCACGCGGCCTGGCGGCAGGTTCGGGGACTCCCGCAGATAGTCGCGAGCCCCGATGACGAATGCGTCGTCAACAATCTCGAGTGCGGGCATGCGCTGTTCGGCACCGGTGGCGATGATGACATGATCGGGGGCCACCTCGGCGATGAGGTCCTGGTGGCCGGTACGCAAGTGCGGATGTCGACTCCCGCGCGGGCCGCCTCGGCGGTCAGGTTCGTCGCCGCTCCCCCGAATTCGGACCGGTACGGCAGCTCCTGAGCCAGCAGCACCGCCCCGCCGAGGTGGGGCTCCTTCTCGCACAACACGACGTCGTCGCCCTGCTCGGCGGCGACCGCGGCGGTCTTGAGTCCGGCCGGTCCCCCACCGATGACGAGAACCTTGCGTCGGGTGCGCAGCGTCGGTCGGGGAAGGAACGTCAGTTCCTGGCCCGATTCAGGGTATTGGATGCACGAGATCGGCACACCCTGTTGGAAGTGGCCGATGCAGGCTTGGTTGCAGCCGATGCAGGCGCGGATCTCGTCGACCTTGTCGGATTCGGACTTGTTCGCGATTTCGGGGTCGCAGATCATCGCGCGGGTCATGATCGCCATGTCGGTGCGGCCTTCGGCGATCGCGGTTTCGGCTTCGTGGGGTTGGTTGATGCGGCCGGCGACCATGACGGTCTTGTCGGTGATCTTCTTGACCTGCTCGGACAGGTTCGCGGCGTAGCCGGGATCGATCTGCATCGAGGGCACGATGTGGACGGCGCCCTGCAGAGTGGAGGAATCGCCGGCGGTGATCGAGAAGTAGTCGAGGCAGTCGACGCCGTCGGCGGTCAGGGAGTCGAGGTGGTCGACGAGATCGAGGATCTCGGTGGCGACGAGGCCGTCCTCGGTCTTGTCCTCACCGGAGATCCGCACGCCCACCACGACATCAGGGCCGACTGACTGACGGACGGTGTGGGCCACCTCGGTGAGGAAGCGGCGACGGTTCTCCGGGCTGCCGCCGTAGTCGTCGGTGCGGGTGTTGACGGCGAGATTGAAGAATTGGATGGGCAGGTAGCCGTGGCTGGCGACGATCTCGACGCCGTCGATTCCGGAGTCGGCGATGCGTTTTGCCGCTTCGCCGTAGCCGGCGATGATGTCCTTGATCTCGGCGGTGGACAGCGTTTCGGGGACGACCTTGAATCTCTCCTGCGGTTCGTCGCTCGGGGCCTTGGCCCGGGGTGCCATTCCGCGTTCACCGTCCATGACTTCGCGGCCGGGGTGGAAGAGCTGGGCGAAGATCGTGGCTCCGTGGCGGTGGACCGCCTCGGCGACGTTTTGGTAACCGGGGACGGAGGATTCATCGGTGGCCATGAGGACGTGGCTGGTGTAGCGGGCGGTTTCGTGGACGCCGGAGACCTGGAGGACGATCAGGCCGGCTCCGCCTTTCGCGCGGGCCTCATGGTAGGCGACGAGGTCGTCGCCTATGTGGCCGTGATCGTCGAGAACGGTGTCATGGCCGGAGGAGACGATGCGGTTGCGGATGGTCGTGGAGCCGAGGGTGATGGGGTCGAAGAGGTGCGGAAACAGCTGAGACATGATCGTCCTTGATCAGATCGTCGGGATCGTCCGACGGTTTCGTTCGGACGGGGTGCCTCAGTTATTCATACCACCGTATGACGAACTGCGGCGAGGGTCGGCTCCCGAGGTGCCGAACTCCGATTGAGCCGGTGCGATTGCTGTCAGGCGGAACCGTCAGTCAGAGCTCGCTGCCGGAGACCGCGAAGGTATCGCAGCTGTTCAGCCCCTCGTTGTATCCGGTGGTGAACCACTTCTGCCGCTGCTTGCTCGAGCCGTGGGTGAACGATTCCGGATTGACGAAGCCGGACTGCTCCTGGATGTGGTCGTCGCCGACGACGAAGGCCGCGTTGAGGGCGTCGTCGAGCTGCTGTTTGGAGGGCTCTTCGAGATACGGAGTGCCGTTGTCGTCGGTGAGAGTGGTGACATTGCCCAGCCAGGCACCGGCATAGCAGTCGGCTTGGAGTTCGGTGCGCACGCCGTTGCTCTCCGGACCGGTGCCGTTGTTCGGGTGCTCGCTCATCACGCCGGTGATGTTCTGGATGTGGTGGCCCCATTCGTGGCCGACGATGTAGAGCTGGGCGAGCTCATCGGCCGAGGCCCCGTACTGCTGGCGCAGAATGTCGAAGAAGCTCGGATCGATGTAGACGCCCTGATCGGCCGGGCAGTAGAAGGGCCCGACCTGGTTCGATGCGGTCCCGCAGCCGGTTGACGTCTGACCGTCGACCAGTGTCATCGCCGGCGGTTCGTACCCGTCGACCTTCTGCGCCCAGTAGTCGTCGAGGACGACCTGTGCTCCGGCCATTCGGCAGTCGATGTTCGTGTTCGCGTCCTCGCCCGTGTCGCACTGGGACATGCTCGTCCCGCTCGACTGGTTCTGACCGCCGTCGTCCGGGGTGATTCCGCCCATCAGTCCGGTGACATCAACGCCGAGCAGTGGTCCGATGAGGAAGACGAGCAGACCGACGATGCCCACGCCGCCGCCCCCGACGATCGCGGTGTTGCGACCGCGTTTGCTCGTGCTGTTGCCGCTGATGTCGGCGTTCGGGTTGAAGGTCATGGCATAAAGATACCCCGGGAGCGTACGAGGGAGGGCGCGCAGATGTGAAGTCGTGTGAGAATCGTTTTATGAGCTCTCACCCGGCGGAACCTCACCGAGCGCACGACGCGGACTCCACGGCCACCTCGGCGAGGGTTGCCCGTCGGCTCAGCCCCGACGGTCGGCTCATCGGACTCGATGTCGCCCGTGGGATCGCGCTCTTGGCGATGATGGTCACGCACATCTTCGCCCTCGGCGACGAGACGGGGATGCCGACCTGGGCGGCGGTCTTCGCCGGGCGCGCCTCGGCGCTGTTCGCGGTCCTTGCCGGCTGTTCTCTGGTGCTCTCGACCCGAGCCCGGATGGCGGTGTCGGGGCGGTTGCGCGATGCGGCGCCGAGCGTGCTCATCCGGGCGGCGGCCATCGTCCTCATCGGGCTATGCCTCGGGTCGATCTCCGGACTGCTCGCGGTCATCCTCGTCAACTACGGGATCATGTTCGCCCTCGCACTGTTCTTCCTGCGTCTGCGCGCGGGGACGCTGTTCGCGATCGCCGGGGTCTGGATGGTCGTCTCCCCCGTCGTGTCGATGTGGGTGCGTTCGACGTTCCTCCTCGAACCGAGCTACCTGCCGATGGGCTTCTTCGACTTCGCGACGCCGGGGACGATGCTCACCGACCTCTTCCTCACCGGCTACTACCCGGTGCTCCAATGGCTGTCATACATTCTGCTCGGCATGGCCGTGGCGAAGCTCGACATCGGCCGCCACTTGCTCGCGCTGTTCACCGCCGGACTCGGGCTCTTCGTCATCGGTCGCGGTGCATCGTGGATGATGCTTAATGTCTTCGGCGGTGATGCCGCGCTCGTGGAGGTTTCACAGATGTGGGGCACGGACCTCACTGCGGCACTGTTCACCGGCAGCTACGGGGTGACTCCGGCGACGTCCTGGTGGTGGCTGGCGATCGCGGGACCGCATTCGGGGACGCCGTTCGATCTGCTCTCCACGGGCGGAACCGCGGTGATGACGATCGCCGCCTGCCAGGCCGCTGCAGTGCTCTTGGGTCGCCAGTCATGGGTGCTCGCGCCGCTGTCGGCGCCGGGATCGATGCCGTTGAGCGTGTATTCGGCGCACGTCGTGCTGTTGGAGATCACGCGGTCGCAGATCGTCGGCAATCCGATGGAGGAGGCCGCGACGACAGGCGAGCAGACTCTCGAGTACGTCATCCACGCGCTCACGTTCGTGCTGCTGCCTCTGCTGTGGAAGTTGGTTGTCAGCTCGCGCGGCCCGTTGGAAAGCGGGATCGCAGCGGTCATTCGGGTGGCGTCACCGGGACCTAAGCGCCCTGCTTCTGACCTTCCCGGAACAGGCTGATCGATTTGCGCATCGTGGCGCGCGCTCGTTTGCGGTCACCGCTGGCATCGTAGGCGCACGAGAGCCGGAACCAGGACCGCCAGTCCTCGGGTGCGGTCTCGGCTTCGGCCTGGTACTTCATGAATTCCTTGTCGGCGGCCTCGCGGATGATCTTCCCGCCCGGTGTCCGGGGCAGGTCGTCGACGGGCAGTCCGCCTTCCTCCCCGAGGATGCGCGCGAGCTTCTCCGTACGGGCACCGAAGACGAGTTCGACGATGAGCGTCCAGGCACCGATGACTGGCAGGACGAACAGGGCGATGCCCATGATCTTGGGGATCATCGCGGGTTCGCGGACGAGGATCCATGCCCGCTGTCCCATGAGGACGAAGTAGAAGACGAGGACGACGGAGACGATGATCGCTCCGATCTTGGCCTTCGACATCAGAGGTCGAGCATGTTCTCGAGGCCGTGGATGAGCCCCGTGTAATCAGCGATGGACCGCACGGCGGTGACGATGCCGGGCATGAACGCCGAGGTGGAGTGCGAGTCCGTCCGGATGGTCAGGGCTTCACCGTCCGAGCCGAAGAGGATCTCCTCGTGGGCGTTCATGCCCTGCTGACGGATGGCGTGGACGTGGATTCCGTCGATGACGGCGCCGCGTGCACCCTGCGGATCGGATTCGGTGGAGTCGGGAACGGCCGGCAGGCCGGCGGCATTGCGGGCGGCGGCGATGCGCTGGGCCGTGTGGTTCGCCGTGCCGGACGGGGCGTCGAGTTTGCGGGTGTGGTGGATTTCGACGACTTCGGCCGAGTCGAAGTAGGGGGCCGCGAGTTCGGCGAAGCGCATGGCCAGGACGGCACCGATCGAGAAGTTCGGGGCGATGAGCACCGCGGTCTTGGGGTGGTCCTTCAGTGTGTCCTCGAGGCGGGCCAGACGGTCGTTGTCCCAGCCGGTGGTGCCGACGACGGTGTCGATGCCGTTCTCGACGAGGAAGCGGACATTGTCCTCGGTGGATTTGGGCACGGTGAGTTCGACGGCGACGTCGATGTTCTGCTCCAGCAGGGTCTCCAGCGAATCGCTGCTGCCGAGTGCGGCGACGAGTTCGAGTCCTTCGGCATCGTTGATCGCATCGACGGCGTGGGATCCCATCCGACCCTTGGCTCCGATGACGGCTACGCGAATGCTCATATGCTGTGACTCCTTGTGCGATGATCCCTGCGAGGTGTGCCGGTCTGGCCGAGGCGAAGCGACCGGAACGATCTCCGCCAGTCAGTCTAGCGACCCTCGGAAGTTCTCTTCACATCCAGTGACCATCCGAACACTCCCAATTGCTACCTGACGGCGGCGCAGCAACCTCGCGCTGGAGTGGTCCCCGAAAGTTGGACTGTGATCAACACAAACCAACTTGAAAGGGACTACTCCATGCGCAAGGACTGCCTGATCACCAACGACCAAGCCCATGCCGCGATCGAACTGTTCGACCAAGGC
>NZ_FXYX01000028.1 GCF_900169265.1 Brevibacterium iodinum ATCC 49514
CGGCAGAATGTCGTGAGGTCAGGGGTCGAGAAAGTAGGCTTGGCCACGTCGAGGTCTTTCGGATGGATTGTGTGAGAACTTCCATCATCGGAAGACCTCGACGTCTATCCGCGCAGCGACTCGCCGTGTCCTGGAATCACCGATCTACACTCTCAATTACGAAGAGCCGGTTTCGATGTCCACGAGACGAATCTAGCGCAGGATGACTGGTGCCTCATCGACGAGTTGCCGATCACGACGGAGGAACGCACGCTCTACGATCTGCTTTTCCCGCACTTCCGGAACCGGTCCGCGGAGTCGCCGCGGGCGCTCAAGGGCATCATCGCGGAGATTCCCAGCGGTCTGCGTCAGCGTCTCCGGGACTACCTCACCGAGGTGGCCCGTCGGCCGTTCGTCGCCCAGATGCGCGCGGCGCTGGACAGGGAGGATCAGCCGCCGGAGATGCGGTAGACGTCGAAGACGCCTTCGACCTTGCGCACGGCCGAGAGGACAGTATCGAGATGGCTGGCGTCGCTCATCTCGAAGACGAACTTCGATTGCGCCACGCGGGCCCGGGAGGTGCCGACCGATGCCGACAGGATGTTCACATGGGTCTCGGTGAGCACCTTGGTGATATCGGAGAGCAGACCCGCACGATCGAGGGCCTCGACCTGGATCTGGACGAGGTAGATTCCGCTCGTCTTCTCACCCCAGGAGACCTCGACCATGCGTTCGGGTTCACGTTTGAGCGAGGTGACGTTCGGGCAGTCGACGCGATGCACGGAGACTCCCGAACCGCGGGTGACGAAACCGAGGATCTCGTCTCCCGGCACCGGGGTGCAGCAGCGAGCCAGTTTGACGAGCACATCGTCGACGCCTTTGACGATGACGCCTTCGGACGAGGAATGATGCCCCGAGGACTGGCCGGTGCGGTTGCGCGGCTCCGGCGGCAGCACGACCGACTCGTCGTCCTCCCCGACTTCCTTGGCCAGCAGATCGACGACGTGCTGAGCCGAGGATACTCCGTTGCCGATCGCGGCATAGAGGGCGCTGACATCGGGCAGACGCATCTCCGTGGCAACGACTTGGAGGGCCTCCTGGCTCATCAGCGACGCGGCGGAGAACGTATGGCGGCGCATCGCCCGGGCGAGCTGTTCGCGACCGTTCTCGATCGCCTCTTCGCGGCGCTCCTTCGAGAACCACTGACGGATCTTGCTGCGGGCACGTGGGCTCTTGACGAAGCCGAGCCAGTCGCGGCTGGGGCCGGCGTTCTCATCCTTCGAGGTGAAGACCTCGACGGAGTCCCCGTTCTTCAGCTCCGTGTCCAAGGCGACGAGGCGACCGTTGACGCGGGCGCCCATGGTCTTGTGCCCGACCTCGGTGTGCACGGCGTAGGCGAAGTCGATGGGGGTGGCTCCCGACGGCAGGCTCATCACCTCGCCCTTGGGCGTGAAGACGTAGACTTCCTTCGAGTTCACCTCGTAGCGGAGGCTGTCGAGGAATTCGTCGGGGTCGGAGACCTCTCGCTGCCAGTCCAGCAGCTGTCGCAGCCAGGCGGCGTCGTCGACCTCACCGGCGTCGGAGACCTTCACCGAACGCGCGGTGTTCGAAGTCACGGCCTTCGAGGACTTGTTCAGATCCTTGTACTTCCAGTGAGCGGCGACGCCGAATTCTGCACGTCGATCCATCTCGTGGGTCCGGATCTGGATCTCGACGGGCTTGCCGGCCGGCCCGATCACCGTGGTGTGCAGACTCTGGTACATGTTGTACTTCGGCATCGCGATATAGTCCTTGAACCGTCCGGGAACAGGATTCCAGCGGGCGTGGACGATGCCGAGGGTGGCATAGCATTCGCGCACGGATTCGACGAGGACGCGGACTCCGACGAGATCGTAGATATCGGCGAACTCGTGTCCGCGCACGACCATCTTCTGGTAGATCGAGTAGTAGTGCTTGGGTCGACCCGTGATGGAGGCGTCGATTCCGGATTCCTTGAGTTCGCCCTGGAGCTCCTCGGAGACCGTGGCCAGATACTTCTCGCGCTCGGGAGCACGATCCGCGACGAGTCTGACCACTTCGTCGTAGACCTTGGGATGGAGGACCTGGAAGGACAGGTCTTCGAGCTCCCATTTGATCGTGTTCATGCCCAGTCGGTGTGCCAGCGGGGCAAAGATGTCGAGGGTCTCGCGAGCCTTCTTCGTGCTGGACGACGCGGGCACGAACCGCCAGGTGCGCGCATTGTGCAGGCGGTCTGCGAGCTTGATGACGAGGACGCGGATGTCCTTGGCCATCGCCACGATCATCTTGCGCACGGTCTCGGACTGCGCGGCCTGCCCGTAGGTGAGCTTGTCGAGCTTCGTCACCCCGTCGACCATGGCCGCGACTTCGGAGCCGAATTCCTCGGTGAGTTCGTCGAGCGAGTACGAGGTGTCTTCGACGGTGTCGTGCAGCAGTGCGGCGGCGAGCGTGACCGGCAGCATGCCGATCTCCGCAAGGATCGTCGCCACCGCGATGGGGTGGGTGATATAGGCGTCACCGGACTTGCGGGTCTGCCCGCGGTGGGCCTCCTCGGCGACTTTGTAGGCCCGGACGACGAGGTCGATGTCCGCCTTCGGATGGTTCGACTGCAGGGCCCGGATCATCGGGCCGAGCACTCGGGGGTAGCCAGGGTTGTTCTGCGCCCTGGCCGCCCACCAGGCTAAGCGGGAGATGCCTCGCGGACGGCGCGAATCAGCGGACGAAGCCACACCATCTCCTCTCTCGGGAATCAGACTTCGGCGTGAGTCACCGGTGGGACGTCTGCTCCCCCATCCTTCAAGCGTAGTTCACGCACGGCCTCCTCCTGTGCCTTGACCGCCGGTTCATTTGCCCGGAGGAGGGCGTAGAGGGGGCTCGCGACGAACAGCGTCGAAGCGGCTGCCACTATAGTACCGATGAACAAGGACAAGGAGATATCGACCAGTGTTCCCGCGCCGAGCAGGAATACGCCGATGAAGAGGATCGAGGCGATCGGCAGCACCGACACCACTGAGGTGTTGATCGAGCGCACGGTCGTCTGATTCACGCCGAGGTTGACGAGTTCGGAGAACTTGAGGTTCCGCTTCTCCTCGAATCTCGTCGTGTTCTCTCGGATCTTGTCGAAGACCACCACCGTGTCATAGAGCGAGAAGCTGAGCACGGTGAGGAAGCCGATGATGGCCTCCGGGGTAACTTCGAAGCCGGTGGCCGAGTAGATGCCCATGGTCACGATCATCACGACGAAGAGGCCGACGATCGCCGCCAGCGACATCTTCCAGGTGCGGAAGTACAGGCCCATGACGACGAGGGCGATGGCCACGAAGATGACGAGTGCGCGGATCATCTTCGACGTCACGTCCTGACCCCATTCGGGTCCGACGAACGTCGAGGTGACGTCTTCGACCTTCACGTCGTAGCCGGCGACGAGGGCGTCTCGGACTTCCTGCATCTGCGGGTCGGTGAGCTGGTTCGTCTCGATCTGGACGGCCGTGTCACTGGTCGGGGTCAGGCGCGGCTCGGCCCCGGAGACGACATCGTTGATGATGCCTTCGCCCTTGGCGGCCGAGGTGTCGCTGACGTGGTCGACCTGGAACTGCGAACCGCCCTTGAAGGCGATGCCGAAGTTGAAGCCGAAGATGAGCGGGACGAGCAGCGACAGGAGCACGAGGACTCCGGAGATGGCCAGCCACAGCTTCGCCTTGCCGACGAAGGGGATCGATGATTCGCCGCTGTGCAGGCGGTTGCCCCAGGCAAAGAACCGTTTCACTTGTCAGCCTCCTTGCCGTCGTCAGCCGTCGAGTCTGTGACGGCATCGTCTTCCTCGGCCCGTCGGGCCGCGGCCTTCCGCTCGGCGATGGTCATTCCGCGCGTCGCAGCAGCGGACTTCGCCGCTTTCGTGCTCTTCGACTTCGCGGCCTTGCCGGTCGTGGCCTTGTCCGCCTTGGACGTCGTCGTGGTCTCCCCCGACTCGGACGCTGCTGCCGTCGCGGCGGTCGTATCGGAGCTGCCGTCTGTGCTCATCCCGGCCTTGCGCATCCGTGCCTTCTCGCGCCTTTTGGCCTCGGGCGACTTGTCCTTGTCATCGATGGACAGGTTGAGCGCTCCGCGATAGGCGGCGGGTTTGACCCCCAGCAGACGCGGATCCATTCCGGACATCGGGTGGCCCTCGCCGAAGAACTTCGTGCGGGCCAGGAACTGCAGCATCGGGTGGGTGAACAGGAATACGATCAGCACGTCGATGATCACGGTCAGACCCAGGGTGAAGGCGAAGCCTCGCACCGAGCCGACGGCCAGGATGTAGAGGATGACCGCGGCGAGCATGTTCACTGCCTTCGAGGCGTAGATCGTGCGTTTGGCACGGTCCCAGCCGACCTCGACCGCGGAGAGCAGATTGCGGCCGCTGCGCAGTTCGTCTCGGACACGTTCGAAGTAGACGATGAACGAGTCCGCCGCCATGCCGATGCCGATGATGATGCCGGCGACACCGGCCAGAGACAGTCGGTAGCCGTATCTCCATGATGCCAACAGCAGCAGCAGGTAGGTGAGCACACCGGCGACTACGAGGCTCGAGACAGTGACGAGGCCGAGCACCCGGTACTGCAGCAGTGAGTAGACGACGACGAGGAGGAGTCCGACCAGGCCGGTGAGCAGACCGATCTTGAGGTAGTTCGATCCCAGCGTCGGTGAGATCTGATCCTCGCTCTGGACCTGGAAGCTCAGCGGCAGCGAACCGTTCTTGAGCTGGTTGGCCAGAGTCTGTGCCTCGTCGAGGGAGAAGTCGCCGGTGATCTGGGCGTTGCCGTCGTTGATCACCGCGTTCGATGACGGAGCCGACAGCACGAGACCGTCGAGTTCGATCGCGAACTGGTTGTAGGGCTGCTGTTTGCCGGTGATTTCCGAGGTGATCTGCTTGAAGATCTCACGACCGGTGGAGTCGAAGGAGAGGTTGACGGCAGGGTTGTTGGTCTGCACGCCGTTGGCTCCTGCGGCATAGCCGGCACTGGCATCGGCGAGGTGATCGCCGGAGAGCTCGACGGGGCCGAGGATGTACTTCGCCTGTCCGTCTTCGGAGCACGAGACGACCGGTTCGTCCGAGGGCTGCTGTTGGCCGCCTGTCCGGTTCTTCTTGTTCGTGCAGTCGAGCTCGGTGTATTCTTTGATGATCTTGTCGGACTGCCATGCGGAGGCGTCCTTCTCCGGATCGAAGAGGGGCCGAGGCGTCGAATCGGTGACCTTCGTGCTGTCGCTCGATCCGCTGCCTTCTCCGGACTTCTCCGCGTCCTTGCTCTCCGACGCCGAGGACTTCGTCTTCGCGGAGGCCGCGTCCGTCTTCTTCGTCTCGCCGCCGGCATTGACGACATCGCCGCCGCCGGACGGAGCCTGGTCCTCGCTCTGTCCGTCGCCCTGCGAGTCGGCGCCGGTGAGGTCCTCGAGGCGTTTGCGCTCTTCGTCGCTCAGCCCGTCATCGCCGCCCGATTCCTCGCCGCTCTTCTCCTGTTCCTTCTGGATCTGCTCCTGTGAACGCGGGTCACCGACCAGCGCCACACGACGGAAGACCAGCTGAGCCGACGAGCGGACGAGGTTTCGGGTCTCCTCGTCGGGGTTGCCCGGCAGATTCACGACGATGTTGCGGTCGCCCTGCGTCGTGATCTCGGCTTCGGAGACACCGGTCGAGTCGACGCGCTGGCGGATGATCGCCACGGCCTGATCGAGCTGCTCCTTGCTGATGTCCGTGCCCTTGGACACCTGTGGTTCCAGAATGATCGACGTTCCGCCCTCGAGGTCGAGCGCGAGCTTCGGAGTCGTCGTGGCATTCGACCAGATGACACCGCCGGCGATGATTGCGGCCAGCACCAGAGTGATGATGGTCAGCCACAGGAAGCGCAAACCAGGGCGTGGTTTTTCTTCGATATCGGACACGTTTCAGCTTTCAGTCGGGAGAAGAGTGCGAGAACGGATCAGTTCTTCTTGTCGGCATCCGAATCAGTCGGGTCCGTGGACTCCGCAGCGGCGGAGTCGTCCTCGGTCTCAGCGACTGCCTCGGCGTCGGCATCCTCGGTCTTAGCAACGGACTCATCGTCGATGACGTCGTCAGATGCGTCGTCCGGGGTGTCCTTCTCGGCGCGCTTGCGTTCGTTCATGGCATCGAGCTCGGCGTCGGTGATGGCCGGCTTCTCGTCGTCGGCGGCATCGACATCGGCGGCAGGAGCGGCGGCACCGGAAGCATCGACGGGAGCTGCGGCCTGGTTGTTCTCGATCTGACCGATGGCCTGGCGGTGGACGCGCAGAACCGTGCCGGGACCCGACTCGATGGTCACCTGGTTGTTCTCTTCGTCGATGGAGAGAACGGTGCCGAAGACACCGAAGGTCGTCATCACGGTCGCGCCGGGCACGAGACCCGATTTGATCTGCTCCGCACGCGCCTTCTGCTTACGCCGAGAATTGAACAGGAAAAAGATCAGCAGCGCGGCAAGCGCAAGAGGGATCAGCAAATCCACAGATATCAGCCTTTCATATGAATGAATCAGTGAACCAGCTTAGTTCGTCCTCACCTCTCATAGCGAACTCAAAGGCAGGGTCAGAACTCATAGTTTGCTGGGATCTGCATTTTCAGGTGCTTCCAGGCCGCCGTGGTGGCCACACGTCCACGTGGGGTGCGACTGATCAGGCCCTCTCGGACGAGGTAGGGTTCGGACACGGTTTCGACCGTATCGGCTTCTTCGCCGACGGAGACGGCGAGGGTTCCCAATCCCACCGGGCCCCCGCCGAAGCGCTTGCACAGCACCTGCAGAACCGACCGGTCGAGGCGGTCCAGACCGAGCTCGTCGACCTCATAGACGCGCAGGGCGTTGGTGGCGGCCTCCTCGTCGATGATTCCGCTCCCCCGCACCTGTGCCCAGTCGCGGACGCGGCGCAGCAGGCGATTCGCGATTCGCGGGGTTCCCCGTGAACGCGTGGAGATCTCTTCGAGTCCGGCGAGCTCGGATTCGATGCCGAGCATCCGAGCAGACCGCTGCAGAACTGTGAGCAGATCGGCGCTCGAATAGAAGTCGAGCAGGGCGGTGAAGCCGAAGCGGTCACGCAGCGGCGCAGGCAGCAGACCGGATCGGGTGGTCGCCCCGACGAGGGTGAATTGCGGGAGGTCGAGCGGGATGGCGGTGGCACCGGGCCCTTTGCCGACGATGACGTCGACTCGGAAGTCCTCCATCGCCACGTACAGCATCTCTTCGGCGGCCCGGGCCATGCGGTGGATCTCGTCGATGAAGAGGACCTCACCCTCCTCGAGGGAGGACAGGATGGCAGCGAGGTCACCGGCATGTTGGACGGCCGGCCCGGAGGTCACTCGCAGGCTCGAATTCATCTCATGGGCGATGATCATCGCCAGTGTGGTCTTACCCAGCCCGGGAGGACCGGAGAGCAGCACATGGTCGGGGGACTTCTGTCTGGCCTTCGCAGCATCGAGGACAAGGGAGAGCTGCTCACGCACCTGCGGCTGACCGATGAAGTCGGCCAGGCCCTTCGGACGCAGCGCCGCCTCGGCATCGCGTTCGGCCGTCTCGGCACGACCGGAGACGAGCCTCTCCTGTTCGGCTCCGGTCAGGTCCTGATCACCGAAGTCCACCTCGTAGGAGTCGGGGTCGAACGGGCCCGTCATCTCTTCGCACCCAGGACCTTCAGAGCGGCCTTGAGGACCACGGAGGTGCCGGCATCAGCACCGGCCTCCTTGACGACGTCGGCGACGACGTCCTCGGCCTGCGATTCCTTCCACCCGAGTCCCACAAGAGCGTCGACGACCTGCTGGTTGCCGCCGCCGAAGGACAGAGTGGGGCCGGGAGAGACAGCGGTGAGCTTCGGCAGTTTGTTCTCCAGCTCGAGGATGATGCGCGAGGCGCCCTTCTTCCCGATTCCGGGGACACGAGTGAGCGCGTTGGCGTCCTGATTCGTGATCGCGGCGGCAAGTTCGTCGGGTCCCATCACCGAGAGGATCGCCATCGCCAGACGCGGACCGATCCCGGAGATCGACAGCAGCACCTCGAAGGTGTGGTTCTCGTCTTCGGTGCCGAAGCCGTAAAGCGTCATCGAGTCTTCGCGCACCACGAGACTGGTGACCAGTTCGATCTCCGCGCCGTGGCGGGTGTTCGCCAGGGTGTCCGGGGTGACGTGGACCTTCCGGCCGACGCCGTAGGTGAGGACGACAAGGTGGTCAGCTGCGATCCGATGCACCGTACCGCTGAGGAAACTGATCACGGACAGCCTTTCTTAGGGGAACACGTGTACGAATCCAGATTAGCAGGCACCCGCTCCCCCATGCTCACTTGGCGCGCCGCATGGCCTCGGCCCACTGCTGCTGAGCCTTCGTCAGTCCGCTGCCCTGCCTCCCGCCGGCCTTGCGTTCGGTCAGGTCCTTGTTGATCCCCGGCGTCGATTGGGCCGACAGCGCCCCACGCCAGGAATGGCAGATCGCGATCGCCAGCGCGTCGGCGGCGTCGGCGGGCTTCGGTGGTGCGTCGAGTCCGAGGATCCGCGTCACCATCGAGGTGACCTGCTTCTTGTCCGCACGGCCCGAACCGGTGATCGCGGCCTTGACCTCGGATGGGGTGTGCATGGCCACTGGCAGGCCGCGTCGGGCAGCCAACCCCATGGTCAGTCCAGATGCCTGCGCGGTGCCCATGATCGTGGACACATCGTTGCGGGCGAAGACGCGTTCGATGGCCACGCAATCGGGACGGTACGTGTCCAACCAGCTGTCGAACGCCTCGGCGATGGCACCGAGTCGGAGGTCGACGGAATCGGCGGAAGGAGTCCGCAGGACGTCGACGGCGACCATCTTCGCCTTCCGGGCGGGCAGGGTGTCGATGACACCGAGCCCGCACCGGGTCAGTCCGGGATCAACACCGAGGATGCGCATCAGGCATCGAGTTCGGCGAGGACCTCATCGCTGACATCGGCATTCGAGTAGACGTTCTGCACCTCGTCGCTGTCTTCGAGCGCATCGATGAGTGAGAAGACCTTGCTCGCTGTCTCCGCGTCGAGGCTGACCTCGAGTTCGGGCACAAAGGAGGCCTCGGCCGAGTCGTAGTCGATTCCGGCGTCGACGAGGGCCGTACGCACGGCCACGAGGTCGGTGGCCTCGCAGATGATCTCGAACTTCTCGCCGACTTCCTTGACCTCTTCGGCTCCGGCGTCCATCGTCGCCAGCAGAATGGCCTCTTCGTCGGTCTCCTCGGCGTTGACGGTGATGACGCCCTTGCGGTTGAAGTTGTACGTCACCGAACCGGGATCGGCCATCGAACCGCCGTTGCGGGTCACCGCCACGCGGACCTCGGAGGCGGCGCGGTTGCGGTTGTCGGTGAGACATTCGATGAGCAGAGCCACACCGCCTGCGGCGTAGCCTTCGTACATGATCGTCTCGTAGTTGACTCCGGAGCCGTCGAGACCGCCGCCGCGCTTGACCGCACGGGTGATGTTGTCCGCGGGGACCGAGTTCTTCTTCGCCTTCTGGATCGCATCGAACAGCGTCGGGTTGCCGTCGGGGTCGGGTCCACCGTTGCGTGCGGCCACCTCGATGTTCTTGATCAGCTTGGCAAACAGCTTGCCGCGCTTGGCATCGATGGCAGCCTTCTTGTGTTTAGTCGTTGCCCATTTGGAATGACCTGACACTGGTGTTCCTTCCTGTAGTTACAGCCTCTCAAGTCTATACGCTGACCGCGCCGACTCATGCAGACTTCCCGTTCGCGATTCCGTCCGGAATCGCACCGGACTTCGCTGCGGACCTGTTCGGTTCCGCGGTCGTGAGCTCAGTCGATGACCAGCGGCACGTCGGGAACGGACCCGGCGGTGGCCAGGTCGATGAGGCCGAGGAGGTTCTTCGGATAGATCGTCTCCGTCGTGGCCAGGAGCTCCTCCCGAGTCCACCAGCGGAATTCGAGCAGGCTGCGCTTCTCGATGTCCGTCCATACCGCGTCTTCGAGTTCGATGTCCTCGCTGGTGCGGAACGCGAAGTAGGTTTCGACCTGGCGCAGCGACTTCTCCGTGAATTCGAAGACCTCGTCGCGCGTGGCCAAGGGACCGATGAGTTCGTGAGGTTCGCATTCGATCCCGGTCTCCTCCGCGAGTTCCCGGGCCGCCGTCTGCGCTGCTGACTCGCCGAGTTCGGAACCGCCTCCGCAGGTCATCCACCACTGGTGACTGGGGGTCAGCAGATCCTGGGCACGGATCAGGAGTACCTCGTCGCGCTCATTGAGTAATACGACCCGTGAGGCTTTACGAGGTTTCATGTTTCTCCAGTGGTCGGCGGCGAAGGGACGCAAGTGTTTGCAGAATAATGACGCTGGGGGATTTCGGCAAGAGCGCGACAGCGGCCCAGAGAACGATATCGGCTCTGCGCGGTTCCGGCCAACTCGGCGCTCATGACGCGGAGTCGGCCGCTGCGGCCACAGCGGGATCAGCTGCCTCAGGACGAAGTCGTCCCTCCGGTGACTGCTCCCGATCTTCACCGCCCAGACGGCGATCCCACCAGTCGAGGATGGCTTCGAAGCGCTGCCTGCGGTGGCGGGGCTGACCGGCCCGGGAGAGCTCGTGGTTCTCCCCGGGGAAGATGAGCATCTCGGTGTCGACCCCGGCTCTCTGCAGGGCCGCATAGTACTGCTGTGCCTGCTCCAGCGGGCAGCGCAGATCGAGTTCCGAGTGCATCACCAAGGTCGGTGTGCCGACCTGTGGAGCGTGGGCCAGAGGTGATTGGTCCGCGATCGCCTCGCGGCTGCGGCTCGTGTACTCCTCGGTGAAGAAGCGGCCGATGTCGGAGGTCCCGACGAAGCTGTCGGGGTCGAGGTAGCCGCGTTCGACGATGGCGGCGCGGAAGCGATGGTCCGCGGCGATCGTCATGGCTGTGAGATATCCCCCGTACGATCCGCCCTGGATGCCCAGACGGCTGCGGTCGAGGGAGGGATCGAGGTCGAGGGCATGGTCGAGGACGGCGAGCACATCGGCCATCGCGGGTGCCGCCATGTCTCCTTGGACGGCGGTCCCCCAGCTGCGGGTGCGGCCGCCGGATCCGCGCGGGTTCGAGAACACGACGGCGTAACCTGCGGACGTGAGCACCTGGGTCTCGTCGAACCACGAATGCGTGTACTGGGCGAAGGGCCCGCCGTGGATGTTGAGGATGACGGGGAACGGCCCGTCTCCGTGCGGTTTGGCCAGCCAGCCGGTGATCGTCCCGGAATCGCCTGGCACCCGCAGGACCTGAGGCAGGACGGAGTTCGCCGGTGCCGGATGCTCCTTGACGATGACAGAGGACCCCCTCGCCGAGGCGGCCCCGGACGCCGTGGGCCCGCCGAGAGCGATGCGGCCGAGCACGGCCGGAGAGTGCGGGGTCGATCCGGTGAAGACGAGCGTCTCGTCGTCGGCATCGAAGCCGTTGACGACGGTGGTGTCGTCGGTGAGGAACTTGAGGTCGTCGATGCCGACCTCTGCGGCGTCGAGGCCGATGCGAACGATCCGGGTGGCCCCGTCCGCGTCGACAGCGGCGACGACCGCTCCCCCGCGGATCTGCGGCGGGATCGGTGCCAGCGCCACGGTCTCCGGGTCGGTCAGCCGCCTCGTGGAGCCGGTCGACACGGTGTGGATGAAGAGCCCGGGCATCTGGCCGACGAAGTCGAGTTCGTCACGGGTCAGCGCATTGCCGAGCAGCAGGACAGTGTCTTCGTCGAGCCACCGGTGCACACCGACGTCCATGGACGGCAGCTCCAGTGGTGTCGGCGCATCTCCCCCGAGCAGCCAGACCGTCGAGCGCAGATCGGGCTGCCCGTGGTCGGGGTGGAGTGCGGAGACGACGGAAATTCGCGTGCCGTCCGGGGAGAACTGCGGATCGTGGACGTCGCTGTCCGGGGTCGTCAGCAGAGTCGACAGCGGAACTTCGGAGGATCCGCGAAGGCCCACGGTGCCGAGACCGGGTTCGGCGAGGTCGACGAGGAAGGCCCGCGCCGGACGGTCGTTCGTATAGCCGAGGCCGTTGGCCAGGTACGAGGCCGTGGTGATCCGGCGTGGGGCTTCCTCGGCCGCCGGAATGGCATCGTCGGCCCCGTAGCGTCCGGGTTCGGCGACGCGGGCGACGTAGAGCGCCCTGGAACGGGTGTCGTCGAGGGCGAATTCAGACACGCCGAGGTGGTTGTCCGTGATCTGGTGTGCCGTCTCCAGGCTGTCGCCGACGAAGAGCTGCGGGGCGGCCTTCTTCTCCGCGCTCAGGTAGCCGGACCAGTTCGGGCCGCACTGCGGGTTCGAGTCAGCCCACGAGTGGGTCAGCCGTCTGGAACTGTCGTCGCCCAAGGAGAACAGCTGAGAGAGGTAGCTGTTGGTCTCGAGGTCGGGTCGTCGGATCGTGATGACTGCGTCGTCGCCGCGCAGCACCGGTGAGGAGTACTCGGCAAGAGTGCCGAGGTCTTCAGGATTCATCTGTTCCATTCCTTTTTGAGCCGTGCCTGCACATCGGCGTGCACTTGCGGCAGGGCCTTGGTCTGGGCGATCACGGGCAGGAAGTTCGCGTCTCCGCCCCAGCGCGGGACGACGTGCTGGTGCAGGTGGGCGGCGATTCCTGCGCCGGCCACGGGTCCCTGATTCATACCCAGGTTGAATCCGTGAGGTCCGGACACAGACCGGATGACGCGCATCGCCTTCTGCGTGAACTCGGCGAGTTCGACGGTCTCCTCGAGAGTCAGATCCGTGTAGTCGGCCACGTGACGATAGGGGCAGACGAGCAGGTGGCCCGGGTTGTACGGGTAGAGGTTGAGCACCGCGTACACGTGCTGACCGCGGGCGACGATGAGTCCGTCCTCGTCGGACTTCGACGGAGCCGTGCAGAACGGGCACTCCTCGGCGCGGTCGTCCTTGGGTTTGTCCTGACCGTCGATGTAGACCATCCGGTGCGGAGTCCACAGGCGCTGGAATCCGTCGGGTTCCCCGGGGAACCCGGCGGCAGCCTCGGGGTAGGGAATCCCCTCGCCGAGGCGGCCGTCCGAGTTCTCCGGTACGGGTCGGCTGTCGTCGCCTCCGCTCATACCTGGGCCTTGGTCTCGATCGCGTCGAGGATCCGTCGCACCGCCTCGGCGACGGCGACGCCGTTCTCCTGGTCACCGTTGCGGAAGCGGAAGGACACGGCACCTGCGTCACGGTCGTCTCCACCGGCGATGAGGGTGAAGGGCACCTTCGACTTCGAGGCGTTGCGGATCTTCTTCGGGAACCGATCGTCGCTGTCGTCGATCTCGACGCGGACCCCGGACTTGCGCAGCTGGTCGGCCACCTCGGCGAGGTAGTCGTTGAATTCATCGGCCACGGGGATGCAAGTCACCTGCACGGGCGCCAGCCACACGGGGAAGGCACCGGCGTAGTGCTCGGTGAGCACGCCGAGGAAGCGTTCGATGGAACCGAACTTCGCGGAGTGGATCATCACCGGCTGTTTGCGGGAGCCGTCGGCTGCGACGTATTCGAGTCCGAAGCGCTCGGGCTGGTTGAAGTCGAGCTGGACAGTCGACATCTGCCAGGTGCGGCCGATGGCGTCGCGGGCCTGGACGGAGATCTTCGGGCCGTAGAAGGCCGCGCCGCCCGGGTCGGGAACGAGTTCGAGTCCGGTCTCCTGCGCGACCTCTTCGAGCACGCTGGTGGCTTCGGCCCACTGTTCGTCGGAGCCGATGAACTTGTCGGCCTTCTTTCCGTCCTCGTCGCGGGTGGACAGTTCGAGGTAGAAGTCGTCGAGACCGAAGTCGCGCAGCAGGCTGAGCACGAAGTTCAGCAGGTGGCGGATCTCCTTGGCTGCATCTTCCTGAGCGACGTAGGAGTGCGAGTCGTCCTGGGTCAGGGCGCGGACGCGCGTGAGGCCGTGGATGACTCCGGAGGCCTCGTCACGGTAGACGGTGCCGAACTCGAACAGCCGCAGCGGCAGGTCGCGGTAGGACCGGCCCCGGGACCGGTAGATGAGGTTGTGCATGGGGCAGTTCATGGCCTTGAGCCGGTACGGGGTGCCCTCCTTGACGATCTCGCCGGACTCGTCGCGGACCTCGTCGACCGACATCGACGGGAACATGTTCTCCCCGTAGTAGGGCAGGTGTCCGGAGGTGTAGTACAGCGTCTCTTTCGAGATGTGCGGGGTCCCGACGTATTCGAAGCCCTCGTCGATGTGACGGGCGCGGACGTAGTCCTCCATCTCGCGTTTGATGACCCCGCCCTTGGGGTGGAAGACGGGCAGGCCGGAGCCGAGCTCTTCGGGGAACGAGAACAGGTCCATCTCGGCACCGAGCTTGCGATGGTCGCGACGCTCGGCTTCGGCGATGCGGTCCTGGTAGGCCTTGAGGTCGTCCTTCGACGCCCAGGCGGTTCCGTAGACGCGCTGCAGGCTCGCATTCGCCTGGTCGCCGCGCCAATAGGCCGCCGAGGATCGGGTGATGGCGAAGCCGTTGCCGATGAGTTTGGTGTTGGGCAGGTGGGGGCCGCGGCAGAGGTCCTGCCAGACGACCTCGCCCTTGCGGTCGACGTTCTCGTAGACGGTGAGTTCACCGCCGCCGACCTCCACGGAGGTCTCCTCGTCGCCGGCCTTGCCCTTGTCGTCGATGAGTTCGAGCTTGTACGGCTCGTCGGCCATCCGCTCACGGGCTTCCTCTTCGGAGACGACGACGCGGTTGAAGGTCTGGCCGGACTTGACGATCTGGGCGGCCTTCTTCTGAATCGCCTTGAGGTCCTCAGGGGTGAAGGGTTCGGCGGCGTCGAAATCGAAGTAGTAGCCGTCGGTGATGTAGGGCCCGATGCCGAGCTTGGTTCCGGGGAAGAGCTCCTGGACGGCCTGAGCGGTGACGTGACCGGTGGAGTGGCGCAGGATGTCGAGTCCGGCGTCGGAGTCGATGGTGATCGGAGCGATCCGATCTCCTGACTGCAGCTCGCGGCTGAGGTCGGCGGGTTCGCCGTTCAGCCACATGGCGACGACTGTGCGGTCGGTGGAGAAGATCTCCGTTCCGGTCAGACCCTCTTTCCAGGGAATGCTTTCGCCCGCGCAGTCGATGCTGTCTGCCACTGATTTCTCCGTTCGTCACGTGTTCATTCGACCACCCCTTCCGGTGGGCTGGTCACCCTCAGATTCTAGTACCAATTCGCTTGTGACAAATCAGTTGGGTGGCAGTCGAATGACTGCCACCCACACTGAGTCTGCCGAAGCCCGTGTCCGAAGCCTTAGGGCTGAAAGCGCCTTGTCACCTCGGAAAATAGGGTGTCACTGCTTGTAGAACTCGAAGTCCGTGCCCTCGCCGAGGTCGTCGACGAGTTCGAGCTTGAGGTGCATCCCATCGATTTCGGCCTTGGGGACACCGAAGGCCAATTCGTAAGTCTGCTCGCCGCCGGCGGGAACCGGATCGGTGAAGGCCAGAGAGCCCTTGTAGTTTCCGCCGTCGAAGACGTCGTCGTATTCCGTGCTGCCGCCGTTGTTGGCGGACAGATTCGTGAGGGTCATCTCGACATCGGAGCTCGAGTTGTTCTTCACGGTCATCGTCACGATGGCGACCTCACCGTTGGACGACTGGGCACCAGAAGCCGACGACGAGACAGTGCCCGGGCGGACATTGATCTGGGCAGTGACGTCGGTGCCGATCTCGACCTCTCCGGCCTGGGCAGGTGCGGCCTGTCCTCCGTCGGAGCTGCCGGAGCCCTGGCTCGGGTCCTGGCCGGCACCCTGGCTCGGGTCGGCGGGGGCGGAGGAGCTGGCGGCATCGTCGATGGCCTTGCCGAGCATTCCGATACCGAGGATGGTGAAGACGACGACGGCGATCGAGATGACGACCGACACGATGCCGAGGATGATGCCGGTGATGTTGAGGCCCTTGTTACTGGCGAGGCCCTTCTTGACCGCGGAGAGTCCGACGAAGCCGAAGATCACCGCTGCGATTCCGAAGAGAGCGCCGCCGCCGAAGACGAACGCGCCGAGAACGCCGACGATGCCGCCGATGAGGGCGAGGATGCCCCAGATGTTCTTCGAAGTGTTGCCACCGGTGCCCGAGGGGTACTGACCGTAGCCGGAGTTCGGGTTGGCCGGGACGAACTGGTCGGACGAACCTTCGGCACCTGCGTAGGCCGGCTGCTGACCGTACTGGTTGGCGTCGTATCCCTGCCCGTTGGCGTCGTAGGGGTTGTGCCCGTACTGGTTCTGGCCGTACTGGTTCTGGTCAGGCTGGCCCTGACCGTACTGGTTCTGATGGTTCGGATCCTGGCCGTACTGGTTCTGGCCATACTGATTCTGATCGTTCGACGCACCGTAGTTCGGCTGTGAGCCGTACTGGGGAGCCTGCTGTCCGTACTGCTGCGAGCCGTCGTTGCCGCCCTGTCCGTAGTTCGGCTGCGAACCATTGGGCTGGCTGCCCGACGATCCGTAATGCTGACCGGGCTGCTCCGCTCCGTACTGACCGGGCTGCTGACCGGCGTTCTGATCGTTGCCGTAGTTGGGGGCATTCGGCGGCTGGTTGTTCGGGTTCTGTCCGTTGGGGTTGTTGGGCGAACCATCACCCGATCCGTACGGGTTCTGAGGAGTAGACATAGGTGCTCCGAGTCATCGTCGTTTTATACAACACCTAGCGTACTAGCAAACCCCTTTGACACCGCATGCTGACCGCGTTTCAGTCCTGGAACACAGTGAACTAAACGTACACAATTCTGTTTAGCGCGTTCAGTGCCTCGAGCGTCATCTTCCCGGCTTCGCCGAACATGACTGCTCACCTTTCGTAGGCTCAGGCACAGCAGCGACCCTTTGCGGCTGAGAACGTGCCGATTGGTACACCTTTCTTTGAAATGCACACCGAGGAATGTGATGAATCCGGAGAAAACAGAGCCGAAACAGTGCTCACCGGCGCGACTGGTCGAATCTCACCGTCATGCTTGGGCGAAGAGGGTGATTGAGGGTTAACGGGGATAAAGGGTTAATGGTCAGAAAGTCTGCTCGAGCGTGAGTTCGCGGCCCTTAACCGAATAAGCAGAATGTGATCAAGCGTGAATGCACGAAGCCCCGAGTGAATCACTCGGGGCTTCTTCTGTGCGCGATACTGGGATCGAACCAGTGACCTCTTCCGTGTCAGGGAAGCGCGCTACCGCTGCGCCAATCGCGCTCTATTCATTTATTGCACCGGAACCCGAGGGTCCCTGTGCGCGATACTGGGATCGAACCAGTGACCTCTTCCGTGTGAAGGAAGCGCGCTACCGCTGCGCCAATCGCGCTGGTCAACCGACATTTCTGCCGGTCATCCGAGGTGGCGACGGGATTCGAACCCGTGTATACGGCTTTGCAGGCCGCTGCCTCGCCTCTCGGCCACGCCACCGCCAAGGCAGTGCCATGACGCCTCCGAGCGGATGACGGGACTCGAACCCGCGACCCTCACCTTGGCAAGGTGATGCTCTACCAACTGAGCCACATCCGCATTTCTCGCTGCCCGGTTTCCCTGGCAACGAGATATAACTCTATACGCAGGTAGCGGCTTACGCAAAATCAGAATCGGGTGATCGTGGTCACACGTATCGATCAAGCTTTCAGGGTCACCATCTTATAGTGGTTGGGTGAATGCAGAGAGCCCGCAGACCCGCCCGAAAGGCTGGTTGTCACGCCACCACCGGCAAGGTCCCCGACCGTGGCGGAAACTGCGTCTGGGGTTCCTCCGCTGGCGGCGCACAGTGTTGGCCAACCCGCACACTGCACGCCTCTATCGCACCATCGTCGGCGGCCTAGGCACACTCATCGTGCTCATCGGCCTCGTTCTCGTTCCGCTGCCCGGCCCCGGTTGGCTCATCGTCATCATCGGCCTGTTCATCATCTCCAGCGAGTTCCACTGGGCTCAGCGGCTTCTGCACTTCGTGCGCGTGAACGTCGAACGCTGGACGCACTGGATCATGGCTCAGCGGCTGTGGGTGCGGTGGACCATCGGGGCCGTGACGGCCGCCTTCGTGGCTGTCATCGTGTGGCTCACCCTGAAACTCACCGGCCTGCCCGATTGGGTCCCGGACCTGCGTCTCTTCGATGTGATCGGCCTGCGCTGAGAGACGACCGACGCCCGTCCCACCTTCATCAGAGGTGCGACGGGCGTCGATGGCCTCTCGGCTCAGGACGACAGAGCGGTCAGTCGCGAGAGGCAGCGCATGTACTTCTTCTTGTACCCGCCCGCCAGCGATTCTTCAGTGAAGACCTTGTCGAGAGCGGCACCGGAGTTGATGATGTGCACATTGCGATCGTAGAGCCGGTCGACAAGCGCCACGAAGCGAAGAGCCACACTCTCGTTGTCGATCGTGCGCACGTTCTCCCACACAGCCGCTTCGATTCCGTCGACCATCCGCCCGTAACGTGAGGGGTGAACCGTGGACAGGTGGCTGAGCAGCTCGGAGAAGTCATCGCGAGCCACAACTCCGTCAAGCCGGCTCGCGGCCGAATCCAGTTCGGATTCCGGCAGCGGGTCCGCTGGGGCGGTCAGCTCACGGGCACGGTAGTCCTTGCCGTCGATGCGATAGACCTCGAACTGATCGGCCAACGCCTGAATCTCGCGCAGGAAGTCCTGAGCGGCGAAGCGCCCCTCCCCCAAAGATCCGGGCAGAGTGTTCGATGTCGCAATGATCTTCACTCCGGCATCGGTGAGTTCACGCATCAGTCGCGACATGAGCACGGTGTCGCCGGGATCGTCGAGTTCGAATTCGTCGACGCAGACGAGCTTCATCTTCGACAGGTCGTCGCGAGCCCGGGCGAAGCCGAGGGCACCGACGAGGTTCGTGTACTCGACGAAGGTGCCGAAGGTCGCCGGCTTCTCGTTGGCATGCCAAGCCGAAGCCAACAGGTGAGTCTTGCCGACACCGTAGCCGCCGTCGAGGTAGACGCCCTTGGCATCGGATCTGCCCTTCGAGAACAGCTTGCCGAAGAATCCCTTGTTGGTCGAGCGCTGGGTAAATTCCCGCAGCTTGTTCCGTGCCTCTTCCTGCGAGGGCTCCGCAGGATCGGTGCGGTAGCTGTCGAAGGACACGTCCTCGAACTGAGGCGGCGGCACGAGACCTGCGATGAGCTCTTCGGGGGCAACCTGTGGGGATCGGTCGCTCAGTGCGACCAGAGTCTGCTCGGCATTCACTCGGCCTAGTCTAAGGCAGGCTCGAGCGCGCGGTTCAACTCGGGCCCAGGAGGGTGATGCCCGTCACAAGCTGCGGATCCGCGCCTCTTCCGCCTCCTGCCTTCCCCGTCCGTCAGCGCGCTGTTCGCCTCACCAGCGGCGACCGACCCGGCAGATCAGTTGTTGAAGTCGAAGCCGAGGCGGCCGAGCTGTTTGGGATCGCGCTGCCAGTCCTTGGCCACCTTGACGTGCAGGTCGAGGTAGACCTTCGTGCCGAGGAGCCGCTCGATGCCCTGCCGGGATTCCGACCCGATGGTCTTGAGCCGACTTCCGCCCTTGCCGATGATGATGGCCTTCTGGCTCGGACGTTCGACGTAGAGGTTGACGTGGACGTTCCACAGCGGATTGTCCTCGCTGCGTCCTTCCCGCGGGTACATCTCCTCAACCTGCACGGCCAGGGAATGGGGCAGTTCGTCACGCACGCCTTCGAGGGCCGCTTCGCGCACGAGCTCGGCGATCATCTTCTCTTCCGGCTCGTCCGTGAGGTCACCGTCGGGGTAGAGCGGAGGAGATTTCGGCAGATGCGCAGCGATCACCGAATCGACGGTGTCGACCTGGAAGCCCTCGACCGCGGAGACTGGGACGACATCGGCGAAGTCGGCGAGCTCGCCGACGGCCAGCAGCGCCTCGGCGATCTTGTCCTTGGGCACCCGGTCGACCTTCGTCACGAGCGCCACGATCGGGGTCCGTCCGTCCAGCAGCGCCAGCTGGGAGGCGATATAGCGGTCGCCGGGACCGATCGGCTCATCGGCGGGCAGACAGAAGCCGATGACGTCGACCTCGCCCAGCGTGGATGCCACGAGATCGTTGAGTCGGGAACCGAGCAGGGTGCGCGGTTTGTGCAGTCCGGGGGTGTCGATGAGGATGAGCTGGTGGTCGTCCTTGTGGACGATTCCACGGATCGTATGCCGGGTCGTCTGAGGTTTGGCCGAGGTGATCGCGACCTTCTCCCCCACCAGGGCGTTCGTCAGCGTCGACTTTCCCGTATTCGGGCGCCCCACGAAGCAGGCGAAGCCGGCCCGATAGTCATCGGGGTAGTCCGTGCGAAATTCCATCTCAGTCCTCTTCCTTCGTCCCCGAACCTTCGGCTGCGGCGGTTCGCTGTGCGTGTCTGCTGTTCTCGTGGGTGCGGGTGACCCGCACGTGGGTGATCCGGTGGCGTCGGCCCTGGCCCTCCATGGCTTCGATCTCGAGGCCCTCGATCGACGCATGCGAACCGTCGATGGGCACTCGGTCGATGAGCTTCGAGAGCAGTCCGCCGACGCTGTTGACATCGTCTTCGTCGATGCGCACATCGAAGTATTCGGCGAAGTCGGAGATCGACATGCGGGTGCTGATGATGAACGATCCGTCTGCGGCGGCGACGAGTTCGTCATCGCCGTTGTCGTATTCGTCTTCGATCTCGCCGACGATCTCTTCGACGATGTCCTCGATGGTCACCAACCCTGCGGTGCCGCCGTATTCGTCGATGAGGATCGCCAGATGCGTCGAATCCAGCTGCATCTGCCGCAGCAGGTCATCTGCCGGCTTCGTCTCCGGGACGAACAGGACGGAGCGGGCCAGGTTGCCCACGGGACGGTCAGCCTCCTCGGGGTGGAGGTGGAGGCGGCGGGCGACGTCCTTGAGGTAGGCGACTCCGCGGACGTCGTCGAGGTCCTCCCCGCAGACGGGGATGCGGGAGAAGCCGGAGCGGAAGAACAGGTTCATCGCCTTCTGCAGGCTCACGTCCGCATCGACGGTGATGAGGTCGGTGCGCGGCACCATGACCTCGTTCGCCGAGGTGTCTGAGAGGTTGAACACCGATTGGATCATCTCGCGTTCGCCGTCTTCGATGACATCGGATTCGCTGGCGCGCTCGACGAGATCGCGCAGCTGTTCGGAGGTCACGAACGGACCGTCCTTGTACACCTTGTCCGGGGTCAACAGATTGCCGAGCACGACGAGGATGCGGGTGAGCGGTTTGAGCACGACGAGGACGACGCGCACGACCCAGCTGAGGTTGAGGCTGACGGCCAGCGACCGGCGCTTGCCGATCGTCCGTGGGGAGACTCCGGCGATGATGAAGACCGCCACCGACGCGGTGATCACCGTGAGGAGGACCATGAGCGGCCCCACGGAGTAGTAGGAGTCGTAGGCCAGGGCGATGAACACCGTGGCGAGTGCTTCGAGGAAGTTGCGGACGAAGATGATGACGTTGATGTTCGTCGGCAGATCCGCGAGGATCCTCTCGACACGCACCGCTGAGCGCTTGCCGTCCTCCTTCGCCTCTTCGATCGCATGGTGGGAGACGTTGAGCAGCGCGGCATCCACGGCGGAGAGGGTGGCTGCGATGATGAGGCACAGTGCCGCCCCGAGGAAGAACATGAACACGATCAGACCTCGGTGGGGGTGGGAATGTCGGTGCGGCCGTCGTAGCGTGCCGCGAAGAAGGTCAGCAGCAGATGCCGCTGGAGGGCGAACATCTCTTCCCGCGCTTCGGGCTCACCGTGGTCGTAGCCGAGCAGGTGGAGGAATCCGTGGACGGTCAGCAGCAGGATCTCGTCCATCGTCGAATGACCGGCCGCCCGGGCCTGGGCCTCGGCGACCTCGGGGCAGATGATGATGTCGCCCATCTGACCTTCGGTCGGCTTCTCCGGCTCGCCCTGGTGGAGCTGGTCCATGGGAAAGGACATCACATCGGTCGGTCCTTCGAGGTCCATCCAGGTGACGTGGAGTTCGGACATGGCCGCCCCGTCGACCATGGTCACGGCCAGCTCCGCACCGGGGTGCATGTGCAGGGCTTCACCGAGATATTCGGTCAGGGCCACGACTTCGTCCAGGTCCACCTCGGCGTCGGTCTCGTTGAGGATCTCGGTGTTCATTCGGCACTACCCCACAGGTCGTAGGCTTCGACGATCTTCGTCACCAGCGAATGCCGGACGACGTCCTTGCTGCCCAGTTCGCAGAACTGCAGGTCCTCGATTCCGTCGAGGATGTCGCGGACGACCTTGAGTCCGCTGCGGGTCTTGCCCGGCAGGTCGATCTGGGAGATGTCACCGGTGACGACCATGCGTGACCCGAAGCCGAGGCGCGTGAGGAACATCTTCATCTGCTCGGCCGTCGTGTTCTGTGCTTCGTCGAGGATGATGAACGCGTCGTTGAGGGTGCGCCCGCGCATATAGGCCAGGGGCGCGACCTCGATCGTTCCGGTCTCGACGAGCAGCGGGATCGATTCGGGGTCGACCATGTCGTGCAGGGCGTCATAGAGCGGACGCACATACGGGTCGATCTTGTCGTTGAGCGTGCCCGGCAGGTAGCCCAGCGACTCCCCGGCCTCGACGGCCGGCCGGGTGAGGATGATCCGTGAGACCTCTTTGTGCTGGAGGGCGTTGACGGCCATGGCCATCGCCAGGTAGGTCTTTCCGGTTCCGGCCGGACCGATGCCGAAGGTGATCGTGTGGTTGCGGATGGCCCTGACGTAGTCGTGCTGGCCCATCGTCTTCGGACGGATCGACTTTCCCCTGGTGGAGAGGATGTTCGTGCCCAGCACCGCCGAGGCGGCCGCTCCTTCGGAGGAGAACGTCGTGACCCTCTCGATCGTCTCTTCGTTGATGCGATGGCCGGCCGCGTGGAGTTTCTTGAGTTCCCCGATGACGCTGACGAAGGCTTCGACGCGTTTCGGGTCGCCGGTGACCTGGACCTGGTTGGCTCGGACGTGGATGTCGAGGTCGGCGAAGGTCTTCTCCAGGGCGCGCAGGTTCGATTCTCCGGGACCGAAGAAGGCGACGAGGTCGATGGAGTCGGGGATGACCAGTCGCACGGTGTCACGATCGGCACCTTGGGTGTCCGTCACGGCGTCAACGCCTGCGGCACCGTCACCGGTTGCGCCGGTGTCCGAGTCGGTGGGGTTCATGGAGTTCGGGTTCGGTGGGGTGATGTCCAGAATGTTCCTTTGCAAGTGAGCGCACCGTCACCGGCAGCGCCTGAGTGTGCTTCCATCCTAGTCCGATGCCTCACCAACGGCCCAATGAATTCTGGGCCAGGACGAGACCGGCGGGTCCCGCCGATGACGAGCGCAGGATCGTCGGTCCCAGCAGCACCGGGGTCGCTCCACGGCCGGTCAGGGCGGCGAGTTCGCCGTCGCTGATGCCGCCCTCGGGGCCGACGACGAAGACGATGCGCTCCGGCAGCTGCGCCGAGTCGTTCGCGATCAGGTCGTCCAACGCTTCGGAGAGCTTGAACTGAGCGGTCTCATGGAGGACGAAGACCGCGTCGGCGTCGTCGAGGGTCTTGGCCAGGGCGGCTCCGCGGACGAGGTCGTGGAGGATGGGAAATCGTGCTCGTCTGGCCTGCAGGGAGGCCGCTCCGAGGAGGTTCTCCCATTTCGCGGCCATCTTCTCCCGCTTCTTGGCCGGCCAGTCGGCGATCGAGCGTTCGGCCGCCCAGGGAATGACGTCGTCGACGCCGATCTCCGTGGCCGTTTCGATGGCCAGCAGGTCCCGGTCGCCCTTGGCCAGGGCTTGGACGAGGACGAGGCGCGGACCCGCGCTGTCCTCGACCGTCACCTCGGTGACGTCGATCGTCAGCTGGTTCGCCGAGGCGGCCGTGACGGTTCCGCGCGCACGTGTGCCTTCTCCGTCGACGATGTCGATATCCTCGCCGGGACCGATCCGACGCACCCGCACCGCATGCCCGGCCACGTCCTCACCGAGGGTGAGGGCGGACCCGACGACCGCCTCGGCGGCGGTGGCGGAGCGGAAGACGGGAAGACTCACCGACCGGCGAACCGCTCACGCATGCGGGAGAACATTCCGCGGTTCTCGGTCGAGATCTGGGCGCGCGGTGTCTCTTCGCCGCGCAGTTCGGCGAGTTTCTCGAGCAGTTCGCGCTGTTCGTCGTCGAGTTTGTCCGGGGTGAGGACGTCGACGGTGATGAGCAGGTCGCCGCGGGTCTCCGAACGCAGGCGGGTGGCTCCGAGTCCGGGGAGTTTGACGATGGTGCCGGACTGGGTGCCGGCGGCGATGGTGAGGTCCTGAGTGCCGTCGAAGGTCTCGAACGGGATGTTCGCGCCCAGGGTCGCTGCGGTCATCGGCACGGAGATGGCGGCCCGGAGGTTGTCGCCGTCGCGCTGGAAGACCTCGTGGCGGGTGACCATGACCTCGACGAAGAGGTCACCGGCGGGTCCGCCTCCGGGGCCGACCTCACCCTGGCTGGAAAGCTGGATGCGGGTGCCGTCGGAGACACCGGCGGGGATGCGGATCTTCATGGTCCGCTGTTTGCGCACGCGTCCGTCGCCCTGGCAGTTGAGGCAGGGGTTCGGAATGACGGTGCCGAAGCCGTGGCAGGAGTTGCAGGTCTGGTTCGTGACCATCTGACCCAGCAGGGTCCGGGTCATGCGCTGGACGCTGCCGGCTCCGTGGCACAGCGAGCAGGTCTCGATCTTCGTGCCTTCCTGCGTGCCGGCGCCCGAACAGGTGTCGCAGACGACTGCAGTGGTGACGTCGAGGTCGACGGTGCCGCCGAAGGCCGCGGTTTTCAGGTCGATATTGACGCCGACGAGGGCATCCTTGCCGCGCTGGGTGCGCGGGATCGGGCCTCCGGCCTGACCGCCGCCACCGCCGAAGAAGGTCTCGAAGATGTCGCCGAATCCGCCGAATCCGCCGCCGGCCGGGAAGCCCTGGCCATTCTCGCCGCCGCCCATATCGTAGTTGCGGCGCTTATCCGGGTCGGAGAGCACGTCGTAGGCCAGTGAGATGGCTTTGAATTCGTCTTCGTGACCGGGATTGACGTCCGGGTGGTACTTGCGTGCCAGCTTCCGGTACGACGACTTGATCTCAGCCGCGGAAGCATCTTTGGACACTCCGAGTGTTTCATAGTGATCGGCCACAGAAACTTCTCTCTCCCTGACGTAGTGGTCTTCTCTGTTCGTGGTGGTGGCTGCGCCCTTGCGCGGTGCTCACCGGTTCTGCGCTTCCCGTCTGCGGGTGCCCCTGGTCGATGTCAAGGGACCTACCCTCGATCGAGGATCGAGGACACGTATTTGGCGACGGCACGGACTGCCGAGATCGTCGTCGGATAGTCCATTCGGGTCGGGCCGAGCACTGCCAGTCTGGCCGAGGAACCCGCGTCATGACCATATTCGGCGGCGACGACGGAAGTCGAGCTGAATGATTCGTGAGTATTCTCACGCCCGATGCGCACGCTGATCTCCTCGTGGTCTTCGGCCATCGAGGTGAGCAGCTTGAGCAGGACCACCTGTTCTTCGAAGGCTTCGAGGATCGGGGCCATCTTCTCTCCGAATTCGCTTCCGGAGCGGGCGAGGTTCGCGGTGCCGGCCATGATGATGCGCTCTTCACGCGTCGCGGCGACGAGGTCGACGACGGCGGCCCTGACCTGTGTGAGTCCGGAGTCGTCACGAGCGGCCGGGTCACTCGATTCGGTGGCGGGCGCCTCGGCGGCGGGGGCCGATCCGAAGACCTGCGCGAGTGTTCGTCCGGCGAATTCGGCGTTGATCTGGTCGCGCAGTCCCCGGACGGCGTCTTCGTCGAGCGGGCTCGTGGTGGTCACGGTCTTCTGCTCGACTTGGCCGGCGTCGGTGATGAGGACGACGAGGATCCGGCCCGGTCCGAGACCGACGATCTCGATGTGCTTGATGCGCGCCCGCGACACTGTCGGGTATTGGATGAGCGCGACCTGTCGGGTGAGGCCGGAGAGGACGCGGACGGTGCGGTCGAGCATCTCGTCGAGGTCGACATCACCGTCGATGAGTTGGAAGATCGCGCGCCGCTCGGCGGTGGTCAACGGCTTGAACTCATCGATCCGGTCGACGAACATCCGGTAGCCGAGGTCGGTGGGAATGCGTCCGGCAGAAGTGTGGGGCTGGGCGATATAGCCCTCTTGTTCGAGCGCAGCCATATCGTTGCGGATCGTGGCCGGAGAGACTCCGAGGGTGTGACGCTGGACGATCGCCTTCGATCCCACGGGTTCGTTGGTGGCGACGAAGTCCTCGACGATGGCGCGCAGCACCTGTGCTCGTCTGCTGTCGTTCATCGCGGGTCTCCTCTCCGTCTCGCCGGTCGATCGCGGTTCCATGCCTGCTCTTGGCACTCACTGAGTCTGAGTGCCAATTCTACGCCTCTCGTTCCCGGAATTCATTTCTGGGGTGGCCTGCGGGTCTGCACGCCTGCGGGACCGTCCTTGATTATGGTGGGTGCCCGTGAATGCTTTTGATCGCTATGGCCCCGATGTGCTCTCCGGTTCCTCCCCGTCGTCGCACCGTCCGAAGAAGTCCCGCCAGGTCGAGCTCGGCCTGGGCATGGTTCTCGAGGATGCGATGAGCGGCTATGTCGGCGCTGTCGTCGGCGCGGAGAAGACCACGGCCGGTGTCGTCGTCAAGCTCGAAGATCGCGTCGGCAAGGTACGTGCCTTTCCCCTGGGGCCGGGCTTCCTCCTCGAGGGTCAGCCTGTCGATGTGCAGCTGCCGAAGAAGAAGGCGCAGCAGCCCGGACGGACGGCCTCGGGGTCTCGCGCCGTGGTCGGCGCGAAGGCTCGAGTGGCTCGTGGGTCGCGGATCTGGGTCGAGGGCAAGCACGACGCCGAACTCGTCGAGAAGATCTGGGGCGATGACCTGCGCATCGAGGGCGTCGTCGTCGAGCCCCTGGGCGGTCTCGATGATGTCGCCGACAAGCTCGAGGCTTTCGGTCCGGATCGGGAACATCGAGTCGGTGTCCTCGCCGACCATCTGGTGAGCGGGACGAAGGAATCGAAGATCGCCGAGGCGGTCCGGTCCGATCCGCGCTATCGCGATGTCGTCCACATCATCGGTCACCCGTACGTCGATATCTGGCAGGCGGTGAAGCCCCATGTCGTCGGCATCCGCGAATGGCCGGTCGTCCCCCGCGGTGAGGACTGGAAGACGGGAATACTGCGTCGCATCGGATGGCCGCACGCCGACCATCGGGACGTTGCCCGCGGGTGGGTGCGCATCCTTGGGAGGGTGAGCACCATCGCCGACGTCGAACCGACGCTGTCGGGTCGCGTCGAGGAGCTCATCGACTTCGTCACCGTCGGTTGAGAGTCGTCGGTGGTGCGGCGCGGTGGTCCGTGGTGGCCACGCGCAGCTGTCGGCGTGTGCCGAATCTGTCACAGGAGTGGGGCTTTCCCGACACCCTCGGGACACGTCGCTCCATTAGGGTGAATGGCAAGCACACTTCGAAAGGATCCCCATGTCGTATCACCCCGAGCAGCCGGGCAGCCGGCCGATGCCGCCGAACTACTCTCAGGCCTCAGGTTCGCAGCAGCCCTACGCGTCGCAGGGCCAGCAGTATTCGCAGCCGCAGACGCACAGCGGTCAGCCGGGTTCCGGTGGGCAGTCGGGGTATGGTTCACAGCGAGCGTACGGCGCTCAGCCGGGATACAGCGCGCAGCCGGGCTACGGAATGCCGCAGATGCACAACCCGGCGATGTTCGACTCCCGCTCGCTGCCTGAGCAGGCCTACGGACCCGGCTCCGAGCAGTTCTGGATGGCCCACGAACCCGACCGGACCACGGCAATGTGGACCCACCTCGGCTCGCTCATCTTCGGCTTCATGCCGCTCATCATGTTCCTGGTGAAGAAGGACGAATCCCCGTTCGTCCGCGAACACTCGCGTCAGGGACTCAACGCGATGATCACGAACACGATCGTCACCTTCGGTGCCTTCATCGTCTTCGGATTCGTCGGTTTCATCCTGGCACTGGTGACCTTCGGGATCGGCTTCGTCGTTATGTATGCAGCGTTCATCGTCCCGCTCGTCTACTGCATCTTCTACATCATTGCGGCCGTCGCCGCGAACAAGGGTGAGGGCTACAATTTCCCGCTCACCATCGACTTTGTGAAGTGACCATTCCCGCTCACTCCGGATTCTCTGGGACAGCCAGCATTCTCTGGGTTAGTGTGAGGTGATCGCAATCTCTGAAGGGACTCTCATGTCGGACAACCCGCAGCAGCCGAACAACGGACAGTCGCAGCCGATGCCTCCGAACTATTCCCCGCAGTCCGGTTCGCAGCAGCCGTACACTCAGCAGGGCTCCCAGCCAGGGTACGGCTCACAGCAGCAGAACCCGGCTTACGGTTCTCAGCAGCAGAACCCCCCTCAGCAGTCGTATGGTTCGCAGCCGGGCTACGGTTCACAGCAGGCGGGCGGCGCCCAGCAGCCGTACGGATCTCAGCAGGCCTACAGCGCTCCGCAGGGACACCCTCAGCCCGGTTACGGATTCCAGGGAGCATCCTCGGCGCAGTCGGCTGCTGCCGGAGTGCCCATGGGGGCCGAGCTGCCGGATGCGGCCTATGGCCCGAATTCCCTCGGCTTCTGGAACGCGGATCAGAGTGAACGGACGACCGCGCTGTGGTCGCACCTCGCTCACGCCGCCACCTACGTCGTCGGTGTCGGCTGGATCGTCACGCTCATCCTCTTCATCATCAATAAGGACAAGTCGCCGTTCCTCCGCCATCACGGCGCACAGTCGCTGAATCTGCTGATCGTCGGTGTCATCGCGGCGTTCGGCATCGGGCTGATAGGCGGAATCCTCACGATCGTCGGCATCGGCTTCCTCATCCTCCTGCTCCTGCCGGTGCTCTCGATCTACATGATCGTCATCGAGATCATCGCGGGCATGGCAGCCAACCGCGGTGAGGGCTACCGCATTCCGATGACGCCGAACTGGATCAAGTGATCTGACGCGCAGTGACAGCCTCACCCCGCCAGATTCGCTGAGCAGCTCGCCCTGCCGCTCGTTCACGAGTGGCGGGGCGAGTCTCGTTCACACGTATTCGGTGAGGATGCGCACCATATAGTCGGCCATGAGACGTCCCTGCAGAGTCGGCTGGAACCAGCCGGCCGCGGCACCATCGGCGTCGAGCAGACCCTGCTTGACGAAGGTTCTGATCGCCTGCTGACTGCCAGCAGCCAGAGAATCGAGACGCAGTTCGCGGTCGATCCTGGCCGCCAGCATGATCCGCTCGATCTCCCGAGTCTGAACGTCGAGGACCTCACGACCGATCGACGGGGACTCCCCTGCCAACAGCCGATCGGCCCAGGCACGGGGGTGTTTGGCATTCCAGAACCGCACGCCTCCGACGTGTGAGTGGGCACCAGGCCCGAATCCCCACCAGTCGGCATTGCGCCAATAGGCCATATTGTGCTCACAGCGGGTCTCGAGGCCGGTCGACCAATTGCTCACTTCGTACCAGTGCAGACCGGCAGCGGAGATCGCTGAGTCTGCGATCTCGTATTTGTCGGCCAAGTCGTCTTCATCGGGCATCGGCAGTTCGCCGCGGCGAACCCTCGCGCCCATCTTCGTTCCCGGTTCGACGATCAGGGAATATGCCGAGATGTGATCGACCTCGTTGGACAGGGCCACGTCGAGAGAGCGACGCCAATCGTCGATCGACTCCCCCGGAGTGCCGTAGATGAGGTCGAGGCTGAGCTCGAGGTCGGCGT
Source organism: Brevibacterium iodinum ATCC 49514 (assembly GCF_900169265.1). GTDB lineage: Bacteria > Actinomycetota > Actinomycetes > Actinomycetales > Brevibacteriaceae > Brevibacterium > Brevibacterium iodinum. Next base: position 29,618 of record NZ_FXYX01000028.1, read on the forward strand.
CCTTGACCCAACGGGCCACCTCGGGGAGCTTCTCCGGATCGTGGGTGCGGTCCAAGGTCGCGAGCACGTGTGGCACGGCCGACTGCATGCCCATGGAGATGCGGTTGAAACCGGCTCCTGCGAGGGTCGCGATGTAGGCGGGGTCCAAGGTGTCGGGGTTGGCTTCGGTGGTGACTTCGACATTCTCGGCCAGGCGGAAGCGGGCGCGGACATCGTCCATCACCCCGGCGAGCACATCCGCTGCGAGCAAGGTCGGGGTGCCTCCGCCGAAGAAGATGGTCGAGACCTCACGGTCGCCGGCCCCCGCCTCGGCGAGGGTGGACACGGACAGATCGAGCTCACGGGCGAGATTGCTGCGGTAGTCCTCGCGGGACGCGCCCGGGCCGAGGTCGTCGGCGGTATAGGTGTTGAAGTCACAGTAGCCGCAGCGGACCCGGCAGTACGGGACGTGGATGTAGAGGCTCAGCCCCCGCTCGGCGGCCCCGATCCCCACCGATGTCGGCAGCGAACCGTCGCGCGGAGGGACCTCACCGGTCGGTTGTGCGGGCACTTACTTCTTGCTGTCCTTCGTTTCCGGCTCATCGGAGGACAAGGCCGCGATGAACGCTTCCTGCGGAACCTCGACGGTGCCGACCATCTTCATCCGCTTCTTGCCTTCCTTCTGCTTCTCGAGCAGCTTGCGCTTACGGCTGATGTCGCCGCCGTAACACTTCGAAAGCACGTCCTTGCGGATGGCGCGGATCGTCTCGCGGGCGATGATGCGTGAGCCGATGGCTGCCTGGATGGGCACCTCGAACTGCTGACGAGGGATGAGCTTGCGCAGCTTCCCGGCCATCGCCACACCGTAGGAGTAGGCGTTGTCGCGGTGGACGATCGCGGAGAATGCGTCGACCTGGTCGCCGTGCAGCAGGATGTCGACCTTGACGAGGTCGGAAGCGTCCTGACCGTCATCGGAGTAGTCGAGGGAGGCGTAGCCCTTGGTCCGGGACTTCAGCTGATCGAAGAAATCGAAGACGATCTCCGCCAACGGCAGACGGTAGCGGATCTCCACGCGGTCCGAGGACAGGTAGTCCATGCCCTGGAGTTTGCCTCGGCGATCCTGGCACAGTTCCATGACCGCGCCGATGTAGTCGCTGGGGGTGAGGATGGTCGCCTGCACCATCGGTTCCCGGACTTCCTTGATTTTGCCCGTCGGGTATTCGCTCGGGTTCGTCACCACGGTCTCCGAACCGTCTTCCATGGTCACGTCGTAGATTACGGACGGGGCGGTGGAGATGAGGTCGAGATCGAACTCTCGCTCCAGGCGGTCACGCAGCACTTCGAGATGGAGGAGACCGAGGAATCCGCAGCGGAAGCCGAAGCCCAGAGCCGTCGAGGTCTCGGGTTCGTAGGCGAGAGAGGCGTCGTTGAGTTTGAGTTTGTCCAGCGCATCGCGCAGCACCGGGTAGTCGGACCCGTCGATCGGGAAGAGTCCGGAGAACACCATCGGTTTGGGTTCGCGGTAGCCGCCGAGGGCCTCTGTCGCGGGTCCCGCAGCGGCGGTCACGGTGTCACCGACCTTCGACAGGCGCACATCCTTGACACCGGTGATGAGGTAGCCGACCTCACCGACGCCCAGTCCCTTCGTCGCCTTGGGCTCGGGCATGGAAGCGCCGATCTCCAGCAGCTCATGGGTGGTGCCGGTCGACATCATCTCGATCTTCTCGCGTGGGGACAGAGAGCCGTCGATGACGCGGACATAGGTGACCACACCCCGGTAGGTGTCGTAGACCGAGTCGAAGATCATCGCGCGGGCCGGGGCGTCGGCATCGCCGACGGGCGCAGGGATATCGGTGATGATGCGGTCGAGGACCTCCTCGACGCCTTCGCCGGTCTTGCCGGACACGAGCAGGCAGTCCTCGGGTTCGCAGCCGATGAGATTGGCGAGCTCTTCCGCATATTTCTCCGGCTGTGCGGCCGGCAGGTCGATCTTGTTGAGCACCGGAATGATCGTCAGATCGTTCTCCATGGCCAGGTACAGGTTGGCAAGCGTCTGGGCTTCGATGCCCTGAGCGGAGTCGACGAGCAGCAGTGCACCTTCACAGGCGGCCAGGGACCGCGAGACCTCGTAGCTGAAGTCGACATGGCCGGGAGTGTCGATCATGTTGAGCGCGTACGGGGTGTCCTCGTGTTCCCACGGCATGCGCACGGCCTGGGATTTGATGGTGATTCCGCGTTCGCGTTCGATGTCCATCCGGTCAAGGTACTGGGCGCGCATATCGCGGTTCTCGACAACGCCGGTCATCTGGAGCATGCGGTCGGCCAGGGTCGATTTGCCATGGTCGATATGAGCGATGATGCAGAAATTGCGAATCAGCTCGGGTGAGGTGGCAGACGGTGAGATCCGCTTTGCAGCTTCCTTATTCACCTGAGGTGACATGAACGCCCTTTCTTTGACAGACCAGGTCCCCAGACAGACCGGATCCCCCATTGTTTCATGACTTGCGCGCGGACCTGGAATCCACGGGAAAGCACGTCGTGATCGTCCGTGTCTTTCGCGATTCGCCGCCCCGATCGGTGCCGATCGGGGAAGATGGAGTCATGAGCGAATTCCGGGTCATGAGCTTCAACCTCCGCTATCCCGCGATGGACGGTCATCCGGTGGCCGAGCGGCTGCCCATTGCCGCCGAACTCATCCGGCGTGCACGTCCGCACCTCATCGGCACCCAGGAGGGTGAACTCGACCAGCTCGAGACGCTCATCAGCCTGCTGCCCGAGGAGTACATCTGGCTCGGAGAGGGCCACTCCGGCGGCAACTCCGGCGAGTTCACAGCCGTGATCCTCGATTCGAAGCGCTTCGAGGTGGAAACCGTGGACATCAGCTGGCTGTCCGAACAGCCCGACACCGTGGCCTCGGAATCGTGGGGAGTCTCGCATGCGCGCACCCTGACGACGGTCGATGTCCGTGACTTCGCAACCGACCGGCGTCTGCGTGTGCTCAACACCCACCTCGATCACAAGTCCGAGCGCGCCCGTCTCGAGTCCGGTCGGATCATGGCCGAGACCATCGCCGAGGCGGCCCATCCCTGCGTGGTCACCGGTGACTTCAACGTCGCCACCGGCTCCCCGGTCTACGACTTCTTCTGCACCGAGCTCGGCCTCACCGACACCGCAGCCGAGGTCCCCGGTGAGGACATCGGCACCTTCCACCGCTACAAGGGTCCGAAGGCAGGCGAGCCGCGCATCGACTGGATCCTCACAACCCCGGGCCTGCGCACACTGTCCACGCGCATCGACACGTTCGAGGTCGACGGGAAGTACCCTTCCGACCATTTCCCCGTCGAGGCGGTCCTCGAATTCTCGTGACCGTGACGGCTCGCTCGCCGGACCGTGACGGCTCGCTCGCCCGATCATTACGGATCGTTTGCCCGACCGGGTCGGCACACAGTTCTCTGCAGCCTGTGACAGCCGGCTCGTTTAGGCTGGACATATGAATTGGAGATCACTGGTCAATCGGGCCGCGAGAATCGGTGTCCGCGAAGGGCTGCGCTATCTGCGCCAATCGCAGTCGAAGAAGAACTCCGGAGGCGCATCGCAGCCAACGGATGGCAGCCGGCCGAATCCGGCACGGTCCGGCGGCGGAGGTGCCACCTCGGCGGGGTCTGCCGATCGTTCCGACTCGGGCGGCCAGGGCGGATCCGGTGCGTATCCCGGCGATTTCACGGGCTCGATCACGGTCAGCTACTCCCCCGACCTCGACGGCGACGCCGATCCGGGCGAAGTCGTCTGGGGGTGGGTCCCCTTCGAGGAGGACCACTCGCAGGGCAAGGATCGACCGTCCCTCGTCCTCGGACGTGACGGCAGATGGGTGCTCGCGCTCATGCTCACCAGCAAGGATCACATCCCCGGCGGCGTCGGCGAGGTCCGGCAGGACCGGCACGCGAAGTGGATGAACATCGGCACCGGGGACTGGGATTCGCAGGGGCGGCCCTCGGAGCTCCGCCTCGATCGCATCATCCGGCTCGATCCCGATTCGATCCGCAGGGAAGGCGCGATCATGCCCCGCGACGTCTTCGACCGGGTGGCCGAGCACATCTCCGGCTGAGACCGGACAGACCGGCCGAGCGGAGCCTGCATCTTCCCTGCGCTGCTGGGCGCGCAGGGATTTCCAGCCCGGGACTCGAGCCTGTATCATAGGTGATTGTGTCTTCATCAAGGCGTGTGTCTCGCCGAGGTCGGGTGAAGACGCCGTCGGATTCGATGTCGTCGATGTGTTTCCCCGCGGAGATGATCATGTCGGTTCGATGCGCCCTCACGACCATGTACCACTAACACGAAAGAGTGTTGAAATTGGCTAATATCAAGTCCCAGATCAAGCGGATCGAGACCAACGAGAAGGCTCGTCAGCGCAACAAGGCTGTCCGGTCCGAGGTTCGGTCCTACGTCCGCGTCGTTCGCGAGAACATTGCTGCCGGCAACAAGGAAGAGGCACAGCAGGCTTATGCTGTGGCTGCCCGCAAGCTCGACAAGGCTGTTTCGAAGGGTGTTCTGCACAAGAACAACGCTGCGAACCGCAAGTCGCGCCTGGCCACGCAGATCAACGCTCTCTGAGCGCACGACTGAGGCTATAGCTTCACGGGGTCCGAACCACACGGTTCGGACCCCGTTCTCTCCCCCTATTACTACCTGACGGCGGCCCAGCAACCTCGCGCTGTGAGTATTGACAGTGGCTGGTCTGGGACTGGCTGGCAGAGTAGGTGTTGGCCTCTCCGTCCAGTGATCGTGACTCCACCTCGCGCTGACCCACACCGTGGTGTCTTGCCCT
>NZ_FXYX01000047.1 GCF_900169265.1 Brevibacterium iodinum ATCC 49514
AGGGCAAGACACCACGGTGTGGGTCAGCGCGAGGTGGAGTCACGATCACTGGACGGAGAGGCCAACACCTACTCTGCCAGCCAGTCCCAGACCAGCCACTGTCAATACTCACAGCGCGAGGTTGCTGGGCCGCCGTCAGGTAGCAATTGGGGCTGAGGCGCTCGGTCGGATCAGCCCAGCTGCGCCTGCAGCTGCTGCTTCGCCTCGTCGAACTGAGCAGCGAAGGTCTCGACGAGCTCGGCGGTCGTCCGCTGCTGGCCGAGCGCACCGATGCCCTGTCCCGAGCCCCAGATGTCTTTCCAGGCCTTCGAGTCCGAACCCGAAGACGAGCTGAAGTCCATCTTCGTGGGATCGGCGTCGGGCAGATTGTCCGGGTCGAGGCCCGAGGCGACGATGGACCCGCGCAGGTAGTTGCCCTTCACACCGGTGAAGTAGTTCGAGTACACGACGTCGTCGGCGCCGGATTCGACGATCATCGACCGATAGTCGTCGACGACATTCGCCTCGGGCGTGGAGAGGAAGGCCGAGCCGATGTAGGCGAAATCGGCACCAGCGGCCAGAGCCGCAAGGATCGAACGGCCGTGGGCGATGGCGCCCGACAGCAACAGGGGACCATCGAACCAGGACCGGATCTCCTGGACCAGGGCGAACGGCGACTGCGCCCCGGCGTGGCCGCCGGCACCGGCGGCCACGGCGATGACTCCGTCGGCGCCCTTCTCGACGGCCTTGTTGGCGAAGCGGTTGTTGATGACGTCGTGGAGGACGACGCCGCCGTATGAATGGACCGCATCGTTGACCTCTTCACGGGCACCGAGCGAGGTGATGACGATCGGCACCTGGTGGCGGACCACCTCGGCGAGGTCCTCCTCGAGGCGATTGTTCGATCGGTGGACGATGAGGTTGACCGCGAACGGAGCGGCCGGCTGCTGCGGATTCGCCGCAGTGTGGGCGGCGTTCGACTCGGAGATCTCATCGAGCCAGTCGGTCAGCTGCGAGGCCGGACGGGCATTGAGAGAAGGGAAGGACCCAACGATTCCGGCCTGGCACTGAGCCTTGACCAATTCGGGCCCCGAGGCGATGAACATTGGGGAGCCGACGACGGGCAGACGGAGTTGGGAGCGCAGATCGGTGAAGCTTGTCACGGTGCCTCCTTGCGAAGATGAATGCATACACTCACTCTAACCGAACGATTGTTAAATGCGATACGGAACACATTCTCTTTCGTCTCCTGGTCCGCCTTTCGGCTGGCCAGACGACGAAGGCGCAGACTCTCGGAGGAGTCTGCGCCTTCGGCAATCGTAAGGAATTTGATCAGGAATCCGTGAAGTTCGGGTCCCGCTTCTCGACGAAGGCGGCCATGCCCTCGGACTGATCATTCGTGGCCAAGGACGAATGGAAGAGTCGGCGCTCGTAGCGCAGTCCCTGCTCCAGGGTCGTCTCGAATGCGGTGTTCACCGCTTCCTTGACCATCGCCGAGGCGATGCGGGACTTCGACGCGATCGTCTGCGCGATCTCGTTGGCCGTGTCCAAGAGCGCTTCGGGTTCGACGATGCGAGCGACGAGTCCGGAACGTTCGGCCTCCTCGGCGCCCATCATCCGGCCTGTCAGGCACATGTCCATGGCCTTGGCCTTGCCGATGGCGCGGGTCAGCCGCTGCGATCCGCCCATGCCCGGGAGCACACCAAGGTTGATCTCGGGCTGTCCGAACTTCGCCTTGGTCGATGCGATGAGGATGTCGCCCATCATCGCCAGTTCGCAGCCGCCGCCCAGCGCGTAGCCGCCGACGGCGGTGACGACCGGCTTGCGCACATCGGTCAGCCGGGTCCACCCGGCGAACCAGTCGGCCTTGTACGCGGTCGAGAAGTCGAGGCTCGACATCTCCTTGATATCGGCACCGGCGGCGAAGGCCTTCTCGCTGCCGGTGATGATGATCGCCTTGATCGAGTCGTCGGCGTCGTAGGCGGTCGCGGCATCGGTGATGTCGGTGAGCACCTGCAGATTGAGCGCATTGAGCGCCTTCGGTCGGTTGATCGTGATGGTGGCGACGCCGTCGGCGACGTCGGTGAGGATGGTTTCGAATTCGCTCATGAGAACACCTTGTCTTCGTGGTCGGTGGTGAGGATGGACTGAACCTGTTCGTCGGTGACCTCGGCCAACGAGGCGGGACTCCACTGCGGGTTGCGGTCCTTGTCGATGACCTGCGCCCGGATGCCCTCCTTGAGGTCCGGCAGGCCGGTGAGAGTGACGGCGACCCGGTAGTCCTGTTCGAGGACGTCGGCCAGGGTCATCGATGCGGCGTTCCGGACCGCGGCCAGGGTCACCTTCACCGAGGTAGGGGCCTTCGTGCCGATGAGCTCGGCGGTGGCCTGGGCATCGTGGTTCTCGTGTGCGGCGAGGGCCGCGACGATGGCTTCGGCGTCGTCGCCGACGTAGCAGGCGTTGATCCAGTCGGCCGCCTCGGCGAGTTCGCTCTCCGGAACATCGATCGAGTATCGGCCGATAACGGCGTCGAGGTCCTCACCAGCGGTGAGGTCGGCGATGAGATCGGGGATCTGCGCGTCGGGGACGAAGTAGTCGGCGAGGCCCAGTGCGATCGCAGCGCCGGCCCCGACGGGCTGCCCGGTCAGCGCAAGGTGGGTGCCGAGCTCTCCGGGGGCGTTGGCCAGCAGATGGGTGCCGCCGACGTCGGGGAACAGCCCGATTCCGGTCTCCGGCATTCCGACCTTCGTCGAATCGGTGACGATGCGGTGCGATCCGTGTCCGGAGATGCCGACGCCGCCGCCCATCGTGATGCCGTTCATGATGACGACGTAGGGCTTGGGGAACTCGGAGATCGCGAAGTTCATCTTGTATTCGCGGTTCCAGAATCTCGCGTTCTCGTCGCTGCCGGCCACGATGTCGTTGTACACGGCCTTGATGTCGCCGCCTGCACACAGACCGCGTTCTCCGCGGCCGGTGACGAGGACGAGCTTGACCGCATCGTCGTCGTGCCAAGCTTTGAGCGCGTCATCGATGCGTGCGACCATGTCCTGGCTGAGCGCATTGATCAGCTTCGGTCGGTTGAGTTCGATTCGGCCGACCCCGTTGGATACCGAGGTGATGACGGAGGCGTCCGCCTGTTCTGCCGAAGGTTCTGTCATATCAGCCCACTCCTGTGCTCTTGCGCGAGATGATCACGCGCATGATTTCGTTGGTGCCTTCCAGAATCTGGTGGACTCGCAGGTCACGCACCAGCTTCTCAATTCCATACTCTGTCAGATAGCCGTAGCCGCCGTGCAACTGGAGTGCTCTGTTCGCGACGTCGAAACCGGTGTCGGTGGCCTTTAGTTTGGCCATGGCCGAGAGCAGAGAGGTGTTCGGATCGCCCGCGTCGTAGGCGCTCGCGGCCCGCCACAGCAGAGAACGAGCACCCTCGAGGTCGGCCTGCATCTGAGCGACTTCGAAGCGCAGAGCCTGGAATCCGGAGAGCTCGGTGCCGAAGGCCTGGCGCTCACCCATATAGGCGATGGCCTTCTCGAGCGCGGCCTGACCGCCGCCGAGCGAGCAGGCGCCGATATTGAGACGTCCGCCGTCGAGCCCGGACATCGCGATCTTGAACCCCTGACCGGGTGCGCCGAGCATGTTCTCCTTCGGAACCCGCACGTTCTCCATGATCACCTGTCGGGTCGGCTGGGCGCGCCAACCCATCTTCTGCTCATTGGGGCCGAAGCTCAGACCCTCCATGCCCTTCTCGAGGATGAAGGCTGAGATTCCACGTGCTCCGTCCTGACCGGTGCGGGCCATGACGAGGTAGGTATCCGAGGTGCCGGCGCCGGAGATGAACTGCTTGACTCCGTTGAGCACATAGTGGTCGCCGTCCTCGCGGGCGGAGGTCCGCAGGGCGGCCGCATCGGAGCCGGCATTGGGCTCGGTCAGGCAGTAGCTGCCGAGATGCTCCATGGAGACGAGCTTCTCGAGGTACGTGGTCTTCTGCTCGTCGTTGCCGAACTTGTCGATCATCCACGCGACCATGTTGTGGATGGAGATATAGGCTGCGACTGAGGGGCATCCGGTCGACATCGCCTCGAAAATCAGCGCAGCATCCATCCGGCCCATTCCGGTTCCACCGGACTCCTCACTGACGTAGATGCCGCCCATTCCGAGTTCGGCAGACTTCCTGATGACGTCGACGGGGAAGAAATGTTCGGCGTCCCATCCAAGGGCGTGTGGGGCGACTTCGGTATCGGCGAACTCACGCACCATCCCGGCGACGGTCTGCTGTTCGTCAGTGAGACCGAAAGGTAGGGCAGCGGCTGTACTGCGGGACATGATTCCTCCAAGAATCGGACGCGTATTTGGTGATCGACACCACGATACGTCCATATTACTTGGACATCCAACTAATTTCTCGCCGAGGCGGCCCGTTGGCCGATGATGGTCAGTTCGGCGGCCGGCTTCGGTCGGCTCAGGCGCCGGCTTCGAGTCCCGAGCGCAGTGTTTCGAGGTGGGGGAGCAGGGAGTCGAGGTCGATCCCGGTGAAATCGGGGGAAGAGAAGACCTCGGCGTTGAGTGCCTTCGTCGCTTGAGCGGCGAGCTCGCGGCCGGCATCAGTGAGGTCGACGAGCGTCGTTCGGCGATCGTCGGGGTGGCTGCGTCTGGCGACGAGGCCGGCCTTCTCAAGGCGGTCGACAGAGTTCGTCGTCGAGGTCGCATGCACCTGCAGTCGAGCGGAGATCTTCGACATCGGCAGGGTTCCGGCTCGTGTGAAGGATAGGAGAGTGAGGACTTCATAGCGCGAGAACGTCAGCGCGAAGGGCTTGAGTGCGGCATCGACTCGAGCCAGGAACAGCTGGTGGATCCTCATCACTGAGATCACTGTCGTCATTCCATCGGCTGCGTCGTCCCATCCGTGGGCCAACCATTGTCGACGGGACTCTTCGATCGGGTCGAACCCCGTACTTGTATTCTCTTCTGCCGCCATTGTCGACAGTGTAGTGAAGTGAGAAGATGGGCGCATGTGCGGTCGACTCAATATGTCTCTCGATCCGGCGGATCTCGCTGATGAGCTGCGGTTGGATGTCGTCTCCTATGACTACGCGCCGCGCTTCAATGTGCCCCCCGGGTCATTCGTGCCGATCGTCGTCGAACGACTCGACGAGGATGGTCAACTGCATCGCCGTCTCGAAACCGCGTCCTGGGGGCTGGTGCCGGCGTGGGCGAAAGATCCCAAAATCGGCTTCAAGGCATTCAATGCCCGTTCCGAGACAGTGCTCGAGAAGCCGATGTTCCGGCAGGCCATCCGACGTCGTCGCTGTGCTCTGCCGATTGCGGGCTATTACGAATGGGAGAACACAGCAGACGGCAAGCAGCCATGGATGATGACCGCTGCCGGCGAGGATCCCCTCTTCATGGCGGGACTCTTCGAATTCTGGAAGCAGCCGGATGCGGCCTGGTTGGTCTCCACGACGATCCTGACGATGGAGTCCGCGGGGCACCTCGGCGATGTCCACCATCGGATGCCCGTGTTCCTCGGGCGCGACCAGATCAGTGACTGGATCGACCCTGGAGTCCTGACGAATGATGTGCCGGACCTGTTGGCGGCGACACTCGATCGGGTTGATCCTGCCAGCGTCACTCGGCACAAGGTCGGCAAAGCGGTCGGAAACGTTCGCAACGATTCTCCGGAACTCGCCGAACCCGTGGCGTAGGGCTCTCTTGACGCTGTGCGGCGCAGACTTTCCCCCGAGCTCTCGGGGTTCTTCCAAGCGGGGGAGTGTGCACGGCCGGAGCGGTTTTGCAGGTGGCCGAGGATGTGTGTATTGTTGTCCAGGTTGCCAGGCCGCAAGGAACGGCAACAGTCGCTCTGATCGGGAACGATACGGGCAAACCGAAGATGAACTTCGAGTTGCGCGGATCAGAACAACCATGTAGAGTAGATATCCGCTGGCACAGCGAGTCGCAAGACGAAAAGTGTAAACAGAAACTGATACCCCCAGTGAACATGCTGCGTATTTGTGTGGTGTGGTGATGGGTGTGTGTTTGTGGTTTGAGAATCCAATAGCGTGTTTGTTTGAACAAGTTGTGATGCCAGAACATTTTATTTTCT
>NZ_FXYX01000023.1 GCF_900169265.1 Brevibacterium iodinum ATCC 49514
TCCCGACGAGGACATCGTTCGAGTCAGTAGTTCTGAGGGTCATGATGATCGATGGGACGGTCAGTTCCTACTCTGCCAGCCAGTCCCAGACCAGCCACCATCAATACTCACAGTAGTTCTGGGAGGGGGAGCGAGATGCGGGGCAGTTCAGGCGGCCGCCCAACCGCCGTCGATGCTGTGAGCGCTGCCGTTGATGACCGCGGCATGCTCCCCGGCCAGGAAGAGCGCAATGGCCGCGACATCCTCGGGCTCGGCGAGCTTGGGCACCGCGGAATGGCCGAGGAAGACCTGCTCGAGGACCTCGTCCTCGCTGATGCCGTGCGTCTTCGCCTGGTCGGCGATCTGCCCCTTGACCAGGGGCGTGAGCACATAGCCGGGGTTGATCGCATTGCACGTCACTCCGTGCGGTCCGGCTTCGAGTGCGGTCGTCTTCGTCAGCCCCATGAGTCCGTGTTTGGCCGCGACGTAGGCGGACTTGTTCGCCGAGGCGCGCAGCCCGTGGACGGACGAGAGGTTGATGATCCGCCCCCAGCCGCGTTCGAACATTTTCGGCAGCACCGCTTTCGTAAGCACGAACGGTGCTTCGAGCATGAGCGTGTTGATCAGCCGCCAGTCTTCGAGAGGAAATTCCGTGATCGGGTGAATCCGTTGGATGCCGGCGTTGTTGACGAGGATGTCGACGTCGAGATCGGTGCCGTCCAGCGCCGAGGTGTCCGCCAGGTTGACTGCCCACGCTTCGCCGCCGATCTCGTCGGCAACGGCCTGTGCCGAGTCGGCGTCGACATCGGCGACGATGACAGAGGCTCCGGCCCGTGCGAATGACTGAGCGATCGCTTTGCCGAGCCCGGATGCTCCGCCGGTGACGAGGGCGCGTTTGCCGGTGAGGTCTCCCATGAGATGTGCCTTTCGTGGTTCGAGTCTGTCGTGCGTATCCATCTTCAATCCTGCGGAGGCCGAGGACTCATCGAGGTGGGCGCCGAGGCGGCTGCCGAGAGTATGTCGCAGTCCGACAGGCGAGCTCGGTGCCAGGCAAAGGGGCGGTGCCGATGCTCACCGACACCGCCCCCCTCACCTGGTCACCATTCGGCCTCAATTGGCCGTGGCGACTCCGCGGCGCACCTTGTCTGCGTGGTCGAGCGAGCGCAGGTCGATCCCCTTGGTCTCGCGGGTGAACATCAGAGCGATGAACGAGATGATCGCAGCGGCCAACAGGTAGAGCGCGATCGGCACCGAGGAGCCGAAGGCGTCGAGCAGTGCGGTGGCGATGATCGGCGCGAAGGATCCAGCGACGATGGCCGTCACCTGGTAGCCGGTGGAGACGCCCGAGTTGCGCATGCGGGTCGGGAACATCTCGGACATGATCGCCGGCTGGCCCGCGTACATCAGTGCGTGGAAGACGAGACCGATGAGGAGGGCGAGGAAGATCATGCCGGCACTGCCGGTGTCATACATCGGGAAGGCGAAGAAGCCCCAGGTCGCGGTGAGGATGATGCCCACGGCGTAGGGCATCTTGCGTCCGATCCGGTCGGTGGCGGCACCGACGAGCGGAACGAGGACTGCGTGGATCGCGTGGGCGCCGAGGAGGAGACCGAGGATCTCGGCGGATTCGATCTTCACCTGCGTGGCGAGGTAGGTGATCGAGAAGGTCACCACGAGGTAGTAGTGGATGTTCTCGACGAAACGCAGGCCCATCGCGGCGAAGACCTCACGCGGGTAGCGCTTGAACACGGCCTTGACGCCGTAGTCGACGCCTTCGTCGATCTCCTCAGCCTGAACCTCGTCGAAGATCGGCGCATCGGAGACGCGGGTGCGGATGTAGTAGCCGATGAGAACGATGACAGCCGAGAGCCAGAACGATACACGCCAACCCCACGACAGGAAGTGCTCTTCGGTCAGCGTTGCGGTGAGGACGAAGAGAACCGCGGTGGCCAGCAGATTGCCCAAGGGCACGCCGGACTGCGGGAATGACGCCCAGAAGCCGCGCTCCTTGTTCGGAGCGTGCTCAGCCACGAGAAGGACAGCTCCGCCCCATTCGCCGCCGACCGCGAAGCCCTGGACCACACGCAGCAGCACGAGCAGGATCGGAGCGAGGTAGCCGATCTGGTCGAAGGTCGGCAGACAGCCCATGAGGAACGTGGCCACACCGACGAGGACGATCGAGAGCTGCAGCAGCTTCTTGCGTCCGTACTTGTCGCCGAAGTGACCGAAGACGATGCCGCCGACGGGGCGGGCGATGAATCCGACTGCGTAGGTGGCGAAGCCTGCCAGGATAGGCGTCAGCGGATTGTCGGACGGCGGGAACAGAATGTGGTTGAACACCAGCGTGGCGGCCGAACCGTAGAGGAAGAACTCGTACCATTCGACGACCGTTCCGGCCATCGAGGCAGCGACGACCTTGCGCAGCTGGGCGCGAATCGACTTCCTCTCAGCATTGTTCTGAGAACTCATGAGACTCCTTCGTTTCCACAATCCGCGTCACCGTTGAATGCGCGAATCGACTTGCTCTGGCGCCGATCGGCTGACAGACCGGGGCACTCAGACCGCATCGGCGCGGCCGGCGACCCCCTACTTCAGCCCGGTGTTTCGGGCGCTTGGATATTTCTCATCCAAGGATCAGTGTGCGCCACGTTACAGAGTTTTTGGTCATGACCTGGCCATAATCCGAGAATTTCCGCTGCATATTCGTGCACAGCCGATGTGCAGTTGATGTGTAGCCGGCAGATGCTGCTGCGGTTCGACCGCAAGGCCCATTGCGGCACGATCGGCTCTGCGTGACAAGCCGCCTCACGCCCGCGACGAGTCACCACACCGAGGCGGCCCCGACCGCACCGTGGTCCCCGCACCGACCGACCATAGAGGCCCCGAACTCACCGCCGGCGCGGAGGCGCCTTCGCATCGCGTTCGGCCATCGAGGCGAGCATCGCATTGTAGGCGCGCAGCTCGGCGTCGTCGGTGCGGTCTTCGCTGCGGTCGATGCGCTTGGCCTCCCGGTCCGAGGACTTCGCCCATTGGACACAGACCATGATCGCGATGAACAGGGTCGGGAACTCACCGATGCCCCACGCGATGGAACCGCCGAGCTGCTGGTCGTCGATCGCCGTGTAGCCCCATCCTGCGCCGACGTTGCCGAACCAGTCTCCGGCGATCAGCACGTTCGAACTCATGATCGAGATGCCGAAGAATGCGTGGAAGGCCATCGTCACCAACAGCATCACGAGCCGCATCGGGAAGACAGGGCGCTTGACGCCCGGATCGATGCCGATGAGGGCTTGTGCGAACAGGTACCCGGCGCCGAGGAAGTGCGCGATCATCAGTTCGTGCCCGATATGAGTATCGAGCGCGTAGTACATGATTCCCGAATAGTAGAAGACGACCAGGGAACCCGCGAAGTTCACACTCGCCACGATCGGGTGCGCGAAGAAGCGCAGGTACGGAGTATGGACGAGCCAGAGCACCCATTCGCGCAGGCCGACGGACCCGTCCGTGCGCGCCTTCGTTCCGCGCATGAGCATCGTGATCGGTGCCCCGAGCACGAGCGGCAGGGGCACGACCATGACCAGGAGCATGTGCTCGATCATGTGCGCGGAGAACTGCACCTCGCCGTAGACCCGGGGCCCGCCCGAGGTGACGTAGACGAGGAAGACCATGCCCACCAGCCAGCTGATGAGGCGCAGCACCGGCCACTTATCGCCTCGCCGGCGGAGGTTGATGAACGCCACGACGTAGGCGATCGAGGCGCCCGCTGCGATCGCGATCCACAGCGGATCCATCGACCATTCGCTGAAGTAGCGGGACAGGTTCGGCTTCGGCGGCAGCGGATCACCGGTGAGGATCTCCGCCGGGGTGGGGTCGCCCACCGGTTCCTGCGGCACGGGCGGCTGTGACCGGGCCAAGGCCACGGCCATTCCCATCGTGACCCCGAAGAGGATGAATTCGACGGTGATGAGGCGCCAGAATTCCACCGTCGCCGAGGCGGCTGTGCCCAAGCGTGAAATGACGAACTGACGGTGCCAGAATCCGATCAGACCGAGCAGGACCGTCGCGAACGCCTTTGCGAGGATAACCTGCCCGTACGTGGTCATGAGGTCGTCGAAACCCTGCACGCGCAGAAGCGAGTTGACGATTCCGGAGTAGACGATGAGACCGAAGGCGATGAGGGCGATCGTCGAATACCGTTCGACGATCGGCTTGAGGTTCTTCGAAGCGGCCAGACGGGTGCCCAACAGGGCGATGACGAAGAGTCCACCGAGCCAGAGGACCGCGCCGAGAATGTGCAGACCGAGGCTGTTAACGGCCTGCGTGTGCCCGGAGGCCTCTGCGGAGTGGCCCATCAGAGCCAAGGGGAGGATCACTGCGACGCTGAGCACGCCCGCGGCGGCGATGCCGATATGGGAGCGGGTGCCGAAGCACAGGGTCGAGGCGACAGCGATGAGGACGACGATGAGCACCCACAGCTGCCCGTAGGCGATCTGAGTGACGAACACGCCGAGTTGGTTCGAGAAGTCGAGATAGGCCTGGGCGCCCACAGTATCGACGAATGAGAAGACGAGCACGGCGACCGCAGCCAGCGTCCACACGACCGAGGAGTATTCGGCGATCTGAATGGCCTTCGTCCACAGCGGGTCGAGAGGCACGTCGTCGTCCGTGGCCTTGTGCCGGCGTGCGCGACCGCCTGCCGTGCGCGGGAGGATGAGGACGGCGAACATGAGTGCTCCGACGGTCAGTGACATCGCAATATTGAAGACGAACTTCGCTGCGGGAAGACCGAAACGGACGACAGAGCCGGGGTCGTTGAGCAGAGTCGGGTTGGCTGCTCCGGTGAAGAAGAGTGCGGCCAGACCGGCGATCACCCCGAGGAAGACGACGATGGGGACCGTGGCACGTTGCACGAGCCGTGCGATCGGCTCGATTCCTGAAGAATTCACTGCGCGCGGACCGCCCCTTCTGACATGACCCAAGGATATCGTTCGGCGTAGCCGCACTGCCAACCGGGAGATCTCTTCGTGGCCGAGATCTCGGGGAGCCGCCTCGGCGAGGATGGATTCAGTCGTATACGGGATGACGGCCCTCCCCATTCGAAGGCGGTCTGAGACGCTTGAAGACGCTCAGAGACCGCAAATGGCCCGGATCATACGATCCGGGCCATTCGACGATGCTGCGTATCAGTTCGGGCTGCCAGCGGCACCCTTCAGCTTAGAACCAGCGGACAGCTTCACGGAGTAGCCGGCCTTGATCTGGATCTCTTCACCGGTCTGCGGGTTGCGACCCTTGCGAGCGGCACGCTCGGTGCGCTCAACGGAGAGCCAGCCGGGGATGGTGAGCTTTTCGCCCTTGGCCACGACGTCGGAGAAGACATCGAAGACACCATCGAGCACGTCCGAGACCTGCTTCTGGGTCAGGCCGGACTTCTCGGCAACTTCTGCAACGAGCTCACTGCGGTTCTTAGCCATAAAAGTGTCCTCCTTAGGACAAGTCGGTAGGTCACCGGTCCGTTTTTCCGATGACGAACTTCCTCGAGATTACCAGCTCGACTTGGTAACGCCGGGCAACTCGCCGTTGTGTGCCATTTCGCGGAAGCGAACTCGCGAGAGTCCGAACTTCCGGAGGTAACCACGCGGACGGCCATCCACCTGGTCGCGGTTGCGAACGCGAACCGGCGAAGCATCGCGGGGAAGCTTCTGCAGTGCGAGGCGTGCTTCCTCGCGCTGCTCATCGGTGGAATCGGGGTGGGTCAGCTGACGCTTGAGAGTCGCGCGGCGCTCTGCATAGCGTTCAACGATGACGCGACGCTGCTTGTCTTTTGCGATCTTTGACTTCTTAGCCATGTGCGCTCAGCGCTCCTCTCGGAAATCGACGTGCTTGCGGACTACGGGATCGTACTTCTTGAGCACGATGCGGTCCGGGGTGTTGCGGCGGTTCTTGCGGGTCACGTAGGTGAACCCGGTGCCGGCCGTCGACTTGAGCTTGATGATGGGACGAACGTCCTGTGCCTTAGCCATCAGAGCTTCACTCCCTTGGCGATGAGTTCGTTGACCACAGCGTCGATTCCGCGAGCGTCGATGACCTTGATGCCCTTAGCGGACAGGGTCAGCGTGACGTTGCGGCGCAACGACGGGACGTAGTAGCGCTTTTTCTGAATGTTCGGGTTGAAGCGGCGCTTCGTGCGGCGCTTCGAGTGGGACACGTTGTGTCCGAAACCGGGGACTGCCCCGGTTACCTGGCAGGTTGCTGCCATGTCTCTCCTCCAGTTCACAAGTTACCGACTCTCGAAACAAGCCCCTGCGGGATTGCGCTTGCGCGCTCTCTCCGCTTGCTTGCGCCGATGTCGGAAGACATCAACAAATTTTCTCGACTGTCACCGTGAAAATTGTGTACGCCAAAACAGGTCTGCCCGTTCGGGCGAGATGTCTCACCAGCGCTGAAGCCGTAGCCTGTGAGAGATGGCCGAAGCTGGAGTGCAGCGGTGGGTGAGCACCATGTGTGTCCTAGCAGATCGATCGGTGACCTGGCCGCTACGACACAACAAGAGTCAATCTTACTGAGATGGCGGGTCGAAGGGCAAATTCATCCTGGTTTCTGCGGTGGGGTCTTCGTCACTGAAGTCGCCTGCGTGTGAGGGCTTGTACGGTCGTCATCGAAGCGAGGAGGGACCTTCGTCGATGCCCGGAGGGACTTTCACAGCTGGGGCCAAGCCAACTCGGTGATTTCCGCAGTAGGCTTTCGTCGGCAACGCGTCCTGTCGGCGATCCTGTTGAACGACTGCTCGACTCGTGCCAAGGTAAGTAGATGATTGCCACCACATCTGGCATTCAGGAGGACTGATGAGCGACGTTCCACAGAGGCCGCGCATTCGTCCGGCGACTAGCGACGACTGGCACAAGGGTTCTGGTGAATCCGCTGGTCAGACCCCGTCGTACGGGAATGAGGCGGACCGTTCGTCTGCCGATTTCGACAACTCGACCTATTACGAGTACCTCGAACGGCACACGGGCGAACAGTCGATCTCGAAAGCTCGCAGCGGCGATGTCTTCGCCCCTGCCGGACGCTCACCCTTCGATGACGCTTACTCTGCCGGTCCCTACCAGTATGTGAATTCTCAGCAGTCTCAGCGGCCTGCCGGCAGCGGTACCGGCAATGGCGTCGGCGGCTCGGTACCGAATGGAGCTCAGACTCCTCCCCCGCAGTTTCCGCCCGCCGTCCAAAACGATTCTTCCTCGGGCAATGGTCTGAAGATCGCCGTCGTCATCATCGCCATCCTCATGGTTCTGGCCTTGGTGGGATTCTTCGGCATCCGGTGGCTCGCGCCGTCCTCGGGAACCGTTCCAGTCGATGTCGGGTCGAGCGAGCCGGCCAGCCCGTCGCCCAGCCCTTCAGATGACCTTGTGCAACCGACGAAGAGTCCGGAAGACCAGCTCGACGCCTATACCGAAGAAGGCACTGAGAAAGCCGCTGGCCTCGAAGGTGAGTGGGTGACTCAGGTGAGCGCGAAGAACGTCGGCCTCAAGGCTGACGGCAAGACCTGGTCAGCGCAGGACATCCTCAACGAGTACGAAGCCAACAAGGTCAAGTATCCGGGTGCAATCCTCATCCACAGCGGCGACTGGGCCTCGTACAAGGACGGCAGCTACTGGGTCACGGTCGTCGACACCGGCTACAGCGATCCGGAGCAGGCCCTCGACCAGTGCCGCTCGTGGGGTCTCGACCGCAACCACTGCATCGCCAAGCGACTCGTCAAAGACGGCAGGCCCAAGGACAACAGCGCCTACCTCGACGGGTAGACCGCACCGTCGGGCCGGCCCTGACGTTCGAGGATCGGCTCCGCCCGTGCGCAGGGCGATCGTCACCGTCCTACCAACCGCTCACGGGCCCGTCTGAGTCAGATAGCCCCGATTTGAACAGGTGCTGTCTGCCTTGGGCTGGGCCGCGACCGTCCAAGAGAACAGAACGCCCCGGCCTCGCACTGTGCGAAACCGGGGTGTTCGAGCCTTCAGAACCGGACAGAAGCCGGCGCCAGGGCGAGAATCAGGCCAACATCAGAGTCGGGTCCTCTAGGCCCCGTCCGACGTCGGCGAGGAACTTCGAGATGATCTCGCCGTCGACGACACGATGGTCGGCGCTGACCGACAGCGTGGTGATCTCGCGCGGAACGATCTCGTCGCCCACCACCCACGGCTTCTTCCGGATCTGCCCGAAAGCGAGGATCGCGGCCTCACCTGGGTTGATGATCGGCGTACCGGCATCGACTCCGAAGACACCGACATTCGTGATCGTAATCGTGCCCCCGGCCTGATCAGCCGGCGGCGTCTTGCCCGAGCGCGCCAGAGCGGTGAGATCCTGAATGCCCTGCGCCAGTTCGCCCAACCCCATGGCCTGCGCGTTCTTGATGTTCGGCACGATCAGTCCGCGCGGAGTGGCGGCCGCGATGCCGAGGTTGACGTACTTCTTCACGACGATCTCGTCGCCGGAGAGGCACGAGTTGATCCGCGGATTGCGTCCCACGGCCCACGCCACTGCCTTGGCGACGAGGAGCAGCGGCGAAACCTTGACGTCCTCGCCCAGGAACTTCGTCGACTTCAGCCGGCGGACCATCGCCATCGTCTCGGTGACGTCGACATCGAGGAACTCGGTGACGTGCGGCATCGTGAAGGCCGAATCGACCATGGCCTTCGCCATCATCTTCGTCACGCCCTTGAACGGGATCCGCTCTTCCAGCGCTCCATGATCACTCGCCGAGGCGTCCGCCGGTGCCGTCGCACCCGACGTGGGAGCGGCGGTCCGGTTGGCGGCGGCGTGCACATCGTCACGCGTGACGTCCCCGCGGGGCCCGGTCGGTGTCACCTGGGAGAGGTCGACGCCCAGATCCTTCGCGAGCTTCCGCACGGGCGGCTTCGCCAGCGGCTTGCTCGGTGAAGCGGCAGCCGAAGCGGAGTGCGACTGCTCTGCCGGATCAGGTGCCGACGCCGACTGTGCTTGAGCCACCGGAGCCGCGGCCGGTGCAGGCGCGGCCGCCTCCCCAGCTGAGGCAGCCGGGGCAGCCGACGCTGCGGGAGCGGCGCCAGCGGCGGGAGCGGGGACGGAAGCGCCCTTGCGCGGACGCCGCTTCGACGACGTCTCCTTCGCTCCATAACCGACGAGAGTGGCTCCGCCGTCGGCATCACCGGAGGCATCGGCCGACTGCTCAGCCGAACCGGAAGCCGGCGCATCAGCGGAGGCGGGGGCCGCCTCGGTGTTGGAATCATCTCCGCCGAACCGGATAATCGGGGTGCCGACCTCGATGGTCTGGCCCTCCTCGACAAGGAGCGCTCCGACGGTGCCGGCCTGCGGACTGGGCAACTCGACGAGCGATTTCGCGGTCTCGATCTCGACGAGGATCTGGTTGACGGTGACAGTGTCGCCGGGGGCTACCTTCCACGCGACGATGTCGGCCTCGGTCAGGCCCTCACCGACGTCGGGAAGAGGAAATTCGAATGACATTCTTGACTCTCCTCGAAATCAGTAGGACAGGGCCCGATCGACACCATCGAAGATGCGATCGAGGTCGGGCAGGTAGTGCTCTTCCATCCGCGAACCGGGGTACGGGGTGTGGTAGCCGCCGACCCGGATGACCGGGGCTTCGAGGCTGAAGAAGCAGCGTTCGGTGATGCGCGCGGCGATCTCCGAACCGAGCCCAAGGAAAGTCGGAGCCTCATGGGCGACGACCAGTCGGCCGGTCTTCGTCACGGACTTCTCGATCGCAGTGAAGTCGATCGGGTTGAGGCTGCGCAGGTCGATGAGTTCGACGCTCTTGCCTTCCTCGGCGGCCGCGGTGACCACGTCCTGCGCAGTCGGCACCAGCGGCCCGTAGGCGACGAGGGTGACGTCGGTGCCTTCGGACACGACGCGGGCGTCGTGCATGCCCAGCTCGCCTCGGGCCGACGTGTCGACGTCCCCGCGCATCCAATAGCGACGCTTGGGTTCGAAGAACATCACCGGGTCCTCGCTCTTGATGGCGTCCTGGATCATCCAGTACGCGTCATGAGCGTTCGACGGAGAGATGAGCCGCAGTCCCGCGTGGTGGGCGAACACGGTCTCGGGGCTCTCCGAGTGGTGCTCGGGTGAGCCGATGCCGCCGCCGTAGGGCACGCGGATGACCAACGGGATGTTCTCTTTGCCCAGGGTGCGGTTGTACAGCTTCGCCACCTGGGTGACGATCTGGTCGTAGGCCGGGAAGATGAACGCGTCGAACTGGATCTCGATGACGGGACGGTAGCCGCGGATGGCCATGCCGATCGAGGTGCCGACGATGCCGGACTCGGCCAGCGGCGCATCGATGACACGCTGCGGACCGAAGTCCTTCTGCAGACCTTCGGTGACGCGGAAGACGCCGCCGAGCTTGCCGATGTCCTCACCGATGAGGACGACCTTCGGGTCGTCCTCCATGGCCTTGCGCATTCCGGCGGTGATCGCCTTCGAGAGGGGAAGTTTCTCCATCAGGCCTCACCCGCATCGGCGAACGAGGTCTGGTATGCCAGGAATTCGGCACGTTCCTCATCGACGAGGGAGTGGGGTTCCGCGGTGACATGGGCGAACATCTCGACCGCGTCGGGGTTCTCCATGGTCATGCAGTTGTGGCGGATGCGGGCGGCGAGGGTGTCGGCCTCGGCGTCCACCTCAGCGAAGAATTCGTCGCTGGTCTCGGTGTGCTTGTCCAGGTAGGCCTTGAGGCGGGTGATCGGGTCGCGGTCCTCCCAGATCTCCTCTTCGGCTTTGTCGCGGTACTTCGTCGGATCATCGGCCGTGGTGTGGGCGCCGCGACGATAGGTGAATGCTTCGATGAGCATCGGGCCGTGACCGGCGCGCACGGAGTCGAGGCTGGCACGGGCGACGGAGTACATCGCGATGATGTCGTTGCCGTCGACGCGGATGCCCGGGACTCCGAATCCTTCGCCGCGAGTCGACAGCGGGGCTGCGGTCTGGACGTGAGTCGGTTCGGAGATGGCCCACTGGTTGTTCTGGCAGAAGAACAGGACCGGGGCGTGGAAGGCTCCGGCGAAGGTCAGCGCCTCGGAGACATCGCCCTGCGAGGTCGCACCGTCGCCGAAGCATGCGATGGCGACCGTGTCGCGTTCGATGTCGCCGGTGCCGACATCGCCGTCCATGGAGACGCCCATGGCGTAGCCGGTGGCGTGGAGGGTCTGCGAGCCGATGACGATGGTGTAGGTGTGGAACCGGTGCTCCTGCGGATCCCAGCCGCCGTGGTTCTGACCGCGGAAGATGCTGAGCAGGGTTTCGGGTTCGACGCCACGGGTGTAGGCGAGGCCGTGTTCGCGGTAGGTGGGGAAGACGAAGTCTTGGGGGCGAGCGGCCCGTCCCATGCCGATCTGGGCTGCTTCCTGTCCGAACAGAGGTGCCCACAGGCCCAACTGTCCCTGACGCTGCAGAGCAGCTCCTTCGGCGTCGATGCGGCGGACCAGGACCATATCCCGGTAGAAGCCGCGCAGATCCTCATCGGTGAGTTCTGCTGCGAAGGCATCGTACTCACCGGATTCGACGCGGTTCCCGTCTTCGGTGAGCATCTGGATCATTCTGGGTTCCGAGGACTGACTGTGGGCAGCGCCGGTTCCCACTGAAATGTTGGAGGTCATTTCAGTTCTCCTTTGTTCGAGGTCCATCTTCACCGGAGGTGACCAGTGGTGGACCGTGTCCGTCGGGCAGGCCCTCGGATGTGAGAACTCGCCCTCGAGTGATCTGATTCACAGGTAGTATCACAATACCGAATCCACTCACTGCTTGCCACTCTCCCCATGCGGTTCGAGTATCAAAAGTGCAGGTCAGGAACAGACTATGGCCCGAGCTCGACACATGTGGCCGAGTTCCAAAGCGTTCCGTGGACAATTGTCGATCACGGCAGAGATGCTCCATCGTCCGACCAATGCACATCCGAGCACCGAGGCGGCCCATCCTCGGGAGGACGTGTGCAGGATTCGCACGATCCCATCGCTCGCCGAGGCGGCCCATCCTCGGGAGATCGAGTGCAGGTCCCATGAGCTCCGTTGGTGCACCGAGGTGTCCATCGTTTCGATGCCGAGGGCAGTTCCGCGAAACCGAGTTCAATGACGTCTGCGCTTGCCCTGGTAGTCGCGCGTCTTCGCGAGGTCCCCGGTGAAGAAACCTGAGTTCTTCGAGGTGAAACGGTCGATTGCGGAATTCCCACCCTTCAGCAGCAGTCCGATCGAGGCCGCGTAGGCGACAGACGAGTGCGCTGCCCCGGCCGAGGCGAACATCTCATCGAGTTCGGCATCGGTCTTGTCCGCCAGTTCGGGGACCTTGCGCAGTTCGTCGGGGTCGTAGTCGACGGTGATCGTCGACCAGTTCTTCGTCGCCGGGTTCTCATCGCCGTCGAGATCGGGGACGAGGTCCTGTTCGTGCTCGATCGAAAGCACGTCGATTCCCGAATCGATGGCGAAATCGGAGACCGGAGCACCGACCGTCATCAGGGCAGTGACGTTGACATCGTCGAGGAACGCTGGGTCCGCGGCCAGAGAGCCTGCGGTGATTCCTCCCTGCGAATAGCCGACGAGCATGACCTCGGCGCCGCGACCGATCCCGGCATCGGCGATCGCCTGGCGCACCATCTCGCGCATCACGGTGTCGTTGCCGGCCATGCCCTGCACGTTGGTCGTCAGGTCCGTCGTGTTGTCACCCGACTTCGGAGACCAGTCGGTGGTGGCGGGGACGTAGACGATATAGCGGGTCGTCCCATCGGGTCCGACGACCTCCTCGATGCGGACCTGTCCGGAATCGGCTCCGCGGTGGCAGTTCGCTTCGCGGGAGAAGAGGTCTTCGACGTCACGCGGCGGTTCTTTGTGCGGAGCAGTCAGCCCCTTCGCCCTCCATACCTCGACATCGGAAGGCAGCAGAAGTCCGAACGCGTTCGCACCGGCCAGGACCCAGATGGTCATCGACGTCGAGTCGTGCGGCCAGAACGCGTGACCGCCTTCGGAGTCGAGGATGAACGGAGGCAGCCCGAAGAATCCGACGACGAAGCCCGGCAGCACATGCTCGATGACGGCCCCGGTGACGTCGGACTGTTCGAACGCGAACGCGATCAGCGCTTCCTTCGCTTTCGCCTTCGTCTTGCCCAGGTCGATGCCGAACTGCTTGGTGATGACATCGTCGAGTCCGGTGACGTCGAGGATCTTCGTGACCACGACGACCTGGGCGCCGACGACGAGAGCGACGGGGATGATGACGGGCAGGCTGAGCGAGATGATGCGGCCGGTCGCGTAGCCGAGAGCGTCGAGCAGTCCGCCGAAGACTTCGCTGATGCCCTTCTCCGCCTGCCGGTAGGCGAAGGCAGCGGCTCGAACGGCGAGCAGCGTGGCCTCGAGTTCGAGCACCGAGGCGGTCAGCTGTGCGTGGAACCGGATCCGGCAGGCATCGAGATTGAGCGCCGTCACCGGAGCGGGGACCTGGGTGAGCAGAGTCGCGAGGTCGAAGTCTCCGACAGCGGCGTCGACGGACAGATCGCCGATATCGGCGATGACGGTCTGCAGTGCATCTCCGCTGCCGTCGGCGCGTTCGTCGACGGTGATCCGCCCGCCTCCGCGAGTCGTCGAACCGATCATCGCGGGTCTCCTCTCATTCCCCGGTCGCTGCCGCCCTCATGCCCCGTTCCCTGCCGGTGCCTGGCACCACAAGCCCACGGGGCCGCGAACTCCCACCCCTCAGCCGCTGCCGCCGTCAGTGCTGACTCCGTCAACTCGGTGCTCCTGCCGTCAGCGTCCGTGTGAGCACGGCGCTCAACAGCTTTCGCACCGCTGACTCGCCGGCGCCGACGTCATGGTCGACGGTGACGGAATCGCCGGCGCGCTCGATGACCGGCCGGAACCATGTCCCGCCCTCTCGGCGGAGGAATTCCAGTCCTGTCGCACCCCGTCCGGACGCCCAGCTGAGCGTGAGCACACAGTCCTGGTCGACGAGCTCGGTGAGATCCTCGACGACGTGCCCGATGCGTCCCGGCTCGATCCGGCGCAGCAGCTGGTGCCGCGCGAAGTCTTCGAATCCCTCCCCCTGCAACGCGAGGATCGCATGCGCGATCCCTGGCCCCAGGCACAGTGCCAGGTGGACGGTTTCGACTCCCGATGAAACGACGACGCTGATGCGCGAGCGCACCCGGTTGAGTTCGGAGGCGAAGCCGCGCAGCCATGCGGTGAGCACATCGAGGTCCCGTTTCGCGCCCCGACTGCCCTCGCCCATTCCCGGGGGTGCGGCGCCAGTCCCCGAACCTGCGGCCGCAGTCCCTGCGGTTGCATTGGATCGTTCCTCCTCCGCCGAGGCGGCTCGGGAATCCCGGTCGACCCGGCGAGGGAGCAGATCGGGCGGCCAAAGACGACGCAGCCGATCGGGCAGTCTGCTGATCCGGTCGAGGTCGACGACGATCCAACTGTCGATGCCGGCGCCCTCACGTTCGGCGGGGTGAGTGTTCACAGTTGGATCCGCCCGCCCACCGACACGACCTGCAGGTGGAGGTCATACGCCTCGGCGAGCTTCTCCGCCCTCTCCCCCAACTCGTCGATCGATTCTGCGCACGAGGCCACCCGGCCATCGAGCAGCGCTCCCGCCGGGGAATCCCATCCGTCGATCTGACGGCAGCTCTGCGCCAGGGAGTGCAGCACCTCCGCTCGCCGTCTCCACTGCTCGCGATTGCGCTCCAATTCGTCAGTGATCATGCCCCAGTCCTCCCGCCTGCCTGTTCGGCATCCGTGCCCGAATCACTCGACCGTAGGCGGCAGCGGCTCGAGCAGAGAAGCCTCAATTCCAAGGCTGGGGAAGAGCCTTGAGCGTCCACAGGTCACAGGCGTTGAAGTCACCACCGGATCCACAAGGGGCGATGCTCGAGTCTCGTGGTCCCGCCGGCGCCTGGCGAGCGGTCGGCGCGGACGGGTGCCGCTCCGATTCGCCGCTCATGAGAAAATGAGGGCATGCCGACTGTTTCCCTTGCCGAAATCTCGCCCGCCATCGCTCTCGGACCGCTTGATGGTCGCTACCGCAAAGACACCGCTGACCTCGTCGATCATCTCTCCGAGGCGGCGCTCAATCGGAACCGCATCATCGTTGAGATCGAATGGTTCATCCATCTCGCACAGAACTCGGTGATCGAGGGCGTTCGCACCCTCACCCCCGATGAGGTCGACGGACTGCGCGCCTTCGCCGCCGACTTCGACGCCGACACCATCGCCACGCTGGCCGCTCATGAAGCCGTCACCGTCCATGACGTCAAGGCCGTCGAATACACAATCAAAGAAGCCCTAGTGACGATCGGCGCCGAGGACCTCGGCGAGCTCGTCCACTTCTGCTGCACGTCCGAAGACATCAACAACCTGTCCTGGGCGCTGGGCATCAAGGGTGCCACCGAACAGGTGTGGCTGCCGCGTGCGAAGGCTCTCGTCGACGCTCTCGCCGAGTCCGCCGCGGAACTGGCCGAAGTTCCGATGCTCGCCCACACCCACGGGCAGCCGGCCACTCCGACGACGATGGGCAAGGAGCTCGCGGTCTTCATCCACCGCCTGCGCCGTCAGTACGAACGCATCACCGCCACCGAGTTCCTCGGCAAGATCAACGGTGCCACGGGCACCTATTCGGCCCATCTGGCCGCTGTGCCGGGAGCGGATTGGCCGCAGATCGCCCGCACCTTCGTCGAAGACCGTCTCGGGCTGACCTTCAACTCGCTGACCACGCAGATCGAATCCCATGACTGGAACTCCGAGCTGTTCGCCGATATCGCTCGGTTCAACCGGATCGCACACAACCTGGCCACCGATATGTGGACCTACATCTCGATGAACTACTTCAAGCAGATCCCCGTCGCGGGTGCGACCGGTTCGTCGACGATGCCGCACAAGGTCAACCCGATCCGCTTCGAGAACGCCGAAGCGAACCTCGAACTCTCCTGCGCCCTGCTCGATTCCCTCGGCTCGACGCTGATCACCTCGCGGATGCAGCGCGACCTCACCGACTCGACCTCGCAGCGCAATACCGGTGTCGCCTACGGCCACTCGGTGCTCGCGCTCAACAACCTGGTCAAGGGCCTCGGTGCGCTTGCCATCAACGAGGATGCTCTGGCCGCCGACCTCGACGGCAACTGGGAGGTCCTCGGTGAAGCCGTCCAGTCGGTCATGCGTGCCGCCGGACTGCAGGGCGTGCCGGGAATGGACAACCCGTACGAAACTCTCAAGGAGCTCACTCGCGGCAAACGCATCAACCAAGCCGATCTGCAGACGTTCGTTGACGGTCTCGGGCTGCCCGAGGAGCGTGCCGAACTGCTCAAGGCACTGACGCCTGCAACCTATACCGGTGTCGCGGCTCAGCTCGCCGAGTCCGAGGTCTCGGATTGGCAGGCCTTCAGCGAAGGCTGATCTCAGACCCTGGCAACGCCTCGAGGCCGGTCTCCGATTTCGGAGACCGGCCTCGAGGCGCATTTCCCTGGTCGGCTGATGGCGTCCAGCCGCAGACCTCACGGTTCGCAGCCGCCGCCCTCGCGAGTCGGCCTCGAGAGTCAGACGGAGGGGATGTCGAAGGTCGTCGTGAACTCCGGGACCTTCTCGCCGGTTCCCAGCACCTTGCCGGGTCCGCGTTCGTAGCGGATCGTGTAGGCGTCCTGCTTCTCGTTCGGAACATAGGCGAGCCAGCCCTGGTGGGTTCCGCCGTCTCGGCGTCTGACGTCTTCGAAGGGTTCGTAGCCGGCAGCTCGCATTTCGGCTTCGAGACCGTCGGTCTGGTCGTACCGGTAGTCCGCTCCTCCGTCTTCGGAGATCTTGAACGCTCCGGACTGGATGAGTCCGCTGTATTTCTGCCCCGGGGTGATCTTGACCTCGAGGAGGACGACTTCGCCGCCGAGTTCGATCGCCGACGCCCTCTTGGACGACTCGAAGTTCCGCACCGCAGAGAGCACCTCGACTTTGTCCTGCATCTCCGGATCCTCGAAGCTTTCGCCGATGCTGACCTGCCCTTGGCTGCCGGACGACGCTCCCGAGTCCGAGCCGGTGGACCCGTCAGAAGACGAGGTCGACGAGGAGCCCGAGGTCGACTGGTCGGTACTCGAGTCCTGACCACCGGTCTGGTCCTGTCCGGTCTGATCCTGGACGTTCTGGTCGGCGTTCGTCTCCTGGCCGTTCTGGTCGGCGCTCGACTCCTGGCCGTTCTGGTCGCCCTGATCCTGAGCGTTCTGATCCTGGCTGCCCTGATCCTGAGCGTCGGCGTTCGACTGTTCTCCGGTCTGGCCCTGTTCGGGCTGGACGGCCTGGCTGATGAGCGAGCAGCCCGAGAAGGCGAGTGTGCAGCTGAGCAGGGCCGCAGCGGTGAAGGTGGCACGCTTCATGCGTTTCATGATGACTCCTTGATCGGTCTCTCACACCCGGGAGTCGTTCGCCCGAATGCGTGTTCTGAAACCAACCTATGAGTTCATCGAGCGCGAGCTGTGCGCAGAGTGTGGCAGAACGGCAACGTCTGTCACCGATCAGCCGCAGCCCCCGAAGAGTCTCACTGCGCGAGGCGTCCGTGTGCCGCTTTGAGCGGGCCGCGGCAATTCCCCGGCCACGTTCTCAAGCAGGGACGAGATGCTTGTCCGCGTCCACCTCGGCGAGGGTCTTCTTGCCCATGCTGCGGGCGAGGATGAGAGTCGGGACTCCGGCGACGACGATGACGACGGTGGCGTAGATCGCCGGCGCGAGAGTGATGCCGGTCGACGACATGAGTGCCGTGGCAATGAGCGGCGAGAGACCGCCGAAGAGCACGGTGGCGACGTTGTAGCCGATCGCCATGCCGGAGAAACGGCTCGTGCCGGTGAACTGCTCGGGCACCATTGCGGCAGCCACCGCGCTCCACCCGGCGGCGGGAATTGCGAGGAACGCAACACCGAAGACCGCCCCACTCGAGGAGCTGCCGCCCAGCAGAGCGTATGCGGGAATGATCGTGAACACGAAGACAGCCATGAGAACGGCCAGGGCGGGCTTGCGCCCGAACCTGTCCGAGGCGAGGCCGAAGAACGGGGTGACGACGATGGCGACGACGGCCGCGACCGTGCCCAGGGCCAGGGAGCCGGAGTTCGGGACCTTCGCCACCTCTTCGATGTACGTGGGCACATAGGTGATGTTGAGGAAGTAGCTGACCGAGCCGATCGAGGAGATGAGGAAGGCCACGAGGATCGCCCGCGGCTGTTCGAGGATCGCAGTGATGAGCGGGGAGCGCTCGAGGGCCGTGTCTTTCGTGCCCTTCTTCTCCTTCTCTGCCTGCTGCAGCCGTTTGAAGGTCTCGGTCTCCTCCATCATCGACCGCAGCGGAACCATGAGGATGGCGAGCACGGCACCGAGGACGAACAGCAGCCGCCAACCCCAGGAGTCCATTGCCTCGGGGCTGAGCGTATTCGCCAGCAACGCACCGGACCCCACCGCCAAGAGGGCGCCGACCTCGCTGTTGGCCGCAGCCCAGCTGGCCGCCAATCCGCGCTTTCCCGGTCCCGCCGATTCCATGAGGAAGACCATGATTCCCGTGTATTCCGCGCCGACGGAGAATCCGGACAGGCAGCGCAGGGCGACCATGAGGACGCCTGCCCAGATGCCGATCGTGTCGTAGTTCGGGATCACCGCGATCCCGAGCATGGAGATCGCCATGAGGACCGCGGAGATGATGAGCGTCGATCGCCGTCCGATCCGATCACCGAGGTGGCCGAAGACCATCGCACCCAAGGGCCGGAAGAGGAATCCCGCCGCGCCGACCCCGAGGGTCAGGAGCAGAGAATCCGTCTGATCGCCGAAGAACTCCTTGGTCAGGGTCGTGGCGACATAGAAGAAGATCGAGAAGTCGTACCATTCGACGACGGTGCCGAATGCGGCGACGAACATCGACCTGCGCCGGCCTCTCTCCCGCTCGCGGCTGGTCGCCTGGGTGGGTGATGCGGGATGGTTCCGATCCGACGCGGTCATTCCCTGAGCGTACCAGCACGCTCGGACATGGGATCCCGCGAAGGACTTCGGAGGAATACTGCCGAGGATTACGGCGGGGACGGACCGGGGATTGCATTGGGAGGGTACCGAATACGCCGGCACGGATGACGACGACCAAAATTATATTACCGACTAGTAGCATCCTGGCGTCGTGGTGATTACGCTGAAGGTTATGGACTCACTGCTCAAGCAGGATGTACGCATCCCGGTGCCGAGCCGGTACGGATCCAACGACCTCGAGGGACATCTCTTCCTCCCCACGGCCGACCCGCGTGCGGTGCTGACGATCCACCCGGCGACCGCGACTCCGGAACGCTTCTACTTCTCCTTCGCCGAGGCGGCCGCCGCGAGAGGGTTCGCCGTGATCACCTACGGCTTCCGCGGCGTCGGCGATCGAACCGAGGCTCGCGCACATCGGCACATCCGCATGCGCGACTGGATCTCAGAAGATGTGCTGGCAGCGGGTACCTGGGCGGAGGAGAGATTTACTGATCTGCCGCATACGGCGTTGGGCCACAGTGTCGGCGGGCACGCTCTGCTCCTGGGGTACGGCGGTCAGCGTCTGAGGGGAATCGCCACGGTCGCCACAGCGATGGTGGCGGCGCGCCGAATCGCACCCCGCAGCGAGCGCTTCCGAGTGGAATTCGGCCTCGGGGTCTTCGGCAGAGCAATCACTCGGGTGTTCGGGTACATGCCCGGCAGCCGAGTGGGACTCGGTGAGGACATTCCCGCTGCCGCTCTCTACGAGTGGACGAAATGGCTGCGCCGCCCCCACTTCTTCTTCGATGACCCGAGCTTCGATGCCGAGGCGCTAGCCTCCCGACTGCGCACACCTGTGCTCGCCATCGGCACCTCAGACGATCCTTGGGCGACGACTGCGTTCATCGATGCGATCACCGACCGGCTGCGACTGGCCCCGGTGACTCGTCGCACCTTCGCCCCGGAGGAGCTCGGGGTGACGAGCATCGGACATCACGGCCTGATGCGCAGATCGACCTCCGAGGCGGCCTGGCCGGAGATCCTCGACTGGCTCGACGCGCGAGCAGCCGAAGAATAGGTCACTACCGGAGACTCTCCGCCCGCCCAGGAGTATCCGTTTGCGACCACTTTTCGATCGCCAGTACCCGTTTGCGACCGCCTATCGACTGACCGCCCCTCAGCAGCGGGTGACGTCGACGGCCCTCAGCGCCGCGTGAGACCGAACAGCGAGTCGGTGAAGCGATTGCCGAACATGGCCTCCGGATCCAGTCGAGCCCGCAGGTCGCAGAAGTCCGCGAATCGCGGATAGAGTTCGTGCAGGTCAGCGGCGGTACGAGTGTGGATCTTGCCCCAGTGCGGGCGGCCGCCGTGCCGGCACAGGATCTCCTCGACGACGCGGAAGTACTCGGCGAAGTCCTCTTTGATGAAACGGTGGACGGCGATGTACATCGTCTCCCGTCCCGATGCCGTCGACAGCGGCACATCATCGGCGGCGGCGCACCGAACCTCGAGTGGGAATGAGATCGCCCACCCCTTGGCCTCGATGACGTCTCTGATCTCCCGAATCGCCTCAGGCCCGGAGTCGAAGGGCAGCGCGTATTCCATCTCGTTGAACCGCACCCGCCGTGGGGTGACGAACACATCGTGACCCGGCGCCCGATACGTCCGGTCTGCCACGACGGACTGAGCGATCCGATTGATCGAGGGCACCACGGCCGGGACCTTGGCACCGAGCTCGACGGCCAGCCGCAGCGCCCCGTTCTCCACCACCTCTTTGTCGAGGAGGTTGAGCCACCGGTTGCGCACCCCCGCCTCGGCGAGGTGACCCGGCCCGACCTGTCCCGGTTCCACTCGGGTGTTCGTCTTCGTCAGCACCGAATCGGTGTGCGGGAACCAGTAGAACTCGAAATGGTCTGCCCCGCGCATCCGCTCGGTCAGCCCGTCGAGGAGCTCGTCGAATCCGGCGACCTTCTCCTCGGCGATGAGGTCGAAGGCCGGCACGCACTGGAGTTCGACCTCGGTGATGACTCCGAGGACGCCGAGGCCGACCCGTGCGAGGTCGAAGATCTCCGGTTCCGCCTCGGCCGACAGTTCCCGTACTTCGCCGTCGGGGCCCATGAGGCTCAGTCCGGTGACGGTCCCGGCGAACCCGGTGAACCCGATCCCGGTGCCGTGTGTGCTCGTCGAGATCGCACCGGCAAGGGACTGCGGATTGACGTCACCCTGGTTCTCCAGGGCCAGGCCGAAGGGTGCGAGGAGGGCGGGAATGTCCCGCAGTCGGGTGCCGGCGTGGAAGCGGACCCGGCCGGCCACCTCGTCGACGGCGACGATCCCCGACAGTCCGTCGAGGCTGACCATGACGTCATCGCCGGCGGCCACGGGAGTGAAGGAATGCCCGGCCCCGACGACCCGCAGACGGTCCCCGGCCGCTGCAGCGGCCGTGACGATTCCCGCAAGCTCCTCCGCCGAGGCGGGACCTGAGAAGGTGTGCGGATGTGCGTGGACGTGCCCGGCCCAGTTCCGGAACGCATGCCGGCCATTCACTGCAGATCTGCCCGATGCACGGCCCGCAATCGTCGCCGCGACACGTTTCGCACCGCGGCCGAGCCGTTCGCCGCGCTCTGACTGCACTTCTCTCACAGCACCAGTCCCTCCCCCCTGTATGTCGACCAGGTGTCGATGATCGTCGATCCCGAGACGACGAGGAATTCGTTGAAATGTTCGGCCAGTTCGCCTGCTTTCGCATGCCTGAACCACACGAGATCCCCGATGCGCAGCACTTCCGTGCCGGGCCCGGTCAGCGGAGTCTGCACCTCGCCGGGACCTTCGAGACCGGAGTACTCGAGGCCCGGCGGCCAGGCGATGGTCGGCAGCCGGTCGGAACCAGGAACCCCCGACGCGATGAATCCGCCTTTGAAGACCGTCACCCAGCCGGGTGCAGGGCGGCGCACGACGGGCGTGACGAAGTATGCGGCCGGCCGATGCCGAAAGTGCGTATAGCCATCGAAGAGGCCTGGGGAGAAGAGGCCGGATCCGGCGGCGAGTTCGGTCAGAGTGCCCTCGACGGAGCTGGATTCGAACGAGCCGGTCCCCCCGCCGTTGACGAATTCGAGGTCGGCAACCTCGCGGACTGCGGCGATGACGGCTGCTCGTCGTTCGGCGAGTTCGACGATCGAGGCCTTCTGAATGGCGCGCACGATCGTCTGCCGCACCGAGTGTCCGGCATCGGCGGTGCCGGCGATCTGCCCCTCGTAGAACATCATCCCGACGAGGTCGAAACCGGGCCGCGCCGCGACCTGCCGGGCAAGCGCGATGGCCGCTCGCCCGGCACGGATCGGCGAGCGCCTGGCCCCGATATGGAGGCGGTCGCCCAACCAGGATTCGGCAGGTCGATAGGAGGAGTCGACGTCGATGCACACCCGCACCGAGGCGGCTCCCGCCTCGACGAGGCCCTTCCCCTCCCCTGCCGGACCGGTCCCGTCCGAGGAGGACCTCCGCCCCGCCTCGGCGAGGTTCTCTCGGACGTCGTCGATGATGTCGAGGTGGTCCACGGAATCGATCATCAGGGTGATGTTCGTGCACGCTCCCGCCTCGGCGAACATCCGACTCAGGGCAGCTCGGTCGAGACTGGGATAGCCGATCACGATATCGCGGACGCCGCGGGCGTGGAGGAACAGCGCCTCGGGGACGGAAAAGGCGAGCACCCCGGAAAATGCGGGGTGGGCGAGCGCCCGGTCGATGGCGGCGGGCACGCGCAGCGACTTCGTGGCCAGGCGGATCGGCAGTCCGCGAGCCCGCTCGGCAAGGGCATCGAGGTTCGCGTCGAAGGCGTCGAGATCGAGGACGGCGGTGGGTGCGCCGGTCCCCTTCAGCGCCCTCCGCAGATCGCTCGAAACCATATTCGGTAGTCTAGCCTGCGATGACCTACGTCACAGAAAGAGGAAGCCGATGAGCACAGAGACCACCGCACGCACCTCCGAAGCAGACGCTGCCGGGACCCCTTCCGCGCATGTCACCGCGGCGCTGCGGGACTTCCTCGACACCGATCCGTACGCTGATGCCTCCGGCTCGGGCGAGGTGATGCGCGGAGTCGAACCGTTCACCGGCCAGGAGGTCGACCGGTTCGCCCGGAACACTCCCGACGATATCGAGGCCGCCTACGCCACCGCGCGCATTGCCGGCGAGGCATGGGCCGCTCAGTCGGTCGAGCACCGAGCGAAGGTGCTCACCCGACTGCATTCCGCACTGGCCCGGAATGACGATCTGCTCCTCGACATCATCCAGTACGAGACCGGCAAGGCCCGCATCCACGCCTATGACGAGATCCTCGATACCTTCAATGTGCTCCGCCACTACGGGGTGATGGCCGCCCGCTATCTGCGCCCCGAACGACGGCGCGGAGCCATCCCCGTGCTCACCCGCACCGAGGTCACCCGCACCCCGCTGGGCGTGATCGGGTTCATCACACCGTGGAACTACCCGCTGACCCTGGGGGCGACCGACCTGTTCGCCGCCCTGACCGCCGGCAATGCCGTCGTCCACAAACCCGATTCGACGACGACGCTGACCTCGGTGTTCATGCGCAGGCTGGCGATCGCCGCCGGCCTGCCTGCCGAGGTCTGGCAGCTTGTGCCCGGGCCCTCCGTCGAGGTCGGACCCGCGCTCATGGCCGGCGCCGACGGAATCTCGTTCACCGGGTCGACGGCCGCTGGGCGGTCGATCGCCGCCGAGGCGGGGCAGCGTCTGCTCCCGGCGGCTCTCGAGCTCGGAGGCAAGAATCCCCTGATCGTGGCCGCCGATGCGGACCTGGAGAAGGCCGTCGAGGGTGCCGTGCGCGGATCGTTCTCGTCGGCCGGGCAGCTGTGCATCTCCATCGAGCGCATCTACGTCCACGAGGACCTCTATGAGACCTTCTGCGCCCATTTCGCCGAGGCGGCCCGTGCCTACCGTCTCAGCGCCGAGTTCGAATACGGCCCGGATATGGGAACCCTGGCGGGACCGAAGCAGCTCGAGACGATCACCAACCATGTCGAGCAGGCGCGCAGCTCCGGTGCCACGGTGCTGGCCGGCGGACACCCGGTGCCCGACCTCGGCCCCTACTTCTACGCCCCGACCGTGCTCACGGATGTTCCTCCTGAGGCGGAGCTGCGTCGGAAGGAGACCTTCGGTCCCGTCGTCTCAGTCTATTCGGTGCCGTCGGATGCCGCGGCGATCGCTGCGGCCAATGACAGCGACTACGGACTCTCGGCATCGGTGTACTCGCGCTCCCACGGGCGTGAGATCGCGCGGCAGGTCGAGGCCGGAATGGTCAACGTCAATGAGGTCTACCCGGCCAGCTGGGGATCCATCGACGCACCGGCGGGCGGAGTCAAGGCCTCGGGAATGGGCCACCGGCACGGCCCCGAAGGCCTCTTTCAGTTCATGCACTCGCATACGATCGCGCAGCAGCGCCTCCACCCGATCGCACCGGCCGGCCCCCTCGACCAGGCGAAGTTCGCGAAGGCTATGACCGGGGCGCTGCAGGCCATGCGGTCGCTGCGCATGAAGTAAGCCGGCAGATTTAGGTCACCATCGGATACTTTTGGCGCCAGGAAGTATCCGAAGGTGACCTATGTTTCGGGCCGATTGTCCGATGGTGACCTATTCTCCTGCCCGGGCCGTGCTGGGGAGGAGATTCTGCGGCGTCAGGCGAACACCTCCGCCGATGAGTGGGGCTCAGAATCTCAGCGGGATTCAGCACGCGGTGGCGTTCAACGCCTCGGTGGGGGTCAGTTGACGTTGTCGAAGAATTCGTGCGCCACCGGCACGGCCGCCTCGGCGCCGAGTCCGCCGTCTTCGACGAGCACGGCCACGGCCAGGTCGCCCTGGAAACCGGCGAACCACGAATGGGTGCGCGGCGGGGAGTCATTGCCGTATTCTGCCGTTCCGGTCTTGCCGTGGACCGGGTCGCCGGGAACGTCTTTGAGCGCGGTCGCGGTGCCGTCGGTGACGACTGCTCGCATCATCTCTGAGATCTCCTTCGCCGCTTGGCCGTCAAGGGCCCGAGGATCGTCAGCCCCTTCCGCGCCCGACTCGTCGACGCCGGCATCGTCGAGGGCGTTGCCGAGCACGAGCTGCGGGTCCACGGTCTCCCCGGCCTGCACCGAGGCGGCCAGCGTCGCGACGGACAGCGGGCTCGCCTGCACCTTGCCCTGACCGATCATCTGCGCAGCATGCGTGACCTCGTCGTCGTCGGCCGGCACCGAGGCGGTCTTCGCTCCGATGGCCGAGGCGCCGCCGAGCATGCCGAGCTGGGCGGCGGCGTCGGCCAGCTCGTCGCCGGTGACCTTGTCGGCGGAGGAGACGAATGCGGTGTTGCAGGAGTGGGCGAAGTCGTCGGCGAAGCTGACGGTCCCGAGCACTTCGTCTTCGGCGTTCTTGAAGCTCTTGCCGCCGATGTTCGCGGTCTTCGGGCAGTCGATGTCATCGTCGGGTCGCACCCCGGAATCGAGGAGTGCCAGACCGGAGGCGATCTTGAACACCGAGCCGGGAGCGTACTGGCCGCTCAGCGCTCGGTCCCAGGCCGCTCCTTCCGGGTCGTGGTTGGCCACGGCGAGCACGTGGCCGTCGCTGGGACGGATCGCGACGACTGCGGCCGGCTTATTCGCGGTCGCAGCCGCCTTGTCCGCGGCGGTCTGGATATCGACGTCGAGGGTGGTCTCGAGATTCTCGCCGTCTTTCGCTTCGAAGGCATGGAGACTCGTCAGCTTCGTCGTTCCGCCCGTGTCATCGCTCGCATCGCCTTTCGCGAAGACTTCGACGCCGCCGGGTCCGCTCAGCCGATTGTTGAATGTCTTCTGCAGACCCGTGCGGCCGATGATCTCGCCGGGGATGATCGTGGCCTGGGATTTCTCGATGTCGTCGGCGCTGGCCTGCCCCACGGAACCGAGGGTGGCCTGGGCGAAGCCGCGGGACCGGGTCAAGGTCTGGGTATCCTCGGTGAACAGCACTCCCGGCAGATCGTGGATGGCGTCCTTGACCGACTTGTAGTCGTCTTCGCGCAGCGTCACGACGGGGACGAGCTGGTTGCCTTCGGCGACATCGACGGACTTCTCGAGATCATCGGCGTCGAGGTCGAGGGAGTCGACACCGTCGTTGAGTCCGCTGACGAGTCGGCCGATGGTGTCGGTTTCGAGCCGGCTCGGGTGGACGCCGATGTCGACGACGTTCCCCTCCTCCATGAGCACTGCATCCTCGGCGCCGAGGATGTTCCCCCTCCTTCCCTGATTCGCGCGCAGTTCGAAGCGACCGCCCTTGCCGAGCTTCGGGTGGATGGCCTTCTCCGTGAGATCTGCCCACCAGAAGAGCCCGTTCTTCTCCAGGGGCAGCTGCGAACTGTACTCCCAAGACTCTCCGTCGTTGTTCGCCCACGTCCAATCGAGGGTGGCCACGGTCCGACCGTCGGCCTCGGTGATGTCGTCGACGGTGACCGACCGCAGGTCGACTCTCGTGCCCAATGCCTTCGTGACGCGGTCGAACAGGCCCTGGGCGAGGTCCTTCTCATGCCAGATGTCCGAGCTCAGCTGCTCCTCGGCGAGGTCGTGGGCGGCCGCCTCTGCGGCGGAGGACTTCGTCATCGGCAGCCGGAAAAGGGCGAAGACTCCGGCTCCGGCGAGCAGCACGAGGACGAGGGCGACGGCCAGCCAGACCCGGGACTTCTTCGACATGGAACCATCCTCTACCGGGGTTCGCCCGATGTCCATTGCTCTGCAGCGAGACCGGCGCTACATCGGCCCCGAGACCGATTCTTGGGTCGATCCACGGCGGATTCGGCGTTCAGAACGCCGTGGATCGACCCAACAATGCTTGCGGCGTCGGTCACGGGCGCAGTGACGGAGCGATCAGCCCGCGGCGTTGGTCACGGCCGGCTGCTCGCGCACGTAATCCGCGGTCAGCCTGCGTCGGGGACGACGGTGTATTCGAGGACGGGACGACCGGCCGAACCGTACCGGGGGCGGCGCTCGAGCATCCCTGCGTCGGCCATGGATTCGAGGTAGCGGCGAGCGGTGACTCGCGAGACCCCGAGCCCTTCGGCCAGCTCTGCTGCGGACTGGCCGGGATTCTCGTTGAGCAGGCTCTTCACCTCGGCCTGGACCGCATCGGGCACGCCCTTCGCGGTCGCCGCCACGGTGTGGGTGCGCAGAGCCGAGATCGCTTTGTCGACCTCGGTCTGGGTGACCTCGCCGTCGTTCGAATCCCCGCCGAGGCGGTTGCGGAAGGACGAATACGCCTCGAGTTTGGATTTGAACACGGGAAAGGTGAAGGGCTTGATGATGTACTGGGCGACCCCGTAGGACAGGGCCTCCTGCACGATCTGCATGTCCCGGGCAGCGGTGACGGCGATGATGTCGACGTCGACGCGCTGACCGCGGATGGCGCGGCAGACCTGGAGCCCGTGCCCGTCGGGCAGGTTCATGTCGAGGAGGACGAGGTGGACGCCGGAGGGATCGAGGCCGTAGATCTGACCTGTGAGAGCAGCCATCGCCTGAGTGGCATTCTTCGCCACTCCGGCGACGTGATAGCCGTCGATGCGGTCGATGTACTTCGCGTGAGCACGGGCGGCGACCACCTCATCCTCGACGACGAGCACACCGATGCTCGATTCAGGCGCAGTTGTGTCCGACATGCCGCCAGTCTATCTTCACCCGTTTGACAGCGTCCCGGATCGTGTTGCAGTCCCATCACATCCGGTTCCGGTCCACCTGAGCGGTGCCGGCACCACCGGCGATCACCCGCCCCTATCCGACCTGCCCGTCGCCGGACCGACCGGAACCCGACCGGCCTGCCCCGGTCTGGCCTGCCCCGGTCCGACCCGCATTCCCCGGGTCGGGCAGCCACACCGTGAGCACTGCGCCCTTGAATCGGTCGCAGTCCTCCCCGTGGCCCTGCACATCGACGGCTCCCCCGAGGCGGCGGATCGCCTGCACGACCAGGGACAGCCCGACCCCGCGGGTGCCCGTCTGCTGGCGACCCTGTCCCCGGTCGGTCTCGACGCCATCGTGCTTCGTCGACCAGCCGCGCTCGAAGATCGAGTCGAGGTATTCCTCGTCGATTCCCGGGCCGTCATCGCTGACCTCGATCGTGAATCCGCCGGGACCGCCGGAGCCGGAGAGTTCGACATGGACTCTCTTGTCCTCGGGCAGTACGTCCTGCCTGATCAGGGCGTCGAAGGCATTGTCGACGAGGTTGCCGAGGATCGTTGCGAGGTCGCGATCATCCCCGCCGAGGTTGCCCGTGAGGTCCGCAGTGTCCACCGTCATCTCGATGCCCGCCTCGGCGGCTTGGGCGATCTTCGACAGCAGCAGCGCCGAGAGGACGGGATGGTCGAAGGTCATCGACCCCTCACCGTTGACCCGGTTGAGATCGTCGATGTCCTTGGCCGCGAAGTCGATGGCCTCGTCGACGTGCCCGGTCTCGAGCAGGGACACGACCATGTGCAGCCGGTTCGCGTATTCATGGGTCTGCGCGCGAAGGGAATCGGAGAAGGAGCGCACGGAGACGAGTTCGCCGGAGAGCTCGGCCAGCTCCGTGTGATCGCGCATGGTCACGACCCACGTGTCGCTGGCCGCCTCGGTGGGCTGCTGATTGACGACGAGAACACGGTCGTCGGTGTAGTGGATCTCGTCACGAGCCCACCGTCCGGAAGCGAGCAGATCGTGGAGCGCCTCGGGCAGGTCGAGTTCGCGCAGCGGCATCTCCTCCGCCGAGGTGGGACCCGAGTCCGCATCGTCGCCGGCGAGCGGCATGCCCAGCAGTTCCCGGGCCTCGGTGTTGATGAGCACGATCCCGCGGGCTCGGTCGACGAGCAGCAGCCCTTCGGAGACGGCCGTGAGCACGGAGGAGTAGAAGTCGAGCATGCTGCGCAGCTCGTCGGCACCGTAGTCACCGGTGACCCTTCGCAGTCCCCGCGACGTCACCCAGGACGAACCGATGCCGAGGACGAGGGTGAGGACGGCGATGCCGATGAGCCATTTGCCCTGCGCCAGGAAGCCTTCGCGGACCGAATCGGCGGAGCTGCCGACGATGACGGCGCCGACCACGGTGTCCGACCTCAGTCCGTCGACGCCGACGTGTTCGGCGTAGACCGGGGTGACGACGTACATGGTGCCGTCGGCCGGGCCGCCGTCGTTGATGAAGCGCACGGTCGACCTGCCATTCTGCAGGGCCTGTCCGTCGACGGCCTGGGCCAGCTGGTCGATGGAGTCCTCCGGGATCTTCCCGGAATCCGCCGAGGCGGTCTTCGCTTCCAGCGCCTGCTGGCGTCCCGGTGAGCCCAGGGTCGGCGGGGTGAGCAGGAAGTCGATGGGCACGACCGCGGCGATGTCGAAGCCGTATTGGCTGATGACGTTGTCCAGCAGCGTCTGAACGTCGTCGCGGGATTCGGAGTCGAGGTAGTCGTTCTGGCCGACGTCACCGGTGCCGACGAGGCCCAGTGACATCGAGATGTTGTCCGCGGCCGACCGCAGCAGGTCCTGTTCGCGCTTCGTGTTGAGCTGGGAGAGCTGGAGGTAGAGCAGGCTCGTCGTGAGCACCATGATGCCCACGAGCATGATCGAGTTCGCGAACATGATCCGCCCGGCCGCGGAGAGGCGGACCCACCGACTCAGGCGACCGACCGGTCCGGCGGGCCCCTTCGCCAGCACGGTGCGCTTCTTCTTCGGCATGGAATCCATTGTGCCACCCGCCCAGCCGCTGTCTGCCTGATCGGGCCGGCAGCTCATTCGGCCGGTTCAGAGGGCCTGCTGGGTCAGTCTGCCTGGTCGGTCAACCATGCCATTCCGGCCTGTCAGCCTGCCGGGTTCAGAGGGCCAGACTGATGGGTCCGGCGGGGACCGCGGAGCACACGAGCACCTCGTCGCTTTCGACGCGGGCGGCGGGTTCGATCGGATAGAGCACGGACCCGGCGGCCAGGGACACCGAACAGGTTCCGCAGGATCCGCCTCGGCAGGAGCTCGGCGAACCGAATCCGCGCGCTTCCAAGGACTCGAGCAGGGTGCCTTCCTGCGGCTGCCAGACGAAGCTCGTGCCCGAGTTCTCCAGTGTCACCTCGGCGGGCGAGCATGCGGCGATGGCCTCGCTCATCCCCGTGTTCGGAGAGGCGAAGGTCTCCTGGTGGACGGCGGGAACGCCGGCCTCGTCAGCGGCGGCGAGCACGGCCGCCGTGAAGTCGCGGGGCCCGCAGACCATGACGTTGTCACAGCCAGCCACCCAATCCACGAGCTCCCGGTGGCCGGGTCGACCGGCCGTCGCGGTGTCGCGGTGGTGGGTCTCGACGGGCACAGCACCCGAGTGGGCGCGGTCCTGCAGCCGGTTCCACAGGCATGCGGTGCGGTGGTCGCGGTCGACGTGGACGAGGCGGATCCGGTCGGTGGCGGGCAGGTCGGCCAGCCCATCGCTGCGCAGCAGTCCGAGGCTCGGGGTGATGCCGATTCCCGCGGTGATCAGGGCCGTTGTGCCGCCGAAGACGCGGGAGGCGGTCATGGTTCCGTGCGGTCCGGAGGTGAGAATCCGCTGTCCTTCGTCCAGCGATGCCACGGCGCGGGAGCCCTTGCCTTGGGTGCGGACGGCGATGCGGACGATGTCGTCGTCGACGTCGGTGATCGTATAGGTTCTCCAGAACGGTGCGCCGAGGTCGAGATGGACGCGCAGGTTCGTGCCCGGTTCGTCGAATTCGCGGATCCAGCCGAGGTCGTCGCGGAGGGCCACCTCGACGATGTCGTTGCAGATCTGCCGGCGGCCGACGACGGTCATGAACCGCGGAGTTCGTGCGACCTTGACCAGTTCCCGCGGGGCCGGGCCTTCGACGGTGATCTCGTCGCCGGCCGCGACATCGCCGGTCTCGAGGATCTGCCCGTAGATTCCGCAGTGCAGATGCCCGCAGGCGGAGTTGAGCAGCCGCGGCACGTTGACGTCGACCTCGGTGGTCGTCGGGTTGACGGTCGTCGCCGGGCAGCGTTCGATCGTCGAACGGATCGCCAGGCGCACGCCGCCGAGGCGGATGATCGAACCGATGAGCGCGAACTCCTCGAACGGGGCGAGTCCGTCGACGAGGATGTTGCCGCGGAACCGCAGCGGGTCGAGCTCGGCTGCGGGAGTAGCCGGGTCGTCCGTGCCGGAGGCTGGGCGTTCCGCCTCCTGCGTGCTCAGCCCGAGGGCCGCTCGGCCCTCCTCGGTATCGGCGATCGCGGCGACCGTGGCGGGGTTGATGAGCGAGATTCCCGAGCGCTGGGAGTCGAACATCCCCTGATCGGCGACTGCCAGGCGGCGCGGGAATGTACCCTGAGGGGGTATCCGATCGGAGAGGAACATCGCCGAGGCGGCCCGGCCCTCTTCGTCGTCCGTGGAGAAAGTCGTCGACTCTCCCGTCGGGGCCGTGAGGGTCACGGTCGCGGAAATATCCTCGACCGCCTCGGCGGTGGCACTCCGGCCACCCGGTTCAGGCGCGGTTGCGGATTCGGTGCCGATCGCCTCGGGGAGGGTCGCTGCGACCCGCCATCTCTGCAGGTCGGTATCGTTCTTGAGCACGGTGAAGGCGGAGTACGAGTGCCAGGCGTCGGCGGGGACGTCGAGGCTGCCGTTCGTGAACGCCGCGATCCGGTCGCCGCGGATTCCGCGGTCCTTGACCACACGGGCCTCGGTGAGCTCCTCGGCGGGGAATCCCTTGACCGGGAACCGGAACAGTCTGGCAGCACGCATGATTCGATTGTAGGAGCCGGAGAACACGTAAGGGTCA
The DNA here is from genome assembly GCF_900169265.1 of Brevibacterium iodinum ATCC 49514. Taxonomy (GTDB): domain Bacteria; phylum Actinomycetota; class Actinomycetes; order Actinomycetales; family Brevibacteriaceae; genus Brevibacterium; species Brevibacterium iodinum. Next base: position 31,735 of record NZ_FXYX01000023.1, read on the forward strand.
GGGTGAGAGCAAACACACAGCCGCCTCGACGAGGATCGATCTTGATTTATACCCTATAGGGGTATACCGTGTGACCATGACTGAGCAACATGGATACACCCCGCAGAAGGACGCTCTCGCACGGAGGATGAAGCGGATCGAAGGTCAGGTCCGCGGCATCGGGAAGATGATCGATGAGGACAAGTACTGCATCGACATCCTCACCCAGGTCTCCGCCGCGACAGCCGCGCTGCACGCGGTCTCCATCAACCTCCTCGAAGAGCACATCGCTCACTGCGTCGTCGACGCCGCCTCATCGGGCGACGACGAAGAAGCGCGGAAGAAGGTCGAAGAGGCATCAGCCGCCATCTCCCGACTCATCAAGAGCTGAGCGGAGGGCCGCGTCCACCCGATCGGGGTGCGACGACGCCTGAGGCTCGGACATCGGGAAGCACTCACAGCTGATAGGAGAGCACAATGACGACCACCACCATCACCGTTTCGGGAATGACCTGCGGACACTGCGAAGCCGCGGTCAAGGAAGAGCTCGGCGCACTTGCGGGCGTCTCGGACGTCGCGGTCGACCTCAACGCCGGGGGCGATTCCCCGGTCACGATCACCTCATCGGCCGCACTCGACGATGCGGCGATCCGTGCCGCCGTCGATGAGGCCGGCTACGAGGTGAAGTGATGCCTCGCGAGCTCGAGCTCGACATCACAGGCATGACCTGCGCGTCGTGCTCGGCACGGATCGAGAAGAAGCTCACCCGCCTCGACGGGGTCACGGCGGAGGTCAACCTGCCGCTGGAGACCGCGCATGTGGTCATCGACTCCGAACTCAGCGACGACGACATCACCGCCGCCGTCGAGAAGGCCGGCTACGGCGCCACGGTGCGCAGCCCCGGCGCGGGCGGTGCTGGTCCGGAGATCGTCGACTACGATCCCCGCCACCTGCGGCCGCGCTTCATCGGCTCGCTCATCCTGGCCGTGCCGATCGTCGCGATCTCGATGGTCATGAGCTGGCACTTCGCCGGATGGCAGTGGATCGTCGCGATCCTCGCCCTGCCCGTCGTCACCTGGGGTGCATGGCCCTTCCACTCGGCGGCGTACAAGGCCGCCCGCGGTGGTTCGACGACCATGGACACCCTGGTCAGCGTCGGCATCACCGTCGCGAGTCTGTACTCGTACTTCACGCTGGGCCGGGCCGTCGCCGACGGTCACGGCTGGGCGATCCCCGCCGAGTACCACGTGTGGTTCGAGGCGGCCGCGGCGATCACGGTGTTCCTGCTCATCGGCAAGCTCACCGAGGACCGGGCGAAGAGCCGGGCGACGGCAGCGCTCAAGGCGCTGCTCGATCTCGGCGCGAAGTCCGCGACCGTGCTGAGGGAGGGAGCCGCCGCGGACAGTGGGTCCGCTTCGGGCGAGGCTGCTGCGAATGGCGGCCCTGTCGAAGTGCAGGTGCCGATCGACGAGCTGACCGTCGACGATGTCTTCCTCGTCCGTCCCGGCGAGAAGATCGCCACCGACGGTGAGGTGCTGACCGGTCATTCGGCCATCGACGAGGCGATGCTCACCGGCGAATCCGTGCCGGTCGAGGTCGGCCCCGGAGATTCCGTCACCGGAGCCACGATCAACACCTCCGGTGTGCTCGAGGTCCGCGCCACCCGAGTGGGTGCGGATACGACGCTGGCGGCCATGGCCGATCTCGTCTCTCGTGCGCAGAACGGCAAACCTGCCGTACAGCGACTGGCCGATCGGATCTCGGCGGTGTTCGTGCCGATCGTCTTCGGCATCGCCATCCTCACCCTGCTCATCTGGGGCTTCGTCACCGGAGACGGGGCGGCGGGACTGCATGCCGCACTCACCGTCCTCATCATCGCCTGCCCCTGTGCCCTGGGTCTGGCCACGCCGACGGCTCTCGCGGTCTCGTCGGGGCGCGGATCCCAGCTGGGCATCCTCGTCTCCGGGCCCGAGGCGTTGGAGTCGACGCGGTCGATCGATACGGTCGTCCTCGACAAGACCGGCACCCTGACCACCGGCGTGATGAGCCTGACCGGAACCGAACTCTCATCCGCGGATTTCGATGTGCTCGCTCGTTTGGAATCGCGCAGCGAACATCCGATCGCCCGCGCCATCGTCGACGCCGCAACCGAGTTCGTCGGGATGGGTTCAGCGGGTGCTGTCTCGACCGGGGCTGCCCCGACTGAGCCGAGCTCGATGGAATCGGCCGAGGAATCGGCCAGGACCGCCTCGGCGAGGTCGGTCGAAACCGCGACCGGGTCATCGGTCACGGATTTCGAGAACATCGCCGGCGGCGGACTGCGGGCCACGGTCGACGGCGCCGAGGTGCTCGCCGGTCGCCCGGATCTGCTCCGGGAGCGCGGAATCGCGGTCGACTACCCGACCGATTCGATTCCGCGTGGGGCCACGATCGTCGCACTGGCGATCGACGGTCAGTTCCGCGGGTTGAGCTTCGTCTCCGATGAAGCCAAACCGACGGCCAAGGCGGCGATCGACGAACTGCATTCGCTGGGACTGAGCATCGTGCTCCTGACCGGAGACAATGCTCAAGCCGCCGAGGTGGTCGCCGAGGCCCTCGGGATCACCGAGGTCCGTGCGGATGTCCGCCCGGAAGGCAAGGTCTCCGTGGTCAGCGAACTGCAGGGGCAGGGCCGGGCCGTGGCCATGGTGGGCGACGGGGTCAATGACGCCGCCGCTCTGGCCGGTGCCGATCTCGGCATCGCGATGGGGTCGGGCACGGACGCGGCGATGGCGGCGTCGGACGTCACCATGGTCAAGTCCGATCCGCAGCAGATCCCGCAGGCGATCCGACTCTCGCGCCGAACCTTGGGGCTCATCAAGGGCAACCTGTTCTGGGCCTTCGCCTACAACACGGCAGCGATCCCGATCGCGGCGCTCGGTCTGCTCGACCCGATGATCGCCGGTGCAGCGATGGCGTTCTCGTCGGTGTTCGTCATCCTCAACAGCCTCCGTCTCCTGCGCTTCAAGTAGGGCAGCGGGGCCCTCCGGCGACTGAGTTGGGGCGGGCAAACGTCGGCCGCACAGCGGTAACCGACAGGCTGCCTCTTCCCGGACTGCGAGCACCCCCACCGAAAGCGCCATAACGCCCTGCAGGAGCAGAGCGTTATGGCGCTTTCGGTGTCTGATGCCTCAGCAGCTGTAGGAGATGGCAGCGGTGCGAGGTGGTGGCGCAGGAGACGAAGACGGCGTCCTGCGTCTCAGCGCAGGACTGGGGCGTCTCAACGCATGACCGGGTAGGACTGATTCTGGTTCTGAGTGTCCTTGCGCATCACCCAGTTGAGGTAGCTCGTGAAGCCCGACACCAGCACAAATGCGGCTCCGGCGTAGATGAATGCGTAGCCGAAGGCGCGGCCGTCCTGCCAAGCTCGGGTGACGATGATCGCGAGGACGAGAGTGACGATTCCGCAGACGACGCCGACTTTGATCGCGTCCTTGTAGGACACCGTACTGGTGGGCTTGCCGCCTGTGGACTTCTTCTTCGGGGTGTTCGTGGGCGCCATGCCGCTCATTCTACCGGTCCGACCTGAGAGGCGACTCGTCCCGTGCCCGAGATCCCTCCGGCACCGAGGCGGCGCCAAGTCCCCTTGTGGCCGAACTCTGACGCCGGGACCTTGACCGGTGCGGTCGGATCCGACGACGGCGCCGAGCTCCCTGCGCCGATGATCAGGTGGACTACAGGCTCGGAACAGGCAAAAATGAGGGTGTGCCCGTCACTGTCAGACGCGCCTCCAGGGAGGCGCTGTGCTCAGTTCACTCCGGCCAGGCCCCGCCTGGCCGTGAGCCATGCGCTGACGCCGAGCCGCGCGCTGAGGCCGCGATACCGAAATCCCCCCGTCGCACCGTCCGCACTGTCACAGCGCTCATCCTCGCGGCGATCATGGCTCTCACCGTCACAGCATGCGGCCCCGATCGCGGCCTCAAGGTCTCCCCCGAGGGCAACCCCTCCCCCTCACTCTTCGCCCCCAACACCGAGGCAGCCGGCCAGGCGAACGAACCGTTCTCGCTCGACGAGGTCCGCAAGGCCATCGAATCATCCTCGGGAATCGCCGTCACCGGCAGCGCCACGGAGACCGCCAAGGTCGTCGCCGACTGCGAGGACTGCCTGAAGTTCGCGTCGCCGTTCCTCAGCGGCGAACAGAAGTTCCAGCTGGTCACGGTGGCCAACCCCAAACAGCGGAATGAGATCATCGCCGGCGCTGTCATCAGCGAACAGAGAGGCGAACCCCGCCTCGAGCTCATCGCCACAGGCAATCAGCTCAAGGTCAGTCCCGGCAGAAATGGGACACTGGTGGTGCAGGAGGCCATGTTCGCCGACGGGGACAAAGCATGCTGCCCCTCCGGCTGGTCGGTGCAGGTGTTCCGCCTGCACGACGGTAGGTTTGAACCAGGTCAACGCTTCACGCGGCTTAATGGAGAAACGTAATGCACATAGTTCTGGTCGAGGATGACGAGGTCATCCGCGAAACGACGCAGATCGGACTCGAACGCTTCGACTACACGGTCTCGGCCTTTGCCGACGGCCGCGAGGGGTACGAGTTCGTCTCCGCCAACGGCGCTGACGTCCTGCTTCTGGATCTCATGCTGCCGACGATGAACGGCGCGTCAATCTGCCGTGCCGTGCGCGAACGTTCGACGATCCCGATCATCATCATCTCCGCCCGCTCCGATGCCATCGACATCGTCCAGGCGCTCGAGGCCGGAGCCGACGACTACCTCACCAAACCTTTCGACATGCAGGTGCTCAACGCCCGCATCCGCGCGGTCGTCCGCCGATTCATCACCACCGGTACCGACCGCTTCGGCTATTCCCCTGCCCCCGAGGCGGATGAGCATCACGAAACCGTCATCGGTCCCGGCGGCATGGTCACCGGCGACGGCATCCCCGAGGTCCTCGGCGCCAGCCCCGGAATGGACACCCGGGATCGACTGCGAGCGCAGCTCGAATCCGATGACATCTACCTCGGTGCCGGTGGGAAATTCACCACCGCCCCCGAGGCGGACGACGACGAAGAGGCGATCGGCGGCACCGGGGTTCCACCCCGCCCGAGTGGCTCGCCCACTGTGGCCCAGGAACCGTCCGGCTCCGACGGCGGGCTGGGTCCGTTCCGCACACGGCTGGGATCCCTCGTCCTCGACACCGGCCGGCTGACCGTCGAGGTCGACGGAGAGGAAGTCCATCTCACCCCGACCGAGCTGCGCGTCCTCCTGCTGCTGACCGAGCAGCCCGAACATGTGTACTCCCGGGAGAAGATCGCGTTCACTGTATGGGGATACGAATGGGCCGGCGACTCCCGCGTCGTCGACGTCCACATCCAGCGCCTGCGGAAGAAGATCGGGGCGAACATGATCGAAACCGTTCGCGGATTCGGTTACCGCTTCGCAGGCTGATCGCATGTCGCTGCGCTGGAAGATCTCTCTGCTCATCGTCGCCTCGGTGATCATCGCCGTGCTGTCGTGCTCGATCGTGCTGCGCCAATCCGCGGCCCGGGCCGAGGACGACCGGATGCGTTCGACCGTGACGGAGCAGCTGACGAACGCGACGGCCATCTTCTCCGAAACCGGGGTGCTCACCCTCAACGCCCGCATCGATGATCCGGAGCTGCCCAAGGAAGCGCGCAAGTCCGCGCTCAAGGGTCAGAGCGTGACGATCCGGTCCGAGGTCGACGGCGAGGAGATCGTGTGGGCAGCTGCCCCCATCGAGGTCGGCTCGCACACCCAGGTGATCTCCGTGCGCGCCTCGACGAAGGACAGCCAGGAGCTCATCGGCCGCATCGACCAAGCACTGCTGGTCGGCATGATCGGCTCCGCCCTCGTCGTCGGCGGTGTGGGATCGATCGTCGCCGGCCGCATCTCCCGCAGGCTCACCCTCGGTGCGCAGGCGGCCAGGAAGATCGCCGCCGGTGACACGACCACGCGCATCGCCGACGTCATCGACGAATCCGATCAGGAGGTGTGGGCCTTCGCCACGGCCGTCGACACCGCGGTGGCCCGCCTGACCGAACGCATCGACTCCGAGCAGCGCTTCACGGCCGATCTCGCGCACGAGATGCGCACGCCGCTGACCGGTCTGGTCAACGCCGCCAACCTGCTCGAAGAGGATTCCCGCCCCGCCGACCTCGTCAAGGACCGGGTCGTGCGCATGCAGGTCCTCGTCGAAGATCTCCTCGAGGTCTCCCGCCTCGACGCCGGCCGCGCCAACCCCGAGTTCACCCGCGTCGACGTCGATCAGGCGATCCGTTCCCTGTTGGGCACGATGGAAGCCTCGGGCGCCCTGGCCGGCCATCAGATCGACACGCATCTGGCGGCGTTGAATTCGACGCTGGTCACCGATGTCCGCCGTTTCGAGCGCATCGTGTCGAACCTGCTCGTCAACGCGATCAAACACGGCGGAGATCCCATTCGTTTGGAGACGAGCACGCGCAGCATCGTCGTCACCGACTCCGGTTCCGGCTATCCGCCGGACATCGTCAACACCGGCCCGACCCGCTTCGTCTCCGCCGGCGGCGGCGGAATGGGCCTCGGTCTCGTCATCGCGCAGGGGCAGGCTCGCCTGCTCGGCATCAAGCTGATCTTCGGTAACGACCCCGTAACGGGAGGCGCCCGAACCGAGGTGATCTTGCCCGACGAGGAAGCCCAGGACCGTGCACTCCGACAGTACATCGAGAGCCGATCCGAATGATTTCGCCGAGGCGGCCCCTCACCGCCTTTCATGGCGCTGACCTGGCCTGATACCGGGATTCCGAGGTTCCGCTGAACCCGGCCTGAACATCGGCTGACCACCCGCGAGTGCGACTCGTCACCAAAATATGACAGGTTCTATATATTCCCGTTACACTTTTGTTATGTTGTATTGAAGTCGGCGAAACCTCGGCGGTCTTCGACGAGTCACAGTCACACGGAGAGTTATGTCAGAGTCATCATCGACCACAGAACCAACGGTGCGTCGACGGGATCTGCACAAGCGTCGCTCATCGTCCCCGTTCTCACGCGCACGCACCTCGTCACGCAGCACCGGGGCGCCGACCGCGCCTGCATCCGTTGGCTCTTCAGCCGAATCCCTGTCGCCCAGGCGCGCAGCGATGGCCGCCGAGGCGCGGGCCGCTCAGACGTCTCCGCGTCGTGCCGCAATGGCTCGTGAAGCCGCCGCGGTGCCCACGACCTTCGGGTCACCGTCTGGCTCGTCTGCCCGTCGGGTCAGCGCAGGAGCCGCCGAGAGCCGCGGGTCCGATGGTGCGCTGCTCAAGTCCGTGCGAAAGAAGAAAGTGCGGACCGTCTCGACACTGGCTGCCGTCTCAGTGGCGGGTGCCGCCACTGCAGTGACCATGCTGGTCAACAACCTCAGCGGAGGCGCCGAGGTCAAGACCGATCCGACCGCCGCCGGTGAGCCCGCAACCGTCAACGCGGAGAAGGTCAACGCCGACGTCCCCGAGGTCAAGGGGAAGTCGTCGATGGAGATCGGCGTGCCGAGCGCCAAGCAGAAGAAGGTCGAAGCTGCGTCCCGCGCTGTTGAGAAGAGCGCCCTGCCCGGCTGCGATGCGAAACAGAACTTCGATCAGTCCGCCGGCAATGGCGAGCTGCCCGATGAATGGCTGTGTGGCCTCGGCAAGGAAGACCACCGACTCCGCGCGGACGCCGCTGTCTCCTTCGCTAAGATGAATGCCGCGTACAAGAAGGACACCGGCAAGGAGCTCGAGATCACGGACTCCTACCGCGACATGGCCGGACAGCTCTCGGTTGCAGGCCGGAAGCCGGGACTGGCTGCCAAGCCGGGCACCTCGCTGCACGGTTGGGGCATCGCCCTCGACCTCGGCGGCGGGGTCGCAAGCAAGTCCGGAGCCTGGAACTGGCTCGTCGAGCACGGGGACGAATACGGCTGGGAGAACCCCGACTGGGCCAAGGCGAGCATGTACGAGCCGTGGCACTGGGAATACACTCCCGCCCGCGACTCGATTCCCGGCAAGTGACCGATCAGCCGCGCAGCGCCCGTCCGTATCGGCGGCGGTAGATGGCCTGAGCGAACCGGACGAACGGTTCGCCGAGTCTCCAGATGCCCAGCCCCGCCCGCGAAACCGACCTCAGGACGAGGAAGACCCGATCATCGGCGGTGCGGATGAGGATGAATGACTCCTCTCCGGTGATCGGATGTCCCGGCTTCGTGCCATAGGTGAAGCCGCATCGGTCCTCCGCCTCGAAGACGTCGATGACTCGTGAGGGCTCGGGCAGTCGGAAGGGCCCGAGGCGCACGCGGATCGTCGGCTCCTGCCCCGGCTCCACTCGAGGCGGCAGGCCAGAACCCACTCCGTCCGCGCGAGCGTCGACATCGGCCGTCGACTCCGCTCCAGCCGCTCGACTGACCATGTCCGCACTTCCGACGAGGACGGCGTCGACGTCTACCTCCATGTCGAAGCCGCTGCGGACCTTGACCTCCCAGTGCAGGAGCTCCTCGGCGCAGCGCTCGAACGTGTCTCTCCCGTGGCCGACGAAATACGCGGATTCGAAGTGACGGTAGCCGTCGGGACGCTCCAGCCACCTCGGCGAGATGGGATGAGTCAGCGTCTCCGGGCGCTCCTGTGATTGTTCGGCCATGCCTCCAACCTAACGGACTCGAACCGTCAACCGAACGGACTCGGACCGCGTGACTCACAGTCCGGACGGCTGTGTGGCGTCGACCGGACGGCCACGTATGATGCCAAGAACAGCGGACCTCAATCGAATGTCCGCTCAGCATCTGAGCCAGGATCAAAGGAGAACCACGTGCGCACAATCAACGGCATCGACGAGATCGAATCGCTCATCGGCCAGGAGCTCGGCTCCTCCGAATGGATGACGATGGATCAGGACGCCATCAACACCTTCGCCGATGTCACCGGCGACCACCAGTGGATCCACGTGGACGAAGCGCGCGCCGCCGAGGGGCCCTACGGTGCGACGATCGTCCACGGATTCTTCACCCTCTCGCTCATCCCGAAATTCTCCACCGAGGTCTTCACGATCGAAGGCGTGTCGATCCGCGTCAACTACGGACTCAACAAGGTCCGCTTCCTCCAGCCCGTCGTCGTCGGCTCCCGCCTGCGCGGAACCATCAGCGTCAAGGACGTCATCCGCGGCGACAAGGGCACGCAGGTCATCCTCGAACACACGATCGAGATCGAAGGCCAGGACCGCCCCGCATGCGTCGCCGAGGTGGTCACCCTCCTCGTCGAGTGAGGCCGCCACTCCGGCAAAATTGAGTCGATAGTGGCGAAAAGTCTGGAATTCCCCGCTGGTTCCGACTTTTCGCCACATTCAGAATGGTTCGATTCATAACAGACCCGCACGGCCGAGGTGGTGTTCGATGATTCGGCAGATGTCCGCCTGATTCGACCGTTTCGAGACTCTGAGAACGAACCACCCTTCGGCTTCCAATGCGGCGATTCGCCGATTGTCTTCAGCGAACTGCGCCGGTGAGCTGCGGTGATGATCGCCTTCGTACTCTATGGCGAATCGGATTTCCGGGTATCCCAGGTCTGGATGCAGCACCGAATCAATCAGGCGGCAGTACACCGCCGGATGTACAGACGGCTCGGGGAATCCGGCGGCGATCAACCGCAGTCGAAGGCGCGTCTCCGGGGGCGAGTCCACATCCTCCCGGACCAATTCGATCGCGCTCTGTGCAGCCCGGCGTCCGACCAAACGCGAACGCGCGGCCAGTTCGGCGCGGATCTCAGCAATCGTCGTAAGCGGACCACAATGCCACCTGCCCACAGCAGCGTCACCGAGCTCGACCAGTTGCTCGGTCGTCAGCACACCTGCGAGTTCTGCGAATAGTTGGGGCACCGAGATGAGCGGCAGGCCGAAGAAGTTGTCTGCCCGCAACCGTACATACCGGTGCAGGACCGCATCCCGCCGTCGCCGGGAAGCATTTGCCTCGCCGAGCGCCACGTGCAGACGCTTGTCGGCCGACCTCGGCAACGGCAACCCGTACAAGCGGGCAGCAGTGACATTGCACCCGACTGATCTGGGATCGGCGCCAATGGCCGCAGTGAGCCTGACCTGGTCCCGCGCCCATTGATCGTCTGCCCAGACCGGGGCGAAGATCTCGGTCTCAGGTTTCGTGTCTATCCACATTCCATGCGTGATCTGCTTGAAACGTGAGCTCGTCAGCAGCATGTGACGGGTCACCCCAAGTGCGGCCGCCTCGGTGCGAGAGAAGGGCACCGGCGCCCTCATCAGCTTCCGCGGTTTCTCGGTCCATGGCAGGATCGGCCATCTCCGCACAGGTTCACTGTCCGTCAGCGACCGTCCCGATACCAGTCTGGTCGAAGTTGCCGTCTTCGGCAGTCGTCGTGAGTCCATGACGTCTGAATATGCCTGTTTGCGCAACCTCGCTGCTACTGCTGAAGACCTGGCTGTGGACGGCGGTTGTGCGCCCACAGGCCACAGCACACGAGTGGAATACGGAGGACAAGTAACTGACAGTAGACAGATGTGGCGAAAAGTCAGGATCCGCTAGGATTTTTGGACATTTCGCCACTATCAACGGGCGATTGCAAGCAGCTGAGTCCACAGCCGCCGCGGATTGAGTGCCCCTCCCGAGTGCGGCAGGCAGCGTTGCCTCAGCTCGGGCGGTGAGCGTCGAGCTGCTGGGCGACGCGGATGTAGCCGAGGTGTGAGTACGCCTGCGGGTGATTGCCCAGGTGCATCTCGGCAACGGGGTCGTATTCCTCCGACAGCAGCCCGGTGGGCCCGAGCAGATCGTCGACCTGCCGGAACAGATCCCAGGCATCGTCGATGCGGCCGACCTTGATGAAGGCTTCGATGAGCCAGGTCGTGCAGATGTGGAATCCGCCCTCCAACCCGGGCAGCCCGTCATCGTAGCGGTAGCGGAACACCGTCGGGCCGACCCGCAGTTCGCGTTCGATCGCGTCGACGGTGGACACGAAGCGCGGATCGTCGGCGTCGAGCAGCCCCGAGAGTCCGACGAACAGTGCGGCCGAGTCCAGGTCCGTCTCACCGTAGGCGACGGTGAATGCCCCGACCTCCTCGTTAAAGCCATGCGTGAGCACGTCGTGGGCGATCTCCTCGCGTAGCTGCCGCCACGCACCGGGCGGCTCCCGATCGAACCGGTTAGCGATCCGCAGCGCACGATCGACCGTCACCCAGCACATCACGCGCGTGTACACGTTGTGCTTCGGCGGACGCCTCGCCTCCCAGATCCCGTGGTCGGCCTCGAACCATCGTTTGCCCACGGCTTCGACCATCTGACAGGTGAGGGTCCAATAGTCCTCCGGCAACTCGCCGAGGTGGTCGCTTAGTTCGTCGAGGAGCTCCGTGACCGGGCCGAACACGTCGAGTTGGACCTGATGTTCGGCGGCGTTGCCGACCCGCACCGGCCGTGATCCGGCGTATCCGGGCAGGTGGTTGAGCACCGCCTCGGTGGTCAGGGCCGAGCCGTCGACGGCGTAGAGCGGATGAAGCTGTTCGGGTGAGACCGTGCGCGCGAGCACCCCCGACAGCCATGAGAGGAATCCTTCGGCCTCACCGGTGGAACCGAGGGCGAGCAGGGCGCGGACGGTCATCGATCCGTCGCGCAGCCATGTATAGCGGTAGTCCCAGTTGCGGACGCCGCCGATGCCCTCGGGCAGGGAGGTCGTGGGGGCGGCGAGGACTCCGCCGGTGGGTTCGTGGCACAGAGCGCGCAGGGTGATCGCGGAGCGGATGACTTCTTCGCGGTGGTGACCGGGCAGAGTCAGTGATTCGACCCAGTTCGTCCAGAAGTTCAGGGCGCGTTCGCGCACATGGTGCTCGCCGCCGGTGGCCATGTATCCGGCGTCGCCCGTGCCCGTTCCGCAGGCGAGAACGAGGACGACGGATCCGCCGGGCTGCTGCGAGGGGACGACGGTCGCCTCGGCGGTGTGGGAGTCGCCGTTCTCGACGATGTCGAAGTCGATTCCGGGGGCGTGGAGTTCGATCGGCTCCGCGGTGCCGAGCACCGCCACACCATCATCGGTCCTGGTCATGCGGGTGGGAACCGTGGCGTAGTCGAGCCTGGGTGCGAAGCGGATGCGGGTCGGGGTGTCGCCGGTGAGCACGCGGACGACAATCGTGTCGTCGCTGTACCCGTCGACGGGAGCGAGGTAGTCGACACAGCTCAGTCCGGCCCACCGGGTCTCGAGCAGGGACGAGTTCCCGAGGTAGCGCTGGGTCAGCGGGGCGGCCCCGTTGGCCGGTGCCACGGCGAAGAATCCCGCCGCCTCGGAGCCGAGGATCTCGGAGAACATCGACGCCGAATGCGGCAGCGGGTGCGGCATCCAGCAGATGCTGCCGGTGGGGTCGATGAGCGCGGTCGACTGTCCATTGCCGATGAGGCTGTGCCGCTGGATCGGGGTGGCGCGGCGGCCGAAGAGCCAGGACTTGCGCAGCTCGAACAGGGCACTGAGGACGGTGGAGACCTCGGCCGGTGAGTCCAGCCGGAAGTCGGCGTGCGTAGGCGCGGCCTGAGTCCCGACCTTGAGCCCGAGGTCATCGGCGCCGAGGGTTTCGAGAGCGAATTCGTCGGCGGTGTCATCGCCGATGAAGACGACGGCTTCCGCCCCTGTCTGGCTGCGCAGGCGGGTCAGCGCATCGGCCTTCGAGGACGGCACGACGGTCAGGTCGATGACCTGCTTGCCGCGGGTGGGATGGATCGGATGGGCGGCGGCGAGCTTCTCGACAGCGGTTTCGATGTCGCGTCGATTCGCCTCGTCGAGTCCGCGCAGGTGCACGGCCGCGCCGGTGGTCTTGTGCTCGATGACCTCTCGCGGCAGGGTGCGGGTGAGATCGGTGCGGAAGTCGGCCAGGACCGCCCGCTGCTCTTCGGTGAGGGTATCGATGGTGAATGTGTCGGTCTCACCGCCGTGGGACCCGAAGAGGTGGACCTCGCGGGGCAGTCGCGACATCGCCGCGAGATCGCGCAGGCTGCGACCGGAGATCACCCCCGCCGAGGTGGACGGCAGCAAGGCGAGCGCGCGCAGTGAGTCGACCGAGCTCTCCAAGGGAAAGGCTTGGCTGGGGATGTCGACGATGGGGGCGATCGTCCCGTCGTAGTCGGTGGCCACCAGCAGGGATGGGGAACGGGAGAGCACGAAGAGGCGCCGGAAGAGGACGGGGTCGAGTGCTCGGCTGGCTTCGGCAAGGTCGCCCAACAATTCGGAGGACCTCACCGAGGCGGCGATGGTGGCCAATCGGGATTCGGTTGCGCTCTCGTGCTCGACAGTGCTCATCTCACCTCGGGTGTCTCGGTTGGCTCGGGTGCCGGTCAGGGTTCTTTCTTCACTGGGGTGTCGCTGTCCGGATCGTCCGGATCACCGGAATCGGCCGTGCGATCGGCTTCGCCGACGGCATCGGTTGGGTTCGACGTGTCCGCGGCCTGGGACGAGTTCGTATCGTCGGTGGCGTCAGCGGCACCCGAGGGGTCGGCATCAGCGGGGTCGGCCGCCTCGGCGGGGGTGTCGATCTGTTCGGGCAGGGCACCGAGCTTGGCCAGCTGGCGGCCCTTGCTCAGGCGGGAGTAGCCGCCGATGATGAAGATCACGCCGGCGATGAGGGTCGCCGCTCCCGTGAAGCCGAGGATCGACAGCGCCTCCATGCCGTCGCCGAAGACGAGGATGATGCCGAGCAGGACGTGGACTCCGGAGGCGATGAGGAAGTCCGAGGCCATGGGCTGGGACCGCAGCTGCCGGTAGGCCCAGAATTCGAGAGCGCCGTGCAGCAGGGCCCAGATGCTCAGGGGCGCGCGCAGTTCGGCGGGCTGGTCGGCGAGGAAGAGGAAGACGATGGCCGGGATCGCGATGACGGCCTGTCCGAAGATCGCGGTGCGCACGTTCAAGGGCGAGCGCACGGCCTGGAAGACCAGGGCCAAGGCGAAGAGGATGAGGTAGCCGATGGCTAGGTGGTCGACGACCTCGGTCGGCAGACTCAGCTGCACCGGATTGCTCGAATCGCGGGGCCAGAAGACGGTGACGATGCCGAAGGCGACGCCGAGGATTCCGCGTACGACCATGGGCCAGCCGAGTCGACTCGCTGCGGCAATGGCCTGCGGGGCGGCATCGGTTCGCGTGGGTGTGGCGTCGGTGCGCGGCTCTTCGGTACTCATCACGGCACCAGTCTAGGTCGCCTGCCTGAGTCTGTCCGGTCAGCGTCGGTTCAGGGTCGGGTGAGTGGCGCTTCTTCACGTTTCACGTATTTACGTAATTACGCATTTTCTGTACTGTCGAAGCATGGAACCAACACCGTCGGCAGAAGATCGCCTCTCCGCTCTCGAACAGCGAGTCGCCGAGCTCGAGGCTGCGGCCGCAGAATCCTCTGCATTGCAGGAGCCTGGCGCGACGCAGCAGAAGGCGGACGGAACGTCGTCGGTCAGAGCGGAATCACCGGCGCCATCCGGTTTCCCGGAATCATCAGTCCAACCCTCCGCCGGGAACACAGCCCTGCCGGGCGACGCAGAGACGTTCTGGGCGCTGCACGGGCTCGTCGACCACCTCGGCGAGGAGGGCGGAGTGACCTACACCGGGTACACGACTCCCCCGGGCTGCAGCGGTCCCGTGGCGTGGCAGATGGGTCTGAGCAGCGCAGGGCTGGCGCAGATCGATTTCGCCGAGGCGGCCGGATCCTTGGCAGCCCTCGGTCACCCGGTCCGCCTGCAGCTGCTCCAAGCGATCTATGAGGGCACGAGCACCGTCGCCGAACTGGGCAAGGATGAGCGCTTCGGCACGACCGGGCAGATCTATCACCATGTGCATGCTCTCGCCGGGGCCGGCTGGTTAGAGAGCGCCCGCCGCGGACACTGGCGTGTGCCCGCTCAGCGAGTCGTTCCGTTGCTCACCCTCGTCCTCATCGGAACGCACTGACAGAACCTCTCGCCGGCGGGTCGCTCGCCCACCGCGCGACCCGAACCCGACCACCACACATTCCACCCCTGCTGACCAGGAGGAACGATGACCGCCATCGACAATCACCGCACATCTGCGGCGGCGGGACGGCCGCCTCGGCGAGTGTTGATTGCCGTGATCGCGGCAACCGTCACAGCCGCTGTGCTCGCGGCGATCACTCCGTGGCCGCGCGGCTTCCAAGGCACGCCGACAGGGGACGCCGAGCTCATGGCCGAACTCGAAGACGCGCTCGCCAGCCAGCATTGGCAGCACGTGGCCGCAGCCCGCATCGTCGGCGACGGCGGCCGCTACGGCGACGGCACGGTGACCTTCGCGGGCACCGGAGCCGATGAGCACACCGAGTTCGAGATCGGCTCGATCACGAAGACGTTCACGGCCGCGCTCTTCGCCGAGGCGATCGACCGGGGCGAGGTGGAGGCGGACACCCGCCTCGGCGAGGTGTGGCCGGAGCTGGAGGGGAACGTCGCCGAGGTGACGCTCGAGTCGATTGCGATGCAGCGGTCGGGGCTGCCCTCCCAGGAACCCGCTCCGAGCTTCAGCGACGGAATGATGAGCGTGCTGTCGAATTACATCCACACCGACCCGTACCGAGGGGACGCCGCGGACATCGTCGCCAGCCTCAAAGACGTGGACGTGGGCGAGCCGGAGCCCGAGTATTCGAACTTTGGGTTCGCCGTCCTCGGCCAGGCCCTCGCCGAGGCGGCCGGGCAGGACTATTCCGAGCTCGTTCGCGACCGCCTCACCGAACCCTTGGGGATGAATGAGACGTTCGTCCCGGAGTCCGCTGACGGTCTGTCCCACGGGTTCACGGCGTCGGGGCTGCCGGCCGCTCCATGGACTCTCGGCGGCTCGGCGCCCGCCGGCGCGATTCGATCGACGACCCATGACCTGTCGATCTGGCTGCGGTCCGTGAGCGACGGAACTGCGCCCGGCGCCGAGGCGACCGAGCCTCGAGCGGATTTCGAGGATGATCGCATCGGCTGGGCGTGGTTCACGACGACGCACGACGGATCGACCATCACCTGGCACAACGGCGGCACCGGCGGCTTTCGGTCGTACCTCGGATTCGACAGGGAGACCGGTGACGGCATCATCGTTCTGAACGACTCAGCCAACGACGTCGATGCTGCCGCAATGCTCATCGGTGCCGATGCCGGCACGGATTCCAGCACTACGGCCGAAACCGAAACCCCGTCCGAAACCGGGGCAGCATCCGCGGACGAAGGCTCGACGAAGGGAGAACGCCCATGAGTCCCGAACTCGTCTCTACTGTCATCGGGGCCCTCATTGTGGCCTGGGGTGCATCCACCGCGTGGCGAGCGCCCCGCGCGGTGTCCCGGATCGGACTGCTCTCGGGGATGGTCACGGCGGTCGTATTCGTGCTGCTCATCCGCCTCATCACACCGTTCGGAGGCTGGGAGAGCTGGTTCATCTACGTCTGGCCGGCCGGAATGCTCGCCATCGCCGTCTCCGTCTTCCGGGCTGCGCTCGTGTGGCCTGACCTGCCGTGGCGATCCGACGATGCGAAGGCCCGCCGGAATGAAGCGAGCGGACTCGGCTTCTCCGCCCTGCTCGCGCTCCTCATCTCCGGCGCCCTCGTCGTTCCCGGGCTCTTCCTCTGACGGTGTGTGCCCGACTCCGCGAACGGCCGACCACGGCGGGCCGCGAAGGCCTGAGTCGGTCTGAGTCGGCCTGAGTCGGTCTCTACGTGCCCTACTGCCCCTTGACGGTCAGTGTGCCGCCGCTTTCGGAGACCTCGTACTTCGGCAGCGGCTCCTCGGCCGGACCGGAGATCACCTCGCCGGTTGTCACCGAGAAGTTCGAGGAATGGCACGGGCAGATGATGGCCTCCTCGGTGATACGAGTGACCTGGCAGCCCTGGTGGGTGCACACCGATGAGAACGCGAAGAACTCGCCTTCCTTCGGCTGAGTGATCACGTAGGTGTCCTCGATGACGGTGCCGGAACCGACGGGAACGTCGGAGGCCGGCAGGCTCGAGTCCTTCGTCGGCTCCGCATCCTCGTCGGACGAACACGCCGAGGTGGCCGCCACGGAGCCGCCGATGACCGCCACCGTTCCGGCCACGCCCGCTGTCTTCATCACACGGCGTCGGGTCGGATCCGCTGAGGCGGTCGGGTCGACGTCGGCGGGGCTGTTCGGGGTCGTCGTCATCGGAATCTGCTCCTTCTCGCGGGTGCGCACAATCCGCCATGCCGTTAACAGGCATGGACTCGTAAGTTCCAGCGTACAATTGCAGTCGGTTCACCGGCTGCAGGCACCTGTCAGGATCGAATGGCACCGGACCGATCCTCGGACGATCGGGGCGATGGGCGCGGTGGGCCGCCTCGGCGAGGGACGATTGTGGGCGAAGAAGGGGTGCGGCAGTGGCCGACGAGACGGCAGCACACCAGCGGCGCCCGGATCCGCGCATCGCGACGGGATGGGGCCTGGCCGCCTCGGTGTACGTATTCACCGTCGTCATGATGGGCACCACCCTGCCCACGCCCCTCTACCCGCTCTATGAGGAGCGGTTCGGGTTCGGCACCGCATTCACCACTCAGCTCTTCGCGATCTACACGGTCGGGGTCATCGGCGCGCTCATCATCTTCGGTCGGCTCTCCGACGGACTGGGGCGACGGCCGGTGCTCAGCCTCGGGGTGATCTTCTCGATCGCCTCGGCGGTGCTCTTCCTCATCGGATCCCACATCGGCCTGCTGCTGACCGGCCGAGTCCTGTCCGGTCTGGCCGCGGGGATCTTCACGTCGACCGCCACCGTCACCGTGCTCGAGAACGCGCCCGCCGGGCGCGAACGACTCGCGGGATCCTTGGCCACGGCGGCGAATATGGGCGGCCTCGGACTCGGGATCCTGTCCTCCGAACTGCTCGCCCGCTTCGCCCCCGCTCCCCTGCTCACGCCGTTCCTCGTCAACGCGCTCATGCTCGCCATCGCAGGCTTGGCGCTCATCTTCGTGCGCGACCGGACGCGCGGCGGGGCGACGGCTGTGCGGTTGCAGCTGCCGGGGATTCCCGCCTCGGCGAAGCGCATGTTCCTAGCCGCCTCACCTGGGGCGATCACCGGCTTCGCGGTGTGCGGGCTGTATTCGGCGATCGCGCCGAGCTTCATCGGGCAGACCCTGCACGTGACGTCGACCGCGGTCACCGGCGCCGTCGTGTTCCTTCTCTTCGGCGCCTCGGCGACGGCGCAGGTGCTGCTGCGCGGGTTGAGCGACCGCCTGCTCATCGTCGGCGGGACCGTGACCATGATCGTGAGCATGGGTGCTCTCGTCTTCGCGCTCATGGCGGGGTCGCTGCCGGTGCTCATCGCCTCCGCAGCGTTGGCCGGTGCCGGGCAGGGGCTCGTGTTCATGACCGGGATGCGTGCGATCACCGCGGTGACCGCGCCAGAGCACCGCACCGAGGCGACCACCTCGTACTTCATCCTCGCGTACGTGTTCATATCGGTGCCGCCGATCGGTGCCGGATTCCTCGCCGCCGAGGTGGGACTGGCGAATGCGACCGTCGTCTTCGCCGTCGCGGTGGCCGTCGTGTGTGTGTTGGGACTCGTGGCGGCACGGAGGTTCGCGGGCCGTTAGGTGGAGGGCCGTCGGGTGCTGGGGTGTCTGAACCAGGTCCCTGGACCGTTGGGTGACGGGTAGCTGGACTGTCGAGGCCGTTGGAGCCGTTGGGCCTGTTGGGGCCGGGTTCGCACGGAGCCGCGCGGCGGACGTCGGCCAGAGGCCTGATTTCCGGAGATCTGACTCCCGGCTCCCGAGAAATGGTCACTTTCGGATAGTTCCCGTCTCCACTCTCTCCCACACCTCGACTTGTCGCCCCGGGACCTCGGTTTGTTTCCTCCGAGGTCTCAAACCCCTTCTCCGTAGTCCCGTTTCCGGTGGAGATTCGG
Source organism: Brevibacterium iodinum ATCC 49514 (assembly GCF_900169265.1). Classification (GTDB taxonomy): domain Bacteria; phylum Actinomycetota; class Actinomycetes; order Actinomycetales; family Brevibacteriaceae; genus Brevibacterium; species Brevibacterium iodinum. The sequence continues at coordinate 50,568 of NZ_FXYX01000023.1, forward strand.
GTCAGTGACGTGAACTAGGGTTGGAGCCATGACCTCCGCAGCCACGACCTCCGCCCTCGATGTCCTCCACGATGTCTTCGGCTATGAGGAGTTCCGGGGTCAGCAGGCGGCCATCGTCGACCAGATCGTCGGCGGCGGGGATGCGGTCGTACTTATGCCCACCGGCGGCGGAAAATCCCTGTGCTATCAGATTCCCGCCCTGGTCAGGCCTGGTACCGGTGTGGTCATCTCCCCACTCATTGCGCTCATGGCCGATCAGGTCGCGGCACTGGAGAACCTTGGCGTGCGGGCCGCCTATCTCAACTCGTCCCTCGATTTCGACACCGCCCAGCAGGTCGAACAGCAGCTGCTGGCCGGTGAGCTCGACCTGCTCTACCTCGCGCCCGAGCGTCTCGTCCTGCCGCGGACGATGCGACTGCTCGAGCAGGCACAGATCTCCCTGTTCGCCATCGACGAAGCCCACTGCGTGTCCCAATGGGGCCATGACTTCCGCAGCGACTATCTGGGGCTCGGCGTCCTGGCCGAACGATTCCCCGATGTCCCGCGCATCGCCCTGACGGCCACGGCCACTCCGGCCACCCACGCCGAACTCACCGAGCGCCTCCACCTCCAGGATGCCGAGCACTTCGTCGCGAGCTTCGACCGACCCAACATCACCTACCGGATCGAGCCGAAGGCCTCGGCGAGGTCGCAGCTGCTGAACTTCATCACCACCGAACACCACGGGGATTCGGGCATCGTCTACTGTCTGTCCCGGCGCGGGGTGGATCAGCTGGCCGAAGCACTCGTCGCCCGCGGCCTCACAGCCCTGCCGTACCACGCAGGGCTGCCCTCCGAGGTGCGGGCGCAGAATCAGGCGAGATTCCTCCGGGAGGACGGCATCGTCATGGTCGCCACGATCGCCTTCGGCATGGGCATCGACAAACCCGATGTCCGCTTCGTCGCCCACCTCGATCTGCCCCGGTCGGTCGAGGGCTACTACCAGGAGACCGGTCGAGCCGGCCGCGATGGACTGCCCGCTGATGCGTGGATGGTCTACGGCCTCGGCGATGTCGTCTCCCAACGTCGACTCATCGAATCCGGCGAGGGCGACCAGGTGTTCAAACGCCGCCAGATGAGCCACCTCGATTCGATGCTCGCCCTCTGCGAGACCGTCGACTGCCGACGTGTCCAGCTGCTGCGGTACTTCGACGAGGAATCCGCACCGTGCGGCAACTGCGACACCTGCATGACACCCCCAGTGACCTGGGACGCGACCGTGGCCGTGCAGAAGCTGCTGTCGGCCGTCATCCGCCTCGACCGAGAACGCGGACAGCGTTTCGGTTCGGGCCAAGTCATCGATGTGCTGCGCGGCAATGACAACGACCGGTCCCGGTCCTCGGACCATGCGAGCCTGAGCGTCTGGGGCGTCGGCGACGACCTGTCCGAGAGTCAGTGGAAGACCGTCATCCGGCAGGTGCTCGCCCGCGGCCTCCTCGAATCCCATGGTGACTACGGTGTGCTTGTGGTCGGCGAGAACGCCGGCCCCGTGTTGCGCGGAGAAGAGGAGATCTCACTGCGTGTCGACCCGGTGAAGAAGTCCGGAGGCAAGAAGGCCGGATCAAGTCGCCGAGGCGGCCCCGAGGTCGAGCTCGACCCCGCCGATGCCTCCCTGTTCGAGGCCCTGCGCTCCTGGCGAGGAGAGCAGGCGAAGGAGCAGGGCGTGCCCGCCTACGTCGTATTCCCCGATGCCACGCTCTACGGCATCGTCGAGGTCAAGCCGACGACGATCAGCGAACTCGGTCAGGTCAGCGGAGTGGGTCTGAAGAAGCTCGACCGCTACGGCGACTCCGTGCTCAAGGTCCTCGCCGCGCACGCAGGCTGAACCGCCTCGGGCCCCTCAAACTCCCCATTTGCTACCCGACGGCGGCCCAGCAACCTGGCGTGGAGTGGTCCCCAATAGTTGGACTGCTGTGGGGTCAGCATAAAGCAGTTACCGGCTGTTCGGCTGTGGCGGTCTTGGTCCGATATTCCATCGGGGCAAGACCGCCAAGCCGTGTCGAGATCCTCTC
>NZ_FXYX01000048.1 GCF_900169265.1 Brevibacterium iodinum ATCC 49514
CACCACCAAAAGGGGGTGGGTCACCGCCAGGTTGAGTCACGATCACGGGATGGAGAGGCCAACACCTACTCTGCCAGCCGGTCCCAGACCAGCCACTACCAAGACTCACAGCCGTCAGGTAGCAATTAGAAGATGAAGGGTTTGGGGTCGACGTAGCCACCGTTCTCCATGATCTCGAAGTGCAGGTGGCAGCCGGTCGACGCTCCCGTCGTACCGGAGTACGAGATGATGTCGCCCTTCTTGACCCTCTGCCCGTCATGGACCTTGAGCTTCGTATTGTGGTTGTACGTCGACGCGATCGATTTGCCCTTGATCTTGCCGTGGGAGATGACGACACGGTTGCCGTAACCGCCCGTCCATCCGGAAGTGACGACGATTCCGTCGCCGGCCGAGCGGATCGGGGTCCCGCAGGGAACGCCGAAGTCCATTCCCGTGTGCAGCTTCCGTGCACCGGTGATCGGGTGGACGCGGTATCCGAACGGAGACGTCGTCGGGTACCCCTTGGCCGGATTGGCCAGGACTCCGTCACCGAAGACGAACTTGCCCTTCTTCTCCTGCTCCTTCTCCCATTCCCGAACCTTCTCGGCCAACCGGTCCTGCTCGGCCTTCTCATCGGCCAACTGCTTCTCGGTCTTGTCCTTGTTGTCGGAGATCGTCTTCTCCGCATCGTCCTTCGCGGAGATGAGGTCGTTGAGGCTGTCGGCCTTCTTCTTCGCATCGACCTGCGCGGCCTCTTTGGCCAGCACCGCCTCGGCGGCTTCGTCCTTGAGGTCGGAGATCTTATCCGTCACGCCCGAGAGCCGCTCTTCGTTGTTCTTGTTCAGCGCCCGCTGTTCGGAGAGTTTGTCAATCGTGCGCTGCTGGGATCGCACCGCCGAGTCGACGCGGCCGATGCCGCCGTCGGCGCTCGTGCCCTCGGCCATCTGGAGCAGCATAGCCAGGTCGGAGGTGATGCCCGAGTTCTGGTATGCCTGTCGACCGATGCGCGTCGCCGAGGTCTTATGCTTGTCGATCTCCTCCGTGCCGGACTTGATCGTGTCCTTGAGATCCTTCTGCGCGTTCTCCGCCGAGGTCAGACGCGCGGCCATGTCCTCATCCTTCTCGATCGCCTCAGCCAGCGCATCGTCGGCGGCCTTCGATTCGGCTTCGGCATCCGGCAGCTTCTCCTGCGCGGCATCGCGTTCGGCGATGACGCGGGCGAGGTCCTCATCGAGGCCTTCGAACTCCTGCTGGAGTTCCTTGACGCGTTCGTCGACCTCGCTCTTGTCGTCGCGAGGATCGGCCACCACCGAGGTGACCGGCATGACCACTGCCAGCGCAGCTGCCGTGAGGACGAGTCCGAGTCTGCGTCTCATCTCAGACCTTCGTGTACTTGTTGAGCGTGATCAGCGACGATGCTCCGGCCATGAGCACGCCGATGATGATGAGTACGGGGGTGATGAGGAGAACGTCCCATCCGGAGATGAGGCTGAATCCCGTGGCCTGCGACTGCAGCCAACCGCTGACTCCGAAGTGGACGAGCAGTCCCAGGGCACCGGCGGACAGTGTCGCACCGATGGCCGAGGCGATGACGCCCTCGAGCAGGAACGGCATCTGGATGAAGGTGTTCGACGCGCCGACGAGCCTCATGATGCCGGTCTCCCGGCGCCTCGAGAACGCGGAGAGTCGAATGGTCGTGGCGATGAGCAGCATCGCGCACAGCAGCATGATGCCGGCGATCGCGATCGCCACGATGGTCGCGATGTTGAGCACCCCGAACAGACGGTCGAGCAGCTGATTCTGGTCGACGACCTCTTCCACCCCGGGAGTCGACGAGAACGTCTCCTTGATGATGTCGTACTTCTCGGCGTCCTTGAGTTTGACTCGGAAGGACTCGTTCATCTCGTCCTTGGGCACGGTGCCCTCGAGGCTGGTGCCCTTGAACTGCTCCTGGAAGTGCTCGTAGGCCTCGGTCTTGTCTTCGAAGTAGACCTTGTCGACATACGGGGCCAGATCAGAGCTTTCGAGTTCTGCCCGGATCTGATCCTTCTGGTCGCCCGTGACTTCACCGTCGACGCAGTTCGTCGCCTCCGAATCCGGTGGGCACAGGAACACGGAGACCTGCACGCGGTCATACCAGAAGTCCTTCATCTGCCCGACCTGCATCTGCAGCAGGATCGCGGCACCGACGAAGAGCAGGGACACGAAGGTCACGAGCACGACGGAGATGACCATGGAGAAGTTCCGGCGCAGACCCGACCAGACTTCGGAGAGGATGAAACCGGCCCTCATGAGGCGACTCCGTAGGTGCCTTCTTCGACGTCGCGGACGATTTCGCCTTCGCGCAGTTCGATGACCCGTCGGCGCATCCGGTTGACGATCTCCCCGTCGTGAGTGGCCATGAGCACAGTGGTGCCGTTGCGGTTGATCTTCTCCAGCACGTTCATGATGTCGGCGCTCGTCGCCGGGTCGAGGTTGCCCGTCGGTTCGTCGGCGAGCAGGATTCCGGGTTTGTTGACCACGGCGCGGGCGATGGCCACACGCTGCTGCTCACCACCGGAGAGCTCACTGGGATAGCGCTTCTCCTTGCCGGCCAGGCCGACGGTCTCAAGCACGTCGGGCACGAGAGTCGACATGGCTGCGCGGGATTTTCCGATCACCTGGAGGGCGAAGGCGACGTTCGCGAATACCGTCTTGTTCGGCAGCAGGCGGAAGTCCTGGAACACGGTTCCGATCCCCCGCCGCAGGTAGGGCACCTTCCAGCTGGGCATCTTCACCACGGATTTGCCCGCGATGTGGATGCGTCCGGCGCTGGGGACCTCTTCACGCAGAATGAGTCGGATGACCGTGGACTTTCCCGAGCCGGAGGCCCCGACGAGGAACACGAATTCCCCGCGGTCAGCCTCGAAGGAGATGTCATCGAGTGCTTTGCGGGAACGTGTGTCGTAAGACTTCGAAACGGAGTCGAATCTGATCAAGTCGGTCTTCAATCATGTTGCGGGTGGCTCGGCCGCTTCCACTGTACGTAACAGTTCCGTGATGTTCGCGGAGGCGGCCGGGCGTGTGTTGCGATCTGATGAAGTTCACAGTCGCCTCGGTGATGGTCGATCCCTCACCAAGGCGGGACCGATCAGGCGTCGGCCTCTTCGGCCATCTCCTGTTCCTTGCGCCAGCGGATGCCGGCTTCGATGAGCCCGTCGAGGTCGCCGTCGAAGACCGCAGAGGGGTTGTTGACCTCATAGCCGGTGCGCAGGTCCTTGACCATCTGGTACGGGTGGGTGACGTACGAGCGCATCTGATCGCCCCAGCTGGCCTTGATGTCGCCGGCCAGTTCCTTCTTCTGCGCAGCCTCTTCCTTGCGCTTGAGGTCGAGGAGCCTCGACTGAAGGACGCGCATCGCGGCCTCACGGTTCTGGATCTGGGACTTCTCGTTCTGCATGCTCACGACCACACCGGTGGGCACGTGGGTGATGCGCACGGCCGAGTCCGTCGTGTTCACCGACTGCCCGCCGGGGCCCGACGACCGGTAGACGTCGATACGCAGATCGTTCTCATCGATGTCGACGTGGTCCGTCGACTCGATGAGCGGGACCACCTCGACGGCGGCGAACGAAGTCTGACGGCGCCCCTGGTTGTCGAAAGGGCTGATGCGCACGAGCCGGTGAGTGCCGGCTTCGACGGAGAGAGTTCCGTAGGCGTAGGGCGCGTTGATCTGAATCGTCGCGGACTTGATGCCAGCGCCCTCGGCATAGGAGGTGTCGAGTTCCTGAACGTTGTAGCCGCGGTTCTCCGCCCACCGGACATACATGCGAGTGAGCATCTGCGCCCAGTCGGTCGCGTCATCGCCTCCGGCACCCGAGCGCACGGTCACCACGGCGGAGCGCTCATCGTATTCGTGGTTGAGCAGCGTCGAGATCTCGAGTTCTGCCAACTGATCGCGTAGCTTCTTGATGTCACGGTCGGCCTCGTCGAGCGAGTCCGCGTCACCTTCGTCCTGGGACATCTCGACGAGCAGTTCGGCGTCGTCGATGCGTTCGCCGAACTTCTCGAGCTTCTCCAGGGTGCCCTGCTTGTGCGAGAGCTTGGCCGAGGTCTTCTGCGCCGAATCGGGGTCGTCCCAGAATGTCGGCGACGACGCCTGCTCCGTGAGCTCGGCAACCTCGTCGCGCAGATTGTCCAGATCGGACACGTCGAGAATCGCTTTGTACGTCTGGCGGAGGTTGGCGATTTCAGAAGAGTAATCAGTGGTGGCCATAATGATCCGATTCTAGTGCATGCCCCCATCCCGCCCCGAACTGACGGATGCGCGCCGAGGTGGGACCACCTCGGCGCGCATCTGCGCAGTCCCCCGGTTGAGTACTCAGGCACCGGTTCGACCTACCCCAGTCGGGCGAGTGTTGAGATCAGGCGGGCACGAGCTCGGGCACGGTCGCCCAGGTGTCGGGGCCGAAGACCTCGAAGTGGATGTTGGACTCGGGCACATCGAGTGCATCGAGTCCGCGGCGCACGGCCTTCATGAACGGGGGCGGGCCGCACAGGTAGACCTGCGCGTCGGCGGGAACGTCGACCTCGGCGAGGTCGATGAAGCCTTCGTGAACGGTCTCGTTCGTCGTCCGCGCGCCGAGCTGTTCGTACCAGTGGTGCATCCGGGCGCCCGGCAGTTGAGCGACGAGCTGCGCCATCTCCTGTCGGTGGGCGTGGGCGGCCATCGATTGGTCGGCGTGGAGGACCGTGACGTCGCGGCTGGATTCCTTGGACACGAGGTCGTTGAGCGCGCCGAGGATCGGGGTGCAGCCGATGCCTGCGGAGATGAGGAGCAGCGGAGTCTCGGCGTCTTCGACGACGAGGTCGCCGTAGGGCAGGGAGCAGCGAATCGTGTCGCCTTCGAAGACGTTGCCGTGGATGAAGTTCGACACCTCACCTGCGGGGATGTCCGCCTCGGCGCGGCCGGGCTCAGCTTTGATCGTCACGGCCCAGGACTCACGCGAAGTCGCTCGGGTGAGGCTGTACTGGCGGATCTGCCGGGCGCCGTCGGGCAGCTGGACCTGGACGGAGATGTACTGGCCGGGACGGGCCTGCGGCAGTGTGCCGCCATCGGGACGGGCGAGGACGAGACTGATCGTGTGCGGTGATTCCTGCCGGCGCTGGACGACCGTGAGCTCGGACCAGACGTCTCCGGGTTCCACGTCGTGGTCGGCATAGAGTTCGCGTTCGGCGGAGATGAGCGTGTCCGCCATGTCCCAGTAGACCTCGGTCCAGGCGTCGACGACCTCGGCGGTGGCCGCGTCGCCGAGGACTTCGCCGATAGCGGCGAAGAGGTGCTGGTAGACGATCGGGTACTGGTCTTCGGTGATGCCCAGCGAGGCGTGTTTGTTCGCGATCCGGCTCATCATCGCATCGATGTTCGGTGCATCCTCGGAGACGAGCAGGCTCGCGTAGGCGGCGATCGCGCCGGCCAGTGCCTTCTGCTGCTCTCCCTGTGCCTGGTTGCCGCGGTTGAACAGATCGCGCAGCAGATCGGGGCGGGCGGTGAACATCCGCTCGTAGAAGATCGGCGTGATGTCACCGATGGCGGATCCGATGACGGGGAGGGTGTCCCGGACGATGGTGAGTGCGGGTTGCGAGATCAACTCTGCTCCTTTTGCGGCGTGGTCACCGCGTAGTTGGAACGGCCTTCACAGGTCGCTGTTCTTCTTGCGCTTTCGACGTTACGCGGACCACCATGTCAAATTCTACGAGTTGTAGAATATGAGATTTTCTGTACCGTCGCCATTGCACGGCGGCGCGGCAGGGCGCAAACGCACAGGCAAAAAGCGGCTCTTCGTAATTGAGAGTGTAGATCGGTGATTCCAGGATACGGCGAGTCGCTGCGCGGATAGACGTCGAGGTCTTCCGATGATGGAAGTTCTCACACAATCCATCCGAAAGACCTCGACGTGGCC
>NZ_FXYX01000043.1 GCF_900169265.1 Brevibacterium iodinum ATCC 49514
TGCCCCGATGGAATATCGAAGCAAGACCGCCAAGGATGGTGAGCCTATTTACGAACTATGCTGACCTCACAGCAGTCCAACTTTTGGGGACCAGTCCACGCGAGGTTGCTGGGCCGCCGTCAGGTAGTAATAGGGGTTCTTCAGTTGGCTAGGGCGTGGGCCACGGACACTGCTTCGAAGCCGAATGCCTCGGCAACGTTGTCGTTCGTGACGTGCCCGTTGTGGATGTTGAGACCACGGGCCAGAGCGGAATCGTTCGACAGTGCCTTGTGCCACCCCTGGTCGGCGATCTTCACGGCAAAGGGCAGAGTCGCATTCGTCAGCGCCGCCGTGGCTGTGTTCGGCACCGCACCCGGCATGTTCGCCACGCAGTAGTAGACCGAGTTATGGACGGTGAACGTCGGATCGTCGTGGGTCGTCGGACGAGAATTCTCGAAGCAGCCGCCCTGGTCGATGGCGATATCGACAAGCACCGATCCCGGCTTCATCCCAGCGACCATCTCGTCGGTGACGAGCTTCGGCGCCTTCTTGCCCGGGATGAGCACCGATCCGATGACGAGGTCGGCTGTGGCCAGAGACTTCGTGATCTCGTACTTGTTCGACACCTTCGTGCCGATGGCACCGGCGAAGGTCTCATCGATCTGTCGCAGACGCGGAATGTTGATGTCGATGACCTCGACGGTCGCTCCGAGGCCCAGAGCCATCCGGGCGGCATTCGTCCCGGCCACACCGGCACCGATGACGACGACATTCGCGCGTTCGACACCGGGGACGCCGGACAGCAGGATCCCGCGGCCGCCGTTGGCCTTGAGCAGGCTGTGAGCGCCGACCTGAGTCGACAGGCGTCCGGCGATCTCGCTCATCGGAGCCAGCAGCGGCAGTCCGCCGCCGTCGGGCTGGACGGTCTCATAGGCGATGGCGGTGGTGCCGGCCTCCATGAGCGCCATAGTGAGCGCCTCATCCGCGGCGAGGTGGAGGTAGGTGAACAGGACGAGATCCTTGCGCAGGAAGCCGTGCTCCTGGGCGATCGGCTCCTTGACCTTGAGTACGAGGTCGCCGGCTGCCCATGTGGTGGCGGCGTCGGGGGCGATCTTCGCGCCTGCAGCCTCGTATTCGGCATCGGCGATGAAGGAGCCCTCGCCGGCTCCTGCCTGCACGGTGACCTCGTGGCCGTGGGCGACGAGCTCATGGACGCCGGCAGCGGTGATGGCGACTCGGAACTCATTGTTCTTGACCTCGGTGGGCACTGAAATGCGCATGGTGTGTTCTTCTCTCCTGATCGTGTGCCGCAGGGGCGGAGGCGACCGACTTCTCCGTCGGTCCTCGATGGTGTCAACTCTATTCCTTAGAAGGTTTGGAGAGCAAACCTTTAAATCTGTTTTCGTCACCAAAGATGCGAAATCAGTGCGTCTGGGTGCCAGACAACGCGGAAAACATGATTCCAGTCGAGCTCAGACTGCACCAAAGATGCAGATAGGGCGCTTCCGACGCATCAGCGACACGTGCCGTCAGTTCGCGATTTGAAACGGTAAGCTGAAAGCGTCAATGCAGAACCCCGCAGAGGAGAGAAGGCTCGCCATGGGACTCTACGAAGATATCGACGACCCGAACTCGAAGTACTACTTCAACCTCGAGACGAACACCGTGGAAAAGGGCCTGGTCAGCGACTGGGCCCACCGCATGGGGCCCTACGAGACCGAGGAAGTCGCCCGGGCCGCCCTGGAGAAGGCACGTGAGCGCAACCAGCAGTGGGACGAAGACGACGAGAAGTGGAACGGCTGATCAGATGTCGCGTCAGGAGGAATTCGTTCTCAGGACCGTCGAGGATCGTGAAGTGCGATTCATCCGACTCTGGTTCACTGATGTCCTGGGACAGCTGAAGTCCGTGGCCATCGTCCCCGCCGAACTCGAAGGCGCCTTCTCCGAAGGCATCGGATTCGACGGCTCGGCAGTCGAAGGGCTGTCCCGGGTGTTCGAGGCCGATATGGTGCTCAAACCCGACCCCTCGACGTTCTCTCTGCTGCCCTGGCGCGGAGAGACCGAACCGACCGGGAGGATGTTCTGCGATATCCATGTGCCCGGGGGAGAGCCGGCGCCGGCCGATCCGCGCAACGTCCTCAAACGCACTCTGGCCAAAGCCGCTGAACGCGGCTTCACCTTCTATGTGCATCCTGAGATCGAGTTCTACCTCTTCAAGACCGACAATCTCGACCCTGTGACCGGAATCAGCGACGGCACAGCGCCGATGCCCGTCGACACAGCAGGCTACTTCGACCATGTCAACGGGGGAACGGCCAATGACTTCCGCCGCGAAGCAGTCACCATGCTCGAAGCCATGGGACTGTCGGTGGAGTTCTCCCACCATGAGGCCGGACCTGGCCAGAACGAGATCGACCTGCGCTACGCCGACGCGCTGACCATGGCCGACAACGTCTTGACGTTCCGGTCGGTCATCAAAGAGGTCGCGATCTCCCAAGGCGTCTACGCTTCGTTCATGCCCAAGCCGATGGCCGATCACCCAGGCAATGGGATGCACACGCATGTCTCCCTGTTCGAGGGCGAGAACAATGCCTTCTTCGAACCGGGGGCCGAATATCAGCTGTCGAAGACCGGCCGACAGTTCATCGCCGGACTGCTCACCCACGCCGCCGAGATTTCGGCAGTGACCAACCAGCACGTGAACTCCTATAAACGTCTCTGGACCGGCCATGAAGCTCCGTCGTACATCTCGTGGGGCCACCGCAACCGTTCTGCTCTCGTACGGGTTCCGCAGTACAACTCCGGAAAGTCTTCGTCCGCTCGTGTCGAGTACCGTGCGCTGGATTCCTCCGCCAACCCGTACCTGTCGTATGCGCTCATGCTCGCAGCGGGACTCAAGGGGATCGAAGAGGGCTACGAACTGCCTGAAGAGGCCGAAGACAACGTCTGGCTGCTCTCTTCCACCGAACGGCGGGCGATGGGGATCGAGGCGCTGCCGCGCAGCCTGTCCCATGCCCTCGAGCTGATGGAGGGATCGGATCTCGTCGCCGAGACCCTGGGGGAAGAGGTGTTCGACTTCTTCCTGCGCAATAAACGGCAGGAATGGGCCGACTATCGCGCGCAGGTGACTCCATACGAGCTCGCGAAGCACTTCACCTCGATGTGATGGCCGCAATCACCTCACGCACGACCAGCGTCCCGGAGGCCACCGCTCGGTTCCTCCACGAGCTCGATGAGCTCCTCGGCGTCCCTCTTGCCACTGATTCGCGGTTCGTTGATCTCCTCATGGCAACCCCGGACCCGCATGGAGCGGCGCTGGGTCTGCTGCGCGTGGTCGAGGCCGCGGGGGAGGGTTCCGCGGCCCTGCTGGACGCAGTGAGGACCGGATCGAAGAGCGAGCTGGCCGAGGACGAACTCAACCGCCCCCTCCTGGCCCGGCTCCTCGCGGTCGTCGGCACTTCGGAAGCGATGGTCGACCATCTGGTCCGGCATCCCGACTCCCTGCCGCTGCTGCTCGTCCCCGACCCGTTCCTGCTGATCTCCACGCCTGCCGCCTCGGCGGTGTCCCTGAGATCAGAGATGTTCTCGGCCCTCGGTGCGGACCCCGAGGATCCGGCTCCGCGCGCCGCAGTGACCGGAGATGACGGGGTCAAGGCGCTGCGACGGAACTATCGAGATGCGGTGCTTCGCCTCGTCGCCGATGATCTGTCGGCGGAGTCTCCGGACGAAATCGTCGACCATGTCATGGCTGTCCTCTCCGACCTTGCCGCCGCTGCCCTCGACGCGGCCCTGGCCATCGCACGAGCCGAACTCGACGAGGCGGCCGACATCCGTCTGGCGGTCATCGCCCTGGGCAAGACCGGTGCACGAGAACTCAACTACGTCTCCGATGTCGATGTCGTCTTCGTCCTCGACTCCGCCGAGACCGAAGGTGCCAGGAGCCTGGCCACCGATCTCGCCCAACGTATGCGCAGCATCCTCTCCGACGCCGGAGGCGAGCCTGCACTGTGGGAGGTCGACACCGCACTGCGTCCCGAAGGAAAAGCCGGAGCCCTCGTGCGCACGCTGTCGGAGTTCGAGCACTACTATGCCGATATCGCCGAGAACTGGGAATTCCAGGCCCTCCTCAAGGCCCGGCCCGTCGCCGGCCACAGCGAGGTGGGACAAGCCTTCTCCGAGTCTCTCCTGCCCTTGGTCTGGCAGGCGGCCAGCCGTCCCGGCTTCATCGACGGAATCCGGGCGATGCGTCGCCGCGTCGTCGACCTCATCCCGGCGATCGAGGCCCCACGCCAGATCAAACTGGGTCGCGGCGGGCTGCGGGACGTCGAATTCTCCGCTCAGATGCTCCAGCTTGTCCACGGTCGCAACGACGAAGACATCCGCACCCCGAATACACTCGTTGCTCTCGGTGAGCTAGGAGAACACGGCTATATCGGCCAGCAGGATGCTTCCGTCTTCTCCACCGCGTACCGCTTCATGCGCGTCGTCGAACACCGCGTTCAGATCCCGAGGATGATGCGCAATGCGCTCATTCCCGACGATGAGGCCAAGCTGCGAACGTTGGCCCGTTCGGTCTTCCGGTCAGGTTCACGGACCGGCGACCGCCTCGAACAGGCTCGCCGCGATTATGCGAAGCAGGTCACCCGCCTCCATGAGCAGATCTTCTATCGGCCCATACTCGAGGCGGCCGTCGGCGTCCACGGAGCCGTCGTGGACGCGCAGAAACGGGGTTCGAGCCTGCAGGCGGCCGCCGATCGTCTCCAGGCTTTCGGATATGTGGACCCGCAGGGTGCTTTGAGCCATATCAAGGCCCTGACCACAGGGATGTCGCGCACTGCCATGGTCATCAAGCAGGTGCTTCCGGCGCTGCTCGACTGGTTCTCCGACGGTGTCGAACCCGATCGAGCACTGCTGGCCTTCCGACGACTCAGCGAATCGCTGTCATCGTCCGGGTGGTTCCTCAAGATGCTCCGCGACTCCGGCCTGGCCGCCAAATCGGTGGCCGAGGTCCTCTCCCTGTCCGGGTATGCGACGGAGCTTCTGCTGCGCCAGCCCGCCGCTGTCGCCTGGCTGGACCGTCATGTGAATCTCGAAGCTCGTGACCTCTCGATCCTCAACGCCGAGGTCGACGGGCTGCTCAAGCGCCATGGCGCCGATGCGGTGACTCCGATCCGCGAGACGTACAGCCGTGAACTGCTGCGGATCGCTCTGCGCGACGTCCTCAACGTCGGCGAACGCACCGATATACCCGGTGATCTCTCCGATCTCATGGACTTGGCGGTCCGAGGGGCCCTGCAGGCAGTCCGAATTGACCTCGACGGTCCTGACACTCCGGACTACGAATTGGGGATCATCGCGATGGGCCGTTGGGGCGGACGGGAGATCGGCTATTTCTCTGATGCCGATGCGATGTTCGTCTACCGCCCCGTGTCAGACGATCTCGACGCCGAGGCCCGCGGGAAACTGAGCAAACACGTGACGAAGGTGGCGCTCCAGCTGTCATCCCGACTCAAAGCCAGCGAAGGAGCCCAGGGGGTCGACCTCGATGCCGATCTGCGTCCGGAAGGCAAGAACGGGCCGTTGGTGCGCAGTCTCTCGTCCTACCAGGCCTATTACGCGAAGTGGTCCCAGCCTTGGGAGGCACAGGCGCTGCTGCGGGCGCGCCCAGTGGCCGGCGATGACGGTCTCTTCGAGGCATTCCTGGCACTCATCGATCCGCTGCGCTATCCGGAGGAGATGCCGCAGAAGGCGTTGACACAGGTGCGCACGCTCAAGGCGCGAATGGAAGACGAACGGCTGCCCCGCAATGCCGATAAGCGGCGGCACCTCAAACTCGGCCGAGGCAGCCTCTCCGATGTCGAGTGGACCGTGCAGCTCCTGCAGCTCCAACACGCCCATCGGGTGGAAGGCCTGCAAACCACCTCGACTCTGGCGGCTCTCGACGTGGCCACGCACGAGAACCTGCTGCCGGCTGAGGACGCCGACCAGCTGGCGGCGGCCTGGCAGTTGGCCACCGATGTGCGTTCGGCCGCGATGCTCTTCCGCGGACGCATCGCGGAATCGCTGCCTGCCGATCACACCGAGCTCGAAGCCACGGCCCGACTCCTCGGCTATTCGGCAGGGGCGGGCCATGACCTCGAAGACGATTATCTGCGCATCACCAGACACGCACGTTCCGTGATGGAACACCGCTTCTACGACTTCTGACTCGACGGCGGCGAGAGCCGCCGGCGTGCGGAATCTCTCGGTCATGGGACGAATCGGCAGTCGGTGGATGTGCTCAGTCGTCGAATTCGAGTCCGAGCAGGGCGTTCTCAACGACCTCGGGCAGTGCCGGGTGGATCCAATACTGCCCTGTGGCCACCTCGTCGGCCTTCTGCCCGAAGGCCATGGCCTGGATGAGCGGTTGGATGAGCATCGACGCTTCGTGCCCGACGATATTGGCGCCGAGGATGCGCCGGGTGCTCCGATCGGCGATGATCTTCACGATTCCCGGGTCATCGGCCATCGCCCAACCGTAGGCGACATCGGAGAACTTCTGCACCTTGATAGTGACGTCGTGTCCGGCCTCAGTGGCCTCTGCTTCGGTCATGCCCACATAGGCGACCTGAGGGGAGGAGAAGACGGCACCGGGTACGGCATGGTGATTGACTGCGGCGAGGTCGTTCGCCCGAGCACTGCCCGGTGACCCTGCGGCAACGTCTGCGGCCACATTGCGGCCGACGATCTTCGCTTCGTGGTTGGCGACGTGTTTGAGCTGATGGGGTGAGGAGATGTCTCCGAGAGCGAATACTCCGGGAACGGGCTGACCGGCCGAGAGGACTCTTTGATAATCGTCCACGGACAGGCGGTGGCCATCGGTGGTGTCGAATCCGGCTGCCTCGACATCGAGCTCGGCGGTGTTGGGAACCCTTCCCGTGGCCACGAGCACTCCGTCGGCGGTGATCGTCTCCGGCAGGTCCGCCTCGGCGAGGCGGCCGCTGGGTTCGAGGGTCAACGTGACTCCACCGTCGGCGATGTCGATCTGCTTGGACTGGGCACCGTGGAGGACGGTGTGGGAGGAGTCGAAGATGCGGGTGAACTCGTCGGCGGCCTCCTCGTCGATATTGCCCAGGAGGCGAGCACCACGGGCCAGGACAGTCACCTCGGTGCCGAGGGCGGCGAATACATGGGCGAATTCCATGGCGACGATTCCGGAGCCGATGATGACCAGTCGCCGGGGCTGTTCGGCGCGGCGCATCACCGTGTTCGAGGTGAACACCGGGTAGTCGTCGGTGTCGATGCGGGCGGTGTCGAGTCCGGCGATGTCGGGGATGATCGGGTGGGCGCCGGCGGCGATGACGATGCGATCGGCGGTGATCTCCTCGCCGGATGCGGTGCGCACGGTCTTCTGCCCGGTGAAGTGAACATGTTCGGGGACGACGGTGATATTGGGCTGACGGTCGCTGCTGCGGTACTCGCGTCCTCCGGACTCGATCGCGTCGATGCGGGAGAAGATGCGGTTCTGGAGTCCGGCCCAATCGACCTTCGGGTGAGTCGGGGTCAGGTTGTAGCGGTCGGCCTGGGTGACCTGTTCGGCAAGGGTGGCGGGAAAGACGAACATCTTCGTCGGGATGCATCCGACATTGAGGCAAGTACCGCCGAAGTGCCATTCCTCGGCGATGGCGGTCTTCAGTCCGGCGAACCGCTTGTCGAGGAACATGTTTCCCGATCCGGTGCCGATGAGCAGCAGGTCATAATGCGTCAAAGTCCATCCCTCCGATGGTGCGTGAACCGACCGGCCGCGTAGACGGCCGCAGAGCCGAAAGGGCGCCACGGGTGATAACCCGTGACGCCCTCACTCTATTCCACCCGGCGGCGGGATCTCAGTTCATCTGGAATCGACCGTCGACCGAGGTCAGAGTGCGTAGTAGAGCTCGAACTCGGTCGGTGTCGGACGCAGTCGCGCGACATCGAGTTCGTTCTCACGCTTGATGCGGATCCACGTCTCGATGAGGTCGGGAGTGAACACATCGCCGGCGGTGAGGAAGTCGTGGTCCTTCTCGAGCTCGTTGAGTGCCTCGTCGAGGGTTCCGGGCACAAGCTTGATGTCCTTGGCCTCCTCAGGCGGAAGCTCGTAGAGGTCCTTGTCGATGGGCTCTGGCGGTTCGATGCGGTTGCGGATTCCGTCGAGTCCGGCCATGAGCTGGGCCGAGAAGGCGAGGTACGGGTTCGACGAGGGGTCCGGAACACGGAACTCCAGTCGCTTGGCCTTCGGCGAGGATCCGGTCACGGGGATGCGGATCGCAGCAGAACGGTTGCGGGCGGAGTAGACGAGGTTGACCGGGGCCTCATAGCCGGGCACGAGGCGGCGGTAGGAGTTGATCGTCGGGTTCGTGAACGCCAGCACCGCGCCCGCGTGTTCGATGAGTCCGCCGATGTACCAGCGAGCCAAGTCGGAGAGTCCGCCGTAGCCGTTCTCGTCGTAGAACAGAGGCTCGCCGTTCTTCCACAGCGACTGGTGGCAGTGCATGCCGGAGCCGTTGTCGTCGAAGAGCGGCTTGGGCATGAAGGTCGCAGACTTGCCGAGCTCGAAGGCGGTGTTCTTGATCACGTACTTGAAGTCGAGCAGCTGATCGCCTGCGTGCTGGAGCGTCTTGAACTTGTAGTTGATCTCCTGCTGACCGGCGGTGCCGACCTCATGGTGCGCCCGCTCCATCTCGAAGCCGATCTCCTCGAGCGTCAGCGACATCTTGTCGCGAACATCTGCGTACTGATCCTGCGGCGAGACCGGGAAGTAGCCGCCCTTGAACGGGGTCTTGTAGCCCTGGTTTCCGCCGACCTCATCAGAGCCGGTGTTCCACGCGGCTTCCTGTGAGCCGATCTTGTAGAAGCTGCCGCCGGGAGTGTTCTCGTAGCGGATGGAGTCGAAGAGGTAGAACTCAGCCTCAGCGCCGAAGAAGACAGTGTCGGCGATTCCAGTGGATTCGAGGTAGGCCTCGGCCTTGGCTGCGACCTGACGCGGATCACGCGAGTAGGGCTCATCGGTGAACGGATCGACGATCGAGTGCGTGACGACCAGCGTCTTGGCCTCACGGAAGGGGTCGATGTACGCGGAGGTGACATCGGCCAAAAGCTTCATATCCGATTCGTGGATGCCCTGGAAGCCTGTAATGGAGGACCCGTCGAAGAGCAGACCTTCGGTGATCTCCTCCGTGCCGTATGAAGCGGCGGGGAGGTTGAAGTGCTGGACCACACCGGGCAGGTCGCAGAACCGGACATCGACGAATTTGACGTCATTGTCCGATATGTAGTTGACGAGTTCTTCAGCAGACGAGAACACTTAGGTCTCCTAGTTCGTGTACGGTGGCCGTTTGTCCTGACCACGGTCAATCTTAGTCGCCGAAGAGTGAAGTGATGATGTCGCCCATGTTTCGGGCATGTTTCCTGAGGATCCACTCAGGCCGGATTTCGTAGGCTGGGGGAGTGATCAATCGTGACGACCTTGGTTCCTGGCTCGAAGGGCCCCGGTTCGACAGGGAAGAAGACGACTGGCCCGGAAAGCGGCTGGGTCTGCCTGTCAACGGCTCGCATTCTCTGGCCCCGGCGTGGAAGCGAATCCTCGCCCTGCTCGTCGACTGGCTGATGTGTCTGGCGATCGCCAATCTCATCGATCCGGCGAATCCGATCCTCGCGCCCGCGTTCTTCGCCCTCGAGAATTTCGTACTCGTGGGCACTCTCGGCTATTCAGTCGGCCATCGCCTCTTCGGCATCGAAGTCCGGCGCCTCGACGGTCACGTGCCGGGACTGCTCAAGTCGCTCATCCGCGCCGTTCTCGTCGTGCTCGTCATTCCGGCGCTCATCTTCAACCGCGACAACCGCGGAGTCCACGATCTTGCGGCAGGAACCGTCATCCTCCGCCGCTGACCTCCCAATTGCTACCTGACGGCGGCCCAGCAACCTCGCGCTGGAGTGGTCCCCAAAAGTTGGACTGTGATCAACACAAGCCAACTTGAAGGGACCATTCCATGCGTAAGGACTGTCTGATCACAGACGAACAAGCCAAAGCCGCGATCGAACTCTTCGACCAAGGGCACGGC
>NZ_FXYX01000002.1 GCF_900169265.1 Brevibacterium iodinum ATCC 49514
CTTCGGGCAGTTGAAGTCCGAGATGTTCTATCTGCAGAAATTCGACACGGTCGAGGACCTCAAGGCCGCGATCGATGAGTACATTCATTGGTATAACTACGAACGGATCTCGTCACGACTTGGCGGCCTTGCCCCGATGGAATATCGAAGCAAGACCGCCAAGGATGGTGAGCCTATTTACGAACTATGCTGACCTCACAGCAGTCCAACTTTTGGGGACCAGTCCACGCGAGGTTGCTGGGCCGCCGTCAGGTAGCAATTAGGGGAATGGGCGGGAATGGGAAGCGGCGCCGACTCGGGGGAGTCGGCGCCGCTTTTCCTTGCCTCGACTGATGGGCTCGTGCCTTCGCTGAGGGGCTGCGGGTCAGCGTCCGCGCATCGCCTTGTGGTTCGGGCGGGCCTTGTTCGGGTCGATGCCCTTCGGGATCGGCGGGCGTGTGCCCTGCGTCCCGAGAGCAGCCAGACGGTTGCGCACGGCCAGGACCTCGGCGCGGTTGAGCTTGCGCGGCAGCTTCTGCACGGCCGGGACGACCTGCTTCATCGCGAGCTGGCCCTCTTCTTTGCCGCCCTGGAAGGTGTGGACCGGAACATTGGGGAGGATGCGTTCGTGGCGCTTCTTCTCCTTGGCCAGCAGCTTCGCACTGCGTCCCTTCGGACCTTCGCTCAGCAGCACGACGCCGGCGCGACCGGTCGACCGGAACACGAGGTCGCGGCTCTTCGGATCGACGGCGATGGGCTTCTCATCCATCAGGTAGCCGCGGCGGGCCGTGTTGAGAACGGCGCCGAAGGCTCCCGGCTGTCCGTCCATCTGAGCGAAAGCGGCGGTCTCGGCGAAGCGGCCGAGCATCAACATCCCCAGCAGCAGACCGACCATGAAGCCGAGGATCGTCGTGAAGATCGCGGTGGTGCCGCCGATGAGCAGACCGATCAGCAGACCGATGAGCGTGCACCCGAGGATCGCCGCAGCCAGCAGCCACGGGGTCGCTTTGTTGTGTTTGGCGGACAGCTCATAGACCTGACGCATCTGCGCCAGTCGGCCGGGCTTCTTGTTCGGATCCTTTGGCTTGCGCCGGAAGAGTCCCTTACGCGGTTCTTCGCTCATTCTCTCACTTGCTCTTGAGGGGCGTTGCGGCGTCGCCTCCGGAAATCAGGGGGAGGCCGACGCTCATTGCTCAGCAGTCAAGTCTACCTCTTCGCCGGGGCCGAAGGTATCCACAACGGCCTGTGCCTCCTGCCTGGCGGGGGTGTGCTTGTCCAGGTGCGCCAGATGCGAGGGGATCGCCTCTCCGCGGCGACGCATGGCGGTGGCCCATAGGCGGCCGGCACGGTACGACGAGCGCACGAGCGGACCCGACATGACACCGAGGAAGCCGATCTCCTCTGCGGCATCGCGCAGCATCACGAAATCGGCGGGCTTGACCCACCGGGTGACGGGATGGTGCCGGGGAGAGGGACGCAGGTACTGAGTGATGGTGATGAGGTCGCATCCGGCATCGTGGAGGTCCTGCAGCGCGGAGATGATCTCGTCGTTCGTCTCGCCCATCCCGAGGATGAGGTTCGATTTCGTGACCAGACCAGCCTCGCGGGCCTGGGTGATCACCGACAGCGACCGTTCGTAGCGGAATGCGGGACGGATGCGCTTGAAGATGCGCGGAACCGTCTCGACATTGTGCGCGAGCACCTCGGGGCGGGAGGAGAACACCTCGGCGAGCTGATCCGGCTTGGCATTGAAATCGGGGATGAGCAGCTCGACGCCGGTGCCGCGACCGTCGACATACGAGAGGTCGTGGATCTGGCGCACGGTCTCGGCATAGAGCCAGGCGCCGCCGTCTTCGAGGTCGTCTCGTGCCACACCGGTGATAGTCGAATAGCGCAGACCCATCTCCGCCACCGAGGCGGCCACGCGGCGAGGTTCGTCAGCGTCGAATTCGGCCGGTCGGCCGGTATCGATCTGGCAGAAGTCACAGCGCCGGGTGCACTGTTCGCCGCCGATGAGGAAGGTCGCTTCGCGATCTTCCCAGCATTCGAAGATATTCGGGCAGCCTGCCTCTTCGCAGACCGTGTGCAGCTCCTGCTTGCGCACGAGCGACTTCAGGGCGGTGTACTCGGGGCCGATATGGGCCTTCGCCTTGATCCAGGCCGGCTTGTCCTCGATGGGAGTCTCGGAGTTGCGGGCTTCGACGCGGAGCATGCGGCGGCCCTCTGGTGCGATCGTCATCTGAGTTCTCCTAAGCGGTGATGGTCTCGTGCAGGATTTCGTCGAGTCGCTGCGCCACATCTTCGGGAGTGACCGTGCGACCGAGCTCAGCACTGATGGACGTGGTGTCGGCGTCTGTGATCCCACACGGGATGATGGACTCATAGGCGCCGAGGTCGTTGCTGCAGTTGAGGGCCAGGCCGTGCATCGTCACGCCTTCGTGGATGCGGATGCCGATAGCGCCGATCTTGCGGTCACGACGGAGTTCGTCGCCGCGCAGCCAGACACCGGCACGGCCCTCGATCGTGGTCGCCTCGATCTCGTATTCGGAGAGCAGTCGGATCATCGCGTCCTCGAGTTGGGACACGAAGAGTCGGACCTCTTTGGGGTCGTTGAGTTTGTAGATGAAGTAGGCGACCAGCTGTCCGGGCCCGTGCCAGGTGATCTTCCCGCCGCGGTCGACGTCGATGACATCGGTGCCGTCGGTCGGTCGTTCGAAGTCTTCGGTGCGCTTGCCGGCCGTATAGACCGGGGAATGCTCGAGGAGCAGGATCGTCGATCGACGGTCACCTGCGAGCACTTCGGCGTGGTATCTCTTCTGCAATTCCCAAGTCTGCCGATAGTCCGAGAGGACAGGGGCGAACCCGAGCGTTTCTGTGGCCAGGGGCATGGCTCCACACTATGACTCTTGTCCCCAGTGTTCAATTTGTTTCCAATCACATCTGGGGGCCGCCAACGACGCTGTGGCCCTTGACACATAGCGACGTCGGCTAGCATCATTAAACAACACTAAACGCGACTGATCATCATCAACGGAGATGACGAACCATGACATGGGAATTCCAAGCAACGATCGCGGATGATATCCATCGCGTCGTCGATTCAGACGGTCGCAGTGCGTGGGGCGTCGTGCACAATGATTTCGATGCCGACGATCCCCGTGTTCTCGCGCTCACCGAGGTGGCGCTTCCGATCGGCGCCCGTTCGCTTCTCATCGTCCCCGCTTCGCCCGGTGGGCTCGTCCTCGACGTGATCCGCGCCTACCAGGGACTGACCGAGGCCGAGCTGTGCACCCTGTTCCTGGGCATCGTCGAGGAGCTCACGACGTGCACACGACCAGAGGATCGGCTCACTCTTTCCGCGTTCTCCCTCGACGCCCACGGTCGACCGGTCATCATTCCCGGAGTCTCGGCGCCCATGGCGACGACACCGCGCCGCGCGGTGGGAGAGATGATCTATCACGCCGTCTACGGGCGGCCGTGGGCCGAGGTGCTGCTTCCCGTCGAACTCGCGCTGTCTGAGTCATCGTCGGCTCTGCGATCGCTCGTCGCAGGTCTCTTGGACGATGCGGCGTCCGATATCGGCTTGGGCGGCGCTCTCGCCGAGGCGGCCGATTCCCTTCGTACACTCGACTGTCCCGCTGCGCTGCCGCTGGTGCCTGCCGAGAGCGGAACGTCGCCGGAATCGGCGCTCACAGCTCGACTGCGCGCGGCAACCGGGCTCAGACCGCACCGGCGATCCGAGGAGGACATCGATTCGGCGCTCAGCGCATCGGCTCCTCCTCTGCGCGGGGGCGGAGTGACTCCGCTGCGCGCCGAGGCGAAGAGCTCGCGACGTTCGAGACGCGAACGCAGGCGCGCAGTTGGCCGAAGGGTATTGATGACATCGCTGCTGGACCCCGTGGACTCCCTGTGGACCCGCCTGCTCGCGGTGGACCTGCAGCGGGCGTTCGGGCGCAGCACTCTGCTCATCGGGGTCACCGTGTGCCTGACGGTACTCGGCGGAATAGTCGTCTGGTCCTCATGGTCGTCCACCGCGGCCGTGAGCGGAGAAGAGGCGTCGTCCGCCGAGAGGGCGGACCTGTCACCCGAAGCGACGTCGACGCCGAGCGCAGACGACGTGACCGCCGTCCTCGAGAAACTGTGTGAGTCCCGCGCAGCAGCTCTCAGCAATCGCGACGAGGCGGCTCTGAAGGCGCTTACGGTGCCCGAGTCGGCCGCCGCAGCAGCCGATGAGCTCATCGATCTTTCGGCGTATGCCGACTCCGACTATGCGATCGATGTCGAGGGCGTGGAGATCGTCGCCGCCGACGATGACCGGGTGGTCGCCTCGGCGCTCATGAGGTCGAGCGGAGGCACCGGGGCCGACCTGGTGGAGTTCGCCGAGCAGACCGTCGAATTCGAACTGCACAGAGTCGAGGGGGCCTGGCTCGTAGCGGAGGTCCGGGAGGCGACGACGCGGTGAATGGCCCGAGGGGCCGACCACGAATGGTCGGCCCCTCGAAAAAGGTGTGTCGGTCGGTCAGGCTCAGAGGTCGAGATCGGCCTCGAAGTTGCCTTCTTCCAGACGCGCCTTGATGGTCTGCAGGAATCGTCCTGCATCCGCACCGTCGACCAGCTGGTGGTTGTAGGTCAACGGCAGGTACACCATGTCGCGGATGGCGATCGCCTCATCACCGTCGGCCGTCTTCACGGCGATGGGACGGCGGACGATCGCGCCCGTGCCGATGATGCCCATCTGCGGCTGGTTGATGATCGGCGTGTCGAACAGTGCCCCGACGGAACCGATGTTGGTCACCGTGAAGGTTCCGCCCGACAGCTCGTCCGGCATGATCTTGTTGTTGCGGGTCCGGTCAGCGACATCGTCGATGGCCTTCGACAGACCTGCGACGCTGAGGTCACCGGCATCCTTGATCACGGGCACGAGCAGTCCGCGCGGGGTGTCGACCGCGACGGCCAGGTGCTCGTGATCGAAGTAGGTGATCTGCTGCGACTCGAGATCGTACTGGGCGTTGACCTTCGGGTGCACCTGAAGCGCTTCGACGATGGCCTTGGCGAAGAACGGCAGGTAGGTCAGCTTCGAACCGTGCTTGGCCTGGAATGCCTCCTTGTTGGCCTTGCGCAGTTTGACGACGCGAGACATATCCACTTCGACGACCTGCGTGAGCTGAGCGGAGACGTCGAGGGACTCGCTCATGCGCTTGGCGATGGTCTGGCGGATACGCGAAGCCTTCTCCGTGGTGCCGCGCAGCTTCGCAGCCTCCTCGGGGATCTCAACCTTGAACGGAGCCTTCGGAGCTCCGGCCGATGCGCCCGCGTCTGCCGCTTGAGCGGCAGCAGGGCCGTTCTTCGCGGCCGACTCGACATCCTGCTTGCGGATGCGTCCGCCCACTCCGGTGCCGGTGACCTGCGAGAGGTCGACACCCTTCTCGCGGGCCAGACGGCGCACGAGGGGAGTGACGTAGGCAGCGTTCTCGCCGACGGTGTCGGCGGCGGCAGGTGCCTGTGCAGCGGCCTCCACCGGCTCTTCGGCCTGAGCGGCAGAAGCCGACTGCGCCGACGCGTCTGCGGCCGGCTTGGGAGCCGACTCCTGCTTCGGCGCCTCCTCCTTGGGGGCTTCCTGTTCCGGAGCCTCTTCGGCGGGGGCTTCCTCCTTCGGAGCTTCCTCGGCAGGGGCTTCCTCCTTCGGAGCTTCCTCGGCAGGGGCCTCTTCCCTGGGCGCTTCCTCGGCCGGTGCGGATTCGGCCGGGGCACCGGAACCGATGCGGGCCAGAGGCGCGCCGACCTCGACGGTGTCGTCCTCGTCCGCCAGGTGAGCCTGAACGACTCCGGCAACGGGGGAGGGGACCTCGGTGTCGACCTTGTCGGTGGAGACCTCGAGGAGCGGTTCGTCGACCTCGACCTCTTCACCGACCTCCTTGAGCCAGCGGGTCACGGTGCCCTCGGTGACGGATTCGCCGAGCGCGGGCATCGTGATCTCGGTGCCTTCGGAGGATCCGGAATCCGAAGCGGCAGGTGCTGACTCCTCCGCCGGTGCCTCATCGGCTGCCGGTGCTTCGTCAGCGGGAGCCTCTTCAGCAGGGGCTTCCTCGGCCGGAGCCTCTTCAGCAGGGGCTTCTTCGGTCGGAGCCTCAGCAGGCTCCTCGGCGGGTTCCTCCTCGTCGGATGAAGCGCCGCTGCCGTCGCCGATGTAGGCGAGGTCGCCGCCGACCTCGACCACGTCATCTTCTTCGGCCAGGATCTTCTCGAGGGTGCCGGCATACGGGCTGGGGATCTCAGTGTCGACCTTGTCGGTCGACACCTCGAGCAACGGCTCGTCTACCTCGACTTCTTCGCCCACTTCCTTGAGCCAGCGAGTGACAGTGCCCTCGGTGACCGACTCTCCGAGAGCCGGCATCTGAACGGAATTCGACATGAGTATTCGTCTCCTCGGATCTTATGAGTGGAAGTGCAGGGGTTTGCCGGCCAGAGCCAGGTGGGCCTCGCCGAGTGCTTCGTTCTGCGTGGGGTGCGCGTGGATGAGCTGCGCGACTTCCTCGGGGAATGCTTCCCAATTGACGATGAGCTGAGCTTCACCGGCCTGCTCTGACAGACGCGCGCCGATACCGTGCACGCCCACGACCGGACCGTCCTTTTCCCGGACGACCTTGATCAGACCTGTCGTGTTCAGGATCACGGACTTGCCGTTGCCGCCGAGGTTGTACTCGAGGGTCTCGACCTGATCCTTGCCGTACTTCTCTTCCGCCTGTGCGGAGGAGAGTCCGACGGAGAAGATCTCCGGTTCGCAGTAGGTCACGCGGGGGATGCCGGATTCGACGACCGGTGCCGGGTTGAGTCCGGCGATCTCCTCGGCGATGAAGATGCCCTGGCCGAAGGCGCGGTGGGCCAGTTGGAGTCCGGGGACGATATCGCCGCAGGCGTAGATGTTGCCGACGCCGGTGTGGAGACGTTCGTTGGCGAGGACGAATCCGCGATCCATCGGGATACCCTGCTCTTCGAAGCCGAAGCCCTCGGTGACCGGGCCGCGGCCGACGGCCACGAGAAGATACTCCGCCTCGAGCGTCGAACCGTCTTCGAGAGTGACCTTGACCCCGTCGGCAGTCTCTTCGACGCCCTTGAACATGACGCCGAGCTTGAACTTGATCTTGCGCTTCTTGAAGGCGCGCTCGAGGTTCTTCGAGATGGTCTCGTCTTCGTTGGCAACGAGGTGCTTGAGGCCCTCGACGATCGTGACGTCAGCTCCGAAGGAGTTCCAGACGCTGGCGAACTCGACGCCGATGACGCCGCCGCCGAGCACGATGGCCGAGCTCGGGACCTTGTCGAGCTCGAGAGCCTCGGTGCTCGTGATCACGCGGTCGGTGACCTCGAGTCCGATGGTCTTCGATGTCGAACCGGTCGAGAGCAGAACGTTCGTGCCCTTGACGGTGTGGTTGCCGTCTTCGCCGGTGACCTCGACAGTGTCTTTGCCGACGAGCTTGCCGGTGCCGAAGTAGGTGTCGATTCCGCGAGCCTTGACCAGACCCTGAAGACCCTTGTAGTTGCGGGTGATGACCCCGTCCTTGTACTCGAGCACCTTGGCGATGTCGATCCCCTTGAACTCGGCTTCGATGCCGAAGGTCTCGGAGTTCTTGGCGGTGTCGGCGACTTCTGCGGCGTGCAGAAGAGCCTTCGTCGGCACGCAGCCACGGTGCAGGCAGGTGCCTCCCACCTTGTCGCGTTCGATCAAAGCGACCTTCATGTCGAGCTCTGCGGCTCGCAGAGCAGCGGCATAGCCACCGGTTCCGCCACCCAGAACGACAAGGTCGTAGGTCAATTCGTCACTCACGGATTTCTCCTCGTAGCTGTGAATAAGCCTGCAGTACGCAGCTTTCAGTCTTATCTTTCCACTTTTCTTGCGCGGGGCGAAGAAAAACGCTGTCTGATTGGACACAGGTGGGCATCATCACGTTCACCTCGACAGCGTGTAGAACCAACGGGCTCAGGCCTTCGCCTTCGCGATTTCGATGAGGGTGCGCACCGCGGCTCCGGTCGCGGCCTTCGGTGTGTAGCCGAAGGGTGCTGAACCGTTGAAGCTCGGTCCGGCGATGTCGATATGCGCCCAGTTCGCATCCTCTCCGACGAACTCACGCAGGAACGCCGCAGCGGCGAGCATGCCGCCGGGGCGCGGTCCTGAGTTCGTGAGATCGGCGGCGGTGGAGTCGAATCCGGAGAGCATCTCCTCGGGGATCGGCATCGCCCACATCTGCTCACCGGCCACGGACGCCGAGGCGATGACCTCTGCCCGTGCGGCCTCGGAGCCCATGACACCGGAGGTGCGTTCGCCGAGTGCGACGATCTGAGCACCGGTGAGTGTGGCCACATCGATGAGCAGATCCGGGTTCTCCGCACCGGCGTCGGTGAGCGCATCGGCGAGGACGAGTCGGCCCTCGGCGTCGGTGTTCGTGACCTCGACGGTCTTGCCGCTGCGCATC
Source organism: Brevibacterium iodinum ATCC 49514 (assembly GCF_900169265.1). GTDB lineage: Bacteria > Actinomycetota > Actinomycetes > Actinomycetales > Brevibacteriaceae > Brevibacterium > Brevibacterium iodinum. Next base: position 8,448 of record NZ_FXYX01000002.1, read on the forward strand.
TTCAGCACGTCGCTGGGGCGCTGTGCCGAAGATCCGGGCATGTTCTCCGCCATCGGCAGCCACGCGGTGACACGCACCGGGAGCTTGAGGTCGGCGATGCCGAAGAGCGCCTGTACGACGGCCGCGGAACCGGCCATATCGGACTTCATGTCCTCCATGCTCTTCGCCGGTTTGAGTGAGATGCCGCCGGAGTCGAAGGTGATTCCCTTGCCGACGAAGCTGAGATGGCGCTTGGCGCCGCGAGGTGCGTATTCGACCTTGACGAGGCGGGGCCCGCGGGTCGAACCCTGGCCGACGCCGATGATTCCGCCGTAGCCTCCGGCCTTGAGCTCCTTCTCGCCGAGCACTGTGACCTTGAGCTTGCGGTCCTTGGCCTGGTCCTTGACGATCTCGGCGTAGGACTCCGGGTAGAGATCCAGTGGGGGAGTGTTGACGAGATCGCGAGCTCTGTTCGTCGCAGCCGCGATCACCTCACCGGCGTCATGGGCCGCGGCGAAGGTCTTGCCCTTGGGGCCGATGACGGTGATCTCGCCCGGAGTCCCGGCTTCGCTGCGGTAGTCGAGGAAACGGTAGGTTCCGAGTCCCGCACCCACCGTGATCGCTTCGACCTCGGTCGGAGTGGCGGCTGGCAGAGCCAGAGCGATCGACTCGGCACCGTCGAGTGCGCGCAGCGCCGCCCCCGCGCCGCGACGCAGCGATTCAGCAGCTGCGGCGACCTCGGAGTCATCGGGATCGAAGTCGCCGAGTCCCACGAGCAGGACGGAGTCGGCGGCGACACCCTTCGGAGCGGGAACACGAGCGGTGGATCCGGCCTTTCCGCTGAACCCGATGGCGCGAGCGGTTTCGTCGAGGGCGGTCTTCGCCGCCTTCGCCCCTTCGAGACCGAGGACCGTCGAGTCCGCTGCCGCCAGCACCAGAACAGAGGCGGTGGCCTTCACCGGTGAGGTCGTGGAGTAGCTGCTGAGGGTGGATGCACCAGCCATGAGTTCCCTTTCAGTCGTCTTTGAACGTTGATTCGATCCTAATGCCAAACACCCCGACTTGCTGAAGCAGTGAGTCGCGCGCCTGCTGAAGCGATGAGGGACTCTGACATATTCTTAGGTGCGTGTACTCATTGATCTTCAGACTCCTCTTCGTTCCCATGGATGCCGAACGGGCCCATCACCTTTCGTTCTCCGCGCTGCGCCTTCTTGACTCCACTCCTCTGCTCGGTCGCCTGCTCCGCGTCGTCTGTGCCCGCGGCACCGTCCGGCCCGCTCAGGTGATGGGACTGCCCTTCCCCAACCGAGTGGGTCTGGCCGCGGGGTTCGATAAGAACGGTGTGGGGGTCCGTGCTCTGTCGTCGTTGGGCTTCGGACATATCGAGGTCGGGACGATCACCGCCCATGCGCAGCCGGGCAATGATCGTCCGAGGTTATTCCGTCTGCGGAAGAATCTCGCCCTGCTCAATCGGATGGGGTTCAACAACGACGGAGCCCGGCAGGCGTCGTTCAACATCGCCGCCGAACGGAGGAAGATCGAATCTCTCCCGCAGCGGCTGCGTCCGATCGTGGGCATCAACATCGGCAAGACGAAGGTCGTCGAGGCGGCCGATGCGGTAGCCGACTACGCCGCCTCGACTCGTGCGCTGGCTCCCTTGGCCGACTATCTCGTCATCAATGTCAGCTCACCGAACACACCCGGACTGCGGGACCTGCAGTCCGTGGGCAGCTTGGAGCCGATCATCACCGCCGTCCGCGACACGGCCGCCGAGGTGGTCGAGCGCCCGCGGTCGACGCTGGGTCATGTGCCCCTGCTGGTCAAGATCGCCCCGGATCTCGCCGACGAGGATGTGATCGAGATCTGCGACCTCGCTCTGCGCACCGGCGTCGACGGACTCATCACGACGAACTCGACGATCGATCGCGGTGTGCTGACCGATGCCGAGGCGGAATTCGCCGAAGGTCAGGCAGGCGGCATCTCCGGACGCCCCGTGGCCGAACGCTCCCTCGAGGTGCTGCGTCTGGTCCAGAAGCACGTAGGCGACGAGCTCACCGTCATCTCCGTCGGCGGTGTCGCGGATGCGAAAGACGCCCGGGCTCGAGTGGCCGCGGGCGCCGATCTGGTTCAGTTCTATTCGGAGATGATCTACTCCGGTCCGTTCTTCCCCGGCCGCATCGCACGCGGCCTCGAGTCGAGCCGACTGCTCACTCGGGGTACTGGCGGCGCTTGACCTGAGGCTTGGGCATGCGCAGCGGACGCAGCTGGATGCTGCGCATGACTGCGTAGAAGGTGATGCCCCGTTCGACCTCGCCGAACTTGTTGCGCAGTCGGTTCTTGAGGATGTAGTTGAGCACGAACCCGTCGAGGACGATCAGTGCGATGAGACTCCAGACGGCGTAGGTGAAGTACTGCTGGATCTGCACCGGCTGCGTGAACGCGATGACGAGGATGAGGATCGCGGCAGGGATGAAGATCTCGCCGATCGAGAAGCGGGCATCGATGTAGTCGCGGATGTACCGTCGCTGCGGGCCCTTGTCACGGCGGGTGAGGTATTTCTCTTCGCCGTTCATCATGCCGATGCGTGCGCGGTCGCGCTCCTGCCGCTGCTGCTCCTTGGCTCGTCTGTTCGCAACCTTGCGATCCTTGTTCACCAAAGGCTGACGGCGCGCAGACTCCTGTTGGCTGCGCTTGGGCGTGGGCCGTCCCTTCTTCGCCTCCGCTTCGCGACGGGCGTCGGCTTCTGCGGAGAGGTCGTCATGGACTGGCTGAGAGGCGGAGGTTTCGTCCTCCGCGCGAGATTTTTTGCTTCCGAACACGAGATGAATGCTACCTTTGGAGAATGAGCGAATCGACTTCAGCACTTGACAGCGCACAATTGCACGCCGAACTGGACACCATCTTCGACGAGGTCCTCGGCAATCTCACGGATCTCGTCGCCATCCCCTCCGTCGCCTGGCCGAGCTTCGACGCCGGGAATGTCACGGCCAGCGCCGAGGCGGTCGCGGGCCTGGCGCGTCAGCTCGGCCTCGAGACGGAGGTCCTCACCGCGAAACAGTCGGACGGCACCGAGGGGTACCCGGCCGTCGTCGCCTCCGTGCTGGCGCCGGAGGGCGCCCCGACCGTCCTCCTGTACGCCCATCACGATGTGCAGCCGCCCGGACGCGCCGAGGATTGGGACACCGAACCCTTCGTCGCCACCCGGAAGGGCGACCGTCTCTACGGCCGCGGCGCCGCCGACGACAAGGCCGGGATCATGGTCCATCTCACGGCTCTGCGTCTGCTGGCTGACCGCCTCGGAGTGGGTGTGACCCTCTTCTTCGAAGGTGAGGAAGAATCCGGCAGCCCGAGCTTTCGCAATTTCCTCGAGACCTACCGGGACCGTCTGCGCGCCGATGTCATCGTCGTCGCCGATTCGGGCAACTGGGCCGCGGGCACTCCGGCCCTGACGACGAGCCTGCGCGGAATGTGCGCCGTCGAATTCGAGGTCTCCACCCTCGACCATGCTGTGCATTCGGGAATGTACGGGGGAGTGGCACCGGATGCGATGCTCGCGATGACGAAGCTGCTGGCCACCCTCCATGACGACAACGGCTCCGTCGCGGTCGCCGGCCTGCACTCGAGCACAAAGACGTCCATCGACTTCGACGAGACGACTCTGCGCGCCGATTCCGGGGTGCTCGCGGAAACCGAGCTCATCGGCACGGGCACCCTGGCCTCCCGTCTGTGGACCCAGCCGTCGGTCACCGTCATCGGTCTCGACATTCCCGATGTGGCGGTCTCCTCGAATACCCTGCAGTCCTCTCTGAAGGCCAAGCTCTCGATCCGACTCGCGCCCGGGGACACCCCCGCCTCGGCGGTCAAGGCCGTCGAAGAGCACCTGCGCGCGAATCTGCCCTTCGGGGCACAGCTGAGCATCGGGGAGACCGAGGGCGGAAGCCCCTGGCAGGCCGATGAGAACGACCCCGCGGTCCGGACCGCCCGCCAGGCGCTCACTGACGCTTGGGGCACCGAAGCGGTGACGATGGGCATCGGCGGATCGATCCCCTTCATCGCCGATCTGCTCGAGGTGTTTCCCGGCGCTTCGGTCCTCGTCACGGGCGTCGAAGATCCCGACGCCAGGGCCCACAGCGCCAACGAATCGCTCTACCTGCCCGATTTCAAGGCCGCGATCGTCGCCGAAGCACTGCTGCTGCAGCGCCTCGGCGACCGATCATGACAGAAACGGGGAATAGCTTACCGGGCACCGATGTTGTGAGCGGTGTAGCCTGGGGTCAGGAACGCGAGAAGGAGTAACCATGACTGTGACCGAAAAAGCCGAAGCCACCCACGAGGTGGAGCTGTCGTCGACCGCTGCCGACAAGGTCCGCAGCCTGCTGGAGCAGGAAGGTCGTGACGACCTGCGCCTGCGCGTGGCTGTCCAGCCCGGCGGATGCTCCGGACTGATCTACCAGCTCTACTTCGATGAGCGCTTCCTCGACGGGGACGCCGTCCGCGACTTCGACGGCGTCGAGGTCATCGTCGACCGAATGAGCGTTCCCTACCTGAGTGGGTCGACCATCGACTTCTCCGACACCATCGAGAAGCAGGGCTTCACCATCGACAATCCCAACGCTGGCGGATCCTGCGCCTGCGGAGATTCGTTCCACTGATCAGCCTCGGCTGAGGAGGACCGCTTCTCATGGACCTGGAAGATCTGCGTGCCGTGTCATACACGGCCACGCAGTCCCAGGTCCTTTTGTCGTATCGGGCCGGGCTCTTCCCGATGGGAGTCGGCCACGGCGGCGCCGGTCGGATGGGTTGGTGGGCGCCACGACGCCGCGGTGTCCTGTTTCCCGGTGATCTGCGCGTGACGAAGAGCCTGCGCAAGTCGATGAAGCGCTTCGCCTTCACCACCGACCGCGCCTTCATCCACGTCATGCGCTCCTGTGCCGACCCGCGACGGACGGGAAGCTGGATCACCGAGGAGATGATCGAGCTCTACACAGGCCTCCACGAGGACGGCTGGGCCCATTCCGTGGAGGTTTGGAACGACGATGAGCTCGTGGGAGGGCTCTACGGAGTCGCCATCGGTTCGTTCTTCGCCGGCGAATCGATGTTCCACACTCAGCGGGATGCATCGAAGGCGGCGTTGGCCCACCTCGTCGGACTCTTCGACGGAACCGACGTCGTCAGCGGAGAAAGCCGGTCCGCCTCGGAGGATGCGGAGGCAGGACCGGGGGAGTGGCTCATCGACACCCAGTGGCAGACATCACACCTCGCCACCCTCGGCGTGTCGGAGATCAGCGGCCTGGAGTACTCCGCGCACCTAGATTCCGCGCTCAGGGGCAGTGTCTGTCAGGATATTCTCAACAAATGAACATCTGCAGATGAATTTCTACCGCGTGTAGCGGTAGTCTTATGAGTGACAGAGTAAGTACACGTCTCTCGGCCTGACCTGGAGACGCAGAACGTTGTGAAAGGCTGCACGTGGATTCTCCGAATCAGTCAGGACCGCAGCGGTCCTGGGCGAAGCGGCTCGGCATTCTGAGCGCGGTGTTGATACCGGCGTTGCTATCGGGGTGCACTAAAGAGCAGATCGCCACAGGATTTTTTCCCGTCGAATCGCAAGGCGCGACGAACCACACGGATGCCTATACAGCGCTGTGGAACGGCGGCTGGATCGCCCTTCTCATCGTGGGCCTCATCGTGTGGGGACTCATCCTATGGGCCATGGTCGCCTACCGCCGCCGCAAGAACGATCGCGGACTGCCGGTGCAGATGCGCTACAGCATGCCGATCGAAATCCTCTTCACGGTGACTCCGGTCGTCCTCGTCCTCGGGTTCTTCTTCCAGAACGTCCAGGTCATGGAGAAGACGATCGACGACACGACCCCCGGTGAGCAGGTCATCGAGGTCGCTGCCAAGCAGTGGGCCTGGGACTTCAACTACGAGACCGAAGACGTCTACTACTCCGGGACTCAGGTTGCCCTCGACGGCACCGAAGCTCCCGAGAAGACCGCTCCCGTCCTCTACCTCCCCGTCGACACCGACCTGGAGATCCGGCTGCACGCCCGTGACGTCATCCACTCCTTCTGGGTCCCCGCCTTCCTCGAGAAGCGCGACATGATCCCCGGGCATGACCAGAGCCTGCATCTGCGTGCCGAGAAGGAAGGCGAGTACGTGGGCAAGTGTGCCGAGCTGTGCGGCGAATACCACTCGGAGATGCTGTTCAACGTCAAGGTCGTGTCCAAGGAAGAATTCCAGGAGTACACGCAGTCGCTTGCCGATCAGGGCAACACAGGCCAGCTGGGACCGGAGTACGATCGCAACTGGTACCCGAAAGAAGGTGCTGAGAAATGACCGCCACGATGGATCAGGCGGCTCTTGATGCCCCGGTAGTTCCACGGAGCAAGGGCAAGATCATCGTCGACTGGATCACGTCGACGGACCATAAGACGATCGGGTACATGTACCTCATCGGTTCGTTCTTCTTCTTCTGCGTCGGCGGTGTGATGGCGCTCATCATCCGCCTCGAGCTCTTCGAGCCCGGGATGCAGATCGTGGAGACCAAGGAACAGTACAACCAGCTGTTCACTATGCATGGCACATTGATGCTGCTGATGTTCGCCACCCCGCTGTTCTCCGGCTTCGCCAACGTCATCATGCCATTGCAGATCGGCGCTCCGGACGTGGCATTCCCCCGCCTGAACGCCTTCGCGTTCTGGATGTACCTCTTCGGCAGCCTTGTGGCCATCTCCGGCTTCCTCACCCCGCAGGGTGCGGCATCGTTCGGTTGGACCGCCTATGCGCCATTGAGCAATACGACGTTCACGCCGGGAGCTGGCGGCAACTTGTGGGTCCTCGGACTCGCCCTGCAGGGCTTCGGAACCATCCTCGGCTCCGTCAACTTCATCACCACGGTGATCACCATGCGCGCACCCGGCATGACCATGTTCCGGATGCCGATCTTCACCTGGAACGTCCTGATCACCGGCATCCTCGTGCTCATGGCCTTCCAGCCTCTGGCAGCTGCGCTGCTGGTGCTCGGTTCCGACCGTGTACTCGGTTCGCATGTGTTCAGTCCGGGCAACGGCGGGCCGATACTCTGGCAGCACCTGTTCTGGTTCTTCGGTCACCCGGAGGTCTATGTCATCGCGCTGCCGTTCTTCGGCATCGTCACAGAGATCTTCCCGGTGTTCAGCCGCAAGCCGCTCTTCGGTTATAAGGAACTCGTCTTCGCAACGGTCGCCATCGCCGCTCTGTCGGTGACCGTGTGGGCCCACCACATGTACGTCACGGGCGTGGTCGCACTGCCGTTCTTCGCCTTCATGACGATGCTCATTGCGATTCCGACAGGTGTGAAGTTCTTCAACTGGATCGGCACGATGTGGAGAGGCTCGATCACATTCGAGACACCCATCGTGTGGTCGATCGGCTTCCTCGCCACGTTCCTCTTCGGTGGTCTGACCGGAGTCATCCTGGCCAGCCCCGCACTCGACCAGCACGTTTCCGACACCTACTTCGTCGTCGCTCACTTCCACTACGTCATCTTCGGCACAGTCGTGTTCGCGATGTTCGCCGGATTCTACTTCTGGTGGCCGAAATGGACGGGCAAGATGCTCAACGAGAAGCTCGGACACATCCACTTCTGGATCCTGTTCATCGGTTTCCACGGAACTTTCCTCGTTCAGCACTGGCTGGGTGTCGACGGAATGCCGCGTCGTTACGCCGACTACCTGCCGCAGGACGGCTTCACCTGGATGAACCAGGTGTCGACGGTCGGTTCGCTGCTGCTGGGTCTGTCCATGGTTCCCTTCTTCTGGAACGTGTGGATCACCCATCGCAACGCACCCAAGGTGACGGTCGACGATCCATGGGGATACGGAGGATCGCTCGAATGGGCAACCTCCTGCCCGCCCCCGCGTCACAACTTCACCTCGCTGCCGCGGATCCGCTCCGAACGTCCTGCCTTCGACCTCAACCACCCCGAGCTGCTTGAGTACAGCGGTCACGGTCAGGCAGAACCCCAGCTCACAGGAGACAACGCCAAATGAAGTCATCGATCTACGTCTTCAACCTCTGCGGCCTGTTCTTCATCGCAGTCGGAGTCTTCTACGGCTTCTTCACCGACTTCACCGAGCTCGTCGGATTCCCGGCGCTGCTCCTCGTCGGACTGATGGCCCTGATGATCGGCGTCTACCTCTGGCTGACGGATCGACGCGTCGGTCGTCAGCCTCAGGACAACGACGACGCCGAAATCTCCGACGCCGATGCCGACTACGGTATGTTCAGCCCGTGGAGCTGGTGGCCGATCACCTCTGCTGCTGCAGCTGCCGTCGCGTTCTACGGCATCGCTATGGGTTGGTGGATCTTCCCGTTCGGTGTCGTGCTCGGCATCATCGCTCTGGTCGGACTCACCTACGAACATGATCGCGGCGATTTCGCTCACTGATCCGGTGAACTGATCACCTCGCCACTGTGGCCCGGACTCAACTCGAGTCCGGGCCACAGTGCTATTCACCAGAAGCGGACAAACCGAAGCAGGTGGACACGAAAGACATGGTGGGGGCACGATTCCCGATCCCCTGTCGGCGCTGGAATGGCTGACGGACGAATACGTGCTCCCCTGCCGCTCCATATGGACCTCCACAGGGTCGCACTTCTTCCGTTCGGACCCGGAGCAAGCGGCGGACTGCTGTTTGGTCCAGGTTGTTCTGAACTCATCACTTTCTTCGCTGAGCATTTCAGAATATTGTGTATCAAATCGGCAGAGCACACCGCGAGGAAGGAGGCGTTGTGCCGACGCAATCGCCAAGAGCGACATCAGGTCCACCCCGGTTCGCGGCGAGCGTCCACGGGGGCGCCGGCGTCAGCGCGTGTGTGACTGGAGCTTGACTCTTCAGCAGTCGTTGAGATGTCCGGTAAGTGTGTACGAACCGAATCCGGGCAGTCGCCTCGACACGTTGAATCCACTAGGGCGGATGCAGACGCAGCCGGAGGCGATTCGAGGCTGAAGTAAGCCCTGGTGACACCCTTTCGCTGGCCCGATGCGGCAGTGAGTCACTGTACCGCTCAGCTCAATCTCTTTCTGGCAAGCGTGGGGCCGATGAGCCTCGATTCGCAGTCGCGACTTTCAGAGCAGCTATGAGGCACCAGGCAACGGGACAGGGGAGACGCAGATTTCACGTCTGGGCACAGTTGAACGAACGCCCGTCTTCGTGCACGGGCCTCCCCGAGGCGAGCGGAGCAAGTACGATCAGAAGCTTCCTGCAGGACTGCCAGCGGCGGTCGGCAGTCTCAGACGGCCTCGTTTGCTCGGCCAGGGCATTTTTGAAGTGCGGGGCATGGCTCTCATAGCCTTCAGCGGGTGTTCCGGTTCGCGGAGAACCGGATCGGATCGACACGGCACTATTTCGATCGACGCGTCAGCGGCCCAATCCGGATGGTACTGCCACAAGCGAGAAGGCACTGAGACCTGCAGGTTCAGCTGCAGATCTCAACATCAGGAGGCGGAGGACGGAGTACGCGATGGGGAGTGACGAGTGACCGTCTCTTCTGTGAATGGAGCGAGGGGCTCAGCAGTTGAACTGCTGAGCCCCTCGTATCTGGCGTGTCGAACCTGTCAGTGTCCGAGTTCCTTGTTGTTCGAACCCTCGACAGCGTCATGGTCGTGGTGCGAAGCTTCGAGCTCCTGCTTCGTCACGGGAGCCACCCGATCTTCGAAGAAGAAGCGAGACAGACGTGCACGCAGCTTCTCCATCCCCGTGATCTTGCCCTCGGCATTCGGCTCGGCCGGTACGTAGGCCGGCGACTCGAACGAAGTGATCTTCCACAGCTTGTGCGGGGGAAGAGCCTCGTGACGTTCGAGGAACTCGCCGTGGGGCAGACGGATGATATGGGCCGTCTCCCGTCCGTGCAGAGCGATTTCACGGTCCTTGCGCTGAAGCGCGAGGCACATGCGCTTGGTGATGATGTAACCGATGATCGGTCCGAAGAAGAACAGGAAGCGGAAGATGTAGATCATGTCGTTGAGCGACATCTGGAAGAACACTGCGATGATGTCACCCGAGGCAGCCGCCCACATGTTGCAGTAGAAGATGATTCCTGCAACGCCGATAGCGGTACGAGTCGGGTTGTTGCGCGGACGATCGAGGATGTGGTGTTCCCGATGGTCCTTCTGCAGCCACGCCTCGAAGAACGGGTAGACGAACATGACAGCGAACACGCCGCCCATGACGATCACGGCGCTGTTGATGTTGAACGAGATCGGCCATCCGAAGATGTAGAACTCGAACCAACCCGGGACGATGCGGAGGAACCCATCGGCCCAACCGATGTACCAGTCAGGCTGGGTACCAGCCGAGACCGGGGAGGGGTCATACGGACCGTAGTTCCAGATCGGGTTGATCGTGAACAGCGCCGAGATGAGCGAGAGCAGACCGAAGATGAGGAAGAAGAATCCTCCGCCCTTGGCTGCGAAGGTCGGCAGAACAGGTTCTCCGACGACGTTCTTCTCGGTGTTTCCGGCACCAGGGTACTGGGTGTGCTTGTGCACGACGACGAACATCAGGTGGATGCCGATGAGTGCGATGAGCAGAGCCGGCACGATCATGATGTGCAGGGTGTAGAGGCGGGCCACGATGTCGATGCCCGGGAACTCTCCTCCGAAGAGGAAGAACGAGATATAGGTTCCGACGAGCGGCAGCGACTTCAGGATGCCGTCGATGATTCGCAGGCCGTTGCCCGAGAGCAGGTCATCGGGGAGCGAGTAGCCGGTGAAGCCGGCAGCCATGCCCATGATGACGAGCAGAACACCGACGACCCAGTTGAGCTCACGCGGACGGCGGAAGGCACCGGTGAAGAACACGCGGAGCATGTGGACGCTCAATGCGGCGACGAAGAGCAGCGCGCCCCAATGGTGCATCTGTCGGATGAACAGACCGCCGCGGATCTCCAGGGAGATCGCGAGTGTCGAATCATAGGCTTCGGAGATCTCGACGCCGCGCAGCGGCAGCCAGGGTCCGTCGTAGTGCAGTTCGCCCATGGCCGGCTGGAAGAAGAACGTGAGGAACGTTCCGGACAGAACGACGATGATGAAGCTGTAGAGAGCAACCTCGCCGAGCATGAACGACCAGTGGGAGGGGAAGATCTTGCGACCGAACTCGCGCACGAGGACAGATGCCCCGACGCGGGTTTCGGCGAAGTTCGCCGCCTTCCCGATGGTGGTGGTTGGCTGTGTAGTACTCATGGGTGGTTGATCTCCCAGAACGTAGGTCCGACAGGCTCAGGGAAGTCCGACTGGGCAACCAGGTAGCCTTCGCTGTCCACGGTGATGGGCAGCTGAGGAAGCGGTCGTTTGGCCGGGCCGAAGATGACCTTGCAGTGTTCCGTCACGTCGAAGGTCGACTGGTGGCAGGGGCACAGCAGGTGGTGTGTCTGGTGCTCGTACAGCGCGACGGGGCAGCCGACGTGGGTGCAGATCTTCGAGTAGGCGACGATCCCGTCGTGCGACCAGTCCTTGCGATCCGGATCCTCTTTGAGTTCCTTGGGATCGATGCGCATGAGAAGCACGGCCGCTTTGGCCTTCTCGTTCAGCGGGTGCTCGCTGGCCTCCTCGTCGCCGATGCCGGAAGGCAGTACATGGTAGGCCGAGCCGATGGTGACTTCGTCAGCCTTGATCGGACGTTCGGAATCCACCGAGGGGATTCCGCCGACGTCGCGGATGAGGCGAGTGCCCTTCTGCCAGAGCGTGTTGAACATCTTGTCGCCCGGCAGCGGACCGAGGTCGCGGAAGACGAGAACTGCCGGCAGCGGCGCGATCGCCAGAGCGGCGATGAGCGTATTGCGCAGCAGAGGACGGCGGGCGATGCCCGACTCTTCCTTGGCCTGGTGGAGGATCTCGAGCGCAATCGCCTGATCCTCTTCGCTGCCGCCGATGTCATGGCGTTCGTCGATGCCCTCGTGATCGCTCATGAGGTTCTTGGCCCAGAGCACTGCACCGAAGCCGATGGAGAACATCGCGACAGCGGCACCGAGGCCGACGAACATGTTGTGAAGGCGGATGCTCTGCATCGATTCGCCCGGGGTGAACAGGAAGTACGCCACGATGAACCAGATGGTTCCGATCATCGAGAGGATGAACCAGGCGGCTACCTGTCGTTCGGCGACCTTCTCGGCGCGTGGGTCCGAGTCGGCCAGGCGCGGTTTGTGCTCGGGCAGACCTGGGTTCGTGAACCCGTTCAACTCCTCGAGCTGGCTGACGCCGCCGGAGTGCTCTTTCGAGGTCATTGAATTCCCCGTCTATTCTCGTAATTGATGGTGAACGACACTGTCAGACTCACTTGGCCCTGGATGACAGCCACACTGTCAGACCGATGACGGCAGCAAGTCCGAAGAACCAGATGAACAGGCCCTCTGCCACTGGGCCCAGCGAACCGAGCTTGAAGCCGCCGGGGGAGGGGTTGTCCGAGACTTCCTTGACGTAGGCGATGACATCGCGCTTGTCTTCGGGAGTCAGGTTCGCGTCGTTGAAGATCGGCATGTTCTGGGGGCCGGTCTGCATCGCTTCGTAGAGGTGCTTCTCAGAGACTTCGGACAGGTTCGGTGCGTACTTGCCGCGGGTCAGCGCACCACCGGAGCCGACCACGTTGTGGCACATGGCGCAGTTGGTGCGGAACAGACCGCCGCCGGCAGCGGGGTCACCCTTCGAAGCATCGAGGTACTCGTCTTCGGGAACTGCCGGCCCGGGGCCGAGCGAAGCAACGTAGGCAGCGATCTGAGCGGTCTGCTCTTCGTCGAACTGCGGTTCCTTGACGCGAGCCTGCGGGCCGTTGGCCTGCAGCGGCATGCGTCCGGTGCCGACCTGGAAGTCAACGGCAGCAGCGCCGACGCCGATGAGGCCGGGACCGGCCTTCGAGCCTTCGGCGTTCATGCCGTGACAGGTGGCGCAGTTTGCCGCGAAGAGTTTCTTGCCTTCTTCGATATCAGAGGCGCTGGCTGTGTCCGCCTTGGCGCTCGAAGTCTGCGTGAAGAGTGCATAGGCTCCGCCGGTCAGCAGCAGTCCCACGAGAAGAAGCGCGACCAGCGCCATGGGATGTCTGCGGCGATCTGCTAGAAGCTTCACTTGATCGTCCTTTGCTTGAAGTGTTGTGAGTCCTGGGGGCCGAGCATCTCGGGCCGGCTACTGCAGCAGGTAGATGATGCCGAACAGACCGATCCAGACAACATCGACGAAGTGCCAGTAGTAGGACACGCAGATTGCGAATGTGGCTTCATGGTGACCGAACTTCTTCGCTCCGTGGGCGCGTCCGATGACGAGCAGGAAGCAGATGAGTCCGATGGTCACGTGAATGCCGTGGAAGCCCGTGGTCAGGTAGAAGACGGAACCGTAGCCGTCGGAGCTGATCGAGATGCCCTCGCTGACGAGGGTCGCGTACTCCATGACCTGACCGGAGACGAAGATCGCGCCCAGGGCAAAGGTGAGGTAGAACCACTCGACCATTCCCCATTTGGCGATATTGAACAGCGACCCGGTCCGCCGGGGACGGAACCGCTCGGCGGCGAACACACCGATCTGGCAGGTGAACGAAGACGACACCAGGATCAACGTGTTGCCGAGAGCGTAGGGGATGTCGAGGATCTGAGTCCTCGCCTCCCACAGCTCCGGAACAACGGACCGGACGGTGAAGTACATGGCGAAGAGCGCGGCAAAGAACATCAGGTCGCTCGCGAGGAACACGATGAAGCCCACCGTGGTCACATTCGGACGATTGACAACCGGATGTGCTGGCGCTGTTTGAGATGCAGTGGCAGTTGACACAACCCCATTATTACCCGTCTCGGGGTGAGTTTTCATCTTTTACCCAGGTTTCGAGAAAGAAATTTCTACACGACGTAGCAAAAACCGCGATCTGGTGCCGAAATCTCGTTTCGGATGCCGCTTCCGCCCGCGTGTCGAAGTCGCGATAGTATGCCGCAGGTAAGGTCCGCCCTGAGCTTCGGGGCGGCGGCAGCCCCTAGTGAGAGTTCAGACGGATGACCGATTCGACGCCCATGACCACCCCGGCAACTCAGGCTTCCGGGGCCCGCACCACGGTTCCGGCGGCCGCTGAGAACTGGCCCGACCTGCTCATGGCTCTCATGCACCAGCAGGACCTCGATGGCGTTCAGGCGGCTTGGGCGATGGATCAGATCATGTCGGGCAAGACTCCGGATGTGACAATGGCCGCATTTCTCGCCGCACACCACACGAAGGGCGAGACGGTCGAGGAGATCGCCGGCCTCGTGGCGGCCATGATGGATCATGCCGTTCCCCTGCCGGGGCTGGAAGACTCCGTCGACATCGTCGGCACCGGAGGCGACCGCGCAAAGACGGCGAACATCTCCTCGACCGCGGCCATGATCATCTCCGCCACCGGACAGCGGGTCGTCAAGCACGGAAACCGCGCGACATCCTCGGCGTCGGGATCGGCGGATGTGCTCGAAGCCCTCGGCGTGCGGTTCGACATCACACCCGAACAGACCGGTCAGATCGCCCAAGAGGTCGGACTGGCCTTCTGCTTCGCCAACGTGTTCCATCCGTCGATGCAGTTCGTCGCTGCAGTGCGGCGCCAGATCAACGTTCCCACCGCGTTCAACATCCTCGGCCCCCTGACGAACCCGGCTCGGGCAAGGCATACGGCCATCGGAGTCGCCGATGCCCAGATGGCCCCGCTCGTCGTCGGCACGCTGGCCAAACGCGGGCACCAGGCCGTGGTCTTCCGATCCCGGGACGGTCTCGACGAGCTGAGCAACACCGACGTCAACGATGTGTGGGAAGTCCGCCACGGCGAGATCGAACACACGACGTTCGACGCCCTCGACCTCGGCATCGAGCGGGCGACGAAGGACGATCTGCGCGGCGGCGGCCCGAATGAGAACGCGGCCATCACACGCGCGGTCCTCGACGGTGAACGATCGGCCGTGCGCGACATCGTGGCCATCAACGCCGCGGCGGCGCTCGTCGCCGCCGACGAGTCGGCTGTGGGCACCTTCACGGAGCGTTTGGCCCTCAAACTCGAAACTGCGGTCGAGACGATCGACAACGGGGGCGGCGCGGACAAGCTCCAGCAGCTCATCGACGTCTCACACAGAGTCGCTGAGACGAACCGCTCCTGAGCTGTGTGCATGGCTGGTCGCTCCCTGGCGGGGCAGCGACCAGCCATGGTCGCCTGCGGGCGTCACAGAGACGAGCTCGGCGGTCTCCAGCCAGCCGGCCAGCAGACGCGACTCCTCCGGGAGCGAGTCGGTGTCCTGCGGCAGCGCTCCGGGGGCAGGGACCCATTCGGCCGTCGAACTCAGCGCCGACAGGGAATCTCCCATGGCTTGCCTGGTCGACACATGGCCGGCGCCGGCGAGTTTCCCGTGGCGGATGATCGCCAGGTCCCAGCCGGAGTCGAAACCGGGGGCGGCCGCAATCAGTTCGGGAACACTCCGCAAGGCCGTCACCTGTTCGGCTCGCGCCGCGATGGACACTGCCGAGCGCATTGCGTCACGGACCTCGGCGGCCGTTTCGAACCGGGCCTCTCCTGACAGTCGCTGCATGCGCTCAGCGGCCAAGCGCTGCAGTGAGGACAGGTCCCCATCGAGCAGAGCGAGGAGCTCGCGGATCGAGCTCCGGTAGTCATCGACATCGGTGATCCCCGCGCAGGGACCGCCGCACTGACCGACCTGTGCACTCACACAGGGACGATGTTCGCCGAGGCTGCGCTGCGTGATCGCAGCCGTGCACCTCTTGACCGGGTAGAGGGTGTCGAGGAGTTCCTTGACGGCCTGTGCCGATTTCCGTGACCGGAACGGTCCCAGCGGCGGAGCGGGAGAGCGTTCGAGCGCCGAGTTCGCCCGGACCACCGACAGTCGGGGGAAGAGCTCATCGCTGAGGACGATCCACGAATTGCGTTCTGGGTTCTTCGACCGTCGGTTGTAAGGCGGCGCCAAATCTCCGATCAGGCGGATCTCGCGGACTTCGGCTTCCAGCGCGTGGGCGCAGGGCAGGCAGCTGACCTCTTGTGCCGCGGTGATCATCTCGGCCATGCGGCCACGGTTCTCCGAGGCATTGAAGTACCCGCGCACTCGCCTGGCCATATTTCCGGACTTGCCGATGTAGAGCACACGGCGAGTACCGTCGAGGAACATGTAGACGCCGGGCTCCTCGGGAACGCCCTTGGCCAAATGGGATTTGGCCTGTCGCTTCGCCCACCCCGACTGTCTGACGGTCGACAGCTCCTCCAGCGTCGTCACTCCGTAGCCGCCGAAGCGTTCGAACAGATGGTGGAGGAGCTCGCCGGTCGCTCGCGCATCGGAGAGCGCACGGTGATCGGGCTCGACCTGGGTGCCGAAATGTGCGGCGAGCGTCGAGAGTTTGTGGTTGCGCACTTCGTCGCGGCCGACGACGCGTCGGGCCAGCGTGACGGTATCGAGGACTGTGGGCGCCGGCCAATGATAGTCGAGACGTTCGCAGGCCGAGCGGAGGAATCCGATGTCGAAGGGCGCATTGTGTGCGACCAGCACCGCACCGACGGAGAATTCCAAGAAACTCGGCAGAACCGAGCTGATGGGAGGTGCGTCATCGACCATCGCATGAGTGATGCCGGTGAGCCGGGCGACGAATGGGCTGATCACTGAGTGTTCCGGTTTGACCAGGGTCTGGAACTCGCCGATGACCTCGCCGCCGCGCGTCTTGACCGCGCCGATTTCGGTGATCTCCGACTGCCCGGCTCGGGTGCCCGTCGTTTCGAGGTCGACGATGACGAAGGTGACGTCTGACAGTGGAGTTCCGAGGCTGTCGAAGGATAGCTGAGTATTGTGCAGTGTGCTGGGTGCGCGGTCGAACGGGACGGTCATGATGCACAGTCTCTCAGGAGTCACTGACACAAAGCGGTCAGCGTCGCTCACACCGAGGATCCGTCGCCGCCGTCGGCGGAACGATGGCTCGGCAGGTGGAAGAACAGGCCGACCGCGCCGCCGATGCCGACGGCCAGGCCGATGAGCAGGTACCACCCCGGCAGCGGCCTGAAGAAGATCACGCCGATGAGCAGGAGCACGACCGCACCGAGCGCCGCGGCCCAGGACAGCACCAGGGTGGGCGAAGCAGTGCGCCGCCCGATCGGCTCCGCCGGTTCAGGCTCCCAATGCTCGGTGTCTTCGAGGGCGTCGCGAACATCCTCGGCGGGCATATCTCCTGTCGTCGCCGAGGGTTCGGCGATCTGCCGGACGAGGTCGTCCCAATCCTCGTCGCTGATGCGCGATCGGTCGTGCCCGATCCGCTCCGGATCGGGCACCTCCCCTCGCCAGTCCTCCCGGCCCTCGTCGTCGGGAGTCGAAGCGGTGCCGTCGTCGTTCATACCCGAGTCAGCAATTCCGTGGCCTCAGCTATTCCCCGGTCTCGGACTGCCGTGGCACGGTCGTTTCTGTGGAGACCGCCCGCAGGACCGCCTCTGCGATGGTGTTCGCGTCGAAGTCGAGGGTCGCCACATGGCGGGATCGGCGGAGGGCGACGATCCTCGGCGGGTGCGGAAGGTTCGATCGCAGCGCACGCAGCGTCCGCGGACTCACGACATTGTCCTCACCGGAGACCATGGCAGTGACGGGGCGGGTGACTTTCCACAGATCGTCGCGCAGGGTCCGCAGCGCACGATGGAACGTGGCCAGGGGGCCCACCGGTGTCCGTTCGTAGGCGTACTCGTCGCGGTCCGGGTGGGCGATGTCGCCGCCGATCGACGGAATCGTGCGCACGACGTGCCTGAGCACCGGCAGCAGGGGAGCGAAGGGAGAGTCGATGTAGAGGGCAGGATTGACCACGACGATCTCGTCGGGAGCACCCTCTGCAGCCGCCAGGGCGAGTGCCAGGGCTCCACCCATCGACAGGCCGGCGACGACGACACGCTCGTGGTCGGCCTGCAGCCGACCCAGTTCGGTGCGCGCCTCGCCGAGCCAGTCGGACCATCCAGTGGAGTCCATGTCCTGCCATGAGGTGCCGTGACCGGGCAGCTGGGGGACGCTGACGTCGACGCCCTCCGCTGCGATCGCGCGGGCGATCGGCACCCAGGAGACGGGCGAACCGGTGAGTCCGTGCAGGAAGAGAACCGCGGAGGCTGAATCGCTGTCGAGGCTGCGATAGGCGGCCGTCGGATCCGCCCCGAGTGTGAAATCGATCTCCATGCTCCCAGCATGGCACGGATGAGTCCGAGACGGACTTCGCTGTTCACCGTGCGTGTCGATATATGATTGCCGAGGACGACAAAGAGTCGTAGTCGGAAGGGTGCGCGTGATCTACTGGTTTCTCAAGCGAGTCCTCGCCGGACCCATCCTGCGGATCCTCTTCCGTCCGTGGGTGCGGGGCCTGGACAATCTGCCGTCCGAGGGCCCGGCGATCATCGCAGGAAATCACAACCACTTCATGGACTCGATCTTCGTTCCGCTGCTCGCTCCGCGTCCCGTCGTCTACCTGGCGAAGAAGGACTACTTCACCGGTCGCGGAATCAAGGGTGCGGTGACTCGATGGTTCTTCAAGCTCAACAATCAGCTGCCCATGGACCGCGGCGGCGGATCGGGATCTCAGGCTTCGCTCGAATCGGGTCTGAAGGTTCTCCGTGAGGGAAACTCGCTGGGCATCTATCCCGAAGGCACTCGCTCGCCCGACGGGAAGCTCTATCGCGGACGCACCGGCATTGCGCGTCTCGTCCTCGAGTCCGGCGCGCCTGTGGTACCAGTGGCGATCATCGGTACGGACAAGCTGCAGCCTGCCGGTCGCCTCGTTCCCAAGCTCAGGCGCGTCGGAGTCGTCTTCGGCGCACCGATGGACTTCTCGAAGTATTCGGGTCTTCCTGCCGACCGTTTCATGCTGCGGTCGGTCACCGACGAGATCATGTACGAGATCATGCGCCTGTCCGGACAGGAATACGTCGATACCTATGCGTCGACGGTCAAAACCAAGCTGCTGACGAGCGCCAAACCGAAGAAGACGGATCCGCCGAACCGGGATGAACCGAAATCAGACGGCGAAAGCCCGTCGAACTAGGCCCTTCGGCCCCGGCACCTTCCGCTCCGAGTCGCCTGAATGACATCCATGTGACATGTTCGAATACTGCGGTAACGGCGACACGCGGAAATTGTTACCTCGAGATGTTTGTCCTGGCGGGGACGGCAGAATAACTTGGAGTTGTTGAATCCCACTGTAGGTTCGCTGGGAAGAGGGCTAGAATGACTATGTTCTCGGTCCTTCCAAGCGACCTTCGCTTCCCCCAGGGACTTTAAGGAGGAGTCGGTGTGAACCGCTCAAGTCATGAAAGCGTCGACATGACGCCGATGCCGTCAGCAGCCCAGGGGCTGCTGTTCGATGATGATCTGCCCGTACTCGATGAAGAGGCCGGCTACCGCGGTCCCACCGTCTGCAAGGTCGTCGGCATCAGCTACCGTCGCCTCGATTACTGGGCGCGCACCGATCTGGTGACCCCGTCGATCCGCAATGCGACCGGATCCGGCAGCCAGCGGCTCTACAGCTTCCGTGACATCCTCGTCCTCAAGATCGTCAAGCGACTCCTCGACACCGGCGTCGGACTGCAGTCGATCCGCACCGCGGTTGAGCACCTGCGTTCCCGCGGCGTCGACGATCTCTCTCAGATCACGCTCATGTCCGATGGTGCCAGCGTCTTCGAATGCACCTCGCCTGATGAGGTCGTCGACCTCCTCCAAGGCGGGCAGGGCGTCTTCGGCATCGCCGTCGGCCGCGTCTGGAACGAAGTCGAAGGTTCGCTGTCCGAGTTCCCGAGCGAACGAGTCCCCGAAGACGATGCGGCCCTCGAAGCCATGGATGAGCTCGCCGCCCGTCGCGCACGCAAATCCGGCTGACAGCCGACAGAGTACTCACACCACCACCGAGGCGGTCCGCTCAGTTCGAGCGGACCGCCTCGGTTGTCGTATGGAACGGAAAGGTGAGGTGCAGAGCGCCTCGAATGTGTCCGAGGCGCCTGCGAACAGAGAACTGCCGTCGCGAACCTGAGTTCGCGACGGCAGTCGACGAGTTGGTGGGGGAGCGGGGACAGCTAGTCGTTCACTTCTTCTCCGGCTGCTGAGTGCCGTTCTTCGCCGGGGCGGCATCGCGCCGACCGCGGATGTTCTCCGAGCGGAGTGCTCGTTCGAGAAGAGCGTCGAACGAGCCGGCGACCTCTTCGGCGGGTTTGCCTGGCCAGGAGTGGATCGGACGCGCCGATCCCTGAGCCTGCTGCATGACGGCCCGTTCGGCCAAAGGCGGATTGAGGACGAGAGGACCGAACATCTCACGCATCTCCTGGATGCGATAGTCATGTTCGGTCGAACCGGCACGCACCCGATTGACGACCAGGCCGAGTGGCTGCAGATCGGAGGCACCACGCTGCCGCAGTTCGTCCGTCGCCCGCAGGGCGCGGTCGGCAGCTGCTACGGAGAACAGGCTGGGCTCTGTGACGACCGCCACTCGGTTGCTCGCTGTCCACGCCGTACGGGTGAGACCGTTGAGGCTGGGCGGACAGTCGATGAGGACGAGTCGGTAGCCTTTCGCGATGCGAGTCAGGGCATCTTCGAGCCGGCGCAGATAGCGCTCGGACAGCGAAGGCCGATCGAATTCCGCGGCACGCGGAGATCCGGAGATCACATCGAGGTGGCCGAGCCTGTCACCGACCCACCCGGAGGGGATGATCGCCTCGGACAGGATCTTCTGGGACTTCGGAGCAGCGAGCACATCGGCGATGTCGACACGCGTCGAGGTCGGCACGTCGAGGCCGGTCGACGAGTCCGCCTGCGGGTCCATGTCGACGACCAGGGTGGGAATCCCCCTGTTGTAGGCCGCCGAGGCCAGACCGAGCGTCACGGATGTCTTACCGACTCCGCCTTTGAGGCTGCTGATACTTAGGACAAGCACCCTCCTACGTTAACGTATCGGCGGCTGCCTAGCCGTGCCGACCACGCCGAGACTCACGTCTCAGTCCAAAGTCGACCCCCGGGCGCAGGGGTGTTCCATGTCACTTGTAGAGTATGTTCCCGACAGCTTGTCGACCAGTCGCCCAGTGCGGCCGATACAGAAGTGAGAGACACCTATGTTCTCTAAAGTCCTCGTGGCCAACCGCGGAGAGATCGCCGTCCGTGCGTTCCGTGCCGCCTATGAGCTCGGAGCCTCCACCGTCGCAGTCTTCCCGTATGAGGACCGCAACTCCGAACACCGCATGAAGGCCGACGAGGCCTACATGATCGGTGAGGAGGGTCATCCCGTTCGCGCGTACCTCAGCGTCGAAGAGATGCTGCGGGTGGCGAAGGAGAGCGGCGCCGACGCCATCTACCCCGGATACGGCTTCCTCTCTGAGAACCCCGATCTGGCACGTGCCTGTGCCGAAGCGGGCATCACCTTCATCGGGCCCAAAGCCGATGTGCTCGAACTGGCCGGAAACAAGGTCCAGGCGCTGGCGGCAGCACGCAATGCGGGCATTCCGGTCCTCGACTCGACACGTCCGTCGGCCGATATCGCACAGCTGCTCGCCGATGCCGAATCGATGGAATACCCCCTCTTCGTCAAGGCCGTCGCCGGCGGCGGTGGTCGCGGAATGCGTCGTGTGGCTCGGGCCTCCGACCTCGAGGACGCTCTCAAGGCCGCCATGCGCGAAGCCGAAGGCGCCTTCGGCGATCCCACGGTCTTCATCGAGCAGGCGGTGCAGCGCCCCCGTCACATCGAGGTCCAGGTGCTGGCCGACAACGACTCGAACGCCATCCACCTCTTCGAACGCGACTGCTCCGTGCAGCGCCGCCACCAGAAGGTCGTGGAGATCGCTCCAGCCCCGAACCTCGATCCTGAGATCGCGGCCGCCCTGCACGCAGATGCCCTGAAGTTCGCAAAGGCGCTGGGCTACCAGAACGCCGGCACCGTGGAATTCCTCCTCGAAACCGACGGGCCGCGCGCCGGCAAGCACGTGTTCATCGAAATGAACCCGCGTGTCCAGGTCGAACACACTGTGACCGAAGAGATCACCGACGTCGACATCGTGGCCTCGCAGATGCGCATCGCCGCCGGGGCCACCCTCGAAGAGATCGGCCTGCGCCAGGACGAGATGCGGATCAAGGGCGCCGCACTCCAGTGCCGCATCACCACCGAGGACCCCGCGAACTCGTTCCGCCCCGACACCGGCACGATCACCGCCTACCGCTCTGCCGGTGGCGCAGGTGTGCGCCTCGACGGCGGAACCGTCCACGCCGGTGCTGCCGTCAGCCCCCACTTCGACTCGATGCTCGTGAAGCTCTCGTGCCGCGGCCGCGACTTCGCTCAGGCCGTCGGCCGTGCCAAGCGCGCCCTGGCTGAGTTCCGCATCCGCGGCGTATCGTCGAACATCGGCTTCCTGCAGGCCGTCCTCGACGATCCCGCATTCGTCGCCGGAGACCTGTCCACGTCCTTCATCGAAGAACGCCCGCAGCTCTTCGACGCTCGAGTGAGCGCCGACCGCGGCTCGAAGCTTCTCGACTACCTCGCCGATGTCACGGTCAACCGCCCCCACGGCGAACCGGGCCTGCGCATCCGTCCGGGCGACAAGCTCCCGAGCATCGACCTCTCCGCGGAACCCGCGGCGGGCAGCCGCGACCGTCTCGCCGAGCTCGGACCGGAGGGCTTCGCTCGCGCCCTGCGTGAGCAGACGGCCCTGGCCGTCACCGACACGACATTCCGCGACGCCCACCAGTCCCTGCTGGCCACTCGCGTGCGCACCCGAGACCTGCTGGCTGTGGCCGGGCACGTCTCCCGGATGACACCCGAACTGCTGAGCATCGAGGCCTGGGGCGGTGCGACCTATGACGTGGCGCTGCGCTTCCTCGGCGAGGATCCGTGGGAACGTCTCGAAGCCCTGCGCACCGCGGTGCCCAACATCAACCTGCAGATGCTTCTGCGCGGACGCAACACCGTCGGCTACACACCGTATCCGACCGAGGTCACCGACGCATTCGTCGATGAAGCGGCCCGCACGGGTATCGACATCTTCCGCATCTTCGACGCTCTCAACGACGTCGAGCAGATGCGTCCGGCGATCGAGGCCGTGCGCGGAACGAACACGGCACTGGCCGAGGTGGCGCTGTGCTACACCTCGGACATCCTCGATCCGAAGGAAGAGCTCTACACGCTCGACTACTACCTTCACCTGGCCGAACAGATCGTCGACGCCGGAGCTCATGTGCTCGCCATCAAGGACATGGCCGGCCTGCTGCGCCCGGCTGCCACGGTCAAGCTCGTGACTGCTCTGCGGGAGAACTTCGACCTGCCCGTCCACGTCCACACCCACGACACTGCGGGCGGACAGCTGGCCACCCTCTATGCTGCTGCCGCCGCCGGTGCCGATGCCGTCGATGCCGCCTCGGCGGCCATGGCCGGAACCACCAGCCAGCCGAGTCTCTCCGCGCTCGTCGCCGCATTCGAGAACACCGAGCGTGACACCGGCATCAGCCTCGACGCCGTCAGCGACCTCGAACCCTACTGGGAATCGGTGCGCAAGCTCTACGCACCGTTCGAGTCCGGGCTCGCCGGGCCGACCGGCCGCGTCTACCGTCACGAGATCCCCGGCGGACAGCTGTCGAACCTGCGTCAGCAGGCCGTCGCACTGGGCCTGGGGGAGCGGTTCGAGGACATCGAGCACATGTATGCGGCCGCCGATTCGATTCTCGGCCATCTCGTCAAGGTCACCCCGTCTTCGAAGGTCGTCGGCGATCTGGCGCTCCACCTCGTCGGAGCCGGAGTTGCGCCCGAGGAGTTCGCGGAGAACCCCGACAAATTCGACATTCCGGATTCGGTGATCGGGTTCCTCAACGGCGACCTCGGTGACCCTCCGGGCGGATGGCCCGAGCCGTTCCGCACGAAGGCCCTCGCCGGCCGTTCCGCCAAGCCGCTCACCGAGCATCTCGAACCTGCGGATGCCGAAGCACTGCAGACGCCGGGCCGGGACCGGAAGGACAAGCTCAACGAGCTGCTGTTCCCCGGTCCGACGAAGGAATTCCAGTCGATGCGCTCGAACTACGGCGACCTCTCCGTCGTCGAGACCTCCGAGTACCTCTACGGCCTCACCAGCGGCGAAGAGCATGCCGTCGAGCTGGCGAAGGGCAAGAACCTGCTCATCGGCGTACAGGCCATCGGCGGCACTGACGAGCGCGGGATGCGTTCGGTCATGTTCACTCTCAACGGGCAGCTGCGTCCGCTGCAGGTGCGTGACCGCTCCGTCGAAAGCGAAGTCAAGACAGCGGAGAAGGCCGATCCTAACAACAGCGGACACGTCGGCAGCCCGTTCGCCGGAGTTGTGACCATGCAGGTCCACGAGGGCGACAAGGTCTCCGCAGGCGACACCGTAGCCACCATCGAGGCGATGAAGATGGAAGCGACGATCACCACGCAGACGGCCGGAACCGTCTCCCGTGTGGCCATCGCCGATGTCCAGCAGCTCGAAGGCGGAGACCTCGTAGTGGTGATCGATGCCTGAACGCGAGATCCGACTGTGGGGTGACCCCGTGCTCCGTAGCAAGTGCGAACCGGTGACGGTATTCGATGATCACGTCGAAGCTCTGGCAGCCGACCTCGTCGACACCGCACGGCCCGAGGGCCGAGCGGCCGTTGCCGCTCCGCAGATCGGGGTCGGACTGCGAGCCTTCGGCTACGACCTCGACGGCCGCACGGGATACGTCATCAATCCGGAGATCGTCGAGCTCGGCGGGCAGCTGCGTGATATCGAAGAAGGCTGCCTCTCCGTCCCCGGGCTGTTCTTCGCTACCCCACGCTATGAATTCGCTCGGGTGCGAGGGGTGGATGCGAAGAATCAGCCGATCGAGATCGAAGGCACGGAAGTCTTCGCCCAGATGCTCCAACACGAGGTGGGGCACCTCGACGGGCAGGTCTACATTCAGACTCTGCCCGGGGAACGCCGCCGGGAGGCCATGAAAGCCATCCGGTCGGCCGATTGGTTCCTCGCCCGAATGCCCTGAGCTGAGACATTCGCACCCGACCGACCATATAGATCAAGAAGGAGAAGTTTATGAGCATCCAGCGCACCGCCGTCATCGGCAGCGGACTCATGGGAGCCGGAATCGCCGAAGTGCTGGCGAAGTCCGGTCTCGACGTCATCGTCCGCGAGATCAACGAGGAGGCCTCGGCCGCCGGTCGTGCCCGCATCGAGAAGTCCCTGGCTCGCGCAGTGGACAAGGGCAAACTCGATGCCGCTGCCCGCGACGAGGCGCTCGGCCGACTGCGGTTCACCACCGATATCAGCGATCTCGCCGATCGTCAGCTCGTCATCGAAGCCGCCAGTGAGAACGAGGACATCAAGAAGTCGATCTTCGCCGAACTCGACCAGGTCGTCACCGACCCGGAAGCGATCCTGGCCTCGAACACCTCGTCGATGCCGATCATCCGATTCGCGCAGGCGACCTCGCGCCCCGAACGCGTGCTGGGAGTGCATTTCTTCAACCCCGCACCGGTCCAGCCGCTCGTCGAGATCGTCTCCTCGGTGCTCACCGCCGAGGATGTCCGCAGCACCGTGACGTCCTTCGTCGCCGATGCGCTCGGGAAGAATCCGATCCAAGCCGATGACCGTCCCGGTTTCATCGTCAATGCCCTGCTCATCCCGTACCTGCTCAGCGCGGTCCGGATGCTCGAGGCCGGACATGCGACGAAGGAGGACATCGACGCGGGAATGGTCGGCGGCTGCGCCCATCCGATGGGGCCGATCAAGCTGGCCGACCTCGTCGGTCTCGACACCTGCCTCTATGCCGCGGAGAGCATGTATGAGGAGACCGGTGACCCTGCGAACAAGCCTCCGATCCTGCTGTCGCGCATGGTCGATGCCGGCCTGCTCGGTGTGAAGTCCGGACGCGGATTCTACGAATACTGATCCGACGCCCCCGGTACAGACAGGTCCGCCCCGAACCCTTCGGTTCGGGGCGGACCTGTCTCAGTCTGCAGGCCGCATTCGAGTGTCAGCCGGCGAGCAGCTTCTCATAGCTGGCCAGGCGCACACACGCCACGAGGCCCTGAGCGGCGAGTTCGACTTCATCGAGTGTCGGCATCGTGGGCGCGATGCGGATGATGTTGTTGTTCGGGTCGAGGCCGTACGGGTGCGTGGCACCGGCAGGAGTCAGCTTCACTCCTGCTTCCCCTGCGAGTTTGACGACGCGATCGGAGATGCCCTCCATCGTCGTCAGAGTGATGAAGTACCCGCCGTCAGGTGAGGTCCACTGCGCCAGCTCTTCCGCTCCGAGTCCGTCCTCGAGCGCCTTGAGCACCGCATCGAATTTCGGTGCGACGATCTCGGCATGCTTGCGCATATGTACTTCGACCCCGGCCGAGTCGGAGAAGAACCGGACATGGCGCAGCTGGTTGATCTTGTCGGGGCCGATCGCGACCTTCCCGAGGTTCGCTCGCATCCAATCGACCGTGGCAGGGCCTCCGGCGAAGAACGACACCCCGGCCCCGGCATGAGTGATCTTCGAGGTCGATGCGAAGACCCATGCACGTTCGGGATGACCTGCCTCTGCGCAGAGTGAGAGGATGTCGAGATTGTCCGGATGGTCCTCTCGCAGATGGTGCACCGCGTAGGCATTGTCCCAGAGCAGAGTGAAGTCGGGCGCCGCTGTCGGCATGGCAGCCAGTTCCCGTGCCCGCGCTTCGGTGACCGTGATTCCCGTCGGGTTGGAATACATCGGCACCAGCCACATGCCCTTGACCGCCGGATCCTCGGCCAGACGCTGCGCCTCGGAGATGATCGGGCCCTCGTCATCCATCGGGATGGTCAACAGCTCGAACCCGAGGGATTCGGCCAAGGTGAAATGGCGGTCGTAACCGGGCACGGGGCACAGCAGCTTATGCGGACCCTGCCCCCACGGGCGATCATCGACGGCCGTGCCGTGCATGAGGGCGAAGGTCAGCGCCTGGGTCATGAAGGTCAGCGAGGCATTGCCGCCGGCCAGCAGCTGGTCGGCCGGAACCTTGAGCAGCGGAGCGAAGATCTCCCGCAGCTCGATGAGTCCGTCGAGTCCGCCGTAGTTGCGGGTGTCGACACCACCGGGAGAGCGGAAGTCGTCGCCGTTGACCGCAGTCAGCAGATCGGCAGCGAGGTCGAGCTGCTCCGGGGCCGGCTTGCCCCGTGTGATATCGAGCGCGAGACCGCGCGAGGCGAATTCCTCGTATGCGGCGGAGGCTTCGTCCAGTTTGGACGAGAGGTCGGACGGTGCGGACATGCTGGCTCCTTAGGGCTGGGAACGGGCCGATGGCTCCATCCTATCGACTCGGCGGATGTCGACGACGCTAGAGTGGTCTGCAGCGGTCGCCCGGACAACCGCAGGCAATTCGATGAAAGGCAGACTCAGATGGTGCGACCACGTGCGCAGGCCGCCCACGGACGCAGTTTCGGCACCCAGGCCCGAGTCTATAACGAGGTGCGGCCCGGATATCCCGACTCAGCCCTCGACCTCGCGCTGACCGGTTGGGAGCCGCAATGGTCTGGTCTGCGCGTATGCGACCTCGGTGGGGGAACGGGGATCCTCACCCGCCGGCTGCTCGCGCGCGGTGCTGATCTCATCGCCGTCGATCCCGACACAGCCGCACTCGAACGCAATCCTGCCCCCACGAAGATCGGCACCGCTGAGGACACCGGCCTGGAAGCAGAGAGCCTCGATCTCGTCACCGTCGCGCAGGCCTGGCATTGGTTCGACGAAGCGAAAGCGGCCGCCGAAGTGGCGCGCATCCTTCGCCCGGGAGGCCGGCTGCTCATCCTCATCAACCAACTCGATGTCCGCGTCGACTGGGTGCTGCGCCTGAGCCGGATCATGCACGCGGGCGACGTCTATCGACCGCAGTACCGACCTCAGCCCGGCAACGGTCTGGCTCTCACCGACCGCAGGCTCGTCGAATTCACCACGGAGCTCACCGTCGACGGAATCGTCGACCTCGCTCGCACACGGTCGTATTGGCTGCGCTCGAACGAGAAGACACGAGCCCGAATCGAAGCGAACCTGCGCGAGTACTTCAGTGTCGAGCATCCGGTGTCCGGCACGGTGGATCTGCCGTATATGTGCCTGGCGTATCTCCTCGAACGGGTCTGAACAGACGAAGCGGACCGCACTCGATGAAGGTGCGGTCCGCAGTCGGCAACCGGGGAACACCTCGGCGTCCGAACCTCGGCCACCGTGATTCCGTCCGAATCCGGCGCCGGTGTCAGCTGTCGAGGCCGGGGGAGCGGGGGTCGTCGGACGAGGACGATTCGACCACCTCGGGGGAGGTCTGTCCGGCTGCATGCGAAACGGAGATCTTCCGGGGGCGGGCCTCCTCAGCGACGGGGATCGTCAGCGTGAGGACACCGTCGCTGTAGTCGGCGCGGATGCGATCCAGCGCCACCCGGTTGCCGAGCGTCAGCTGGCGAGCGTAGGTGCCGTTGGTGCGTTCTCGGGTCAGCCACTTCACGTCCTTGTCGGCGACCTCGGACTCGCGGCGAGCGCGAACCGTGAGCGTGCGGTCTTCGACGTCGACATCGATGCTGCTCGGATCGACTCCGGGCATATCGATGCGGGCGACGAAGACTTCGCCGTCGCGGTAGAGGTCCATCGGCAAGGTGGTGGCGTTCGGGGTGCGGGTCACCTCTGAGAAGAATCGGTCGAGGTCTCGGATGGGGTCGAAACGTGTAGCCATGTGCTTCCTTTCGTTCGGTTCCTATATTGAGTCAAACACACTCAACTTTGAAATGATTCCAAACTCATGAAATTCTCAGTCTGTGAGCCTGGTTCCCATACTCCTCGCCCTTCTTCCCGTCACGGCGCTCATCGCCTTCGGTCTCGTGCTGAAGAGACTGCCGGGATTTCGGAGTCCGGAATTCTGGTCGGGCGCGGAGAAGCTCGCGTACTACTGCCTCCTTCCGGTGCTCCTCTTCACCTCCGTCGCCGAGGTGGACGTGGCCCATGTCCCGCTCGCGCGCTTGGCAGCGGCGCTCGTCATCCCCACCGTGATCGTGTCCCTGGGCATCGTCCTCGCCCGCCGGGTCATCGCCCGCGATCTTCCGGCCTTCACCTCCGTGCTCCAAGGTGGGGTCCGCTTCAACACCTATATCGGCCTGTCGTTGGCGGGCAGCCTGTTCGGTTCCGAAGGCAGCGCCGTGGCCGCGATCGTCGCAGCGATCCTCGTCCCCACGGTGAATGTCATCTCGAGTCTCGGCTTCGAGTTCCTGCGCACAGGACCGAGCTCGCTGCTCGCGCTGTTCAAGGCGATCGTGACGAATCCTCTCGTACTCGGCTGCGTCGCCGGGGCCTTGGCCAATGTCAGCGGTCTGGGTCTGCCGGACGTGGCGGCCACGGTCCTCGATCCCTTGGCGGTCGCCTCGCTGCCCATCGGGCTCCTCTGCGTCGGCGCCGGTCTGCAGGCATTCTCGATGCGTGCACATGCCCGGGCCATCATCGCCTCGACGATCATCAAGCTGATCGTGCTGCCGGGGCTGTCCCTCGCCGCACTGTCTCTCTTGGCAGTCCCGACGGTGCCGGCGCTGGTCGCACTGCTCTTCCAATCGATCGCCACGGCGAGCTCGGGCTATGTCATGGCCCGGCAGCTCGGGGGAGATGCGAAGCTCATGGCCGCACTCATCGCCGGTCAGACCGTTGTCATGCTCGTGACCCTGCCGGTCGTGCTGCTCATCGGCAAATCGGTCCTCGGCTGAGGACGGACCGGTCTCCCCGCATCCTCGGGCCTGCACACGACAGCGGCCGATCCCGTGCTGGGATCGGCCGCTTGAGTACTCGATTCGAGTTCACACTCAACTCATCGAGCTCGCTCGTTCTGGGCACTGAGCCGGAGCGGTCATGCAGTTCTCACTCGCTGTCGACGGTGATATCAGGGTGGCGTGAGCCGAGTTCGGAGTCGATGCGCAGGACGCCGGCACCGTCGTTGCCGACCCGCTCGAGGCGACCGATGATCTCGGAGATGCTCGACTCCTCCTCGACCTGCTCGTCGATGAACCAGTGGAGCAGCGGCAGGACGTCGAGGTCGGCCTCGTCCTGAGCGGTGCGGTAGATGTTGCGGATGGACTCCGAGACCTTCTCCTCGTGAGCCAGTGCAGCCTTGAAGAAGTCGATCGGCTGCGAACCGGAGACCTTCGGAGCAGCGATATCGCCGATCTGAGGGCTGAATCCGCGGTCGAGGCAGTGCTGGGTGAACTTGGCGGCGTGAACCTGCTCCTCTTCGGACTGGGCGCGCATCCAGCGCGTCATTCCGGGCAGATCGAGATCATCGAGCTGGATGGAGAGCTGGAGGTAGACCAACGAGGCTTCGAGTTCGAGGGTGACCTGCTCGTTGAGGACCTTCTGCATGGCGGGGCTCAGGTGCATCTTTTACTCCTTTGCGGTTCGAGGCGGATCCGTTCCGCCTGCTTAGAGAATATCCTGACACCTTTTCTAGAACCGTTCCAGTGTGGAAAGGCTCGGCAAACTCTGCCCAGGTATGCCATACCTGCCTCGACCGACGCCGCGTCCTGCGAAGAATGCCGATCAGAGATCCGGCCGTCTGAGGTGATGAACGGTGGCGGCTTCGAAGGCATGAGCGACTCGCAGCAGTTCGACGTCCGCACCGGGCTTGGCCACGATCTGCGCACCCACCGGCAGACCGGAGGCCGAGAAGCCGGCGGGTACCGAGATCGCGGGGCAGCCGGTCGCCGAGACCAGGCACAGTGCTCGCATCCAATCGAGATAGTTCTCCAGTTCCACCCCGTTGATCTGTGTCGGATACTCGATGTCCGCATCGAACGGCAGGACCTGGCACGTGGTGAGCACGAGGACGTCGTGGTCGGCGAAATAGCTGTCGACTTCCGCGTGCAGGCGGGTGCGGGCTGATTCGGCCGAAGCCACCTCGGCGCCTGTGAGGTCGAGGCCCATGCGGATGTTCCACCGGACCGATTGCTTGATTCTGTCCGGGTGCGCCTCATACAGATCGCCCCAGGAGCCCACGAAGTCGAGGGCGCGGCGGACGTTGAACACCTCGTCGGCGTCCGTGAGATCCGGGATCTCCTCATCCACATGCGCGCCGAGGCTGCCGAACACCGGCGCTGCGGACGCGACGATCTCCTTCACCTCGGATTCGACCGGAAGCAGTCCGTCCAGGTCGGGGTTGAAGCCGACCCGCAGTCCGGCGAGGTCGGGGGAGCGGTCGGCGTCGAGCGCGAACTCCGGGAGGTCGAAGACACTGCCCGATTCCAGGATCGATCCCGGCGCCGAAGGATGTGGTCCAGAGGCCACCGACATGAGCAGCGCCACATCGGAGACCGTGCGTGCCATGAATCCGCTCTGAGACAGCCACGCAAAGGGGTTGCCCGGTCGAACATGGGGGATACGGCCGTTGCTCGGCCGCAGACCGACGACGTTGTTGAACGATGCGGGCGACCGCAGTGATCCGCCCATATCGGAGCCGTCTCCTGACGCCTGGATCCCGGCTGCGAGCACTGCGCCCACGCCGCCGGAGGATCCCGCTGCCGATTTCGTCCGGTCGTAGGGGTTCACGGTTGTGCCGAAGACCTCATTGAAAGTGTGGGAGCCGGCGGCGAACTCGGGCACGTTCGTCTTGCCTGTCGTCGTGATGCCGGCGGCTTTGAGACGAGCGATGATGAGCGCATCCGATTCGGGCACGCGATCGGCCATGAGCGGTGAACCCCAGGTAGTGCGCATACCTGCCGTGTCGTGGGTGTCCTTATGCGTCATCGGCACTCCGTGCAGGGCACCGAAGCTCTCACCGCGGGCGGTTGCTGCGTCTGCGGCATCAGCTTGAGCGAAGGCGGCTTCGTCGTCTCGGGTGACGACGGCGTTGAGAGCGGGGTTGACCTCATCGATGCGGTCGAGATGAGCCTGCAGAGCCTCCCGGGCCGAGACCTCCTTGGCGGCGATTCGGCCGGCCAGCTCACGAGTCGACCACCACAGCATCTCCTCGCTCATGCGCGGTCCTTTCCGACCTTGCTCAGCACCGCGGACAGCGCGGCCCTGATGCCGTTCTCGAGAGTCGTCTCGACATCGTCGGGAGCGAAGAACGGGGAGTGATTCCCGGGCGGGGTCTGACCATCGGCGAACTTCTCGGGGGAGTAGCCGCCGAAGAACCAGTACACGTACGGGACGCCGATGTCATCGCCGAACGCTCCGACGTCCTCGCTGCCGGTGGCCGGCTCGGTCAGGTGGACCTGTTCGGTGCCGAGTTCGGCTCCCGCATATGTGAGGAACGAATCGGTCTCCTCGGGTTCGTTGAAGCAGCGCGGGAACCGATACATCTCTTCGATCTCGGGCTCCGGAGCTCCGGAAGCCTGGGCCTCGGCTTCGATGATGCGGCGGACCCGGTCGAGGACGACCGCGCGGACCTCCTCGGTGAAGGTGCGGATATTGAGTTTGAATTCGGCGGAGTCGGGGATGATGTTCTCTTTGAGTCCGCCGTGGAAGGTGCCGACGGTGACCACCGACATGTCGCGGCCGGAGATCTCGCGGGACACGACCGACTGGAGGCGGGTGATCATATAGGCGCCGAGGACGATCGGGTCGATCGCGTTCTCCGGCTGGGATCCGTGTGCCTGCTTGCCCTTGACGGTCACGCGCAGGCAGTCGGACATCGCCATGGCGGTGCCGCTGCTGACGTAGAGGTGACCGGCGGCACCGGGCCACACGTGCTGACCGAAGATGACCTCGGGGCGCACGATCTCATCCCAGAGCCCGTCATCGAGCATGGCGCGCGCACCTTGGCCGGTCTCCTCACCGGGCTGGAAGAGCATGACGACTGTTCCCGACCACAGGTCCCTGTGTGTGACGAGGTGCTTGGCGAGGTAGAGGCCGACTGTGATGTGAGTGTCGTGGCCGCAGCCGTGCATGACCTTAGTCGTCTCGCCGTCGGAAAGAGTGCCGTCCGCCGTGGAGGCATAGTCGAGTCCGGTGTCCTCTCTGATCGGCAGTCCGTCGATGTCGGCACGGTAGCCGATGACCGGACCGTCGCCGTTCTCGATCACAGCGACGACTCCGGTTCCGCCGAAGGTGTGTGTCTTCAGCCCGAGGGCCCGGAGCCGGGAGGCGATCTCCGCGGCGGTGTTCGTCTCCTGCATGGACAGCTCGGGAGTGCGGTGGAAGTGCTTGTAGTCGGCGATCGTCTGGTCGAGATCGGCACTGATCGACGCGCGGAGGGCGGAGTTGAGCGACATGATGTCCTTTCAGCAGAGGTCTGGTGCCATCTTGGCAAGAATTGTCGGATGCGGGGGTCGGTCTCGGCAGACGAGCACCGACCGTTCTCCGCCGTCAGTTGATGCCGACGGTGTCGGTGCCGTCGCTGGCGGGTCGCTTGTCCGTGACCGCCTTGTTGCGCGTGAACCATGTGATGAGGATGGTCAGGAACACGACAATGGCGACGTCGCCGGGCGCGAGCACGGGAACCAGCCGGACGAGGACGAGTATGACCAGCGCCGCCATGCCGAGGGCGATGAGGGTCGACTTCAGCTGTTTGAGCGACGCGATGAGCTGGACGGTGACACCGCCGAGGATGGCCGGGAGGATGTAGAGCTTCGCGACAAGGGTCACCGGCTCGGGAATGAGGGAGACGAGCCAGGTGCCGAGGATGCCGACGAAGATGACCATCGAGGCGACGTGGATGATCGCGGCTCCGCAGATGGCCATCGTCGCCGCGTATTCGCCCTTGCGGGTGCCGGGCTTCGCCCCGATCGTGTCCTGGGCGACGATCGCCGAGGGCAGCAGCTTGTTCGCGACATTGCCGATCATGAAGGCCTGGTACATCCCGGCGGGTCCGAGGATCGGGAAATAGGTGAGAGGTTCGACGATGTAGAAGACTCCGTAGACGGCGAACACGGCGAGGAAGCCCTTGAGGATCTCTCCGAGATCGATGTTCGCGTCGGCGACGAACAGAAGATAGAACGGCACCGAGGTGGCGATGAGGAATCCGATGAACAGCGTGATCGAGCCCCACCGGTTGGTGGTGCGCTCGAATGCCGCGTGCGAGGGTGATGTGATGATCGATGGCATGGTCTCTCCTCAGGCTTCGGTCATGCCGAGACCGGCATAGTGGGCGAAGTAGGCGGCGACGAGGCCGATGAGCAGGGAGATTCCCATTCCCCATTCCTTCAGCCAGTTCTGTTTGAGCGTCTTGGCGAGGAGGAGGCAGATGCTCATCACCACTGCCGAAACGATGACGGCGATGACATGGGTCGGTGACTTCGGCAGCTCACGGAAGGTCAGCGCCGCAAAGGCCGCGAGCAGTGCCGCACCCGGGATGATCACCTGATCGGCGGGGGAGCCCGCTATACGAAGCTGCTGCAGCAGGCGAGCACGGAGGAGGTCGAAGCCACCAGGGGAGCCGGTCACCTCGCAGAGGACATGCTCGAATCCTTCTGGACTCACGAGGGGTCGTTCAGAGCGCTGGTGTACGAATGCGACCTCCACGCGCCGGTCGCTCATCGGATCGGCAGCATCCCGGGAACGCAGCTGGTGCAGATGCGCATTCTCGAGCTCACACTCCATGCCGCTGATCTCTCACGCGGCACCGGACATGACTGGCGGATCGATGAGAGCCTTGCCGAGTTCAACAGGCCGCCACGCCCGATAGGCGGGGGAGTCACGCACGCTCAACGCGTGCTGCTGCTGTCGGGCCGGTAAAGGGTTCCAGGCGGTGACCTGGTAGAGCCGCGGTGCTTCAGCGCTTCTTCGGTGAGATGTACATGGTGATGCGTGCGGTGACGAAGGCGATGCCATTCGCTTCGAGGACATCCACAGGGACGATCAGGTCGAACTTCTCGTCGCCGAATTCGGGGATCTCTTCAAGCCGGGTGACTGCCATGACCGCCCCTTTGCTGGCCTTGGCGTTGTATTCCACGGTCATTCCCGCTGGGATCCAGCGGTGAGTGGGCGGCACGGTCGCTTCCGTCATGACACCGGCGGCGACTTCGGCCATATTGCACGACGCGATCGCGTGATAGGTGCCGATATGGTTGTGCATTCCACGACGGTTGGGCGCAGTGACGCGGCACAACCCGGGTCGCAGCTCTTTGATCTGCGGGCGCACAGTACGGAAGTAGGGTGCTTTGAAGCAGATGCCCTGAGAGAACAGCCATGAACCGACGAGGCCGCCCAAAGGCATCTCCTGCATCTTCTTCCAGAGCTTGAAGGTGGGTGCAGATTCGGCGGTCTGCACGGCTGTGGTGTCTGCGGTCATGGAGGCGCCCTTTACTGTGATCTGAGTTACTGTTCAGTACACATGCTATCAGTCGGACCATTCGGCGAGCGTGTGGTCACGAGTGCGCTTGAGGAGTTCACGCAGCACCGATTCGTCGACGTCATGCAAGCGCGTGAGATACAGGCACGATGTGCCGCTGCGGTACTTGCCGAGCGTGGAGACGAGGTGGGGCCAACGGTCCTCATAGTCGCTCGTGAGATAGATCGTATGCTGACGCGAGGCAGGGGAGTACGCGAGAACCGGCATCCTGCCGCGATGTCCGGATTCATACCGATATTCGACCTCACCGAATCCGATGATGCGTGAGGCCCACACCACAGGCTCCTCGCCGGAGATCTCTGCGAGGATCTCGCGGAGGCGATCGGCTTCGGCGCGCCTGGGACCGCCTGCACGGTCGAGCACGTCATCGACGGGTTCACCTGTCGGTCGCATTGCCGGTTGCTTCGTCGCCATTTCGCCTCCTGGTGTCGCCTGATGGGCCACAGACTCAGATCGCCGGATTCAACTGTAACTGCGCACCTCGGGGACCGGCTCAATATCTTTACTTAACATAATGTATATTATCGGCGTTCTATCCGAAGACGGAGAGGAGCCTCGAAACTCACGGATGACACTCCCGACACGAAAGCACAATGCACGGCGACGACCCTTACCGACAGAAATGGCCGTGAGCGACGCATGGGTCACTCACGGCCATTCCATGATCACG
The DNA here is from genome assembly GCF_900169265.1 of Brevibacterium iodinum ATCC 49514. Taxonomy (GTDB): domain Bacteria; phylum Actinomycetota; class Actinomycetes; order Actinomycetales; family Brevibacteriaceae; genus Brevibacterium; species Brevibacterium iodinum. The sequence goes on from NZ_FXYX01000002.1 coordinate 44,378, forward strand.
ATCACAGCGCACGTGTCCATGCCTGATCGTCAAATCAGCGTGTGGTCTCAGCTGCCGACGGTGACGTTGCCGCCGAGGCCGACCTTGCCGCTGTCGTCAGAGCCACCGTCGTCCTTCTTGCCGCCATCGTCCTTCTTGCCGCCTCCGTCATCGGCAGCGCCATTGGACTTCGTCAGTCCGGCTTTCTCACCGCAGGTCGGCCATGCGCCCGGTCCCTGCTCCTTGAGGACCTTCTGAGCAATCCGGATCTGTTCCTTCTTGCTGTGCTCATCCGCAGTGCCCGAACCGCCGAAGCCGTTCCAGGTCTGCTTGGAGAACTGCAGTCCGCCGTAGTATCCGTTGCCGGTGTTGATGTGCCAGTCTCCGCCCGATTCACATTCGGCGACCTTGTCCCAGACGCCCTTCTCAGATGCCTGGGCCGGCTGCCCTGCGCTCACTCCGGTCAGTCCGGCCGCTGCGACCGCGCCGGCGCCGACGAGCAGGGCGACCTTGCGGAGGCTTGTGCTGTAGAGGTTCACTGTGTCTTCTCCAAAGTACGACTGCATTTCGGTTCTGTAACCCGGTCGTTACCGAGCCGTTGTACACCGTAACGAATCAATAGCCGCATTTGAACCCGAGACCGTGAATTCAGCATCCAAATCGTCTCCGCGGAACCTGAGTGAGGCCTGAATAGCACCGGCTCCCCCCGGTCAGGCGTTCACATACGCAGCCAGATGCTCCGCGGTCAGCGATCCATTCGCCTTCGCCCTGCGACCAGCTCAGTCGGGCTGCCTTCGAAGACGATCGACCCTCCGTCATGTTCGGCGTCGTGACCCAGATCGATGATGTGGTCGGCGTGAGCCATCACGGCCAGGTTGTGTTCGATGACGATGACGGTCCGCCCCGAGTCGACGAGTCCGTCGAGGAGCTGCAGCAGATTCTCGACATCGGCCAAGTGCAGACCGGTCGTCGGTTCGTCGAGGATGATCACCTGCGCGGCATCAGCGGCCTTCGCCGGCAGCTGGACCGCCAACTTCAATCTCTGCCGCTCTCCCCCGGACAGAGTCGGCAGCGGCTGGCCGAGGCTGACATAGCCGAGTCCCACCGCGGCGAGGATCTTCAGAATCTTCACGACCGCGGAGATACGCGACTCCCCCGCACCGAAATGCTCGATCGCTGCGTCCACCGGCAGGTCGATGCCCTCACGTATATTCAGTCCGCCCAAGGTGAACTCGAGCACCTCGGTTTGGAAGCCCTTGCCCTCGCACTCGACGCAGGGTGCGGACACGCCGCCCATGAGCGCCATATCCGAATAGATGATTCCGGCCCAGAGCGCAGACATCGGCGATCGACTTACCGGCTATCAGCGAGGACCGGGCGGCGGTGTTGAGCCGTGTCCCGGCGCATTCGGGGCAGGTGGTGAACACGACAGCACGGTCGACGAATTCGCGGATGTGCTTCTGCATCGAGTCCCGGTCCTTGGACAGGAACGAGCGTTGGATCCGTGGGATCAGACCGTCGAACGTGATGTTCGTGCCGTTGATCCTGACCTTCTCACCTTCGGCATAGAGCAGGTAGTGCCGCTCGTTCTCATCGAAGTCGGCGACCGGTTTGTCGGGGTCGAAGTCCTCGGATTCGGAGAACATGCGCACCGACCAGCCGCCGGGTTTGTACCCGGGGACGGTGATGGCTCCGTCAATGAGAGATTTCGACTCATCGACCACCTCGGCGATGGAGATGTCTGTGGCTGTGCCCATGCCCTCGCAGTGCGGGCACATGCCGCCGTTGATGGAGAATGACTTCCGTTCGACCTGTTTGCCCTCGCCCTCGTCGGCAGCCGCTGCTCGCCTGCGGCGACTCCGTTGCGGTAACGGGGCGGTGAGAGTCCGACGAGTTCGCTGAAGCGAGTGCCGAAGGTGCCCAGGGACGAGAAGCCGACGGTGAAGCAGATCTCGGTTATCGTGAGATCGCCGCGGCGGATGAGGGCCATGGCCCGTTCGATCCTGCGCGTCAGGAGATACGAATACGGCGATTCGCCGAAGGCCGCTCTGAACCGGCGGCTGAAATGCCCGGAGGACATGCGCACGCCTGTGGCCAGGCCTCCCCGCTCAAGGGCTGGTCGAACTCGCGGTCGATGCGGTCCCGGACTCGGCGCAGAGCCACCAGCTGTTCGTTCACCCCTCGTCGACTCCCTGTTTCAGGGTGCGTCCGCGGAAGAAGTCGGGATGGCGGACGGATTGGATGATCATGATGACCACACCCAGGGCCAGCACCCCGATGCCGAGGACGAAGACGAGTCCGACGCCGAAGACCGAGGATCCCGAACCGTAGTCGGGGTCGAGCGAGTCGATTGCGGTGGTGACGAAGATGACCAGCAGGGTCACGCCCCCGATGAGCGGGAACAGGAGCCGGTAGAAAAACGTGCGGGTCGAGGCGAAGAGGCTGCGTCGGAAATACCAGATGCAGGCCAGACCCGTGATGCCGTAGTAGAAGCAGACTATGAGTCCCAGCGCAGTGATCGTGTCCCACAGAGCGTTCTCCGAGAGCAGGCGCATGACGACATAGAAGATGATCGCGGCCCCCGCCGAGGTGACGGTGGCGACCGATGGGGACTTGTAACGGGGAGAGACCCGACCGTACTTCTCCGGAAGCGCCCCGTAGTGGCCCATCGCCAGGATCGTCCGCGAGGGCGAGACCATCGTCGCCTGCAGCGAGGACAGGGAAGATGAGAGCACCGCAATGGACATGAGCACTGCGAAGGGCCCCATGACCGGGCCGGCGAGTGAGGCGAAGATCGATTCCTGGTTATCGGGGTTGCCCGCACCCAGGCCTTCGGTGCCGACTCCTGCGAAGGAGATGACGGCGATCGTGCAGGCGATGTAGATGATGACGATCGCGATGATCGTGAGCATGGCCGCGCGGCCAGGAGTCTTCTCCGGGTCCTTCGCCTCCTCGTTCATCGTGATCACCGTGTCCCAGCCCCAGAACAGGAAGATCGACAGCGATACTGCTGCCGCGACGGTGGAGAAGTCGCCGGCGGACAGCGGATTGAACCAATCAAGTGAGACCGGGGTCGAATCATAGGAGGTGCCGTTGGACACCTGCACAATCGCAGCGACGACGAACCAGCCCAGCGCCAGCACCTGGAAGGCGACCAGCCACACCTGCAGCTTCTCGGTGGCTTCGACTCCCCGATAGGACACCCAGGCCGCAGCAGCGGTGAGGATGATCGTCACGGGGATGTTGATCCACAGCACCCGTGTGAGTTCGGCGATGGACGGGTCGGAGAACACTTGGGACAGCAGGAGGAAGAGGAAGTCGACGGCCACGGCCGCGAGATTGGACAGCACGAGGACGGTGGCGGCGACGAGTCCCCAGCCTCCCATCCAGCCCAGCCAGGGCCCGAACGCTCTGGTCGCCCACGTGAACGTCGTGCCCGAATCCGGCATCGCGGTGTTCAGTTCCCGGTAGCCGAAGACGACGAGCAGCATCGGCACGAAGCCGATGAGCAGCACGGCCGGGGTGTGCACCCCGACCTCGGAGATCGTCGGGCCCAGTCCCGAGGTCAGCGTATAGGCCGGAGCGATGCAGGAGATGCCGATGACGGCTCCCCCCGATGGCTCCGATCTTGCCGGCGGAGAGTCCTTTGGAGCTCAGTCCGCTCGTGTTCGTCGACGGTGACGGCTGTGTGCTGCTCATCTCAGGACTTCTCGCCGAGGATCCTCTCGGCGGTGGCGGTGCCGATGCGCACCGCTCCGTCGACGTGCTGGTAGCCTTCGGCAGCGATATCGGAGCTGGCGAAGTGGATGGGCCCGACCGGATCGTTCTGGAACGGTCCCCACCGGTGCAGACCGCCCAGGTCGTAGCTCGTCGCATAGGCTCCGCGGGTCCATTCCTCCGCGCCGAAGTCGGAGAGGTAGAACACCCGGGGTTCGAGCGCCTTCGGGCCGAGGAATTCGGCGAGGACTTCGAGGATCTTCGTCCGGCGGGACTCTTCGTCCAGGGCCCACATGGCATCGGCGTTGACATCGGAGATGAAGCCGACGAGAGTGCCCTGCTCTTCACCGTGGTTCGTATTGTCGTAGACCTCTTGGACGAGACGGGAGGCGCCGAAACCGGTTCCGCACAGACCGTCTTCGCGCCAGAACGGGGTGTCGTAGGTGGCGTGGACCTTGATGACGAGTCCCATCGCCTGGTGTTGGTGGAAGATCTGCTGGAGCCTCGGCAGAGGCGGGTCATAGCTGATGCGCGAGTAGAGGTTCGGTGGCACGGCGACGATCGCCTGGCCTGCGCTGACTGTCAGTTCGTCGGTCGATACACTCACTCCGGTCTCCGACCATTCGATCCGGCGCACCGGCTGCTGCAGACGGACGATGTCCTCGCCGAGCTCCTCGGCCATCTGCACCGAAACCGACTGCATCCCGCCGACGACGCGACGATCGAGGATGAAATGATCGTCGACGAGATTCGTGAAGGATCCCGCCGAGGCGGCCATGAGAATGGCTTGGAGTGCTGAGAAGGTGGTGGCGGGCTTGGTCAGCATGCCGCCGGCGACGAACAGCCCGATGTTCTCACATGCGAGTTCGTCCTCGGACTGCTGACGCAGCCAGTGGTGAAAGGAGATCGAGTCGAGTTCGGCAGCGTCCTCGGCATCCCAGGGTGCCTTCGGACCGATCCGGGCGGCGAGTTCGTCGAGGATGCCGATGAGGCGCTCCATCTCGGACTGGGTCGACTCCCCCACGGGGAACATCTCCCCCGAATAGACGGTACGAGTTCCGTCGGGAGCGATGTACACGCTGTCTCCGTCACGGTACCGCGGGTAGGTCTCTTTGCCGAGTTCGTCGACGAGGGCCAGCAGCGCGGTCTGGTCCGGGGAGATCCACTGTCCGCCGAGTTCGAACATCTGCCCGTCGATGTGTTCGGTCCAGGTGCGGCCGCCCACGCGGTCGCGGGCCTCGAGCACGATGACGCTCCGTCCGGCTTTCCGCAGCCGACGGGCGGCGCTCAGGCCCGATGGGCCTGCTCCGATGATGACGACGTCACGGGTTTCTGCGGACACGACGAACTCCTCCTGAAGCGATTGGGGCGGCTTCAGACTAACGAGGTCCCGGGCCCGTGCCAAGACGGATTCGGCAAGTGCGGAATCCGCACTCGCCCGCGCGGTCAGCGGAATTCGCGGGGATCCGCCGCAGGGTCGTTCTCGAGAGCGGTGATGAAGCTCCACGAATCGGGTCGCGAACCGTCGAGGTCATTGAATCCGTAGTGGACGGCCAATCCGTGGGTGTCCTGCGTCGTCGAGTTGAAGCAGTGCCGGTCGGGATCGGCGGCCAGTGTGACAACGGAACGACCGAGCAGATGAGGCGTCTCGGAGATCGCGAAATCGCGTGGTGGTTCGGTGCGGGTTTCGTCGAGCGAGTCGCGCATCCAGTCGTCCTCTGTGGTACCGAAGTGATCGAGCATCATCTCCGATCGCAGCCAACCGGGGGTGATGGCGACGGCCGTCGCTTCCGCCTTGTCGAGTTCGTGGCCGAGTCCGAAGGCCAGACGGCTCACCGCCGTCTTCGTGAGGTCGAGGAAGATGCTCTCGCGGTAGTGGCTCGCGTTGAACTCTGCGGTGCCGTCGGTGATCTCGATATGGAGACCGCCCGGCTTCCGTGTGAGCAGGGGCAGGGCAGCATGTGCGGTGTGCAGGTGAGTGAGCAGACCCGACCGGAACAAGCGCATCTCGGCGTCGAGTTCGGTCTCCCAGAACGGCGTGCCCCACTCCACGTAGGCTTCTCCCCCGATGTCGTTGACGAGGATGTCGAGACGACCGTGGTCGGTGTCGATCTGGCCGATCACCTGTGAGATCCGGGCCGCATCGAGGTGATCACAGACGTGGGCTTCGGCCTGGCCGCCTTCGTCGGTGATGAGGGCGACGGTGCCTTCGATCGTCTCTGTGCGTCCGTAGTCGGAGGGACGCCCGTGGGTCGATCAGCCGGTGCAGTGGACGAAGGCGCCGGCGCGTGCGAGATCGCGGGCGATGGCGCGGCCGGCTCCTCGGGTGGCCCCGGCGACGAGGGCGACCTTGCCGCTCAGTGCACGGTGGGAGAACGGAGCGAAGTCGGCAGGGTCGGCGGCGTGAGCTGATTCCGGTGTCGGTGTATTCATGGAACCAGTCTCATCGGCTTCCACTGACATCTCGTGTCAGTGTCCTTCATTGTTCTCAGAAATATGAAAGCTGCTCGCCTCGTTTCGGAGATCGTCATCCTCGGTGCGCGTTCGCGGCCGATCACGGCAGCCGATCTCGCGCGACGTCTCGAGGTCACCGAGCGGACGATCTACCGTGACCTCGGTGAGCTGTCGCGGATGGGCGTTTTCGTCGTCACCGAGGCGGGGCCCGGCGGCGAGATCAGCCTCCTCGGCGACTGGGTCTCGCCTGTGGCGGGTCTGACCAGGGACAAACTCGATTCCCTCCTCATCGGCTCCCATGCTGCGGCAGATCTCGGCTTCTCGTCCGCGTTGGCCTGGGCGCGAGCGAAAGTTCTCACCGAATCGTCATCGGCGTTCTCGCAGATCATCCTCGTCGACGGGCCGGACTGGTTCATGGCTGAGGAGAATCCCGAGCAGCTCGACCTCATTGTCACCGCACTGCGCACTCAGCGGGGACTGCAGGTCGCGTATCGCGGACGGAACGGTCTGCGATCGCGCACGCTTCTGCATCTGGGGGCTCGTCGTCAAGGCCGGTCGCTGGTATCTCGCGGCTCAGCCGCCGGGAGGCAGGCCTCGAACCTATCGAGTCTCACGGATCGGCTCGCCCGAGCTGCGATTCCTCCGCTGCACTCCCCCACCGAATTTCGACCTCGCGGCCTACTGGACGGGTGCGCAGGCCGAATTCGACGCCTCGATCCGTCGAACTCGTGTGAGACTGCGGCTGCCCGTGGCCCAGATCGATGGCCTTCTGCGTACGATTCCGGGCCGACTCACCGAGGATGCCGTCAACGCGGGGCGGACGGATCGCGACACCATCGAGATCGACCTTCCCATGGAACCCGACGAGGTGGCTGTCAGTCAGCTCGTCACCGTGCCCGGCGTCGAGGTCCTCTCACCAAAACAGCTCCGCCGCGACCTGCACGATCGTGCACGGGCCGCGGCGGAGCTCATTGAGTGATGTGAGCAGTCAGCAGCTCACCGGTGGGGTCACTGCACTTCGTACTTGCCGTTGATCTGGCCGGCGCCGACGCCGCCGACGGCTTCCATGGCGGCCTTGGACAGGTCGAAGCACCGATTGCCGTGGTAGGGGCCGCGGTCGTTGACGCGCACCGTCACGGACTTTCCGTTCGCGCTGTTCGTGATCTTCACCTTGGAACCGAACGGCAGGGTCTTATGGGCCGCGGTGAGCTTGTTCGTATCAAACTTCTCACCGTTTGCAGTCGGACGGCCGTCGAATCCGTCACCGCCGCCGTAGTAGGACATGGGGCAGCTGCCGGATTCCCCGGCCGACTTCCCGGAGTTCGACGGTCCGTCGTTCTCATCCGCGGAGCCGCCAGCCGAACCCTCCTCGCCAGAAGATTCTCCACCGCCGGTCGAGTCCTCTTCCTTCTTGTCTGCGGTCTTCGACGGCTCGGGGCTGGGTGTCTCGATATGGGTGTCGATCGTGACTTCTGCGGGCTTCTCCTTGGCCTGCTTCTTCGCCTTGGCGAGGAATTCATCTGCGGCCTTCGTCGGTTCGGAGACGGCGACGGCGGGGGCTTCGGCGGGCGCTTCGGCCACGACCTGGCCGCCCGAGGAGGAATCATTGGGCACCATTGCGAGGCTCGAAGCGACGACGGCTGCCGTTGCGGCGGTCGGCACGATGAAGGCGGAGAGCACCGGACGGGTGCGCACTGCCGCCAGCACTCCCCCGGCGGTGTTCTGACGGTCGATCGGTCCGTGGCGTCCGGTCTTCTTCTTCGCCGTCAGCGCTGAGAAGATCGAGCCGGTCTTCTTGGTGCTCGGTGCTGAGTGTCTGCCCACAGTGGTGTTCCTCGTCATCATCAGAGAGTGTCTCGGCAACTCGGAGATGCAATGGGAAGACCTCTCGCAGCAGTGCGCTCGAGGAGAAACTCCAAGTTATCTGATCGTTATCTTCACAAATTCTAGTTAAGGAACTGTTACAAAAGCAATGTGGCACACCGAAACGGTGTGCCACATGGATGAGAGTCTGCTCACTGAGTGCTTCGGCGAGAGTTGGTCAACCGCCGCCTCTCGAACGCGGTGCGCGAGCTGCGCAGATCCAGGCCGGTGGAGTCTGCCCGGTCAGCGGGACTTGCGCGTCACCAGCTTCCGGACGTTGTCGGCTCCCGTCGTCACGGTCTCCTGCGCCCGGTCGAAGGCTCGTTCGACCTTGCCGCTGCGCACAGCGTCATCGATCGCGTGAGAAACGCTTCCCAGTGCACGGTTGACGCTGTTCTCGGTGGCTTCGATGAGGCGAGAGGTCGAGGCCGCCTCACGCGCGTTCTTCACACCGGTGCTCGCAACGCTGTAAGCGCGTCCGGCGGCCCGGCGGGCGCGTTCGGTCGGGGTCTTCGCGGTCGCGTCGATGACGTCGTCGGGTTCGATGGGTTCGCGGTGTGAGCTCATGGCTCCATCCTTGAACACAGCCTCGGTGAAATCAACACCCTGGTTAGGATTGGACCATGAATTCCCAGCGGGAGGTCATCGCGGACCCAGAGATCATCGCACATCGAGGCGGCCTGTGGCCGGGGATGAGTGAGAACACCCTTGAGGCCTTCGCCGCTGCGGCGGCGGTCGGTGTCGAGTGGATGGAGACCGACGTCCACGCCTCCGCTGACGGCGTCCTCTTTGCCGCGCACGATGCCGACCTCATTCGCATTGCCGGACTGGACCACACCATTCGGGAACTGCCGGCAGCCGAGCTCGACCGAGTTGAACTCCTCGCAGGGGGTCGGCTCCCCCGCCTCAAGGCGTTGGTGGAAGCACTTCCGAAGGTGCGATGGAACATCGATGTCAAAGCCGCTCACAGCATCGGTCCGATGATCCGCTTCGTTCACAATTTCCATGCCGCCGACCGCATCCGCCTCGCTTCCTTCGATTCCGCAACGCTCCGCCGGCTGCGCATAGCTCTGCCCGGTGTGCGGACGTCGACGGGGACGACGGAGACCGCCCTCTTCGCCCTCGGTCGACTGCCTGGAATTCCCGATCACGGGGTTGTTCCCCTCCCGCCCGGAGCCGACGCTCTCCAGGTTCCGGTCTCGTTCAGACGGGTCCCCGTGGTCACAGCGGATTTCGTCGACCGGGCTCACCGCTCAGGGCTGCTCGTCCACGTCTGGACAATCAACGACGAGGCGACGATGCGGAGGCTGCTCGACCTCGGTATCGACGGGATCGTCACCGATGATGTCGAACTCGGCCTCTCGGTGCTGGCAGGCCGACACGGCTGAATCGAGAACCCGGTCGAGGAATGGATCCCTCCCGGTCGGCGAGGAATATTCGATCACGGTAGACTGTTGCATTGCGTCCAAGGTGTGCAGTCGAGTCGGAAGGTCTTAGATATGAGCGAACGCAGTCTCCGCGGAACACAGTTGGGCTCGCGCAGCCTCGAAACCGAAGAGGGCGTCGAGCCGGCACCCCGCCAGATGGTCGAATTCGAATGCGAAGACGGGACCCGTTTCAAGGTGCCGTTCTCCATCGAAGCCGAAGTCCCCTCGACCTGGGATTCGGGAATCCACGGCATCGGTGTCCGCGTCGGAGTCAACGAACCCGATGGCGAACCCGTCAAGCATGTGCGTTCCCACTGGGACATGCTCCTGGAACGCCGATCCTTCGACGAACTCCAGGTGCTCCTCGACGAGCGCCTCGCAATCCGTCGCGGTGAGGTTCCGGCTCAGAGCTGAATCAGCCGCAACAGGAACCCATAAGGGGTGCAGGTCAACCGACCTGCACCCCTTATTGCTACCTGACGGCGGCCCAGCAACCTCGCGCGAGGTTGCTGGGCCGCCGTCAGGTAGTAAGAGGGGTTGGTTAGGTGGTGGGGCTGGAGCGGGTCAGCAGACGGCGCAGCTGACTGCGGCGGCGGGTCAGGCCCCAGCCGGCGACCTTCGTGAACGCCTCGGAGATGATCGAGCCGCTCATCTTTGATTCGCCGAGCTCGCGTTCGACGAAGACGATGGGCACCTCGGCGACACGGAATCCGGCCTCCACGGTCCGGTAGGTCATGTCGATCTGGAAGCAGTATCCCTGCGACTGCACACCGGAGAGATCGAGTGCCTCGAGCACAGCGCGGTTGTACGCGCGGAAACCGGCAGTCGCATCTTTGACTCCCAAACCCATGACAGCGTTGACGTAGACATTCGCGCCGCGGGAGAGGAAATATCTCGACTTCGGCCAGTCGACGACCTCGCCGCCTGGCACCCACCGTGAGCCGATGATGAGGTCCCCTCGCCTTTCTGCCGCGGCATCGAGCAGCTGCCCCAGGTCGAGTGAGCGGTGGGAGCCGTCGGCATCGAACTCGCAGATGATCTCGTAGTCGCGGTCCAATGCCCATTCGAATCCAGCGATATAGGCCATTCCGAGGCCCGACTTCTCGCTGCGGTGGAGGACGTTGATGCGGGGATCCTGCTCAGCCTGCTCATCGGCCCACTCGCCAGTTCCATCGGGAGAGCTGTCGTCGACGATGAGGACGTCGACTTCGGGCTGCTGTTCGAACAGTCCGGCCAATGTCACGGGGAGGGCGAGACGTTCGTTGAAGGTGGGGATGACGACAAGAATCTTGGAAAGCACGGACTCCACGATACGGGAAACTCGCCCCAGACAATGAGTCGACACCCCCGCCTTCGGACCACGCTGCCGCAGCAGCGAGTTATCTATTGACGGGAGTGCCGACTCCATCCCACGTCAAGCGGAATGTTCACGTCGAATCTAGTGGCCGCCGGAGACTTTGCAAAATCGCTGTGACCTGGGCTGATGGCTGAAACTGCAGGTCAGAGGCTTAATTAGAAACCGAAATTTTCAGTCTATCGGCGTGTCGGCTGGACAGGCCGAAGCATCGGTTTCAGATCAGAGTTCCACCCGGGTGGGCAGTGCCACATCGGGAGACAATTCGGGCAGCCCCGGTGTACCCGACCGCGGATCGGTGCTCCAGGCTGCGACGCGCGGGTCGGCGACCTGGACGACGAGCCGTTCGACCTTCCAGCGCACGATATCGGCATCGGCACCGGGGGCGAGCACTCCGCCTTCGGGATTGCCAGCCGCACGGTGGGCGAAGCGGGTCGCAGCGTTGAAGGCCGCACGGGCGCCGATTCCTCCGTCGCCGACGACGGCATCCCGCACTCCTGCCCAAGGCGAGGTCTCGGAATGGCTGAAGGACACCTGCGCCCCTGCTGCGAGCAGCTGAGCCAACGGCTGCGGGCGAGCCGGGTCGAGGGTGATGGCGATTCCGCTGCGACCGAGGGCTTCGACCTGATCGTCCGGAACGGCGAAGTCCAGGCGCAGACGGTACCCGTGGCGTTGGGCATGAGCGGCATCGGCCCGCAGGGTCTCGAGCACCTCGGTGAGCTGGTCGTCCGATGCGACGAGGATGAAGAGGCTCAGTGCCGGCAGCTCCTCGAGTCCGAGCAGGTCAGCGGCGGTGATCGAGGCGCGACGGGTCCCGGCAGAACCGGAGTCCAGCTGCGGGTAGTCGACGATCGACAGCGCTTCCGGGGCGTCGGCGGCGAAGCGGGCGACCGCCTCGGCGGTGCCGATCGCGTGCACATGGGTGAACCCCTGTGCGTACAGGTCGGCGGCCGACGGGGCCGAGTCGTCCACGATCAGCCCGGCATGGACGAAGCCCGGGGTGAGGAAGTCCTCACCGAGGTCGATCGCCTCCGGGTCCAGAGCCTTGGCCGCTTCATCGGAACCGATGAACGAGACCTTCCCGTCCGCAGATCCCAGCGCCGTCGCAAACGGGTCGACACTGCTGTAAACATCTCCACCAAAGTACATAGTCACAGCCGACAGGCTACACCGTCGGCCGTTGCGGCTACACCTGTGTCAGAAGGGTCGGGTATCGTCACCTGATGTGAAGCCCTTGGTTCTGCTCGATACTCCAGCCCTGTACTACCGCGCCTTCTATTCGGTGCCGGATTCGATCGTCAACGCCGACGGTCACCCGGTCAACGCCGTTCGAGGGGTCCTCGACACCGTCGCCCAGATGGTGCGCCGGTTCGACACCGATCGTGTGATCGCGACGATGGACGCGGATTGGCGTCCGGCCTTCCGCACCGCGATCATGCCCGAGTACAAGGCGGCACGTGTTAAGGACGAGGAAGCCGGCACGGAGATCCCACCGGAGCTGGCCGTGCAGCTGCCGATCATGAACCGCGTCCTCACGGCCGCGGGGATTCCCATCGCCGAGGTGGCCGGAACCGAAGCCGATGACGTCATCGCCACGATGGCCGCCCAGTCGAGGACCCCTGTGGTCATCGTCTCCCCCGACCGCGATCTGTTGGCTCTGCTCGACTCGTCCGCCGAAGTCAGCGTACTGCGCCCTCGGAAAGGCGGCGAGTGGGAAGCCCTGGCGCAGACCGACCTGCCGACGGCCTACGGAGTGCCCGACGGCGCCCGCTATCGCGAGCTCGCCGCTCTGCGCGGCGATCCTTCCGACGGGCTTCCCGGCGCACCTGGCATCGGGGAGAAGACCGCCGCGACCCTGCTGGAGAACTTCGGCTCCCTCGAATCGATCGTGAAGGCCGCCAAGGCCGGGGTGAAGACCGGGGGGCTCAGTCCCAGGCGAGCCGCAACGATCATCGAGGTCGAGGAGAGTCTGTACAAGACTCTGGAGGTTATGCGCTGCCTGACCGATGTCGATCACGGCATCGACCTCGACACCGTCCCGCACAGCTTCGACCGCGACGCGGTCGAAGCTGCGGCCGAGGGGCAGAACATCCGCCGCTCCGTCGACAATCTCATTGGTGCTCTCGAATCCGTGTCGGGGACCGCCGGTGCGGCATCTGCACACTCCGCGGCACCTGGGCGCACCGCAACGGCGTCCGCGTCACCCGAGTCTGCCGAGTCAGCTGAGTCGACACCCCGGAGCGGGAACGCCGGTTCGTGGGCTCAGTCTCGGCTCGTCGGCTTCGACCTCGAGACCACCGGAGTCGAACCGGCCACTGCCCGCATCGTCACCGCCGCCTTCGTCGACGCTGCGGATCATGTGCGCACGTGGCTGGCCGATCCGGGCATCGAGATTCCCGAATCGGCGCGGGCGGTCCACGGCATCACCACCGAATTCGCTCAGGCCAACGGAGCGGCCGCCACCCAGGTCATCAGCGAGCTGTGCGCAGAATTCGCCGCGCTGAGAGAAGAGGGCGCCATCATCGTGGGGCACAACGTCGTCTACGACCTCAGTGTGATGGCCACCGAGGTGGCCCGCCACCGCCCGGACATCGATTTCCCCTCGATCATCCCAACGATCGTCGACACCTTCGTCGTCGACAAGCACATCGATCCCTACCGCAAGGGCAAACGGACGCTCATCGAGACGGCGAAGACCTACCGAGTCGAACTCCTCGACGCCCATGATGCTGCCGCCGACGCTCTGGCCGCTCTGGACATTTCCCGAGCATTGGCCGAAAAGTCGACGGAAATCTCCGCGATGAGCAACGATGAGATCATGGCCGCACAGGCCGATTGGAAGCGGTCACAGGCGGCAGGGCTGCAGGCCTGGCTGCGGAAGAAGGGCAACGCCGAAGCCGTCGTCGACGGTTCGTGGCCCATGTCCTGAACGCTAGACTCGACACCGACGTACAAACGACGAAGGACGACAATGGGATTCTTTTCTCGCCTGCTCAACCGACCCGGCTCTCATGCGGAGAAGACGACAGGTTGGTTCGAGCGCGCCGTCGACGATCTGGACGCGGCCGGGCGCGAATTCTCCGAGCTCAGCGATGCCGAACTCACGGAGGCTGCCGGCGAGGTCTTCGCTTCGGGCACCCAGCAGCAGACGCTCATCCGCTACTGCGCTCTGGCGCGCGAAGCCGGTGAGCGGGTTCTGGACGAACGCGCCTATGACACACAGCTTCGCGGACTCATCGGCCTGCTCCAGGGCAGCATCGTGCAGATGGCCACCGGTGAGGGCAAGACCCTCGTCGGTGCGCTGGCCGCAGCCGGCTACGCACTGCAGGGGCGACGCGTGCACGTCGTCAGCGTCAACGACTACCTCGCCGTCCGTGACCGCAACTGGATGAAGCCCCTGTTCGACCTCCTCGGAGTGAAGTCAGCCGCGATCTCCGGTGCGCAGGGCGACGGCGAACGCCGTGAAGCCTATCGCTCCGAGGTCGTCTACGCCTCCGTCACCGAGGTCGGCTTCGATGTCCTCCGTGACCGGTTCCTGACAGAGGATGCCGATCAGCGGGTTCCCGAACGCGATGTCGTCATCGTCGATGAAGCCGACTCCGTGCTCATCGACGAAGCGCGTGTGCCGCTCGTCCTCGCCGGTTCTTCCAGTGTCCAGGACACCGACGCCGCGATCGCAGCGCTCGTGTCCCGGCTCAGCCCGGACACCGACTATGAGGTCAGCGCCGACAGGCATGCCGTCTCACTCACCGACGCCGGGGTCGACCGGGTCGAGGAGGAACTCGACGTCGAACTCTTCGGAGAGGACTCCGAGACTCTGGCCGCCGTCAACTTGGCACTCCACGCCCGGGCGCTGGTCAGACGCGATGTCGACTATCTCGTCGTCGATGGACGGATCAAACTCATCTCCTCGTCGCGAGGCCGCGTCGCCGAACTCCAGCGCTGGCCGGACGGGCTCCAAGCCGCGGTCGAAGCCAAGGAGAGCCTCGACGCCACCGACAGCGGTGAGATCCTCGATCAGATGACGGTCGAAGAGCTCATCCACGGCTATCGGACCGTCTGCGGAATGACCGGCACCGCCCTGGCCGTCGGGGACGATCTGCGCGAATTCTATGGGCTGGAGATCGTGCCCATCGACACGCACCTGCCCGTGATCCGAGTCGACGAACCCGACCGCCTGTTCACCTATCAGGAGTCGAAGGAACGAGCGATCGTCGAAGAGGTCGCCGACCATCATGCCCGCAGCCGTCCCGTTCTCATCGGAACCTCCTCGGTGGCCGAGAGCGAGTCGCTGGCCGAACGGCTGACCGAACGCGGAATCGACGTCGCCGTCCTCAACGCCAAGGACGATTCCCGGGAAGCAGAGATCATCGCGAAAGCCGGTGCACCCGGTGCGGTGACGGTGTCGACACAGATGGCCGGACGCGGAACGGACATCCGACTGGCCGACGACGAGGTCGCTGACGCCGGGGGCCTCCTCGTCATCGGTGCCGGTCGCTATCCGTCATCGCGACTCGATGACCAGCTGCGCGGTCGCGCAGGTCGTCAAGGCGATCCCGGCACGTCCGTGTTCTTCACCAGCCTCGAAGACGAACTGGTCACCAGGGTTCCCGAAATCCAACGCTTCGTCTCCGAAGGTGATGAGACGGGCCTCATCGAATCCAAGCGCGCGCTCGGCCTCGTCGAACACGCTCAGCGCATCGCTGAGGGACAGAACACCGCACTGCATCGTGACACCTGGCGCTTCAATGAGCTCATGGCTAAACAGCGCGAGCTCGTCCTTGAGCGCCGAGCCGAGATCCGCAAAGACGACGAGCCCGTCGAACAGCTGCGCAAGGAGCTCGGCGACCGTGCCGATGAGATCGCGCAGGACCACTCCGAGGAGCTGCTGGACTCGGTGCTGCGAGAGGTCATGCTCTTCCACCTCGACGCGCGTTGGGTCGATCACCTCGCCTTCCTCAACGATTTGCGTGAGGGCATTCACCTGCGCACATTCGCCAGGGAGAAGCCGCACGAGGCGTTCAACACCGAGTCGATTCGCGTCTTCTCATCGTTCTGGTCCGATGTCATCGACGATTCGAAGTCGACGGTCGAGGAAGCGACGATCACCGATGAGGGAATCGACCTCGAGTCGCACGGACTCAAACGCCCGTCGTCGACGTGGACCTATCTCACGACGGAGAACGCGTTCGGCTCCGACATCGAGAACATCGTCAAGAAGGTCCGTCGCTGAGACGATGACGCTGCGACTGCGCTCCCCCTGCGGAGAGCGCAGTCGCGGTGACGGTCAGGAGTCGGCGACGACTCCGCGACGAATGGCTTCGATGGTGCGACGCACACGCACTGCGGTCTCCGCATCGATGACCTCCGCGACCTGACCGAGCAGATCGAGACTCTGCTTGGCCCATCTGACGAAGTCACCGGCGGCGATATCGCTGCCCCGCAGTGATTCCGACAGTGTTTTGCCTTCCGTCCACCGGTACATCGGTCTGATCAGCCCACGGTCCGGTTCGTCAGTCGTGGTCAGAGCATGCTGTTCTTCGAGGTGGAAGAGCCGACGCCAGATCGTCTCCGATTCATCGCAGACAGCCTTGAGGTCGGCGCTCGGAGCCCGATGTGCGGTCAGGGTGTCCCTGCGCGACTGGAAGACGAAGATCGATGCGAAGGCGGCAAGTTCCGGCTCATTGAGTCGGTCCCACAATCCGGCGCGGATCGTCAGTGCCACCAGGAGATCCCGTTCGCCGTAGATCCGACGCAGCATCGTCGAGTGCTCGGGATCGAACCCGAGCCCGCGCAGCACATCCTGGACTCGGTCGAACACCAGAGCGATCGAGGTGGTGCGGCCTTCGATCCGGGCGATGAGCGAATCGTTCTCCCGGATGAGCTTGTCCGCACGGTTGGCCCATCGGGCGTGGAGTTCCCGGTCCGGGCAGTCGTGACAGGGATGTGCCCGCATCTGCGCTTGGAGTTCGGCGACAGTGGTGCTCTCCCCCTGATGCTCTCGGGTTGATTCCCAATGGGCTTCCGCATCGACCCTGCCGTCGGCAACGGCGGCTTCGAGGATGGACAGCAGCTGCCTGCGGTCGCCTGCCTGCCGGTGGTTGAACTTCTTCGGTACTCGGACGCGCCCTTGAGAGGCGACGGGTTCGGTCACCTCGTGGGGTCGCAGATGCCACACCTTGCCCTGCTCTGTGAGGACGGTGGGCAGTCGTGAGACTCCGTCCTTGCTGCTCATCGGAGAGATGATGACTGCGCGTCCGCCGACGCGTTTGGCCGGCATCGTGACGACATCGCCGATCTTGAGAGCGGTGAGGGATTCGACGATGTCGCGCTGCCTGTTCCGCGACTTCGTCCGGGTCTCCTGCTTCTGGGTGTCCGAGATCGCCCGGCGCAGTCCGGCGTATTCGGAGAAGTCACCGCGGTCGCAGTGCATGGACTTCTCGTACGCCTCGATCGTGGCTTCGTTCTTGCGCACCTTCCGCGCCAGGCCGACGACGGCCTTATCGGCCTGGAACTGGGCGAAGGAGGTCTCGAGCACCTTGGCTGCCTCGTCCGAACTCATTCGCGACAGCAGATTCGCCGTCATGTTGTAGGTCGGCCCGAACGCCGAATTCAGTGCGTAGGAGCGGTTCGAGGCCAAGGCTGCCAGCTCGCTGACCTCGATGGTCGGGTGCCAGACCACAACCGAATGGCCGATGCGGTCGATTCCGCGGCGACCGGCTCGTCCGGTCAGCTGGGTGTACTCCCCCGGGGTGATCATCACATGTGCTTCGCCGTTGAACTTCACGAGCTTTTCGAGCACGACGGTGCGCGCAGGCATGTTGATGCCCAGCGCCAGCGTCTCCGTGGCGAAGACGACCTTGATGATTCCCTGCGAGAACAGTTCTTCGACGAGCTGTTTGAACTGCGGGATCATCCCCGCATGGTGCGCGGCAACTCCGAGCAGCAGACCCTCTCGGAAGGTGTGGTACCCGAGGATGCCGAGGTCTTCGTCGGCGAGATCGTCGCGCAGCGACTCGAGAGCGGCATTGACGATCGTCTTCTCCTCCCGAGAGTTCAGATCGGTGCCCGTGCTCAGATACTGTTCGACGGCTTCATCGCAGCCGTTGCGGGAGAAGATGAACATGATTGCCGGAAGCATGGCCGCCTCGGCGAGAGATGCCACCACCTGAGTGCGGCTGGGACGGCGGAACCGGGCACGGGTGGCACGTGCGCGCTTCGACCGCGGTCCCCCGTGTGTGCGAGTGGCGTGGTTGAGTGCCGGATCGATGCGGTCGGAATCGCTGTGCGTGAACAGGTCGTACATCCGGTGGCCGACCAGGACGTGGTTGACCAGCGGCACCGGCCGGTGAGTCGTGGATACGATCGTCGTCGGTCCCCGGACTTCCCGCAGCCAGGCCCCGAACTCCTCCACATTCGACACCGTCGCCGACAGAGACACCATCTGCACACGGTCCGGCAGGTGGATGATGACCTCTTCCCACACCGGTCCGCGGAACCGGTCGGCGAGGTAGTGGACTTCGTCGAGGACGACGAATCCGAGGTCCGAGAGACCGGACACGTCGTTGTAGAGCATATTGCGCAGCACTTCGGTGGTCATCACAATAATCGGCGCATCGCGGCGGATCGACGTGTCGCCGGTGAGCAGCCCGACGTTCTCCGACCCATGGACCTCTGCGAGGTCATTGAACTTCTGATTGCTCAGCGCCTTGATCGGGGTCGTGTAGAAGACCCGTTTGCCCTCGCCGCGGGCCAACTCCACTGCGAACTCCGCGATGAGCGTCTTGCCGGCTCCCGTCGGCGCTGTGACCAGCACGTCCTCGCCGTCCTGCAGATGACTGCAGGCTTCGATCTGGAAGTCATCAAGGGCGAACTCGGTGCGCTCCATGAACTGTCCCAAGGGAGTGCGGGCGAATTCCGCGCGCGCCTTGAAATCGGCATAGGCGGCCGAGGGGCTCAGCGGTTCTTCGGCGGAAGTGTCGGTCGAAAGCGGCGTAGGGTCAGTCATTCTTCTCTTCGTCGGTCAGTTCGTCCTCGTCGACCCACAGGCCCTGCGCGATGAGGCGCTTCTTACGTCGGCGATCATTGAAGACGCAGATCACCCACGCCAGACAGAACAAGGTCATCATGGGGATGACGAGGAAGAACATGGACATTGCGTCCGGAGTCGGGGTGGCGATCGCGGCGAACAGGAAGACGAGCATGACGATGATGCGCCACGACTTCTTAATCCTCTCCGCCGACAGGATTCCGAGCATGTTGAGTCCCACCATGAGCACGGGAAGGACGAATGCGAGTCCGAAGACGACGATGATGATCATCACGAAGCTCAGGTAGTCCTGTGCCGGGATGATGTTCGTGCCGCCCTCGGGGGTGAACGAGGTCAGTGCCTTCACCGCATTGGGCAGAGCGAAGAATGCCATGGTCGACCCGGCCAGGAACAGCGGAATCGCTGCCCCGAGGAATCCGAGTGAGTACAGCTTCTCCTTGCGCTTCAGTCCCGGGACGATGAAGGCCCAGACCTGATAGAGCCAGATGGGGCAGGAGAGGAAGAGACCGATGAAGAAAGAGAGCTTGATCTTCAGGTCGAAGGGAGAGGCGACTCCGGCAAAGTTGATCTCGGCCATCCGTCCCCCGTTGTCACGGATCGTCCGGATCGGCTCTTGGAGGATGTCGAGGACAGGGTCGTAGAGGAACCAGCCTGCCACCGCGCCCAGAGCGATGGCGATGGCGGAGATGATGACGCGATTGCGCAACTCGACGAGGTGCCCGACGACGGGCATCTTCTTCTCAGGATTGCTCTTCCGTGATCGAGATGGCTTCCGCTGGCTGTTCTCTTTCACTTCTCGTGAGACTGCGGGTCCTGCTTCTCTCGCCGCGACTCCTCGGTACCAGTGGTTTCACCGGTGGCCGTGGTGGAATCGGTCGAGGAGTTCTGGTTGAGCGCTCCCGGCTCGGTGGTCTTGCCGGATTCGTCGTCGTCGCGCAGGTCCTTGACTTCGGACTTGAAGATCTTCATCGACTGTCCCAGGCTTCGGGCCAGCTGCGGCAGTTTGGGTGCGCCGAAGATGATCACGATGATGAGGATCACGATCGCGATCTGCACGAAACTTGGTTTCATGGGGAGCTCCTTGGATTGTTGATGCTGTGGATGATTCTACGCGCTGCGGCTGAGCCTTTCATCCACATCCGGGCGCAGTCTTCGTCTCAGCCGAGCCTGCGCAGGGCGGCCGCAACGGCTTCGGTGTCGTCGATCTCGGTGATGACATCGGCATGGCAGAGCAGGAACCGGCTGAGCCAATCCACCGAATGCACGAGCAGGCGGATGCGTACGCTCGTGTCACCGCCGTCGAGGTACTCGCGATTCGTCACGTCGAGTTCATCTGCCAGCCATGCTCCCGCGGCCGAGAGACCGAGGGTGACTTCGTAAGAGCTCGTCGTCGACTCACTGACCGACATCGGCGGATGCGCTGCCGGTTCCCAGGAACGGATGCGACCCAAGGCGAAGCGGCGGGGCGCTCCGGCCGAGTAGCACCAGGCATCGACGTACCAGTCAGCACCGGGTACGAGCCGGGTCGGGGCGATGGTCCGGGTCGTGAGTTCGTCGCGGGAGCCGACGTAGTAGTCGATGCTCATCGCCGTGCCTTCTTCGACAGCCTGCCGCAGTGCGGTCAGCAGCTCTTCGTCGGCATCGATGGGGCTGACATCGACGGCGGTGCGCAGGTTCTCTCCTGCCGCTGCACGCAGTTTGGATGCTGCAGTGGCCACGGCGTCGGAATCGAGTCCGGGCAGGGAAGAGAGCATGTCGAGCGCGAGCACGAGGACGCCGGCTTCCTCGGCGCTGAGCCGCACGGGCACGGAGACCTCTTCGGCGTTGGAGATGAAGATCTGCCCGCCTTCCCAGGACGCGTCGATGAGATCATCGGGCATATGTCCGGGTCGACCTGTGACGAACAGCAGCTGCAGATCATCGATGAGGGTGTCGGAGTCGATGCCGAAATAGGCGGCGGTCTCTTCGAGGTCCGCCCCGGGATGCGCATCGAGGTAGGGCACGAGACTGAGCAGCCGGGTGAGGCGTTCACGCGCTGAGGACACAGGTGCCTCCCAAGCGGTTGAGCGAGTCCCGAATCGTTTCGCGTCGGCGGTCGACGGCACGCACGAGGTCGGGCGGATCGACCACGTCGACGGCGTCCCCGAAGCCGACGATCTCAGCGGCGAGGCCCTCGACATCGGAATATCCGATGATCACGGCGTCTCCGTCGCTGCGGATCTGTCGACGGCGCAGCGGATCGGCCCGGTGGGCACGGATGCGCAGTGTCGCCTCGGCGACGACGGCCATCTCGGAACTCGACTGCAGGGCCAGCTGCGGGGAGAAGTCCTCGGGAATCTCATAGTCGCCGGGTTCACGGCCGCTGAGCTTCGCGATCCCTCCCTCCACACGGGAGAGCCGGAAGGTGCGCCGCGCCTGCCGGTCGAGGTCGAAGCCGAAGAGGTAGACGCGGTCACCGCGGCTGAGCAGAGCATAGGGTTCCAGACGCACTTTCCTCGCGCTCTGGCCGGGTTTGTGGTAGCGGAAGCCGACGGCTTCCCGGGCGTTGATGTGGTGAAGGGCTGTGGCGAAGTTCGCGCTCGCCAGTCGGTGCGCGGCGGTGCCTGGGTCGACGCCTCCCGGTCCGGCGGCGGACTGGCCGAGGTCGATGCCGAGAGCACGCAGCTTCGTCAGCGCCTGAGCCGAGGACTCCCCCAGTTCGGTCTCCGACCAGAACGCGGCGGCCACGGTCACGGCAGCCACCTCGGCGGGGGTCAGATCGACGTCGCCCATCGCATAGTCGGCGGTCGAGATCCGATACCCCGTCTCTCCCACATCACCGTAGGCATCGTGTTCGGCCCGGGTGGCGATGGTGATGCCCATGTGCCGCAGCAGCTCTTTGTCGCGAGAGAATTTGCGGTCGAAGGCGACCTCGTCGAGTCCGGAATAGCCGTCGATGGCGCTCATCAGCGTTTTGCGCGACACCCAGCCGCGGGAAGCGCGCAGAGCGATCAGCAGATTCATCAGACGTTCGGTCTGCTGTCTCTGTCTGCTGGTGCGGGGTGTATTCACGATTCCACCGTAACCTAAGCCGGGCGATAGTCTTGGGACCATGATTCATTGGCGCAAAGGAATCGTCGCAGCGATTCGCTCCACCCGGCCAGGATACACAGAGGTCGAGGTCGAACTGGACGAGGCCGTGCCCGGCACCGATGTGAGATCCATCCGAGCGGTCGCCTATACCGATGCTGTCGGGCATCCGCAGAACCAGGACACCGTCATCGTCAATGTCTCGGCTCTTGCGAAGCGCCTGGGCACCGGAGGCTTCGGTCTCATCGTGGCCCTACCCGATGCGTTGCCTGCCGATCCCCCGGACGGCCCCGGTCATCTGGTCAAGGACCGCTATTCGCCGTTGCAGACGATGGTCCTCGGCGTCGACGATCAGGAGTCGCAGCACCATTCGACCCTCGCCGAGGCGGACAGCCTCGGTGGCATGCCGGTGGTCGTGGCCGATCTGCATTCGGCTCTGCCCGCGGTGCTTGCCGGCATCCGCGCCGTCGACCCGTCGTTGTCGGTGGCCTATGTGCTCAGTGATGGTGCGGCTCTGCCGGCCCCGTTCTCTCAGGCCGTCGCCGGGCTCAAGGACGCCGGCTGGCTTAAGGGCGTGATCAGCACAGGCCAGGCTTGGGGCGGAGATCTCGAAGCGGTGACCATCCACACGGGGCTGCTCGCGGCCAAGCACGTGATGGGTGCCGATATCACCATCGTCGCTCAGGGCCCTGGGAATCTGGGCACCGGCACGAAGTACGGCTATTCGGGGCTGGTCACCGGAGAGCATCTCAATGCCGCGGCGCTGCTCGGCGGGCATCCGATCGGTCTGCTGCGGATGTCGAACGCCGATGCCCGCGGCCGCCATTTCGGCATCTCCCATCATTCGCTGACGCCCTTGAGTGAGATCGCACGACCGGGAATGACCGTACCGGTGCCCGATTTCTCCACCCTCGCCGAGGCGGAAAGAGCCGAGATGGACCCGGATCCCGGTGTCGTCGCCGAGACCGTGGCCGAGCAGCTGCATCGACTCCGGATGCATGATCTCGTCGACATCGATCTGGCGGGGCTGTGGGAAGCTCTGCGCACTTCACCTGTGCGTCTGTCGACGATGGGCAGGAAGCTGCCCGCCGATGCTGCGTCGTTCCTCGCAGCAGCCGCCGCTGGACGCTGCGCCGCCGGGCTCGTCCGCCGCTGACCGCGTCGAACACAGGTCACCGCCTCATCTCCGCAGAATCCCCCTCCGCGTCGGCGAAGAAAGAGAAGACAGATGTGGCCGGGTTCCGAAGAACCCGGCCACAGTCGTCTGGCACGATCAG
The DNA here is from genome assembly GCF_900169265.1 of Brevibacterium iodinum ATCC 49514. GTDB lineage: Bacteria > Actinomycetota > Actinomycetes > Actinomycetales > Brevibacteriaceae > Brevibacterium > Brevibacterium iodinum. Next base: position 67,568 of record NZ_FXYX01000002.1, read on the forward strand.
CGCGTGCTGATCATCCAGCTGATTCTCAGCGCACGTTCTCGAGGTCGCAGACGAAGATCAGCGACTCTCCGGGCTGGATGACTCCGCCCGCGCCCTGATCGCCGTACGCAAGGTGCGGTGGGATCTGCAGGGTGCGGCGTCCGCCGACCTTCATGCCCTGGATGCCCTGGTCCCAGCCGGAGATGACCATGCCGGATCCGAGGCGGAATTCCAGCGGGGTGCCGCGGTTGTACGAGGCGTCGAATTCCTCGCCTGTGGAATGGGCGACTCCGACGTAGTGCACGCTCACGGTGTCGCCGGGTCCCGCCTCGGCGCCGGTGCCGATCACATCATCGGTGATGATGAGCTCGGTCGGGGCGTCTCCGCCGGGGAAATCGACTTCGGGCTTCTGCTTGCTCATGTGTTCCTCCTGGTGTCGGTTCTGTTGGGATATCGGACGTTCTCAGCCCTGGGCCGAGAGGATGTCGACGACGAAGATCAGCGTCGAGTTCCCTGGGATCGAGTCGTTGCCCTGTTTGCCGTAGCCCTTGTCCGGCGGGACGACGAGGACGACCTGGTCGCCGACCTTCTTGCCGACGAGCCCCTCGTTCCAGCCGTCGATGACCTGCGCCTCGCCGACCGGGGCGACGACGAGGGGCTGTCCGTCCTTCTTCCAGTTCGAGTCGAAGGTCTTCGATGTGTCGTCCCAGAGCCAGCCGGAGTACTTCACGGCGACGCTTTGGCCCTTCTTGACCTCGTCGCCTTTGCCTTCGATCGTCGTGTACGACTCGAGCTCGGTCGGCTTCTTGCCCTTCGGCTTCGAGATCGATGGAGCACCGTCATCGGCCCACTTCACGGTCACGGGGTTGTCCGACTGATCGGCTTTCTTCCCCTCGGCGCGAGTCAGCGGCTTCTTCGTGTCCTCGATGTCGATGACGTAGACGAGCGTCTGTGACGCCTCCCCCTGCTGGGCGTTGCCGTTGAGCGACATCATCACGCGGGAACCGACCTTGACGTCGATGAGCGCGTTGTAGAGGCCTTCGGAGATCTGGGACTTGTCCATGGGGAATCCGGCGGCGGAATCCGAATCGTAGCTGGATTCGACGGTCTTGCCGGTCGTCCCGGAGACCAGCGTCATCTGTGCCGTGACCTGCTCGCCGTCCGCGACCTTGTCGCCGGTGCCCTCTTTGAGCACCTTCTTCTCGGTCTTGTCCATGACCAGCGGTGCTTCGAAGCTGACCTTGGGTTTCTTCCCCATCTTGCCGTCGACGGTGATGTCGTCGAGACTGGTCGACTTCGCGTCCTGAGCGGCCACCGACGTCGGGGGCGTGTTCGAGTCCTCTGACTCATCACCCTGCCCGCAGGCCGAGAGCAGCAACAGGCCCGCCGCGATGGCGCTGAGCACTTTGGTGCGCACTGGTTTCCTTTCGTCACGCCGAGGCCGCGCCCGGGTAGGGGCTCGACCGAATCACAGGGCGATCTTACAGGCCCGCGATGAGTGTTTCCGCCTGCGGGTGAGTCGTGGCGAACGGGTCCTTGAGTGCGACTGCTCGACCGGATTCGTCGTTGAGGCGCAGGTGCACCCAGTCGACGGTGTAGTCGCGACGGGCCGCATGGGCTGCGCGGACGAATTCGCCGCGGATCGCCGCCCGTGTGCTCGCTGGCGGTGCGTCCTTCGCTCGTTCGGCCGCCTCGGCGGGGACGAGGCTCTTCGCCATCCCGGCGGCCTCGAGTTTGGGAAACAGGCCCGTCGCGGGCGTGATGTCGTGGAAGGCGATGTCGAGGCGGTGGATGCGCGCATCGGCGATATCCGTGATTCCGCGCTGCAAAGACCGTTCGATGAGGGTGCGTTTCATCACCCAGTCGATCTCCGTGTCCACGGTCGAGAAGTCCTGCGATTCGACGGCGGTGAGCATCCGCGTCCACAGGTCGATGACGTAGCGGGCCAGATCATCATCGCCGAGGCTGTGCTCCCCGGACTCCACGATCCGCTGCGCCCGATCCCGGTAGTCGCCGAGCAGCCCCAGCGGAGTCGTTGTGGTTCCGTCGGTGCGTTCGAGCACGACCCGTCCCGTGAGATCGCGGGCGACGAGCCTGATATCGCGCACTGGGTGGCGCAGCCCGTTCTCCGGGATCCGTGCGCCCTGTTCGATGAGGTCGAGCATGAGCACTGCGGATCCGATCTTCAGCGCCGAGGTGGCCGTCGACATCGAGGAATCACCGACGATGACGTGCAGCCGCCGGTACTTCTCCGCATCGGCGTGCGGTTCGTCGCGGGCGTTGATGATCGGACGCGACCGTGTCGTCGCCGAAGACAGCCCTTCCCACATGACGTCGGACCGCGCCGAGAGGCCGAACATCATCTCCGAGCGGTCGGCTTCCTCGTCGGGGGTGAAGGCCGAACGGCGCGGGATCACGGCTCCGGCTCCGACGAGCAGCTGCCGTGAGACGAGGAAGGGCAGCAGGACCGTGGTCAGCCGGTTGAAGTCGAGGGTGCGGCGGATGAGGAAGTTCTCGTGGGACCCGTACGAATTGCCTGCCGCGTCCGTATTGTTCTTGACCATGTGCACGCGTCCGCCGATGCCGTCAGCCTCGAGCGCGACCTGTGCTTTGTCCAGCAGGTCGATCATCAGGCCCTCGCCGGCTCGGTCCTGGGCAAGCAGGTCGCCTAAGTCATCGCATTCGGCGGTCGCATACTCCGGGTGGGATCCGACGTCGAGGTAGAGGCGCGACCCGTTGGGCAGGAATACGTTCGACGACCGGCCCCATTCGACGACGGGGCGGAAGAGATACCGGGCGATCTCCTCCGGGCCGATGCGTCGCCCCTCGGGGTCGGCAGTGTGGGCGAGTCCGTATTCGGTTTCGAGCCCGTAGATGCGTGCCATTCAGTCCTCCCGCAGTGCGCTCATCGCCGCATCGTCGAGGCGGCGGAACGCCCGCTGCTTCGTCGTCGTGCGGTCGAGGACGGCTGCCTCGAGTGCGTCGGTGGCCAAGATCGCCTGGTTCGCGGCTCCCAATGCCGTCACACCGTGGTTGAATACTTCGCGCAGAGTCATCTGCGAGCTGCGCACCCCGGCCAGGGATGCCGTGATCGCATCGGCCTGACCGCCGATGGCCACATGTTCGGTCTCGTCGATGACGGATCCGTCGTAGCTGAGCCGGTAGAGCTGGTCGGTCTCCGGTGTGAGTCCGAGTTCGGCGACGACGAGTTCGACCTCGAAGGGCTTCGACTCGGTGGTGAAGACGCCGGCCAGCGTCTGTGCGTACGCGTTCGTCAGTCCGCGAGCGGTGACGTCGGTGCGGTCGTAGGAGTATCCGCGCAGGTCGGCATAGCGTACGCCCGCCTGGCGCAGGGTCTCGAATTCATTGTACTTACCGACGGCGGCGAAGCCGATGCGGTCGTAGATCTCAGCGATCTTGTGCAGCGTCGGTGATGGGTTCTCCGCCAGCAGCAGGATGCCTGCGTCGAAGCGCATGACGACGACGGATCGGCCGCGGGCGATGCCCTTGCGTGCGAAGTCGGCCCGGTCCTTCATCAGCTGTTCGGGTGAGACGTAGAACGGTGCCTGACTCATCGACGGTCCTTTCGCGGTAACGGTGCCGCAGTCATCACCGGGCGGTGGCCGTGCGGCGGGCGACGACCTCGGTGGCGGTGTCCAAGACGGTGGCCGGTTCGACCTCGGTGACCCCGTTCTCGAGGTCGACGGTGAAGATCGTCGGAGCGATCTGCCGGACGAAATCCGGTCCGCCCGTCGCCGAATCGTCGTCTGAGGCGTCAAAGAGGGCTTCGACGGCCACCGCAATCGCCTGCTCGTGGTCGAGGTCGGCCCGCCACAGCTTCTTCAGCGCCCCGCGGGCGAATCCGGAACCGGAGCCGATGGAATGGAATCGGTGCTCTTCGTACTTTCCGCCGGTGACGTCGAAGCTGAAGATCTGCCCCTGCGGTCTGGATTCGTCGACTCCGGCGAACAGCGGGACGACGGTGAGTCCCTGCATCGCCAGGCCGAGGTTTCCGCGCAGCATCGCAGCCAAGCGGTTGGCTTTGCCGTTGAGCGAGAGACGGGCGCCTTCGATCTTCTCGTAGTGTTCGAGTTCGAGTTGGAAGAGCCGGATGAGGTCGAGTGCGACCCCGGCGGTGCCGGCGATGCCGATGACGGAGTAGTCGTCGGCGGCTTTGACCTTCTCCATCGAGTGCGAAGCGATGAGGTTGCCGATCGTCGCTCTCCGGTCACCGGCCATGAGGATGCCCGAGGCGGTGCGGAAGCAGATGATCGTCGTGCCTTCCGGCGACTGTTCGGCCAGATCCCGCACACTGGGGTGCGGAAGCGCTTCGGGCGCCGAGGAGCGGGCGAGTTCGACGAACGAGTTGCTCGTCGAACTCAAGAATGCAGGAGGGAATCCTGCCATCTCATTGGCCGCCCTTCTGCACGAAGTTCTTGACGAACTCCTCCGCGTTCGATTCGAGCACACCGTCGATCTCATCGAGGATGGAATCGACGTTCTGAGTGTTGATCTGTCCCTGCACAGCCTCCGGCGGATCGACGGGGGCGTCTCCCCCACCGGACGATTTGTCTCTCTGGACCTGTTCCTGCGAGCTCATCTCACACTCCTTCAGTCGTTCTTCGAACTCAGTCTATCCACTCCGAGTGCCTTCAGCAGGCCCTCGGCGGTCTCGATTCCCTCCACCCGATCGGCAAGCAGCTCACGGGTGCCTTTGAGCGGTTCGTGCATGGGCAGACGCACCACACCGAGGGCTCCCGCGTTCACCACGAGCGAGTCCCAGCTGGCTGCGACCAGATCCTCGCCGAGGCGGCTGACCGCCACGGAGCGCAGGAACGCGCGGGTCCCGTCGGGTGCGTTGACCACGGCGGCTTCGACCTCGGCGTCGGTGGTCAACCGACGGATGCGGCCGGCACGTTCGAGCTTGTGGAACAGCCCCTTCTCCGGGCGCACGTCGTGGTACTGGACGTCGATAAGGGCCAGCTTCGGATGGTCCCAGTCGATTCCCTCACGAGACCGGTAGCTCTCGAGCAGCACCCATTTGGCGACCCAGTCGATGGAATCGGCGAGAGTCTTCGGATCGGTCGAGAGCCCATCGAGGAATCGGCGCCATTCGGCGAGCACCTCGGCGGTTTCGGCGTCCTCGGCATCGGCGTGCTCGAGGCACGCGGAGTAGAAGGCTTCTTGTATCTCCAGCGCCGTTGTCGTCGTGCCGTCGCTCAGCGCCAGCGGAGCGCTGAGGCTGAGGTCGTGGCTGACGTCCCACAGCGCCTGCAGGGCATCGGCGAGTTCGATCTGCGGCGCCAGTCCGGCCTCGACGAGTCCGAGGACGAGGGAGGTCGAACCGAAGCGGACGAACGTCGCAGGCTCCGCCAGGGTGGCGTCGCCGATGATCACGTGCAGCCGGCGGTATTTCGCGGGATCGGCATGTGGTTCGTCCCGGGTGTTGACGATGGGACGGCGCAGGGTGGTCTCGAGCCCCACTTCGGCTTCGAAGAAGTCGGCGCGGGACGAGATCTGGAAGCCTTTGCCCTTGCCTTCGCGGCCGATGCCGACCCGTCCGGATCCGCACAGGATCTGCCGGGTGACGAAGAACGGGACGAGGCCCGCGACGATGTCGTCGAAGTCCGTGGACCGGTCGACGAGGTAGTTCTCATGGGTTCCGTAGGAGGCTCCCTTGGAGTCCGTGTTGTTCTTGTACAGATTGACCGGTTCCGCGCTCTTCTCGAGGGTCCGCACCGATTCGAGGGCGACGAGGTCGCCGGCCCGGTCGAAGGTGACGATATCGCGTGGAGTGAGGACTTCCGGGGACGAGTACTCGGGATGAGCGTGGTCGACGTAGTAGCGGGCGCCGTTCTCCGTGACGACATTCGCCAGGTACTGGGCTTCGACGTCGTCCTGCGGTATATGGGTCAGCTGCGAGGAGTCGGCGTCGGCGATGTTCATGAAGAAGCCGCGGGCGTCGGCCAATGGAGACTCGGTGGCGAAGTCCCAGAAGTTCTGGGACGACTTCAGTCCGCGCGGTCCGGCATACGCGTCGACGACACGCGCCGAGTCCCGCATCGGGTTCGCTCGCGGATTGCCCGGCTGGCTGAGGCCGAACTCCGTCTCGGCTCCCATGACGCGCCTGACTCTGAGCATCTGATTCTCCTCCAAGGTCTAGACTCGGGGACGTGGCAACGAAGAAATCTCATCTCCCCATCGCACTGATCGTCGACCTCATCCTCGTGGTTCTGTTCACGATCGTCGGTCATTACACACATTCTCACAGTTTCGATCCGCAGGGGCTGATGACCACAGCGTGGCCGTTCGTCGCAGCCCTCGTCATCGCCTGGCTGCTCACGGCCGTCTGGGATCGGCCGATCGCTCCGCTGGCCACGGGAACCGGTGTCTGGGCGATCACCGTCCTTCTCGGACTCGTCCTGCGCGGAATCGTTGGTCAAGGCGAAGACCCCGGAAATGTCGCAGTGACTTTCATGATCGTCGCGACGTCGCTCAACCTCATCACTCTCGTCGGTTGGCGTCTCATCGCCACGGCCGTCTCCGGCGGTTCAGGCCGCCCCAAGCGCAGCCGCTGAGCGCCGTCGGCCTCTGCCGTACACTCTGCCGCAGACGAGTCGAGCCCGCCGCTTCCGTCAGCTGACGGAAACGGCGGGCTCGTCGTTCTTACCGGACCCGGCTCAGACGAGGTCGGAGTTGGGCCGCACCTCGGCGATGTCGGTCTCGTACGACACCGTCGGGGCTCCCCTGGTCGTGTCGAGGTGCATCATCCGCAGATGAGTGACCCGTTCGCCCTTGCGCCCGGAGATCCGTGCCCATTCGTCGGGGTTCGTCGTGTTCGGCAGGTCTTCGTGTTCGCTGAACTCTTCGGCGATCGCATCCTCGAAGTGACCGGGGCGCAGACCGCGCTCGCCGGTGTCGAGCAGCGATTTGATCGCCGCCTTCTTCGCACGGTCGACGATGTTGTGAATCATCGCACCGGAGGCGAAGGCTGAGAAGTGGAGTACTTCCTTCGCCCCGTCGGCGTAGCTGACCTCGACGAATTCGTTCTCCGGAGTCTTTGCGAACATTCTTTCGACACAGCTGTCGATGAGTGCCGAGACCGCCTCGGCGGGGGTGTCGTGGCCGGCGAGCACGCTCGAGTGCAGGGGCAGCTCCGCGGTGAGGTACTTCTCGAAGATGTCTCGGGCCGCTTCGGCGTCGGGGCGTTCGATGCGGATCTTCACATCGAGTCGGCCCGGGCGCAGGATCGCGGGATCGATGAGGTCTTCACGGTTCGACGCACCGATGACGATGACGTTGTCGAGCTGTTCGACACCGTCGATCTCGGTGAGCAGCTGCGGCACGATCGTCGTCTCCACGTCCGACGACTTGCCGGTGCCGCGGGTGCGGAAGAGTGATTCCATCTCGTCGAAGAACACCACGACGGGGAATCCTGCCGACGCCTTCTCGCGTGCCCGGGCGAAGATCAGGCGCAGCTGACGTTCGGTCTCGCCGACGTACTTGTCGAGCAGCTCCGGACCTTTGATGTTGAGGAAATAGGTCTTGCTCGTACGCACCTTTCCGGTGCGGTCGGCCAGGGAGTTCGCCACGGCCTTCGCGATGAGCGTCTTTCCGCAGCCGGGAGGGCCATAGAGCAGGATGCCCTTGGGCGGTTTGAGCCCGTGTTCGGTGTAGAGCTCGGGATGTTCGAAGGGCAGTTCGACGGCATCCTTGATCTGTTCGATCTGGTCGGCCAGTCCGCCGATGTCCTGGTAGGTGATGTCGGGGACCTCTTCGAGCAGCAGCGAGGAGACCTCGGGCTTCTCGACGACCTGCAGCGCGTAATGGGTCTGGGTGTCGACGACGACGGCATCGCCGACGCGCAGTCCTGCGTCGACGAGGCCGGCGGCGAGGGTGAAGACCTGCTCATCGTCGCCGGGAGCTCCGACGAGGATGCGCTGAGAGTCGACGAACTCACGGACGTTGACGACCGATCCCACGGGTGGGAACTCGCCGGTGCCGATGATGACGAGGCCTTCGGACAAGAGCACATCGGCACCGGCGCGCAACGTCTCGGGCTCGATTTCGGGGGCGACGGCCACGCGCATGCGTCGTCCGCCGACGATGACATCGGCGGTCACTGCGTTCTCGCCGAGCGCGATGAGTGTGCCCCAGTTGTTCGGCGGCTCGGTCAGGCGACGAGCCTCTTCCTTGATCCGGTTCAGCTCATCACGGGCCGTGCGCAGAGTCTTCGACAGTGCTTCATTGCGTTTGCCCGCTGTGTAGAGCTGCTGGCGCAGGGACGCGGTGTCCTCGCGCAGCTTCTTCACCTCGGTCGTGGTCTCTGTCATCGATCCTCCTTCGGCCCTGTGCTGTTGCTGGTCGGGCTGTCTGTGACATCTGTGGGCTGCGCATCTGCGGAGCCGTCGGGCTCGGTGCGCAGGCGTCTGCCGGCGTCTCGCATCACCCGGCGCAGCTTCTTGCCGTGCGCAGTGCGGGTGCCGATCGCCGCCTCGGTGACCTCGGGCTCCGTCCACGCCGCCACATCCTCGGCGGCAGCGGTGGCTCCCTGAGGACGTTTCTTCTTCTCCAGCGGGCTGATGCCGTCGGCCATTCGGCGGGCCAAGATGAGGAACCCGGTGTGGGCGATCATCCGGTGGTCGGGCCGGACGGCGAGTCCGTCGACGTGCCAGCCGCGGACCATGGCCTCCATGGACTCGGGTTCGGCGAACTTGCCGGAAGCGCGCAGGGCTTCGACGAAGCGGGAGAGCTGCGGAACCGTGGCGACGTACGCGATGACGATTCCCCCGGGTGTCAGGGCTTCGCTGACGGCCTCGAGTGTGTTCCAGGGGGTGAGCATGTCGAGGACGACGCGGTCGACGCTGCCGGGCCCGAAGGTCTGCGGCAGGGTATCGGCAAGGTCGCCCACGGTGACCGACCAGTTCTCCGGTTCGCCGTCGAAGAAGTCGGCGATGTTTCCGGCCGCGATCGTGGCGAATTCCTCACGCAGTTCGAACGAGTGCACGGATCCCGTCGCGCCCACGGCGCGCAGCAGCGCCATCGACAGGGCTCCGGATCCGACGCCGGCCTCGACGACAGTCGCGCCGGGGAAGATATCGCCGAGGGTTACGATGAGTCCCGAATCCTTCGGGTAGACGACTGCGGCGCCGCGGGGCATGGAGAGCACGAAGTCCTCGTAGCGCGGGCGGAAGACCTGGAAGTCGACTCCCCCGGTGTTTGCGACGATGATTCCCTCTGTGCGCCCGATGATGTCGTCGTGGCTGATGAGCCCCTTGTTCGTGTGGAAGTGCTCACCCGGGGCGAGCACGAAGGTGTGCATCCGCCCCTTTGGGTCGGTGAGCTGGACCTTCTCTCCGCGGCTCAGAACGCGCGGGGGCCGGGAATGCAGTGGCTGAGTCATGATGAGTCCACTCTACGCTGGTGAGGATTGCCTCACACAACCGGCTCAGGCGGCAAGGAGTTCGTCGAAGAATTCCTGCAGGTCGATGACTCCGACCAGGGTGTTGCCGTCCATGACCAAGCTGAACTGCGCCTTGGGGCGGTGGGTGAGCGATTCGAGCAGGTGCGGGGCCGTGATGTCCTTCGGCACTCCGATCCACCCGGCCAGAGGGCGGGCGACCTCGCCGGTGGGAACCGCTTCGAGGGTTTCGGCGAGACGACCGGCTGCGGCGTGTCGGTCGACGAGACCGTACGGCAGCCCCTTCTGATCGAGGACGACGATGAGGGTGCGTTCCTTCGCGTTTCCCAGCGTGTTCGCATAGTCGAGGGTGTCGGCGAGGTCGGCGTCCCAGGTGGAGGCGATCGCGGGCTGGATGACCTGGGAGAGGTCGTAGGTCTCCATCTTCCGGGCCCGTTTGGCGTGGGTGGCCGCATCTCCGGCGGAGAACCACAGCATGATCGCGATGAGCGACATCCAGGCCACGGTCAGCGGATCGGGTCGTTCTCCGGCCAGCAGAGGGGTGATGACCGACCAGCCGATGAAGCCGACGGCGATGATCCGGCCGACCCAGCTGGCCACGATCGTGCCGAGGAACTGCGAACCCGTGATGCGCCACATGATCGCCTGCAGCGCCCAGCCGCCGTCGAGTGGAATGCCAGGCAGCAGGTTGATCGCACCGAGAGCGACATTGGCGAAGGTGACGGCGATGAGCAGCAGCCACGGCACCGAGGTGGGGCTGGCGGCGCTGAGACACCACCACCCCAGCAGGGCGAGAACGATGTTGACGATGGGGCCGACGATGGAGATGACGAAGCTCGTCATCGCCGCTTTGTCGCGCGGGTTGTCCATCTGCGGTTCGAAGCGGGTGAATCCGCCCCAGATGTTCAGCTCGATCGCGGCGACCTTCTGCCCGTAGAACTGGCCGGCGACTCCGTGCGCGAGTTCGTGGAGGAACACGGAGGCGAAGAGGAGGACAGCGTAGGCGAAGGCGACGAACCAGGCCCCGATGCCCAGATCCGGTCGGACCTGGTTGAGCCACGGGGTGAAGAGGATGGTGATCACGATGGCGGCGAGGAACCACGACCATGCCAGAATCACCGGAGCGCCGAGCACAGTGCCCAAGCGCAGACCCGATGACGCACCGGGGTGGTGGTTTTTCGCGGCCATTGAAGGGGTTCCTCCGGTCGATGTCGTGGTCAGCGGACCACTGAGGGTCGGTTACTCAGCCTAACAGCGACGACGCACTCATCGCTGGTCGCCACGTCGTGTCCGTGCAGGTCGTTACAGTGGAGTTATGGCCGAGCTCACCAGTCTGTCGCCCTCCCGGGCCAATGACTTCATCCAATGTCCTCTGAAGTTCCGCTTCCGCAGCATCGACAAGCTGCCGGAGCCGCCTTCTCAGGCGGCGTTCCGCGGCACTGTGGTCCATTCGGTGCTCGAGAAGCTGTTCACCGCGCCGGCGGCCGAGCGCACGGCGGAGCTCGCACAGACGATGCTCATTCCGGCGTGGGAGGAGCTCGTCGAGAAGGACCCCGATGTGCTCGGGATCTTCGAGGGCGAATCGGAGAAGGAGACGTTCTTCACATCGGCACGTCGGCTCATCGATTCCTACTTCGTACTCGAGTATCCCGAGCATCTCGAACCGGAGGAGACGGAGAAGTTCGTCCGCACCACATTGGACAACGGTCTCGAGCTGCGCGGGTTCATCGACCGCGTCGACGTCGCCCCGGGTGGGGAGCGGCGCCTCGTCGACTACAAGACGGGCAAGCAGCCGAAACCTCAGTACGGACGAGAAGCCAAGTTCCAGATGGGCTTCTACGCTCTCGTCGTCTACCGGCTCTCGGGCGAGCTCGTCCACACCCTGCAGCTGATGTACCTGGGTTCGCGCAGCGTGCTGAAGTCTCATCCGACGATGGCGGAGGTCGAACAGACCCAGTTCGAGATCGATGCCATCTGGAAGGACATCATCGCCTCGGCCGAGTCGGACCGCTGGCGGCCGAAGAAGTCACCGCTGTGCAATTGGTGCACGTTCAAGCCGCTGTGCCCGGCCTGGGGCAACGCCGCTCCCCCGACTCCGGAGATCACGAAGATCGTGGGGGCGTAGAGCTCAGGCGCTCTGCTGCGCACGGAGGCGTCGCAGATCGGCGACGCTGCGGCCTTCGAGACTGTTCCACAGGATCCGCCCCGGACGAGGTTCGAGGTCGATGAGATGCGGGATTCCGATCGCAATGGTGCCGGCCGCCTCGGCGCTGGCCAGACCCGGCTTCGAGTCCTCCAGTGCCACACAGTCGGCCGGGTCGAGGTCGAGCAGCGCAGCACCCCGCAGATAGGGCTCCGGATCCGGTTTGCCGGCGGTCACCTCATCGCCGGCGACCAGACCGGCGAAGCTGTCGGGCGGACAATTGGCGATGACCGCCTCGGCCAGCGGCCGGTACGACATCGTGACCATGACGTTCGGGATGCCTTCGGTCTTGAGTTCGGCCAGCAGCTCCAGCGCACCGGGGCGGAAGGGCACGGATTCTCGGATCTGTCCGATGACGTTGTCCATCAGGGTCTCGACGATCTCCTCGGCGGGAACGTCGAGGCCGGCCTCACGCATCATTCGAGCGGAGACGATGAGCTCGTTGCCGACGAATTCGAGCCCCTGCTCTTCCGACCAGGACAGCCCATGGGCGTTCATGAGCTCGGTCTCGGCGCGGATCCAATACGGCTCGGTGTCGACGAGGGTTCCGTCCATGTCCCACAGGACGGCGGCAGGGTCGGCTGATGCATGGTTCGTCATACGCCCAGCGTAGTCTGGAACCATGAGTATTCTTCCATCCGGGTCCGGGGCACTCGTCTTCATCGCCTTCGAAGGTCAGGATGCCGATGCTTCCGAAGCGGCGAGCTCACTGGTCAAAGATCTCATCGAGGTCTGGCACCTGGACGACTCCGAGATCCTCGACACCGATGGGTTCTACGAATTCCGCTTCTCCGAACCCGAGATCATCCGCGACGAGGACGGGACGGCGTCGATCGCCTGGCCGGGTGTCGCGGTCCATCGAGGTCTCCTCGGCGAGCAGCCGATCACGGTCATCCACGGTCACGAACCGGGATTGAAATGGCGGGAGTTCCTGTCCATCGTCCTCACTCACGTCGGTGACGACGATACCGTCATTCTCCTCGGCGGTCTCCATGCCGAGGTACCGCACACACGTCCGCTGCCGGTGGTGGCCAATACGGAGGACGCAGAGCTTGCGTCCGAGCTCGGCATCGACGCCAACGGCTATGAGGGTCCAATCGGCATTCTCGGTCTCCTCGGCGTCGCCTGCCGGTGGCGCGGGGTCCGCGCCATCAACCTGTGGGTGGGAGTGCCGGACTATCTGGCCGAGTCGCCGTCGCCGAAAGCCGAACTCGCGTTGGCGAAGGCGGTAGAACGCTATGCCGGCATCGAAATCGATATCCACGTGCTCGAAGAGGAGAGCCGGGCATGGGAGCTTGGCGCCGATGAACTCGTCTCCTTCAACCCGCGGCTGGCAGAACTCGTCCAAGCACTGGAGAAGCAGAACGATTCGACGGAGCTTCCCGAAGCCAGCGGAGATGCTATCGCGGCCGAGTTCGAACGCTATCTGCGCAAACGCGGCCGCGATAAGTGAATCACCGACTCCCGGTGGTCAGGCGGTGAACGCCGGTCGACATCGGACGAGCGATGTCAGTCGAGCAGGCGGATGCCGAGGAGGGCGTCGACGGCGTCGGCGACTCGGTCGCCGGTGATGGCTGCTGTCTCCGAAGGTTCGGAGTCCGCATAGTGTTCGGCCCATTCGTCGAGGATCCCCAGAGCCCGCGGGCTGTCGAGGTCATCGGTGAGTGCTTCGCGCAGCAGCCCGATGATGTGCTCACGCAGACCCTGGCGACATTCTGATTCGCATTTGGCCGCATGCTTCCATGCCTGCAGGCGTGCTTCGGCTATGGACAGCTGCTCCTCGGTGAAGCTCCAGTCGCTGCGGTAGTGGTTGGACAGGATCACGGTGCGGATGGCCATGGGATCGACTCCGCGCTCGCGCAGCTTCGAGACGAGGACGAGGTTGCCCTTGGACTTGCTCATCTTCTCGCCGTCGAGGCCCACCATTCCGGTGTGCATATAGGTCTTCGCCATCGGTGTGTCCCGCCAGGCAGCAGCATGGGCGGCGCTCATCTCATGGTGCGGGAAGATGAGGTCGCTGCCGCCTCCCTGCACGTCGACGGGGAAGCCGAGATACCGATCGGCGATGACAGTGCATTCGACATGCCAGCCCGGTCGTCCCCGGCCCAGTGTGCCTCCGTCCCAGGACGGTTCGCCTTCGCGTTCGGCCCGCCACAGCAGCGGATCGATGGGGTTCTCCTTGCCCGGAGTCTCGGGGTCACCGCCGCGTTCGGCCGAGAGCGCTGCCATGGTCTCGGCGTCGTCATGGCTGACTGTGCCGAACGGCGGGGTGATCTGCGTCGACACACGGTAGTAGACGTCACCGCTGTCGAGAGTGTAGGCGGCCCCCTTGTCCACGAGATCGCGGACGCCGGCGGCGATCTCGTCGACGGATTCGACGACGCCGATGAAACTCGCCGGCGGGATCACCCGCAGGGCTTCCATATCCTCTCGGAAGAGATCGATCTGCGACGAGGCGAGTTCGCGCCAGTCGACTCCTGTGGCATCGGCCCTCTCCAGCAGCGGATCGTCGACGTCAGTGGTGTTCTGTGCGTACTCGACTTCGAGTCCCGCATCGCGCCAGATCCGGTTGAGCAGGTCGAAGGCCACATAGGTGGAGGCGTGCCCGAGGTGCGTGGCATCGTAGGGGGTGATGCCGCAGACATAGAGTCGAGCGGTCTGCTTGGATCCGCGCAGCCTGCGCGGGCTGCGTGTGCTCGTATCAAAAACCGTAGGCACCTTGCCGGTGCTGGTCAGACGGGGCAGTTGAGGTTCGGGCCATGACTTCACGGCACCCAGCCTAACCGAGAGGCAGGCGTTCGGCACTTCCGAGGCGAAGTGATGCCGGTTTCATATCGGCGGCCAGGGAATGACGGTGCGATCGTCCGGTGCGTCGGGGAAGAATTCGGCGGCGAGAAGCCGGTCGCCCCGGTCCTTCAGAGCCTCGATCTCGTCGGCCGACAGGCAGTCGCTCAGCTGCGTCCGCAGCCTCTCGTCCATGGCGGCGACTTCCTGAAGCGCATCGATCTCTTCGGCGCAGAACGAGGTGCGAGAGAAACCCCACAGAACGGTGCGCAGCTTCTCCTCATTGTGGAAGGTCAGTCCGTTGTCGATGCCGAAGACGCCGATGTCGGCCGCGGCAGTGGTCGGCAGACAGCTGCCGGTGATGACATGACCTGCTTTGCGGTCGGCGTTGTTGGCGAGCAGGTCGAAGAAGGCAATGGAACGCAGGCTCTCGTCGAGGGAGTGCGAGAGCACGAGGTCACGTCCGTCCTCGGTGCGCAGAGCGAAGATCGGAGTGTGATCGACAGGGATCGCGTTGACCGTCGACAGCGTCACCGCTTCGTCATCGTCGGAGGCTTCGACATAGGCCTGCAGGGATCCGCGGCCGGCGGTCAGATCATCGCGCAGCACCGTCGGCGGAACGACCCCCAGGTCGAGTGCGGCGGAGAGTCGATACGCCGCCACCTCGCGCAGAGCCAGTGTCTGTGCAGGGAAATCGTGCAGGGGCCGTTCGCCCGAGATGGGCTTGTAGACGGCCTTGATCGCCCGGCCTTCGTGTTCGAGCACGAGCAGTCGGGTGTCGTTGCTGGCACGAGGGATCGATCCCATCTCCGTCCACTCCCCCGCAGCCAGCGCGTCGAGGAGAATCCCGTGGTCCATCATTGATCAGGCGCGCGGGATCCCGTTGGCACGGGGGCACAGATGGCCGTCGGGTTCGAGCGGGAGGGAGCAGAACGGGCAGTCTCCGCGTCCGGCGCTGACGACCTGTTCTCCGCGGCGGGCGAATTCTCGGGCGGCGGCTGCGTCGAGGACGATGCGCAGGACTTCGCGTTCGACCTCGTCGTCATCGGGGTCGGCAGAAGTACCGGCCTGGGCGTCCGCCTCGGTGAGTTCGAAGCATTCGATGACGAGTTCGTGCTTGACGGTGTCCCACCCCAGGCTCATCGTGCCGACGCGGAACTCCGGTTCGATGGGGACGTTGAGACCGGCGTTGTCGATGAGATCGTCGAGAGCCGTCTGCGGCACCCGCGCGGCCGGATCCTTGATCATCACCATGTCGAGCAGTTCGGTGATCCGGTCGGAGAGGATTTCGACCTGCTCCTTCTCGACGACCACGGTCGTCAGCGCGTTGCCGGACTTCGCCTGGAGGAGGAACGTCCTCTCACCGGGGAGTCCGATTGTGCCGACGACGAAACGATCGGGTGTGGGGTGGTCGTACAGAGCTGCCATGTCTTCAGCCTAGTTCAAAGACTTACATGTCGGTCCGGCCTGGGATACATTTGAGTCATGAGCACTGATCCTCGTGAGGCCCTGGACGCATTCCTCGAAGCAGTGAGAGAGCACTACGCTGCATCCGCGCACCGCAACGGTGACCAAGACCCCCGAGTCGAAGCCGCTTATATGGCTTTGGCCGATGCCTTCGAAATCTACGAAGACGCGATCTACACCGCGTTCGACGAAGTCACCCCATTCGAGCTCTTCGATGATGTCGAGGATGCCAAGGACGATGACGAGTTCCTCCTCGACGATGACGACGAGGACGACTGAGGGCCTGACAGAGGGTCGGACCTGCCGCTCTAGTCCGACGGACCCCAGGAGATCTGGTCGAGCACCTCGGCGATCTCATCCGCCAGTTCGACCTCGCTGGCGGTGACCTCGGCCAACTGTGCCGAAGTGCGCGGCGAGACCAGAGTGCTCGCGATGCCGTGCTGCCGGTTGAAGGCCAGGGCGATGTCCAATGTCGACACGCCCAGAGCGGTCGCAGCACGACGGACGCCGGCAAGCACCCGATTCGACCGCTCGTCGAGGTAGGCACCGGCGTATTCGCTCAGCTCGCCCGCCAACCGCGAATCCTGGGGAGTCGCGTTCCGGTACTTGTCAGTGAGCACTCCGCGACCCAGTCCTGCTCCGGCAATGAATGAGACTCCCGCATAGTCGGCGGCCGGAACGAGCTCTGCCTCGGCCTCGCGGTTGAGCAGCGAGTATTCTGCGACAGCACACGCGACCGGAATCCCGGCCCCGCGCATCTCCGCCAGCTGCCAACCGGTGTGGTGGGACACGCCCACGTAGCGGATCTTCCCGAGAGTGAGCAGGGTCTCGACCGCCGATGCGGTCTCGGCACGGTCGACCTCGGCATCGAAGACGTCGAGGACGAGCACGTCGAGGTGGTCGCGACCGACTGTGCGCAGCAGGGAATCGACTTGGCTGAGGATTCTGGAGCGCCCGAGTCCGGCCTCGATGTGGCCGGGTTCACTGATAGACACGCCCACCCGGGCCAGCAGCAGAATCTCTTCGGGAAGTCTCAGCCGTCCGAGCACCTCGGCGGAGATCGTAGCCGAGCTGGGCAGCTCGATGAGGTTGCCACCTGCGTCTTTGTACCCATCGACAAGGCGCTGGGCGACCTGGTCATCGACCCGGTGCCCCCACTCGAAGGTCCCGAGACCCACATCGCTGACGTCCAGACCGGTAGTGCCGAGGCGTTGGTGCTTCATGCTTCTTGAGGTTACCCGATGCTGCGACTACCGTGGTTTCGTTCCCACCTCATATTCTCAAGGAGTCGTATGTACGACTGGCTGGTCGCTGCCGTGCTCGGAATCGTGCAGGCACTCACCGAGTTCCTCCCGATCTCCTCCTCGGCGCATGTGCGCATCGTCGGCGAACTCATGCTGCCCGGTTCGGATCCGGGCGCGTTCTTCACCGCCATCATCCAGATCGGCACCGAGGCGGCCGTCGTCGTCTACTTCTGGCGCGATATCGTCACAATCATCTCTAAATGGTGCAAGGCACTCGTCGGCAAGCATGATCGCAAGGACCCCGAGGTGCGCCTCGGCTGGCTCATCATCGTCGGCTCGATCCCCATCGTCATCATCGGCCTGCTCTTCCAGGACTACATCGAGGGTGCTCTGCGCAGCCTGTGGATCACCGCGACGATGCTCATCGTCTTCGGTCTCATCATCGGCATCGCCGACTGGGCCGGGAAACGCGAACGCACCCTCGAGGACATGAACTGGGGTCAGGGCATTCTGTTCGGCTTCGCCCAGGCGCTCGCCGTCATTCCCGGCGTGTCACGCTCGGGCGGCACGATCATGGCCGGCCGTTTCATGGGCTTCGATCGCCCAGCGGCGGCTCGCTACTCGTTCCTGCTCGCCATTCCCGCCGTCGTCGGTTCCGGTCTCTACGGTGTGGCGCAGACTCTCGGTCGCAGTGAAGCCATGGTTCTCGACTGGGGACCGACGATCCTCGCCACAGTGATTTCGTTCGCTCTCGGTCTCGTCGTCATCCACTGGTTCCTCAAGTACGTGGAGACGAAGTCCTTCGCCATCTTCGTCTGGTACCGCGTGGCCCTGGGCATCGTCCTCTACATCCTGCTCGGCACCGGAGTCCTCGCAGCAGTCTGAGCCCGCGCATTTCATGTCGGGCTGTCGTCCGACACTCCAGCATCATCTGATCCCGGCATTCGCTCCTGAGTGCCGGGATCAGCGCATTCCGCCGCCGCCGACGGCGGCCGATTGGGCGAGTCCGGCAGCGGTCACCGACATCGCCGCGAGCACCGGCCTGTCACCGGAGAAGTCGATGACCGTGAACGACCCGGGAGCGACGCTCAGCCGTTGGAAATCATCCAGCGGCATCCCCAGGGCGTCGGCGATGATCGCCTTGATGATGTCTCCATGGGAGACGATCATCGCCCACCGAGGCGGCGCCGATTTCTCGGTACCGTCCGTGGGTTCTGCATCGGCCCGGGATTCGGCATCGGCACGTTCGTCCTCACGCAGCTGGGCCACGAGATCGCGGACGCGAGCTGTGGAACGCTCGGCCGCCTCGGTGATGGATTCCCCTCCGGGGAACCTGGCCTGCGATGCCGACTTCACTACGGTCGCCCACAGAGGCTCCTCGCCCAGTTCCTTGAGTGGCCGGCCCGTCCATTCGCCGTAGTCGAGCTCGATGACGGCCTCGTCGACGTCGATGCGATCGAAGTCAGCTGTTTCGGCCGCGATCGATGCGGTCTGTTCGCAGCGCTGCAGGGGCGAATGCACAAGGTGGGTGAAGTGCCGCTGCGGCAGAAGTTCGAGATTGGCCCGCAGCGCCCGGATTCCCTCATCGGTGAGGGACACGCCTGGGGCACGTCCGGCCAGGATTCCGGAGACGTTGGCGCTGGAGAGGCCGTGCCGCAGCAGAACGATGACGGGCATACCCTCAAGATTAGCCCAGATCGTCTAGGGTGAGGCTATGAAACGTCAGCGTCCACGTATGACATACGAGTTCCGGAAGGTCTCGTTCTCTCGTGATGTGCCGCGGTCGGCCAGTCTGCAGGAACTCAACGACCAGGCGGAATACGGCCAATGGGAGCTCGCCCGCACCCGCATCTCCGTCGGCGGAGTCCGCACCGTGTGGCTGCGCCGGAAGATCATGCCATTGACGATGAGCAGCTGATGGTGTGAGGTCGCCTTCCCTGGTTCCTGTTCTCACTGCCGGCCTCGTCACGATCACTGCGGGAGCGGCCATGTCCCTCCAGGGACGAGCGAACGGTCTGCTCGGGCAGATGCTCGGCCACGCCGTCTTCGCCGCGCTCGTCTCGTTCTTCGTCGGTCTCCTCTGCGTCGGCATCGCCTTGGCTCTCTCGGCCGAATCCCGTGCTGCCGGCCGACGTCTCATCGCGCTGCTGCGGGACCGTGCGCTCCCCTGGTGGATGCTCCTCGGCGGCTTGAGCGGCTGTCTCGTCGTCATCGCACAGGCCACGACCATTCCGTGGATCGGCGTTGCCATGTTCACGATGGCGTTCGTCTCCGGCCAGGTCACCGGCGGGCTCAGCGTCGATGCCACCGAGCTGCCGCCTGGCGGCCGTCAGCGTCTGGGCATCCTGCGCATCCTCGGCGTGGTCATCGTCCTCGCTTCCCTGGCCTTCGCCGCCGGTGACCGTCTGCAGTCGGGGATTCCGCTGTGGACTCCCCTGCTCCCGCTCGTCTCCGGAGCACTGACGAGTGTCCAGCAGGCGTTCAACGGCCATATCCGGGCTGCCACCGATTCGGCGGTGGTCGCGACGACGGTGAACTTCACGGTCGGGTTCGCGGCACTCGTCATCGGCACATTCGTCCTGCTCGTGGCCGGACATCCCTGGCGCGGATTCCCGACCGCGCCGGATCAGTGGTGGACCCTGCTCGGTGGGGCCTTCGGGGTGGTCTTCATCGCCCTGACGACGGTCACCGTGGCCAGGCTGGGCGTGCTTCTGCTCAGCCTGTTCGCGCTCTTCGGCAACCTCGTCGGGGCATTGGCCCTCGATGTGCTGCTGCCGATTCCCGGCTCCGATGTCACGCTGACCACGGTGCTCAGCGCCATCGGAGTGCTCATCGGCATCGTCGTGACGATTCTGCCGGTGCCGGCCGGGCCCTCGTCAGCGGTCAGGCCTTCATCAGGAAGTCGCCGAGGACCCGCGTCCCGAACTTGAGCGCCGAAATCGGCACCCTCTCGTCGACGCCGTGGAACATTGCGGGGAAGTCGAGGTCGCCGGTCAGCTGGAGCGGGGCGAAGCCGTAGCCGGTGATGCCGAGCTCGGCCATCGACTTGTTGTCCGTGCCTCCCGACAGCGTGTAGGGCAGGACGTTCGCGCTCGGGTCGTCGGCGAGCAGGCTCTTCTGCATCTGCGCGACCAACGGCGTGTCGAACGGTGACTCGAGCGCCTCGCCTTCATCCTCGGCGGTGATGTCGATTCCCTCCCCCGCGAGTTCCTTGATCTTGAGCATGACGTCCTCGTGCTGTCCCGGCAGAGTGCGGCAGTCGACGCAGGCGGTCGCGGTGCCGGGAATGACGTTGTGTTTGTATCCGGCTTCGAGGAACGACGGGTTGGAGGTGTTCTGCAGGGTCGGTGCCACGAACTTCTCGACCGAACCCAGTTCGGCAAGCAGCTGCGGAATCGTCTCTGCGGTGAACTCGATTCCCGTGAGCTCCGAGACGCCTTCGAGCAGTTTCCGTGTGGCCAGGGGGATCTCCTGCGGCCACGGGTGGTTGCCGATCCTGGTGATCGCGGCTGCGAGCCGCGTGACGGGATTGTCGTCGTTGCGCTGAGATCCGTGTCCGGCGGTGCCGTGGGCGACGAGGTTGAGCCAGGCTAATCCCTTCTCGGCGGTCTGGATGAGATAGACACGCTGGCCGCGGACGTCGACGGAGTAGCCGCCCACCTCCGAAATCGCCTCGGTGGCCCCGGAGAACAGCTCGGGACGGTTGCGCACCATATGGCGCGCCCCGTAGTTTCCTCCGGCCTCCTCGTCGGCGAAGAACGCGATCACGAAGTCCCGACGCGGGGTGAGTCCCTGGCGGAGCATGGCGCGGACGGACGCGACGATCATCGCGTCCATGTTCTTCATGTCCACCGCTCCGCGGCCCCACAGCAGGCCGTCTTTGACAACTCCTTCGAAGGGGTCGACGCTCCAGTCCTCCGCGGCCGCCGGAACGACGTCGGTGTGGCCGTGGACGACGAGAGCCGGAGCCTCCGGATCGGAGCCCTTCACACGGGCGACGAGATTGGCCCGACCCGGTGAGGATTCGACGATTTCGGACTTCAGGTCCACCTCGGCAAGCCAGGACGCGATGAGTTCGGCGGCCGGCAGCTCCGGGTTGGCTTTGTTCGCGCCCCAATTCTGAGTGTCGATGCGGATGAGCTGACGGCACAGTTCGGTGACTTCGTCCTCTGCGGCGCTGAAATCAAACACGGGACTCTCCTCCATGGTGGTTCGATCACGCGGCGGTGCTGTGATCGGCCTGACAGTCACCACCGTATCCCACCCGCGAGCCTGTCTCCGACTGCCGAATACGAAGATGGCCTCCGGATCGAAATCCGGAGGCCATCTCCTCGTTGTGCGCGAAGGGGGACTTGAACCCCCACGCCCGATAAGTTGGGCACTAGCACCTCAAGCTAGCGCGTCTACCAATTCCGCCACTCGCGCTGGCAACAGAGATAACTCTACATGCGCGAAACGGTGTCGCAAAATCGAAATCGGCTTTTGTGACGCACTGCACTTATCACGCCATCATTCGAGGTGTGCCACCCGCGAGAGGACGTGCGGTTTGCCGTTCTTCAGGTCGAAGACGGCCGACTGCGCAGCCTCGTGACGACGCCCTTCGGTCAGCGCATAGCCGACCGTGCCGGGCAGCAGGATCGGCTTCGCGAAGGACACATCCCAGCGGTAGGACTCGAGCCGCGGATCCATCGCCGAGAACGCCCGGGAGGCGCTGTACATCCCATGGGCGATCTGCCGCGGAAATCCGAATCCCTTCGCGGCGAGACCGTTGAGGTGGATCGGGTTGTAGTCACCGGAGACCTTCGCATAGCGCTGACCGATGATCGGATCCAGACGCCACAGGGCACTGGGCTGGGGCGCCGTGAACTCGAGGTGCGGCACCTGTGCCTTCGGCTTGGCTCCGGAGAGCTTCCGCCCCTTGGCCAGGTACGTCGACACCTCGTCCATTACGGGACGCCCATCGACCTTCGCCTCGAGGCGAACCTCGATCGTTGTGCCCTTCGTGTGCTCGAAGGGACCGGCAAGCTCGAGGTGGAAGTCCACAACCTCGCCGAGGCGGGCCCGCGAATGCATATCGACGCGGTTGTGGATGTGGACCATCCCCATCATCGGCAGCGGCACTTCGGGGTCGGCCAGCAGCTGCATGCTCAGCGGGAAACCGAGGATGTGCAGGTAGCCGGGGTGGACGATATCGTCCAGACCGTGGCCGACGACGTGGGCGAATCCCGCATAGGCGACCGGTTCGAGCGGAATGCTGCGATCGATCGCATGATCCGGCAGCTCCGGACCGGTGCGCGGGCCCACCGGCAGGGTCTTGAACAGTGCACGGGCATAGATGGGAAGCATCGAATCCGCCATCATGCACCCACCATGTTCTGACCGCATACGCGCAGCGTCTGTCCGTTGATGCCGCGGGCACCGCTGGATGCGAGGAAGCCGATGGCTTCGGCCACATCGACCGGCTGCCCGCCCTGCTGCAGGCTCGAGAGCCGGCGCGCGACCTGGCGTGTGAGGGTCGGCATCTTCGCGGTCATATCCGTTTCGATGAAGCCGGGTGCCACCGCATTGATCGCTCCCCCGCGGGCGGCGAAGTCCTCCGCCGAGGCGGCCGTGAGCCCGATGACGCCGGCCTTCGAGGTCGCGTAGTTCGTCTGCCCGCGGTTGCCGGCGATACCCGACGTCGAAGCCAGCGAGACGACCTGAGCGCCGTCAGCGAAGAGTCCCTTGTCCGCGAGATGGGCGTTCACCACGGCCTGAGCGGCGATATTGACGGCGATGACCGAGTCCCATTTCGCGGCATCCATGTTCGCGAGCAGCTTGTCCCGAGTGATTCCGGCATTGTGGACGAGGATGTCCACCGGTCCGCCGAGGGCGTCGGCGATCTTCTCGGCCGCATCGGCTGCGGTGATATCGAGGTGCAGCGTCTTGCCGCCGATCCGGTTCATCACCTGCGCCAGCGCCTGACCGGCCTGCGGCATATCCACACCGATGACGTAGGCGCCGTCGCGAGCGAGGTTTTCGGCGATCGCGGCTCCGATTCCGCGTGCGGCACCGGTGACCACGGCGGTGCGACCGGCCAAGGGGCCGACCTCACCGGTCGACATGAACTCTTTGAGGCTGAGTCGCTGACCAGCATCCGAAGACACGGTGAGGAACTGACCGGAGACGTAGGCGGACTTGCCCGAGAGCAGGAACCACAGTGCTGAAGCGACCGAGGGAGCGGTGAGGTCGACGCCGTCGAGGAGGATCCCGTTGGCGGTGGCGCCGGCGCGCATCTCGTGGGCGACCGACCGGGTGAAGCCGGTGATGCCCTGGGCGGTGGCGGCCTGCTCCGGTGTCTGGTTGTGCGCATCCGGTGCCGTCGAGATTGTGATCACTCGACCGCAGGCAGCCAATGAGCGCAGAGCGGCACCGACTTCGAGGACGACCGGCGACAGGTCGGCCGGGGACTGGGCATCGTCGAGGACGGCGATGACGGCGCGCACCTTCTCACCGGTCTGGGCGTTGCGGCGGACCTCAAGGCCGTTCTCCAGCAGCAGGTCCGCGATGCTCTGGGCACCGGAACCGGTGCCGAGGACGAGGACCGGCTTGTTCTCATACGAGGCCGGTGTTCTGCCGAAGCGGTTGAGTTCGACCGGCTGCGGCAGGCCGAGGGTCTTCGCAACCTGCTTCAGCGGTCCGTTGACGAGGGAGAGATAGGTGTCTTTCATGCTGCCTCCACAATCGCAGTGAGTCCCTGGCCGCCTGCAGCGCAGATCGAGACGAGGGACCTCTTCTTACCGGTGGTTTTCAGGTACTTGGCGGTGGTGGCGATGATGCGCCCGCCGGTAGCCGCGAACGGGTGACCTGCGGCCAGGCTCGAGCCCAGCGGGTTGAGCTTGTCGCGGTCGATGCTGCCCAGTGCCGCATCCAGTCCGGCCTTGTCCTTGCAGAACTCTTCGGATTCCCAGGCGGCCATGTGCGAGAGCACAGTGGAGGCGAAGGCTTCGTGGATCTCGAAGACATCGAAGTCGTCGAAGGTCAGCCCGTTGCGGGCCAGCAGACGCGGGACCGCATAGGCCGGGGCCATGAGCAGCCCTTCGGCACCGTCGACGAAGTCCACGGCAGCGGCTTCGGCATCGACGAGGCGCGCCAGCGGGGTGAATCCGTGTTCGGCGGCCCAGTCCTCGCTGCCCAGCAGCACCGAGGAGGCACCATCGGTCAGCGGAGTCGAATTGCCGGCGGTCATGGTCGCCTCGGCGGCGAGCTTCCTGCCGAAGACCGGGCTGAGCTTCGCCAGGGATTCCACGGTCGAGTCGGCACGCATGTTCGTATCGCGGCTGACCCCGAGGTACGGGGTGGTGAGGTCGTCGAAGAATCCGGATTCCCAGGCCGAGGCGAGGTTCTTGTGGGAGGCCACCGCGAGCTCGTCCTGAGCCTGCCGGGTGATGCCCCAGGCCGCGGTGGTGATCGCCTGATGCTCGCCCATGCTCAGGCCCGTGCGGGGTTCGCCCGTGCTCGGAGCCTGAGGCGCGAGGTAGGCCGGACGGATCTGCGAGGCGATCTTCGCCTTCTGCATCATCGTCTTCGCGCGGGTGAGTTCGAGGAGGATCTCGCGCATCGAATCGTTGACGACGATCGGAGCGTCTGAGGTCGAATCCACGCCCGAGGCGATTCCGGACTCGATCTGTCCGGCATTGATCTTGTTGTTGAGGCTGACCACGGCTTCGAGTCCGGTGGCGCAGGCCTGACCGAGATCGAAGGCGGGGGTCGTCGGAGCCAGCGCGGAGCCGAGCACGGCCTCGCGGGTGAGGTTGAAGTCCTTCGAATGCTTGAGGACTGCACCTCCGGCGACTTCACCGATGTTCTCTCCGGCCAGGCCGAAGCGGGCGACGAGCCCGTCGATGGCCGAGGTGAGCATATCGAGGTTCGTGGCCTTCGAGTACTGCTTGTTCGAGCGGGCGAAGGGAATTCGGTTGCCGCCGAGGATGACGGCGGGGTTGTTGGGAGCGGACATGTGCACCTCCGAGTGGTTGATTTAGCCGATACCGACAGTACCTGATACTGTCGGTTACATGAAATCGATCACAGACGGCCGCTCGACGAGATGGCAGAAGCATCGCGATGAGCGTCGTCGCGAACTTCTGCGTTCCGTGCGGCTCATCGTCGACGAGTACGGCGACGATATATCGATGGAGCAGATCTCGGACGCGACCGGGACGTCGAAGTCGGTGCTCTACCGATACTTCACCGACCGGGCAGGTCTGCAGGCGGCCATGGGCGAATGGGCGATGGGCGTCATCGTCCGGTCTCTCGATGAGGCCGCGGCCGCCTCGGCGAAGGGCGAGGGCTCAGCCGCGGCGCAGGAGTCCCTGGCCGCGATGATCCGCGCATTCGTCACGCTCGCCGGGAATTCCCCGAACGTGTATCGCTTCTGCGACACCGCAGTCAACCGGTTCGCGCCCGAGGAGACCGGCGGTTTCTTCAATTCCGTTGCCGGGCAGCTGGCCGAACGCCTCGGTCTGAGCGGGGAGCAGGCTCGGCTGTGGTCGGCCGGAGCGATCGGTTTCGTCAGCGCCGCCACCGAGACGTGGCTGTCCCGACCGGACCGGCCCGAGGAATTCGCCACCACCATCACCCATTGGCTCTGGGCAACCCTGCCCGAACAACGAGGAGTAGAACAATGAAGCTGTCTCTTGACCCGAAAGCCATCAACGACGTCCTCGACGGACATTGGGCAGAAGCTCGCCGACTCGGAAGGACCCTGGCCGAAGCGTCGTCGACCCATGACGATCCGGCCGATGATCTCGACACCGCACGGGCGAAGACCCTCGACGGGGTCATGATGATGGCCGAGACCGGACTGCCGATGACCGGGCTGTCACCGGAGATGGGCGGAAAGAACGAACACGCCACGAACGTCGCCGGGTTCGAAGAGACCGTCACGGCCAACCCGAGCCTGCAGATCAAGGCCGGCGTCCAGTTCGGACTCTTCGGCGGAGCGATCCTCCATCTCGGGGATAAGGAACAGCATCAGAAGTGGCTGCTCGACGCGCAGTCCGGCCGTCTGCTGGGTTCGTTCGCGATGACGGAGATCGGGCACGGATCCGATGTGGCGAACGTGGCGACCACCGCCACCTACGATGAGGCGACCGAAGAGTTCGTCGTCGAGACCCCCTTCCGGGCCGCAACGAAGGAGTACATCGGCAACGCCGCCCGCGACGCCCGGGCCGCCGTCGTCTTCGCTCAGCTCATCACCAAGGGCATCAAGCACGGGGTGCATGCCTTCTTCGTGCCCGTCCGCGACGAGGCCGGTGAGCCGATGCCGGGAGTCTCGATCGAAGACGACGGCTACAAGGGCGGGCTCAAGGGAGTCGACAATGGTCGCCTCGCCTTCGACTCCGTGCGGATCCCGCGCACGAACCTCCTCAATCGCTATGGAGACGTCACCGCCGACGGCACGTACTCCTCCCCCATCGAGTCGCCGGGACGCCGCTTCTTCACGATGCTCGGCACCCTGGTCCAGGGCAGGGTCTCGCTCGACGGCGCCTCCGTGGTCGCATCGAAGATCGCCCTCGACATCGCCGTGCGCTACGGACTCGAACGCAAGCAGTTTACGGCCGGCGATGACTTCGCCGAGACGACTCTGCTCGACTACGGCCAGCATCAGCGTCGCCTCATGCCTGCCCTCGCCGCCGTCTACGCCTCGGCGTTCGCGCACGAGAAGCTGCTGTCCTCCTTCGAAGAGGTCTTCGCCGGAGCCGATGACTCCGAGGAGAACCGGGCTCTGCTCGAGACCCGGGCGGCTGCGTTCAAGGCCGACTCGACCTGGATGGCGCTCGACGTCATCCAGGAATGCCGTGAGGCTTGCGGCGGTGCCGGATTCATGGCGGAGAACCGCCTCGTGGGGCTGCGCGCCGACCTCGACGTCTACGTCACCTTCGAAGGCGACAACACGGTGCTGCTGCAGCTCGTGGCCAAGCGCCTCCTCGGCGACTACGCCAAGGAATTCGCGAACCTCGACGTCGGCGGAGCCGCTCGCTTCATCGGCACCCAGGCCGCCGAACATACGCTCTACCGCACCGGTCTGGCCAATGCCGGACGGGCGATCTCGGATGCGCTGACCCCGAACCTCGGCGACAAGCGGATCAGGTCGGGACGCCTGCAGCTGACCTTGCTCGAAACGCGCCTGGAGGTCATGGTCGCCGGAGTCGCCCAGGCGCTGCGGCCTGCAACGAAGATGCCGGCCGCGCAGGCAGCCGATCTGTTCAACGTCCACCAGCATGAGCTCATCGAGATGGCACGAGCCTATGTCGAGCTCGAGAAGTGGAAGGCACTGGACGAGAAGATGAAGGAGCAGACCGACGCCGATCAGGCCAAGGCCTTCCGTCGTCTGCGTGACACCTACGGTCTCGGACTGATCGAGAAGCACATGGCCTGGCACCTCATGTACGGTCGCCTGCCGATGTCGCGTGCACGCCAGATCAATGAGACGCTGGACCGTCTGTGCAAGAAGCTCGCGGCCAATGCCCTCGACCTCGTCGAAGCATTCGGCTATTCGGATGTCCACCGTCGGGCCACGATCGCCTCAGGTGTTGAAGCCGAGCGTCAGGCAGAGGCCGCCGACTACTACCGTCGGGCGCGGGCTCGTCAGGACTTCCCGGTCGACGAGAAGCAGCTGCGCAAGGCCGCGGAGAAGAAGGCGAAGGCCGCCGCACGGTGACCGCGGGCCCGTGATCCGGGCACACCAGAAGACCCCCGCAGCGAACGGTCTGCGGGGGTCTTCTGGTGCTTGGGGAGATTCGGGTCGCTGTCTGGCGCATGCGCTCGTCGCCAGCCAGCCCCGTCGGTCTCAGTCGGCGAGGAAGTCGGCGAGCACCGCGGAGATCTTCTCTGTCTCGGTGAGGAACCCGTCGTGACCGACCGGAGAGTCGATGATGTGGTGTCGCACTCTCCCTGGCAGCGCCTCGGCGAGGACGCCCACCTGTTCCGGCGGGAACAGCCGATCCGAGGACACGGAGACCACGAGGTTGTCGGTACAGGCGTCGGCCAGTGCGACCGTGAGGTCAGAGGAGCGACCTCGGCGCACATCATGGTCGCGCAGGGCACGTGTGAGCACGATATAGCTGTGCGGATCGAACCGGGCTGTGAGCTTCTTGGCCTGATGGTCCAGGTACGAGGTCACCTCGTAGTAGTCCTCCGAACGCAGCCGACGGGAGAAGCGTTCGTTCAGGTCGGCATCGTTGCGATACGTCAGGTGCGCGATCTGCCGAGCCAGGCCGAGACCATGACCGGGGAAGCTGCCGACGGCCGAATAGTCACCGGAATAGTAGTCGGCGTCGAGTTCGATCGCACGTTCCTGCATCATCGCCCAGGCGATCTGGTCGGCTTCGCAGAAGGCCGGTGCGGCGATGACCGCGCACTTGCGGACCTTCCTGGAATCCAACAGAGCGAACTCGAGCGCTCGCGCACCTCCCATGGATCCGCCGATGACGGCGACCCAGGAGTCGATGCCGAGGATCTGGGCGAGATTGTGCTCCAGACGTGCCATGTCGCGGATCGAGACCCGAGGGAATCGGGAGCCGTAGGCCAGGCCGTCATCATAGGACGACTGCGGCCCGGTCGTTCCCGAGCAGCCTCCGAGGGAGTTCGCACACACCACGAAGTACTTGTCGGTGTCAATGGCTTCCCCGGGGCCGACGACACCCGCCCACCATTCGGTGACGCGGGAATCGCCGGTCAGAGCATGCTCGATGAGGATCGCATTGGACCGGTCGGCGTTGAGAGTGCCGAAGGTCTCATAGGCGATCTCGACCGTGCCGAAGGTGTGTCCCGAGTCCGTACCGAAGCCGAGGATCCGTTCGACGGAAGTGCTCTGGGTGGTCATCTCAGGCCGCGGTCTGCGCCTTCGCCGCTGCTGCCGCGAAGCCCTTGTCGAGGTCGCCGATGATGTCGTCGACGCCTTCGATGCCCACTGACAGGCGGACCAGTGCCGGGTTCACTCCGGCGGCCTTCTGGGCTTCCTCGTCCAGCTGTGCGTGCGTGGTCGAGGCCGGGTGGATGACGAGCGAGCGGACGTCGCCGATGTTCGCCACCAGCGAGTGCAGTTCGAGGGCGTCGACGAAGGCCACAGCGGCGTCGTATCCGCCGGCGATGTCGAAGGCGAGCACCGAACCCACGCCGTTCGGCAGGTACTTCTTGGCCAGGCCGTTCCAGGGGCTCGACTCGAGTCCGGCGTAGGCGACGCGGTCGACCTGGTCGTGGGCTTCGAGGTAGGCGGCGACCTTGTTCGCGTTCTCCACGTGGCGTTCGATGCGCAGGCTCAGGGTCTCGATGCCCTGGGCCAGCAGGAACGCGTTCGTCGGGCTGAGCGAGGGTCCGAGGTCGCGCAGACCCTGCACGCGTGCCTTGAGTCCGAAGGACACGTTCACCCCGAAAGCTCCGCCGGCGCCGAGGTCGCGAGCGAAGACGAGTCCGTTGTAGGAAGCGTCGGGTTCGTTGAAGCCGGGGAACTTCTCCGGCTGTGCGCCGTAGTCGAAGTTGCCGCTGTCGACGAGGACACCGGCAACGGAGTTGCCGTGGCCGCCGAGGTACTTCGTGGCGGAATGGAGGACGACGTCGGCGCCGTGTTCGATCGGACGCACGAGGTAGGGGCTGGCCAGGGTGTTGTCGACGATGAGCGGCACACCGGCTTCATGGGCGATTCCCGCGATCGCTTCGATGTCGAGGATGTCTGAGCGCGGGTTCGACACGACCTCGCCGAAGAGGATCTTGGTGTTGTCCTGGATCGCGTTCTTCCATGCCTCGTGGTCGTCGACGTCGACGAAGGTGGTGTCGATGCCGAGCTTGCGCAGGGTGACGTCGAGGAGGTTGACGGTTCCGCCGTAGAGGCTGGAGCTCGCGACGATGTGGTCGCCGGCTCCAGCGACGTTCGTGATCGCGAGGAAGGCCGCGGACTGGCCCGAGGCGGTGAGGACGGCGTAGACGCCGCCTTCGAGATCGGCGATCCGGTTCTCGACGACCTCGTTCGTCGGGTTCGTCAGGCGGCTGTAGACGGGGCCGACATCGGTCAGCGCAAAGCGCGCTGCGGCATGATTCGCGTCGTTGAACACGAATGAGGTGGTCTGGTGGATGGGCAGGGCGCGCGAACCGGTGGTCGGATCGGGGACCTGTCCGGCATGGATCTGGCGGGTTTCGAATGCCTGGGTCATGGTGACTCTCCTGTGTGAGTGCGGTGGCGGTGTCGCTGGTTGAGGCGATGCGATGTGTCTACTGTCATCGACTTCGCCGGCTGGCGCCCGCCTGTGTGTCATGTTTGCGTCATCGTGTGTCATGTTTCGTCACACCGTGCCGTGCAGCTGTCATCTGGCGTGCCTGCGCCGTGCTGTCATCCCGTCGCGTACGGGCGATGCCCTTGTCGCACGTGGCCAGTTGTCACACGTGTGCGGTTGCCACACGTGTGCAGTGCCGACGTTCACCGGAAGTTCCGCGCCTTCGTCGGCAGCTGCACCTCGAGGGGGACGAGTTTGTGGGCGTAGAGGCTGACCACATCTCCCCCGCGCTGGATGAGTCCGGTGACGACGAGGGCGTTGCGGGAGGTCGCGACCGTGCGGAAGCGTTTCATCAGCCCGGCCGTGGCTACGACGTTGAGCATCCCGAATTCGTCTTCGAGGTTGATGAAGGTGATCCCCGAGGCGGTGGCCGGGCGCTGCCGATGGGTGACGATCGCGGCCACCGTCATCCGGGTTCCGTCTGCGGCGGCGGCCGCATCCGCGGTCGATGAGTATCCGCGGGCGCGAAGCGTCTCACGCATCATCTCCGTGGGGTAGCCGTCGACGGTGATCCCGGTGGAGAACAGCTCGGCCAAGGTCGTATCGAAGGCATCCATGACCGGCAGGCTCGGAGCCGAGTCCACGCTCGCCGTTCCCGGCAGCAGCCCCGGATGGGCACCGGCGACTCCCCCGGCCAGCCACAGGGCCTGCCGTCGGTCCAGGTCGAATCCGGACAGGGCCCCGGCCGTGGCCAGCGATTCCAGGGCCTGCTTGCCGATGCCGGTGCGTTCGGCCAGGTCCGCCACCGAGGTGAACAGTGCATTCTCGCGTTCGGTCACGATCACCTCGGCGAAGGAGCCGACATGCGCGACCGTGTCCAGTCCCAAGCGGATCCCCAGCTCCCCCGCTGAGGCGGTCGTGTCCTTGTCCTCCCCCGCCGAGGCGGTGTCCCCATCCCCTGCCTCTGCGACCCGTTCGAGGTCCGTGGCCGCCTGGGACCGGCGGATGTCGACGGGCAGGAGCGGCACTCCGTGCCGGCGGGCGTCGGCGATGAGCGACTGCGGGGAGTAGAAGCCCATCGGCTGGCTGCGCAGCAGTCCGGCGGTGAAGGCGGCGTGGTGATGGTACTTGAACCAGGCGGACTGATAGACGAGGTTCGCGAAGCTGATGGCATGCGATTCGGGGAACCCGTAGTTCGCGAAGGCGGCGATGGTGGCAAAGATCGCCTCGGCGGTCTCCGCGTCGACTCCGCGCGCACGCGCTCCGGTGCGGAACTTCTCGGCGAGTTCGGCCATCCGCTTCTCCGACCGGCGGGAGCCCATGGCCTGCCGCAGCCGGTCGGCATCGGCCCCGGTGAACCCACCGACGTCGATGGCCATCTGCATGAGCTGCTCTTGGAACAGAGGGACCCCGCAGGTCTTGGCCAAGGACTTCTCGAGCAGCGGGTGGAGGTATTCGACCTCATCCAGACCCTGCCGTCTGCGGATATAGGGGTGGACGGAGCCGCCTTGGATCGGCCCCGGTCGGATGAGGGCGACCTGGACGGCTAGGTCGTAGAACGTTCTCGGACGCAGCCGAGGCAGGGTGGCCAGCTGGGCGCGGGATTCGACTTGGAAGACCCCGATCGCGTCGGCGCGGCAGAGCATCTCGTAGACGGCTTCGTCGTCGTCATCGATCTCCGCCCGGTCGATGAGGACTCCGGTGTGACGGTGGACGAGTCCGACCATCTCGTGCAGGGCGGTGAGCATGCCCAGACCGAGCAGGTCGAACTTGACCAGGTCCATGGCCGCGCAGTCGTCCTTGTCCCACTGGACGACGGTGCGGTGGCCCATCGTCGCCTTCTCGATCGGCACGACTTCGCCGATGGCACGGTCGGCCAGGATCATCCCGCCGGAGTGGATGCCCAGATGGCGCGGTGAGCCGAGCAGATCCTCGGCGACCTTGAGCACCGGCGCGGGCACCGGTGAGTCCTCGACATCGGGCAGGCTCGACCACCGGTTGCTCGACTTCGAGAACGCATCCTGCTGGCCGGGGGCATAGCCGAGGCTGAAGGCGGCGTCCCGAATGGCCGATTTCGCACGGTAGGTGATGACATTGGCGACCTGGGCGGCCCGGTCGCGGCCGAAATGGTCGTAGACGTACTGGATGACCTCTTCGCGGCGGCCGGATTCGATGTCGATGTCGATGTCCGGGTACCCCTTGCGGTCCGGGGACAGGAACCGGTCGAAGAGCAGTCCGTGTTTGACGGCGTCGACGGCGGTGATGCCGAGGACGTAGCAGACCGCGGAATTCGCCGCCGATCCCCGCCCTTGGCAGAAGATGCCCATATTGCGGCAGAATTCGGTGATGTCGAAGACGATGAGGAAGTAGCCGCAGAAGCCCAGTTGGGCGATCATGTCCATCTCCCGGTCCAGCTGCTCCCAGGCCCGCGGGTGCTCTGCTCGGGATCCGTAGCGGGTGCGGCCGCGTTCGGCGATGAGGCTGCGCAGATACGTCTCTCCCTCGGTCTCATCGGGCATCGGCGCCTTCGGCAGGTCGGGGCGGGCCGAGGAGAGGACGAAGGAGCAGTCCTGGCCGATCCGCACCGCATTGTCCACAGCTTGCCGAGGGAAGCGTGCGAGCATCTCCTCACCGGTGTGGATGCGTGCGCTCGCCGTCGCCGGCAGCCATCCGGCCAGTTCGTCCAGGGGCTTCCGCGACCGCACCGAGGCGCGGACCTGAGCCGACTTCCACTCGGCCCGGGTGGCGAAGTGGACGGCATTGCTGGCGATGATCGGCAAGCCCGTCCGCTGGGCCAGATCGCCGAGGTGGCGCAGCCTCTCGTCGTCATCCGGGGTTCCGTCCCGGCTGAGTTCGACGGCGACCCGGTCGGGTCCGAAGAGTGCGGTGAGTTCGCGCAGAGCGCTGAGCCCGCCGTCATCGTCGCCCAAGGCTCGTCGCAGCGGTCCTTTGCGACAGCCGGTGAGGATCATCCAGTCTCCGTCCTCGGCCGCGAGTTCTTCGAGGTCGAAGAGCGGACGGTTCTTCTCACCGCGCAGGTTTGCCTCGGTGATGACCTGAGAGAGCTGGTGGTAGCCCTCGACGCTGCGGGCGAGGACGAGCAGGTGGGTGGCATCGGGGTCGGTCTGTCCGGGGATCTTCTCGGCCAGCCCGATGGACAGTTCGGAGCCGAACACGGTGTCCAGTCCCGCCTCGTCGGCGGCATGGGCGAAGCGGACGGCACCGTAGAGTCCGTTGTGGTCGGTCAGCGCCAGGGAGCTCAGCCCGGCGGCGGCGCCGGCGGCGACGAGCTCTTCGGGGTCGGAGGCTCCGTCGAGGAAGCTGAACTGGGAGTGCACATGCAGCTCCGCCCAGTCGACCTGCTTCCGCAGCAGTCCCGGTCCGCGGTTCGGCCCCTGAGCGCTGCCGGCGCCAGCCGACTCCTGATAGCGGCTGCGTCCGTCCGAACCGCCGGGGCCGA
This sequence comes from Brevibacterium iodinum ATCC 49514, assembly GCF_900169265.1. Lineage (GTDB taxonomy): Bacteria > Actinomycetota > Actinomycetes > Actinomycetales > Brevibacteriaceae > Brevibacterium > Brevibacterium iodinum. Next base: position 101,376 of record NZ_FXYX01000002.1, read on the forward strand.
CCGAGACTTGGTAGCGGTCGGGGCGGGAGAACGCAGGGGCATCGGAGCCGTCGGCATGCTTGTCGACAGGCTGTTCTCCTGCCGAGTTCTCGCCAGCAGGCTGTTTGTCCGCCGGGGAAGACCGGATGTCCTTGCCCTCGAGGCGGCGGGCCAGCTTCGACCACGGTGTGCGCGGGTTCGAGAATCCCATCGGGATCTCCTCCTCTCAGGTGGGGTCGTTCTCTCAGTTGGAGTCGTTGGTCGGCAGGTTGCCGGTCAGCGGTAACGGCCGGTGAGGTACCACTGACCGTGCTCTTTGCTCAGCAGAAGGGCACGTCCGGCATCGGTGACCACCTGCAGCCGGGTACGGTAGACGGCTCGGTTCGGGTCCCACCATCCGGATTCGATGGGCCAGGAACCGGAGTAGTCGGTGATGGTCTCGGTCTGCCCGGTGGGGAATCTGATCGTCGCCGGGGCCGCACCCAGCCCCGAGGGGCGTGCTTCCACCGGTGAGCCGTCCGCGGCGAGCACGTCGACGGCGGAGTGTTCGACGGTCGTCGGACGGGGTGCGTGCAGAGCACCGGGCCAGGGAGCGTCAGGGCTGCGTTCGGGGACGGCCGCCTGCTGCCACGGGGTCCACAGGTTCGTCTCTGCCGGGTCCCACCCGCCTTGGATGCCCGGAACCAGGACGGCATCGGGACCGAACAGTCCCTGCAGACGCTCGAGCGTATGGGTGATCTGCCCGGTGTTCTCGTCGAACAGGCTGCGTGTGGCACCGATCGGGGTGGTCAGTTCGGCCGCGATGAGGCGCAGCGCGATGATGCCGTCGTCGGAGAAGTCCTCGGCGTCGGGTGCCGGCTCGTCGACGATGTCGAGTTCCTGCGGGTCAGGCTGCGCCGTGCGGGGGTTCTGTCCCGGAGGCGAACCCCGGCCCACTCCCGCCAGCCAGCCTTCGGCCTGCCACCGCAGGCGGTCGGCGATCGCATTCTCCTGCATGTCCTCGATCCGCCAGGTCCGGGACGAGGACTGGCCGCCCGCGGCATCGAGTTCGATCGTGATCTGGGTGCAGACCAGCCCCTGTCTGCGCACCTTGGCCAGCAGGTCGGCACCGAGCTGGCGGGCGAGGAAGCCGAGGGTATCGCTGCGGGTCGTCGGGGCATCGAGGTCGAGTTCGACGTCGAGCTGTTCGCCGCGGACATGATCGGCGAGCGGGGCTCCTGCCCGCCCGGAGGCCAGGTCGTGCAGATGCCGACCGAAGGCGCCGAAGCGTGCGTTCACATCTTTGGTCGCGAGGCGGGCGAGGTCACCGAGGGTGTGCAGCCCCAGCTGCAGGAAGACCTCGATCAGCGCGGTCGCCTCGGCGCCGGCGTATTCCAGGGTGGTGATCGGCTGGGCGGAGAGGAAGTCCACGGTCTGTCCGGGTTCGACGCGGCGCGCCTGTCCGGCGGCGAGGACCGCGGCGAAGACGGTGTCGGCGATCCCGGGGAAGAACTCCCATCCGGTGTCATCGACAAGCGCCGAGACCAGTGTCTCGACCGCATCGGCTTCGTCGGCGTAGCCGTGTCTGAGCGAGTCGAGAGGGATCGCCAATGTTCCCGGGCTGAGCAGGGTGAACCGTGCGACGAGGTTGTCGAGGGCACCGACCCCGGCACTGAAATGTCGGTTGTCGGCCTCTTCGTCCCAGACCGCGATGTGGGCTTCCGGACAGCGGTATCCCACAGCGCGTTTGTTGTTCCCGGCGGTGATTCCGGCGGCACGGGCCGGAGCATCGGCGGCGATGACCTTGCCGGCGTGGAGGACCGCGACAGGGCGGCCCGGTGCGATGTCGTGTTCGACCGCGGCGGCCACCGCCGGCCAGTCGGGAACGGTGAGCACGAGGGTGCGGCCGGACTCATCCGACATGGCTGATCACCTGCCGCAGCTGTGTGATCGTCGACCACCGAGGATCGTCGTCCGTGTCCGTGGCCGGATCTGTGCCCAGATCCGTTGTCGGAGCCTTGGACGCTCCGCCGTCTGCCACCACTTCCAGCGTCCCCGCGGGGACTCTGGCGGGAGTCCCTGACGGTCCCGGCAGCAGGAACCGGTGGGTTCCCGTCTGTGAACGAGCACGGACGAGGCAGGACTGCAGACGGCCGTGACCGTGTTCGGCACCCGACCAGCGAGTGTCGGTGATCTCGATCTGCTCCGTACTGCCGGAAAGAGGTCGGAGGCTGATGAGGCTCATTCGTCGTTCACGGATCTTCGCCAGGAGTCGGGCCCGTTCCGACGCGCTCGGGGCGAAGCCGGGGTCGACGAGGATGATGTCGAAGGATTCGATGAGGATCGACGCCACTCGCAGCCAGTCCTCACCAGGGGTCGCGAGGTTGACGAAATGGTCGAGATCGACACCGAGGTCGGCGATCGAGGACACGGACGGTTCGCCGAGCCCGATGCCGGCACACCACTTCTGTTCCCGGGTCGCCGCAGCGATCGTCGCCAGGCCGCAGCTCAGCGACAGCTCACCGGTGACGGTGACGAGTTCCCCACGCGGCAGCCCGCCGCGACGGAACAGCGGAGAGAGCACAGGATCCACCGGATGGGGTGGGATCTTGTCGAACAGTGCCGCAGCGGTGGAGATCCCCGTCTCCCGACTGAGCTGTTCGATGACCGGTGCTGCTGACATGACATCCATTATCGAACTGATGTTCTAAATTGGCAAGATTCAGACAACAGCTTTGCCTTCCCGGGCGTGTCGCCATTCGGCTTCGAGCCTTCATGCGGTAGCAAAACGAGGTCAAAGCCGCAGCACTCACCGCCGACTCCCGGGTCGGCCGCCTCCGCCGCATTCGGCTCATCGTCTCTCATGGCGCTCCCCTCCCGCGGCCGCTTCGGCCCTCCGGTCCGGCGATCCCCATGACCACCGACCGTGCCTCCACTCTAGGATTCGGCACTGACGCCAGAATTCGAGCAAGACAGTCTTCAGCGCTCGATCATTGCCGAGATTCGATTGAGTTTCGTTTCTTCAGGTGACCGAACCGAACCAGGTGTGTCCCGAAAGTCGCCGAACTGCCTTACACCGGTGGTGTCAGCGCCGACGGGTAGGGTGACGTCATGACTGACGAAGCCCGCATCCGCGAAGCGGCCACGCGTGACTCCTATGATGCGATCGCCCGGACCTACACGGACTGGGTCGCCGATGAGCTCACCGCCAAACCGCATGACCGCGCCGTTCTCGGGGCCTTCTCCGAGCTCGTCCTCGGCACGGGCTCAGCGGAGGTCCTCGACATGGGCTGCGGGCCCGGTCGCATCACGACGTTCCTCGCCGCTCTCGGACTCGAACCGCGCGGACTCGACCTCTCCCCTGCCATGATCGAACTCGCTCAGAGCCTCTATCCGATGCATCAGTTCGACGTCGGGTCGATGGCCGCCCTGCCCTATGCCGATGAGTCCTTCTCCGGTCTCGTCGCCTGGTACTCGACGATCCACGTCCCGGACGATGAGCTTGTCCTCGCCTTCGCCGAGGCGGCCCGTGTCCTTCGTCCGGGCAGCTGGTTCCAGCTGGCGTTCCAGCTCGGGGGCCGGGTCGATCATTTCTCCGATCTCGCCGGCTTCGGCGTCGATCTCGACTTCCACCGCCGCTCGATCGACGACGTGCTCACCGCGCTCGAACCGCACGGCTTCATTCCTGCCACCCGCATCGAACGCGAACCCGACCGGACAGGTCGTTTCCCGGAAGCGACCAGGCAGGGGTACCTCCTCGTTCGTAAGGCCAGCCTCTGAGGTGAGAAGATGAGGGTGATATGAACATCGACATCGTCTTCCACGCTCCCGAGATCCCCGGCAACACCGGAAACGCCATCCGGCTCGCCGCGGTCACCGGAGCCCATCTGCATCTCGTCGAGCCCCTCGGCTTCGACCTCTCCGACGCGAAGCTGCGCCGAGCCGGTCTCGACTATCACGACCTCGCCCATGTCACCGTCCATCCTTCGATCGACGAACTCTGGGGCCGCCTCGGTGAACGTCGGGTGATCGCGTTCAGCACGCATACGGACAATTCCTTCGCCGAGGTGGACTACCAAGACGGTGATGTCCTCCTCTTCGGGCGCGAGTCGACGGGACTGCCCGACGAAGTCGTCAACGACGAGCATGTGGATATGACAGTGCGGATCCCGATGCTGCCGGCACGCCGTTCGCTCAACCTGGCGAATTCGGCATCCATCGCCATCTACGAAGCCTGGCGTCAGCACGGCTACGCGGGCGCCTGAACCCGCGTAGACTTCTTCGCGAACGCTTTACCTGAAAGGACCACTATGACCGCAAAGGTGCTCACTGTCGCCGGATCCGATGTCTCCGGAGGAGCCGGACTCGAAGCCGATCTGAAGATGTTCGACGAATACGGGGCCTTCGGCACTGCCGTCGTCACCTGCATCGTCACTTTCGATCCCAATGACGGGTTCGCCCACGTCCTCGAGTTCATCGAGCCCGAGGTCGTCACCCGTCAGCTCGAATCGACGCTGGCCGTGCACGAGTTCACCGCCATCAAGTCCGGAATGCTCGGCTCCGTCGACTCGGCGCTGGTCCTCGCAGAAGAGCTGAAGACCAATGATCTGCCGTACGTCTTCGATCCTGTGCTCGTGTGCAAGGGCGCAGGCACCATGGTCGATCTCAAGGATCTCTTCGTCGAGAACCTCGTGCCTCTGGCCACCGTCGTCACCCCGAACCTCGAAGAGGCCGCGACCCTGGCCGGGGTCGATTCCATCGACTCCCTCGAGGGCATGATCGAGGCCGCGAAGATCATCCACGGCCACGGCGCGAAGAACGTCGTCGTCAAGGGCGGAGCACGGCTGGCCGGGGACGATGCCATCGACATCCTCTTCGACGGAGAGACCGTGACGACTCTGCGCTCGCGCAAGGTCAACAACAAGCTCGTCAACGGCGCAGGCTGTTCCTTCGCGTCCTCGATTGCGGCAGGAATCGCCACCGGTCTCGACATCAAGGACGCCGTCGTCTCCGCGAAGGAGAAGGTCGCTCACGGAATCGCGAACTGCCTCGACAATGCCACCGGCGTCGCCTCGCTCTACCATCCGGCGTCACGAGTGAGCCCCTCCTCCGAGGTCTCAGTCACCGTCGACTGATCATCGGTGTTTCGGCTGCGTCCCCGCGGGGACGCAGCTAGTCACAGTCGGGACGTCGCATCAGAGTCAGTCGGCTTGCAGACGGCAAATCGCCCCGCACACCTTTCCGGTGTGCGGGGCGATTCGTATGAAGCTGTTGGGAACGCCCGAGATCAGCGCTTGCCGAAGCCCTTGTAGCGGTCCTTGAACTTCTCCACGCGGCCGGCGGAGTCGAGGATGCGCTGCTTGCCCGTGTAGAACGGGTGCGAAGCGGACGAGATCTCGACGTCGATCACGGGGTAGGTGTTGCCGTCTTCCCACTCGATGGTCTTCTCGCTCTTAGCGGTGGAGCGGGTGAGGAACTTGGTGCCGGAAGCCAGATCGTTGAACACGATAGGCGCGTATTCCGGGTGGATGTCCTTCTTCATTTTCTTACCTCTGCTGAATTCTTTCAGGCGCCTGATATGAGTTGAACTCATCTGCCAGTGCCCGAATTCGTCTGCTGGACACGCTCCGAACCGTAGGAACCGGACCCGGAGCGACAGTCCATTCTATCTGATGGGCCCGGACAAAGCGATTCGACACGGATCTCCTAAACTGTGGCCATGACCACGAAGGAACGCCTCTCCACTCAGTTCACCCTCCAACCCGCCGCCACCGCTCCCGAACTCATGGCCGAATCGACTGCCGCCGCCTTGTCCACGGTCTCCGGCGATGTCGACGTCTTCGACATCGATCCGCAGATCGCCGATACCGCTGCTCTCCTCGATGCCGCGGATCTGCCTCCGGCCACCTCGGCGAACTGCGTTCTCGTCGCCGGCTCGCGGGGTGGTGAGGAGCGGATCGCCGCCTGCATGGTGCTTGCGAACACCCGCGCCGATGTCAACAAGCGGGTCAAGAAGCTCCTCGATGTCCGCAAGGCCTCGTTCCTGCCGCTCGAACGCGCCGTGAACGAATCCGGAATGGAGTACGGCGGCATCGGTCCGATCGGCCTGCCGGAGAATTATCGGGTGCTCATCGACTCCCGCGTCGCCGAGGCCGACGAACTCATCATCGGTTCCGGTATCCGCGGCTCCAAGCTGCTGCTCGCCGGATCCACTCTCGCATCCTTGCCCGGCTCCGAAGTGATCGAGGATCTCGCGAACGAGATCGACTGAACGTGGCGCTCGGGCATGCATCGCCCGCCGGTCGAGCGCTGCTCGTCAGTTCAGTCCGGAACAGTCGATGACGAAGTCGATGAGCGGGGCGTAGAGGTTCGGCACGACATCGTCGTCGAGCGGGATTGTCGCTTCGATCTGCCCTTGCGCCTCGGCAACGAAGAGTGCCGGATCATTGCAGTCGGCATAACCGATCGTTCGCAGCCCTCTGCTCGAGGCGGCACCGGCCCACCCGTGGTCGGCGACGACGAGGTCGGGGGCAGATCCGCCGCGGGCGGCGATATCATCAAGCAGCGCACGCATGGGTTCGGCCAGGTGCGTGTGCGGACTGCCGCCGTGCAGGTGCCAGGTCCACACGTTGCTGATCTGTCGCACGTCCCCACCGATCTCCGGAACCGGGATGAAGTGATCACGGGTGTCGAGGACGGCGCCGGCGTCTTTCGCCGCGGCGGCAATTGCCATATGCACAGGCAGAAGCCCTGCGGGGTGGCCGGTGGCGAAGAGGATCTGTCCGCCGGCGCGCGCGACCTCGCCGACCGCCTCGGCGAGCTTCTCCAGAGCGTCGATGCAGGCGTCGGTGGAGATCGTGTCCACGCCTTCGACGAAGTCGGGATCGGGCCGCAGGCCACAGCGCGCAACCATGAGCGCGAACACTGAGTCATAGTCCCATGTGCGGGTGAGCTCGACACCGAAGTCGAACTGGCGTTCCTGGTCGAGGAACCGGTGGATATGAGAGAGATTGTTCTCTCTTGGAGTGGCGACCTCCCCGGTGATCCGTCCGGCTTCAAGGGCATGGGCTAGGGTGCTGCGGTCCACTGGGGTCCTCTCTGTATCTTGCGGGGAAAAGGGCACTGGAACAACTCACTCTTCCTGCAGTGCGAAGCAGGTCACCGCCGAGGCGGCCGCGACGTTGAGGGAGTCCACTCCCCCGCTCATGGGGATCATCACGGTCGAGTCACAGGCGGCGATCGTCGATCTCTTCAGACCGTCGCCTTCGGTGCCGAAGACGACGGCAGTACGTTCCGGTGCGGCGGCGGCGAACTGGCGCAGGCTCACCGATTCATCATCGAGTGCCAGTGCCGCGACATGGAAACCGGCTTCCTGGAGCTCTGCGACCCCGCCTGGCCAGGATTCGATGCGAGTCCAGGGCACCTGGAAGACCGTGCCCATCGACACGCGGATCGACCGGCGATAGAGCGGATCGGCACAGCGTGGGGTCACGAGCACGGCGTCGGCGCCGAATGCGGCCGCAGAGCGGAAGATGGCGCCGACGTTCGTGTGGTCGACGATGTCTTCGATGACAACGAGTCGTCTGGCATCGGCGATCAAGGAGCCGACCGGAGCCGGAGCGGGTCGGCCCATGGCGGCCAGAGCTCCTCGGTGGAGATGGAATCCGGTCAGGGACTCCACGGCGGCATCCGTGCCGATGAAGATCGGCACATCGCTCTCAGCGATGATGTCGGCCAAGTCGAACAGCCATTTCGGGCTGGTGAGGAACGACCGTGGTGAGAGGCCGGCAGCATGAGCGCGGCGGATGATCTTCGAGGATTCGGCGATGAACAGCCCCTCGGCGGGTTCGCGCACGCTGCGCAGTGCGACATCGGTCAGCTGCGTGTAGTCACGCATGCCCTCGAGACGCCCGTGCAGGGCAGCGCTGGAATCATCGCCCTGGCTGCCAGAGGTCAAGTCCGCTTCATCGAAGAAGCGCAGACGCTCGACAGCGATCCCGAGCTCAGCAGACCTATCGATGACCTGCTGTCGGGTCAAGGGTGCCTTGGCTGGAGTGTTCACAGCGCGCTCCCGTTCACAGCGGAATTCCGTTCACAGTGTGAGGATCCTCCAGATCGCGACGAGTCCGAGCGCCACGATGACCGCGCGCAGCAGCACGGGTGAGAACTTCCGCCCGATACGGGCACCGAAGTACCCGCCGATGAGTGAGCCGATGGCGATGCAGACAACGGCGATCCAGTTGATCCGATCGTGGCCGACGATAATGTACGTGCTCGCCGAGACCGTATTGACGACGAGGACGAGGACGTTCTTCAGCCCGTTGAGTCGCTGCAGATCATCGGGCAGCAGCAGACCGAGCAGAGCGATGAGGATGATGCCCTGGGCGGCGGCGAAGTAGCCGCCGTAGATCGCGGTGAGGAAGACGACGATGAGCACGGCGATGTACCGGCCCGCGGACAGGCGGTCCCCCGCCTCGGCGACCCGATGCTCGACGCCGGCAGCCTCGGCCCGGCGCAGGGACCGGTTCTTCAGGTAGCGGGAGAGGTACGGCTGGCCGACCACCATGATCAACGCCACGACGAGGAGGACCGGCACGATCGTCTCGAAAGCGTCCTCGGGCAGGTGCAGCAGCAGATACGCCCCGGTCAGCGACCCGAGCAGAGAGGCGGGAACGTATCCGAGAATCCGCTTCCACTGCCCTCGCAGCTCTTCACGGTATCCGAACGAGGAGGCGATATTGCCGGGGATGAGACCGACGGCGTTGCTCATCGTCGACACCACCGGCGGCACTCCGAAGGCGACGAGCGCCGGGAAGGTGATGAGCGTTCCGGAGCCGACGACGGCGTTGATGCCTCCTGCCGCGATTCCGGCGACGATGACAAGGCCGATCTGCCACGGTTCGAGGCTCAGGTTCGCCAGGAACTCCATGCTCAGAGGGCGGAACGTGCGTGGTAGCGCTGACCGTCCCGGGTGAGCTTGACGTCGATGCCGAAGGTCGCCGCGAGGTTCGCCGCCGTCAGGGTCTCCTCGATCGGACCTGCGGCCAGATCGGTGCCCTCGGACAGCAGCAGCACATGTGTGATGCCTTCCGGGATCTCCTCGACATGGTGGGTGACCATGATCGTGGCCGGCGCCCACTTCGACGAGAGGATCTCCGAGAGTGCGCCGAGCAGCTCCTCACGCCCGCCGAAGTCGAGTCCGGACGCCGGCTCGTCGAGCAGCAGCAGCTCCGGGTCCGTCATGAGCGCACGCGCGATCTGCACACGCTTGCGCTCGCCCTCGGACAGCGTGCCGAAGGTACGATCGGCCAAGTGAGTGATGTGGAACGCGGCCAGCAGATCGCGGGCACGCTCGATATCGTCCTGTTCGTACTCCTCCACCCAGCGTCCGGTGACGCCGTAGGCGGCGGTGAGGACGGTGTCGAGGACCGCTTCGGAGCTCGGAATGCGGTTGGCCAGAATCGTCGAGGCATACCCGATGCGCGGGCGCAGCTCGAACACATCGACGCGGCCGAGCTGCTCCTCGAGGATGTTGACCGTACCCGTGGTCGGATGCATGCGACCGGCCGCGATTTCGAGCAGGGTCGTCTTGCCGGCACCATTGGGTCCGAGCACTGCCCAATGCTCGCCTTCGGCGACGGTCAGCGAGAAATCGTCGAGGAGGAAATTCGTCCCCCGGCGCACGGACACAGAATCCAGATTCAGGACTTCACTCATATCTTCAGACTCTATCGCAGACGAGCCGTCTATCCTGGTTCGACATGGACCTCACGACCGACTCACTGCTGCTGACCCTGGCCCTCAACCACCGTCTGCGCTCGACCCTGCCCCCTGACGAGTTGACCTCTGCCTTCCTCGACGATGATCGTGATGTTCCTCTCATCGTCTCCGATGAGGTCTTCGACTCGGTCGTTCCCACCGGTCTGCTGCTCTTCGCAGCCACAGCGGCCGCTGCCGGAATCACTCATGCGCGCTTGGCACTGCACCACCCGTCCCTGCCGCATACGACTCCCCCGGTCGATCGCACCGCCCGGACGATGGTCGGACGCCACACCGCCCCCGTGGTCCTCCATCGCGGCGACGAGCAGGCGGCGATCGCCCTCATCGGCGCCGAGGCGAACGTGGAGATCATCGCCTGTGCGCCCACCGTCTTCCGCCCCGTCACGGTCGGGTCCGCCCCCGAGGCGCTGCGGCGCCTGCGCCTGCTGGTGATGGAGGGCCTGCGCCTCGTCGAGACCATCGACGTTCCCGAGGACTGGCGGCAGGGGCCGTGGCGTGACTGGCAGGAGGAGCTGTCGACGATGCATCCGATCTCCCGGCTCATCCCCACCGAGGCGGATTCCCGTGCGATCTACGCCGCCCTCGACATCCACCACCGGATGCGCACCGTGCTCGCCCCTGCGACGGTCGCCCCACCCGAGTTCGGTGCGCTGCTGTCCCAGCTGCACCCCGCCGCCGCGGACTACATCATGGCAGTGGCTACGATGAAGGGGTGAATGAGACGCCTCAGGCCACCGCCACCCAGATCCCCGTCCAACTGCTCGTCATGGACGTCGACTCGACGTTCATCAACGAAGAGGTCATCGACCTCATCGCCGCCCATGCCGGGGTCGGAGACAAGGTCGCCGACATCACCGAACGCGCCATGGCCGGTGAGCTCGACTTCGCCCAATCCCTCGCCGAACGGGTCGCCCTGCTGAGCGGGCTGCCGGAGACCGTGCTCGATGAGGTGCGAGAGCAGATCACCCTCACCGAGGGGGCCGCCGACCTGGTAGCGGCAGTGCACTCCTCCGGCGGCCACGTGGCTCTGGTGTCGGGCGGCTTCACCGCCATCATCGCTCCCGTCGCCGCACAGCTGGGCATCACCGACGTCTTCGCCAACGGACTCGACATCGATGACGGGCTGCTGACCGGGCGCACGAACGGCCGTGTCATCGACCCGAGCGCCAAGGCCGAGATCTTCGAGGATCTGCTCGCAGCCGGCGGATACGACCGTGCCGCCTCGGTGGCGATCGGCGACGGCGCCAATGACATCGGCATGGTCGAAGCCGCCGGTCTCGGAGTCGCCTTCTGTGCGAAACCGGCCCTCGCCGCCGCGGCGGACGCGTCCGTGGAGACACGGGACCTGCGAGCCGTGATCGAGCTTGTCGCTGCGCGTGCGGACGTGTGAGCGATACCTCCGAGGGTGTGGCACCGGCGCCATTGACCACTGACTGACCGAAGACGCCTGCGGCGCTGACGATTGCTTCGTCAGCGCCACAGGCGTCTTGTCGACAGATCGCGTCGGTCAGGCGGTGCGTTCAGACTCCGTGGAAGACCCGGATCTGTGGGGCCGGGTAGTGGCCCGGCTCCACGTCCCAGCTCTCGAGGTCGAAGACCGCGATCGACGAGGGACGGAAGGTATCGGGAACCCCGCCTTCCGGATTGAGGTGGCCGACCACCTCGGCGACGGTCGGCTGATGGCCCACGATATACGCGCACTGCGCATCCGCGGGGATCGAGTTGATCGCATCCAGCCAGTCGTCGACGGACCCGGAGTACAGCGAAGGATCCTCGCGCAGGGTCAGGTCACCCGGTTCGTCGAGAGTTCCTCCCTGAGCGCGGTTGACGGCTTCGACGACGGCCTGTCCGGTCTGCACGGTGCGCCTGGCCGCCGAGGCAATGGCCACATCGGGTGACCAGCGCTCGGCGATCTCGGCTCCGGCCTCGACCGCTTGAGCCAGACCCTTCGAGTCCAGGGACCGTTCGAAGTCGGTCGGACCGTGCGCTTCCGCCTTGGCGTGGCGGGCGAGGATGAGCACAGGCATGAGTGGTCTCAGGCGCCGGTGGAGTGGAATCCGCCGTCGACGTGGATCATCTCGCCGGTAGTGGCGGGGAACCAGTCGGAGAGCAGGGCGACGATGGCCTTGCCGGCAGGAGTGGTGTCCTTCTGGTCCCAGCCCAGGGGTGCGCGGTCGCCCCACATGTCTTCGAGCGTTCCGAAGCCGGGGATGGAGGTTGCGGCGGTGGTCTTCAGCGGTCCGGCCGAGACGAGATTGACGCGCACGCCGTCTTCGCCGACGTACTTGGCGAGGTAGCGGGCGGTCGATTCGAAGGCGGCCTTGGCCACACCCATCCAGTCGTAGACCGGCCAGGAGATGGTCGCGTCGAAGGTCAGTCCGACGATTCCGGCGCCCTTGTTGAGCACGGGCTTCGCGGCCACGGCGATGGCCTTGAGCGAGTATGCGGAGACGTGGATGGCCGCGGACACGGAGTCCCAAGGCGTGTCGAGGAAGACTCCGCCGAGGGCGTCCTTCGGAGCGAAGGCGATGGCGTGGACGATTCCGTCGATATTGCCGCCAAGGCGCTCGGGCAGGGCCGCGAGGTCCTCTTCGTTCGTGGCGTCGAGTTCGATGACCTGCGGGGTCTCGGGCAGGCGTTCGGCGATCACCTGAGTGATCTTCATCTGGCGGCCGAAGCTCGAGAGGATGACCTCGGCTCCCTGCTCCTGTGCGATACGGGCAGCGGCGAAGGCGATCGACGCCTCGGTGAGCACGCCGGTGACGAGAATGCGCTTTCCGTCAAGAATTCCCATGGTGGTCCTTTCGAAAGGAAGGTGGTTGCGTGTGCATGACGCCGCTTCGGGCGGTGTCTCTGTATCGAAGTCTACGGGCTGTGGCCCGGCCGGGCCGCATCGTCTGCGGCCCAGGATCCGGTTGTAACCGGCCCAGCGCCGTCTGAGTCAGTGGCCCATCCCCAGTCCGCCGTCGACGGGGATGACGGCACCGGAGATGTAGGCGGCTTCGTCGGAGGCCATCCAGCGGACGACCTTGGCGACCTCAGCGGGTTCGGCGAACCGCTTGGCCGGGATGGTGGCGAGATATTCCTTCTGCTGCTTCTCGCTGAGCTCATCGGTCATGTCCGTGCGGATGAAGCCCGGGGCGACGACATTGGCGGTGATTCCGCGGGAGCCGATTTCACGGGTGATGGAGCGGGCGAAGCCGACGAGACCGGCCTTCGACGCCGAGTAGTTCGCCTGACCGGGCACGCCGTAGAGACCCGACACGGAGGAGATGAGGACGATGCGGCCCTTCTTCGCACGGATCATCCCGGTGATTCCGCGCTTGACGGTGCGGAAGGCACCGGTGAGATTCGTTTTGATGACGGACTCGAATTCGTCATCGTTCATCCGCATGAGCAGGTTGTCGGCGGTGATTCCCGCATTGGCCACGACGACCTCGACGGGACCGAGCTTCTCCTCGATCTCGGTGAACGCCCGATCGATCGATTCGCTGTCGGTGACATCGGCGGCCACGGCCAGCGCTCCCTCCGGGGCCTGACCGTTGCGGGAGGTGACTGCCACCTTGTCCCCCTGGGCGAGGAATTCCTCGGCGATGGTGCGACCGATTCCGCGGTTGCCGCCGGTGACGAGGACTGTGCGTGGTTCTGACACGTTGGTCTCCTGTTGATCGACTGTGTTCTTCAAACCTATCGTGGACAAACCTATCCTGTCCTTTAGCCGATGGATATGACTCTCACAAAGGACGAGTATCATGTTTGGCAGTCATCGATCGAAGAGGGATATGGTCAGGCACGCTCAGCAGATCACAACGGCAGACACCGCCCTTGATGACGATATGCGGTCTCGGATCATCAAGTATTCGATCACCATGGGCATCAGGACGGTCTGCTTCGTGGCCGCCTATTTCGCTTTCGTCGCAGATATGCACATCCTCATGTGGATGTGCGTGGCAGGGGCGGTCGTCCTCCCCTACCCTGCGGTGATCTTCGCCAATGCGGGCCGTGAACGCACCCGAGATGATCGTTCCGCCCTTCTCGAACAGGCCCCGCTGACAGAGCTGCCGCCGGCGCGAGGTGAGACGATCTCCGGGGACACCCTCGGCGGAGAGACGGTCGATGACGAGACGGTCGACGACCCAGATCCCCGAGGCGGCTCCGATCCCCGAGGCGGCGCCCCTGACGCGACCGATCCAGGCGCGGATCACCGGCACGAAACGATCCGGGGCGAAACGATCCCGGGCGAAACGATTCCGGGTGAGACCATCCCCGGTGAGACCGTAGAAGACGAGGACAGGAGGGACCAGGTTTGAGCGAGCAGCTGCAGTGTTCCGCGAAGGAATGCCGGGCGTTCGCAACCCGCGCCCTGCTGTGGAACAATCCCCGCGTCCACACTCCCGAGCGGAAGAAGACGTGGTTGGCCTGCGATGAGCACCTCGACTATCTGCGCGACTTCCTGACTCTGCGCGACTTCTTCATCACCGACGTCTCCGTCGACGAGATTCCGGAGGACGCAGGTTGAGCCGCTATTCCTTCCTCTTCTCCGCACGCTGGCTCAAATACATCGCCATGGCGATCATCGTCATCATCGCCTGCGTGTTCCTCGCCCTATGGCAGAAAGACCGCCGCGATCAGCGGGAGCAGGAGATCGCGACGATCACCGCGAACTACTCCGCCGACCCCGTCGACATCACCTCGGTGCTCTCGACACCGAATTCGACGCTGGAGACCACCGATGAGTGGACCCAGGTGGAGCTGACCGGAGAGTTCTCCGACGAGGACACCGTCCTCGCACGCAATCGCACGGTCGAAGACGAACCCGGCTTCTATGTGGTGACTCCGTTCGAGATCAGCGGCGGTTCGACGATCGCCGTCGTCCGCGGCTTCACTGCCGAACAGGATGCCGTGCCGCCGGCTCCCCAGGGTGAGCAGACCGTCGTCGCTCACCTGCGTCCTGCTCAGGACGGGTCCGAGGATGAGAACCCGAAGGGACTCATCAAGGCCATCGATCCCGCACGGATTCCGGGAATGGACGATGCCTATTCGCATGTCTACGTCGAGGCGTCACCGGCCGAGACGGGCGGCTCCCCGGAAGAGGGACTGACCCCGCTGCCGATGCCCGAGCTCGACCCGGGCAACCACCTGTCCTATATGCTCCAGTGGTTCGCCTTCGGAATCATGATCATCATCGCCGTGGTCATCTCGGCCCGTCGTGAGCGCAAGGCCGCCGCCGAGGCGGTCGAGCACGGCTCTGCCGACAGCGAAATGGTCGTCATCGACAAGGCCGCCCTCGACGCGGGTGCGAAGATCAGTCAGCCCGGCAGTCGCTATGGCCGCAACCGCTGGGCCTCGCCCACCGTGCGCGGGCAGGCCGAAGCCGATGAGGATGCCCTGTTCGAGGAGCGCTTCCGCTCTCAGTGAGCCGATCAGCCGAGTGAGGCCGACCGGCTCAGCCGAGCGCGATGAGCCGGCTCAGGCGAGCGTGACGAGATCGAGGTACGTGTCGTTCCACAGGTCCTCGTCGCCGTCGGGCAGCAACAGCACCCGGTCGGGATCGAGCGCGGACACCGCACCCTCATCGTGGGTGACGAGCACGATCGCACCTTCATAGCGGCGGATCGCCGAGAGGATCTCCTCGCGGGAGGCCGGATCGAGGTTGTTCGTCGGCTCGTCGAGCAGCAGCACATTCGCGCTCGAGACCACGAGGGTGGCCAGAGCCAGACGTGTCTTCTCGCCTCCGGAGAGGACCCCGGCAGGTTTGTGCACATCGTCACCGCTGAAGAGGAACGAACCGAGCACATTGCGCACCGCGGTGTCATCGAGATGCGGAGAGTTCCGCTTCATGTTCTCCAGCACTGTGCGCTCGAGGTCGAGGGTCTCATGCTCCTGCGCGTAGTAGCCGAGCTTGAGGCCGTGTCCGGGCACGACTTCTCCGGAGTCGGGTTCGTCGAGTCCGGCGAGCAGACGCAGCAGCGTCGTCTTTCCGGCGCCGTTGTAGCCGAGTACGACGACTCGTGTGCCCTTGTCGATGGCGAGATCGACACCGGTGAACACCTCGGTCGAACCGAAGCTGCGAGAGAGTCCCTCGGCCGTCAGCGGCACACGTCCGCAGTCGGCCGGGGCCGGGAAGCGCAGATTCGCAACCTTCTCCGTGGCGCGTTCGTCCTCGAGACCGGCGAGCAGACGGTCGGCGCGCTTGGCCATCTGCTGGGCGGCGACGGTCTTCGTCGCCTTCGCCATCATCTTGTTCGCCTGAGCGTTGAGCGCCGCGGCCTTCTTCTCGGCATTGGCACGTTCGCGGCGGCGACGCCGCTCATCGTCCTCACGCTGTTTGAGGTAGAGCCGGTAGCCCATCGAATAGATGTCGATGGTCTGACGGGTGGCGTCGAGGAAGAAGACCTTGTTGACCACTTCGTCGATGAGATCGAGGTCGTGGCTGATGATGATCAGACCACCGGAGTAGGCCTTGAGATGGTCGCGCAGCCACAGCACGGATTCGGCGTCGAGGTGGTTCGTCGGCTCATCGAGGATCATCGTATCCGGGGCCGAGAACAGGATCCGGGCGAGTTCCACACGGCGGCGCTGACCGCCTGAGAGCGTCCCGATCTCCTGGCTGATCAGTGCCTCGTCGAGTCCGAGGTTCGCGGCGATCGCGAAGGCTTCGGATTCGGCTGCATAGCCGCCGGCGGCTATGAACTCCGCTTCGATGCGCGGGTAGCGGTCGATGGCCTTCGTCGCCACCTTCTCATCCGGTGAGGCCATCTGCCGTTCGGCCTTGCGCAGACGCTTGACGACGACGTCGAGGTCGCGCACCGAGAGGATGCGTTCCATGCCGGTGGCGGTGAGGTCGCCGCTGCGCGGGTCCTGCGGCAGATAGCCGACGGTGCCGGAGATCGACACGGATCCGGATTGGGCCGGGTGTCCTCCCATGATCACCTTGGTCAGGGTCGTCTTGCCGGCGCCGTTGCGGCCGACGAGACCGACTCGGTCGCCCTTGTCGACGCGGAAGGACACCTCGGACATGAGGGTGCGGGCGCCGACGGCGACTTCGAGGCCGGAGGCCTGAATCATTCTGTCTCCAAACTGCGGCCGATGAGTTCGGCCAGAAATTCTTGGGGGTGGATGCCGCGGGCCTGGGCCCGGGCGACGAGGTCATCTGCGACTGAGGACGGCACAACGCAGGACACGACAGTGGTGTCTAACCCGGCGGCTGCGGTCACGGGCGCGACGGAAACATCGTCCTGAGCAACAGGTTTCGTCGAATCGTCTGCCGGTTCGCCCGCCGTCGCGGTCGACGTCCCCGCGGGGACGTATCCGGGGCCTTCCGGCACGGGCGTGCCCTTCTGGAAGGCGGTGGCTGCCGCGCGGGCGCGAACGTCGGCAGCCTCATTGAGTTCGTGGTGGTTGTGTCCTTTGACCCATTCGAACTCGACCGTCCGCCCGCTCAGTGCCTCATCGAGAGACGCTAAGAGGTCCTTGTTGAGGACTTCTTTTCCATCGGCCTTCTTCCACCCTTTGCGTTTCCACCCCGGCATCCATTTGGTCAGAGCGTTGATGACGTACTGCGAATCACAGTATATCTTCAGTTCGTCGTCGCTGTCCGCGGTCGACCGGAGCAGGTCGAGGACGGCCATGAGCTCACCGCGGTTGTTCGTCGCGTTCTTCCACCCGCCGGCGTGCCAGGAGGTGTCGTCGATGTACCAGGCCCACCCGGCGGGTCCGGGGTTGCCGAGCGCGGATCCGTCGGCGGCAGCGATGATCGTCAATGGTTCTCCTTGGAAAGTCGGATTCCATTCTTTCACGCCGCTCTCGGGTTCTCGGTCCGCGGGGCGGTGATCTCCGCGACCCTGCCCAAGGACGATGGCCGGATCGGACGACAATCGCCGAGGCGGGGCTGACTTTCTCAGGTCGCCCCACCTCGGCGATGGTGTTCGTCTGCGTTCCCGAGGGACGCGGACAACCGAACGTCGTCGGTGTCGGATCAGATGTTGAATCCGAGGGCGCGCATCTGTTCGCGGCCGTCCTCGGTGATCTTCTCCGGACCCCACGGCGGCATCCATACCCAGTTGATCCGGTAGGCCGGCACGATTCCCTCGAGCGACTGTGCGGTCTGGTCCTCGATGACGTCGGTCAGCGGGCAGGCCGCCGAGGTCAGGGTCATCTCGATCACGGCGGTGCCGTCGTCTTCGACCGAGAGTCCGTACACGAGGCCGAGATCGACGATGTTGACACCGAGCTCGGGATCGACGACGTCCATCATCGCCTCGCGCACTTCGTCGACGCTGGCATTCTGCGGTGCGTCAATGACTTCAGGCATTGTGTTTCTCCTCACGAGCTGCTTGTGCTTGGTTGAGTGCGTCCTTGAACGCCATCCATGCCAGGAGAGCGCATTTGATCCTGGCCGGGAATTTCGACACTCCGGTGAACGCCGCGGCGTCCCCGAGAATCGACTCATCCGCCTCCATTGTCCCACGTGAATGCATGAGTTCGTGGAACGCGCCTTCGATCTCGAGCATCTGCGCGACGGAGGATTCGGCGGCCAGCTCCGACAGCACCGAGGCCGAGGCCATCGAGATCGAACAGCCGTCGCCGGTCCACCGCACCGCGATCGTGCCGTCCTCACGCAGTTCGGTCTCGAGCTCGATCTCATCGCCGCACGTCGGGTTCACCTGATGCGAATATCCGTGCGGTGACTCTGCGGCGTCACGGAGCAGTTCGGTGTTGCCGATGCGTGCCCGCGACTGGTCGAGGATCACCTGTTGGTAGAGCTGCTGCATCTGAGTGCTCATTGGTTCGCTCCCTTCCTCAGCCGACTCCGAAGAAGGGCCGCACTTCCGCCAGAGTAGAAAGGAAGCGGGTGCAGTCTTCGACGTTGTTGTACAGGTACGTGCTCGCCCGCGTCGAGGCGGTGACCCCGAAGCGGCGGTGCAGCGGCTGAGCGCAGTGGTGGCCCACCCGCACGGCGATGCCCTGCGAGTCGAGATACTGTCCGACATCGTGGGCGTGCACGCCGTCGACGTCGAAGGCCACGGTTCCGATCCGGTCTTCGGCCTCGCCGAGGATGCGGATTCCGGGGATCTGGCCGATCCCGTCGAGGAGGACTCGGGCGAGTTCCTTCTCATGCTCGAGAACATTGTCCAGCCCCACCTCGGTGAGGTATCCGATCGCTGTCGCGAAAGCCGCCACCTCGGCGACCGGCTGAGTGCCGGCCTCGAACCGCTGCGGAGCGGGCATGAACTCGGTCTCCTCCATGGTCACCGTGGTGATCATGGATCCGCCGGTGAGCACCGGCGGCAGAGCGTCGAGCAGTTCGGACTTGCCCCACAGCACACCCAGACCGGTGGGGCCGAGTGCCTTATGAGCGGAGAAAGCGGCGAAGTCGACGTCGAGGTCGACGAAGTCCACAGGCATATGCGGAACGGACTGGCAGGCGTCGAGCACGACGTAGGCTCCGACGGCGCGGGCCCGGTCCACGAGGCGGTCGACCGGGTTGATCGTGCCGAGGACGTTGGAGACGTGCGTGAACGCGAGCACCTTCGTCGATTCGTCGACGATCGTGTCGAGATCGGTCAGATCGAGTTCACCGGAGTCAGTGACCGGCAGCCAGCGCAGCTGTGCTCCCGTGGAGGCAGCCAGCTGCTGCCACGGCACGAGATTCGCATGGTGCTCCATCTCGGTGACGACGATCGAGTCACCGGGGGCGAGGGCGAAACGCTCTGCGTCGTCTCCCCCGAAGCCATGGCTGGCCCGATCCATGCCGAGGGCCACGATGTTGAGCGCCTCGGTCGCATTCTTCGTCCAGCACACCTGGTCCGGTGTCCCGCCGACGAGTCCGGCAGCGGCGATCCGACCGTTCTCGAAGGCGTCCGTGGCCTCGACGGCCAGGGAGTGCGCGCCTCGGTGGACGGCGGCGTTGCGCTGTTGGAAGTACTCGACGAAGGTGTCGATGACGCACTGCGGCTTCTGCGATGTCGCTCCCGAATCGAGATACGACAGCGGCGACTCCCCGACCCTCACATCGAGGATCGGGAAGTCGCCCCTCAGACGTGAGAACATCAGACGCCGGCGGTGAAGAAGCGGTCGTAGCCTTCGTTCTCGAGGCGTTCGGCCAGTTCCGGTCCGCCTTCCTCGGCCACCTTGCCCTTGATGATCACGTGGACGTGATCGGGCTTGATGTAGTTGAGGATGCGCGTGTAGTGGGTGATGAGCATGATGCCGACGTCGGTGGCGTCCTTGACGCGGTTGACGCCTTCGGACACGATGCGCAGCGCGTCGACGTCGAGGCCGGAGTCGGTCTCGTCGAGGACGGCGAACTTCGGCTTGAGCATCTCGAGCTGCAGGATCTCGTGACGCTTCTTCTCGCCGCCGGAGAAGCCTTCGTTGACGTTGCGCGAGGCGAAGGCGGGATCCACGCGAAGGTTCTCCATGGCCTGCTTGAGGTCCTTGGTCCAGTTGCGCAGCTTCGGAGCTTCACCGTCGATGGCGGTCTTGGCCGAACGGAGGAAGTTCGTCACGGTCACGCCGGGAACCTCGACGGGGTACTGCATGGCCAGGAACAGTCCGGCCTTGGCACGCTCGTCGACGGACATCTCGAGGACGTCCTCACCGTCGAGGGTGACCGAACCGGAGGTCACTTCGTACTTGGGGTGCCCGGCCAGGGCGTAGGCCAGGGTCGACTTGCCGGAGCCGTTGGGGCCCATGATGGCGTGGGTCTCGTTCGTGTTGATGATGAGGTCGATGCCGTTGAGGATGGGCTTGAGACCGGTATCGGTGTTGACACCGACGTGCAGGTCTTCGATCTTGAGAGTGGACATAATGATCCTTCTTCTTCGGTCTTGAGTCAGTTCAGGGTGGTGTTCGGGTCGACGAGGATGCGGCCTGCGATCTCTTTGCAGTCATAGACCGCGACGGGTTCGAACGCCGGGGGATTCACCGGCTTGCCCGTGTTGAGGTCGAACTGCGAGCCGTGCAGCCAACATTCGATGGTGCAGTCCTCGACGTCGCCTTCGGCCAGCGACACCTCACCATGGGTGCACAGGTCGTCGATGGCGTGGATCGTGCCGTCGGAGTCGCGAGCGATGCAGATCTCGTACTCGCCGACCTCGATGCGCATGGTGCCGCCGGGGTCCACCTCGTCGGTGGCCGCCACGTCGATCATGGTCACAGAACACTCCGGGACAGTTCGTCCTCGATGCGTTCGTTGATCACGTCTTCGATCTCGGGCACCTGGATCTTCTGGATCACTTCGTTGAAGAATCCGCGGACCACGAGCTGACGAGCGACATCCTCGGGGATGCCGCGGCTCATGAGGTAGAACAGGTGCTCCTCATCGAAGCGACCCACCGAGGAGGCGTGGCCGGCACCGGCGATGTCACCGGTCTCGATCTCGAGGTTCGGCACCGAGTCGGCGCGGGCGCCATCGGTGAGGATGAGGTTCCGGTTGAGCTCGTAGGTGTCGATGTCGAGGGCTTCGGGACGGATGAGCACATCGCCGATCCACACGCTGCGCGCGTCCTTGCCCTGCAGAGCGCCCTTGTAATGGACGTTCGACTGGGCCTTCGCCGTGTTGTGGTCGATGTAGGTGCGGTGCTCGAGGTGCTGACCGGCATCGGCGAAATAGAGTCCGAGAAGTTCGGCCTCTCCCCCGGCTGCCGAGTAGCGCACGTTCGTGTTCAGGCGCACGACGTCACCGCCGAGGGTGATATGGATGTGCTTGAACTTCGCGTCCTTGCCCACGATCGCATCGTGCTGACCGAGGTGCTGGGAGCCGTCGTCCCACAGCTGGAGCGATACGAAGGTCACGTCCGCACCATCGCCGATGACGAGGGAGACGAGTTCGGAGTACCGGGCCAGTCCCTCGTGTTCGACGACGATGGTCGCCTTCGAATTCGCTCCGACCGTGACGACGACATGGCCGTGGCCGAGTGCCTCACCGGTGCCGTCCGCGTGGATGATTGCGGCCCGCTCGAGTTCGGTGTCCGCGGGGACCGAGTAGTGCGTCACCGCAGAGGCGCGGTTGGCGGCGACGGCCGCGGCGCGGTCCTCGGGCTCGAGGATGCCCAGTTCCTGAGCCGACTCGAGGGAGATCTCCTCGACGGACAGGCCCGCGGGCAGATCCGACTCGAACTTCAGCTTCGCCTCGGTGGCGGTGTCCTCGAAGAACTCGCTGAACTTGCGGACAGGAGAGAAGCGCCATTCCTCCTCCCGGCCGGTGGGCACGGGGAAGTCGGCGACATCGAAGCTGCGCGTGCGCGCGTCGCGCTTCGAATCGGGCACCTGGACCTCGGAACCGTGCGAATGCTCCGAGAGGCCAAGCGGGTTGGTGGTATCAGTCACAGATTTACTCCTTTGGGTGCAGTGGGCGCCGGGTCGGGTCTCAGCCGACCGCGCCTTCCATCTGCAGTTCGATGAGGCGGTTGAGTTCGAGGGCGTACTCCATCGGGAGTTCGCGTGCGATGGGCTCGACGAAGCCGCGCACGATCATCGCCATCGCCTCGGTCTCCTCCATGCCGCGGGACATGAGGTAGAAGAGCTGATCCTCACTGACCTTCGACACGGTGGCCTCATGGCCGAGTGTGACGTCGTCTTCGCGGATGTCGATGTAGGGGTACGTGTCCGAACGGGAGACGTTGTCGACGAGCAGGGCGTCGCAGAGGACGTTGTTCGACGAGCCTTCGGCGCCCGGGTGGACGTGGACGAGTCCGCGGTAGCCGGCGCGGCCGCCGCCGCGGGCCACGGACTTCGACACGATCGACGAATGGGTGTGCGGAGCGGCGTGGACCATCTTCGCACCGGTGTCCTGGTGCTGTCCCTCGCCGGCGAAGGCCACGGACAGCGTCTCGCCGCGGGCGTGCTCACCTGTCAGCCAGATGGCCGGGTACTTCATGGTCACCTTCGAGCCGATATTGCCGTCGACCCATTCCATGGAGGCGCCCTCTTCGGCGATGGCGCGCTTGGTGACGAGGTTGTACACGTTGTTCGACCAGTTCTGGATCGTCGTGTAGCGGACCTTCGCATCCTTCTTCGCGATGATCTCGACGACGGCCGAGTGCAGGGAATCGGTCTTGTAGATCGGTGCGGTGCAGCCCTCGACGTAGTGGACCGAGGAGCCCTCGTCGGCGATGATGAGCGTGCGCTCGAACTGGCCCATGTTCTCCGTGTTGATGCGGAAGTAGGCCTGCAGCGGGATCTCGACGTGGACGCCCTTGGGGACGTAGACGAAGGAACCGCCGGACCAGACAGCGGTGTTCAGAGCGGCGAACTTGTTGTCACCGGACGGAATGATCGACCCGAAGTACTCTTCGAAGATCTCCGGGTATTCGCGCAGGCCGGTGTCGGTGTCCATGAAGATGACACCCTGAGCCTCGAGCTCCTCGTTGATCTGGTGGTAGACGACCTCGGACTCGTACTGAGCGGCGACACCGGCGACGAGGCGCTGCTTCTCGGCCTCGGGGATGCCGAGCTTGTCATAGGTGTTGCGGATGTCCTCGGGCAGGTCCTCCCATGACGTCGCCTGTCCCTCGGTGGAGCGGACGAAGTACTTGATGTCCGCGAAGTCGATTCCGGTGAGATCGGCGCCCCAGTTCGGCATCGGCTTCTTGTCGAACAGACGCAGAGCCTTGAGTCGACGCTTGAGCATCCACTCCGGTTCGTCCTTGAGCTTCGAGATGTTGCGGACGACTTCCTCGCTGAGGCCGCGGGTCGCGGTCGCGCCCGCGTCGTTCTCGTCGTGCCAACCGTATGCGTACTGCCCGAGGTCTTTCAGCTCGGGATTCGCATCGATGATCCGATTTCCTGTGTCAGTCATCGTGAACCTCCTTGAGGTCGATCATTGCTGTGGATGAGTGGTCTGGTCAGTTCCGAAGTCGGAATGTGGGTGGTGCACACGTGGTCGCCCTGCGCCAGCGACGACAGCCGCCGCACGTCGACACCGAGGTAGTCGGAGAACATCGCGAGCTCTGCTTCGCAGATCTCCGGGTACTCCGCCGCCACGGCCTGGATCGGGCAGTGCCCCTGGCACAGCTGCATCGCCTCCAACGGGGTTCCGGCCGCGACCGGGGTCGCCGAGGCGGCGTACCCTTCCCGAGTGAGTGCGGCGGCAAGTGCACGTGAGCGAGACGCCACTGTGGTGCCGCCGCGCTTCTCGAGTTCCGGTCCGAGTCGCTCCCGCAGTCGGTTCACGAGGTCTTCTGTGAATCCCTCCACTGCCGATCTGCCGTGCTTGTCCTCCATGAAGCGCAGGATGTTCACGGCCAACTCGTCGTAGGAATGACTGACCGAATCGTGTCCGGCCGTCGTGACCACATAGTGCCGGGCCGGTCGGCCCCTGCCTGCCTGTTTGCCGGCGAGTTCACGGACCTCGAGAAGGCCCTCACTCTCCAGCGCGTCCAGGTGACGACGGATCGCCGCGGGAGTCAGCTCGAGGGCTTTGGCCAAAGACGAAGCAGTGATCGGACCTTCGTCGAGCACCGACTGGAAGACCTTCTGCCGGGTTCGGCGATCTTCCGTGTCGTTTGCAGCCATAATCCACCTCCTTGACTAACACAACAATATTGTTGCGTAATTTGTTTCGTAAAACTAGGTGAGCCTAACCACCACCCGCGTCGCGTGCGGACACCTGCGGTTTCGACACCCGTTTCGACGCGTCGTAGAATAGCCTGGTGTCCTCTCCGGCCCTGACCATTCGCGGTCTCCAGTACTCCTACGGCACCCACCGTGTCGTCGACGGAATTGACCTCATGGCCGAGTCCGGATCCGTCCTCGGCGTTCTCGGACCCAACGGCGCAGGAAAATCCACGACCATCTCCCTGGCCGTGGGCACCCGCCGTCCCGAATCGGGCACGGTAGAGATCTTCGGACACGACCCCGTCGCCGAACACGCGACGACGTCGCAGCTGGCCGGGGTCATGCTCCAGGACGGCGGACTGCCGATGAGCTCGAAGCCCCTGCAGGTGCTGCGGCACCTCTCCACCCTCTATGAGAATCCCGTACCGGTCGACGAACTCGCCGAACCCCTCGGTCTCCACGACTTCGCCGGACGCACGATGCGCAGGCTCTCCGGGGGACAGAAGCAGCGAGTCGCACTGGCCGCGGCCCTTATCGGACGGCCGCGCCTCGTCTTCCTCGACGAACCCTGCGCCGGTCTCGACCCGCAGGCTCGCGAGGTCGTCCACAGCTTCATCCGCGATCTCGCCGACCGCGGAGTCGCCGTCGTCCTCACCACCCACGACCTCGCCGAGGCCGAGGAGCTCTCCGACGAGGTCGTCGTCATCGATCGCGGACGGATCATCGCTCAGGGAGCGCCAGAGGAGCTGCGCAGCGCCTCCGCCGGGTCACGGTCGCTGACGATACGCGTCGACTCCCCCGTCCCCGCCGCCCTCGTCGATCGGCTCACCGAGCTCGGCCCCGCCTCGGCGCA
Organism: Brevibacterium iodinum ATCC 49514; assembly: GCF_900169265.1. GTDB lineage: Bacteria > Actinomycetota > Actinomycetes > Actinomycetales > Brevibacteriaceae > Brevibacterium > Brevibacterium iodinum. The sequence goes on from NZ_FXYX01000002.1 coordinate 126,529, forward strand.
GGGTTCGATGATCTCTCTCGACGGAGCACCGACTGCGAGCCAGATCGCGGCTGCGTGCACTGCCGTCGCCGAGGCAGGCCTGCAGATCACGGACATCGGCATGCAGAGGCAGTCCCTGTCCGACGTCTTCTTCGAACTGACAGGGAGGCCGCTGCGATGACATCGACCCGCATCGTCTCGCAGGCGAAGTTCGAAACCCTGTCCGTTCTGCGCAACGGCGAACAGCTGCTGCTCTCAATCATCTTCCCGCTGGGTCTGCTCGTCTTCCTCGCGAAGACTCCCCTGCTCCCCGGGCTCGGGGTCATCGAGGCCGGCGCCGATCCGCTGTCGATCGCCGTCCCCGGGGCGCTGAGCCTGAGCCTGGCCTCCAGCGCTTTCACCGGGCAGGCGATCGCAACCGCCTTCGACCGCCGCTACGGAGTGCTGCGGCAGCTGGCGACGACTCCGCTGGGGACGAACGGACTCATCCTCGGCAAACTCGGCGCCGTCATCGTCGTCGTCCTCATCCAGTACGCGCTCGTCTTCGCCGCCGCGGCGATTCTCGGCTTCCGGGGTCCCGTCGACGCCCTCGGACTCACCCTGGCCACACTGTTCGGCACCGCAGCGCTGGTCTCGCTCGGACTGCTCATGGCCGGCACAGTCCGCGCCGAAGCGACTCTGGCGGCGACGAACCTCATCTGGGTGCTCATGGCAGGCGTCGGTGGCCTCGTCATCGCACATCCGGGAGAATGGGGAACGGTTGTGGGCTACCTGCCCTCCGGTGCGCTCGGCGACGCCATGCGGTCCGCCATCGGACACGGCGGCACAGACATCAAGGCAATCATCGTGCTCCTGGTATGGGGGCTTGTGGGAACGCTTGCGGCACGCAGGTGGTTCCGTTTCGAATGAGGAGTGAAGTGGTCACGAAGAAGATCCGCATCGCCGCTTGGGCTATGCTCATCGCCCAGGCAGGGATCATTCTGACCGGGGGAATCGTCCGGCTCACCGGCTCTGGGCTCGGCTGTTCGGACTGGCCGAAGTGCACCCCGGATTCGCTCGTGGCCACCAGCGAGATGGGCATCCACGGCGCCATCGAGTTCGGCAACCGCCTGCTGGCTGTGGCGCTGGCGATCCTCGGCGTGTGCATTGCGCTCATGCTATGGAGGCACCGGAAGCGGCGCCCCGATCTCTTCTGGCTCAATATCGGCCTGCTGGCCATTGTGCCCGTCCAGGCCGTCGTCGGCGGAATCACCGTGTGGACGAAGCTCAACCCCTGGGTCGTCGCCGGACACTTCGTGCCCTCGGCCGTCGCTGTCGGGGTCGCCGCCTATTTCGTCCGCCGCACCTATGACACGGGAGTGCGACTGAGGACGAAGGCCCCGGCTCCGCTGCCGACTCTGGGCTGGATCATCCTCGGTCTCACCGCGATCATCGTCGTCTTCGGCGTGCTCACTACGGGGGCCGGGCCCCATTCGGGTTCGACGATCTCGACCCGCAACAACCTCGACAACATCTGGGTCACCCGGCTGCATGCCGCGCCGGTGTGGCTGCTCGTCATCTCCACGATCTCCGCGCTCGTCGTCGCCCGGAAGAAAGCACAGACGGCGATGGTCGCCCCGCTGACCGTGCTTCTCGTCGTCGAGGTCGCACAGGGAATCATCGGCTACGTCCAGTACTTCCTCGGTGTTCCCGAACTGCTCGTGGCCTTACACATGGTCGGCCTGTCGGCTACGATTGCGGCAAGCGTTGCCGTCCTCGACAGCGCATATCCGAGGAGCGCCGAAGTCCATATCGATCGTTCCGTGTCTGTGGTTTCCTGACTGCGCCGAGGAGGCCATGGAGTTCTGCTGCTCCGTCTTCCCCGATTCGCGAGTCCTGTCCATCGAACGCTAGCCCGACGAATCCCTCGACGAACACTTCAAGGGGATGAGCGGGAAGGTCCTGACCGGCCGGTTCGTCCTCGACGGCACAGAGTTCATCTGCCTCGACGGCGGACCGGTGTTCACATTCAACGAGGCGATCTCGCTGACCGTCGAATGCGCGGACCAGGCCGAGATCGACCACTATTGGTCGAATCTGTCGGCGTCACCCGAGCACGAACAGTGCGGTTGGCTCAAGGACCGCTTCGGAGTCAGCTGGCAGATCGTTCCCGCGAATCTCGGCGAGCTGATGACCGGTCCGGCACAGACTGGGGCGCTCATGAGAATGAAGAAGATCGTCATGGACGACCTCGTCAACGCCGGCTGAGAATTTGCGTTCCGACCCGAAGCGCAAGGCACAGACGCACAACGGCCCAGTTTGAGCTGGATAGCACTGTTTCAAATCTGTGCTATCCAGCTCAAACTGGGCCGAATGGATCAGCGGGTTCTTCGGCGAGTCACCAGATACCGGGGATCAGGGTGGGCACGAACGGGTCGATGGCCACTGCCAGGAAGAGCAGCGACAGGTAGGTGATCGAACCGTGGAAGACCTTCATCGCCTTGAGCGAGGTGCCGTCCTTGCCCTGCTTGGCACGGGAGACCAGCGAGTAGCACGACCACAGGAACCAGACTCCGGCGCCGACGGCCACGATCGTGTAGACAGGACCCATCGGAGCGACGGGAATGAGCGCGAGTGAGCAGGCGATCATCGCCCAGGTGTAGAGGATCATCTGACGGCCGACGGATGTCGGCGGAACCTTCGACGGCAGCATGGGCACGTCGGCGGCGTCGTAGTCGGCCTTGTACTTGATCGCCAGCGGCCAATAGTGCGGCGGGGTCCAGAAGAAGACGACGAGGAAGAGCAGCACGGGCTCCCACGCGATTCCTCCGGTCACGGCCGACCAGCCGATGAGCACGGGCATGCAGCCTGCAGCGCCGCCCCAGACGATGTTCTGTGAGGTGCGGCGCTTGAGGACGAGGGTGTAGAAGACTGCGTAGAGCAGAATCGCCGAGGCGGTGAGTCCCGCCGTGACCCAGTTCGTGAATCCGCCGAGCCAGAAGATCGAACCGATGCCGAGCACGAAAGCGAAGATGAGTGCAGAACGGGGGCTGATCTCACCGGTGACGAGGGGGCGGTCCTTCGTCCGTTCCATCTTCGCGTCGATGTCACGGTCGACGTAGCAGTTGAAGACCGAGGCCGAGGCCGCAGCGGCGGCTCCGCCGATGAGGGTGTTGATGACCAGCCAGATGTTCGGCAGTCCCTGAGCGGCCAGGAACATCACGGGCGCGGTCGTGACGAGGAGCAGCTCGATCACCCGCGGCTTGGTCAGCGCGATATAGGCGCTGATGATCGAACGCGGTCGGGTAGCGAGACTCTGCTCGTCGATGGCCCTCTGCAGAGGTCGTTCACTCTGCTCTTCCCGGTTCTGACGAAGTTTGCTCACGCCCTAGATTCTACCTGTTGTCGAAGTTTTTGCCAGTCGCACGCAGGCGAGTCGAGTCACTGACGATGCGGACGAGGAACGCCACCGCCGCACACACCGGAGCAAGCACGACGACCTGCACGATGAGCACTGAGATGAAGCTCAGCGCAGCCGACTGCGGATCCGTGCGGAGGAGATTCGCATCGACGCACAGTCCGATGATTCCGGCGATGACGGAATAGACGAGGGCGGTCGTCCACACCAGCCCGCCGCGCCGTGCATTGAGCATCACGGCCAGCGCTGCCGCGAAGGGGGTGAGCAGAAGGAGTGTGCCCAACGTCCACAGGCCGAGCTCCCCGATGTCGACGGTGCCGTGCAGCGGCTGGGCGATCGCCGACGACACGGCGACGGTCGCCACGGCGAAGAACACCGGGCACGCCGTGCCGATCCGGGAGATCAGCCGACGGAGCCCCCTCGTCTGTTCGGCCACCTCGGCGAGATCGGGGCGCCTGCCCGCCAGCCGATCGGATCGCTGGTCTCCGCTGTCTGCGACGGCGGCATCGATCACGGGATCAGCACCTTTGCTCACCCTGTCACCTCTCTCAGTCAGCACCGGTCGCTCTTCAGTCTCTTCGGCGCACCGCAGTTGTTGAATGTCGAATCACAGCTGTGCGCGAGACCACACTTTACCCGTCGGTAGCCTAAATGTCTCGCTCCCCGTCGGCACGGCAGATGAACAGGGGCGGCGCTTCAGGCATCCGACGGGTAGAGTTTGAATGCACGCTCTTCAGACGAACGAAGGATCGCTCGACGACATGACAACTCTGTCCTGGACTGAACTCGACAATCGCGCAGTCGACACCGCCCGCCTCCTCGCCGCGGACGCGGTGCAGAAGACAGGGAACGGGCACCCGGGCACCGCGATGAGCCTGGCTCCCATTGCCCACTACCTGTATCAGCACGGACTCACTCACGACCCGGCCGACCCGACTTGGGTCGGCCGTGATCGTTTCGTCCTCTCCTGCGGTCACAGTTCGCTCACCCAGTACGTCCAGCTCTACCTGGCAGGGTTCGGGCTCGAGCTCGACGACCTCAAGGCGCTGCGCACATGGGGTTCGCTCACCCCAGGGCACCCGGAAGTCGGCCACACCGCCGGCGTCGAGATCACCACGGGGCCCTTGGGCTCCGGGCTGGCCTCGGCCGTGGGCATGGCCATGGCCGCTCGCCGTGAACGCGGACTCTTCGACCCCGAGGCGGCTCCCGGCACCTCACCGTTCGACCACAACATCGTCGTGCTCGCCTCCGACGGCGACCTCGAAGAGGGAGTGTCCGGTGAGGCGTCATCGCTGGCCGGGACACAGGAGCTGTCGAACCTGCTGCTGATCTGGGACGACAACAAGATCTCCATCGAAGACGACACCGCGATCGCCTTCGGGGAGGACACGGCCGCCCGGTACGCCGCCTACGGCTGGCACGTCCAGCACGTCGACTTCACCGCCGGTGGTGACTACCACGAGGACATCGAAGCCTTCCACGCCGCCGTCGAGGCCGCTCGCGCAGATTCCCGCCCCTCGTTCATCCGCCTGTCCACGATCATCGCCTGGCCCGCCCCGAACGCGCAGAACACCGGCGGGTCCCACGGTGCGGCCCTCGGCGAGGACGAGATCCGTGCGACCAAGGAGGTCCTCGGCTTCGACCCGGAGTCGACCTTCGCCGTCGATGACGAGGTTCTCGCACACACTCGACAGGCCCTGGACCGCGGTCGTGCCGCCCATCTCGAATGGGACAAGTCCTTCGCCGAATGGCGCACCGCCAACCCGGACAACGCCGCCCTCTTCGACCGTCTGTCCAAGCGCGAGCTGCCCGCCGGCCTCGATGCGGCCTTCCCGGTCTTCGAAGCCAGCGAGAAGGGCATCGCCACTCGCGCGGCCTCCGGTCAGGTGCTCAATGCGATCGCCGAGACCATGCCCGAACTCTGGGGCGGTTCCGCGGACCTCGCGGGCTCGAACAACACGCTGATCAAGGGTGAGCCGAGCTTCCTGCCCGCTCACCGCTCCACGGCTGCATTCTCCGGCCACGAGTACGGACGCAATATCCACTTCGGCGTCCGCGAGTTCTCCGCCGGTCTCATCGGCAACGGCATCGCCCTGCACGGCGGAACCCGCCCGTACAACGGCACGTTCCTCGTCTTCAGCGACTACCAGCGTCCGGCCGTGCGCCTGGCAGCCCTCCAGCAGCTGCCGAACCTGTTCGTGTGGACACACGATTCGATCGGCCTCGGCGAAGACGGACCGACCCACCAGCCGATCGAGCACCTCTCCGCGCTGCGGGCGATCCCCGGCCTCGACCTCGTCCGACCGGCCGATGCGAACGAGACCGCGGTCGCGTGGCGGAAGCTCCTCGACCGCACCGACGGTCCCAGCGGCCTCGTGCTCACCCGACAGGCCGTGCCTGTCCTCGACCGCGAGAAGTACGCCCCGGCTGCCGAGGCCGCACGCGGCGGCTATGTGCTCACCGATACCGGTGACCAGCCCGAGGTGGCCATCATCGCCAGCGGTTCCGAGATCGCCATCGCGCTCGAGGCCGCCGAGGCTCTGCAGGCATCGGGCACAGCCGCTCGCGTCATCTCCATGCCGTGCCAGGAATGGTTCGACGCTCAGCCGGAGGACTACCGGGCCACCGTGTTGCCGCGTTCACTCAAGGCACGCGTGAGCATCGAAGCCGCCTCGGCGATGAGCTGGCACAAGTACCTCGGCGATGCCGGTCGTGCCGTGTCCATCGAACACTTCGGCGCATCCGCGGACTACCAGACCCTGTACGAGAAGTTCGGCATCACGGCCTCGGCCGTCGTCGACGCAGCCAAGGAATCCATCAACGCAGCAAAGGCGGAAGCATGAGTGAACGTCTCCAGCAGCTCAGCGCGGCCGGAGTCTCGATCTGGCTCGACGACCTCTCCCGCACCCGACTCGAATCCGGGGATCTCGCCCGCCTCATCGAGCAATCCTCCGTCACAGGTGTGACGACGAATCCGACGATCTTCGCGAACGCGATCTCGGCAGCCGACGACTACGACTCTGCGGTCGCCGAGCTCGGTGCCTCCGGTGCCGATGTGGATGAGGCCATCGAGGCGCTGACCACAGCGGATGTCGCCGAGGCGGCCCGCCTGTTCCGTCCGGTCTTCGAGTCCACGGACGGTGAGGACGGTCGCGTGTCGATCGAGGTCGCTCCCCCGCTGGCCCATGATGCCGGGGCGACCGTCGCCTCGGCGAAGGCCCTGTGGGAACGCGTCGGCGAGCCGAATGCGATGATCAAGATCCCCGCCACCGAGGAGGGACTCCGCGCGATCTCCGAAACGATCGCGGCCGGGATCAGCGTCAACGTCACGCTCGTGTTCTCCCTGACCCGCTACCGCCACGTCGTCGAAGCCTTCCTCCAGGGACTGGAGAAGGCCCGCGCCGCCGGTCATGACCTCTCGACGATCCGGTCGGTCGCCTCGGTGTTCGTCTCCCGGGTGGACTCCGAGATCGATTCCCGACTCGACTCCATCGACGACCCGAAGGCCGTGGAGCTCAAGGGCAAGGCGGGCATCGCGAACTGCGTGCTCGCCCATGAGATCCATTCGCAGCTGTTCACCTCCGAACGCTTCCGAGTCCTCGAACTCGCCGGGGCCCGTCCCCAGCGTCTGCTGTGGGCTTCGACCGGAGTGAAGAATCCCGACTACGCCGACACGATGTACGTGACCGGGCTCGTCGCACCGAACACCGTGAACACGATGCCCGAACCCACTCTGGAGGCGTTCGCCGACCACGGTGAGGTCACCGGCCAGATCACCTCCGAGCACTACCGTGCCGCCGACGAAGTCTTCGACGCTCTGGCACGACTGGGCATCGACTACGCTGAGGTCATGACTGTGCTCGAAGAGCAGGGGCTGGAGAAGTTCGACGTCAGTTGGACCGAACTCCAGGAAACGATCCGTACGGCTCTGGACCGCTCATGAAGCTCTCACTCTCTGTTCCCGTGGATGAGGAGTTCGAGGCAGAGGCCGCGCGTCTCATCGACGCCGGCCTGGCTTCCCGGCTGAGCGCCAAGGATGCGGAACTGTTCGACGGGGCCGCCGACGCCGCGGACCGGATGGGCTGGGTGGATCTTCCGCAGAACGCCGCAGATCTGCTCGATGAGATCGAATCCCTGCGGGTGCGTCTGCAGGAGCAGGGTCTGCGCACGATCAGCTTGGCCGGAATGGGCGGATCATCGCTCGCTCCCGAGGTGATCGCTCAGACGGCCGGTGTCCGACTCGAGATCATCGACTCGACGGATCCCAATCAGGTCGCCGAGGCGATCGGCACCGATCTCGACCACACGGTCCTCATCATCGCGTCGAAGTCCGGAACCACGGTGGAGACGGATTCGATCCGCCGCAGCTTCGCCGCGGCCTTCGAGTCGATCGGCGTCGATCCGGCGTCCAGGATGATCGCGATCACCGATCCGGGAACCGAACTCGAAGCGCTGGCCGCCGATCAGGGCTTCCTCGCGACCTTCCTGGTCGACCCCACGGTCGGCGGACGCTTCAGCGCTCTCTCGGCCTTCGGACTCGTCCCCGCGGGTCTGGCCGGTGCCGATGTGCGCGGAATCGTCGCAGAGGCCGCCGCTGCCGACGCCGACCTGTCTGCCGACGGTCCGGACAATCCTGCGCTGCGGTTCGGCGCTTGGCTGAGCATCGCTCACGCCCGGACGACGGAGAAGCTCGTCCTCGCCGAGACCGCCGAGCAGCTGAACGGGCTCGGGGCCTGGGTCGAGCAGCTCATCGCCGAATCCCTCGGCAAGGACGGTCAGGGCATCCTTCCCATCGTCGTCGACTCCCCCGCCGACATCGGGTTCTCCGATGCACGTGCAGACGCGCTCCTGTGCCTGCTCGGGCGGGCAGCCGATGACTCAGAGCTGGGTGCGCCGTCCGGATTCGAAGCGACGATCACGGGTGGGTTGGGCGAGCTGTTCCTGTTCTGGGAATATGCCACGGCGATTGCCGGATACAGCATCGGGGTCAATCCCTTCGACCAGCCTGATGTGGAGGCGGCGAAGGCACAGGCCAGGCATCTGCTCGACGGACCGGACTCCGGTTCGACGGAGCAGCCGCGGTTCCGTGAGGGTGACATCGACGTTCTCGAGGTCGTCGATGAGGCCACGGATCTCATCGGAGCCCTTGAGGAGCTGTTCTCGCAGGTCGACGAGTACGGTTATGTCGGCATCCAAGCCTACCTCGATCGGATCGCCGATGCCGAGGCTGAGGATCTGCGTCCGCTCGTGTCCGCGCATGCCGGAGTGCAGTCGACCTTCGGCTTCGGCCCCCGCTACCTGCATTCGACCGGTCAGTACCACAAGGGCGGTCATCCCAACGGAGTGTTCCTCCAGATCACCGGTGAGGCTCGCACGGACCTGCTGGTGCCGGGACGCGACTTCGGCTTCGCTCAGCTGCAGCGCGCCCAGGCCGCCGGCGATGCGGCGGTGCTGAGTGAGAAGGGCCGGCCCGTGCTGCGTCTGCATCTGCTTGATCGTTCTCGTGGGCTCGAACAGCTGCGGGAGGCGATCGGGTCGATCAGCCCGCGCCACCACTTCGGCCACGACTGATCTGCCTGAAACGGCACTGATCCGCCGGAAGGACGGACAGAGCACGAACAGAGAAGGACCCCGACCGAATCGGTCGGGGTCCTTCTCATTCCTCTCGGGGTCCTTCTCATTCCTCCACCGGGACCTCGCCTCGGTGTCGGTGTCTCACGGTCTCGGCATCAGCGGGCCGCGATGGCTCAGGAGTTGAACCGAGTGAGGACGCCCAGCAGGATGATGCAGGCCGCCCAGATGATCGCCATGAGCGTCGTGAACCTGTTGAGGTTGCGCTCCGCGACGCCCGAGGATCCCAGCGACGAGGACATTCCGCCGCCGAACATGTCGGACATGCCACCGCCCTTGCCCTTGTGCATGAGGATCAGCAGGGTGAGGAAGATGCTCGTGAGCACGAGCAGCGCGATGAGAATGATGTTGAGGATTTCCACGTCGGATTCAACCTATGTTTCGTCGAGTGTTTCGTCGAATGATGCGTCTGTCAGTCTACTTCGCGACCGCGGCCTTGCACAAAGCGGCGAAGTCCGGACCGCTCAGGCTCGCACCTCCGACCAATGCGCCGTCGACGTCTGCGGAGGCGACGATCTCGGCCACGTTGTCGGCCTTGACCGACCCGCCGTAGAGAATGCGGGTGGTCTGGGCAAGAGGCTCGCCGTACTTCTCACCGATGCGTGTGCGGATCGCCGACGCCATCTCGGCGGCATCGGCAGCAGTGGCTGTCTCTCCGGTGCCGATCGCCCAGACAGGTTCGTAAGCGATGACGAGGCCGGAGAGGTCGCCTGCGTCGAATCCGGCCAGCGACTCCTCGAGCTGTCCGAGGGTGAACTCGACGTGGCTCTTCTCCTGCCGCTGTTGCAGCGACTCCCCCACGCAGAGGATCGGAGTGAGTTCGGCCGAAAGTGCGGCCTTGATCTTGGCGGCCACGACCTCGTTGGTCTCATGGTTGTCGGCACGGCGTTCGCTGTGGCCGATGACCACGTAGCTACAGCCGAGGCGGGAGAGGAACGATGCAGCGATCTCACCGGTATGCGCTCCGGGAGCGTACTGGGAGACGTCCTGGGCACCGTACTTCAGCCACAGCTTGTCGCCCTGGACGAGTGTCTGCACCGAACGGATGTCGGTGAACGGGGGAATGACGACGACTTCGCAGTCGCTGTCGTCGAGTTTGGCGTCCTCGAGTGCCCAGGCGAGCTTCTGGACAGCGGAGATCGCCTCCAGATGATCGTGGTTCATCTTCCAGTTGCCTGCCAGCAGCAGGGTGCGGTCGCTCATGGTGTCTGTCTTCCTCATCCGAGTGCGTCGAGTCCGGGCAGGGTCCTGCCTTCGAGATATTCGAGGCTGGCACCTCCGCCGGTGGAGATGTGGCCGAAGGCGTCATCGGCGAAGCCGAGGCTGCGCACGGCGGCTGCGGAATCGCCGCCGCCGACCACGGTCAGCCTCTGTCCCCCGCTGCTGCCTTCGTCTGCCAGGGCTTGGGCTACGGCTTTGGTGCCGGAGGCGAAGGCCGGGAACTCGAAGACGCCCATCGGCCCGTTCCAGAACACAGTGGTCGAGCCTGCGATGATCTCGGCATAGGCGCGAGCCGATTCGGGGCCGATGTCGAGGCCGAGGCCGTCGCCTCCGGCCGGAGTGTCTTCGAGTTCGGCGACGGGCCGTACCCAGTGCTCGGCGTCGGCGGCGAAGGAGGCGGCCATGACGATGTCCGTGGGCAGGACGATGCGTGCACCACCGGACCGGGAGCGTTCGAGGTAGCCCTTGACGTCGTCGATGCGGTCCTTCTCGACCAGGCTCGATCCGATGTCGTGGCCGAGTGCGGCGAGGAAGGTGAAGACCATTCCCCCGCCGATGAGCAGATTGTCGGCACGGTCGATGAGGTTGTCGATGACGCCGAGTTTGTCCGAGACCTTGGATCCGCCGAGGACGACGGTGAACGGTGGTTCGGGGTTGTTGAGCAGCCTGTCGCTGACCTCGACTTCGGCACGCACGAGTGAGCCGGCATAGTGCGGGAGGAGGCCGGCGATGTCGTAGACCGAAGCCTGTTTGCGGTGGACGACGCCGAATCCGTCGGAGACGAAATCGTCGGCCAGCGCTGCCAGCTGGGTGGCGAATTCCTGGCGCTCGGCATCGTCCTTCGCTGTCTCGCCGGGGTTGAAGCGCAGGTTCTCCAGCAGCAGCACGTCGCCGTCGGACAGGGCTGCGGCCTTCGTCTGCGCATCGTCACCGACGGTGTCGGCGGCGAAGGCGACCGGACGGCCGATGGCTTCGGCGAGTTCGGGGACGATCGGGGCCAGTGAGAACTGCGGATCCGGTTCTCCCTTCGGCCGGCCCAGATGCGACATCACGATGACCTTGGCTCCCGCCTCGGCGAGGGACCTGATCGTTCCGGCCGACGCCAGGATGCGACCGCGGTCGGTGATCGTGCCCTCGTCCATCGGCACGTTGAGATCGCTGCGGACGAGCACCGTGTGTCCGGCGAAGATGCCCGCATCGTCGAATGTCCTCATGAGTCCCTTTCGCTGAGAATGTAGCTGACCATGTCTTTGAGTCGGTTCGTGTATCCCCACTCGTTGTCGTACCAGGCCACGACCTTGATCTGGTCGCCCAGCACCATCGTGAGCTTGGAATCGACGATCGCCGAGGCGGTGGTGCCGACTATGTCGCTGGAGACGAGTTCGTCGGTGGAGAAGTCGAGGTAGGGCGATCCATCTGCTGCGGAGGCGAGGATCGCGTTGACCTCGTCGCGGTCGGCGCTCGTGGAGGTGGTGAAGGTGAAGTCGATGATCGATCCGGCGGGCACGGGCACACGCACGGCGAGTCCGTCGAGCTTGCCTTCGAGGTGGGGCATGACGCGGCCGACGGTGCGTGCGGCTCCAGTCGTGGTCGGCACGATGTTGACGGCGGCGGCTCGGGCGCGACGCAGGTCCCTGTGGGGTCCGTCGACGAGCATCTGGTCGCCTGTGTAGGCGTGAACGGTGTTGAGCAGACCGGATTCGACGCCGAGGGCATCGTCGAGCGCCTTGACCACGGTGGCCATGCAGTTCGTCGTGCACGAGGCGTTCGAGACGACGGAATGTTCGGACGGGTCGAAGGTGTCTTCGTTCACCCCCATGACGAGCGTCGCGTCGACGTCCTTACCGGGTGCGGAGAGCACGACGGTCTGCACGGTGCCGCCGAGGTGGGCCTCGGCCTGATCCTGCCGGGTGAAGCGTCCGGTGGATTCGACGACGAGTTCGACCTTGTGCGAACTCCAATCGATGGCGGACGGGTCGGCTTGGCTGGTCACCGCGATCTCTCGTCCGTCGACGATGATCGCCTCGTCGGCGGCGTCGACATCATGGTTGAAGCGAGGCCACACGGAGTCGTGGGAGAGCAGATGAGCCAGGGTCGTCGTATCGGTGAGATCGTTGATGGCCACGACCTCGAAATCAGCATCGGGTTCGAGGGACAGACGGAACAGGGCGCGGCCGATGCGGCCGAAGCCGTTGATGGCGATTCGTCTCATGCCTCGATCTTAGCGATCCTCGAGCATTTCCGGGGTCAGACTGGCTTCGGTGCCGGGAATTCCCAGTTCTTCCGCATGCTTGTCCGCTGTGGACAGCAGCCTGCGGATCCGGCCGGCCACTGCGTCTTTCGTCATCGGCGGGTCGGCGAGCTGACCGAGCTCTTCGAGGGACGCCTGTTTGTGGGTCACGCGAAGCTGACCGGCATACCGGAGGTGTTCGGGGACTTCGTCACCGAGGATCTCCAGGGCGCGTTCGACCCGGGCACCGGCGGCCACAGCGGCACGTGCCGAGCGACGCAGGTTCGCATCGTCGAAGTTCGCCAGGCGGTTCGCAGTCGCGCGGACCTCCCTGCGCATCCGCCGTTCCTCCCAGACCAGCACGGCGCTGTGGGAGCCCATGCGGGTGAGCAGCGCGGCGATGTCGTCGCCGTCGCGGATGACGACACGGTCGACTCCGCGGACCTCGCGAGCCTTCGCACTCAGTCCGAGCCGGCGCGCTGCGCCGACGAGGGCAAGAGCCGCCTCGGGGCCGGGGCAGGTGACTTCCAACGCCGAGGAGCGCCCCGGCTCGGTCAGTGAGCCATGGGCGAGGAAGGCTCCCCGCCAGGCGGCTTCGGCATCGGCGACGGAGCCGTTGACGATGGCCGAGGGCAGTCCGCGCACGGGACGGCCGCGGTTGTCGACGAGTCCGGTCTGGCGGGCCAGGGCTCCCCCGTCACGGGTGACGCGCAGCAGGTAGCGGTTGGTGCGGCGGATTCCGGCGGCGTTGATGACGACGATGTCGGCATGCTGACCGTAGAGATCCTTGATCTCCGCGCGCAGCCGTTTGGCGGCCTGGGCAGTGTCGAGTTCGGCTTCGAGAACGATCGAGCCGTTGACGAGGTGGAGGGCGGAGGAGAAGCGGAAGATCGAGGACACCTCGGCCTTGCGGGCGGAGGTGCGAGTGATCTTCACTCGCGCCAACTCGTCCTTGACCTGGGCGGTCAGTGCCATAGCTCGTCCTCCTGCACCTGAAGTTCTACCACTGCTCGGCGACGCCGATCCCGGCGTCCAACAACATGTCACGGTAGCATGCCGCCAGCTTGAGGCTGTCATGCTGTCCCTGCCTCCGTGAGCGCAGGGGACGTTCCCAGAGTTTCGCTCCGAACATGTCCTCGGCCCGCTGCGGCAGGTCGGGTTCGAGTTCGGTGGCCGCCTCGTCGACGAGGACATAATCCAAGGTCAGTGAGCGGGCATGACGGTGGAGGGAGACGAGGTGTTCGCCGAGGCTCAGGTCTTTCGTCTCACCGTCGGTGGAACTGAGATTGAGCGTGAGGGATTTCACCGCTGTCGAGGCCACGATCGCCTCGGCGAGCGACGGCACGAGCAGGTGCGGCATCACCGAGGTGTACCAGGAGCCGGGGCCGAGGTTGAGAACCTCGGCCTCCTCCACGGCTTCGATCGTCTCGTAGCGGGCCGGTGGAGCCGCCGGGTCGAGGCGCACGGTCTCGACGTGGCCGATCGTGGAGGCGAGCACGGACTGTCCGCGCACGACCTGGAAGGAGCCAGGGAACTTCACATCGGCTTCGATCGTCAGCGGCACCGAGGACATCGGGAGCACGCGACCGTGAGCGCGCAGCAGCCGGGCCATCCAGTCCAGGCCGGCCACATGGTCGCCGTGGATCTGCCACAGGGCTGCGATGAGCAGGTTGCCCACCGCGTGACCGTGCAGCTCACCTGTCGATTCGAAGCGGTGCTGGATGACATCACGCCAGGTCTGGCCCCACGTGCCGTCGTCGCAGAGTGCGGCCAGAGCCATCCGCAGATCGCCGGGAGGCAGTCCGCCGAGTTCGTCGCGCAGTCGTCCGGATGAGCCGCCGTCGTCGGCGACTGTGACGACCGCGGTGAGGTCTTCGGTGAGCAGACGGAATGCCCTCAGCGCCGCGTAGAGTCCGTGGCCTCCGCCGAACGAGACGATATTGGGACCGTCCTTCTGTGCGCCCGTGGAGATGACGGGCAGATCTTCGGTCTCCATGTCATTCTCTTCCCAGATCGCGGTGACGCACAGCCACTGGGATCCCGGTCTGGGCCGACAGCAGTCGTCCGACCCTTTCGCTGATCGCCACGGAGCGGTGTTTGCCGCCCGTGCAGCCGATTCCGATCATCGCGTAGCCGCGGCCTTCGTGCAGATATCCCTCGGCGACGGTAGACAGAGTCGCGGCATAGCGTTCGATGAATTCCTCGGCGCCGTTCTGCTCAAGGACGTAGGCTGCGACATCGGAGTCGAGTCCGTTGTGTCCGCGCAGATGGGGAATCCAGTACGGATTCGGCAGGAAGCGGACGTCGGCGACGTGGTCGGCGTCCTTGGGCAGGCCGTATTTGAATCCGAAGCTCATCACCGTCAGACGCAGCGGCGGGGTGTCGTCGTCGCTGAAGCGTTTGCGCACCTCCGCGGAGAGCTGGTGCACGTTGAGATCGGAGGTGTCGACGATGATATCGGCGCGGTGTTTGAGAGACTCGAGCTCGGCACGTTCGGCTTCGATGCCGTCGAGCAGGGTCCCCTCCCCCTGCAGAGGGTGGGGCCGCCTGGTCGATTCGAAACGTCGGACGAGGACTTCGTCGGAGGCGTCGAGGAATACGATGCGCAGGGACAGACCCTGATCGACGAAATCGCTGATCGTCTCCTGCAGTTCGGTGTATTTGGTGCGCCCTTTGGCGTCGATGACGACGGCGATCTTCGGCAAGGCGCCGTCGGCCCGGGCGACGAGCTCGACGAGCGGACGCATCATCTGCGGCGGCAGGTTGTCGACGACATACCAGTCCATGTCTTCGAGCACATTGGCCACGGTGGTACGACCCGCTCCGGACATTCCGGTGACGAGCACAACCTCGATGGGGTGGTCGGATCCGTTTGATTCGGCCTGCACGCTCACTCGTCCTCCTCTGCTCGTGCCCGATCGGTCGGTGGGCACTGTACCTCTCGGCACTACTCTAGGCCAGAATCGCAGAGCTCAGTCGGCCAGAGCGGTGACGATCTTCGCGGCGAGGGAGGGACCGATTCCCTTGACCTCGCAGATCTCCTCGGCGGTGGCAGCACGGACCTTCTTCACGGATCCGAAATGGCGCAGCAGAGCGGTGCGCTTCGACTCTCCGAGACCCGGAATGTCGTCGAGCACCGAACTCGTCATCGCCTTCGCACGTTTCGACCGGTGGTAGGTGATGGCGAAGCGGTGGGCCTCATCACGCAGGCGCTGCATGAGGAAGAGCCCTTCGGAGTTGCGTGGGAGGATGACCGGGAACGGATCGTCCGGAAGCCAGATCTCTTCGAGCCGTTTGGCCAGACCGACGACGGAGATGTCGACGATGCCGAGATCCGTCAGTGCGCGCGTCGCTGCCGCAACCTGCGGGCCGGCACCGTCGACGACGAGGAGGCTGGGTCGGTAGCCGAAGCGCTCATCGGGCTCCTCGGAGGTCGTCTGTTCGAGGTAGCGGCTGAAGCGACGGGAGACGACGTCGTACATCGAAGCCGTGTCGTCGGCCGCGGCTTCACCGTGGATGGCGAAGTGTCGGTAGTCGCGCTTCTTCGCCATTCCGTCTTCGAACACGACGAGGGAGGCGACGACGTTCGATCCCTGGGTATGGGAGATGTCGATGCATTCGATGCGCAGCGGTGCTTCCGGCAGGTCGAGGTGCTCCTGGATCTCCTTGAGAGCCTGGCTGCGGGTCGTCAGGTCGGACGAGCGTTTGAGCTTGTGCTGGATGAGCGCTTCCTTCGCGTTCTTCCCCACGGTGTCCAGGGCCGCCTTCTTCTCCCCGCGCTCGGGTACCCGCACGGTCACCCGCGAACCGCGCTGCTCGCTCAGCCAGGCCTCCAGGGATTCCAGATCCGCCGGAAGTGTGTCGACGAGGATCTCCTTCGGAATGGCATCGGCATCGAGTCCGGAGTATGCCTGTCGCAGGTAGTCGGTGGTCAGTTCCGCGGGAGTGTGATCATCGGAGCGTTCGATGATCCAGCCGCGTTGGCCGCGGATACGACCCTGGCGCACGTGGAAGACCTGGACGGAGGCTTCGAGCTCCTCGGTGACGAGGGCGAAGATATCGCAGTCGGCGCTCACCGATAGGACGACGGCGGATTTGTCGAGGACCTTCTGCAGGGCGGAGATCTCGTCGCGCAGACCGGCCGCGCGTTCGTAGTCGAGTTCGGCCGCGGCTTTGGCCATCTCCTTCTGCCGGTGGCTGATGAACCGTCCGGTGTTTCCGGACATGAAGTCGGAGATGCTGCGGGCCAAGTCCTTGTGATCGTCCTTGCTGATCTGACCGACGCAGGGAGCAGCGCATTTGTCGATATAGCCGAGCAGGCAGGGCCTGCCGCTGCGTTCGGCCCGCCGGTAGACCCCTGCTGTGCAGGTGCGCATCGGGAAGGCCTTGAGCAGCAGGTCGAGGGTGTCCTTGATCGCCCACACCTGAGCGAAGGGACCGAAGTACTTCACGCCCTTGCGTCGTTTTCCCCGGGTGATGAAGGCCCGAGGCACCTCGTCATTCATCGTGATCGCGAGGTAGGGGTAGGACTTGTCGTCGCGGAACATGACGTTGAACCGCGGGTTGAACTCATTGATCCACGTCCATTCGAGCTGCAGAGCTTCGACCTCGGTGTCGACGACGGTCCATTCCACCGAGTTCGCGGTGTGGACCATCGTCGAGGTGCGCGGGTGCAGCTGGGCAGGGTTGGCGAAGTACGAATTGAGTCGGTTGCGGAGGTTCTTCGCCTTTCCGACATAGATCACCCGCCGGTCGGGGTCACGGAATTTGTAGACCCCGGCCGATGTGGGGATCGACCCGGTGGCCGGACGGTAGGTGGATGGATCAGGCATTCGGATCAGGACTTGAGCATCGGCTTGAGGAACCGTCCGGTGTGCGATTCGGCCACCTCGGCGACCTCTTCGGGAGTGCCCTGGGCGATGATCTGCCCACCGCCGCGGCCGCCCTCGGGTCCGAGGTCGATGATGTGATCGGCATTGCCGATGACATCGAGGTTGTGTTCGATGACGATGACCGTATTGCCTTTGTCGACGAGTCCCTGGAGGACCATGAGCAGCTTCGAGATGTCCTCGAAGTGCAGACCGGTCGTCGGTTCGTCGAGCACGTAGACGGTGCGACCGCGGGAGCGCTTCTGCAGTTCGGCGGCGAGCTTGACACGCTGAGCCTCGCCGCCGGAGAGAGTCGTGGCCGGTTGGCCGAGTCGGACATAGCCGAGCCCCACCTCGACGAGGGTCTTGAGATGTCGCGAGATCGCGGGAATCGCGGCGAAGAAGTCGTTGGCCTCCTCGATGGGCATATCGAGGACCTCGGCGATGTTCTTCCCCTTGAACGTGACCTCCAGGGTCTCCCGGTTGTACCGGGCGCCCTGGCAGACCTCACAGGGGACGTAGACGTCGGGCAGGAAGTTCATCTCGATCTTGATCGTGCCGTCGCCGCTGCAGTTCTCGCAGCGTCCGCCCTTGACGTTGAAGGAGAATCGACCGGGCAGATAGCCGCGGACCTTCGCCGATTCGGTTTCGGCGAACAGTCGGCGCACATGGTCGAAGACGCCGGTGTAGGTCGCGGGATTCGACCGCGGCGTGCGACCGATCGGAGACTGGTCGACGTGGACGACCTTGTCGAGATGGTCCAGACCGGTCACGCGCTTGTGCCGTCCCGGCACCCGCGAGGCGCCGTTGAGGACGTTGGCCATCTGTGTGTAGAGGATCTCGTTGACCAGAGTCGATTTGCCCGAACCGGACACGCCGGTGACTGCGGTGAGCACACCGAGCGGGAAGGACACCGTGACGTCGCGCAGGTTGTTCTCCACGGCCTTCTCGACGGTGACCATCCGGTCCTTGTCGACGGAGCGGCGGGTCGGCGGGATCTGGATCGTTCGTCGGCCGGAGAGGTAGTCGCCGGTGATCGATCCCTCGGCATCCCTGAGGCCGGTGACGGGACCGGAATAGACGACCTCTCCCCCGTGCTCGCCGGCGCCGGGTCCGATATCGACGATCCAGTCGGCGGATTCGATGGTGTCCTCATCGTGTTCGACGACGATGAGGGTGTTGCCGAGATCCTTGAGCTTGTTGAGTGTTTCGATGAGTCGGCGGTTGTCTCGCTGGTGCAGTCCGATCGAGGGCTCGTCGAGGACGTAGAGGACGCCGACGAGGCCGGACCCGATCTGCGTGGCCAGGCGGATGCGCTGGGCCTCGCCGCCGGAGAGCGTACCGGCTGCCCGGTTGAGGCTGAGGTAGTCGAGGCCGACGTCGAGGAGGAACCCGAGCCGGGCGTTGATCTCCTTCATCACCTGCGCCGCCACGGCGGCATCGCGGGAGCTCAGCTCGAGGGAGCCGAGGAAGGAAGCTGCTTCATCGAGGGCGAGTTCGGAGACCTCGGCGATGGACCTGTCTCCGACCTTGACGGCGAGGATCTCCGGTTTGAGGCGCGTACCGTCACAGCTGGCACACGGGATCTCGCGCATATAGGACTCGTAGCGTTCCCTCGACCACTCGGATTCTGTTTCCTCGTGCTTGCGCTGAATGTATTGGTAGACGCCTTCGAAGCCCGTCGAGTACGTGCGTTCACGCCCGAAGCGGTTCTTGTACTTGACGTGGACCTTGTAGTCCTTGCCCGTGAGAATCGCGGTCTTCGCGGACTTCGGCAGCTTCTTCCACGGCGTCTTCATATCGAAGCCGAGTTCGTCGCCGAGCCCCTTGAGCAGACGGTTGAAGTACTTCGAGACCTGTTTGCCTCCCGACCAGGGGGCGATGGCGCCGGAGCCGAGGCTGAGGTCCTCGTCGGGGACGACGAGATCTTCGTCGACCTGCAGGCGCGTGCCGATCCCGTCGCAGGTGGGGCAGGCGCCGAAGGGCGAGTTGAAGGAGAACGAGCGCGGTTCGATCTCGTCGATCGTCAGCGGGTGCTCGTTCGGGCACGACATGTGCTCGGAGAAAGTGCGGGTCGTGCCTTCGTCGACGAGTTCGATGTCGATGCGTCCGTCGGCGAGCCCCAGGGCGGTCTCGACGGAGTCGGTCAGCCGCGGGCGCATTCCCGATTTGGCGACGAGGCGGTCGACGACCACGGAGATCGTGTGCTTGTACTGCTTCTCCAAGGTCGGCGGTTCGCTCAGGCTGATCTGCTCGCCGTCGACGATGGCCCTGGAGAAGCCCTTGGACTGCAGGTCGGCGAAGAGGTCGACGAATTCGCCCTTGCGGGACCGGACGACGGGAGCGAGGACGAGGAACTTCGTCCGTTCCTCGAGTTCGAGCAGCTGGTCGACGATCTGCTGCGGGGTCTGCTTCGTGATGACCTCACCGCAGACGGGGCAGTGCGGGATGCCGATCCGCGCCCACAGCAGGCGGAGGAAGTCATAGACCTCGGTGATCGTGCCGACGGTCGAACGCGGATTGCGCGATGTCGATTTCTGGTCGATCGACACCGCCGGGGACAGCCCTTCGATGAAGTCGACGTCGGGTTTGTCCATCTGCCCGAGGAACATCCGGGCATAGGAGGACAGGGATTCGACGTAGCGTCGCTGCCCCTCGGCGAAGATCGTGTCGAAGGCCAGCGAGGATTTGCCGGAACCGGACAAGCCGGTGAACACGACCATCGAATCGCGCGGCAGCGCGATCTCGACGTTCTTGAGATTGTGTGCTCGCGCTCCCTTGACCCACAGGGTGTCGAGATGGGAGACGCCTGTCACTTGCTCACCGTTATTGGTTTTCATCACCTGACCACTGTATTACTCGGCACTGACATTGCTGTATTCGCAGCGGTTTCCGGCAAATCTGCCGATCTCTCCGACGGAGAGGATGCGGAGCACGATATCTCCGGATTCGTCGCTGGCGGCCACGTCCACCTCGGCGTCGATGGCCCAGTCCCTGTTGTCGTCGGGATCGGCGAGGATCTGTCGGACGCTCCATGTGTCTGAACCGGGTGTGATGTCGATATATTCCCGACCGCGGGCCTTCTGGTCGACGATGAGCTCTCCGTATTCGTCGTAGAAGTCCTCGATCGCGTCTTCCCAGGCACGGGAGTCGAATCCGGATTCGGCGTCGAGGCGGCCGAGCTCCGTGTAGTTCGCACGTTCGGCCAGCAGAACTCGGTGGAACAGGGCATTGCGGACCTCTGCGGTGAACACCTTCGTGTTCTCGGAGAAGCGGCGGTCGAGTGCCGGCAGATCGTCGGGGGCTTCGGTGGGGTCGAGCCCCTGCAGGGTGCGCCATTCGTCGAGCAGCGACGAATCCGTCCGTGCGATGGTTTCACCACACCATTCGATGATGGTCTCGAGTTCCTCGGTCCGGTTCTCCGCGGGGACGTTGTGGAGCAGTGCGCGGTAGACGTCGGTGAGGTAGCGCAGCAGGCTGCCCTCGGCCCGGGCGAGACCGTAGTAACCGACGAACTGGGTGAAGCCCATGGCCTGCTCGAGCATGTCACGGACGACGGATTTGGGTTCGAAGCCGCCTCGGTGGAGCCAGGGATGGGTCTCGACGAAGTGGTCGAAGGCCGGGTCGAGCATCTCGGCCAGGGGTGCGGGGCTTTCGATCTCGTCGAGGATCGCCATGCGTTCGGCGTATTCGACGCCTTCTGCCTTGAGCTCGGCCAGGGTCTCTCCCTTGATCCGGTCGAGTTGGCCCTTCAGTATCTGGAACGGCACCGAGGTGGTCGCCTCGACGATGGATACGACGTCGAGGGCGTAGGTGTCGTCGTCCTCGTCGAGAAGCTCCAGTGCGGCGAGCACGAAGGGAGCCAGGGGCTGGTTGAGCGCGAACTGGGGGCCGAGGTCCTGGGTGGCGATGAGTTCGCTGCCGCGGACCTCGATGAGTCCGGCGTCGATGAGGGAGCGTCCGATGCTGATCGCGGTGAGTTTGAGGTCGAGCCGGCGTTCCCTTGTCTCATGCGTCTTGTCGATGAAGTCGCTGATGGTCGACACATCGGAGCCGGGACGGGCGACGAGGTTGAGGATCGTCGAGTGGTCGATCTTCATCCGCGGCCGCAGGGTCTCGGATTCGCCTTCGATGAGTTTTGCGAAGGTCTCTTCGGACCAGCCCACGAAGCCGACCGGAGCGGCCTTCTTCTTGACCTTCTTCTTTTTCTTCTTGTCATCGTTGGCCGCTTTGGCTTCTGCCTTGAGGTTGTCGATGACGTGTTCGGGGGCTTGGGCGATGACGTAGCCGCGGGTATCGAATCCGGCGCGGCCGGCACGTCCGGCGAGCTGTTGGAATTCGCGGACGCTGAGTCTGCGCATCTTCCGCCCGTCGAACTTCGTCAGTCCGGTCAGCAGCACGGAGCGGATGGGCACATTGATACCCACGCCGAGGGTGTCGGTGCCGGAGATGACGAGCAGCAGTCCCTTCAGCGCGAGCTGTTCGATGAGACGGCGGTACTTCGGCAGCATTCCGGCGTGGTGGACGCCGACGCCGTGCAGCAGCAGTTTGCGCAGGCTGGTCCCGAATCCCTTGCCGAAGGTGAAGCCCTTGATGGCTGCGGCGATCGCGGCCTTCTGTTCCTTGGAGGCGAGATCCACCGAGAGCAGGTTGGTGGCGAGGTCGATGGCACCGTTCTGAGAGTAGGAGACGACGTAGACCGGGGCTTTGTCGTTGCGGACGAGGCCGCGGAGAGTGTCCGAGAGCGTCTCCGTCGAATATTCGTAGTCGAGCGGGACCGGCCTGGTCGCCGAGGTGACCACGGAGGAGTCGCGTCCGGTCGTCTCCGTCATCGTCCGTCGGATGTCGGTGGTGTCGCCCAAGGTGGCGGACATGAGGACGAACTGGGTCTGCGGCATCTCGAGGAGGGGCACCTGCCAGGCCCACCCGCGGGAGGGGTCTGCGACGTAGTGGAATTCGTCCATGACGACCATTCCGGCGTCGAGCATTCCGCCTTCGCGCAGCGCCTGATTGGCCAGGATCTCCGCCGTGGCGCAGATGACGGTCGCCTCCGGGTTGACGGTGGAGTCGCCGGTGATCATCCCGACGTTCTCGGGGCCGAAGGCGTCGATGAGGGAGAAGAACTTCTCGCTCACCAGGGCCTTGAGCGGGGCCGTGTAGTACGACCGGATCCCGCGGGTGAAGGACTGGTAGAGAGCGAACAGAGCGACGAGTGACTTCCCCGATCCGGTCGGGGTCGCCATGATCGTATTGTCTCCGGCGAGGATCGTGAGGAACGCCTCGTCCTGAGCCGGGTAAGGCTCGACACCGATCTCTCGGCAGTATTCGCCGAAGGACTCATAGATCGTGTCGTCGTCAGCGAATTCCGCTGGGATCTCCTGCAATCTGGCCACGCTGATGCACAGACCTTTCCGATTAGACTGGTTCCATCCTATTGCTCGACACCGAGGAGTCACATATGCCGGTCTTCGCCGTCACCTACCACTATGGTCCCGATACGGATACGCGATTGGAACACCGCCCCGCGCATCGCCGCTGGCAGGCGGAGCTGAATGAGGCCGGGACGATCCTCGCCTCCGGCCCCTTGGACAACGATCCGCAGCCGGGAGGGCTGCTGATCCTCAACGCCGCCGACCGTGCGGAGGTCGAAGGCCACCTCGCCGCCGATCCCTATGCTTCCCTCGGTGTCATCGAGTCGACGGACATCCGCGAATGGACTCCCGTGTTCGGCCCCTTCGCCCAGGGCTGAGGGCCGCGCTGCCGGTCCGGGTCTGCCCGGACAGGGAAGACGCGAGCGGGGTCGTCCCGAGAGATCGAGACGGACCCCGCTCGTTCTGAGCCGACACGAAGGCGGTGCCGGCGCGACCGGGTTCGATCGGCTCAGGCCTCTTCGGATTCGTTCGAGCTGACGTCCTTGAAGGAGATGCCGTCCTTCTTCATCTTCACGAGTGAGGCGATGGTGGCCACCACCATGGCGAGGACGATGACGGTCAGCGACAGCCACGTCGGCACCTCGGGGATCGAATGACCCCACGAGAGGAACTCCCACTCACTCGAATGCAGAGCGTGGATGATGAGCTTGACGCCGATGAAGCCGAGGATGGCAGCGATTCCGTAGTGGAGGTAGACGAGCTTGTCGACGAGTCCTCCGAGCAGGAAGTACAGCTGACGCAGACCCATGAGGGCGAACACGTTCGCAGTGAACACGAGGAACGCGTTCTGAGTGACGCCGAAGATCGCGGGAATCGAGTCGAGAGCGAACATCACGTCGGTCGAGCCGATGGCGATGAACACGATGAACATCGGGGTCCAGTACTTCTTGTTGTCGTCGAGGGTCACCCTCAGCTTGTTGCCGTGGTATTCGTCGACGACGTTGATCCGCTTGCGCAGGAACCGGATGAGACCGTTCTCGCCGTCCCCCTCGTCTTCGGAGCTGAAGGCCTGCCGGTAGGCGACGATGAGGAGGAAGATGCCGAAGATGAAGAAGACTTCGACGAAGGCGCTGATGATCGCCGCACCTGCGAGGATGAAGATGCCGCGGAAGATGATGGCGATGATGATGCCGACCATGAGCACTTCCTGCTGGTACTTCCGCGGTACCGAGAAGCTGCCCATGATGATGATGAAGACGAACAGGTTGTCGATGCTCAAGGAGTACTCGAGCAGCCAACCGGTGAGGAACTCGCTGCCGTGCTGGGCATCGCCGATGGCGAAGAGCGCGCCGGCGAAGACCAGCGCCAGGGCGACGTAGAAGGCGACCCAGATGCTCGCTTCGCGCATCGACGGGGTATGTGGTCGCTTGACGACCAGCAGGAGGTCGAAGACGAGGATCGCAACGACGATGGTTCCCGAGGTGATTATGAACCAGACGGGAATCGGAGATCCGCTCGCAGCAGCTGCGTTGCCGCCGGCTGCAAGCGTGGAGGACAGGATATCCATGGATGCCTTTCGTGGTGAACAGGATGTATCCAGGTCGAAAGTCTCTCCCACGCGATGAATCTGCGTGCGCTCCGCGTCCGGACCCCTGGTGGGGTCGTGGTGACGACCGCGGATGGACGGGATACTCCCTTTCGCCAGCACACCAGTATAAACACGCGGGCATCACTCGCGCGTCACCGGTGCGGATCAGGCGTGCCCGGCCTCCTTCATCTGGCGCAGCTCCTGCTTGAGGTCGGAGAGCTCATCGCGCAGTCGTGCGGCGAGCTCGAACTGCAGCTCCGCGGCGGCCGAATGCATCTGCGAGGTCAGTGATTCGATGAGTTCTGTGAGGTCAGCCGCCGGCGGGCGCAGCGAACCGGGCTTGCCGGCGGCTTCCCTCTGTTCGTCGGTCAGGGTCGAGTTGTAGCCTCGTTTGCCCTTGCCGTAGTCGAACTCGGTGAGCAGCTCTCGAGTGTCCTCGTCCTCACGCTGCAGTCGTTCGGTGATGTCTGCGATCCGCTTGACCAGCGGCGCCGGATCGATTCCGTGCTCTTCGTTGTAGGCGATCTGGATGGCGCGCCTGCGGTCGGTCTCGTCGATGGCGGTGCGCATCGAATCCGTGATCGTGTCGGCGTACATGTGCACCTGGCCGTTGAGGTTACGTGCGGCACGACCGATCGTCTGGATGAGCGAGGTCGACGACCGTAGGAAGCCTTCCTTGTCGGCATCGAGGATCGCCACGAGGGAGACCTCGGGAAGGTCGAGGCCCTCACGCAGGAGGTTGATGCCGACCAGCACATCGAATTCGCCCGCGCGCAGCTCTGTGAGCAGCTCCACACGTCGCAGAGTGTCGACGTCGGAGTGGAGGTACTGGACGCGGATATCGTGTTCGAGCAGATAGTCGGTGAGATCTTCGGCCATCTTCTTCGTCAGGGTCGTCACGAGCACACGCTCATTCGCGTCGACACGGGTCTTGATCTCGTCGAGCAGGTCGTCGATCTGCCCCTTCGTCGGCTTGACCTTGATCTCGGGGTCGACGAGTCCGGTGGGGCGGATGATCTGCTGGACGTATCCGTTGGCGTTGCCGAGTTCGAAGTTGCCGGGTGTGGCCGACAGGTACACGCTCTGTCCCACGCGCTCCCGGAACTCGTCGAACTTCAGCGGCCGGTTGTCCATGGCGCTGGGCAGACGGAAACCGTGCTCGACGAGGGTGCGCTTGCGCGACATGTCGCCTTCGTACATTCCGCCGATCTGCGGGACCGTGACATGGGATTCGTCGATGACGAGGAGGAAGTCCTCGGGGAAGTAGTCGAGCAGACAGTTCGGTGCCGAGCCGGGTGCGCGACCGTCGATATGCCGGGAGTAGTTCTCGATGCCGGAGGTGAAACCCATCGATTCCATCATCTCGAGGTCGTAGGTCGTGCGCATCTTCAGCCGTTGGGCTTCCAGCAGCTTGTTCTGCGATTCGAACTCGCTCAGCCGCTTCTGCAGCTCGTCCTCGATGCCGCTGATCGCGGTGGCCATCCGGTTCTCACCGGCGACGTAGTGGCTGGCCGGGAACACGTGGATGGTGTCCTCGTCGCGCACGATCTCGCCCGTCAGCGGGTGGAGGGTCTGCAGCGTTTCGATCTCGTCGCCGAAGAATTCGATCCGCAGCGCGAGCTCCTCGTACTGCGGGATGATCTCGACGGTGTCTCCTCGCACGCGGAAGGTCCCGCGGGTGAAAGCCATATCATTGCGGGCGTACTGCATCGACACGAAGCGTTTGAGCAGTTCGTCCCGATCGCATTCGTCGCCCTTGTGAAGGGTGACCATCCGGTCGACGTACTCCTCAGGAGTGCCGAGACCGTAGATGCACGACACCGTCGAGACCACGACGACGTCGCGTCTGGTGAGCAGCGAGTTCGTGGCCGAGTGCCGGAGACGTTCGACTTCGTCGTTGATCGAGGAGTCCTTCTCGATGAACGTGTCCGTCTGCGGCACATAGGCTTCCGGCTGGTAGTAGTCGTAGTAGGAGACGAAGTACTCGACCGCGTTGTTGGGCAGCAGCTGTCGGAACTCGTTCGCCAGCTGCGCGGCGAGAGTTTTGTTCGGCGCCATGATCAGGGTCGGTCTCTGCACCTGCTCGATGAGCCATGCCGTCGTCGCCGACTTGCCTGTGCCGGTGGCACCGAGGAGGACGATGTCCCGCTCTCCCGCGTCGAGCCGGTCGGAGATCTCTCGGATCGCCGTCGGCTGGTCACCGGAGGGAGAGTACTCGGAGACGACCTCGAAGGGCGCCACCTCACGGGTGACGTCGGGGCGGTGGCCGATCGCTGGCAGGGGGCGTTCTGAGCTCATAGTCCAACCCTAGCCCCCGCCCCTGACATTGGGCAGACCGGAGTCGGAACGACAGCCTCGGCGAAGTGTCCGCCGACGTGGGTCAGCGTGTCAGTCGAAGCTGTCGGGCACCAGTCGGCGGCGCATCTGCAGGAAGTACGGTTCCTTCGATTCCGCATATGTTCGTATCATCTGCCCGTTCGTCCCGCCCGCAGCCTTGGCTTCGGCCACACGGTCTCTCTTCAACTCGAGGTAACGGTCCCGCTCGCCCGTGTCCGCGATGAGCAGGTCACGGAATGCGCGGGCGAAGCGCACACCGACCGAGTCCGCAGTGCGCACATGCAGATCGACGGCGCGGCCGGGGTCCGTGTTCGCGTGGAACCATTTCCCTTCGGTCGACTCTTCGCCGAGATGGTCGCTCGTCTCGGCACCCGGATAACCGAGTTCGGCCAGTCGGGGTGCCAGCTCCCTGGCGGCGGTGAGATCGGGGACGAGGAGCTGCAGATCGATGACGTCCATGGCGGGCAGTCCCGGCACAGAGGTGGAGCCGATATGTTCGATGGCGAACTTCTCGCCCGTTCCGTGTCGCAGCTTCCTGATCGCTCTCTGTGCGTCACCGATCCAGTCGGCCTCCGCGGGATCGACGAGTTCGAGGGCTGCCTTCGGTGCCCGCTGCCCGGACGCGAGATTGGCGGCGAAGGGGCGGATCCGCGATTCGATGAGCCGGGCGACCGCGGCCTTCGTCTCTTCGACGGGACCGGAGTTGTCGATGATGACATCGCAGGCTGCTCGGCGGGTGTCGTCATCGGCTTGGCGCGAGATCCGTGCGGCGGCGTCGTCGCGGTCCATTCCGCGGGAGTCCATGAGCCGCTGCAGACGCACCTCGGCGGGCACGTCGACGAGGAGATTGAGGTGGTAGGCCGGTGTCATGTCGTTCTCGACGAGCAGCGGGACGTCGTGGACGACGATCTCGGCCTCGGCGTGTCTGGCGAAGTGTTCGGCGGTGCGGTCGCGGATCGCCGGATGCATCAGGCCGTTGAGCCGTGCTGTGTGGTCGGAATCGACGAAGGCTGCCGCGGCCAGTGCCGGCCGGTCGAGCGAACCGTCGGAGTGCAGCACCTGCGGCCCGAAGGCCTCGGCCAGCTTCTCAAGCAGCGGCTGTCCGGGTTCGACGACTTCGCGGGCGATTCTGTCGGCGTCGACGATTACTGCCCCGTGTTCGACGAGCATTGCGGACACCGTTGACTTTCCGGCGCCGATTCCGCCGGTGAGACCGATTCTCAGCATGGGATCATCCTACTGATCCAGTCGGTAGACCCGCACTCCCTCATCGGCGAAGATCGGATCTCCGACGGCGGCATCGAGGAATGCCGCATACTCTCCCTCACCTCCCGGCAGGAGCGGAGCTTCGGGGGCGAGGACGATGAAGTCGACCCCGGTCTCCCTCAGTTCGGCGACCGCCGAGGCGACTTCCGGGCTGTCCGCGCCCGGCATGGGCTCCCCGTCGAAGACGGAGCCGTGCAGGAGTTCGTCGAGGGCATCCTCGGGGGCGGAATACGTCACCGGCGATTCCGGGCTCGAACCGATGAAGTAACCGCCGGTCTCGCGGTAGCGGAATCCGCTCACCGACTGCCACACCATGGCTTCGTCGGCGTGGGGCTCGGCCCATGCGAGGGGGCGGGGGAAGGTTTTGACGACGGATCCGGCGGGGATCACCTCGGCGATGGAGTGCTCGTAGAAGTCCGGAACTGTCACCTCATGGGCGGTCTGCGGAGCGGGGAGGATGGCAACGGCGGCGAGGACGAGCAGGATGAGGAAGGCGCGGGCGCGACGCAGTCTATGGTGGTTCAGCGCCCATTGGAGGCCGATGCCGAGCACGGCGAAGAGCGCGATCGTCGAGTGGAGGACGAGCCGCATGGGCAGGATGTTGTTGAGTACGGGGATGGCTTCGATGAGGGCGAACGGACCGGTCTCGAGGGCGATTCGGCCGCGAAGGAGAATCGGTGAGCCGAGTGCCAGCAGACCGACGAGGATGCCGGTGCTCGTAGCGATGCGCACCGGCACCTCGTGCGCGGATCGTCGGGCGAGGCCGAGGACGATGAGCACAGCCGCCGCCAGTGCTGGTGCGCCGACGTAGGCGCCGAGTTCGGCGGGGTCGATCTCCATGATCCGGGGCAGAGGGGACACTCCGGAACTCAGCCAGGCCGGGGCTGCGGGCAGGATCGGGTCGAGCAGGTCGGTGTTCCATACTCCGTGTGGGCGGATGACGCCCTGTGGGGCGTTCGGTCCGGACATGGTCACCAGCAGCGGGATCGCACACAGCATGGCGATACACCCGGCGACTGCGGAACCGAGACCGAGGGCGACCCATGACCGGGCGCGGTAGAGGCGGCGTCCGAAGACGCCGAGGCTGGCCAGGAAGCAGAGTGCCGCGAGGAAGGTTCCGGCCAGAACTTCGGTGGAGACGTAGAACTGGAAGCCGAGGAGGAACCCGAAGCCTCCTCCGAGCAGCCACAGGCGACGGCTGCGCAGCAGAGAACGGCCGGAATCCACCTGTGTCGCGCGGCCGAGGTCGAGGAGAGCGAGGATCGCCCAGGCGGTCAGGGGCGGAGTGACGATATAGGCGAGGTTCGGGTGGCCGCCGAGCTGGGCGATGACATAGCTGGAGAAGCCGACCCCAGCAGCGGCGATGAAAGCGGGCAGACGGTCGAGGAAACGGCGGAAGAGCACGGCTGCGGCCAGGCTGCCGAACACCGGGAAGGCGAGGATGAGGAGGTTGTAGCTCACGATGGGGCCGGCCACCCACGTCACGGGAGCGAGCAGGATCGCGAACCCGGCGAGCGAGGTGTTCCAGGCTCCGTTGACTCCCCCGCCGAGGGCGTTCATCGATTCCGTGTACAGCAGGCCGCCGGTTTCCCCCGGTCCGAATCCGAGGATGTCTGCGAGAACCTGCGCGCCGTGCCCGAGCCACCAGATGAACAGTGAGGTGTCGTCATTGGAGGCGACGACGCTGCCGCCGGGGTCCGCGGCGACGGAGCCGAAGACGGTCAGGCTGCCGACACACAGGATGAGCGTGTACCACAGCCACGGGCGCAGGCGTGCCCGAGCCTTGGGGGCATACAGAAAGGGCTCCCGGCCTGCCGACCGGGAGCCCTTCTGGTGGCTGCTATCAGCTGCCTGCAAGCTTCTCACGCAGGGCTGCGAGAGCTTCGTCGCTGGCCAGGGTGCCCTCGTCGCTCGCCTCTTCGGAGGAGAACGATCCGGTGGCCGGAGCGGCTTCGGCAGATCCGACGGCATCGGCTGCGGAGGCCTCGGCATCCGCTGCGATGGCCTTGGCGACCTGCTTCTTGTGTTCTTCCCAGCGTTCCTGAGCGGCGGCGTACTGCTGCTCCCAGGTCTCGCGCTGAGCCTCGTAGCCCTCGACCCATTCGTTGGTCTCGGGATCGAAGCCCTCGGGGTACTTGTAGTTGCCTTCCTCGTCGTACTCCTGCGGCATGCCGTACAGAGCGGGGTCGAGGAACTCTTCGGCCTCGGGGTCGACGCCTTCGTTCGCCTGCTTCAGCGACAGCGAGATGCGGCGGCGTTCAAGGTCGATGTCGATGACCTTGACATAGATGGTCCCTTCGACCGAGACGACCTGCTCGGGCAGATCCACGTGGCGCACGGCCAGCTCGGAGATGTGGACGAGGCCTTCGATGCCGTCTTCGACGCGCACGAATGCACCGAACGGAACGAGCTTGGTGACCTTGCCCGGCACGATCTGTCCGATGACGTGCGTGCGAGCGAAGTGCTGCCAAGGATCTTCCTGGGTGGCCTTGAGCGACAGCGAAACGCGCTCACGGTCCATGTCGACGTCGAGAACCTCGACGGTGACTTCGTCGCCCACGGTGACGACCTCACCCGGGTGATCGATGTGCTTCCAGGACAGTTCGGAGACGTGGACGAGTCCGTCGACACCACCGAGGTCGACGAACGCACCGAAGTTGACGATGGAGGACACGACACCAGGACGGACCTGGCCCTTCTGCAGGGTCTGCAGGAAGTCGTGACGGACGGCCGACTGGGTCTGCTCGAGCCAAGCACGGCGCGACAGGACCACGTTGTTGCGGTTCTTGTCGAGCTCGATGATCTTGGCTTCGACCTGCTGGCCGATGTAGGGGGCGAGGTCGCGGACGCGGCGCATCTCGACCAGGGACGCGGGCAGGAAGCCGCGCAGTCCGATGTCGACGATCAGGCCGCCCTTGACAACCTCGATGACGGTGCCGGTGACAACGCCGTCGTCTTCCTTGATCTTCTCGATGTCGCCCCAGGCACGCTCGTACTGAGCGCGCTTCTTCGACAGCATGAGACGACCCTCTTTGTCTTCCTTCTGAAGAACGAGGGCTTCGATTTCGTCCCCGACCTCGACGACTTCGCCGGGATCGACATCGTGCTTGATGGAAAGCTCACGCGCGAGGATGACGCCTTCCGTCTTGTATCCGATGTCGACGAGGACTTCGTCACGGTCGACCTTGACGACTTCGCCCTCAACGATGTCGCCATCGTTGAAGTACTTGATGGTCTCATCGACGGCGGCGAGGAAATCCTCAGCGGTTCCGATGTCGTTGACAGCGACCTGCTTCGGCTGCACCGATTCCGGCGTGGTGGTGGTCATATAGGTAGGGACTCCGATGGAATATTGGTCCAGATCCGGTACCCTGGCGACAGGTCGTGTAAGTTGCCGCAAGAACCGAATCCGGTCTCGATTGCGAATTTGGACTTGTATGCACAGGCGCATACGGTTGTCAATGCTAGCACCTTATCGGGTGTGAATGCACGCCGAAGAGACGAATCATCACCACCTGGGGCCACGGAGGAACCATGAGCGAAGGAACTGACGGAGCCGAGGTCATCAGCGGTGGCTATCTCCCGATCGACGAAGAGGCTTCCGTCCGGGCCAATCGCAGCTATTGGGACAACTCGGCCGAGGAGTATCTCGCCGAACACGGCACGTTCCTCGGGGCTTCGGATTTCATCTGGTGTCCGGAAGGAATTCACGAATCCGATGTGCGCCTCCTCGGCGATGTCGCCCGGAAGCAGGTTCTCGAGGTCGGCTGCGGTGCCGGTCAGTGCTCCCGGTGGCTGGCCGAGCAGGGCGCGATCACCACAGGTGTCGATGTCTCCGCCGGAATGCTCGAGCAGGCCTCGCGTCTGCAGCGCGAACATCCCCTGAGCGCCGAGGCGACTCCGCCGACGTTCCTTCTCGCCGATGCCCGACAGCTGCCGTTCGCATCGAACAGCTTCGATCGCGCGTTCTCCTCCTACGGCGCCCTGCCCTTCGTCAAGGACGCCGAGGTCGTCTTCGCCGAGGTGGCCCGAGTGCTGCGCAACGGCGGACAGTGGGTCTTCTCGACGACTCACCCGATGCGGTGGATGTTCCCCGATGTTCCGGGTGAGGCCGGTCTGACGGTTGAGTACTCGTACTTCGATCGCACTCCGTACGTCGAGCTGTCTTCGGACGGTCAGCCGGTCTACGCCGAGCATCACCGGACGATGAGCGACTGGGTCCGTCTCCTCGTCGAGGCCGGCTTCACGATCGATTCGGTGACCGAACCCGAATGGCCCGACGAGAATCGGACCGCTTGGGGCGGCTGGTCGCCGCTGCGTGGTGCGCTCATGCCCGGTACCGCGATCTTCTCCACCACCCTGACCAAGGACTGACGGGGCCGGAATAGAGACGATCCTCAGCCGAGGACTGTGAAGGCCTTCGCCAGTCCCCCCGCGCCCGGTCAGCCCGGCGAGCACTGAACTTCCCTTTCCGCTCTGCACCGCGAGTTCCACGGCGATCGGCATGATCGTCGCATCCGCGTCTGCGGAGCTCAGTGCAGAGCGGAGATGTACCGGCTCGCGACTATCAGAGTGCCAGCCTTCGGCACACAGTGTCCTCGTTCAAACCGCCCTCGCCCCGCGTATCTCACCCGCCGCGCTCCCGTTCAAGCGCCCGCGCGGATGTCGTGTGGTACACGGCGCGCAAACTGCGGGGACGCGTGAACGAGCGCAGGCGAGACCCTTTTCTGCGCTTGTGCTTGAACGAGAGCGGCGGTTCAGTGGGCAGAGGTCAGTGGGCGGCGGCGTGCCAGGATCGTCCGGTGCCGACGTTGACGTCCAGAGGCACATCGAGTTCGAAGGCCGACCCCATCTCCTCCGTGACGATCGTCTTCACCTCATCGATCTCGTCCGGACGGACGTCGACGATGATCTCGTCATGGACCTGCAGCAGCATCGGCGAGCGGAGACCGTCCAGACGGCCGGCCACCTTGAGCATGGCGATCTTCATGATGTCGGCTGCCGAACCCTGGATCGGAGCATTGAGTGCGGCGCGTTCGGCCATGTCCCGCAGCTGCCGACGCTCGCTGTGCAGCGCCGGCAGATAACGACGACGGCCCATGATGGTCTCCGTGAACCCCTTCGCGCGAGCCTGCTCGACGATGTCGTCGAGGTAGTCCTTGACGGCACCGAAGCGTTCGAAGTACTGGTCCATCAGCCCCTTGGCTTCATCGACGCCGATCGCAAGCTGCCGGGAGAGGCCGTAGGCGGAGAGCCCGTATACCAGCCCGTAGGACATGGCCTTGACCTTCGAGCGCATCTCGGAGTCCACGTCGTCGATGCCGACTCCGAAGACCTTCGAGCCGACATAGGAGTGGAGATCCTCGCCGTCCTTGAACGCCTGGATGAGCGCGGCATCGCCGGACAGATGAGCCATGATCCGCATTTCGATCTGCGAGTAGTCGGCGGTGAGCAGAGTCCCCTCAGCCACCTCGGGGTCGGCGATGAAGATGTCTCGGATGCGGCGGCCTGATTCGGTCCGCACCGGAATGTTCTGCAGGTTCGGGTCCAGCGACGAAAGCCGTCCGGTGGCGGCCACGGTCTGCTGGTAGGTGGTGTGGATGCGGCCGTCGTCGGCAACAGTTTTGAGCAGTCCGACGACGGTCTGCTTGAGCTTCGTCGAATCCCGGTAGGCCAGCAGGTGTTGGAGGAAGGGGTGTTCGGTCTTGACGAACAGTTCGGCCAGGGCGTCGGCATCGGTCGTATAACCGGTCTTCGTCCGCTTGGTCTTGGGCATATCGAGTTCGTCGAAGAGCACGGCCTGCAGCTGTTTGGGAGAACCGAGGTTCACCTCGTGGCCGATCGCCTCATAGGCTTCCCCCGCGCTGGCTTCGGCCTGTTTCGTGAATTCGTCGATGAGGTTCGACAGTCCGGTCTCGTCGACGGCGATCCCGGTCGCTTCCATGCGCGCGAGCACGTGCACGAGCGGCAGTTCGATCTCGCGGTAGACCTCCGTCATGTTCGCGTCCTCGACGGCCTTCGCGAGCACCTCGTGAACCTCGAGCAGGGCGGCGGCACGTTGGCCGTGCGTAGTCGCCGCGGCATCCGAGTCGAGGTCGAGGGCCAGCTGTCCTGTATCGAACTCGGGTTCGCTGAGATCCATTCCGGCGCGGTCGGCGGCGATCTGACCGAGTTCGTAGGACCGGGCATCGGGAACGAGGAGGTAGGCAGCCAGGGCCGTGTCCCCGGCGATATCCGTCACGGACAGTCCCATCGACTCCCACGCTTTGATCTGCAGCTTCGAACTGTGGAGGATGAGCGAATGCCCGCCCAGGGTGGAACCGAGCGCGCCGACGGCCTTCTGCCCCGCCTCGGCGAGGTCGACGACCCAGGCCTGGCCGGGTTCGGCGGAGACCGCCAGGGTCCGTGCCTGACCGTGTCCGAGTTCGAAGGAGGCGTCGGAATCAAGCGCCAGCACATCGTGGTCGGCGATCTTCGTCAGCAGAGTGTCGATGTCGACGGTCTCGATGTTCGTCTCGCGTGTCGGTGCCGGCTCGGACTCGGCTCCGGCCTCGGGGAAGATCGCGGCCAGACGCTTGCCGAGGGCCTGGAACTCGAGTTGGTCGAACAGGCTCGACAGCTCGGCCGGGTCGCCTTCGCCCCAGGCCAGGTCGTCGAACTCCAGTCCCAAGTCGACGTCGTCGAGGAGGCGGTTGAGTCGGTAGTTCCGCTCCACCTCGCTGATATGGTCGCGCAGCTTCTCACCGACCTTGCCGCCGAT
Organism: Brevibacterium iodinum ATCC 49514; assembly: GCF_900169265.1. Classification (GTDB taxonomy): domain Bacteria; phylum Actinomycetota; class Actinomycetes; order Actinomycetales; family Brevibacteriaceae; genus Brevibacterium; species Brevibacterium iodinum. The sequence continues at coordinate 161,178 of NZ_FXYX01000002.1, forward strand.
CTTGTCGGCGTTGTCCAACACCCCGGGCAGATCGACGTGTGCGGTGAGCCATTTCGCGGCGGTCTTGTCACCGACTCCGGGCACACCGGGCAGATTGTCGGCCTTCTCACCGACGAGCGCGGCCAGCCCCCGGTAGTTCGCGGGGCTCACCCCGTACTTCTCCTCGACCGCGGCCGGCGTCATCCGGTTGAGGTCGCTGACTCCGCGTTTCGGGTAGAGGATCGTCACCCGGTCGGAGACGAGTTGGAACGAATCCTTGTCTCCGCTCATCACCTCGACGAACGAGCCGGCGTCCGTGCCCATCTTCGCCATCGTCGCCAGAACATCATCGGCCTCGAACCCCTCCTTCGTCACCACCCGGATGCCCATCGCCGTGACGATGTCCTTGATGAGGTCGATCTGCGGATGGAACTCGGGCGGAGTCTTCGCCCGTCCGGCCTTGTACTCGGGGTATTCCTCGAGGCGGAACGTCTGGCGTCCGAGGTCGAAGGCCACGGCCACGTGGCTGGGCTCTTCGTCGCGGAGGACGTTGATGAGCATGGAGATGAAGCCGTAGATGGCGTTCGTCGTCTGGCCGGTGCTGGTGGAGAAGTTCTCGACCGGCAGGGCGTGGAATGCCCGGTAGGCCAGGGAGTGTCCGTCGATGAGCAGGAGGGATTCGTTTGAGTGACTCACATGGCATAGCCTAGCGTTCGAAGCTGACTTGAAGGAGAACCGATGCTGCGTCCCGACGTGTCCCTGACCGCTCACACCTCCCCTGAGGAGATCGACACGCTGCTCGGGCAGCTTCGCACGCCGGGGTCAGGGGGTGAGCTGGCCGAGAGGATGGGAATCGAGTTCGTCGACCTCGCCCACGATCATGTCGTGGCCACAGCTCCGGTCGTCGGCAACCGGCAGCCGATGGGTCTCTTTCACGGAGGCGGCCACGTCGTTCTCGCCGAATCCCTGGCCTCGATGCATTCGTATCTGCTCTCCGGCGGTAAGAACGTCGTCGGGGTCGATCTCAACGCCACTCACCTGCGTGCCGCGCGAGCGGGCGTGGTGACTGGTCGCGCCGAGGTGCTCCACCAGGGACGCACGATCGTCTCCCATGAGGTGAAGATGACCGACGAGGCGGGGCGCCTGCTCTCGATCGTGCGGATCACCAATATGATTCTGAAGACCGAGCCGAAGGGCTGAGGCACGGCTCGTCCTCGGCGAAAGTCCACAGCGAAAGCAGAGGGCCGGCGAATCCATCTCGGGATTCGTCGGCCCTCTCGGGTTCCGGATCCGGACCGTGACCGGTCCGGGAGGTGATTACTTCTTCGTGCCGATCTGTTTGAGCACGGTCTCAGCGACCTCGCGCATCGTCAGGCGACGGTCCATCGAGGTCTTCTGGATCCAGCGGAATGCTTCGGGCTCGCTCAGACCCATGGAGGTCTGCAGCAGGCTCTTGGCGCGCTCGACGAGCTTGCGGGTCTCGAAGCGTTCGGTGAGATCGGAGATCTCGGACTCGAGCGAGCTGATCTCGGCATGACGCGAGAGCGCGATCTCCAGGGCCGGGATGAGGTCGGCCGAGGTGAACGGCTTGACGACATAGGCCATGGCACCCGCATCGCGGGCGCGCTCGACGAGCTCCTTCTGCGAGAAGGCTGTGAGCAGAACCACGGGGGCGATGCGGGCCCTGGCGATGCGCTCGGCGGCGGAGATTCCGTCGAGGATGGGCATCTTGATGTCCATGACGACGAGGTCCGGGCGCAGCTCCTCAGCCAGGCGGATGGCGGATTCGCCGTCCGCAGCTTCACCGACGACGTCATAGCCGACTTCGCGGAGCATTTCTACGATATCGAGACGAATCACGGCCTCGTCTTCGGCCACGACTACGCGGCGGACCGGCACGGACTCATCTGAAGTTGATTCTTCGCTGTTTGAAAGCACGGCACCAGTCTAGACCAGCCGCTCAGCGTCATGGCCAGCGGACCCGGAAGTTTATTCTGTGAGGGTGGCCACGGGCGGTGACGGTGGCCACCGGAGGGCATCCTCGGCGGGTGGCGATTGTGCAATCGGTCCGCGCGCGCAGTAGAATCGTCCCCGTTGCACAGGCGGTCCGCAAGGGACTGCTCGTGACGAGCCGGATTGGCGGAATCGGTAGACGCGGTGCACTCAAAATGCATTGTCGAAAGACGTGCGGGTTCGAGTCCCGCATCCGGTACAGACGAAGGCACTGTCGAACGTGATGTCGACAGTGCCTTCTGCATTTCCCCGGGTGACGGCGGCTCCAACTCCCGAATCCAGGTCGCAATCGGACATTTCGTGCGGCGGAATGTCTCCGATGGTGACCTGGATTTGCCCTCAGAGAGATGGGGCGGGTTCAGTTCACGCGAAATCACTGGCCTGTGCGCAGGTCGAGGGAGTACAGCAGCGTGTCGTATCGCTTCTCCCCCACCGCCACGAAGCCCGGGAGTCGTCCGTATCGGGTGAAGCCGAGGGATTCATAGAGGCCGATGGCGGCCGCATTGTCCCCACGCAGGGCGAGAGTGACCACTTCCGTGCCCGTGATGACGTGCCGCCCGAATGGGCGCCTCCATCAGCTTCCTGCCCGCGCCCTGACTTTGAGCGTCCGGGGCGACGGCCACCTTTTCGATGTCGACCTGGGGGCGGATCGGCGCGCGAGCGTACCGATTCCAGTACGCGAAGCCGGTGATCTCGGTTCCGGTGCGAGCGATTGCGGCAGCGGAATCCCCGGTGTCAGTGCCCGCAGCCAGGCAGCCGACGAGATCCGCGATCTCCTCGACAGTCGGAGCTGAGACCCAGCCGAGAGCGGCACCTGAATCGACGAGGCGGCCGCGCAGCGATGTCACCTGCAGGACATCGTGCTCGGCCACCCCCTCGGCTGGGAGAAGATCAACTCTGACTGCGGACGTCCTCGGTGCGGGTCTCGTCGACATCTGCGTCCTCCTCGGTCGGAACGTAGCCGTTGATGCGCAGGGCATCGTAGCGTTCGACGTCCAGGATCTCATGCCGCTTGGCAACGATGGCCGGGACGAGTGCCTGACCGGAGACGTTGAGCGCGGTACGGCCCATGTCCACGATCGGCTCGATGGCCAGCAGCAGTCCGACGCCCTCGAGGGGCAGACCCAGGGTCGACAGGGTCAGGGTGAGCATCACGGTCGCACCTGTCGTGCCGGCCGTTGCGGCCGAGCCGATGACAGCGACGAAGATGATGAGCAGGTACTGGATGAGGGAGAGATCGATGCCGAAGAACTGAGCGACGAACACGGCGGCGATGGCCGGATAGATCGCGGCACAGCCGTCCATCTTCGTCGTCGCACCGAAGGGCACGGCGAAGGCGGCGTAGGAGTGGGGCACCCCGAAGTTGTCGGTGGCGACCTTCTGCGTCACGGGCATGGTGCCGATCGACGACCGGGAGACGAATCCCATCTGAGTGGCCGGCCAGACTCCGGAGAAGTACTGGCGCACCGACAGCCCGTTGGCGCGAGCCAGGGCCGGATAGACGATGAAGAAGACGATCGCGAGACCGATGTAGACGGCGACGACGAACCACAGCAGCGAGCCCATCGTCGACCAGCCGTAGGAGTTCACTGCGTTGCCGATGAGGCCGAGGGTACCGATCGGGGCGATGCGCACGATCCACCAGACGACCTTCTGGACCACGGCCAGGGCCGCCTCGGTGAACTGGAGGAACGGCTCTGCGGCCTTGCCGACCTTGACCGCGGCGATGCCGATGGCACCGGAGACGATGATGAGCTGGAGGATGTTGAAGTTGACCTCGGAGGTCATGACTCCGGCGTCATCGGGTGCGGTGGCCACCTCGAGGCCGAGGAAGTTCACCGGGATCAGTCCGGTGAGGAAGCCCAGCCAGCTGCCCTGGGAGTCGGGTGCACCGGCGTTGAGCGAAGCGGCATCGGCGTGGGCGCCGGGCTGCATGACGATGCCGATGATGAGTCCGAGGACGACGGCGATGAGAGCGGTGAGGGCGAACCACAGCAGGGTCGACATCGCCAGCCTGGCGGCGTTGGTGACCTTGCGCAGGTTGCCGATGCTCGCGATGATCGCGGTGATGACCAGTGGGACGACGGCAGCCTTGAGCAGTGTGACATACGACGAGCCGATGGTGTCCAGGGTCTGGCCGAGCCAGTTGTCAGTGGTGTCGCTGACCGGTCCCCATGAGCGGGCGATGAGCCCGAGGATGACACCGGCGATGAGTGCGATAGTCACCTGCACTCCGAATGACTTGCTCCACGCGGGCAGTCTCATTGAATTCCTCTCCTAGCAGGTCCTCCCCTCTGAGATTCGCAGGGAGGATTGGGCAACAGAGAGCACAACTGTTGAGCAATTTCCAAAATTCCCTGGACCCCAGTGATCTGTCTCGCAGTTTGGAATCGGTCCACGCTCGGTCCCGGACACAGAGACGCCGACGGCGCCCGCCCCGGGGTCATGGGGCAGCGCCGCCGGCGTTTGAGCCTGGTGGCGGTCAGTGGCGGGGCGAGTGGCCTTCGCGCACGATCGGCACTTCACGGGTGATCGGCGCTTCGGCCACGACTCCGTATCCGGCCAGCGGATCCTCTTCCGAGTCCGAGGCGTCCTGATAGGCGGCCGTCACACCCTTGGCGGCATCACCGATGGTGTGGATGCGCAGGGCGTTCGTCGAACCGGGGATCCCGGGAGGCGAACCGGCCACGAGGATGCTCTGATCGCCTTCGCGGGCAGTGCCGTCCGCGAGCAGAACGGCGTCGACCTGGCGCGCCATCTGGTCGGTGTGGCGCACGGTCTTCACAAGGTACGGGCGCACTCCCCAGGTCAGCGCCAGCTGGTGGCGGACCTGCGGGTCGGGCGTGAAGCCGAGGATGGGCCAAGCAGGGCGCAGCCGCGACATGCGCCGCACGGAGTCGCCGGTCTGTGAGAAGGTGCACAGGAGGTCGATATCGAGCTGCTCAGCAATCTGCACGGCAGCGGCGGTGACGGCTCCGCCCTTCGTGTGCGGGACGGTGCCCAGTGCCGGGATCCGCTCGAGACCGTGTTCTTCGGTGGAGCCGATGATCCGGCTCATCGTCCGGATCGCCTCGACCCAGTGCGCACCGACCGAGGTCTCACCGGAGAGCATGAGCGCATCGGCGCCGTCGAGGACGGCGTTCGCGCAGTCGCTGGCCTCGGCGCGGGTGGGCCGCGGCGCATCGATCATCGTCTCGAGCATCTGCGTGGCCACGATGACGGGCTTGGCCTGCTGGCGGGCGATCTCAACGGCCCGCTTCTGCACGATCGGCACCTGTTCGAGCGGCAGTTCGACGCCGAGGTCGCCGCGGGCGACCATGATTCCGTCGAAGGCATCGATGACCTCATCGAGCTGGTCGACGGCCTGCGGCTTCTCGAGCTTGGCGATGACCGGAGCCGTGATGCCGACTTCGTCCATGACCGCGCGCACATCGTTCATGTCCTCAGGGCTGCGGACGAAGGACAGGGCCACCCAGTCGAAGCCGAGCTGAAGTCCCCATTTGAGATCGTCGACGTCTTTCTCCGACAGAGCGGGGACGGAGACCGGGACGCCGGGGAGGTTGATGCCCTTGTGGTTGGAGATGGTTCCGCCGATCTCGACCTCGGTGACCACGTCGGTGTCGGTCACCTCGGTGGCGCGCAGGCGCAGGCGCCCGTCGTCGATGAGCAGCGGATCGCCCACGGAGACGTCTTCTGCAAGGGTCGGCAGGGTCGTGGATACGAGTTCTGCGCTGCCGGGGACCTCACGGCTGGTGATGGTGAAGGTGGCCCCTTCGACGAGCTCTTCCTTCCCGTTGGCGAAGGTGCCCACGCGGATCTTCGGACCCTGCAGGTCCAGCAGGACGGCGACGGGGCGTCCGGTGTCGAGTGCGGCCTGGCGGACCCAGGCGAACTTCTCTTCGTGCTCTTCTCGTTTTCCATGGCTCAGATTGAATCGGGCGACATCGACGCCCTCATCGACTAGCTCGCGGATCTCTTCATAGGAGTTCTGGTTCGGACCTAAAGTTGCGACTATCTTTGCACGCCTCATACGCTCCACCCTACCTAAAGTCTCTGCGGGCGGTTTCCACCGCGCTACGCTGGTCACGGGCGGTGATAGTGCGGCACTTCGCTGTGCCGCACCACCACCCTTTCTCAATTTCTGACATGCATTATCTTAGCATTTGAACCCTTCGTCGGTGGGCCGCACGGGTGCCGGAAGCCGCGTCGACCCGGTCAGGAACCGGTCGACTTCCGCGGCCGCGGCACGGCCTTCCGCAATGGCCCAGACGATGAGCGACTGTCCGCGTCCGGCATCGCCGGCGACGAAGACTCCCGGCTGCGCCGCATAGTCTTCGGCCCGTTCGAATGCCCCACCTGCACCGGCGTCGAGATCGATCTGCGCGGTCTCCGGTCCGCTGAATCCCAGTGCCAGCAGCACGAGATCGGCCGGGATGACGTGCTCGGTGCCCGGTGTCGGGATGCGGCGGCCGTCGGCGAACTGCGTCTGTGCTACCTCGATTCCGCTCACCTTGCCCGAATCGTCTCCGACGAACCGCGTCGTCGAAGCCAGATACCGCCTGGTTCCGCCCTCCTCGTGTGAGGATTGGACCTCGAAGATCCGCGGCACCGTCGGCCACGGCGAGTCGGCACCGCGGTCGACCGGCGGCTGGGCGCCGATGGCCAGTGTCGTCACCGAGGCGGCTCCCTGGCGCAGAGCCGTGCCCAGGCGGTCCGCTCCGGTGTCGCCGCCGCCGATGATGACGACGTGCTTGCCGGCCGCATCGATGAACGGTGCCGAGTCTGTCGCCGAGGCCGCGTCGGACGCCTGTGCCCGGTTGGACGGCACGAGGTAGTCCATCGCGAATTCGATTCCGTCCAGTCCGCGCCCCGACAGCTCCATATCGCGCGGCACGGTGGCTCCGGTCGCCACGAGCACAGCGTCGAAGCGAGTCTGCAGTGCGGCGAAGTCGATGTCGCGGCCGATCTCGACTCCGGTTTCGAACCGAGTGCCTTCGGCACGCATCTGGGTCAGGCGGCGGTCGATATGGTGCTTCTCGAGTTTGAAGTCCGGGATGCCGTAGCGAAGCAGTCCGCCGAGGTGGTCCTCGCGTTCGAAGACGACGACCGTGTGCCCGGCTCGGGTCAGCTGCTGAGCGGCGGCGAGTCCGGCCGGTCCGGAGCCGATGACGGCGACGGTGTGCCCGGTGATCCTGTCGGGGACGTCGGGGGTGATGAGTCCGGCGGCGAATCCGTCGTCGACGATGGAGACTTCGACCTGTTTGATCGTCACGGCGGGTTGGTTGATGCCGAGCACGCAGGCGTTCTCACACGGTGCCGGGCAGGCCCGGCCGGTGAACTCGGGGAAGTTATTCGTCGCGTGGAGCAGTTCCACAGCGCGGGAGAGCTCCCCGCGATACATGGCGTCGTTGAACTCCGGAATGAGGTTGCCCAGCGGACATCCTTGGTGGCAGAAGGGCACTCCGCAGTCCATGCAGCGAGAAGCCTGTCGGCGCAGCTGTGCCGGATCACCCTTTTCGTAGACCTCGGAGTAGTCCATGAGCCGGATCGGCACGGGCCTGCGCGCAGGGAGTTCGCGTTCGGTGGTGGTGAGGAATCCTCGCGGATCAGCCATGTGCGGCCTCCAGAATGGTCTGCCAGGTGTTCTCGGAATCGGCAGTTTCGCCGCGGTTCTCGAGCTCTTCCTGGATGTCTTTGATTCGCGCATAGGCGACGGGAATGATCTTGGTGAAACGGGACAGGATGTCCTGCCCGCGGTCGAGTCCGGCCAGCAGTTCGCCGGCCAGCGGAGAACCGGTCGCCGCGACATGGTCGCTGAGCAGTCTCTGCAGGATCGGCACATCGGAGTCGCCGATGCCGCCGAATCTGAAGACGCCAGCGGCTCGTTCCTTCGGGTTGAGTCGACTGGGGTTGAAGTCGAGGACGAAGGCCGTGCCTCCGGACATCCCGGCCGCGAAGTTGCGTCCGGTGGGTCCGAGGATGACCGCCACTCCCCCGGTCATGTATTCGAGTCCGTGGTCTCCGATGCCTTCGACGACGGCTTCGACGCCCGAGTTGCGTACGAGGAATCTCTCGCCGACCGTTCCGGACAGGAATATCGACCCGGACGTCGCGCCGTAGCCGATGACGTTGCCGGCGATGACATTGTGTTCCGGTCGGGTGGAGTTCTCCGGGCGCGGCGCGACGCTGATCGTGCCGCCCGACAGTCCCTTCCCGACGTAGTCATTGGCGTCGCCGCGCAGATCGATGCTCACACCGCGCGGCATGAAGGCGCCCAGGGACTGGCCGGCCGTGCCGTTCAGGGATACGCGCACGGTTCCCGAGGGCAGCCCGTCCGCGCCGTGGGCCTGAGTCACTCGGTGGCCCAACAGGGTGCCGACCGACCGGTCCGTATTCTCCACCTCGGCATTCAGGTGCACCGGGGAGCCGGCAGCGACAGCCGCTCCTGCCTGCTCCAGCAGTCGAACGTCGAGTTCGCCCGCGAAGTCACGTGGTGTGCGCGTCTGGCTCACCCTCGCCGAGGCGGGAGCGCCGTCGAGATCGGTCGGAACCGTCAGGATCGGGGTCAGGTCGAGATCCAGTCCCGAGGCGGCCGCCCGATCTGCGTCGATGCGCAGACGTTCGACGGCGCCGATCGCCTCGTCAAGGCTGCGCAGTCCCAGCTGTGCGAGGTAGCCGCGGACCTCCTCCGCGATGAAGGTGAAGAAGTTCACGACGTGGTCGGCCTGACCGTGGAACCGTTCGCGCAGCTTCGGGTTCTGCGTGGCCACGCCGACCGGGCAGGTGTCCTGGTGGCAGACCCGCATCATGATGCATCCGGAGACGACGAGGGCAGTGGTGGCGAAGCCGAATTCCTCTGCCCCGAGCAGGGCGGCGATGATGACGTCGCGACCGGTCTTCAGCTGCCCGTCGACCTGAACGCTGATCCGTTCGCGCAGACCGTTGAGCACAAGAGTCTGCTGGGCTTCTGCCAGTCCGAGCTCCCACGGAGTTCCGGCGTGTTTGAGCGAGTTGAGAGGGCTGGCGCCCGTGCCCCCGTCATGGCCGGAGATGAGCACGACATCGGCTCCGGCCTTCGCCACTCCGGCGGCCACAGTCCCGACTCCGATTCCGGAGACGAGTTTGACGTGGACGCGGGCGGCCGCATTGGCCCGGCCGAGGTCGTGGATGAGCTGAGCGAGGTCTTCGATGGAATAGATGTCGTGATGCGGCGGCGGCGAGATGAGACCGACTCCGGGCGTGGCGTGGCGGGTCTTCGCGATCCACGGGTACACCTTCTCCCCCGGCAGCTGACCGCCTTCGCCGGGTTTGGCACCTTGGGCCATCTTGATCTGCAGGTCGTCGGCGGCGGTGAGGTAGTGGCTGGTGACGCCGAACCGACCGGAGACGATTTGCTTGATCGCCGACCGACGTTCCGGGTCGAGCAGGCGCTCGGTGTCCTCGCCGCCCTCGCCCGTATTCGACTTTCCGCCGATCCGGTTCATCGCGATCGCCAGCGTCTCGTGTGCTTCGGCCGACAGCGAGCCGTAGCTCATGGCCCCGGTGGAGAAGCGACGCATGATGGCTTCGGCGGGTTCGACTTCGGAGATGTCGATCGGTCCCGATTCAGTCGGGACCAGGTCGAAGAGCCCGCGCAGAGTCATCAGCTCGGCGGACTGTTCGTCGACGGCACGCGTGTACTGGCGGAAGATGTCGAAGCGACCGGTGGCCGTCGAATGCTGCAGTTTGAAGATGGTCTCCGGGTTGAACAGGTGCCCCGGGCCTTCCCTCCGCCACTGGAATTCTCCGCCGACGAGCAGGTTCCGGTGCGCCGGACGCGGATGGTCCTCACGATAGGCATCGGCGTGCCGCGCCGTCGTCTCGGCCGCGATGTCGTCCAGCGTCTTGCCGCCGAGCTGATGCGGGGTCGAGGTGAAGTGCTCATCGATGACCGAATCGGCCAGTCCGAGAGCCTCGAAGGTCTGCGCCCCGTGGTAGGACTGGACGGTCGAGATGCCCATCTTCGACATGATCTTCAGCAGGCCCTTATTCAGCGCCGTGAGCACATTGGCCACGGCCGCTTCGGCGCTGATGCCTCGGATCCGTTCGGACGTGACAAGATCCTCGGCCGATTCCATCAGCAGATACGGGTTGACCGCCGAGGCGCCGAAGGACACAAGCGTGGCCGCATGGTGGACCTCGCGAACATCTCCGGCTTCGACGATGATGCTCACCTGCGTGCGGCTGCGCTCGCGGACGAGGTGGTGGTGCAGGGCGGAGGTGAGAAGCAGCGACGGGATCGGCGCGTATTCCGAGTTCGACTCCCGGTCCGTGAGGATGAGGAACACTGCGCCCTCGGCGACCGCGGCGCTCGCCTCCGCACACAGGTCGGCGAGGCGAGAAGCCATCGCGTCCTCACCGGCGCCGACCGGGTACAGACCCGACAGCGTCACCGAGGGACGGGTGATTCCCTCGCCGAGGTGGCTGCCTGACAGGTGCGCGATCGCCGTGAGCTCGTCGTTGTCGATCACCGGCCGCTCGAGCAGGATATGTGCGGAGTCCGGCCCGGTGGAGCACAGCAGGTTGCCTTCGCGGCCGATTCCGGCCGACATGCTCGTGACGATGTCCTCGCGGATGGAGTCCAGCGGCGGGTTCGTCACTTGGGCGAAGTTCTGGTGGAAGTGGTCGAAGAGCAGCCGAGGGCGGGTACTCAGCGCCGCGATCGCGGTGTCGCTGCCCATCGCGCCCAGCGGCTCGGCCCCGGTTTCGGCCATCGGGGCGATGAGCACACGCAGCTCTTCCTCCGTGTATCCGAAGGTCCGCTGTCGTCTCCGAACCGAGGCGCCGGGGTGGCTGACGTGGACGCGGGTGGGCAGTTCGGCCAGTCGGGTGGCCGAGGCGTCGACCCAATCCCGGTAGGGATGTTCGGTGGCGAGGCTGTTCTTGATCTCCGTGTCGGAGATGATGCGTCCGGCCTCCACATCGACGAGGAACATCCTGCCGGGGGTCAGGCGTCCGCGGGCGGTGACTTCGGCTTCGGGCAGGTCGACGACTCCGGCCTCGCTGGCGAGCACGACGGTGTCCTCGGTCATGATGTACCGGGCCGGGCGCAGGCCGTTGCGGTCAAGCACGGCTCCGGCGAGTCGGCCGTCGGTGAAGGCGACGCAGGCCGGCCCGTCCCAGGGCTCCATGAGCAGCGAGTGGTATTCGTAGAAGGCCCGCCGCTCCTCGGACATGGCCGGGTTGTTCTCCCAGGCTTCGGGAATCATCATCAGCATGGCCTGCGGCAGCGACCGGCCGGAGGCGACCATGAGTTCGAGTACCGAGTTGAAAGAGGCGGAGTCCGAGGCTCCGGCGGGAATGATCGGGAAGATCCGCTCGAGTCCCTTGGACGTCCCTGCGACCGGAGATTCGAGGAGGTCGCTGGCCAGGGCGGATTCGCGTGCCTGCATCCAGTTCCGGTTGCCGCGCACCGTGTTGATCTCGCCGTTGTGGGCGATCGTGCCGAACGGCTGTGCCAGCTGCCAGGAGGGAAAGGTGTTTGTGGAGAACCGGGAGTGGACGAGAGCGATCGCCGAGGTGAGGCGTTCGTCGCCGAGTTCGGTGAAGAAGCGGTCGAGCTGGGCCGTGGAGAGCATTCCTTTGAACGTCAGCGTCGTCGGCGTCAGCGACGGGAAGTAGAGGCCGGCGTTGTCGAGTCGCTTCCGCACGATGAACGCCCGGCGAGCGAGATCGTTCTCATCACGGGCGGGATGGTTCTCATCACAGCCGAAGAACACGTAGCGCATGGACGGCATGGTCTCGGCGGCGATCCGACCGAGCACTCCGGGGTCGACGGCCGCGGATTCCACGTGGAGGACCTGCAGTCCCTCTTCCGCGGCGATCCTGGACACGAGTGCGTCCTGATCGACGCCTGCGGCGTCAACGCTGAAATCGGGCTGCGTCTCCGGGGTGAGCGGGGCGGTGACGGCGTTGAGATCGGCTGCGTAGTCCTGAGCGAAGAAGCCGATGCCCATGGCATAGCTGCCCGGCGCCGGAAGTGAGATTCCGGATTCACCGAGAACGGCGGCGAAGTAGTCGTGCGGGATCTGGATGGTCAGTCCGGCACCGTCTCCGGTCCCGTCGTCGGAACCGATTCCGCCGCGGTGTTCGAGCCTGCGCAGAGCGTCGAGGGCCTGGGTGATGACCGTGTGGTCGGCTCCACCCCTGTAACGGGCGATGAGGGCCAGACCGCAGTTGTCGTGTTCGAGCGCCGGATCGTAGAGCCCGATGCGGCCAGGTGGGGCCGTGGTCTTGGGGGTCGACTGAGCGCTGTGGTTCATATGCTGCCTTCTCGGTGTTGAGTGCTTTCCGAAAAGACGGCGCTGTCCCTTGCGGTGTGGACAAGTCCGAAAAACAGCGTTTCCGAACCCGGCTGTGAGATCACTCTCACAGCCGGAGACCTAACTTACACCATGTGCAATTTCAGAAAAAGCAGACAAAGGCACGAACAGCGAACCAATTCGTCTCATTTGTTGGACGTTTGCGGGTTCTCTTCGTGGGAGGCAGGCGCCGAATTTCCGCGCACATCGGGCACGATCGAGATCGCCGAGGTCACGGCGCCGAAGAAACCGAAGCTGTGGCGACCACTGAGATCGATGTCTGATTCGCGCTCGATCTCCATATCGTCAGCTGCGGCGACGGGCACGTCCGCGCTCGCGCGGTCATCGGGGTCGGCCACCCGCGCTACGGAAGGCAGCGGGGCTCCGGAGGCTGCGGCCGCCTCGGCGATATTGGGTGCATTGATCTCAAAGGTGTGCTTTCCGCGGCGATGGCGGCGCAGCAGGGTCCGGGACCCGTGCATGTAGACACCGGTCTCATAAGTGCGGTGACGCAGTCGGGAGACGATGAGCCAGCCGAGGCCGAGGAGCAGGGCGAGGATGGCCGTCCACACGTTGAACGGCAGCCCGAGGAGCAGGCGCGCGTCCTCGGCCGCGGGGGTGCCGATCCGCAGGGCCTCGAGCAGAATGCGGCCGAGGCCGAACAGGCACAGATACAGGGCGAAGACCTGTCCGTAGCCGAGCCGGAGGCGTTTGGAGACGATGATGAGCACAACACAGGCGATGAGGTTCCACGCCGATTCGGTGAGCACCGTGACCAGTTCGAGGCGACCGTCGAACCAATCGCTGAAGGCTCCGGCGACGTGGCCGAGGATGAGCCCCGGTGCGACCGAGTCGAGCAGCGGTCGGAGCCTGATGCCTTGGATGCGGGTGAGCACCCAGACGGAGAGGAGACCGAGGATGGTGGCTCCCCAGAAGCTGAACCCGCCGTCCCAGACCGCCAGCGCCCGCAGCGGGCTGCCGTCGGGGCCGAAGTAGGTGTCCGGCGCCGAGAGCAGATGTCCGAGACGTCCGCCGATGATTGCCGCGGGCAGACCGACGACCGTGATGGCCCACAGGTCTCCCTTATGGCCGCCGCGGGCGCGCCATTGGATGCCTGTCATCCACAGCGCGAGCCCGATGCCGAGGACAGTGAAGACGACCCATGCCGGGCTGAAGCTCATGCACACCCTTCAGCGAGCTCGGCGGCGAGGCGACCGACTCCGGCCACTCCTTCGGAGTTCAGCGCCCGGACGAGGGCGGAGCCGACGATGACGCCGTCAGCGTATTCGGCGACCTCGGCAGCCTGTTCGCGGTTCGACACGCCGAGGCCGACGCAGGCGCGTTCGGCTCCGGCTTCCTTAAGCCGGGCGACGAGGTCGCGGGCATGGTTGTCGACTTCGGAGCGGACGCCGGTGACTCCCATGGTCGAGGCCGCGTAGACGAATCCGGAGCTGTGCTCGACGATGCGGGCCAGTCGCTCCGGCGTCGACGAAGGGGCGGCGAGGAAGATGCGGTCGAGGTGGTGCTTTTCCGAGGCGGCCAGCCATGGTCCTGCCTCCTCGGGGATGAGATCGGGGGTGACGATGCCGCCGCCTCCGGCGGAGGCGAGATCGCGGGCGAAGCTGTCGATGCCGTACTGGAGCACGAGGTTCCAGTAGCTCATGACGACGGCGGTGCCGCCGGCTGCTGCGATTGCTTCGACCGCGGTGAAGACATCGGAGGTGCGCACCCCGTTGTCAAGTGCCGCCTCACCGGCGCGCTGGATGACAGGGCCGTCCATTCCGGGGTCGGAATACGGCAGACCGACCTCGATGATGTCGACGCCGTTGCGGACGAGTTCGACCATGGCCTCTGTCGAACCGGCCACGGTCGGGAAGCCGACGGGCAGGTAGGCGATGAGTGCGGCCTTGCGGCCCGCCTCGGCGACGGCGTCGAGGGTGGTTCCTGTGCGTGGACCTGAGTACGTCATACCTGCACCGCTCCTTCGTCGATGTAGTCGAACCATTTCGCGGCGGTCGTCATATCCTTGTCGCCGCGGCCGGAGAGATTGACCAGCAGGACCGCGTCGGGTCCGAGCTCACGGCCGATGCGCATGGCTCCGGCCAGGGCGTGAGCGGATTCGATGGCAGGGATGATGCCCTCCGTGCGGGAAAGCAGTCGCATGGCCTCCATCGCCTCCTCGTCGACGACGGGTTCGTACGTCACGCGCCCGGTGTCGTGGAGGTGGGAGTGCTCGGGGCCGACCGACGGGTAGTCGAGTCCGGCGGAGACCGAGTGGGAGGCCTGCGTCTGACCGTCGGCATCCTGGAGGATGTAGGTGGCGGAGCCGTGGAGGACACCGGGGCGTCCGCCGGAGAACCGGGCGGCGTGATGGCCGGAATCGACTCCTTCGCCGCCGGCTTCGAAGCCGAAGATCTTCACGTCCGCATCGCCCAGGAAGGCGGCGAAGAGTCCCATCGCGTTCGATCCGCCGCCGACGCAGGCGCAGACGGCGTCGGGCAGGCGACCGGCCATCTCCTGGATCTGTTCGCGGGCTTCGACCCCGATGACGTTCTGGAAGGAGCGGACCATCGCCGGGAACGGGTGAGGACCGGCGACCGTGCCGATGACATAGTGGGTGTCATCGACGTTGGCCACCCAGTCGCGCATGGCTTCGTTCATCGCGTCCTTGAGAGTGCGGGTGCCGTTGGTCACGGCGTTGACCGTGGCTCCGAGCAGACGCATACGTGCGACATTGAGGGCCTGGCGCTGAGTGTCCTCCTCGCCCATGTAGACCACGCAGGACATGTCGAGCAGGGCCGCGGCGGTCGCCGTGGCGACTCCGTGCTGTCCGGCTCCGGTCTCGGCGATGAGACGGGTCTTGCCCATCCGCTTGGCCAGCAGAGCCTGCGCCAGGGCGTTGTTGATCTTGTGGCTGCCCGTGTGGTTGAGGTCTTCGCGTTTGAGGAACACTCGAGCACCGCCGCAGTGCTCGCCGAAGCGAGCGGCCTCGGTGAGCAGAGAGGGCCGGCCGATGTAGCTGCGCTGCAGAGTGAGGAGTTCGTCGGTGAAGGCCGGATCCACCTGGGATTTGCGCCAGGTCTCTTCGATCTCGTCGAGTGCCGGGATCAGCGCTTCGGGGATGAACCTGCCTCCGAACTCTCCGAAGTACGGTCCGGTCTCCTCGCTCAAATCGGTCATTGCGGTCCTTTTCGATCTCCTCGTGGCGCCGGCCTGTGGGGCGGAGAGACTCCGCCTCACCGGACGCCGGAATGGGTGCAGTGTCAGCCCATCGTCGGCCACGTGCAGCGGCCGACGCGGGCAGGGTTCAGGATGCGGACAGGGAGCGGCGTTCCCGGCCGAGTGCGGTGTACTCCTCGACTGCGGCCTGCGGGCGGCCGCCGGTGACGAGGGCTTCGCCGACGAGCACGAGGTCGGCTCCGGAGTCCGCGTACTTCGATACCTCGGCCGCTCCGGCGACGCCGGACTCGGCCACCAGGGCGCAGCCGCCGGGAGCGAGTTCGGCCAGGGGCGCGAACCGGTCGGTGTCGACGCTGAGATCCTTGAGGTTGCGGGTGTTCACGCCGATGAGTTCGGCACCGAGCTCCGTCGCGATCTCCAGCTCTTCGCGATTGTGGGTCTCGACGAGCGCCGTCATCCCCAGTTCCGTGGCCAGGGCATGGAACTCGCCCAGCTGCACGGGATCGAGTGCTGCGACGATGAGCAGAACGATATCGGCACCGTGGGCACGGGCCTCATGGAACTGATATTCGTCGACCATGAAGTCCTTGCGCAGGACCGGAATGTCCACGGCCGCGCGCACCGAGTCGAGGTCGGCGAGACTGCCGTTGAAGCGGCGGGATTCCGTGAGCACGCTGATGGCTCGGGCTCCCCCGGCGGCGTACAGACCGGCGAGCGTGCCCGGGTCGGGGATCTCGGCGAGGTCACCGCGGGAGGGTGACTTCCGCTTGACTTCGGCGATGACGCCGAAGTCGGCGGACAGGTCGAAGGGGCGGACCGGTTCGGCCGCCGCGGCCCGCGCGGTGATCTCGCTCAGCGGAACCTCGTTCCGGCGCGCCTGCAGATCTTCCCGCACACCGGAGATGATGTCGATGAGGACTGTCATTTCTTCTTCGGCTTGTTGCCCAGTCCGACGGCGCGCAGGATCAGGCCGACGACGACGCCGAGGGCGACGATGCCGATGGAGACGTAGGTGATCGTGGGGTTGTGGATCGTGAATCCCACACAGCCGACCGTGACGCCGATGAGCATGATGACGACTCCGGTCCATCCCGCCACCGAGTTGCCGTGACCGGGATCGGCGATCGCTGCGTAGTCGATCGTGGATTTGTCGAGATCTGCGGCTCCGTTGCGGGCGAGGGACTGCGACATGGCGCTCCTTTGTGTGAGTGCGTGACACGCGTGTGAAATCTTTCCTCCATTGTGTCACGCTTCTTCGGCTGACCGGACACCGACCCGGTCACAAGGTCATTTCGAATCCGGGTCGGTGTCCGGGTCGGTCGACGTTTCGTCGTCGGATGCGTCTTCGACGTCTTCTCCGCGGGACAGTGCGTCCCAGGTCGCGGCGGAATCGAACTCCCCGGAAGCGGATTCGGCGGTGCGAGCGTAGCGGTTGGAGTTCGTCCACCCGTTCGAGGCGACGGCGACCCAGACGATGCCGATGACGCCGATGCCTGCGGCCACTGCGGCGATGATCGCCCAGGAAGTGGCTCCCGGCGCCGAGGCGGCGCTCAGTGCAGTGATCCCGTAGCCGATTCCGGCGATTCCCGCCAGTCCCAGGACGGCGAAGCGGCCGATCCGCCCGAGCATTGCGGCGAGCAGTCCCGACACCGCGATGATCGCCACACACGCGGTGGCCACGGGTGAGGTCTGGGAGCTCGCGTCCTCGGTGACCTTCGCCACTCCGCTGGGTCCGAGCGTGTCGCCTCCGGCACCGGCCTGCCAGGCGGAGATCGTCAGCGCCCACAGTGCAGCGGCGATGACGAGGACGATGAGGACACCGCGTGATTTCGTCATGGCCTCACCTCTGATTTCCTTCCGCCGCATCCAATGCGTCGGCTGCGGCGGCGGCACGCAGCACCGCTGCGGCCTTGTTCTCGGACTCCTGGTACTCGGTCTCGGGCACGGAGTCGGCGACGAGTCCGCCTCCGGCGTAGACGCTCATCGTGCCGGCCCGGAGCACCCCGGTGCGGATGGCGATGGCGAGGTCGAGGTCGCCGCTGAAGGACATATAGCCGACCACTCCCCCGTAGATTCCACGTCCGACGGGTTCGAGCTCATCGATGATCTGCAGCGCCCGGGGTTTGGGCGCACCCGACAGAGTGCCGGCGGGGAACGTCGCCCGCAGCACATCGATGGCGGTGGTTCCGAGTTCGAGTTCGCCGCGCACGGTCGAGCTGATGTGCATGATGTGGCTGTAGCGGACGATGTCCATGAACTCGCTGACGTCGATGGTTCCGGCCGCACAGACCTTCGCCAGGTCGTTGCGGGCGAGGTCGACGAGCATGAGGTGCTCGGCTCGTTCCTTCTCATCGGCCAGGAGCTCCCGGGCCAAGGAGTCATCGGCTTCGGGCGTGGTCCCGCGGGGGCGGGAACCGGCGATCGGGTGGGTGACCACCTCTCCTGACCGAACAGTCACGAGCGCTTCGGGTGAGGAGCCGATGATGCTCACCGGTTTCCCTCCGTCGTCGTGGAGGTTGAGCAGGTACATGAAGGGACTCGGGTTCGCGTGCCGCAGCATCCGATACACGCTCAGCGCATCGGCATCGCACGGGGTGTCGAAGCGCTGGCCGATGACGACCTGGAAGATCTCCCCGTCGACGATCTTCTGCTTCGCCGCCTCCACACCGTCGAGGTAGACCTGCGGCTGAGTGCGGGTGGACACCTCGGGGTCGACCTTCCGGGGGCGCAGGACATCTGCCGGGCTGGGCTGCTGCAGACGCTCACACATCGCGGCGATGCGTGCGACTCCCGAGGCGTGGGCGTCGTCGATGCCGGTATCGGCGCCGTTGACGTTGAATACGTTGGCCACGAGGGTGACCATTCCCGAATAGTGGTCGAAGACGGCGATATCGCCGGGGATCATCAGCTGCACGGTCGGCAGGTGGTGTTCGTTGGGCCGCGGCGGCCCGAGCCTCTCGAAGCGACGGACGATGTCCCATCCGAAGTAGCCGACGAAGCTCGAGACCATGGGCGGCAGCTCCGAATCCGCTTCGGCCACCGCGAGGAGGTCGAGGGTGGCGGTGACCGCGTCGAGGACGTCGCCGTCGGTGGGGATGCCGACCGGAGGGGTGCCGGTCCAGTGGAATCCGTCTTCGGTCGAGATGAGGGTGGCCACGGGCGCCGAGCCGATGAAGGAGTACCTGGCCCAGGATCCGGCGACGGCGGATTCGAAGAGGAAGCTGCCCGGTCCGCCGTCGGTGAGTTTGCGGTAGAGACTCAGCGGGGTCTCCGAGTCTGCGAGCACCTGGGTGTGGACCGGCACCAGTCGGTGGTCGGCGCCGAGGGCCCGGAACTGGTCGAGGCTGGGTCGAATCGGCAGGTCGGTGGGGTTCGCCGCTGGGTCAGTCGACACTGATGGTCCTTCCGGTGAAGCAGGTCGGGGTGTTCGTATGGCAGGCGGGTCCGGTCTGGTCGACGAGCATGAGCAGGGCGTCGGCATCACAGTCGAGGCTGAGCGAGCGAAGGTGCTGGACGTGGCCCGAGGTCTCCCCCTTCACCCAGTACTCCTGCCGGGAGCGGGACCAGTAGGTGGCCCGCTTCGTCTCCAGTGTGCGGGAGACGGCTTCGACGTCCATCCACGCGAGCATGAGCACCTCTGCGCTCGTGGCCTCTTGGACGATGACGGGGATGAGCCCGTCGGCGTTCGTTCGGATGATCTCCCGCCAGTTCTCCGGAGTCGCGTCGATGTCGCTCCTCATCGGACGTCGATTCCCTCCGCGCGCAGGGCGTCCTTGACCTCGGCGATGCTCAGTGTACCGAAGTGGAAGACGCTGGCGGCCAGCAGGGCATCGGCTCCCGCTTCCACCGCCGGAGCGAAGTGTTCGACCGCTCCGGCACCGCCCGAGGCGATGAGCGGCACATCGACGGCGGCGCGGGCGGCACGGATGAGTTCGAGGTCGAATCCCTCACGTGTGCCATCGGCGTCGATGGAGTTGAGCAGGATCTCGCCGACCCCGCGGTCGGCGGCTTCCCGGATCCAGTCGATGGCGCAGCGGCCCGTGCCTTCGCGGCCACCGCGAGTGGTGACCTCGAAGCCGGATTCCGTACTCGCGCCCTGAGCGCGGCGGGCATCGAGAGAGAGGACGAGGACCTGGTTGCCGAAGTGTCGGGAGATCTCGCTGATGAGTTCCGGGTTCTTCACCGCCGAGGTGTTGACCGAGACCTTGTCGGCTCCGTCGCGCAGCAGCCGGTCGACGTCGGCGACGCTGCGGATCCCTCCGCCGACGGTGAGTGGGATGAATACCTCTTCCGCGCAGGCGCGGACGACGTCGTGGACGGTCTCCCGATCACCGCTGCTGGCCGTGACATCGAGGAAAGTGAGTTCGTCGGCACCGGACTCGCCGTAGCGGCGGGCGAGCTCGACGGGGTCGCCGGCGTCCCTGAGGTCGGCGAACTTCACTCCCTTGACGACGCGTCCGCCGTCCACGTCCAGACAGGGGATGACTCTGACAGCTACCACGCAGTCCTCCTAGATTCCCAGGCCCCGGTAGCGATCCATCCGGCGGGCCAGGCGCCTGGCCGAAGGTTCGCGCATGAGCGAGATGAGTTCGTATTCGAGTGTCTCACCGACCCGGGCGACGAAGTCGAGCGGTTCGTCGCTGGCGTCGGGATGTTCGGCGATGATCCGGTCGACGACTCCGTTGGCCTGCAGCATGGGAGCGTGCACGCCCTGGCTCTGAGCCATCTCGGCGGCTCTCTCCGTCGTGCGGTGCACAATCGCCGAAGCGCCTTCGGGCGGCAGGGGCGAAAGCCAGCCGTGTTCGGCGCTGAGCACCCGATCGGTCGGGATGAGGGCCAGTGCTCCGCCCCCGGATCCCTCACCGAGGATGAGCGAGACGGACGGAGCGTCGAGGTTGGCGAGGTCGGCGAGGCTGCGGGCGATCTCGCCGGCGATGCCGCCTTCTTCGGCTTCCTTCGACAGGGCAGCGCCGGGGGTGTCGATGACGGTCACGAGCGGCAGGTGCAGCTCCGCGGCCAATCGCATTCCGCGTCTGGCCTCACGCAGGGCCGCCGGGCCCATGGGTGCGCGGGAGTCCTGCCGGAATCGGTCCTGGCCGAGGACGATGCACGGTGCGGAACCGAACTTCGCCAGGGCCAGCAGCAGTCCGGGGTCCTTCTCCCCTTCGCCGGTGCCGTTGAGCGGCAGCACGGTGTTCGCTGCGGTGCGCAGCAGATCACGGACTCCGGGTCGTTCGGGGCGACGCGAGCTGGTGATCGCGGCCCAGGCATCGGAGTTCGGGGCGACGCTGTCCGGGGCCGTGTCCGGGTCCGGCACCGAGCTGGGAATCTCCTTGGCGCCCATGAGCACGTCGAGGACGCGGGAGACCGTGCCGGCGATGCGTTCGGGTCCGATGACGGCGTCGACGATGCCCATCTTGTGCAGGTTCTCCCCGGTCTGCACGTTCTCCGGGAACTTCTCTCCGTAGATGGCCTCGAATACTCGAGGGCCCAGGAATCCGATGAGGGATCCGGGTTCGGCAACGGTGACGTGCCCCAGCGATCCCCAGGAGGCGAAGACTCCTCCGGTGGTGGGATGGCGCAGGTAGACGAGGTAGGGCAGTCCGGCCTTGCGATGGGCGATGACGGCGTTGGTGATCTTCACCATCGACAGGAAGGCGATGGTGCCCTCCTGCATGCGGGTGCCGCCCGAGGCCGGACCGGCCAGCAGGGGCAGCCCTTCGAGGGTCGCACGTTCGATAGCGTCGACGAGGCGCTCGGCCGCGGCCACGCCGATCGACCCGGCGAGGAAGCGGAATTCGCCGGCGATCACGGCCACGCGACGGCCGGCGATGGTGCCTTCGCCGGTGATGATGGATTCGTCGACTCCGGACTTCTGCGCCGCGGCTTCGAGTTCAGCGGCGTAGGCGTCAGAGATCCCGCCGGCGGGCTGAACGGGAGTGGTGTCCCAGGACAGATACGATCCTTCGTCGAGGACGATGTCGACGAGCTCGAGTGCGTTGAGACGCGTCATGGCGACTCCGTTCAGTTTCCGTCGGCGAGCCACGCCACAATGGATTCCGCGTCTTCGTCGAGCAGCGGCGGGGCATCGTGAGCGGTGCGGGTGGTTTCGACCTCACCGGAGGAATCGGCGTCGAAGAAGCGCAGCGGCGGTCCGGGCAGGTCGATGTCGCCGAGCACGGGGTGGTCGACGGAGACCTTGAGTCCCTGGCTGAGTGCCTGCTCCCACTGGTAGACCTCGGGCAGGGTGCGCACCGTGCCGGACGGGATTCCCGCCTCGGTGAGCCTGTTCAGCAGATCGGTTGCGTCGTAGGCGGAAAAGCGGTCTTCGATGAGTTCGATGACAGCCGGACGGTTCTCCACGCGCTCGGAGTTGACGGCCATGCCCTCGGTGGCGGGATCGATGTCGAAGGCAGCGCAGAACTTCTGCCACAGGTTCTCGTTGCCCACGGAGATCTGCACGGCGCCGTCGCGGCAGGTGAAGAGGCCGTAGGGCGACAGCGACGGGTGGTGGTTGCCGCCGGGCTGCGGTTCCTGGCCAGCCACCGTGGCACGGGTTCCCTGGAAGGCGTGGACGCCGACCATTCCCGCGATGAGCGAGGTGCGCACGACCTTCCCCTTGCCGGTGCGTTCGCGTTCGAGCAGGGCCGCCAGCACGCCGTACGAGCCGTAGATTCCGGCGAGCAGGTCGGCGATCGGCACACCCACGCGCTGCATATCATCGGGTCCCGAGCCGGTCAGCGACATCAGCCCGGCTTCGCCCTGAGCGATCTGGTCATAGCCGGCGCGGGAGGCTTCGGGACCGTCGTGGCCGAATCCGGTGATGGAGAGGATGACCAGGCGCGGGTTGATCT
This sequence comes from Brevibacterium iodinum ATCC 49514, assembly GCF_900169265.1. Classification (GTDB taxonomy): domain Bacteria; phylum Actinomycetota; class Actinomycetes; order Actinomycetales; family Brevibacteriaceae; genus Brevibacterium; species Brevibacterium iodinum. The sequence goes on from NZ_FXYX01000002.1 coordinate 183,544, forward strand.
CCATGCAGCGGGCGGTGGAGAAGCCGAGCCGGTCGAGGACGCCGGAGCGGAAGTTCTCGATGAGCACATCGGCGCGTGCGATGAGTCCGGTCAGTGTGTCCTTGCCCGTGTCGGATTTGAGGTCGAGGGCGATGGATTCCTTGTTGCGGTTGCACGAGAAGAAGTAGGTGGCCTGAGGATTGTCCTCGGGGCCGACGAAGGGAGGTCCCCAGGACCGCGAATCATCGCCCTTGCCGGGGTTCTCGACCTTGATCACCCGCGCGCCGAGATCGCCGAACATCATTCCTGCATGAGGGCCGGCAAGGGCACGAGAGAGATCGACGACGGTGTATCCGGTCAGGGGTCCTGCCTCGGGTGTCTCGTTCGCCATTCCTAATCCTCCTTGAAGTGGGTGCGTCTCTTGATGAGCATACGCAATCGTGCGACCTCCGCATGGGCGCGGCGACCGTCTGCGTGCTGGATCGCCATCACCGCGCAGGTGGTGCCGTCCGTGAGGTCCAACAGGGGCCACGGGTCATCGCCCTCGGGTGAGAACGTCACACCGAGGATCTGTCCCCAGTCGAGCCGACGGGTGCGCACCATGTTCTTGACCACCAGGCCCTCCTCGGTGGGCCGGGCCTGGATATCGGAGATGCGCAGCAGGGCGGCTCCGAAGAGAATGCCCAGCAGGTTCATCCATATCATGTCGAGCACTGTCCACGGTTCCCAGTCCACGACGAACAGCGCCACGGACAGGACCGCGAACCCAGCGGTCACGGCAACGGCACCGACGATGCTGACGACGCGCACCTGTCGTGGCCGGAACACGGCCAGATCAGATTCGGCAGGCGCCAATGTTCGTCACCAGAATCGCACGCGCCCCGACTCCGTAGAGTCGGTCCATGACGTTGTTGACTTCCTTCGCTTCGACCATGACGCGCACGGCGACCCACCCGGTCTCCTGGAGCGGGGACACGGTCGGGGATTCGAGTCCCGGGGTCAGCGAGATCGCCTCGGGAACCAGGCGCTGTTCGATGTTGTAGTCGACGAGCACGTACTGACGGGCGACCATGACCGACTCGAGGCGGCGTTTGAGCACGCCGATGCGGGATTCGGCTCCGGCGCGCTGGATGAGCACACCTTCTGATTCAAGCAGCGGCTCGCCGAAGGTTTCGAGTCCCGCGGCGCGCAGCGTGGATCCGGTCTCGACGACATCGGCGATGGCGTCGGCGACTCCGAGCTGGATGGAGACCTCGATCGCTCCGTCGAGCTGCACGGTCGTTGCCGCGATTCCACGTCGCTGCAGGTCGGCTTCCACGAGGTTCGGGAAGCTCGTGGCGATGCGGGCACCGGCCAGCTGGTCGGCCGAAGTGAAGGAGCCGACTGTGCCGGCGTAGAAGAAGCGCGAGGCGCCGAATCCGAGTCCGAGCACCTCATCGGCTTCGGCCTGTGACTCGAGCAGCAGATCACGGCCGGTGATTCCGGCGTCGAGGATGCCCGAGCCGACGTAGATGGCGATGTCACGGGGACGCAGGTAGAAGAATTCGACTCCGTTGACCTCGTCCTGGTGGACCAGGGTCTTGGTTCCGCGTCGAGTGGAGTATCCGGCCTCGCTGAGCATGTCGGAGGCGGCTTCGGACAGTGCGCCCTTGTTGGGCACGGCTACACGCAGCATGGGGTCCCTTTGGAGTTCGATGGCGTCGGGTCGGTCAGGTTCGTGGGAGGGTCTTACAGGTGCGTGTTGACGTCGTCGAGGGTCAGTCCCTTGGCGATCATCATCACCTGCACGTGGTAGAGCAGCTGCGAGATCTCCTCGGCGAGCTCTTCCTTGGTTTCGTATTCGGCGGCCATCCACACTTCGGCGGCCTCTTCCACGACCTTCTTGCCGATCGCATGGACTCCGGCGTCGAGTTCGGCCACGGTCTTCGAACCGGTGGGCCGATCGAGGGATTTCTGCTGGAGTTCGGCGTAGAGAGTCTCAAAGGTCTTCACTTCTCCAGCCTAATGCATCCGCATCGGCCGCAGCATTCGGGGTCTCATGTTCTAAAACGCGGCGGACCCGGGTCTCACCGGTGCTGCCGGCGGCTGACCTCAGTCCTCGGGGTCGCGGCCGATGTCGGTTGCCGGACGGTGAGGCGCAGAGATCGTCTGTCGTGACCGCTTCGACCAGTCGATGAGTCCGAGGATGACCATGACGAGGAAGAACAGGTACACGGCACCGGAGAAGACGAGTCCGCCGGAGATCGCCAGCGGGATGCCGACGAGGTCGACGGCGAGCCAGACGAACCAGAATTCGACGATGGCCCGGCCCTGGGCGTACATGGCCACGATCGAACCGATGAAGATATAGGCATCGGGGTAGGGGTTCCAGGACCATCCGCCCAGGGCGAGGACCCAGCCGAAGACTCCGGTGCCGATGACGAGAGCTGCGAGCAGGATCGCCCGTTCCTTCCAGCTCGCCCAGCGGACGAGGACTTCACCGGCGGCAGCCTTGGACTTCTTCCATTGCGTCCATCCCCAGACCGCGGCGACGATGATGACGACCTGCCGAGAGGCATTGCCGCCGAGGCCGGCGGAGAGGCTGGCGGAGAAGAGGAGGATGGAGCCGAGGATCTGCACCGGCCAGGACAGGATGTTCCGGCGCAGGGCCAGGACGACCGTGGCCAGCGCACAGATGTTGCCGAACAGGTCGGAGTACGGCACAGGCTTGCCCAGCAGTTCGAATGCCGGGGTGTTCAACCAGTCGAACAGGTCCATCGCAGGCTCTCTTCAGGTGTGGGCCGTGAGCATAGTTCGGCCCGGTTCGGTCAGTGGGTGTGTGCGGCGGCGAGGGTGCGCAGTTCGCTGATGGCGGCTGCGGCATCGTCGGCACCGTAGACGGCGGAGCCGGCGACGAGGACGTCGGCGCCGGCGTCGACGACACGGTCGATCGTCGCCGCGGAGACTCCCCCGTCGACCTGCAGCTTGATCTCGAGTCCGGCAGCAGAGATCGCTTCGCGGGTCCGTGTGATCTTCGGCAGGCACACGTCGAGGAACTTCTGACCGCCGAATCCGGGTTCGACGGTCATGATGAGGATCTGGTCGAATTCGCCGAGGAGGTCGATGAAGGGTTCGATCGGGGTGGCCGGTTTGAGTGCGAGGCTGGCCTTGGCGCCGATACGGCGCAGTTCCCGGGCGAGACGGACGGGGGCGGCAGCCGCCTCGGCGTGGAAGGTCACCGAGGCGCAGCCGATCTCCGCGTACACGGGAGCGTTGCGGTCGGCGTCGGCGATCATCAGGTGGGCGTCGAGCGGGATCGGTGAGATCGCCTGGATGCGTTCGACGACGGGCGGGCCGAAGGTGAGGTTCGGCACGAAGTGGTTGTCCATGACGTCGATATGGGCCATATCGGCGGTGCTGATCTTCGTAAGCTCACCGCGCAGATCGGAGAAGTCCGAGGACAGGATGGATGGGTTGATATCGATCGACATGGGTCATTTCGCCTTTCGCAGGAGGGCCAGGAACATTCCGTCGCTGTTGTGGACATGGGGCCAGAGCTGGGCGTATCGTCCGCCTTCACGAGTCACAGACGCGAACGACTCCTCGTCGGTGCCGGTGATCGCCGACAGCACTTCCGGGGTGTCGAGGATCTCGATGTCCGCACCTCCCGTCTTGGCTCGCAGGCGCAGAACCTCGTCGACGATGAGCACGGTTTCGGCGTAGTGCGGTGAGCACGTCGAGTAGGCGACCACTCCCCCGGGCGCGCAGGCGTCGAGAGCGGACGCGAGCAGTTCGCGCTGCAGTCCCGTCAGGGCCGTGATGTCTTCGGGCGACCTGCGGTAGCGGGCTTCGGGCCGGCGGCGCAGGGCGCCGAGTCCGGAGCAGGGCACGTCGACGAGGATCTTCGAGTAGGGTCCGCGAGCGTCTCGCCCATCGCGGACGGCGGCGTTGACGTTGGTCAGTGCCTTGGTGGAGTCGCGGACGAGGTCGACACGGTGCTCGCTGGAGTCGAAGGCCTCCAATGTCGTCGATTCGCCGGCGGCTCTGGCCGCGAGGACGGCTGCCTTGCCTCCGGGTCCGGCGCACAGGTCGGCCCAGGTTCCGGTGGGTGCGTCGATATCGGCCAAAGCGAGGGCCACAAGTGCGGATCCTTCGTCCTGGACGCGGGCGCGTCCGTCGGCCACAGCTGCCACGTCCCGGGGAACCGCGGTCTCCAGGGTGACGCCGATCGGTGACAGCGAGGTGGGTTCCCCCGGCAGTTCGGCGCGGTCGATGAGTCCGGGCAGGGCGGTCACTCCGACCTTTGCGGGTGCGTTGTCGGCTTCGAGGAGAGCTTCGAGCTCGGCGGCGTCGCGGCCATGTCCCTTGAGCGCCTGGTTCAGTGCCCGGACCACCCATTCTGGGTGGGAGTGTTCGATCGCCAGTCGGGTGGTCTCGTCGGCTTCGGCGGTGACGCGGTCGAGCCACTCGGCGGGTTCGGCTTCCGAGATGCGGCGGAGCACGGCATTGACGAATCCGGCGGTCTTCGCCGCCGATCGTTTGACCACGGCCACGGTCTCGGACAGTGCGGCATGGTTGGGCACCCGCATCGACAGCAGCTGGTGGGCGCCGAGGCGCATCGCGGCCAGGGGTTCGGGATCGATCTTGTCGACGACTCGGGACGAGGCGATTTCGATGACCGCATCGTAGAACTTCTGCCGCCGCAGGGTTCCGTAGGTGAGTTCGGTGGTGAAGGCAGCGTCCTGAGCCCCCATATGGGTGCGGGCGAGTTTGGCCGGCAGCAGCAGGTTCGCGTAGGCGTCTTTCGTCGCCACGTCGAGGAGGACTTCCCAGGCGATGCGCCGCGGCAGGTTCTTCCCGGCCCGTTCCCCCTGTGGTGCTCCACGGTCCTGACGGGGGCGGTCGCGACCCTGGCCTCCGCGATCCTGGCCTCCGCGATCGCTTCGTCCGCGGCCGTGGCCGCCGCGTCGGTCGGTGTCTCGGGGGCCGCCTCGGCGCTGCCCGCGATTGCCATCGTTTCCGCGGCTGCCGCCTCGGCGGTCTCTGCCTGCTGACTCAGCCATGGCTCTTATGCTTGCCTCTCGGTATAGGGGTCGAAAGTCACGTCTCCACGGCCGCGCAGGAAGTCGGCCGTGGCCATCCGGGCCTTGCCGAAGGGTTGGATCTGTTCGACCCTGACCCAGCCGTCACCGCAGCGCAGCACCGGCTGCTGCTGCCAGGTGGTCAGTTCGCCGACAGCCCCGGGGGCCGTCACTTCGGGTGCGGGTGAGAGTCCGAAGAGCTTCGTCCTCTTTCCGTCGAGTTCCACCCATGGTCCCGGTGCGGGACTGGTTCCGCGGGCCCGGTCGATGACCCGGGCGGCCGGAGCGGACAGATCGAGGTGGGCGTCGGTGACGGTGATCTTCTCCGCATGGCTGGACTCACCGGTCTGCGGGGTCAGAGCGGCGGTGCCGGCGGCGAGATCGTCGAAGGCGGCGACGAGTTCGGGGGCCCCGCGGCGTGCATAGTCCTCAAGTGCCTCGGAGACATCTGCGTGGTCGAGCGGCAGTTCGAGTCGTCGCAGCACGGGGCCGGTGTCCATGCCTTCGTCGATGCGGAACACGCTGATCCCACTGGTGGTCTCGCCGCCTATGAGTGCGCGTTGGACGGGGGCGGCTCCGCGGTAGGCCGGCAGCAGTGAGAAGTGGAGGTTGAACCAGCCGAGTCGGGCGGTGGCCAGTGCGGCGGGTCCGGCGATGGCTCCGAAGGCGACCACAGCGACGGCGTCGACATCGAGTGCCTGCAGCTGGGAGATGACGTCGCCGCGCAGACGCCCGGCTTCGATGACGGGCAGTCCGAGCTCGAGAGCGCGGGTCTTCACCGGTGACGGGGTGAGGACCCTCTTCCGTCCGACGGGCGCATCGGGTCGGGTGAGCACCGCACGGATGCGGTGGCCCGATTCGGCAAATGCCTCGAGGGCGGGAACTGCGACATCAGGGGTGCCGGCGAAGACGATATCCACGACTTGGATTCTACTGGTTCGCCGCGCCGTCACAGCGACCGGGGATCATCGATGCGCACGCGCACCTGCCGTTGCTTCTTGGCCGACCGGGAGGCGATGATCTCGGCCGCTCTCGTTCCGACGCGGTCTCCGGCGGAGAACGGGTAGGCGCTGACGCTGCGCTGTCCGTCTTCGGCGTCCTCGCGCAGGAGTTCCTCGACCTCGCCGATCTGTTCGAGCACCTCGGCGATGTCGGCGCCTGCTCCCGTGAGTTCGAGGATCCGTCGGTAGGGCGGGAAGCCGAGAGTCTTCCGGTCGTTCAGCTGTCGTGACATGAAGGTCGTGGGGTCGAAGGCGGTCAGGGTCTGCCGGATGAGTTCGTCTTCGTCGCCGAGGTAGACGACTCCCCCGTCATCGCGTGAGCGCACGAGTGAGGCGGCACGCAGTCGGCGTGCCACACTTACGTCGATCGAGCGCATCCAGGGTCCCGGCCACAGCGAATCCAGAAGGATCGCCGCGGCGTAGCCGCCGAGCACATAGGGTTCGGCTCCGGTGGTGGCGACCACGAGTCGCGGGGTCTCGTCGAGGGCAGTGGAGATGTGGTCGCCTCCGGATTCGACGATCTCGATATCGGGCAGCGCCCGGGCGAGCTCTTCGACGGTGCGGGCCCGGCCGCGCACGATCGATCGCACACGGTTCGAATGGCACCGCAGGCAGCTGAACGTCTCCGAGTGATAGCCGCAGGACCGGCAGGCGAAGGGACCGACCTCCGATTGTGTGGTCAGCGTCGCCTGACATTGCGGGCAGCGGGCGAGTTCCTGACAGCGGGCACAGGCGAAGACAGGATAATAGCCGGAGCGCGGCACCTGAACGAGCACCGGACCGGGCACTCCGCCGTCCCGGGGCCGCGGACGCAGCGCCGTTCGCATGATCTGCCAGGCGCGGCTGGGAATGCGCTGCCAGGCGAAAGGATCCCGGTCCTCATCGGGGACGAAGACGACGGGGGCGGCATGCCGCCTGGCCGGTCCGACCGGTGTGACGTCGGCCAGCCAGCCGATCTCGACGAGGCGCTGCACTTCGGCGCTGCGGTCTGTGGAGACGAAGAGCAGCTCGGTGTCCTCGATCGCCGACCGCAGCAGGCAGACCTCTCGGGCGTGCGGGTACGGGGCGTGCTGATCGAGATAGTTGAGGTTCGCGTCATCGGTGCAGATGATGAGTCCGAGGTCCGCGACGGGGGCGAAGGCCGCCGCACGCGTGCCGATCGTGATCCGCGTGTGTCCGAGCAGTCCGCGCAGCCAGGCCTGCCACCGCAGCTCCGGTGACTGGTCGGCGCTGAGCACCGAGACCTCCGCGATCCCAGCGTGGGTGAGAGTCGAATGGAGCACGGCGAGTTCACGATGATCGGGCACCAGCCAGAGCACGGATCTGCCGGCCTCGAGACTCGCCCGTGCGGCCTCGAGTCCGGCACGGATCCAGCTGAGCCCCGGCGTCGGCCCGGGTGTGCACGCCAGCGCCCTGCGCCGAGGCGATTCCGAGGCATCGTCGGCCGTGGATTCCGTCCCCGCCGTAAGAACCCATTCGCCGAGGCGGTTCAGCAGCTGCGGATCATCCGCCGGCCCGTCGTTCGGCCCGGTCGCCGGGTCCGCGGAGTCCGAATCGGTCTGCGCGGCCGGATCTCCCGCCTTCTCCGCTTTGAGCACGGCTTTCTCGCCGCGGGCATGGCGAGGTGGGATGGCCAGGCGCAGCACATCGGCGAGGGTGCCGCCGTAGCGCCGGGCGACGGCTTCGCTCAGGGCGAGCAGATCATCGCTGAGCACCTGGATGGGGCCGCTGATGCGTTGGATCGTTGCCAGCGGCCCAAAGTGGTCCGAGGACTCGACGCGTTCGAGCAGATAGCCGTCGCGCAGCTTCCCGGCGAACTTCACCCGCACCCGGACACCGGGCAGGGCGACCTCGGCGAGCTTCTCCGGCACCGCATAGTCGAACGTCCGCGCCAGGTGCGGGACGGGATGGTCGATGAGCACTCGGGCGACCGGTTCGGTCGGGGCCAGGGGAACCTGGCCCTCGGCCGAGGTGCCGGTGTCGATCGGGAGGGGTTCGTCCACGCCGACGGCAGACTAGCTGGAGGACACGGCGCGCAGCAGATCCTCGGCGCGGTCCGCGACCTCCCAGGTGAAATCGGGCAGCTCACGGCCGAAGTGGCCGTAGGTCGAGGTCTGCGAGTAGATCGGGCGCAGCAGGTCGAGTTCCTGGATGATCATCGCAGGCCGGAGGTCGAAGACCTCGCGGATGGCAGCCGAGATGGCCGCCGGGTCCGCCTTCTCCGTTCCGAAGGTCTCGACATAGAGCCCCATCGGATCGACTCGGCCGATCGCATAGGACACCTGCACCTCGGCACGGTCTGCCAGACCGGCGGCGACGACATTCTTCGCCACCCAGCGCATCGCGTAGGCCGCCGAACGGTCGACCTTCGACGGGTCCTTGCCGGAGAACGCGCCGCCGCCGTGACGGGAGAACCCGCCGTAGGTGTCGACGATGATCTTCCGTCCGGTCAGACCGGCATCGCCCATCGGTCCGCCCGTGACGAAGGGACCGGCCGGGTTGATGTGGATGTTCGCACCCGAGGTGTCGAGACCGGAGTTGGCGATCACCGGATCGATGACGAGCTCCTTGATCTCCGTGTGCAGCTGGGACTGGCTGGTCTCCGCCGAATGCTGGGTGGAGACCACGACGTTCTCGATCGACACTGCTTCGTCGCCGTCGTAGCCCAGCGTCAGCTGCGTCTTGCCATCGGGACGCAGGTAGTCGAGCCGACCGGACTTGCGCACCTCGGAGAGCTGCTCGGCCATCCGGGAGGCCAAGTGGATGGGCAGCGGCATGAGCACATCGGTGGAGTTGTCGGCATAGCCGAACATCAGTCCCTGGTCTCCGGCGCCGAGGCTGGTGCCGTGGTCTGAGGATTCGACGGCCTCGCGGAAGTCAAGCGGATTCGTCACACCGGAGTGGATGTCCGTGGACTGGCTGCCGATGGACACGGAGACTCCGCACGAGTGTCCGTCGAAGCCAGTATCCGAGGAGTCGTAGCCGATGCCCGTGATGAGGCTGCGCACGATTCCGGCGACGTCGGCGTAGGCGGCCGTATTCACCTCACCGGCGACATGGACGAGGCCGGTGGTGACCATGGTCTCCACGGCCACTTTGGCGTTGGGGTCCTGCCGGAGCAGGTCGTCGAGCACCGCATCGCTGATCTGGTCGCAGATCTTGTCGGGATGTCCCTCGGTGACGGACTCGGATGAGAAGAAACGCAGATTTGTGTGTGTCACGTTGTCGATTCTACGTGGGTGAATTGGTCGGAGACGGCCGCGATGACCTTTTGTGAAACATGGTCCTTCGACCCGTGGAATTCCTCGCCGACGACGATCTCGCCGCGATCGGAGGAGATGATCTGGACCATGGTCTCATCGTGGCCGAAGGCGCGGTCGCCGGAGACGTCGTTGAAAACGAGAAGGTCGACGCCTTTGCGCTCGAACTTGGCTCGAGCGTAGTCGAGGGCAGCGGTGGCGACGTCTCCGGTCTCCGCGGCGAATCCGACGATGATCTGATGGCGGAGGCTGGTCTGACGGCTGCGCTCGTCGACGAGTCCACGCAGGATGTCCGGGTTCTGCACGAGACGCAGAGTCAGACCGTCGTCTCCGGACTTCTTCATCTTCGACTCGGTGGCCTCGGCCGGCCGGTAGTCGGCGACGGCAGCGGCCATGATGATGGCATCAGCCCACACCTGGGCCGAATGCATCGCCGACTGCAGCTCCAGAGTGGATTCGACCGGAGTCATCGTGATGCCCGCAGGCAGTCCCGTCAGCAGACCGGTGTCGATGTTCGCGGCGACGAGTTCGACTGCTGCACCCGCGGCATGGGCGGCCTTAGCCAGCGCGATGCCCTGTTTGCCTGAGGAGCGGTTGCCGAGGAATCGCACTGGGTCGAGTGCTTCCCGCGTGCCGCCTGCGCTGATCACGATGCGACGACCGGACAGATCACCGCTGGGGTCAGTGGACGCAGCTGCCGAGTCGCCGGCGGTGCCGTCCTTGACCGAGAGCGCGAAGTCGACGATCTCTTCGGGCTCGGGCAGTCGGCCGGGCCCGGAATCGGGGCCGGTGAGACGTCCGACAGCAGGGTCGAGGACATGGACGCCGCGGGAGCGCAGGGTCGCGATGTTGGCGACTGTCGCCGGGTTGAGCCACATCTCCGTATGCATGGCCGGGGCCACGACCACCTCGGCGGTCGTTGTGAGCACGGAGGCGGTGAGCAGATCATCGGCTCGACCGGCGGCGATCTTCGCAATCAGATCGGCGGTCGCCGGGGCGATGATGATGAGTTCGGCTTCCTGTCCGATGCGGACGTGATTGACGGTGTCGATCTCGTCGAAGACGTCGGTGGTCACGGTCTGGCCGGACAGGGCCTCAAGGGTGGGGGCACCGATGAATTTCAGCGCGTTGGCCGTCGGAACGACCTTGACGCTGTGGTCGAGCTCCCGGAGTCGCCGGATGATGTGTGCCGCTTTGTAGGCGGCGATCCCACCGGCGACGCCGAGTACGATTCTCACTGGTCGCTGAAGTCGATCGCGCCGTCGTTGCTCACAGGAGCGTTGGCTTCGGCCTCGGGCGCGGCCTGGATGAAGTCGGCTTCGGAGACCTCGCGGGCGACGATCTTCGACTCATTGACCTCACGCAGAGCGATCGACAGAGGCTTCTCGTTGGTGCCCGGCGTGACGAGCGGACCGACGTTCTCGAGCAGTCCCTCCTGCAGCTGGGCGTAGTACGAGTTGATCTGACGGGCGCGCTTTGCCGCGATCGAGACCAGTTCGTACTTCGAACCGGTGACGTTGAGCAGATCGTCGATCGGAGGGTTGGTGATGCCTTCAGGCTGTGCGGGCAAGGAGATTCCCATCTAATCGGAAGTGGATATACCCATCAATGATAGGAGTTCTTCGGCCGCAGTGCGAACGTGGTCGTTCACAATGGTCACGTCGAACTCCGATTCGGCGGCTAATTCGCGTTTCGCGGTGGCCAGTCGTCGTTCCTGCTCCTCCTCCGTTTCGGTGCCTCGACCGGTCAGGCGGGAGACGAGTTCCTCCCAGCTGGGCGGGGCGAGGAAGACGAAGCGGGCATCGGGCATCTTCTCTTTGACCTGGCGGGCTCCCTGCAGATCGATCTCCAGCAGCGCGGGAATCCCCTGTTCGAGCTTCTCCTCCACCGGTGCCGAAGGCGTGCCGTAGCGGTGGCGTCCGTGGACGACGGCATATTCGAGCAGGCGATCCTCGGCGATGAGGGTGTCGAAGGCGTCGTCGGTGAGGAAGTGATAATGGACACCATCGATCTCACCGGGGCGTCTGGGTCGCGTCGTGGCCGACACGGAGAACCAGACCTCGGGGTGGTTCTGCCGAATATAGGTGCTGATGGTGCCTTTTCCGACGGCGGTCGGACCCGCGAGGACGGTGAGTCGATTATTCACAGATCTGAGGTTGTCACACTCAGGAATATTTCTCCAACAGGGCGGACTTCTGGTGCACGCCCAGACCTTTGATCCGACGGGAGGTGGCGATGCCGACCTCTTCCATGGCGGCTTCGGCGCGCCGGTCGCCGACTCCGGGCAGAGCTCTGAGCAGATCGAGCACACGCATCTTCGCCAGTGCTTCGTCGTCTGCTGCCTTCTTGAGCACGGCCGCGAGATCGGTATCGCCGGTCTTCAGCGCCGACTTCACTTCGGCTCGTGCCTGACGTGCCTTGAACGCTTTGTCCAACGCAGCGGAACGCTGTTGCGGGGTCAACGGTTCGAGTGCCACTTTGTCTCCTCTGTCACCATGAACGGGCAGGTAGGGAAGTTGTCTCAGTCTAAGACAAAATCCCTGCCGAGAGGCGATATGAGCAGAAATTGGTGTCGTGGCGAGCCGGAATCCGCCCTTCGACGGAACACCGAAACCGGTGTTCAGTCGGTGATCGTCAGCGCACGATTGAGCGCGGCGGCGGTTTCGGCCAGACCGTCGGGTCCGGCGCCGAGCACCGCCCGGGAGGCGGCGCCGAGCACCTGTCCCGATTTCAGCGCCCGGTCGCCGAAGACGGCACGCAGCTCGGTCAGGCCCGCACCCTGTGCGCCGACGCCCGGGGCGAGGATCGGTCCCCTGCAGTCACCGGGATCAAATCCCAGATCGCGCGCTGCGGTGCCGATGGTCGCGCCGACGACGAGTCCGAAGGGACCGAGCTCGTCGGGTGCCCCCAGCGCCTGAGCATTGCGCTGCCGGACTCGGGACACGATCGATCCGGCCACCGATTCGCGGTCTCTCACGGCATGCTGGACTTCTGCCCCTTCCGGGTTCGAGGTCAGTGCCAGGACGAACACGCCCTTGCCGTGAGCGGCAGCGAGTTCGAAGGCCGGCTCCAGGGCGCCGAATCCGAGGTAGGGCGAGACCGTGATCGAGTCCGCAGCCAGCGCGGAGGCGGGGTCGAGGTAGGCCTTCGCGTAGGCACCCATGGTCGACCCGATATCACCGCGTTTGATGTCGAGGACGGTGAGCAGTCCGGCTTCCTTGGCCGCGGCCAGCGTCTCTTCGAGAGCAGCGACTCCGGCGGAGCCGTACTGTTCGAAGAACGCGGACTGCGGTTTGACGGCGGCCACCGAGCCCTTGAGCTCGGAGACCGTGCGGAGGGCGAACTCCCGTACGCCTGCGGCGCTGGCGGGCAGCCCCCAGGAGGCGAGAAGGTGCTCGTGCGGGTCGATGCCCACACACAGCGGTCCGTGCTCGTCCATGGCGGCTGCCAGTCGGGTGCCGAACATCAGGCGTTCCAATCCTGCAGGCTGCGCACGTCGAACTTCGAGTCGCGGATGACCTCGAGGGAGGTCACGGCGGCGGCGAATTCGGCCAGCGTCGTGATCAGCGGCACGGAGTTCGCGGTCGCGGCGGCTCGGATCTCGTAGCCGTCGGCGCGTTCCTGCCGACCCGACGGCACGTTGATGACCATGTCGATGGTGCCCGCGGTGAGGTAGTCGATGACCGTGCGGTCTTCGGCGTCGGCCTCGAAGTGCTTGTGCACCTGTGTGGTCTTGATCCCGTAGCGGGAGAGCACGGCCGCGGTGCCGGTGGTCGCGACGACGTCGAACCCCATATCGACGAGCTCCTTGACCGGCAGCACCATGGCGCGCTTGTCCCGATCGGCCACCGACACGAACACGGTGCCCGAGGTCGGCAGCTTCACGGATGCCCCGAGCAGTCCCTTCGCAAACGCGGTCGGGAAGTTGTGGTCGATGCCCATGACCTCACCGGTCGATCGCATCTCGGGACCGAGGATCGAGTCGACGATCTTGCCTTCGACGGTGGTGAACCGTCGGAACGGAAGGACTGCCTCCTTGACGGCGATCGGATGGTCGAGCGGCAGGGTCGAGCCGTCGCCCTCTGCGGCCAGCAGATCTCCGCGCAGATCCGCGACCGTGCGGCCTACGGCGATGAGAGCCGCGGCCTTGGCCAGCTGGGTCGAGGTCGCCTTCGAGACGAAGGGCACGGTCCGCGAGGCACGCGGGTTGGCTTCGATGACGTGAAGGACATCCGCAGCGATCGCGAACTGGATATTGAGCAATCCGCGCACGCCCACACCTTCGGCGATGGCCTTTGTGCCCTGGCGGACGCGCTCGAGCACGTCCTCGCCCAGAGTCAGCGAGGGCAGTACGCAGGCGGAGTCACCGGAGTGGATTCCGGCCTCCTCGATGTGCTCCATGATTCCGCCGATGTAGACCTCATTGCCGTCGTAGAGGGCATCGACGTCGATCTCGATGGCGTCTTCGAGGAACCGGTCGACGAGAACCGGACGATCGGTCGAGATCTCCGTGGCGCTGGCCATGTAGTCGAGCAGCTGGGTGCGGTCGTAGACGATCTGCATTCCGCGTCCGCCGAGCACGTAGGAGGGCCGCACGAGCACCGGGTAGCCGATGTTCTCCGCGATCGCGGCGGCTTCCGCTGCGGTCACCGCGGTGCCGTGCTTGGGTGCGGTGAGTCCGGCCCTCTCCAGCACGGCTCCGAACTCTCCGCGGTCCTCGGCCAGATCGATGGCTTCGGGCTGGGTGCCGAGCACCGGCACACCCGCGGCCTTGAGCTTGTCGGCCAGGCCCAGCGGGGTCTGGCCACCGAGAGTGCATACGACGCCGAGGACCTCGCCGGCGGCGAGTTCGGCGTGGTAGACCTCCATGACATCTTCGAAAGTCAGGGGTTCGAAGTACAGGCGATCAGCGGTGTCGTAGTCGGTCGACACGGTCTCCGGGTTGCAGTTGACCATGATCGTCTCGTAGTCGGCGGACCCGATCGCCATGGTCGCGTGCACGCACGAGTAGTCGAACTCGATGCCCTGGCCGATGCGGTTCGGGCCCGAACCGAGGATGATCACGGCCGGGCGTTCGCGCGGCATGACCTCGGTCTCGGAGTCGTAGCTCGAGTAGTGGTAGGGAGTCTTCGCTTCGAATTCTCCCGCGCAGGTGTCGACGGTCTTGAACACCGGTCGCACGCGCAGCGCGTGGCGGATGCCGGTGACGACGCCAGTGTCGAGGCTGCGCAGTCCCGAGATCTGCTCGTCGGAGAATCCGTGGTTCTTCGCGACCCGCAGGACCTGCTCGTCGAGTTCGTCGGCGTCGCGGACATAGGCGGCCACCTCGTTGATGAGCTGGATCTGGTCGAGGTACCAGGGATCGATCTCGCAGGCGTCGAAGACCTCTTCGGCGCTCAGGCCGGCCGCGAGTCCGCGCTGGACCGAGTGGATGCGGTCGGCAGTGGCGTGCGAGATCGCTTCGAGGACGGATTCGCGGACGTCGTCGTCGGAGACGTCGGGCAGGTCGGTCCAGCTGAACGCGGAGTCCTTCTGCTCGAGTGAGCGCATCGCCTTCTGCAGCGCGGTGGTGAAGTTGCGGCCCAGCGCCATGACTTCGCCGACGGATTTCATCGTCGTCGTCAGGGTCGGATCCGCGGCCGGGAACTTCTCGAAGGTGAAGCGCGGGATCTTCACGACCACATAGTCCAGGGTCGGTTCGAAGCTGGCCGGAGTGACCTTCGTGATGTCGTTGGGGATCTCGTCGAGCGAGTAGCCGACGGCGAGCTTCGCGGCCATCTTGGCGATCGGGAAGCCGGTGGCCTTCGACGCCAGCGCCGAGGACCGGGACACGCGCGGGTTCATCTCGATGGTGATGATGCGTCCGGTCTTGGGGTCGACGGCGAACTGGATGTTGCAGCCGCCGGTGTCCACGCCGACGGCCCGGATGATGGCGATGCCGATATCGCGCATCGACTGGTATTCCCGGTCTGTCAGCGTCAGTGCCGGGGCCACTGTGATCGAGTCGCCGGTGTGCACGCCGACGGGGTCGACGTTCTCGATCGAGCACACGACGACGACGTTGTCCTTGTTGTCGCGCATGAGCTCGAGTTCGTATTCCTTCCACCCGAGGATCGACTCCTCGAGCAGCACCTCGTGGGTGATGGAATCGGACAGGCCGGCGCCGGCGATGCGGCGCAGGTCGGCTTCGTCATAGGCCATGCCCGAGCCGAGGCCGCCCATGGTGAACGAGGGACGGACGACGACCGGGTAGTTGAGCTCCTCGGCGGCGGCCAGGGCTTCGTCGAGAGTGTGGCAGATGGCGGATCTGGCCACTTCGGCACCGCAGGCCTCGGCGATGTCTTTGAACTTCTGTCGGTCCTCGCCTCGCTGGATGGCATCGACGTCGGCACCGATGAGTTCGACGCCGTACTTATCGAGCACTCCGGCGTCGTGGAGGGCGATGGCCGCGTTGAGTGCGGTCTGTCCGCCCAGGGTGGGCAGGAGCGCGTCGGGGCGTTCCTTCTC
The DNA here is from genome assembly GCF_900169265.1 of Brevibacterium iodinum ATCC 49514. Taxonomy (GTDB): domain Bacteria; phylum Actinomycetota; class Actinomycetes; order Actinomycetales; family Brevibacteriaceae; genus Brevibacterium; species Brevibacterium iodinum. The sequence goes on from NZ_FXYX01000002.1 coordinate 199,351, forward strand.
GATGATCGTCTCGATGACGTCCGGATCGATGGGCTCGACGTAGGTGGCGTCGGCGACGTCCGGGTCGGTCATGATCGTCGCCGGGTTCGAATTGATGAGGATGACGCGCAGGCCCTCGGAGCGCAGCACGCGGCAGGCCTGGGTGCCGGAGTAGTCGAATTCGCAGGCCTGGCCGATGACGATGGGGCCGGAGCCGATGACGAGGACGGATTTGAGGTCGTGTCTCAGTGGCATTGGGTGTTCTCCTTAGGCCTGGGCAGCCGAATCGGCCTGGGAAGCGGACATGAGGTCGACGAAGCGATCGAACAGGTAGCTCGAATCGTGCGGGCCGGCCGCAGCCTCGGGGTGGAATTGGACGGAGAAGGCGGGAATGTCGAGGCAGGCGAGTCCCTCGACGACGTCGTCGTTGAGGCACACATGGGAGACGGTCACCCGGCCGTAGTCGGCCTTGTGCGGGGCGGTGGTCTCGCCTGTCAGCGGAGCGTCGACGGCGAAGCCGTGGTTCTGCGAGGTGATCTCGACCTTCTCCGTGGTCCGGTCCATCACGGGCACGTTGATTCCGCGGTGGCCGAAGGGCAGCTTATAGGTGCCGAAGCCCAGGGCCCGACCGAGCAGCTGATTGCCGAAGCAGATGCCGAAGAACGGGATTCGGGCGTCGAGCACGGCGCGCAGCAGTTCGACCTGGTCGTCTGCGGTCGCGGGGTCGCCGGGGCCGTTGGAGAAGAAGACTCCGTCGACGCCCAGGGCCCGGATCTCTTCGAAGCTGATCGTCGACGGCAGCAGGTGCACGTCGATTCCGCGTTCGCTCAGTCGTTCGGGGGTCATCGATTTGATGCCGAGGTCGACGGCGGCGACGCTGAAGCGCTTCTCCCCGCGGGCGGGGATGAGTCGGGGTTCGGTGATCGAGACTTCGTCGACGAGGTTGGCTCCGGCCATCTGCGGAGAGGACTGGACACGGGCGAGGAGTTCGGAGTCGGGCGCCTCGGCGGCGGGTCCGGAGAAGATGCCCACGCGCATGGCTCCCTTGTCGCGCAGGTGGCGGGTCAGGGCTCGGGTGTCGACTCCGGAGATGCCGACGATCCGGGATTCGGTCAGCCGGTCGGCCAGGTCGCCTTCGGAGCGCCAGTTCGACGAGATGCGGGAGGCATCGCGGACGACGTAGCCGGCGGCCCAGATCCGGGCGGATTCGTCATCGGTGCGGTTGACTCCGGTGTTGCCGATGTGCGGCGCGGCCTGGATGATGATCTGTCGGTGGTAGGACGGGTCTGTCAGCGTCTCCTGGTAGCCGGACATGGCGGTGACGAACACAGCCTCACCGGTGGTTTCGCCGATGTGTCCGTAGGCGGATCCGTGGAAGGTCCGGCCGTCTTCGAGGACGAGGACGGCGGGGGTGGTGGAAAAGCTCATTGTGCCTCTTCGATCATTTCGCGGATGCGGTCGACGGTAGGGGTGGTGGATGCGGCGTAGCGGGTGCGGAAGCCCGTGTCGACGAGGGTGTCGCCCAGGTGCCAGGTGATGCGGATGATGCCTCCGCGTTCGACGAATTTCCCGATCATCCCGTTCGTGGTGTCCACGGAGACGATGTCGCGGCGCGGGATGAGGAAATCCTCGCGCCCGGCCAGGTCCATGATCACTCCCCCGTCGGTGACGACGAGTTCCCCGGTGGTGCGGATGCCCAGACCGTGGACGGCGACGCGTTCGAGCGGATGGCCGGCCTTCGTCGTCGACACGTAGGAGCCTTCGACGGGTTCGGACACGGCTTTGATGCCCATATGGGGCTTCGGCGGGGTGGCGACCTCTGACTGGGCCTGTTTGCGTCGGCTCCATCCCCAGGCGATCGCGACGATCACGACGAGGATGACTGCGGCGACGATGAGTGTGCTTACTGTGGTGTCCATGTTGCTCCTGCCGGGTGGGGTGTGGCGAGTGACCCTGCGGCCAAGACCCGGTGGCCGTAGAAGAAGGTGTCGGTGACCCGCGCCGTAACTTCGACTCCTGCGAAGGGGTTGTTGCGTCCCTTCGTGGCGTGGTCGCCGGGTTCGATGCGGTGCGGTGCGGACGGGTCGACGAGGACGATGTTCGCGCTCGCCCCGATCTCGAGGCTGCCGTGTCCGGAGGCGCCGGTGATGCGGGCCGGGGCCGAAGACATCACACGGGCCACATCGCCGAAGTCGAAGTCGTGTTCGGCCATGGCGGCGACGACGATGGACAGCGCGGACTCCATGCCGACCATGCCCATGGCCGCTGCGGTCCATTCGCTGCACTTGTGTTCGGCGGTGTGTGGGGCGTGGTCGGTGCCGACGACGTCGATCGTGCCGTCTGCCAGCGCTTCACGCAGCGCCTGCACGTCGCGGTCGGTGCGCAGCGGCGGGTTGACCTTGTAGACGGGGTCGAAGGTGCGCACGAGTTCGTCGGTGAGCATGAGGTGGTGCGGTGTCACCTCGGCGGTCACGGCGATCCCGCGGGCCTTGGCCCAGCGGATGAGGTCGACGCTGCCGGCCGTGGAGACGTGGCAGATGTGCAGCCGGGATCCGACGTGTTCGGCCAGGAGCACATCGCGGGCGATGATCGACTCCTCGGCCACGGCGGGCCAGCCGGGCAGTCCGAGTTCGGACGAGACCGTTCCCTCATTCATCTGTGCGCCTTCGGTCAGGCGCGGTTCCTGTGCGTGCTGGGCGATGATTCCGTCGAAGGTCTTGACGTATTCGAGGGCGCGGCGCATGAGCAGCGGATCGGAGACGCAGATTCCGTCGTCGGAGAACATCCGCACGCGGGCTCCGGAGCGAGCCATGGCTCCCAGCTCGGCGAGCTGCTTTCCCTCGAGTCCGGTGGTCACGGCGCCGACGGGTACGACTTCGGTGAATCCGGCGGCGCGGCCGAGGCGGTGAACCTGTTCGACGACTCCGGCGGTATCGGCCACGGGCGCGGTGTTCGCCATGGCGTGGACGCAGGTGAACCCGCCCGAGGCGGCTGAGCGTGATCCGGTGAGCACGGTCTCGGCGTCTTCCTTGCCCGGCTCGCGCAGATGGGTGTGCATGTCGACGAGTCCCGGCAGGGCCACGAGTCCTGCGGCGTCGACGGTCTCATAGTCGCTAGTGCCCAGCAGCTCGGGGTCGACGATGCGACCGTCCTGGATCGCGATATCGGCGGCTCCGCGTCCGAGCACATCGGCACCGCGGATGAGGTAATCAGTCATTGGTCTCCTCCTGACCGGTCAGCAGACGGTAGAGGACCGCCATGCGCACGCTCACTCCGTTCTCGACTTGATCGAGGACGAGGGCGCGGGGTGAGTCCGCTGCGACAGCGGAGATTTCGAAGCCGCGGTTCATAGGCCCTGGGTGCATGATGAAGCTGGTCTCCGGCAGTTTGGCCAGACGGGCCGCGCTCAGTCCCCACAGGCGGGCGTATTCGCGTTCGTTGGGGAAGAAGGATTCGTGCATCCGCTCGTGCTGGACCCGCAGCATCATCACGGCTGCGAAGTCCTCGGCGCTCAGCGCCGAATCGAAGTCGTAGTGGATGGTCACCGGCCAGTTCTCCACGCCCCAGGGGAGCAGCGTGGGTGGTGCGATGAGGTGGACGTCCGCGCCGAGGAGGGCGAGCAGGTGGACGTTCGACCGTGCCACTCGGGAGTGCAGGATGTCTCCGACGATGGCGACCTTCGCTCCGTCGAGTCCCTGACCGCGCGGTCCCCCTTTCACCGGCCCCGAGGCGGGGACTCCGGCGAGTGCCCGACGCAGGGTGAACGCGTCGAGGAGCGCCTGGGTGGGGTGTTCGTGAGTGCCGTCGCCGGCGTTGACGACGGGGACGTCGATCCACCCGGTATGGGCGAGGCGGTGGGCGGTGCCTGCTCCGGAGTGGCGGACGACGATGGCATCGGCGCCCATCGCAGAGATCGTCTGGATCGTATCCTGGAGGCTCTCGCCCTTCGAAACGGAGGAGCCCTTGGCGGAGAAGTTGAGCACATCGGCCGAGAGGCGTTTGGCTGCGGCTTCGAAGGACAGTCGGGTGCGTGTGGAGTCCTCGAAGAACAGGTTGACCACTGTGCGTCCGCGCAGCACGGGCAGCTTCTTAACCTCGCGTTCGGAGACCAGAGTCATCTCTTCGGCGATGTCGAGGATGCCGATGGCGTCGTCCCGGCTCAGTGATGCGGTGTCGAGCAGATGCTTCATTCGCGGCCTCCCGAGATGCTCACGGAGTCGTCTCCGTCGGTTTCGGTCAGGGAGACGTTGACGCGTTCGCTGCTCGAGGTGGGCAGGTTCTTGCCGACGTGGTCGGCACGGATCGGCAGGTCCCGGTGGCCGCGGTCGACGAGGACGGCGAGGCGGACCTTGGCGGGCCGACCGACATCGGCGAGGGCGTCGAGGGCTGCGCGGATGGTGCGTCCGGAGAAGAGCACATCGTCGACGAGGACGACGGTCTTCGCATCGATTCCCGCACTCGGGATGGTGGTGGGCTCGGGGGCCCGGTAGGAGCCGCCGCGCAGATCATCGCGGTACATCGTGATGTCGAGGCTGCCGGCGAGTTCGCCTGCGGTCTCGGGCCGACCGGAGATGGAGGCGATCGCCTCGGCGAGTCGGTGGGCGAGCGGGACTCCGCGGCGCGGGATCCCTAAGAGGACCAGATCGTCGCTGCCCCTGTTGGATTCGATGATCTCGTGCGCGATGCGGGTGATCGCCCGGGAGATATCGGGGGCGTCCAGCACTGTTCGCTGTGTCATATTTCCCCTTCTCCGCCTCTCTGGACGGTGGTTAAAGGAGTGGTTCGATTCGATTGTAGACCCGGTGGGGCGCCCACCGGCGGGCGGGTCCGGAGTGCGGACCCGCCGCCTCAGATGAGTGTCGGTTTGACGTCGAGGATGCGGGAGAGCAGCCCGGAGACGAAGCCGGGAGAGTCATCTGTGGAGAACTGTCTGGCCAGAGACACTGCTTCGTCGATGGCCACTTTGTCGGGAACCTCGTCGTTGAACAGCATCTCCCAGGTTCCGATCTCCAGCAGCGATCGGTCGACAGCCGGCATCCGATCCAGGGTCCAGCCTTCTGAGTAGGTGGAGATGATCTCGTCGATCTCCGCCTGCTTCTCGGTGATGCCCTTGACGATCTCGACCGCGTATTCCTTCATCGGGTAGTCGGGATCGTTCGACCGCATGGTGACGAGTTCGTCCATGGCCAGTCGACGCTGCCCGGCTTCGAAGAGCAGCTCGAGAGCCCGGCGACGGGCTCGGGTACGTGCGGACGCCACTTACTTGACGCGACCGAGGTAGTCGCCGCTGCGGGTGTCGACCTTGACCTTCACGCCTTCTTCGAGGAACAGGGGCACCTGGATCTCGTAGCCGGTCTCGAGGGTTGCGGGCTTCGAACCGCCGGTCGAACGGTCGCCCTGAAGTCCGGGTTCCGTGTGGGTGATGGTCAGTTCCACCGAGGGCGGCAGCTCCACAGAGAGCGGGGTGCCCTCATGGAAGGAGATCTGCAGATCCTGGTTCTCGAGCATGTAGTTCGCGGCGTCGCCGACGAGGTCTGCGGAGATGTTGACCTGGTCGTAGTCCTTGGCATCCATGAACACGTAGTCGGTGCCGTCATGGTAGAGGTACTGCATATCGCGGCGGTCGACATTCGCGGTCTCGACCTTGGTGCCGGCGTTGAAGGTCTTGTCGATGATCTTGCCGGAGATCACATTCTTCAGCTTGGTGCGGACGAAGGCCGGTCCTTTTCCGGGCTTGACGTGCTGGAATTCGAGCACCTGCCACAGCTGGTTGTCGAGGTTGAGCACAAGGCCGTTCTTCAGGTCGTTCGTTGTCGCCACTAATTCGTCCTTCTTCGGTTCAGTCCTGATCACCGAATGGTGATCGCAGTCGGCACGACGCGCCGGAGAACCCCGAGGTGCGGGGTCGACGAACGCGCCACTGGGCAAGTCTAGCAAGCCCAGCGGGACGCTTCCATCCGGGCGGGGTCAGTCGAGGCCGAGGCCGATGCCGAGGGGAACCGTCGGCGAATCCTCGCCGATCTCCTGGTAGGCGGTGAAGAGGATGGAGGCGTCGGGGATCTCGACGGTGCTCGGTTCGCCGATGTCGCTGAGCAGCACCATCCGCAGCATCGCTCCGCGGGCCTTCTTGTCTCTCTTCATCGTGTCCAGCAGCTGCGGCCACACGTCGGAACGGTAGCCCACCGGCAGTCCGAGCTTGCCGAGCAGTTCACGGTGGAGGTCGACGACTTCGTAGGGCAGGCTCTTGATCATCGAAGCCACCTCGGCGGCGAAGACCATGCCCACCGATACGGCGGCACCGTGGCGCCACTGGTAGCGCTCCTTGTGCTCGATCGCATGGCCGAGGGTGTGGCCGTAGTTCAGTATCTCCCGGCGTCCGGACTCCTTGAAGTCTCCGGAGACGACTTCAGCCTTGACCCGGATCGAGCGTTCGATGAGTTCGCGCAGCACGGGGCCGTGCACATCGGCGATCTCGTCCTTCGAATGGTTCGACACGAGATCGAGGATCGCGCGGTCGGCGATGAATCCGGTCTTCACCACCTCGGCGAGGCCGGTGAACAGTTCGTTCTCCGGCAGGGTCCCGAGCGTGTCGAGGTCGACGAGGACACCGGCGGGTGCGTGGAAGGAGCCGACGAGGTTCTTGCCTTCGGCGGTGTTGATCCCGGTCTTGCCGCCGACGGAGGCATCGACCATGCCGAGCACGGTGGTGGGGATGTGGATGACCTTGATTCCGCGCAGCCAGGTGGCGGCGACGAAACCGCCGAGGTCGCTCACCGCTCCCCCGCCGACGGTGATGATCGCGTCGGTGCGGGTGAAGTCGGATTGGCCGAGGACCTGCCAGCAGAATGCGGCGACCTGGACGTGTTTGGCCTCTTCGGCGTCGGGGATCTCCGCGGCCACGGCTTCGAGACCGGCGGCGGCGAGGTCGTCGCGAACGGTCTCACCGGTGGTGCGCAGGGCGCGGGGGTGGATGACGAGGACCTTCTCGACGCGGTTTCCGAGCAGCTCGGGCAGTTCGCCGAGCAGTCCCCGGCCGACGAGGACGGGGTAGGTCCCGCCGGCGTCCACATTGATGCGTGTGAGGCTCATTCGTCCGTCTTCCTGATCGTTCATCGTCTTCTCTCAAGGGCTCGGCCGCCCGGTGAGTGCTCGGAGCCGAGCCACCTGTTCCGCGGGCCGGATCCAGCCTAGCCCTGACAGGCTCCCGGCGGCGAAACGGGTGGACCGATGTGGTCGCAGGCGTCTCACCGCCGGGGCCGTGCTCAGCGCGGCTGACCGGATCCGTCGTCGTCGGGATCGGCGTATTTCGCGTACTCCTCGGCTCGCTGCAGACCGGTGAGGACGTCGACGACTCGGTTGACCACCGTCGACGGTGGTGAGTTCGAGGCCTGGACCCGGAAGGTCGCGACCTGTTCGTACAGCGGTTCGCGTTCGTTGACCAGGGCCAGCCAGTTCTCCACCGGGCTGCCGGCACCGCGCAGCAGCGGTCGGTGCGGGGCGGTCAGCCGCTGGGACACGGTGTCGACATCGATATCGATGTGCACGACCTTGATCGCCGGGTGTCGCAGCTGAGCTCGGGTGCCGGGGTTGAGGATCGCTCCTCCGCCCAGGGACACGATTCCCGGACGATCGAGCAGACGACGCAGCGCTCTGCGCACAACCTCGCGTTCGATGCGTCGGAAGTGATCTTCGCCGCGTTCGACGAAGATCTCCGAGATGACCCCGTACTTGTCGACGATGTTCGCGTCCGTGTCCGTCAGCGGCAGGCCGAGCCGGTCGGCGAGCAGCCGACCGATCGTCGATTTCCCTGCCGCCGGCGGACCGGAGAGCACGATGCGCGAGAGCGCGGCGGGGGCCGGTTCCAAGGGCGGAACCGGTTTGGGCAGCGGGGTGTGGTTCATCGTCCGATGCGGAGGTTCTCCGGAATGGCCGCGACGTAGGCGTCCAGGTTCCGCTTCGTCTCGGCAACGGAGTCTCCGCCGAACTTCTCGACGACGGCTTCGGCGAGCACCAGTGCCACCATGGCTTCGGCGACGACTCCCGAGGCGGGAACTGCGCACACGTCGGAGCGCTGATGGTTCGCCTTCGCGGCCTCACCGGTTTCGACGTCGACCGTCGCCAGGGCACGCGGCACCGTGGCGATCGGCTTCATCCCCGCCCGCACGCGCAGCGGACCGCCAGTGGACATTCCGCCTTCCGTGCCGCCGGCACGATTGCTCGTGCGACGGAATCCGTCGGGTCCGACTTCCAGTTCGTCATGGGCCTGCGATCCGGGACGCTTCGTGGTGAGGAAACCGTCTCCGACCTCGACGCCCTTGATCGCCTGGATGCCCATGAGGGCACCGGCCAGGCGGGAGTCGAGACGACGGTCCCAATGCACGTGGGAGCCCAGGCCCGGAGGCAGGTTATAAGCGAGGACTTCGACGACTCCGCCGAGGGTGTCCCCGGCCTTCTTCGCAGCGTCGATCTCGGTGACCATCGCAGCCGAGAGGTCGGCGTCGAAGCAGCGGACCGGATCGGCGTCGAGGGCTTCGACATCGGCCGCGGTCGGCAGCGTGGGCAGCGCATCGGCTGCGTGTTCGGCGCCGCCGATGGCCACGGTGTGGGAGACGAGGGTGATGCCCAGTTCGCCGAGGAACTTCGCGGCCACCGTGCCCAGTGCCACGCGCATCGCGGTCTCACGCGCCGAGGCGCGCTCCAACACGGGGCGGGCTTCGTCGAATCCGTACTTCTGCATACCGACGATATCGGCATGGCCCGGACGCGGCCGAGTCAGCGGGGCGTTGCGCGCCAGTCCTTCGAGCTCGGACGCGTCGACGGGATCCGGGCTCATCACGGATTCCCACTTCGGCCATTCGGTGTTGCCGACCTCGATCGCCACCGGTGAGCCCAAGGTCTGCCCATGGCGGACACCGCCGAGGAGACGCACCTCGTCGGCTTCGAACTTCATCCGTGCGCCGCGGCCATAGCCGAGTCGGCGGCGAGCCAGGCTCGCACGAATATCGTCCCTGGTGATCGGTACATGGGCCGGAAGCCCCTCAATGATCCCGGTCAGCGCTTCGCCGTGGGATTCGCCTGCAGTCAGCCATCTCAACATTCCACCGATTCTACAAAAGTATTGGGGCGAACAGGCACCCGAGCCACATGCCGGAAAGCATGGCCGGTCCGAAGGCGATGGTCACCCCGCGCACCCGACCGGCCCGGATCGCGCCGATGAGCGCCCAGACTCCGCTGATGAGCACCATGGCGACAAGCACGAGGGCAGGTGCCCACGGGTCGAAGAGACCGGGCACGGCGAAGACGACGAACGCGAGCTTGACGTCCCCGAGCCCCATCGTCCGTGCCCGCAGCGCTCGACCCATCAGGTGCACAGCCGTGAACAAGACGAGGCCGATGAGTCCTGCGAAGAATGACGCGAACCACATCGGCAGCGCTCCGAGCACAGACCCTGTGATGATGAGTCCGAGGGCGACCAGAGACAGGGGGATGACGATCCGATCAGGCAGCCTGCGTACGCTGACATCCGCGGTGACGAGGAATGATGTGGCGCCTGCTGTGAGACCCAGCAGCAGGGCGGAGACGATGCGATCGGCCGGGTTCGGCCGGCCTGGGGCAAACGTCGTCTCGCTCAGCGGCGCATAGGCACTCCACCCGGTCTCAAGTGGTGCGAGCACAGTGAGGGTGAAGACGACGGCGGCTCCTGCGGAGATGATGACGCCGCCCACTACCGGACCCGGACCACGTGCCCATCTGGAGACCCGCCACCGCTGCAGGTGCGAGGCGTCGTTGAGCCAGGCCCGTGGGGTTGCGGCGAGGAAGAGGCCACTGGCAAGAGCGGCCAGAACCGTGAGACAAATGGTCATCCCGTGCAACACTCCGGTGTCCATCGCGATCGCTGGTTCAGTCCTGCGCCCGGACCGGCGGGATCTCGAGTGCTGCGTACATGGCCGCCGTGACCCGCGCGGTCAGTTCGTCTGCTGCCGGCAGGGTCTCCGACGTCGGCAGGGTCTCCGTCGTGGTTGGGTCGTCGGCCCTGGCTGCGGCGAGGAACAGCTCGAACTGGGCGACGGCCTGTTCGACGAGCATGGCGGTTCCCGCGACGGGGCGCAGACCGTGTGCGGCAGCCGCGGCGAGGAAGGTCGAATCGGCGGCGTAGGCGACGTCGAGGGCGATCGCGCCGGGGGCGAAGAAGTCATCCCAGATCGGGTCGGGCGCCGCCTCGGCGGGCAGGGTTGAGATGACGATCTCCGATGGACCGATCCGGGTCAGGTCTCCCACCGAGGCGGTCAGACCGATCCGCTCGGCTAAGTAGAGGACCCGGCGGGCACGGTCCGGGCTGCGGACGCGGAAGTCCACGTGTGCGATCCCGAGATCGCGGCAGGCCACGAGCGCCGAGGCGGCCGTGGCTCCGGCGCCGAGGATCGTCGCCCGACCGGCTCCCGCACCACCACCGGACGCGGACGGTCCAGATTCCTGGTGCGGGGCGATGGCACGCACGATGCCCTCGACGTCGGTGTTCGCCACCTGAACGTCTCCGCCGCGGCGCACAATCGTATTGCCGGCTGCCGTCAATGTCGCCGTCTCGTCGAGGTTCCACCCCCGTTCGGCGGCGAGTGTGACGAGTCGGTCCTTCAACGGCATCGTCAGAGAGAAGCCGGTGTGATCGGGGTGGGAGTCGAGGAATTCCTCGAGCTCATCGGCCCCGAGTTCGTACCGGGAGTACTCGCTGGATTCCATGTTCAACGCTGCGAAGGCGGCGCGGTGGAGCAGCGGGGACTTCGAGTGTGCGATCGGCGAACCGAGCACTGCGGCAAGTATCCTCACCGGCTATCCGTCGTCCTTGCTGTGCTCGCGCAGCCACTTGCGGTAGATCTCGACGTTCTTCTTGTGGTCCTTGTAGTTGTCGGCGAACTTGGTCTCCCCCGTGTCCGGGTTCGTCGCGACGAAGAACTGCCAGTCCCCGTCGGCGGGATCGAGCGCGGCTTCGACGGCGCCCTTGCTCGGCGAGTTGATGGGCCCGGGCGGCAGCCCCTTCTTCTTGTACGTGTTGTACGGCGAGTCGGACTGGCGTTCCTTCTTCGTCGTCGTCAGGTCGGAACGGGCACCGTGGATATAGGCCACGGTCGCATCCGATTGGAGCAGTCCTCCGGTCTGCGACTTGCCGGAGATGCGGTTGAGGAAGGACCTTGCCACCTTCGAGCGCACCTCGGGGTCTCCCGGGGATTCCTTCTCCACGAGGCTGGCCAGCGTGAGGATGCGGTTGGCGTCCTTGCTCTCGATTCCCAGTTCGTCGAGTTCGGACTCGGTCTTGTCGACCATCTCCTGGACGATGTCCTCGGCGGTCTTCTGCTTGTTGAGGTCGTAGGTCGCCGGGTACAGATACCCTTCGAGGCTCGGTGCTTCGATCTCGAGTCCGTAGTCCTTCGGGGTCTTGTCGTCGAGGGCTTTGTCGACCTCGTCGGCGTTCATCCCCGATTCGATCATGATCGCCTTGATCTCTTCGACCTGTTTGCCTTCGGCGACCGTGATCTTCGGCGGGGCGATGGGGTTGATGAGCGCTTCGACCGCGGCCTTCGAGCTCATCTTCTCCCGCATCGTCCAGGTTCCCGCCTGGATGGTCGCCTCACGGCGTTCGATCTCGTCGAGGAAGGGCTCGGAATTCATGATCACTCCGGCTTCGACGAGCTGATTGGCCACGGTGCGGGCCGAGGATCCGGGTGCGATCTCGATCGAGACCTCGTTCGTGCCCTGACCCTCGTAGTCGCCTTTCGGCCCGAACAGGTCGTCGAAGACTCCCCCGGCCGCGCGCACACCGAAGAATCCTCCGATGCCGAAGACGAGGATGCAGATGATCACGATCGTCGTCGTCCGTCGCCGACGCATCATCCTGCGCCGCTTCTTCGCACGGATCTCCGCGCGGGACAGTCCTTCGTCGGTCGAGAACTCTTCGGTGATCGGGCTCATACGTCGTTCTCCTCGTCGGGCATCTCACGGCCGGCGGGGACACCGGTGTTGTGTTCGTACTCGAGGGCGTTCTGGAGGATGATCACGGCGGCTTGGGCATCGACGATCTCGCGTCTCTGGCGTGACGATTTCCCGGCTGCGGCGAGAGCCTGGTGGGCCTCGACGGTGGTGAATCGTTCGTCGACGAGACGGACGGGTGTGCCGGTGGCCGCGGCGATCCTGCGGGCGAATTCCAACGCCGAGGTGGCTGCGGCGCGGGCGGCGCCGTCGAGGGACTTCGGGTCGCCCACAAGGAGTTCGATGGGTTCGTATTCGTCGACGATGTCGCGCAGCTGCCGCAGCGCCGCCGGTTCGTCCGCTCGACGAACGACGGTGAGCGGGGTGGCCAGAATCCCGTCGGGGTCGCTGGAGGCGACACCGATCCGCACGGAACCGATGTCGAGACCCAGCCGGCGACCTCGGCGGAAACTCACTGGATGGCTGCCTTGACCGCCGCGATGGCTGACGGGATCGCCGCGGGGTTGCTGCCCCCGCCCTGGGCGAGGTCGGGCTTGCCGCCGCCTCCGCCGCCGAGTTCTCCGCAGGCCAGCGACACGAGCTTTCCTGCCTGCAGACCGGCGGCGCGGGCCGCCTCGGTGGTGGCGATGACGACGACGGGCTTTCCGCTGCTGACTCCGATGCCGAAGATCACCGCCTGACGGTCGGCGACCCGGTTGCGCAGGTCGGTGACCAGTGTGCGGATGTCTCCGGCATTGGCGATGTCGCCGAGTTCGGCCTGCACGAACAGCGTCTGGCCCACGGTCTGTGCCTCATCGAGGAACTTCCCGGCCGAGCCCAGCAGCTGCTGGGCGTTGAGGCGAGCGATCTCCTTCTCGGCGTCCTTGAGCCTGCTCATCAGGTCGGACACGCGTGATGTGACATCGGTGCCGGGGACCTTGAGCATCTCCGAGAGCGAGGACACGATGGTCCGTTCGGCGGCCAGGGACCGGAAGGCGTCCATGCCGACCGCGGCTTCGATGCGTCGGACTCCGGAGCCGACGGAGGCTTCGGAGAGCACGGAGATCGGGCCGACCTCCGCGGAGGCTCCGACGTGGGTGCCGCCGCAGAGTTCGCGGGAGAAGGGTCCGCCGATGTCGACGACGCGCACGACGTTCGGGTACTTCTCGCCGAAGAGCGCCATGGCACCGGACTTCTTTGCGTCGTCGAAGGACATGTATTCAGTCCCGACTTCGTAGTTCGAGCGCACCGCGAGGTTCGCGACCTCTTCGATCTCGGCCCGCATCTGGGTGCTCGGGGCTTCGGGGAACGAGTAGTCGAAGCGCATGTATCCGGGCTGGTTGAGCGAACCGGCCTGCACGGCGTGGCTGCCGAGGATCTCGCGCAGCGCAGCGTGGACGAGGTGGGTGGCGGTGTGGGCCTGTGCGCCTTGGAACCGGTGGTCGTGGTCGACGGCGGCGAGCACCTCGTCGCCGACGCGCAGCTCTCCGTCGATGACCTCGACCCGGTGGGCGGGCAGTCCCTTGACCGGATTCTGCACGTCGCTGACCCGGGCGGTGAAGCCATGGCCGGAGATGAGGCCGACGTCGGCGCGCTGACCACCGGATTCTGCGTAGAACGGGGTCAGGTCGAGGACGACGTCGCCGCTCTGACCGGCGGTGAGCACCTCGGCGGAGACCCCATCGACGACGATTCCGCGCACGCGGGAGTCGGACTCGAGTCGGTCATAGCCGACGAATTCGCTGGCACCTTCGTCCAGCAGCGCCGAATATGCGGACAGGTCGGTGTGGCCGCCGCCCTTCTTCGCCTTGGCATCGGCCTTGGCGCGGGTGCGCTGTTCACTCATCAGCTCACGGAACCCGGCCTCGTCGACGCTCAGTCCGGCTTCGGAGGCCATCTCGAGAGTGAGGTCGATGGGGAACCCATGAGTGTCGTGGAGGGCGAAGGCGATGTCCCCGCTGATGGTCTTGTCCGCGCCGTCGAGTGACTTCGCGGCATTGGCGAACAGCTGAGTGCCGGATTCGAGGGTGCGCAGGAACGCCTTCTCCTCGGCGTAGGCGACCCGGGAGATGCGGTCGAAGTCGGTTTCGAGTTCCGGGTAGGACAGCTTCATGGCCTGCATGGAGACGGGCAGCAGCTCGGGCAGGACTTCTTCCTTGACTCCGAGCAGACGCATGGCACGCACGGCACGGCGGAGCAGGCGGCGGAGGATGTAGCCGCGGCCTTCGTTGCCGGGCCGGACCCCGTCGCCGATGATGATCAGGGCCGAACGGACATGGTCGGCGACGACGCGCAGCTGCACATCGGCGTGCTCGTCCTCGCCGTAGGTCCGGCCGGCCAGACGACTGGCAGCCTCGATGACGGGGAAGACCTCGTCGATCTCGTACATGTTCTCCACGCCCTGGAGCAGGAAAGCGACACGTTCGAGTCCCATGCCGGTATCGATGTTCTTCGCCGGCAGCTCGCCGGCCACGTCGAAGTCGACCTTCGAGCGAACCTCGGAGAGTTCGAACTCCATGAACACGAGGTTCCAGATCTCGATGTAGCGGTCTTCATCGGCCACGGGTCCGCCGTCGACGCCGTAGGCGGGGCCGCGGTCGAAGTAGATCTCCGAGCAGTAGCCGCCAGGGCCGGGCTGGCCGGTGTGCCAATAGTTGTCCTCGTTGTCGCGCAGCTGGATGCGCTCACGGGGAACGGAGGTCTCCTCGAGCCACATGTCGATGGTCTCTGTATCGTCTTCGTGCACTGTCGCCCAAAGCAGGTCCGGGTCGAAGCCGAGGCCGCCCTCGGCGACGGGGGTCGTCAGCAGTCCCCAGGCGAACTTGATGGCATCGCGCTTGAAGTAGTCGCCGAAGGAGAAGTTGCCGTTCATCTGGAAGAAAGTGCCGTGGCGGGTCGTCTTGCCGACCTCTTCGATGTCTCCGGTGCGCACGCATTTCTGGACGCTGGTGGCACGGTTGAACGGGGCCGGCTCCCTGCCGGTGAGGTAGGGAATGAACTGGACCATTCCCGCGATGTTGAACAGGATGGACGGATCGGAGCTGATCACCGACGCCGAGGGGACCACGGTGTGCCCGTTCGCTTCGAAGTAGTCCAACCAGCGTTGTTTGATCTCTGCCGTCTTCAATCCAAGGCCTTTCAGATATTGCCTGTGCACCGCCGGGCTGATCAGCCCGGCGCGACACTTACTCGTGCGTACCCGCACTTAACAGGGACCAGTTTAATGGCTCCGCCGCAATATGCGATGTGGCGCGGCGTGCCGGGGAGTTCGGTCCCGGAATCCGCCGCGCTTTTGCCTCCCGGCAGGCCGCTCCCGGGTCGGCACGTCATTCCCGGTCCTGTCCGGCGGTTCGGTACACCTTTCTCTGAAATGCCCAGGGAGGAAAGTGGTCATTTCAGAGGAGGATGTGACAACACAGCCTTCGCCATGGCAGCTGCGATACGCCGTCGGCGTGCTTGAGGTCGCTGTACGACTGCCCAATGCGAAGGCACACTCGCCGGGATGAATGCACGACTGCCCGGAACCGTGCGGTCCCGGGCAGTTGCGGTGGCGCGATGCGCTGTGTTCAGCAGATCAGCGCGAGTAGAACTCGACGACGAGCTGAACGTCACAGGTGATCGGCACCTCTTCGCGCTTCGGGGTGCGCAGCAGGGTTGCCTGCAGGCCCTCGAGGTTCACGTTGAGGTATCCCGGCGTTGCGGGCAGCACGTCCTTGTGACCACCGGCGGCGGCGACCTGGAACGGATCCATCGAAGCCGAACGCTCGTGCACCTGGATGGTCTGGCCTTCCTTCACGCGGAAGGAGGGACGGTCCACGCGCTGACCGTCGACCGTGATGTGACGGTGGACGACGAACTGACGGGCCTGGGCCATGGTGCGGGCGAAGCCCGCACGCAGGACGAGGGCGTCGAGACGCGATTCGAGGAGCTCAACCATGGTCTCACCGGTCAGACCGGGCAGACGGTTGGCTTCCTTGTAGGTCTTGAGCATCTGGGCCTCACGGATGCCGTACTGCGCGCGCAGACGCTGCTTCTCCTTGAGGCGGACCGAGTAGTCGCTGTCGTTGCGACGACGGGCGCGACCGTGCTCACCTGGAGGGTACGGGCGACGCTCGAAGTACTTCTCGGCCTTGGGTGTCAGAGCAATGCCGAGGGCGCGCGAGAGGCGCGTCATGCGGCGATTACGTGCTGGTGCTGGCACTGTATTACCTTTCATCAATGTGTTCTGCCGCGGTGGGCCTCTGCGGTTCTCGCCCCGAACGCGACTGTTGTTTCCCCGGATGGGAAAGAGGGATTGAGCGTCGAGATCCGCTCGCACCGACCGCCTTTAGGGTGCAGGCACAACAGCTGTCAATCTTAGCGGGTGCACACCGCCCGTCGCAAAGCCGATCGGCGGCCTCGCCGCTGTGATCTTGCCGACTGAGGCGAACCGTCTGCCCTTGCCGGCCGACCGATCCGCAAGCATCGCTGTCACAGCCGCAAGCATCGCTGTCACTGCCGACAGTCGTCTTCGTGGCGATGGCGGCATCGGCCACGACGCTGCCGTCGCCGCGTTCGACGAAGCGCTCGCAGGCTCCGCGACCGGTGCGACCCATGCCGAGCACGACGACTTCCGCATCTCCGGTGTCGAGCGGCCGATCGTTCGCCCGCAGCCGGCTCTCGTTCTCATCCGGCAGGATCGCGTCGAGCTTCGCGACGATCTGGAGACTGTCGGCGTTCGCCAGGGAGGAGCCGATCATCCCCAGTCCGAGGTCGCCGTGGATGCCGACTGATGCGAAGGCGACGTAGCCGGGCCCGGAGGCCACGAAGACGCCGAAGAGGGCGAGCAGCTCACCGCGTCCGACGCGGTCGAGGAGCCGTCGCAGCACCCAGACCACGGGAACGATCAGGACGAGCGCGAACGCCGCGGGGCTCGGCGGCTCTTCGCCTGCGATGGTGATGCCGATGGCAGCGGCAGCTCCGATCGTCACGGCACCGAGGAGGACCACCGTGACCATGTGCAGCGCAGCGGGGCCGTGGGCTTCGGGTTGGTACAGGGAGCGCAGATCGAATTTCAGTCCGATCGTGAACAGCAGCAGGACGACTCCGCTGTCCGAAACCTGCTGCAGTCCCGCGAAGGCGGTGAAGCCGAAGACGTGCAGGAGGAACCGCGTCTGCTCCACAGCTGTCAGGGTCGCAGCAGCCGCCTGAGATTCTCGAGCCTCTCAGCCATACTGCGTTCCATTCCGTTGCCGGTCGGAGAGTAGTAGCGCTTGCCTCGCAGCGACTCCGGCAGGTACTCCTGATCGGCGACCCCGTGCGGATAGTCGTGCGAGTATTTGTAGCCCTCACCGTGGCCGAGCTCTTTCGCCCCCGGATAGTGGGCGTCGCGCAGATGCATCGGCACCTCTCCGGCGAGTCCGTTCTTCACATCGGCGATCGCGGCGTCCAGGGCGCGGTAGCTCGCGTTCGACTTCGGAGCCAGCGCGAGGTAGGTGACCGCCTCGGCGAGGGGGATCCGCCCTTCGGGCATGCCGATGTTCTGGACGGCGGTCGAGGCGGCCACGGCGATCGGCAGCGCCTGCGGGTCGGCCATGCCGATGTCCTCGGCCGCGGAGATGACGACGCGACGGGCGATGAAGCGCGGGTCCTCACCGGCGACGATCATCCGCGCGAGATAGTGCAGGGCCGCGTCGACATCGGATCCGCGGATGGATTTGATGAATGCGGAGACCACGTCGTAGTGCTGGTCGCCGTTCTTGTCGTAGCGCAGAACGGTTTCGCTGCTCGCCTCGGCGCACGCGGATTCGGTGATCTCGATCGGTTCGTCGCCTGCCTCCTCCGACTGCGCGGCGGCGATTCCGGCGGCGGCTTCGAGGACGGTCAGTGATCGGCGGGCGTCGGCTCCGGCGATGCGGACGATGAAGTTCCGGGCCTCCTCGGTGAGGGTGAACTGTCCGGCCAGCCCGCGATCGGATTCGACGGCACGGTCGAGCAGATTGCCGACCGCCTCGTCGTCGAGCGGACGCAGCGTGAGCATGAGCGACCGCGACAGCAGGGGTGAGATGACGGAGAACGACGGGTTCTCCGTGGTGGCGGCCACGAGCACGACGAGCCGGTTTTCCACCGCCGGCAGCAGGGCATCCTGCTGGGCCTTCGAGAACCGGTGGATCTCGTCGAGGAAGAGGACGGTGGTCCGGCCGTGCATCTCCCGTTCGCGGCGGGCGCTCTCGATCACCTGGCGCACGTCCTTGACGCCCGCGGTGATGGCGGAGAGCTCGACGAAGGTGCGGCCCGGAGCATGGGAGATGACATGGGCCAGCGTGGTCTTTCCGACTCCGGGCGGGCCCCACAGGATCACCGAGGAGGCTCCCGCCCGGTCTCCCCCGCTGGCTTCGACGAGTTGGTTGAGCGGGGACCCGGCGAAGGTCAGGTGCTCCTGACCGACGACCTCGTCCAGGGTCCGGGGACGCATCCGCACCGCAAGCGGATCCAGGGCCCTGCCCGAGGAGGCCCCGGAGGAACCGGCGAAGCCCGGACCCGGTGTTTCCTGGTCCGGGCCGTCGGAGAACAGATTGGGTTCTTGGCTCATCAGGCTTCGGAGTCGTCGTCTTCCGGTTCGAAGTCGACTCCGGCCTCGGCGCGCTGAGCGTCGGTGATCGGGGCCGGTGCCTGGGTCAGCGGATCGAATCCGCCACCGGACTTCGGGAAGGCGATGACCTCACGGATCGAGTCGACGCCGGCCAGCAGTGACACGATGCGGTCCCAGCCGAAGGCGATGCCGCCGTGCGGGGGTGCGCCGAACTTGAAGGCTTCGAGGAGGAAGCCGAACTTCTCCTCGGCCTCTTCGGCGGAGATGCCCATGATCTTGAAGACGCGTTCCTGGACGTCCTTGCGGTGGATGCGGATCGAGCCGCCGCCGATCTCATTGCCGTTGCAGACGATGTCGTAGGCGTAGGCCAGTGCCGCGCCGGGGTCCTCTTCGAGGGAGTCGAGGAATTCGGGCTTCGGAGCGGTGAAGGCGTGGTGGACAGCCGTCCACTGTCCGCCGCCGACGGCGACGTCTCCGGCGGCCTGCGCTTCGGCGGCCGATTCGAACAGGGGTGCGTCGACGACCCATACGAAGGCCCAGTCTCCGTCCTTGATGAGACCCGTGCGTTCGGCGATCTCATTGCGGGCGGCGCCGAGGAGGGCACGGGAGGGGTTCGCCTCACCTGCGGCGAAGAAGATCGCATCGCCCGGCTGCGCACCGGCTGCCTCGGCGAGTCCCGCCTTCTCCTCATCGGAGATGTTCTTGGCCACCGGACCGGACAGGGTTCCGTCTTCGCCGATGAGCACATAGGCCAGGCCCTTCGCCCCGCGCTGCTTGGCCCAGTCCTGCCAGCCGTCGAGCTGACGCCTGGGCAGCGAGCCGCCGCCGGGGTAGACGACGGAGCCGACATAGGGCGACTGGAAGACGCGGAACGGGGTGTCCTGGAAGAACTCGGTGAGGTTGTGCAGCTCGAGGCCGAAGCGCAGATCCGGCTTGTCCGAACCGTAGCGCTCCATCGCCTCGTGGTAGGTGATGTGCGGGATCGGCGTGGTGATGTCGTAGCCGATGAGCTTCCACAGCGCGGTGAGGATCTCTTCGGCCAGAGCGATGATGTCCTCCTGCTCGACGAAGGAGGCTTCGATGTCGAGCTGGGTGAACTCCGGCTGGCGGTCGGCGCGGAAGTCCTCGTCCCGGTAGCAGCGGGCGATCTGGTAGTAGCGTTCCATGCCGGCGACCTGAAGCAGCTGCTTGAACAGCTGCGGCGACTGCGGCAGGGCGTACCACGAGCCGGGCTTGAGGCGGGCCGGGACGAGGAAGTCGCGGGCACCTTCCGGAGTCGACTTCGTCAGGGTCGGAGTCTCGACCTCGACGAAGCTGTGGGCGTCGAGGACCGACCGTGCGGCCTTGTTGACATCGGAGCGCAGACGGATCGTCTTGGCCGGGCCCGAACGGCGCAGGTCGAGGTAGCGGTAGCGCAGACGGGTCTCCTCGCCCACGGCGCCGGAATCCTCGGCATGGTCGGAGACCTGGAACGGCAGGGCCGCTGCTTCGGAGAGCACCTCGACGGTGGTGTCGATGATCTCGATCTCGCCGGTGGGCAGGTTCGGGTTCGTGTTGCCTTCGGGACGCACCGACACGGTGCCGGTGGCCTTGACGACGGTTTCGTTGCGCAGCTGGTGGGCATCGTCCTCACGGACGACGACCTGCACGATCCCCGAAGCGTCGCGCAGATCGATGAAGGCCACACCTCCGTGATCGCGACGACGATCGACCCACCCGGTGAGGGTGACGGTTTCTCCTGCGTTCGCGGCTCGCAGGCTTCCGGCTTCGTGGCTTCGCAGCACCTAGGGCTCCTTTGTGATGTTGTGGTCTAGCGCCTGAACAATGATAGTCGCCCCGCGCTCAGCTCCGGTACACGCGGGGCCACAGGTCGTCTTCCGCGGGCGTCCATGTGTCCGGGTCGGCCGTGGTCTGGTCTCCCGAGCGGATGTCCTTGACCTCGTGGCCGGACTCACCGTCGGTGAACCAGACGAACGGGATGCCGCGGCGTTCCGCGTAGCGGATCTGCTTGCCGAACTTCGCGGCGTTCGGCGAGACTTCGCACGGGATGTCCCGGGACCTCAGCGTCGCGGCCACGGCGTCGGCGTCAGCCCGTCGGGCCTCCTCGGTGACGGCGATGACGACGGCCGAAGGGGTACCGCGGGTGGCGCGGATCTCCGAGGTCTCGCCGAGGATGAATGCCATCAGGCGGGAGACGCCGATGGACATGCCCACCCCGGGATAGTTCTTCTTCCCCACGGCGACCAGCGAGTCGTAGCGCCCGCCGGAGGATACGGAACCGAGCTCCTCGTGGCCGATCAGCTGGGTCTCGTAGACCGCGCCCGTGTAGTAGTCGAGGCCGCGGGCGATCTTGAGCTGGGCGACGACGACTCCGGGTGCGCGAACGGCTGCGGCTCGCAGCAGCGTCGTCAGCGATTCGAGTCCGGCTTCGAGCAGGGGGTGGTCGACGCCGAGGGCGCGCACCTCGTCGGCGAAGTCCGGGGAGTCGGATTCGATGGCGGCGAGCTTGAGGCACAGCTGCTGCTGTTCATCGTTCGCTCCGGCTTCGGAGGCGAGCAGCTTGCCGACCTCTTCCGGACCGATCTTGTCGTACTTGTCGAGGCAGCGCAGCACGGCCTGGATGTTCGTCAGTCCGATTCCCCGTGCGAATCCTTCGAGCAGTCTGCGGTCGTTGACGACGATCTTGATTCCGGGCACGCCGAGCGGGGCGAGACGGGAGAACGCATCGGCCACGGCCAGGGGGATCTCGACCTCGAAGTGCCCGGGCAGCTCCCCATCGGCGATGACGTCGATATCGGCCTGGATGAACTCCCGGTAGCGACCGGCCTGCGGCCGTTCGCCCCGCCAGACGGGCTGGACGCGAGCGGCCTTGAACGGGAAGCTCAGCTCGTTCGCATTATCGGCGATATAGCGGGCAAGGGGCACCGTGAGGTCGAAGTGGAGTCCCAGCGGGTTGCGTTCGGTGCCCTCGGAGTGGAGGCGGGAGACGGCGAAGATCTCCTTGTCGATCTCGCCGTCCTTGGCCAACTGGCTGATCGGTTCGACGGCGCGGTGGTTGAGGGCGGAGAACCCGTGCAGGGCGAAGGTGTGTTCGAGGGTGTCGATGATGGTCTTCTCGATCACGCGTTCGGCCGGGAGTCGTTCCGGGAATCCGGACAGACGGGCTGACTTCGCCATGGTGCTCCTTGCTTTCGGTGCGGATGCGGCGCCGTGCGGCGCCGCTGAATCGTGTGGTGTTTATCGGGTGAGGTCTGAAAAGTGTGGTGCCGTCCGAGACTGCGCGGCCGCCTCAGACAGGAACACCCGAGACTTCGGTCGCTCAGTCCTCAGAAGAACGGATTCGTCGCGAGTTCTGTGCTCACGCGAGATGCAGGGCCGTGTCCAGGATAGATCGGCACGTCCGGCAGTGTCGCGAAGGCCCGCAGGGATCCGGCCATCGCCTGGGGGTCTCCCCCGGGGAGGTCGACGCGGCCGATGGCTCCGGCGAAGACGACGTCACCGGTGAAGATGACTTCTTCCTCCCCGTCCTTCACTCGCAGCAGCATGGAACCTTCCGTGTGCCCGGGTGCGGAGACTGCGGTGATGGTCAGTCCGGCGATCTCGAAGCTCTGCCCGTCTTTGATGTCATTGACTGCCGGGGCGTTCCAGTCTGCGACGAGCGGGGCCAGCATTGCCGCGAACTGCGGGTTGAGCGTTGTGGCCGGCGTTTCCAGGCGGTACCGGTCGGCGGCGCCGAGGTGGACGGGCACGTTCCAGCGGGCGAGCACGTTGGTCAGGCCCAGAATATGGTCGGGGTGGCCGTGGGTGAGGAAGATCCCCTGAGGTTCGAGTCCCTCTTCGCTGAGCAGCTTCTCGAGGCCTGGGGTGCAGTCGTATCCGGAGTCGATGAGAATGCAGTCGCTGGAGCTGTCTGCACGCACGGCATAGCAGTTGACGTCGAGGAATTCGGCGTTGGTCGAGAACACATCCATGTGCAAAGTCTATCTACACGCCCGCCGATGGTTATGCTGGGATAACGTCTATCCCACAATCGAGTGATCGGCGGGTGGAATGACCTGCCGGTTCGACCGATGGAAACAAGGTGAGAACCATGTCGACCCCGACACCGAAGCCGACCCCCCGTCCGTCGTCGCTGCCGCGTCCGCAGGCGGCACAGGTGGTCAATGCCAGCCATATCGACCACGACGCCGAGGTGGCTCGCGCGGTGACACATGGTCGTGCCGATGCGGACGGCAATGTGTTCGTCACCACCCCGGAGGGCGAACGTGCCGTCGGTCAGTACCCGGACGCCACTCCTGAGGAGGCTCTCGAGTACTTCGCGAAGAAGTACGTCGAACTCGCCGAGAGCGCGGTCCTGCTGCGCAATCGTCTCTCCGCCGGCGCTCCCGGCCGTGAGGTCGTGTCTGCGGCGAAGACGCTGCAGGAAACACTGCCGGAAGCCAACGTCGTCGGCGATCTCAAGGGGCTGAGCGCCACTCTCGACACACTCATCTCCGATGCCGAGGCCACGGAGTCCCGTCAGGCGGCCCGGGCGCAGGCCGCGAAACTGGCCGCTGCCGAGGATCGTGAGGCTCTCGTCGTCGAGGCCGAGACCCTGGCCAAGCAGGACCCGTCGAAGATCCAGTGGAAGCAGTCGGGCGCTCGCCTGCGCGAGCTCTTCGCCCAGTGGAAGGACATGCAGCGCAGCGGACCCCGCCTACCGCGTGCCGTCGATCAGGAACTCTGGGGCAGGTTCTCACAGGCTCGGAACACCTTCGAACACAAGCGCAAGGAGTTCTTCGCCGAACTCGACAAGGTCAATGCCGAGGGCAAGCGGATCAAGGAGAAGATCGTCGCCGAGGCGGAGTCGCTGTCGGCCTCGACCGATTTCCGCACCGTGTCGCAGAAGTACAAGGACCTGATGAGCCAGTGGAAGCGCGCACCGCGTGCCTCGCGGAAGGACGATGATGCGCTCTGGGCACGATTCCGTGCAGCACAGGACGTGTTCTTCTCCGCCCGCGATGCCGAGAATGCCGCTCTGGACGAGGAGTTCAAGGGCAACCTCGTCGTCAAGGAAGAGCTGCTGAAGAAGGCTCAGGCGCTGCTGCCGATCACCGACCCGGTGGCGGCCAAGCGCGAGCTGCGCACCATCCAAGACCAGTGGGAGGACGCCGGGAAGGTCCCTCGCGCCGATGTCTCGCGGATGGAGAACGGTCTGCGCGATGTCGAACGCGCGCTCGCCGATGCCGAGGAAGCCGCGTGGCAGCGCAGCAACCCTGAGACGAAGGCCCGCACCTCGGGTGCGCTGAGTCAGCTCGACGAGTCGATCGTCGACCTCGAGAAGAAGCTCGAGGCCGCGAAGGCCGGCGGAGATGAGAAGTCCGTCGCCGAAGCGCAGGAAGCTCTCGACGCTCGCCGCGCCTGGCGGGATCAGCTCGCCCAGACCGCCGCAGAACTCGACTGAGACCGCAGTGCTCGGCTGAGGCTGAGGCGCTCGTCCACAGCTTCTCACGTTCGAGTCAGCACCTGTCCACAGGCGCTCACCGAAGTCTTGTCACCGCCTCCACATCCGACGATAGTTCGGGTATGGAGGCGTTGTTTCATCTGCGGGACTTCGGGTACGAGCAGCTCACCGAGCTCACCCTCGACGGCCTGCTCATCCGACTGACCGAATCGACCTGGGTGCGCAAGGGTGCGATCCTCACCCCCGCTGAGCGGATGGCCGCCCTGCATTCGCTCATCCCGCCCGGGCTCGCGCTCTCCCACGACAGCGCCTGGTGGGTGCACCGCGGACTCGGCAGGGCTCCCGCTCCGCTGAGCTTCATCACGCTGCCCAGGCGCCGGTGGATCGCCGATGACGGTTTCGAGGCTCATCGTAATTGAGAGTGTAGAACCGGTCTGAAGCCACCGGACTCGAGCAGACACCTCGCGATGTAATGCGTGCGGTTGCGGAATCCCAGCGCGGACCCGCGTAGATGCTCGAGTCTGCCGTTGATCGCTTCAGTGGGACCGTTCGACGTTCCCGGTCGGGTGAAGAACGCGAGCACATCAGCAGCTCGACGCTTCAACGT
>NZ_FXYX01000046.1 GCF_900169265.1 Brevibacterium iodinum ATCC 49514
GGGTCATTCCATCGTCCAAGAGCTCGAGCGCTGATTGCTTGAACTCATCGGTGTAGATCTTTGGCATGACTTCTATCCTTCCTGGAATTTATCCAGTCGTGAAGTCAACCAAACCTTCAGCAGTCCCCTGCGACTACGGCGCCGAGGACAAATGGAACAAGGTAGGACCCGGTACTCGTCACCAAGACTCCGGTGAGCCAAGGCGAGAGTGACCCAGCAAAGTAGCCACCGAAATTCTGGATTGACCCGAGTGAAGCAACTCGGCTTCCAGCAACGACGTCCGCAGGGATAGACCAACCCACTGCACTCAATGCACCGCAGAAGAACAGAGCGAGGCTCATTGCGGAGAGTTGCAGGGTGAAATGCCCCGTGGTGATTCCGACGAGGATCGAACAGATAGCTAATGCTGCTCCATAGACCGCAGCAATCTGTCGCTTACAGGCAAGCGGAGCTAGATGTGTCCGGATCTTCGAATACTTCGTAGTGAACCAGCCGCCGAGGATACCGCCCACACCGCCTACTGCGAAGGGTATTGCGGTGTACCAGCCCAACGCTGCGTCGGCGACGGAATAGATGTCGTTGAGCATGAGCGGAAGGAAGGTGACGAAAATATTGAGTGTCCAGACCACTGCGACGAACCCCAGTACCATCGCCCACGTCTGTGGTTGAGTAAAGAGCCGTAGCCACGGAATGTGCCCTACAGGTGCGTGGCTGTCCTCCTCTCTGGCGCGGATGTGTGCGAGTTCTGTTGCCGAGACTCTGCGATCATGTTCCGGAGATCGGTAGAAGACCCAGAATCCGATAGCCACTACGATTCCGAGGACACCGAGGATGATGAACATTGCCCGCCACCCGAACCCAAGAATGAGATAAGTCAGTATTGGTGGTGCCACGGCTGGCCCCCATTTACTTCCAGAGTCATAAACTCCGACAGCGGCACCGCGTTCCCTCGGTGGGAACCATTCCGCGACAATCTTCGCTGAGGTGGGTGAAACCGGTGATTCGAAGATTCCAAGCAAGACGCGTGAAGTCATGAAATGCCACATGTGGTGGCCGACCGCCATAAGCGCGGTTGCGATCGACCAGAACCCTAGAGCAATAATGTAAACAGGCTTCGCTCCGAGACGGTCGCTTAACCACCCAGCTGGCAATTGGAAGAACGCGTATGTCAATGAAAACGCGGTTCCTAGCAACCCAATGTCCGCCGCAGTCAAGCCGAGTTCGTCGATCATGTGCGGTGCGGCAATCGAAAGTGACGATCGATCCATGTAATTGATCATCATGGCGGCCAGCAACCATCCGAGAACCCACCACCTGACACGACCTGGTGATTTCCTCAGGCGTCCTTCTGGCAGCACAACTGCTCTTTGATTCGTCATTGAAAATCCCGTCCTTTCCTGAGCCCCTGAGTCACCATTCCGCGAAAGAGCCGTCAGCGTGCCGCCAGATCGGGTTGCGCCACCGGTGGCCCTCAGCCGAGCGCTCGATGACGTACTCCTCGTTCACCTCGATGCCCAAGCCTGGACCATCCGGGATCGTGATCATGCCATTGTCGTAGTCGAACACCGACGAATCGGTGACGTAGTCGAGCAAGTCGTTGCTCGTGTTGTAGTGGATCCCCAGGCTCTGTTCCTGGATGAAGGCGTTGTAGCTGCTGGCATCGACCTGCAGGCAGGAGGCGAGTGCGATCGGCCCCAGCGGGCAGTGCAGTGCGAGTGCCACATCGTAGGCTTCGGCCATCATCGCAATCTTCCGCGTCTCGGTGATACCACCGGCGTGGGAGACATCCGGCTGGATGATGTCGACGGCACCGGAGGCGACCACCTCACGGAAGTCCCACCGAGAGAAGAGCCTCTCCCCCAGCGCGATCGGCGTCGGTGTGTTCGCCATGACGTCGCGGAGTGAACCGAAGTGTTCGGAGAGCACCGGTTCTTCGATGAAGAGCAGCCGGTAGGGTTCGAGTTCCTTGATAAGTACCTTAGCCATCGGTTTGTGCACGCGGCCGTGGAAGTCGACACCGATGCCGAAATCCTCACCTGTGGCCTCCCGGATCGCCTGGACGTTCTCGATGACCTGGTCGACCTTGGTGCACGAGTCGATGAACTGCAGCTCCTCGGTTGCGTTCATCTTCACCGCGGTGAACCCGCGGTTCTTCGTCTCGAGTGCGGCTGCCGCGGTGTCGCCTGGACGGTCCCCGCCGATCCACGAGTAGGTGCGGATCCGATCCCGGACCTTCCCACCGAGCAGCTGATGCACAGGTTGGCCAAGCGCCTTACCCTTGATGTCCCACAGTGCCTGATCGATTCCGGACATCGCACTCATGAGGATGGGACCACCGCGGTAGAAGCCACCGCGATACATGATCGTCCACAGGTCCTCAATGTTCGCAGGATCCTTGCCGATGAGCAGGTCGGAGAGCTCATCAACGGCGGCAGCAACCGTGGCTGCCTTGCCTTCGATGATGGGTTCACCCCACCCAACGATCCCTTCATCGGTTTCGATCTTGAGGAACAGCCACCGAGGCGGCACTGTGTACGTCGTCATCGACGTGATCTTCATTGGTCTGGCCTTTCGTTCGGGTGTTGACGGTGATGGAGCGGTGTTCAGTTGGTGTGCACCCACGCCGAGGCGATCGCCTCGGCTCGCACGCGTACGTCATCGGGGCGGTCGCCTCGGCGATAGAGGGAAGAACCGAGGCCGAGGCCGGCTGCGCCAGCCTTTCGCCATTCGGCGGCATTGTCGGCTCCTACTCCCCCGACGGGGAAGAGCTCGGCGCCGGCAGGCAGCACCTCACTCCAGGCCCTCATCCCGCTGATCCCCACCGCCGAAGAGGGGAAGAGTTTGACCTTGGTGGCACCGGCCTTGATGGCAGCGAACGCCTCGGTCGGTGTCGCGGCCCCCGGGTACGGGGTGAGGCCCATCCCGAGCGCGGTTCGGATGACTTCAGCATCTGTGTCGGGTGCGACGATGATGCGGGCACCGGCTCGCTTGCAGTCGCGGACCTGGTCGGCGGTGAGCACGGTGCCGGCACCGATCTCCAGGTCGTTGCCGAACCGTTCGACCAGCGCGGCGATCGAATCGAGGGGGTCGGGCGAGTTGAGCGGAACCTCGATGGCGGAGAACCCGGCGGCGACGATGCCCTCGGCGATGTCGAGGACTTCGTCGGGGCGGACACCGCGAAGGATGGCGATGAGGCCGGAGGGGACAGTTTCAGGCATGAGTGTGCTCCTTGGTCGGTACGAGGCCGGATTGTACGGCGATGCGAAAAAGACCTGTGGCAGCCGCACGCGGATTCGCGTTGATCGTCTCTCGGCCCGCTCGGTGCAGTGCTCGGGTGTAGCGCTTCGTCAGATCCGTGGTCCCGCAGACGATGACGGGGGCGCTCGACTCGGCAACCACGGTGAGCTGGTGAGCCACCTCGGCGCCGATGAGCATTCCCGAGAGATACTCGTTGACTTCTTCGGCACGCAGACGCCCGTCGAGAACCCAGGTTCGGGCGGAGAAGATTGAGGAGGTCACGGCGGCGGGGTTGTCGCCTCCGACGTTCAGTCCCCAGTCGAAGGCCTCGGAGTGGAAGCCTGCGGTGGGTTCGGCGAGGCGGCTGAGGATTGATGAGGTGCTGAGCAGGCCGAAGAGCTCTCCGCTCATCGAGGTGGTGAAGTCGGTGACGCGTTGTCCTTGGCAGCTCACCCATTTGGTGTGTGTGCCGGGCAGGATCACCGTGCTGAGTTCGCTCTGTTCTGTGTCGAGGAGGCCGAGCAGTTGCGTCTCTTCCCCGCGGATCACATCGGGAGCAGTCGCCTTGGTCGGAGTCTTCTGCAGGCCGGGAACGATGTGGAGGTCACCGGTCGTCAGTTCGACCGTCGTCAGTTGCCCGCCCATGTCGCCGAGGTCGGCGGGCAACTCGAGGTAGCCTGCCTCGGCGACGCCCTGTGTTGAGCCGATCATTCCGCAGGCGAGCATCGGCAGGGGGCCGTAGGTGGTCAGCCAGTCGCCAACCGCGGCTTCAGCGATTCGGGAGAAGTCGCCTCGGAGATCTGTGGTGTCGGAACTGACGGCCATGATGCCGTCGGAACCGTTGCGTTCAGCGAGGACCTGTCCGTCGCTGCCGATGAGGAAGGCTCTCAGAGAGCTTGTCCCCCAGTCGAGGCCGATCATCTGTGGGGCCTCGGGTGGTGCCAGATTTGCCATAGAAGCCACTATGAGCACGTGTTCCACCATGCGCCACCTGTGTCCCTATATGTGGGATGGGTGACATACTGGGGTGATGATCGAGGATTCTGGAACTGTTATCGGCGAAGCCATTCCGCAGGGCACTCAGACCCTGGCCAGAGGGCTGCGGATCGTCAGCGCCGTCGCTCATGGCTCGACGACGCTGAAGTCGATCGTTGATTCGACGGGTATCGGTCGGTCAAGTGCACACAGGATGATCCAGCTGTTGGTGCAGATGGGGTATCTGCGGCATGGGTCGCCGGGAGAGTTTCGGCTCGGGCCGACGCTGATCGAGTATGGTTTCACCGCGCTCAATCAGGATCCGCTGCCGGTCGTAGCCAGGGAGAGCCTAGAGGCGTTGGCTGAACGGACTCAGGACACGATCCATCTCTCGGTCGAGGATGGTGAGTCGGTGCTCTATCTCCATAAGATCCCAGGTACCCGTGGGGCCGAGATGCGCTCACGCATCGGCCACAGGATGCCGATGACTCGCACCGGTGTCGGCAAGGCGCTGCTGCTTGGGCAGGATGACCGGTGGGAGCGTTTGTTCGTTGCAGAGAACCCTGGTGCGGACTCCCCTGCGGTGGATGCATTCGTCAAGCGGATGCAGGGCTACACCCGCGACGGAGCCTCACTCGATCTCGAGGAGAATGAGCCGGGGATCCGGTGTGTGGCTGCTCCGGTTCGGGACGGCAGCGGAGACATCGTCGCCGGAATTTCACTGTCGGCGACGCGTCCCTTCATGCCGAAGGATCGGATGCAGGCGTTGGTGCCGGTGATGAAGGCTGCGGCGAAAGAGATCTCGGTGAAGTTGGGGTATCGGCAGTAAGACGAAATGAAGACAATCACTCCGGGTGCGTGTCGACCGAAGTCCTACGATTATGGAGTGACCTCAAGCGCACCCATCACACGTACAGAATACCTATCTTGATCGCCGAAATAGATGTTTGGTTCTGCGCGCCTCCGTTACTCGCCAGCAGGTGAATATCTCAATGTCTTCAGTACGACCCTTTCCAAGTACCACCGACAGCCGCGGCGTCGAGCGCCGTCGCTCGCCGCGCAGTCGTCCGCTTTACAAGGCGAACTCATGATCAGCTCGCTCAGACGTACGAGGCGCTCTCAAACGCAGGACATTTGAGAATGAACTCTCGACATTTCCGCATTCAATATCAGTCAGACTGGGGCTAGAAGAATTCCCCCCAAGCAGTCTGTCGAAGCTACCGTTACGTACGAGCACAGGAAGGCCGCACTCACTTGATGAAAAGAACAAGTTCGCTCTACCGGTCAAAGATCGCTGAACATCACCGCCAACTACTTAGACGTGGTCCAGTTGCACCGTTCGTCGTTGACGAGTGGGCCGTTATGACTAGAAAGAACCTCAAACATAACTGTCCAAGACGCCGCTACACATTTCGAACAATACTGTTCTCCCGCGACAGTAGGCGCCTGGGCCGACGCAATCGCAGGAACTCCCAGTGGCAAAGCGCTCAATTACGCTAGACAGCAAGTGATGCGGACATTCCAACAGGCAACTTGGGAGCAAAAATTGGAAGCCGTATGCCAAACTCTTCACGTCGATTCTTCGAGTACTGTGCCAGACGTTGTGTGGACTGCCGAAGAGTTCAACTCCACGGCAGTCGAATCACTTGCAAAATCTGTAGCCACGATTCCAAACAGTATCCTCTCCAGCAAACAGCGAAAGAAAGCATCGAGAGCACTGCAAATCCTGAACCTCGACGAACTCTCAGATGCACTTACAGCAGAACCGAATACCGTCAACCATTCTATTCATTCGATTAAGACAGTTTCACCGCTAGATTTGTTAAATAATCCCAATATGACGCCTGCTGAGAATGCACACGAGACCATTGAGAGCAAGACACTACCTTCGAATGCAATTCCCATTGCCGCGATCGTACTTCGAACACCAGAGTGCCGCGACATCGAGAATTACTTTTCGCAGTTTCGCCCGGCCTCGATCTCGTCGGACACTCTTTACTTGGCGTCTGAGCTAACACACAGACCAAAGTGGGTTGTAATATTAGAAGATACGATAAAACTCCGAATTCAAGGCAAAAAATCAACTATTAGCAGAATTGACGCTACGTCAACCAGCCACCAAATCGAGGTTTCATTTCACCTTCAAGATAGTCCACCAACCATTAGAACAGCGCGGGTTCCAATCCGGGCGGTGGACCGAAAACACTCATCCAACACTGTTACTCACACAGCTTTAGTGCTGCTGGACTTGCTATTTTGGGCTCTTCGTAATTGAGAGTGTAGATCGGTGATTCCAGGACACGGCGAGTCGCTGCGCGGATAGACGTCGAGGTCTTCCGATGATGGAAGTTCTCACACAATCCATCCGAAAGACCTCGACGTGGCCAAGCCTACTTTCTCGACCCCTGACCTCACGACATTCTGCCG
>NZ_FXYX01000024.1 GCF_900169265.1 Brevibacterium iodinum ATCC 49514
CCTATCACCGGAAGCGTCGACAGCGACGTTTGGGTAAACTGACCCCGGTTGAATACGAGCTTGTTCACCAAAAGGCCGTCGCCCTGGCGGCATAAACCCAGGAGTCAACCAAACCTTCAGCAGTCCCGACCGAGTTCGTTCGCAACACGGGTGATCGCTCCGTTCGCGGTGTCGGGGTCGGCCTGGGCATGGATGACGAGCTCGACGGCACGAGCCTTGAGTTCGTCGGTGTATTTCACTGGCAAGAGAGAATCTCCTTCTTCCAATCTCCCTGCCTCTATTATCCCCGGGGCGACTCAGCTCGGCACAAGCAGTTCAGTCTGGCGTCGGATATGGCTGTCTACTTCTGTGATCCCGCGAGCCCGTGGCAACGGGGCAGCAACGAGAATACCAACGGATTGCTCCGGCAGTATTTCCCGAAGGGTACCGACCTCAGTGTCCATGGTCCCGTCGATCTGGAACATGTTGCACAGGAGCTCAACGGTCGCCCACGTAAACGCTCGGCTGGGATACCCCAGCCGAGCGTTTACGTGATCTAATTGCTATCAATCAATAGCTGTGTTGCGACAACCCATTGAAACCGCCCACTTCCGGCGGGCCGCTTCTGTCTCTGTCAGGCTCGAGTCTCTCAGAGTTCGACCTGGCGGTTGACGTCCTTGTACAGCAGGTAGCGGAAGCGTCCGGGCCCTCCGGCATAGCAGGCCTGCGGGCAGAAGGCGCGCATGGAGATGAAGTCGCCCTCCTGCACCTCGACCCAGTCGCCGTTGAGACGGTAGACGGCCTTGCCCTCGAGCACGTAGAGGCCGTGCTCCATCTCGTGGGTCTCCGCGAACGGGATGACCGCTCCGGCTTCGAAGGTGACGATGTTGACGTGCATGTCGTAGGCGAGGTCGTCCGGGTCGAGCGGGCGGGTCGTGCGCCAGCGTCCGTCGGTTCCGGGCATCGGCGACGGTTCGACATCGGCTTCGTTGCCGAACTTCGCCTCAGGAGTCAGTCCCGCCACGGGCTGGTAGCGTTTGCGCACCCAGTGGAAGCGGGCCGCCTCGGCGCCGGTGGACGTCGCCGACCACGTCGATCCGGCGGGCAGGAACGCGAACCCACCCGGAGTCAGCGTATGCGCGGTGCCCTCATGGGTGACCTCGAGCGTTCCGGCCATGACGAAGAGGAACCCTTCGACCTCGGGCTGCGGTTCCGGCGCCTGCGAGCCGCCGCCGGGTGCGACTTCGAGGATCGTCTGCGAGAACGTCACCGCTCCCCCGGCCACGGGCTTGCTCAGCACCCACGACCGGGTCCCGGTCCACTCGGGCAGATTCGAAGTGACGATATCGCGCATCACTCCGCGCGGGATGACCGTATAGGCCTCGGTCACCAACGCGCGGTCGGTGAGCAGATCGGACTGCGGCGGGTGGCCGCCGGTCGGGGCCCAGTAGGTGTACGGGTCGGTCGTCGTCATGTGCGGGGTCTCCTTCGGTCGGTGGTCGTCTGCTCAGTCGAGCGAGCCGGTGCGGGCGAGCTGCCCGAGTTGGGGGAGGCTGAGGTTCGTCCGCGAGGTCACGAACTCCTCGGTGTGGGCGCCGCAGACGAGCCCCCGGTCGAGGTAGCGGGCGAGCGCCTTTGCGGTGGCGGGTTCGTCGAGGACAGTCGAATCTGCCTTGAACACGTAGTCGTGCAGGCGCTGAGCCGCCCGTGCCCCGCCTTCGCGGTAGAAGGCGAAGGTCGCCAAGAACCGAGTCGGCAGCTGGTGCGGGTGCAGGTCCCAGCCCTGGTAGATCCCCCGCTTGAGGTGGCGGCGGACGAGGCCGGCGTGCAGCGCCCACGCATGGTGGACCTCTGCGGGTTCGCCGAGCGGGAGGATGTTCGTCGACCCGTCGGAGAGGTGGACTCCGGTGCCGGCGACGGCGAGCATCATCTGGTTCTTCGCGAAGTCCGCGACCGGATGGTCCATCGCCTGGTAGGCCGCGGCCACGCCCATCGACGCCGAATAGTCATACGTTCCGTAGTGCAGCGAAGTCACGCGTCCGGCCCCGGCCTGCAGGGACGCCGCCAGTGGCACGGTGCCGTCGGCGGCGAGGACGATCTGCGGGGTCTCGACCTGGATCTCGAACGTGATCGTCCCCTCGCCGAGGCTGTGCTCGGCTTCCAGCGCCCGCGCGGCGAGCACCATCGCCCTCACCTGATCGACGGTGCTGACCTTCGGGAGGGTGAGTACGAGGTTCTCCGGCAGTCGGCCGCCAGCCTTGATGAGCTCCGACAGGAACAGATCGAGGGTGCGCAGGCCGCGCTCCCGGGTCGCCTTCTCCATGCATTTGAACCGGATGCCGACGAAGCCGGGGGCGCCCTTCTCGGTGCGACCGGCCACCGCATCGCGGGCGGCCTGGACGACCCACCGGTCCTCGGTCTCATCGCCCTGATCGCCGAATCCGTCTTCGAAGTCCAGACGCAGGTCCTCGATCGGTTCGCGTTCGAGCTTTGCGGTGACCGCCTCGGCGAGGAGTTCGGCCTCCCTGGCCACCTGGTGGATGCTGGCCCCCTGACCGGGGATCGCGGGACCGGATTCCTTCCGGGCGGCGGTGATGACGCGTTCGGCCAGCTGCAGCATTCCGCCATGGGCCTCGACGCACTCGAGCGCCTGCTGTCCCCACTGATACGGCAGGTCCGCGCTCGTGCGGTGACCGGGGACGTAGACGGTGTGGACGGGTTGGCGGACGTCGCGTTCCCCGGGGTATGCGGTCGCCAGAAGCTCGTCCGTGTCCCCCAGCAGTGAGTCGATATCGGCCAGTGTTGATCGTTCCACTTTCACATTCTCTTTCTCTGCACGGGGTTCGACGGCGAGGCGGCGGTGCCGGGCCTGGCCTCATTGTCTCTCATTCACCACCGCCTGGCACGGAGGCTCTCTGGGGTTTCAGGACGAGAACTCGGCGACCGCCTCGGCGACCTTCTTCGCGACTTCCGGGTCGAAGACGGAGGGGATGACGCAGCCGGGGATGGAGTATCCGGGGCTGGTGGCGACCATGGGCAACATCCTCCTTCATATCGAGTTTTCGTATTATGGATAAAAACTTTTGCCTAGCGGAAATACTAGTTGGTGTCAGTGAATTCGGAAAGTTTCTTCCATTTGAGGACTAGACTGAACGCAGTTTCACTGCCGAGACTCCCACAGATTAAGGAACATCGATGAGCAGCAAGGACACCCCGGCGATCCGCCAGTCCAAGGGCGGCGTACAGTCCGTCGAACGTGCATTCGGACTGCTGGAGTGCATTGCGAACTCCGCGGGCTCGGCAACGCTGAGCCATATCGCCGCGGACGTCAATCTGCCGCTGCCGACGATCCACCGTCTGCTCAACACCCTGGTCAACCTCGGTGTGGTCCGACAGCTGCCCGATCGCGGCTATGCGCTCGGACCCGGGCTGGTCCGCCTCGGCGATATCGCCGGCTCGCAGCTCGGCGCGATTGCGCGGCCCTATCTGCGCGAGCTCGTCGCCGAACTCGGGGAGTCGGCGAATGTGGCAACGATGGACGGAGACATGGTCGTCTACGTCGATCAGGTCGCGTCGGATCGACAAATGAGGATGTTCACCGAGGTGGGACGCCGCGCCCATATGCACGCCACGGGGGTCGGCAAGGCCATCCTCGCGGGCCTCGACTCCGAGCAGGTGAGGCATATCGCGACCACCGCGGGCATGCCCACCCCCACGGAATACAGCATCGGGACGATCGACGGTCTCGAGGCCGAGCTCGAGCGCATCCGCGAACGCGGCTATGCCATCGACGAACAGGAGCAGGAGCTCGGAGTGCGCTGCTTCGCCATGGCCATCCCCGACTCCCCCGCTCCCTTGGCGATCTCCGTATCGGGGCCGATCAGCCGCGTCGACCAGTCGTTCGCCGATCGCGCGGTCCCGCTGCTCAAAGACGCGGCCGCCCGCATCTCCGCAGAGATGCAGAGCGGCCGCTGACTTCAGTTCTCCGATCGGGTCAGGAGTCTCCGCCGGCCGTTCCCGAGGTGCCGGCGTTGACGTCGTTGAGACGATAACGTCGAGCCGCCTCGGCGGGGACGGACCCGTCGATCTCACCGCGCTTGGCGAGCAGCTGCAGGGTGCGCACGACCATCGAGTGCGCGTCGATCTTGAAGTGCCGGCGAGCGGCGGCACGGGTGTCGGAGAAGCCGAACCCATCGGCGCCCAGCGTCGCGAAATCATGGTCGAGGAACGGCCGGATGAGATCCGGCTGGGTCGAGTCGAAATCGCTCGTGGCCACGATCGGCCCCGGCCGACCTTCCAGCTTCTGTCGCACATAGGGCACGCGATCCGCGGCCTCGTCGTCGCCTGCGGCCGCGTTGAGTTCCGCGGCTTCGCATTCGAGACCGTCGCGGCGCAGCTGCGCCCACGAAGTCACCGACCACACGGCGGCGTCGACGCCCCAGTCGGCTGAGAGCAGGTCCCGGGCTTCGAGCGCCCAGGGCACTGCCACACCGGAGGCGAGCAGCTGCGCTTGCGGACGGTCGCCCGGTGCCGCCTCGGCGACGCGGTGGATCCCCTTGAGGATGCCTTCGACGTCGACGTCCTCGGGTTCGGCGGGCTGGAGCATCGGCTCGTTGTACACGGTGAGGTAGTACATGACGTTGCGCTCGTCCTCGCCGAGGTCGTGCTCGCCGTACATGCGGTGCAGACCGTCGCGGACGATATGCCCGATCTCGTAGCCGTAGGCAGGATCATAGACGCGCACGGCCGGGTTCGTGGCCGCGAGCACCGGGGAATGCCCGTCGGCGTGCTGCAGCCCTTCTCCGGTCAGGGTCGTCCGTCCGGCGGTGGCGCCGATGATGAACCCGCGGGTCATCTGGTCGCCGGCGGCCCAGAAGGCGTCGCCGGTGCGCTGGAACCCGAACATCGAGTAGAACACGTAGATCGGGATCATCGGTTCGCCGTGGGTGGAGTACGCGGTTCCGGCTGCGGTGAACCCGGCGGCGGCACCGGCCTCGTTGATGCCCACGTGGAGGAGCTGACCGCTGGTCGCCTCCTTGTAGGAGAGGAACATCTCGCGGTCGACGGCGAGGTAGTTCTGGCCGTTCGGGTTGTAGATCTTCGCGGTCGGGAAGAACGCGTCGATGCCGAAGGTGCGGGCCTCATCGGGGATGATAGGCACGATCCGCTCGCCCAGCCCCTTCTCTCGCATGAGGTCCTTGAGCAGCCGGACGAAGGCCATCGTCGAGGCGGCCATCTGCTGCCCCGAGCCCTTCTTCGTCTGTGCGAACGCCTTGTCGCTGGGCGCGGGCAGGGTGATCTTGTTGTGCTCGGGTTTGCGTGCCGGCAGGAATCCGCCGAGCTGACGCCGGCGGTCGAGCATGTACTGGATCTCCTCGGAGTCCTTACCCGGATGGTAGTAGGGCACCGCGTACGGGTCTTCGTCGATGACCTTGTCGCTGATCGGGATGTCCATCCGATCGCGGAACGCCTTGACGTCTTCGGCGGTGAACTTCTTCATCTGGTGGGTGGCGTTGCGGGACTCGAACGTCGTGCCCAGTCCGTAGCCCTTGACGGTCTGGACGAGGATGACGGTGGGTTTGCCCTTGGTGTTCACGGCCTTCTGGTAGGCGGCGAAGACCTTGTGGTAGTCGTGGCCGCCGCGCTTGAGGTTCCAGATGTCGTCATCGGTCAGATGGTCGACGAGCCCCTTCGTCGCGGGGGTCCGACCGAAGAAGTTGTCGCGGATGAAGCCGCCGGATTCGGCCTTGAAGGTCTGGTAGTCCCCGTCGAGGGTCTCGTTCATGATCTTCACGAGGTCACCGGTGCGGTCCTTGGCCAGCAGGTCGTCCCATTCGCGGCCCCACAGCACCTTGATGACGTCCCAGCCGGCGCCGGTGAAGGTCGCTTCGAGCTCCTGGACGATCTTGCCGTTTCCGCGCACGGGTCCGTCGAGGCGCTGGAGGTTGCAGTTGATGACGAAGGTGAGGTTGTCCAGTCCTTCGTTCGCGGCCAGCTGCAGGGCACCGCGCGATTCGGGTTCGTCCATCTCGCCGTCGCCGAGGAACGCCCAGACCCGCTGGTCCGAGGTGTCGGAGATGCCGCGGTTGTGGAGGTAGCGGTTCATCTGCGCCTGATAGATCGCGTTGATCGGGCCCAGACCCATCGACACGGTCGGGAACTGCCAGAATTCCGGCATCAGCCGCGGGTGCGGATACGAGCTCAGTCCGTGCGGGGCGCGTGAGACCTCCTGCCGGAACCCGTCGAGGTCGGCCTCGGTCAGGCGGCCCTCGAGGAACGCTCGAGCGTACATCCCCGGTGAGGCATGGCCCTGGAAGAAGACCTGATCGCCGCCGCCGGGATGGTCCTGGCCGCGGAAGAAGTTGTTGAATCCGATTTCGTAGAGCGTGGCCGCACCCGCGTAGGTGGAGATGTGTCCGCCCACGGAGATCTCGGGCCGCTGTGCCCGGTGGACGAGCATGGCGGCGTTCCAGCGCAGCCATCGGCGGAAGCGGCGTTCGACCTTCTCCTCGCCGGGATAGAACGGCTCCTGGTCGACGGGGATCGTGTTGACGTAGTCAGTGGTGGTGACCTTGGGCTGGGCGACGGAGTTCGTGGCCGCGCGTGCACGCAGCGCCTCCATGATCTCGGCCGCGCGCTGGGTTCCGCGCGCGTCGACGAGCCCTTCCCAGGACTCGATCCATTCAGCGACCTCTTCGTCGGTGATTCCCCTCGGACTCGTCGAGGTTGTGTCCTGTGTCATATCGAGGTTTCCTTCTCACGGGGTCCGGGCTCCCGGAACAGTACCCCGGGAGCCCGGAGATGGAAAGCCTGTCTCAGCAGGTGATGTTCAGATCTCAGCAGAAGCCGGCGACCTGTGCCCATGCGTCCTTGTTCTCGTCGACGCCTTCACGGGTGAAGGTGGCTTCGATGAGGCCGTAGGGGCGGTCGGCGACGATGAAGACCTCGTTCGGATTCTCGAGTCCGAAACGTTCGATGTCATAGAGGAAGTGGTGCTTGTTCGGGCAGGAGAAGCGGATCTCGTCGATCTCCGGCACAGCCTCGATGACCTTCTCGCCCATCTGGTACAGCGTGTGCTGCAGGGCGTGGGAGAAGTGGTCGGTGAAGGATTCGAGGATGATCTCCTTGACCTTGGTGTACACGGCCTCGAAGTCGAGGTCGGTGGTGTTGTAGATCCAGCGGGTGGCGATATCGGTGGCCAGGATCCGGTCCTCGGTCTCCGGCAGAGTCGTGTACTTATCCTTCGGATAGCCGACGAATCCCGATTCCGTGGTCTTGAGCACGGTGAGTCCGTTGAAGCCGGAGATCAGCGTGTCCTTGTCGCCGTCACGGGTGAAGATGACGGTGCGGACCTCGGGTGCGGACTTGAAGAACGAGTGCTTGTGGTCGTTGATCCGGTCCCAGCCGTATTCTTCGGCTTCCCAGCGTCCGCCGGTGACCCAGTCGAAGCTTGACGTGAAGTGGTCGGCCAGACCCATGAGGAACTGTTCGGGCGAGCTCACGCCCAGCTCCTTGGCCTTCGCGAAGACCGTGTTCTTCTGGGTGTCGGTGGCGACGACGTGTTCGTTGCTGCCTTCGGTGTGAGCGGTCTCGAAGTCGCCCCACAGCTGCGAGGTGACGTTGAGATCGCGGATCTCGTGGCGATCGGAATCGCGGTAGACCCGCATGAGTCGGTTCTCCGCCTTGCCGTACTGGTTCGATGTCAGTCGGACCTTGCTGCTCATTTTCTTCCTCCAGTTCGTCGGCGTGCGAGCCTGCGCACACCGTGACCATTCGATTGGCGAGGCCTGCCGGATGGGACCGGTCGGCTTCGGCGGTTTGTTGAGGATGGAGATCCTGCAGGGGGCCTGCTTCCCCTGATAGCGGTTGTGGGCGCGGCTCAGCTGCCGCGGTAGGTGCTGTAGGCGAAGGGGCTGAGCAGCAGCGGAATGTGATAGTGCTCCTGGCCGGCTTGGACGGTGAAGTCGATGGTGACGACGGGGTGGAAGTGATCGATCTCCCGGGCCGCGAAGTAGTCGCCGGTGCCGAAGACGATCCGGTAGTCCCCCGGCTCGAGGTGATCGGGACCGAAGTCGGAGACCCTCCCGTTGTCGTCGGTGCGGGCCGAGACGATGACCTCGTCACCGGAGTAGAGCGTGACCTCGAGGTCGGCGGCCGGGGTGCCGACCATCGAGTCGAGGGCGTGGGCGGTGATGAAGCTCATGAGAGGATTCCTTCGAGTCTCAGTTCGGCGATCTGGATGAGCTGCTGCCCGACCTCGGCGGTCTCTTCCTCGGCGGTGTTGTCCATGCGGCGCTGCAGTGCGGAGAGGACCTCCCCGGGCGTGCGCCCGGCGGCGCGGATGAGGAAGACGCGGTCGAAGCGGGCCTCGTAGGCGGCGTTGCCCTCGGCCAGCTGGGACTGCACATCTGCTTCCAGGGTGCCGAGTCCGGCCTGTTCACGGCTCGAGTGGGCCGCCTCGGCGCTCTCGCCCTTCGCCTTCTCACCGATGCGCGGATGGTGGGACATGGCCGCGTCGATCTCGGCGGTGGTCAGCGGTGCAGCGGATCGGGACGCGGCCGTCGCGGAGTCGAGGTCGGTCAGGGGGCGGGCATCGACGATCGCGTCGATCCACCGGTCGACATCGAGGCAGGGACGCAGAACTCCGCGGGCGTCATCGGCCGGGAGTCGATTGAACTCGGCCAGGTCCACGGTGACCTCCTTGGCAGGCACTGAATGACTTTCACCGTTCGGAATACCATTTCCGAACAACTGCTCCGAGTCTGCTGGGCGTGATCGGCAATGTCAAATTGCTCACACATTTTTGTGGAAACGTTCTTCCTTATGGTGGATACAGTTCGTGTGGCGACCGCCGCACACCCGGCCATCGACGATGAGGTTGAATGAGTGCATGAGCCTGACAACGACAGTTCAGACCCCGTCAATCGTCTGCGCCCCTGACTCATTCAAGGGCTCGGCCTCCGCTCCTGCCGCCGCGGCCGCCATGGCCCGCGGAGCTCGGGCAGTCTTCCCCGGCGCACGAGTCACCGAACTGCCCTTCGCCGACGGCGGGGAGGGCACGCTCGACGCCCTGCTCGCCGTGTGGGGAACTCAGCCGCGCACAGTGGACACGGTCGATGCCCTGGGCAGGGCCGCCTCGGCGGACTTCGGCCTCTCCCCTGACAGAAAGACCGCGGTCATCGAAGCGGCCCAGGCCAACGGCCTGCCGCAGGTCTCGGACGTGGAGCTGCAGCCCGAACGCGCCGATACCTTCGGCGTCGGGCTCATCGCGGCCGCAGCGCTCGACCTCGGCGTCGAGGAGATCCTGCTGTGCATCGGCGGCTCGGCGAGCACGGACGGCGGGACCGGAATCCTGGCAGCCCTCGGCGCCCGCTTCACCGACCCTGCAGGTCAGCCGGTCGCGCCGGGCGGAGGCGGCCTGGCCGCGATCGCTGCGATCGACACTTCAGGGCTGGACCGGCGGGCGGCGGCCGTGCGGTGGCGCATCGCGGTCGACGTCGACAATCCGCTCACCGGGCCCCGCGGGGCCGCTGCGGTCTTCGGTCCGCAGAAAGGGGCGGACGCGGACTCGGTGGCCGTGCTCGACTCCGGGCTCGGTCACGTGGCCGAGGTGCTCACCGGCACCTCTGAAGAGGCCGAGGCTCTGGCGGCGACTCCGGGATTCGGGGCAGCCGGCGGGATCCCGCTGGCACTGACGACGCTGCTCGGCGCCGAGGTGGTTCCCGGATCGACGATGGTCGCCGAGGCCGTGGGACTGTCCGAGGCCCTGGCCGACGCCGATCTCGTGCTCACGGGAGAGGGATCCTTCGATTCCCAATCCCTGGGCGGGAAGGTCGTCGCGGCCGTGCGGGACCATGCCCCCGCCTCGGCGAGGGTGATCGTCATCGCCGGTCGGGTCGGCCTGACCGCCGCGGAATGTCGGGAAGCCGGGATCACGGCGGCGCTGTCGATCGCACCGGGACCGGCGGACCTCACCTCCTTGTCCGAGCGCGCCGAAGCGCTCATCGAGGACACGGCCGCGCAGGCGTGCGCACTCAGCGCGGCGCCGGACGCACCATTTCAACGACGAAAGGACGCACCATGACCACGACCACTCAGATTCGGCTCACCGTCGGATACATCGCTCCCGACTTCACGCTCACCGACGCCGAGGAGCGGACGGTGTCGAAGGCCGACTATGCCGGCCGCAGCGTCATCCTCTACTTCTACCCGAAGGCCGCATCGCCGGGCTGCACGACGGAGGCCTGCGACTTCCGGGACAACCTCTCGGCGCTGGCGGCCGCCGGCTTCGAGGTCCTCGGGGTCTCCCCGGATGACACCGAATCGCTCAAGGAATTCGCCGCCGAGGAGGGACTGACCTTCTCGCTGCTCTCCGATCCCGGGGCCGCGGTGGCGAAGGCCTTTGGCAGCTATGGGCAGAAGACGGTCGGCGAGCACACGTTCCAGGGCACCCAGCGCTCGACCTTCGCCATCGGCGCCGACGGCGCGCTGAGCCACGCCGAGTACAACGTCGACGCCCGCGCCCACGTCGCCCGCCTCCGCACCCACCTCCTCCCCTGATTGCTACCTGACGGGGGCCCAGTCCAGCGCGAGGTTGCTGGGCCGCCGTCAGGTAGTAATTGGTCAGCGGGCGGTGAGGAGGCGGCCGGCGGGGGTCTCGAAGTCGACCGGGGCCCCGCGCAACACCGTCTGCGTGACCCGACCGCGGACGGTGCGGGTGTCATACGCGCTGATCTGGTTGCGATGCCAGAGCTCCGT
The DNA here is from genome assembly GCF_900169265.1 of Brevibacterium iodinum ATCC 49514. Classification (GTDB taxonomy): domain Bacteria; phylum Actinomycetota; class Actinomycetes; order Actinomycetales; family Brevibacteriaceae; genus Brevibacterium; species Brevibacterium iodinum. The sequence goes on from NZ_FXYX01000024.1 coordinate 10,738, forward strand.
CGCCCGCACCGTCCACTCCTCGTCGGGGGCGAACACGGCGAAGTCCGCGTCATTGCCCTCGGCGATCGCTCCCTTGCCCTCGACCCGGGCCACGGCCGCAGGTGCCGCAGACATCCAGCGGACCACCTCGGCGAGGTCGATTCCGCGCTTCGCGGCTTCGGTCCACACGAGGGAGAGCCCCAGCTGCAGCGACGAGATCCCACCCCACGCGGCACCGAAGTCGCCCGTGTCGAGAAGCTTGAGCTCGGCCGTCGACGGCGAATGATCGGAGACGATGCAGTCGATCGTGCCGTCGACGAGGCCCTGCCACAGCGCCTCACGGTTCGATTCCTCGCGGATCGGCGGGCAGCACTTGTGCGTCGTCGCCCCATCCGGGATCTCCTCGGCGGTGAAGACGAGGTAGTGCGGGCAGGTCTCGACGGTCAGCTTGATGCCCTCAGCCTTGGCCGCGGCGATCTGGTCGAGCGCATCCGCCGAGGACAGGTGGAGGATATGCGCCCTGGCCCCGGTCTCCCGGGCTGCGTCGATGACGCGGGCGATCGCGACGTTCTCGGCCTCGCGGGGGCGCGTGGCGAGGAAGTCAGCGAACTTCGGCCCCGAGTTCTTCGGCGCCGAGGTCATCACCTCGTGATCCTCGGCGTGGACGATGAGCATTCCGTCGAAGGAGGCGATCTCGGCCATGTCCGCCGTCATCTCCGCCGGTTCCAGCGGTGGGAATTCCTCGACGCCGGAGTCCTCGAGGAAGCATTTGAACCCGTAGACGCCGGCTTCGTGCAGGGGCCGCAGATCCGCGGTGTTGCCGGGGATCGCCCCGCCCCAGAAGCCGACGTCGACGAAGGCCTTGGGCTCGGCGACCGCCCGTTTCGTCTCCAGGGCTGCGACGTCGACCGTCGGTGGCAGCGAGTTCAGCGGCATGTCGACGATCGTCGTCACTCCCCCGGCCGCGGCCGCGCGGGTGGCGCTGGCGAAGCCCTCCCATTCGGCGCGACCGGGATCGTTGACGTGGACGTGGGAGTCGACGAGACCGGGCAGCAGCACCTGATCATCCGCGATCTCGATGACTTTCACCTCCGCCGAGGCGGCCGTGCCCAGATCCTGTCCACCGCGGGAGATCGCGGCGATCTTCCCGTCCCTGACCCCGACCGTCACCGGTTCGATGCCTTCGGGCAGCAGGGCCTTCGCGGCGTGGATGATCAGGTCGAAGTCGGCGTCGTTGCTCATGTTCCTCCTCGGTCGCCCGCCCCGGAAGGCCGGTGAATGAAGTTTCGGTATACCGTTCTAGCCTACTCGGCTCGGGCGATTCGGCCCAGCCCGCAATCGGTTCGGCCCAGCCTATTTCGCCGCGGCCAGTTCGCCCATCGGGCTCAGCGCCGTCGGAGCGTCGGCCGGAGTCTGGGCAAGGGTCTCGAATTCGTTGATCTGGTCGAGAGCTGCACCCATCGAGATGTTCGTGACGCGTTCGAGGATGACCTCGACAACCACCGGCACCTGGTGTTCGTCCATGAGCTCCTTGGCCACTCGGAGGCCCTCCCCGATGAGTTCGGGGTCCTCGACCCGCAGCGCCTTGCAGCCGAGTCCCTGGGCCACGGCCACATGGTCGACGCCGTATCCGGACGATGCGGAGCCGGCGGCGTTGATGTTCTCGAAGGCCAGCGAGACTTCGTAGTCCATCTCGAATCCGCGCTGGGACTGCCGGATGAGCCCCAGGTAGGAGTTGTTGACGACGACGTGGACGTACGGGATCCGATGCTGGGCTCCGACCGCAAGCTCTTCGAGCATGAACTGGAAGTCGTAGTCTCCCGACAGCCCCACCACGGTCTCGCCGGGTTTGCCCTTGGCCACACCGAGCGCGGCCGGTCCGGTCCAGCCCAGGGGTCCGGCCTGTCCCGCGTTGATCCAGTGCCGGGGCCGGTAGACGTGGAGCATCTGGGCGCCGGCGATCTGGCTGAGCCCGATCGTCGAGACATAGGTGACGTCGCGGCCGAAGGCTTGGTTCATCTCCTGGTAGACGCGTTGCGGTTTGATCGGCACCTCGGTGAAGTTCGTCTTCCTGTGCTCGGTCGACTTCCGTGCCGTGCATTCGCCGGCCCAACCGGTGAAGTCCGGCAGCCCTCCCGCCCGAGACCGTACAGCTGCCAGCAGCGCATCGAGTGCGGCTCCCGCGTCCGAGGCGACACCGAAGTCAGGGGCGAAGACGCGTCCGATCTGGGTGGGTTCGATGTCGATGTGGACGAATTTCCGACCCTTCCGGTACACGTCGAGGTCACCGGTGTGGCGGTTGGCCCAGCGGTTGCCGATGCCGATGACGAGGTCGGATTCGAGGAAGGTCGCGTTGCCGTAGCGCACATGCGTCTGGATGCCGACCATGCCCGCGGCCAACGGGTGGTCGTCCGGGATCGCACCCCAGCCCATGAGGGTCGGTGAGACCGGAATGGACGTGAGTTCGGCGAATTCGACGACGCGGTCGGCGGCATCGGCATTGATGACTCCCCCGCCTGCGATGATGATCGGGTGCTCCGCCTCGGCGATGAGGTCGAGGATCTTCTCCGCCTGCCCCGAGGTGGCCGCGGGCTTTGCCGGGGTCAGCGGTTCGTAGGCGTCGATGTCGAATTCGATCTCGGTCTGCTGCACGTCGATGGGCAGGTCGATGAGCACAGGTCCAGGTCGGGCCGAGCGCATGAGCTGGAACGCGGTCTGGAAGACGCCGGGCACCTGGCCGGCTTCGAGCACCGCCTTGGCCATCTTCGTCACCGGTGCCGCGATCGAGGCGATGTCGACGGCCTGGAAGTCCTCCTTGTCGAGCACGGCGACGGGGGCTTGGCCGGTGATGCACAGGATCGGCTGGGAGTCGGCGGCCGCGGCGTAGAGGCCGGTGATCATGTCCGTGCCGGCCGGTCCGGAGGTGCCCAGGCAGACTCCGATGTTGCCCGGTGCCGAGCGGGTGTACCCGTCGGCCATATGCGAGGCCCCTTCGACGTGGCGGGCCAGGGTGTGGCGGATTCCGCCATGGGCCTTCATCGCCGAATACAGCGGGTTGATCGCCGCTCCCGGCAGCCCGAAGGTTTCGGTGGCGCCTTCCTTCTCGAGGATGAGCACAACGGCGTCGACTGCGCGCATGCGTGTCATGGGTGTGTCCTTTGTTCGTGAGCCGGCGACGACGCTGTCGCCGGCTCCGTTCGGGGTTGAGTGGTGGGATCAGCGGCGCCGAGGCGGTCGTTCAGTTCTCGTTCTTGCCGGAGAGGGCTTCGATGACGGTGAAGAGACCCGAGTGATCGAGACCTCCGTTGCCCTGTTGCACTGTTGCAGCGACGAGCTGGGCGACCGTCGTGCCGAGTGGGATCGCCACTCCTGCCTCACGGGCGGCGGCGGTGACGATGCCCATGTCCTTGTGGTGGAGTTCGAGCCGGAATCCGGGGTCGAAGGAGCGGTCGAGCATCTTCTGGCCCTTCTGATCGAGCACCTTGGATCCGGCCAGCCCGCCGCCGAGTACCTGCAGGGCTGCTCCCGTTTCGACTCCATAGGCCTTGAGGAAGACGACGGCCTCGGCGAGAAGACCGATATTGCCGGCGACCATGAGCTGGTTCGCGGCCTTGACGGTCTGGCCGGCTCCCGAGGGACCGACGAGGACGATGGTCTTCCCGACGGCTTCGAAGACATCGGAGACGGCGTCGAAGTCGGCCTGGTCGCCGCCGACCATGACGGAGAGGACACCGTCGATGGCTCCGGGCTCCCCGCCGGAGACGGGGGCGTCGAGCGGTTTTATACCGGCGGCCTTGGCCTGCTCGGCCAGGGCCTTCGCAACATCGGGGCGGATGGTGGAGAAGTCTATCCAAGTGGCCCCGGAGGACGTGTGGGCGAGGATTCCGTCGTCGCCGGTGAGCACGGCTTCGACGTCGGGCGAGTCGGGAACCATGGTGATGATGACATCGGCCCCGTCCACCGCCTCGGCGACGGTGGCGGCGGCACTGCCACCCGCTTCGGCGAGGGCGTCGGCCTTGGCCGGCGTGCGGTTGAAGCCGCGGACGTGGAATCCGGCGTTGACGAGGTTCTTGGCCATGGGCAGGCCCATGATTCCGAGTCCGAAGAAAGCGATGGTCTTGGACATGGTGGGGGTTTCCTTCAAGTCGTCGGTTGTGGTGTTCAGGCGGTCTGGGCGGCGCGGTCGAGCCAGTCGAAGGCGGTGGCGCGGTCCTGTTTGTATTCGAGTGCCACGGCGCCGGTGTAGCCGAGGTCGTAGGCGCGGTCGATCCACTGACGCAACGGCAGCGACCCGGTCCCCGGTGCCCCGCGTCCGTCGGCGTCGGCCATCTGGATGTGGCCGAAGCTCGCGGCTTCGGCCTCGATGACGGCGGCGACGTCGTCGCCGTTGACGTGCATGTGGTAGAAGTCGGCGAGCACGGCGATGTTCTCGGGTCCGTCGGCGCGGACCTGGGCGACCACCTCGGCGGCGTCGGCGTAGCGCTTGAGCGGGTAGCCTTCAGCTCCGGAGACGGGCTCGATGAGGACGGTCCCGCCGATTTCGGCGACCTTGCCGGCGGCCATCGCGAGGTTGGCGGCGGCGGTGGCGTCCTGAGCGGCCGGGTCCTGGCCGTCGGTGCGCTGCCCGTAGAGGGCGTTGAAGGCGCGGCAGCCGGTGCGACGGCCGATGTCGGCGACGATGTCGACGTTCTTCGCGAAGTCCTCTTCGGCGCCGATGATCGAGACCATTCCGCGATCGCCGGCTGCCATGTTCCCGGCCCAGAAGTTCAGGCCCTTGAGCGCGACGCCTGCGGATTCGAGAGAGGCGACGAACTCATCGACCTCCGCCGAGGATGGGCTCGGGTTCCCGTCGAAGGGCCACCAGAATTCGACCTCGTCGAATCCGGCGTCCTTCGCAGCCTGGGCGCGCTCGAGAACGTGCAGTTCGGTGAGCAGGGTGGAGCAGTTGAGGACGTAGCTGCCAGGTGAGGTGAAGCTCTGGGACATGGAGCTCTCCTTTGAGTTGCCGCCGTTTTCCGTATTATGGAAGTATTTTTCCATTTCGTGAAATCAGCTTAAGTCGCCCGCGGAGGTCCCGTCAAGACTTTCCCCTAATTGCTACCTGACGGCGGCCCAGCAACCTCGCGTGGAGTGGGCCGCCGTCACGTAGCAATTAAGGGCGGAGGGAGACGCCGTCGACCCAGACGTCTGCGATGTCGCACGGGGTGCCCATGGCGAAGATCTTCGCCAAGGCATCCTCGTCGTCGGCGGCGTGGCTGATGCCGACGTCCAAGGGCTGCCCCTCGGCCGGGCGGATGAGCACGGCGTCGAAGCGCTTGCCCGGACTCAGCACCCCGACCTCATCGAGCTCGAGCGCTTCGGCGCCTGCAGACGTTGCCAGGTGCAGCAGATGCGCGGAGGTCAAGGCCACTCCCCCGGCCGGATCGAGCTGCTGCATGAAGTATGACTGCACGCCCTCCTTGAGCAGGTTGAAGCCCGTGCCCGCACCGACATCGGTGCCCAGAGCCACCCGGACGCCGGCCTCGATATGCCGACGCAGCGGGAAGAAGCCGCTGGCCAGGGCCGAGTTCGAGGTCGGGCAGTGTGCGACCACCGACCCGGCTTCGGCCATCCGTGCCAGTTCCTGGTCCTGCGGGTGGACGTTGTGCGCGAGCACGGTGCGCCGACCGACGAGTCCCGCCCGGTCGTACGTATCGAGATAATCACGAGCCTCCGGGTGGATCTGCGCGACCCCGGCGACCTCATCGACGTTCTCGTTCAGGTGCGAGGTCACCCAGATGCCCTGGTTCGCCTCCACGAGGCGGCCACCGGCAGCCAGCAGCTCCGGTCCCGCGGAGAACGAGAATCGCGGGGTCACCGCGTAGCGCAGTCGTCCCTTGCCGTGCCACCGGTCGATGAGCGCTTGGCTCTCCTCGGTCGAGCGCTCCACGTCGGTGAGCAGCGCATCGGGCAGGTTCCGGTCGCTCGTCACCAGCCCGGAGGTGATCCGCAGCCCCGATGCTGAAGCGGCGGCGAAGAAGATGTCCATGGCTCCAGCGAAGTGCGAACCGAAGACCATCGCCGAGGTGGTCCCCGCCGAGATCAGGCCCGTAAGGAATTCGCCGGGCACCGCCTTCGCGTAGGCGGGGTCCCCGAGTTTCTCCTCCTCGGGCAGGGCGCACTGGTCGAGCCAGTCGAGCAGCGGCCGCCCGAGATGGCCGATGGCCCTGACCTGGGGCAGGTGGACGTGCGTGTCGATGAGTCCGGGGATGAGCACACCGTCGCGGAGGTCGACGACCTCGGCCTCGGGATGCGCTGCCCGGGCGGAATCGAAGTCGGTGCGGGAGGTGATGAGCCCGTCGTCGACGACGAGGGCGACATCGGCCGCCGAACGCAGCCGGCCGCCGGTGAATGGGTTGTCCGGCGTATCGAAGACGCGGGCACGGTAGATGACCACAGTGGTTCTCCTAGAGTCAGTGGTGGTGAGAATCAGGCCATGCGGCCGAGCAGGTCCGCGGCGACGCTCACGGCGATCGTCGCGGGTGCTTTGCCGGGCAGGTCGGGCAGTCCGATGGGGCACCGGATGGTGTCGATGGCCTCGGGTGCGAAGCCTTCGGAGGCGAGGTTCTTGCGGAAGCGCTGCCATTTCGCATTCGAACCGATGAGCCCGACGGATCCCAGGTCGCCGCGGGTCAGCGCCGCAGAGCACAGGTGCAGGTCCTCGGCATGGTCATGGGTCATGATGACCACATGCGCGCCGGCCGGCAGCTCCGTGATCACCTCTTCCCCGACGACAGCGAATTCGCGGCGGATCCGCGCCACCGGCTCCTCCAACTCATCGATCGCCTCGAGCTGTTCGGGCCGCGAATCGGACACGGTCAGGTCAAGTTCGTGGCGGGCGAGGATCCGAGTGAGCTCGAGTCCGATGTTGCCGATGCCGAAGATCGCCACCGATGCGGGCACGGGCAGGGGTTCGAAGAGCATGGTGACCTCTCCGCCGCAGCATTGGCGACCGTATTTGGCCGGAGCCTTGTCATTGAGCCGCAGGGTGAGCATCTCCGGAGCCGTCTGCCCCTCGGCGAGCAGTTCCCGGGCACGGGTGAGGGCCGTCATCTCGAGATTGCCCCCGCCGATGGTCCCGAACAGGTCATCAGCGGTGGCGATCATCTTCGCTCCCGCCTCGCGCGGGGCATGCCCGCGCACCGCGGCGAGAGTGACGAGGACAGCCGGCAGCCGAGCTGCGCGAAGCTCGGCTGCGGTGTCCATCCAGGTCATGACGGAACTCGTTGTCCTTCCCTCGCCGAGGCGGCCGCCCCCGAGTCCTGCCCGCGGGCTTCTTCGATCGCCCAGAACACCGCTTCCGGTGTGGCCGGGGACGCGAGGTCGACGCTGTGGCCGGGTCGTGCGAAGGCACCGACGGCCTCGCGCAGGGCTTCGCGGACGGAGAAGGCGAGCATGAGCGGGGGTTCGCCCACGGCCTTCGACCCGTACACGGCTCCCTCTTCATGCGCTTTGTCGAGGAAGGCGACATTGAAGACCTCGGGGACTTCGGAGAAGCTCGGAATCTTGTATGTGCTCGCCGCCTGAGTGGCCAGGCGGCCGCGGCTCGGCTTGTCCGATTCGTCCCAGCGCAGGTCCTCCAGGGTCAGCCAGCCGGCGCCTTGGATGAAGCCCCCCTCGATCTGTCCGAGGTCGAGCAGCGGTGACAGGGAGTCTCCCACGTCGTGGACGATGTCGACGCGGCGCAGGGTGTAGGAGCCGTCGAAGCGGTTGACTTCGACTTCGGACACCGCGGCCCCGTAGGAGAAGTACTTGAACGGTTCGCCGCGCATCTGCGAGAGGTTCCAGTGCAGTCCCTCGGTGCGGTAGAAGCCGGAGGCCGAGAGCTGGATGCGCTGGAAGTACGCGGTGTTGATGAGCTCTTCCCAGGTCACCGTCTTCGCAGACGACAGCGCGGAGACGATTCCCCGCGAGATCTCCACCTCATGGGCGGGTGCCCCGAGGATGCCGGCGGCCACCTGCCGCAGCCGATCGAGGATCTGGTCGCAGGCGTTCTTCACCGCTCCGCCGTTGAGGTCGGATCCGGAGCTTGCCGCCGTCGCCGAGGTGTTGGGCACCTTGTCCGTGCGCGTCGGCGCCAGTCGCACCGTCGACAGGGGCACGCCGAGGGTGGTGGCCGCGACCTGCAGCATCTTCTGATGCAGCCCCTGCCCCATTTCGGTGCCGCCGTGGGTGACGAGGACGGATCCGTCCTTGTACACGAGCACGAGCGCCCCGCCCTGGTTGAAGGAGGTGAGGTTGAACGAGATCCCGAACTTCACCGGGGTGATCGCCAGACCGCGTTTGATGTGCTCGTGGCTCAGGTTGAATGCCTCGATCTCAGCCTCGCGGGCCTCCAGATCGGATTGGGAGATGAGCTGGTCCCAGCACGCCCCGATCCGCTCGGGATGACGCACCGGCTGATAGTAGGGGGTGTCCTGACCTTGCGCGTAGAAGTTCCGGCGGCGCAGCTCGCGGGCGGACAGCCCCAGCTGCGGGGCGACACGGCCGATGATGTCTTCCATAACGAGCATGCCCTGTGGGCCGCCGAATCCGCGGAACGCCGTCTGCGAGGTCTTGTTGCATTTGGCGATGCGGCCGGTGACCCGGATGTTCGGCACCCAGTAGGCGTTGTCGATATGGCACATGGCGCGGGTGAGCACCGGTTCGGACAGGTCGAGGCTCCACCCGCCGTCGGCGGTCAAGGTCGCGTCGAGGGCGAGGATCTTCCCCTCCTCGGTGAATCCGATCTTCCACGACGAGTGGAAGCCGTGGCGTTTGCCTGTCATGGTGATATCTCGGGTGCGGTCGAGGCGCAGCCGCACCGGCCTGCCCGTGAGCTTCGCACCGAGCGCGGCCAGCGCCGCGAAGCCGTGGGGCTGCATCTCCTTGCCGCCGAAGCCGCCGCCCATGCGCAGGCACTGCACGGTCACCTCGTGGGCGGGAACTCCGAGGACATGGGAGACGATGTCCTGAGTTTCGGTGGGGTGCTGGGTCGAGGACTGGATGAAGACCTGTTCGTTCTCGTCCACATGGGCCAGGCAGGCCTGCGTCTCGAGGTAGAAGTGCTCCTGGCCTGCGAACTCGAATTCGCCTTCGAAGACATGAGCGGCATCGGCGAACGCGGAGTCGACCTCGCCCTTGTCGATCGACAGGGGCTTGCCGTGGTAGCTGTCGGCAGCGATGGCATCCCGCACGGTCACCAGTGACGGCAGCTCCTCGACCTCGGCGGTGACGGCCGCAGCGCCTTCCCTCGCGGCTTCGAGATCCTCGGCGAGGACCCAGGCCAGGGGCTGGCCGAAGAACATGATCTCGTCGACCGGCAGCATCGGCTCATCATGCTTGACGCCCTGATCGTTGACGCCGGGGATATCGGCGGCGGTGATGACCTTGACGACTCCGGGCACCGCGTAGGCGGGTTCGATATCGATGGCGCCGAGGCGGCCGTGCGCGGTCGTCGACTGCACGGGGAAGGCGTGGAGGACCCCGGTGAGACGTCCGACGAGGTCATCGGTGTAGAGCGCGGTTCCGGTGACGTGACCGAAGGCGCTTTCGTGGTGGTGGCGTTCGCCGACGACCGGGTCGGCGGGGCGCTGGGAGAGCTGGCTCATCACTGGACCTCCTTGCTGGTCACGGCCGGGTGGCCGAGCTGCTCGGCGTAGAAGCGTTCGAGGGAGGACCGCAGCATCGCGGTCCGGTATTTCGCACTCGCCCGGTGGTCGTCCATCGGGGTGCCTTCGGCGGCGAGGGTCTCGGCCACCGCATGCACAGTCTCCACGGTCCAAGGCCGACCCTCGAGGAGGGCTTCGGTGGCGGTGGCGCGCAGCGGGGTGGCTGCGACTCCGCCGAGGCCGATCCGAGCCTTGGCGATCATTCCGTCCCGGATGTCGACGGCGTAGCCGATCGCGACCGAGGAGATGTCGTCGAAGCGGCGTTTGGCGATCTTCTGGAACGACGTCAGCGGAGACAGCGGCAGCGGGATGCGGATGGCGGTGATGAGTTCATCTGCTTCTCTGACCGTCTGCCGATATCCGGTGAAGTAGTCGGCCAGTGCCACGGTTCGCGCCCCGCGCACGGAGGTGAGCACGAGTTCGGCTTCGAGGGCCAGCAGCGCCGGCGGGGTGTCGCCGATGGGCGAACCGGTGCCGAGGTTGCCGCCGATGGTCGCCCCGTTGCGGATGAGGCGGGAGGCGAACTGTGGGAACAGCTTGCCCAGCAGCGGAATGTATCCGGCGAGCTCACGTTCGAGTTCGGACAGGGTGTGGGACGCGCCGAGTTCGACGAACGATTCGGTGCGGCGGATTCCGCGCATCTCCTCGAGACGGTCGACGGCGAGGATGTTCTTGGCCCGTGCTCCCTTGATGTTGACGTCGATGCCCCAGTCGGTGGCCCCGGCCACGACGGTGGCCTCGGGATCGTGGCTGAGGATGGAGGTCGCCTCGGCGAGGGTGGCGGGACGACGGTAGCGTCCGATCTTCCCGGTGGCGGTGTCGGCTCGCTGGTAGTCGATGGCTCGAGCCGACGGGGCAGGGCGGTCACGGCGGGCGGCCAGCGCATCGTCGGCGGCGGGCTGTCCCAGCGCATTCGCGGCATCGCGGATGGGGCGGTAGCCGGTGCAGCGGCACAGGTTGCCCGACAGGGCGTGGAGGTCGAAGCCGTCCTCGCAGCGTTCGGGCCGGTAGTATTCGGCGGCCATCGAGGAGATGAAGCCGGGGGTGCAGTATCCGCACTGGGATCCGCCGCGCACGGCCATCTCTTCCTGGACGGGGTGGACGGAGTCTCCGTCGGCCAGACCTTCGGAGGTCACGACCTCTCCGCCGTCGAGGGCTGCTGCCGGCAGCAGGCAGGAGTTCACTGAGGTCCAGCGGGTTCCGCCGGATTCATCGGGGCGGGCGACCATGATCGCGCAGGCCCCGCATTCGCCTTCGGCGCAGCCTTCCTTCGCTCCGGTCAGACCCTGACCGCGCAGGAAGTCCAGCGCATTCGTATGGGGTGGGCCGTCGAACTCGCGGACGGTCCCGTTGATTGTCACTTCGGCAGTTGACTGGTCCGTTGTCGCTGCGGACATCGCACTTCACACCTCCCGCGCCTCTCCACTGAGGCGCACAGTGCATGGTTGGAACAATTTGCTTCGTTCTTCGAGCCTCTGGTTATCCATGCGAACAGCGCAGAAGAACGCGGAAGAGAGGACTGGACGTCCCCGTAGGTCAAGCCCCGTGGGCGATCTGACCCTTTCCCCAAGCTGAGTGTCCAACCATTGTTCTCATGCCCCCAAGATAGCCGAAATCGGGCCGCGAACGAAGTACAGGACGAATCCGGCCGAGACCACCCACAGCAGCCAGTGGACCTGGCGGGCACGGTTGCTCATGGCGTGGATGAGCGCCCAGGAGATGAATCCGACGCCGATGCCGTTGGCGATCGAATAGGTCAGCGGCATCGTCACCATGGTGAGGAAGACCGGCAGCGAGGTGCGGAAGTCGGTCATGTCGATCTCACGGATCTGCGTGACCATCATGGCGCCGACGACGACGAGGGCCGCGGCTCCGGCTTCCATCGGGATGACGGCGATGAGCGGTGAGAAGAACATCGACAGCAGGAACAGCACACCGGTGATGCAGGCGGCCAGACCCGTGCGCGCGCCTTCGGCGATTCCGGCTGCGGAGTCGACGAAGACCGTGTTCGACGATGCGGAGGCACCGCCGCCGAAGACCGCGCCGAGACCTTCGACGATGAAGGCTCCGCGGATGCGCGGGAACATTCCGTCCTCGGTCTGCAGCCCGGCGCTGCGGGCCAGACCGGTCATCGAGCCCATAGCGTCGAAGAAGTTCGTGAACACGAGGGTGAACACGAGCATCGTGGCCGCGAGGACTCCGATGTGCTGGAAGCCGCCGACGAGGTCGAAGGCGCCGATGAGACCGAAGTCGGGAAGGGCGATGACCTGTTTCGGGAATTCCGGCGCGGAGAGGTTCCAGCCCAGCGGGTCCGGATTGACCGGGTCGCCGACGGTGCCGAGCTTCGCGAACGCCTGGATGATGATCGCGGCGATCGTGGCCACGATGATGCCGATGAGGATGCCGCCGGGAATCCTCCGCGCCACGAGGATGCCGATGAGGACGAGCGCGAAGACGAAGACCAGCGTCGGCAGGGAGCCGATCGATCCGTCCTGACCCAGCTGGACGGGTGGGCCGGCCGGGGTGCGGGTGACGAACCCGGCGTTGACGAAGCCGATGAAGGCGATGAAGAGTCCGATGCCCACAGTGATGGCGATCTTCAGCGCATGTGGGACGGCGTTGAAGATCGCGGTGCGGATGCCCGTGGCACCGAGGAGGACGATGATGACGCCGTTGATGACCACCAGACCCATCGCATCGGCCCAGGTGACCTCCTGGACGACGGAGACTGCGAGGAAGCTGTTCATGCCCAGGCCTGCGGCCAGACCGAAGGGAAGTCGGGCGACGACGCCGAAGAGAATCGTGATGACGCCGGCGACGAGCCCGGTGACCGCGGTCAGCTGGGCGAAGTCGAGGCTGTCTCCGGCGATGTCCTGGGAACCGCCGAGGATGAGCGGATTGAGGACGACGATATAGGCCATCGCGACGAAGGCGACGATGCCGCCGCGGATCTCCTGCTTGATCGTCGAGCCTCGATGGGTGATTTCGAAGAATTTGTCGAGAAGCCCCGGTCTCGAAGATGCGGTCTGCACCGCTTGGTCGTTGTCAGCCATTTTCTTGGACCACCTCAGATTGTTCGATTTGGTCAGCCGGCGACATCATCGTCGTCGGCCCTGCGCCTTGAACATGCGCAATGAAACAGTCGAGTCTTCAGCTCCGGATACCGGACCGGGATACCGAAAAGTAATTCCATATCCCGGAAAACTCTTTCTGTTTCACCGAGCAAGTCTCGCCGCTCGACCCTGGTGCGTCAATCATCACACCTCTGCCCGCGCCGATGCCATCCATCGACGAGACAGACGAAACCCCTGACCAGAAACGTCTGATCAGGGGCTTCCCTTGGCGGTGGCGGTGGGATTTGAACCCACGGTAGGGGGTTGCCCTACACAACATTTCGAGTGTTGCACCTTCGGCCGCTCGGACACGCCACCGCCGACAACTGTACAGCGGTGGACTTTCTGCGTCCAAATCGGTCCGCCGTGAGCTGGGACACGTCAGCGTCTGGCCGCGAAGAACTCCCTCAGCAGGGCCCGGCTCTCCTCCGCTCGGACGCCCGAGGTGACCTCCGGATGGTGGAGTGCAGCGCGGTCGCGCAGCAGGTCCCAGACCGATCCGACCGCCCCGGCCTTGTCGTCATAGGCCCCGAAGACGACCCGGTCGATGCGGCAGCCGACGAGGGTTCCGGCGCACATGGCGCACGGTTCCAGATTGACGACGAGGGTGCAGCCGTCCAGGCGCCACTCGCCCCTCGCCGAGGCGGCGGCTGAGATCGCCATGAGTTCCGCGTGGCCGAGCGGGTCGGCATCGACCTCGCGTCGATTGTGACCGCGCCCGATGATCACTCCGTCACTGTCGATGACCACAGCCCCGACGGGAACGTCGTCATGAGCCGGCGCCAGCGCCGCCTCGGCGAGGGCATGCGCCATCCATTCGTCGAACCGGGTCACGGACGCAGCGGTCAGCGTGCGGCCTCGAGCTGATCGGCGAAGCCGACGGTCTCACCGACATGGGCGACGACCCGGGCCGGGTCGGATCGATAGCTTTCGACCTGGTCGATCAGGGTGGCGGCCGGAACTCCGCGGTCGGAGTAGATGTCGGCGTCTCCGCCCCATTCGGCATCGGCGTCGAACTCGAGCATTTCGACCTCGTCTTCGTCGTCCTCCTCGTCGACAGCGGTCTCGTCCTCCTCGGCGCCGAAGTCCTCTTCGGGTTCGGCGTCATAGGCGTCGGGCCGGGAGTCGAGGAAGTCGGCGAAGATCTCCGCGAACGGGCTCGCTTCGGCCGCAGCGAGATCGGAGAGGAAGACCTTGACTTCGTTGTTCCGGCACAGGCGCACAAGCCCGAACCATTCGTCTTCGTGTTCGATGACGGCCACGGCCTCTCCGTCATCGCCGGCTGCCGAACGCATCATATCGACGAGGTCGTCGAGGTCGTTCGCGTCACGGACGTCGACATCGAGGGCACGGAAGCCATCGCCGGAATCGGCCAGGATCTCAGTGAAGTACGACATGCCTCCATTGTGAACGCTTCGCCCCGCGTTGACCACTGCCGGGGACCCGAACTTCTCCCGTACCATTTGAGGTATGCATCTTCACGTAGCCGACCACCCGCTCATCGCCCACAAACTCACCGCTCTGCGCGATGTGAACACGGATTCCGCTCGCTTCCGACAGCTCACCGAAGAGCTCGTCATGCTGCTGGCCTATGAGGCGACGCGATCGGTGTCCGTCGAGGACAAGGAGATTTCGACTCCGGTGACGACGACCATCGGCACCCGCATCGCCGAACCCCGCCCCGTCGTGGTCCCGATCCTGCGCGCCGGGCTCGGCATGCTCGACGGAATGCTGCGCATCCTCCCCACCGCCGAGGTGGGATTCCTCGGAATGGTCCGCGACGAGACGACCTTCGAGCCCAGCGCCTATGCCGATCGCCTGCCCGATGATCTCACCGGCAGGCAGATCTTCGTCGTCGATCCGATGCTCGCCACCGGCGGCACCCTGGCCATGGCCATCGACTTCCTGCTCGCTCGCGGAGCTCGCGACGTCACCGCCGTGTGCCTCGTCTCCGCCCCCGAGGGCGTCCAGCGCATCGAACGCGACTACAGCGATTCCGCCGAGGTGAAGGTGTACACGGCGGCACTGGATGAGAAGCTCAACGAGAAGGGCTACATCGTGCCCGGACTCGGCGACGCCGGGGACCGGATGTACGGAATCGTCGACTGACGGCACCCGCGGATGACGATTTCGGTCGCCATCCGCGGCGACTGTGGCGTCATATTTCGTCACAGTCGTCTCATTTTCGGGTTTTCCTTTGCGCGGCCGAAGTTATGTGACAAATAATGAAGTCATGACTTCGACGATCCATCAGATGCGAATGCCGGGCGCACATATGTGTATGCCCTGCGTTCGTGGTCGGTGATCGTACTCCCGCTGTCCGGCCTCGAACGAGTTCACTCAAGCAGCGGACTCCTCCAGTCATATCGACCTCATGGTCGAAAGCAAAGGACAGCAATGCCGAATCCAGAACCCGCCTACGTCCACCCCCGCAGTGCAGTGGCCACTCGACGTGCAGGAGCCAGGTTGAGCGCAGTCGACCCACAGAACCCACCGCACACCTACGGACCCGCCGGTGTCGTCCCGTCACCGAAGGCCGCCCGCGGAATCATCGTCTACATCGGACTCGATGAGACCAAGGCCGCGGCCGACGGCACGAACCTCTCCGCAATCGCCGCTGAGCTGCAGGCCTACGCCAAGGAACTCGCCAGCCAGGCCGAGACCCAGGCCGTCATCGCCTTGGCACCGGAAGGCCGCGGCAGCGATATCGACGCCGTGCGAGCCGTGGCCAACGGCTCCCCCGCCGCGACCGGTGCACCGGCGGCGACACACGGCCCCGTGCGTTCGCGCATTCCAAACCGCATCCACCCGCCGGCCCTGCGCGAGGAGGCCGCTCCGGCGGCTCCCGCACCTCGCGGTTTCGGCGGACGGGCCGGCGACGCCTACACCCAGGCCACCGGCGAACGTCTGCGCATCGACATCCCCCGCCGCGAGGTCCGCATCGACGGCGACCTCGTCGATGTCACCACGAAGGAATTCGACCTGCTCGCCACCCTCGTCTCCCATGCCGATGAGACCCTGCCCCGTGAGGACCTCATCACCGCGGTATGGTCCGGCGATGAAGTTCCCGACGAACGCACCGTGGACGTCCACATCCGCCGACTGCGGCGCCGCCTCGGCGAATATGCCTCAGTGGTGCGCACGATGAGGGGTTCGGGGTATCGCTACGACACCCACCCCGATGTGACGGTGTGGAGCGCGACTGCGCGTCGCTGACGTCGCGCGGCTGTGAGCCGCGTCGCAAGTCGCTTCCAGCGTGGGGCCAGACTTCCCGGTTAAGATCGTTGATCGATGAACCAGGCATATTCCTCACCGCGCAGAAGGCACAGCCCCGCGAAGGGCATCACCGCATTGATCTTCGGGATCCTCTATGCGGCATTCCTGCTTCTCCACGATCTGCTGCCGACGCGGATGGGCATCGCGCTCATCCTCGAATCGGTGCTGCCGTGGACGGGAATCTTCCTCGCGCTCGTGCTGCTCATGTTCGTCATCCGCTTCTCGTGGCTCTCGGCCATCGGATTCCTCGTGCCCGCTCTCGTGTGGACGGGAATGTTCGGACCTGCCCTGCTGCCGAACGAGGATTCCGGTGACCCGGACCTGACGGTGGCCACCCACAATGTGGGGGCGAGGATGCCGCAGCCCACGGCTGCCGCGCAGAACATCGTCGACCGTGATCCGGACATCGTCACGATCCAGGAACTCGAATCCCTGTCCGGCAAGATCATCCACAAGGAGCTCGACTCCTCGTTCGAGCATTCGCAGGTCGTCGACACCATCGGCGTGTGGTCGAAGTGGCCGATGTCGGAGCCCGAGGAGGTCGACCTCGGCCTGCAGTGGCCGCGCGCGTTCGCGACCACGATCTCGACCGATCACGGTGACATCCGCTTCTACGCCGTGCATATGCCTTCGGTGCGCCCCGGCCACGAATCGATGCGCAATGCCGCTCTGCGCCGCCTGGCCACGACGGTGGAGACCGATGGTGCCGAACATGTCGTCGTCGCCGGCGACTTCAACACGGCGACGACGGACAACAATATGGAGACCTTGGTGCCGCCGCTGGAGGATACCCGGGAAGCGGCCCGAGGCGGTTTCGGCTTCACCTGGCCCTCCCAGTTCCCCGTCACCCGGCTCGACCATGTTCTCTACCGTGGTTTCGACGCCACCTCCGACGAGGTGCTCGAACGCGGATCGAGCGACCACCGCGCCGTCCTCGCCGGACTCGACCTCAAGTAGTCGAGGTCAGTTCGTGCACTGACCGGTCGGCTGCGGTGTGCGCTCGGCGGCACCGGCGTCGAGTACGTCGGCGATCTCGGCTCGAGTGAGGGCGTAGCCGGTTTCGTCATCGGTGGCGGAGCGGGCGAAGACCATGCCGACGACGTTTCCGTCGGCGTCGATGAGCGGGCCTCCCGAGTTGCCTTCCCTGACGATTCCGCGCAGGGCATAGACTTCCCGGACGACCGACTGCGAGTCGTAGATGTCGAGTCCGCGGGCGTTGATCTTCTCTCGTACTCGAGTCGGTGAGATCGTATAGGGACCGTTCGCCGGGAATCCGACGACGACGGAGTCGTCGCCCGGTCCGAGCCCGTTGCCGAAGTCGAGGGCGGGAGCGTCGAGACCCTGGACCCGGAGCACGGCCACATCGGCTTCGGCGTCGAATTCGACCACCTCGGCGCGGTAGGGCCTGCCCTTGCCGCCGACCTGTACGGCCAACTCCGTGGATCCGGCCACGACGTGGGCGTTGGTGGCGACGAGTCCGTCCTCGTAGACGAAGCCGGAGCCTTCCGAACCGGTGGCGCAGCTGGTGGCCGTCGTCGTGATCTTGACGACAGAGTCCTCGACGCTGCGACCGACCTCGACCATGCCTCCGTCGGGTTCTCCGACTCCGCGGATCTGTTCCGGCTGTCCCGAGAACACCTGGGGGAACCCGGAGGTGCTCAGTCCCTTCGCCAGTCCGCCCAGGGCGTTCTGTGAGGAGTAGGGTATGGTGCGGTCGATCGCGGCGATGACGGAGGAGTCGGCGACCCAGCGATTGGGTTCGACGAGCGGGGTGGTGCGGATGAATCCTGCGGCGAGCCAGATGACGAGGACATAGACGATTCCGGCGGTGATGGTGCCGCCGACGGCGTCGATGCCCTGGCCGAGGTCGGAGTCCATATTGTGCTTGATCCACGCCCCGATGCCGCTGCCGGCGAAGGCGAAGAGCACGCTGAGGACCAACGGCATCGAGGCCAGCAGCATGAGTACGCCTTGGTTGTCCATGACATCAGTGCCGGTGCTCAGCGATTCGACGAGCGGGGAGAGCAGGCGCCCGAGGATCCAGCCGACGATGAAGCCGGCCGCGGTTCCGAGGGCGGTGATGATGCCCTGGCGGAACCCGGCGAAGAGCGCCCCGATACCGAGGACGATGAGGAGGATGTCGAAGATCGTCACCGCTGGAACTTACCGCATCGACTGTTGGGGAGCGGTCTGTTTGGAGGCCGCGAGCAGACGTTCGCGAGCGTCGGCGAACTGCTGGAGTTCGGCCCGTTCGATCTTGCGTTCCTGTTCTCCGCCGATTCCGGCGAGCACGCGCATCCGCGTCGTCGACAGTTTGCCGGAGGTGCGGATCATGGTCTTCATCTCCTCCTTGCCGCCGGGGAATGACTTCGCCCAGTCGCGTCCGTTCTTCCGGCCCTTCCAGGTGCCGAGCATGTCGACCTCGGCGTGGGTGAGCCAACCGGTGTTCGCATAGTCGCCGAGCATGTTCTGAGTGTGCATGCGTTCGCTGCGGCGCAGGATGAGGCCGAGCGCGACCCAGGCGGCGGAGAGGATGGCGCTGAGGACGATGAGGCCGATGATCTGCGGGAGCATTCCGCCCATCACGTCGCGGGTTGCTTGGCCGAGGACACCAAGGAACGTCATCGAGGCGTTCCAGAAGCCGTGCAGGATCATGCCGAGCGCAAGTCCGGGCAGCCACATGAGGATGAGTGACCACCACGGCCATTTGCGGGCGGCGAGGCCGATCGACACACCAGCGCAAGTTGAGAACGCCGTGTGGAGCAGCGGCGATCCGAGGCAGCGCATGGCAAATGTCACTGCCAGTCCCGGAAGCTCGCCGTCGTTCCAACCCTGACCGAGGTAGAGGATGTTCTCGGTGAAGGCGAAGCCCGCACCGATGAGCGAACCGTAGACGAGCCCGTCGAGGGGCCCTTCGAAATAGCGTCGGGCGGCAAGGACGATGACGAGGAGGAGGACGGTCTTCGTCGATTCCTCGAGGATCGGAGCCTGGATGACTGCACCGATGACGTCGGGCACCCCATTGATGCCGATCATATAGAGCGCGATGTCCCCGACGAGTGAGAAGCCGAGGGTGAGGATGACCGAGGCGACGGCACCCCAGAGCAGGCAGATGCCCAAGAGCAGTTTCGGCTGGGGCCTCCAGCGATCGAGCCAGAGCACATAGGCGATGATGCCGAGAAGAGGTATCGCTGCGAGTCCGATGAGACCGAAGAGGCGGACGCCGAAGCTCAGTCCGCCGAGCAGGGCAAGTAGTGCCAGTCCGATGACAAGCCCGACGAGCACAAGGATCGCGGCGACGAGCCGGACGATGTTTCCGGTCGAGTCGGGTTCGGTCTCCGGTTGTGTCTTCCGCACTGCGCCGGTCCAGGGGGTGTCGGTGACGACCTGTTGGGGTGCCTGCATCCCCGCGCGGTTCCGCATCTCCTGGGTCACCGTCGGGGCAAACCGCGGCTGAGCATAGACGCGTGCCTGCGCAGGCGGGGGCGCATACATCACCGGCTGGCCAGGCATGGGTTGGCCAGGCATGGGCTGGCCGGGAACCGGCTGCATCTGAGGCTGCATGGGTCGGCCGGGTGCCGACATCGGCTGTCCCTGCATGGGCGGCTGCTGCGGCCGCGGCTGTTGCGATCCCTCCGGCCGAGGCCGGAACCGATCATGATTCTGCGGCTGACCCTGCTGCGGACGACGCGGCTGCTGCCGAGCGGCCTGGCCCGGTTGCTGCGGCATCTGTCCCTGCGCAGGGGGCATGTTCGGGTTCGGTGGGCCCTGCACTTGGGGCGGCTGCGGTCTCTGGGAACCGGGACCGTTCTGTGCCGACATAGTCTGTCCTTCTGCAATGGGGGAAATTCCGCTCACCTCAGTCTAGAGTCGAAGCCCTCCACAGTAGGCCTCGTCGTGTATCCGTCCGGCAACACTTCAGCCGACTGCCACGTTCTTCAAACAACGTCTCACGCCCCACTCAACCATTTTCGACTGTGGACGGGCGCAGTTTCGTCGACTCGATGTCGGCGGAGGAACCAGACGACAGTGAAAGCTCCACGGGCCATTCGACCGTCGTCCGACGGTCGGCATCGCCCACCACACGCGCCCGGCGCTGCCGTCAATCCCCAGGGCTACTCCCCTCCCTCCATCGACCAGCACCTCGCCCACTCGCACGTCACATCCTGTGGATGCTCAAAGCAGTATCCACAGCCCCTCGAACCTCCCCTAGTGCGACAAGAGGCTCCCCGTGTCGAATCGGTCCATGACTACTCTCAGATTCGCATCGCTGCGCACCGCGCTGCTGCTCACCGTCCTCACAATCGCTTCACTCATCGGGCTGGGACCGGCCATGGCCGCGGGACCGCCGGTCGGCCTCGGCGAGGTTCCGGTGCACACCGCACCCAACGCATACGGACCGGGCATCTGGCACCATGCGAAACAGGGCAAGACCTGGTACGGCTCCTACCGGACCTTCCCTGACACCTCCGCATACTGCATCGATGCGGGGAAGAAGTCTCCGCTGCCGAAGAACTTCAAGAATGCGAAGGCCGACACGGTCACCTCGGCTCGCACAGCGTGGGCACTGCACGAATATGCCGGCTCGACGTCGAAAGATGTGCAGGCCGCGTTGAGCGCGATGGCCCGCCTCGACAAGGCACTCCCCCACGATCACAAGGTGCCGCCACAGAAGCCGGCCGATCTCGGTAAGAAGTTCTCCGGTGCCGCGAAGAAGCACTCGACGATCCTCGCCGAGGCGAAGAAGTTGGCGGGCCCCTACACCCTCGACATCAGCCTCGAGCCGGTCATGCGCATGCCCGTGCTCGAACCCTATGCCGCCCCGGAGTCCGCTTCTTCTCCTGACTCCTGGGCCTCCGACAAAACTGACAAGCCGAAGGTCCTCGGCACTCCCACCGATGAGGCGACGCTGACGGTCTCCCTGCTCAGCGCCTCAGGTGCACAGGTCCCCGACGTTCCCGTCACCCTCAAGTCCACCGGCACGACGAAAGCCCCGACGACCTTGACCACTGGGAAGGAACCCGTGGCCATGACACTGCAGGCGAGCGCCCCCGGCATTCTGTCCGTGACCGCCTCGGCGAAGGTCGCCCCGCAGACCGTGCGCGTCTTCGAACCGACGTCCGGCACGCGGGTACAGCGAGTCATCACCCCGGACACCCCCGATTCAGTCACGGACAAGGCGTCACTGGAACTGAGTTCCCAGCCGAAGGTGACCACGGAGATCTCCGACCAGACACCGACACCGGGTGAGACGGTCACCGACGAATTCACCGTCTCCGGCCTCATCGGCGACCACGCAGTCACCGTCGAACACACCCTGTGGCAGACCGCGACGGCACCGAGACAGGGCATCAAGAACGATGACGCTCGCGAAATCGGATCCGTGACCTCGAAGAACGTCGGCAACGGCACCCACACGTCCGACGAGGTCACCGTGCCCGAGGACTTCCGCGGTTGGCTGTACTTCACCGAGACGATCGCCGGAGACAAGGCGACGAAGGAATGGAAGGGAATCCACGGCCAACCCCGCGAGACCGGATTCGTCCCGTGGACTCCGACAGCCGACACCGAGGCGGTGCTCGAGGGGACATCAACCCACGACGAGGTGGCGGTGACCGGTCTGCGACCGGGTTCCGAAGCCGTGCTCACCATCACCGCCTACCACGTGGAGACGGAACCCAAGCAGTCGGAGGAGCCCGACGGCACCGAATTGTCCGTGCAGGACTTCACCGTCAACGCTGATGAGAAGGGCCGCGTCGAGATCGACACCGAGCCGATCGATATGCCTGTCGGCTGGGTCACCTATGTCACGACGATCGAGGGCAGCGACGTCAACAAGGCGTGGACGAGCGACTGGGGCGTTCCCGCGGAGACCGTGCACCGTCTGCCTGAGGAGAGGCCGAGCAGCCCGCCCGAGGAACCGAGTACACCGCCGTCTCCCCCGGAACAGCCGGAACAGCCGGAACAGCCCGAGGCTCCCGAAACCCCGGAGAAGCCCGAGTCCCCACCGGCCGAACCGGTCGCCGAAACTCCCGTGGCGCCCGAGACTCCGGCGGCCCCGGCACCATCCGGTGAACTGCCCCGCACAGGCACGACAGGCAACGGCATGCTCATTGGCCTGGGAATCGTCCTCCTCGGACTCGGCTCAACGATCCTGCTGATCTCCGGCAGCCGCCGTGACAAGGAGTGAAACACCCTATGAATACACCTCACCCCCAACCGCAGACGCGCGGTCGGGGGTGAGGTGTGCTCAGCCCTGAACCCAGGTCTCGGCCCAGGCGCGGGCGCCGTTCATCATCAGGCCGACATCGGCACCGACGAGGACGAAGGACGCTCCGGCCTCCAGGTACTTCCGTGCCTGGTCGGGGTCGAATGCATTGACTCCGACGGGTTTGCCGGCGGCCTTCACCGCCTCGAACGTCTGCGTCACCGCCTCGGTGACATCCGGATGGGTCTGCTGGCCGAGCAGTCCCATCGATGCGGCCAGGTCGGAGGGTCCGACGAAGATCTGGTCGATTCCGTCGACCGCGGCGATCTCGGCGGCGTTGTCCACCGCGGTCGCCGATTCGATCTGCACGGTCAGGGACACGAACTCATCGGCACGACCCAGGTACCCGTCCACGGCATTCCACCGGGAGGCCCTGGCCAGGGCCGAACCGACCCCGCGCACACCCTTCGGCGGATAATGGACGGCCGCCACAGCCGCCTCGGCGTCGGATTTCGTATCGACCATCGGCACGAGCAGATTCTGCGCGCCGAGGTCGAGGTACTGCTTGATGAGCACCGTGTCGTTGACCGGCACCCGCACGACAGGGGTCGCCGGATAGCCGTTCATCGCACGCAGCAGACTCGTCGTCGTCTCGAGTCCGATCGGGGAATGCTCGGCGTCGATGAGCACCCACTGCATTCCCGAGGCAGCGGCGATCTCGGCGGCCACGGGCGAACCCGAGCACACCCACATCCCGGCCAGGTGCTCGCCGTCGCCGAGGCCGGCCACACGGTCGGCGAAGGTCTGCGGAAGCTCTACTCGAAACGGCATGTGATGACTCCCAGCTCTCCGTAGTCGGCGTGGACGGTGTCGCCGGGATACACCCACATGGGGCGGGTGAACGATCCGGCGAGCACGGTCTCTCCGGCGCGGAGCACATCTCCGTGTTCGGCGAGTTTGTTCGCCAACCACACGATTCCGCGAGCCGGATGGTCGAGCACGGCGGCAGCGACTCCGGAGTCCTCGATCGTCTCATTGCGGTAGAGCAGAGCGTTCACCCGACGCAGGTCGACGGCATCGACAGCGACCGGTCGGCCGCCGAGGACCATCGCACCCAGCGCCGCATTGTCCGAGATGGTGTCGACGATGGTGCGTCCCTCCATCTCGATGCGCGAGGACAGGACCTCGAGTGCGGGGACGACGTATTCGGTTGCTCGCAGCACGTCGAAGAGGCTGACATCGGGTCCGCGCAGTTCCTCACGCAGGACGAAAGCGAGTTCGACCTCGATGCGCACGCCCGAATACTGCGAATGGTCGATCACGGACCCGGTGTCATAGACCTGGTCGGCGAAGATCGCGCCGTAGTCGGGTTCGGTGATCCCGGTGGCCTGCTGCATCGGCTTCGAGGTCAGCCCGATCTTGTGACCATAGAGCCGACGGCCGGCAGCTTCACCACGGCGGCGCCATTCGTTCTGCACCGCATAGGAGTCCTCGACCGTCATGTCCGGATACTTCGCGGTGAGCAGACCGATCTTCTTGCCTGTCCGCTCCGCCTGAGCGAGATCGTCGGCGATGGCCGCGATCGTTGCCTCATCGAGCATGTGGATTCCTTTCAGAGCTGGTTGCCCAGCTTGCACTCAGTCTCATCGGCGCGGGTGTAGGAGAACCCGTCGGCGCCGATCGTCACGGCCATCTCCGAATCATCGGTGCGAGCATGCACGGGCTGCGGGTTGCCGTCGAGGTCGAGGACGAGCGAGGCATCCGTGTACCAGGATGGGACGACCGGATTGCCCCACCAGTCGCGACGCTGATTGTCGTGGACGTCCCAGGTGATGACCGGGTTGTCCGGATCGCCGGTGTAGTAGTCCTGGGTATAGACCTCGACGCGGTGGCCGTCGGGATCGCGCAGGTAGAGGTAGAACGCGTTCGAGACTCCATGACGGCCGGGACCGCGTTCGATCGAGTCGGACCGGCGCATCGCACCGAGCTTGTCGCAGATGGCGAGGATGTTGTGCTTCTCATGCGTGGCGAAGCAGACATGGTGCATGCGCGGTCCGTCGCCGCCGGTCATGGCCGTGTCATGGACGGTCGGTTTGCGGCGCATCCACGCGGCGTAGACGGTGCCTTCCTCATCCTGGATGTCCTCCGTGACGCGGAAGCCGAGGTCCTGCATGTACTTCACCGCGCGCGGCACGTCCGGGGTGACCTGGTTGAAGTGGTCGAGGCGGACGAGCTCGCCGGGGATGTGCAGGTCGTAGCGCCACGACATGCGTTCGACATGATCGGACTGGTAGAAGAACTCGTACGGGAAGCCGAGCGGATCGACGACACGCACGGAATCGCCCACGCCTTTGACGAAGCCCTCGGGGTTGCGACGGACATCGCAGCCGAGTTCGGTGTAGAACGCCACGGCCTTGTCGAGCTCTTCGGGGCTGCGCACCCGGTAGGAGAACGCGGCCACTGCGGCGACCTCACCCTTGCGCAGGACGAGGTTGTGGTGGATGAACTCCTCCGTCGACCGCAGGTACAGCGTGTTCTCGTCCTCTTCGGTGACGTAGAGTCCGAGCACGTCGACGTAGAACTCACGTGACGCGGCGAGGTCGGTGACGACGAGCTCCATATACGCACACCGCAGAATGTCCGGCGGGCTCGCCTGCGGAGTCGTGATCGGATTGTCGGTGGCGATGCCCGTCTCCTGGCTGACGAAATAGCCGGCCGAGGTCCGGGTCATATCGGTGCGTTTGGTCATGGCTGCCTCATTGCTTTCCGAAGACGGGATTGTGGACCTCGCCGAGGTTGATGTGCACGGACTGCTGTTCCGTGTAGAAGTCGATCGACCGGTAGCCGCCTTCGTGGCCGAGTCCCGAGGCCTTGACTCCGCCGAAGGGGGTACGCAGGTCGCGGACGTTGTTCGAGTTCAGCCACACCATGCCCGACTCCACGGCCTGGGAGAAGTTGTGGGCGCGTTTGAGATCCGAGGTCCAGATATAGGCGGCCAGACCGTACTTCGTGTTGTTCGCCAACTCCAGGGCCTCCTCGTCGGAGGAGAACGGGGTGATGGCGACGACGGGTCCGAAGATCTCCTCCTGGAAGATCCGGGCGTCGGGCTTCACGTCTGCGAACACGGTCGGCTGGACGAAATTGCCGGTCTCGAAGCCCTCGGGGCGTCCGCCGCCGGCGACAAGGCGGGCCTCGGTCTTGCCGACCTCGACGTAGGACATGACCTTCTCATAGTGCTCGGGATGGACGAGCGCAGCCACCTCGGTGGTGGGATCCGAGGGCAGACCGACCTTCACGCGCCCCGCCTGGGCAGCGTAGCGTTCGACGAATTCGTCGTAGATCGAATCCTCGACGAGGATGCGCGAACCGGCGGTGCAGCGTTCCCCGTTGAGGGAGAAGGAGCCGAAGATCGTGGCGTTGACGGCCGCCTCGAGATCCGCATCGGCGAAGACCACGGCCGGGGACTTGCCGCCGAGCTCCATCGACAGGCCTTTGAGCCAGGGGGCGGCGTTAGCGAAGATCGTCTGCCCGGTCTTCGACTCGCCGGTGAACGAGATGAGCGGAACGTCCGGGTGTTTGACGAGCGAATCGCCGGCGAAGCCCTCTTCGCCGAAGCCGTTGACCATGTTGAACACACCGGTGGGCAGTCCGGCCTCTTCGAAGATGCCCGGCCACAGCGAGGCTGACAGCGGGGTGAACTCGGCTGGCTTGAGCACAACGGTGTTGCCCGTGGCGATCGCCGGGCCGAGCTTCCAGGACTCGAGCATGAACGGGGTGTTCCACGGGGTGATGAGTCCGGCCACGCCGATCGGTTTGCGGTTGACGTAGTTCGCCTGACGGCCGGGGACCTTGAAGGCATCATCGACCTGGGCGACGATGAGGTCGGCGAAGAAGCGGAAATTCTCTGCCGCGCGCGCCGCCTGTCCCTTGGCCTGGGTGATCGGCAGACCGGAGTCGAAGGACTCCATGGCAGCGAGTTCGTCCTTGCGGGATTCGACGATATCGGCGATCTTGTTGAGCACCCGGGCGCGTTCACGCGGCAGCATCGTCGGCCACGGGCCTTCGTCGAAGGCCTGCTTCGCCGCGGCGACGGCGGCTTCGATATCGGCCTTCTTGCCCGAGGCGGCCTTGATATAGGGTTCGTTCGTCACGGGGTTGAGGACGTCGAATTCGTCTCCGTCGATGGAGTCGACGAACTGCCCGCCGATGTAGTGGCGGATCTTCTCCGGAATTCCGGCCGGTGGGGTTGTGGACTGTGTCATGACTTGTCCTTTCGTGAATCTGTGTGCACGTTCGGGGTGGCGGCTATGGGCGTCTGGGAGTTCTGGAAGCTGCGCAGGGTGGCCGAGCGGTGCTCGCGCACGGCCCGTTCGATCTCCTGCGCCGAGGCGCGGACCCGAATGAGGGCGACGATGCGTGAGTGCTCTTCCACCGATTCCAATGCCCGTTCGGGAACGAAGGAGAACGTCGAGTCCCGCAGGTGGTTGAGCCGGTCCCATTCGAGTTCGACGAGGGTGCACAGCCGCTCGTTCGGGCAGCGTCGGTAGAGGGTTTCGTGGAACTCGTGGTTGAGTCTGGTGAATTCGGCCGGTTCGAAATCATCGAGCAGGGCGCGCATCCGATCGTTGATCTTCTCCGCAGCATCGAGATCATCGGCGCCGAGGTGGCCCTGGGCTTGGGCGACGGCCGCGGCCTCGAGGATCGCGACCGTTTCCATCGACTGGGTGTAGGAGCCCGGATCGACCATGGCGACGCGGGCGCCGACGTTGCGTTCGAAGGTCACGAAACCATCGGCTTCCAACCGGCGGATGGCTTCGCGCACCGGCACCACGGAGGTGTCGAGTTCGAGGGCGATCTGCGCGAGCACGAGTTTGTGCCCAGGCTGATAGGTCTGGTCAGCGACGCGTTCGCGGATCCATCGGTAGGCGGTCTCGGCCTTGCTCAGGGAAGGGCCGCCTGCCCCTGCCTGTTCGGTCTTCACTGCGAGGCCTTCCACTCGTCGAATTTCGCCTTCCATTCGCCCTTCGGCGGGAAGAGTCCTTCGATCGGGTTGCCGGCCGCGACCTGTTCGGCCACCCAGCCGTCCTCGACCTCCTTGGCCAGTGCCGCGTCGACGACTTCCTCGACGAGATCACGAGGGATGACGATGGCACCGTCGTCGTCGGCGACGATGACGTCTCCGGGCAGGACGGTGGCGTTTCCGCAGGCCACAGCCACGTCCGACTCCCATGGCACGTGCTTGCGGCCGAGCACGGCCGGGTTCTTCGCGGTGGCGAACACGGGCAGGATCTCGGCCACCTCGGCGGAGTCGCGGACTCCCCCGTCGGTGATGACGCCGGTGGCGCCGAGTGATTTCGCGCGGAGAGCGAGGATGTCGCCGAGGGTGCCCGAACCGGATTCGCCGCGGGCTTCGATGACGACGACCTCGCCGGGGCGGATCGAGTCGAATGCCTGCTTCTGGGCGTTGAAGCCGCCGCCGTGGGATGTGAAGAGGTCTTCGCGGTTGGGCACGAAGCGCAGCGTCTTCGCGGTGCCGACGATCTTGCTGCCGGGCTTAAGCGGGGCGACGCCTTCGATGACGACGTTGTTGAGTCCGCGGGCGCGCAGCTGAGCCGACAGTCCCGCGGTCGGAGCGTCGGTGAGTTTGGCGATGAGGTCATCGCCGAGTGCCTTCGATGCTGTGTCGGCGGCGCCGTCCTCCGGGGCGAGTCCGGCGGCTTCGCGTGAGCCCCAGGCGTCGACAGTGAGCGCTTCATCCACGGCCGGAACGCTGCCGAGGTTCTCATCGAAACTGCTGGGGCCGTCGACGACGGTCGTGGTCAGTCGTCCGGAACTCAGCTGCCCACCGTTCGCCGCGGCGGCCGTGACCTCGACCTCGACCGTGTCGCCTGGGTCGACGACCGAGGATCCGACCGGGGTGCCGGTGAGGATGACGTCACCGGGCTCGAGAGTGAGGTGCTGGCTGAGGTCCGCGACGATGCGCGGGAGGGTGAAGATGAGCTGGTCGGCGCGGGTGCCGTCGTCCTGGACGACGTCGCCGTTGACCCAGGTGCGGATGCGCAGGGAGTCGGGGGCCGCCTCGGCGGCGGGGATGAGTTCGGGTCCCAGCGGGGTGTAGCCGTCGCGGCTCTTCGAGCGCACGTTCGATCCCTTGTCGGGGATCTTCATGTCGTAGAGGCCGAAGTCGTTGGCCGCGGTCACGCCGGCCACATGGGACCACGCATCGGCCTCGGTGACGTTGCGGGCGAGGGTGCCGATGACGATGGCGATCTCACCTTCGAAGGCGAGCAGCGAGGTGCCGGCAGGACGTTCGATGGTCTGACCGGAGGCGGCGACGGAACTGGCGGCCTTCAGGAAGTAGGACGGCTGGGCGGGGCGTCGACCGCGCTGAGCTGCACGGGATTCGTAGGCCACATGAACGGCAATGATCTTGCCCGGACGGTCGGGAACACCTGCTGGAGTCGACATCGATCTCACACCTCATTTCGATTGGCTTCACCACAGATCGTATATGATACGGTTCCCGAGAACAAGTAATCCAGGCCACAGAGATCGCTGCCGAGTGAGGACTGCGGGGAGCAGGCACGGGGGCGCGTTCGGACATCGCGATCGGGACGCTGCGGATGATCAGCGACGATGGCGATCAGCGCCCCCTAGTTCCGCTTGATCGTATATGAACTGATAGCATTCGAATATCACGACGACGTGTCGACAACCGGAGGGTGACATGCATTTCCATCAGAACGGCTACGTGTCCGTGGACCCGCGGATCGAAGAGGCCGCTGGGTACGGAATCGAGCGCAGCGAGGAGCTGCCCGATGAGGTCGATGTGCTCATCGTCGGCAGCGGTCCCGCGGGAATGATCGCCGCGGCTCAGCTGTCGCAGTACCCGCACGTGAACACGCGGATGATCGAGAAGCGCGATTCCCGGCTGGTCATCGGTCAGGCCGACGGCATCCAGGCGCGTTCCGTCGAGACCTTCCAGGCGTTCGGCTTCGCCGAGGAGATCATGCGCGAGGGCTACCACATCACGGAGATGGCGTTCTGGAATCCGGATCCTGAGCACCCCGAGCACATCATCCGCACCGGTCGGCCCAAGGATGACGAGCATGGGATCAGCGAGTTCCCGCACCTCATCGTCAACCAGGCGCGCGTGCTCGACTACTTCGCCCAGTTCGCCGTCCAGTCCCCCGGCAAGATCACGCCCGACTATGGGATCGAATTCGTCGACCTCACGGTCGACGCGGACGGCACGGCCGCCTCGGCGAAGGACCATCCGGTGTCGGTGAGTGTCCGCTACACCGCGGGCGAGCGCGCCGGGGAAGAACGGACCATCCGCGCCGGCTACGTCGTCGGCTGCGATGGGGCCAGGTCGAAGGTCCGGTCGTCGATCGGGCGGACGATGAGCGGTGACCAGGCCAATCATGCCTGGGGTGTGATGGATGTGCTCGCGAACTCGGATTTCCCCGATATCCGGATGAAGTGCGCGATCTCGTCGAAGCACGGCAACATCCTCCACATCCCCCGCGAGGGCGGGCATCTGTTCCGGATGTATGTCGATCTCGGTGAGGTTCCGGCCGACGATGCGCGCAAGGTGCGGCAGACGAGCATCGATGACATCATCGCCCGGGCAAATGCGATCATCGCGCCCTACAGCATTGATGTGAAGAAAGTGGCGTGGCATTCGGTCTACGAGGTCGGGCACCGGCTCACGGACGCCTTCGACGACACCGATGAGACCGCGCCCGATTCGCAGTGCCCGCGCGTGTTCATCACCGGCGATGCCTGCCATACGCATTCGGCGAAGGCCGGACAGGGAATGAACGTGTCCATGCAGGACGGCTTCAACATCGCGTGGAAGCTCGGGCAGGTGATCACGGGCCGGTCGTCGACGGAGCTGCTGCGCACCTATTCGGCCGAGCGTCAGGTGGCGGCGAAGAACCTCATCGACTTCGACAAGGAATGGTCGACGCTGATGGCGACTCCGCAGGAGGAGCTGCCGGACAAGACCTACCTCGAGGACTTCTACGTCAAAACTGCGGAGTTCCCGGCCGGGTTCATGACCGAGTACACGGAGTCGATGATCACGACGCCGACGACGCATCAGGAGCTCGCGGTCGGATTCCCGATCGGCAAGCGGTTCAAGTCGGCTCGGGTCAAGCGCAGCTGCGATGCGAACTTCATCCACCTCGGTCACGAGGCCCGCGCCGACGGTCGCTGGCGGGTCTACGTCTTCGCCGATCGGGCTGCTCCGGTCGTCGACAGCTTCGCTGGCGGTTCCGCCGGTGAGTCGAAGGTGGCGGATCTGGCTGCGTGGCTCGAATCGGATCCGGCTTCTCCCCTGGTCGCCTTCCGCCGGGAGGGCGAGGATCCCGATGCCCTCGTCGAGCTCAGCGCCATCTACCAGCAGGAACACAAGGAGTTCGCGTTTCCCGATGTGCCGAAGGTCTTCCGTCCGCACGTGGGCGCCTACGACCTCGAATACGTGGAGAAGATCTACGCGACCCTGCCGGACGAGGACATCTTCGAGGCCCGTGAGATCAGCCGCGACGGCGCCGTCGTCGTGGTCCGCCCCGACCAGTACGTCTCCGGCATCTTCCCGTTGGACGCACATGCCGAGATCGGCGACTTCTTCGCAGGAGTCTTCGAACCCGTGAAGTGATGCCGGAACGGTTCCGTGCTCAAACGCCCTCGACTGGTGGTCTCTGGACTGCTGGCCGGGGGCGTTTGGTCTGCGCGAGAAGCCCGCAGATCCCAGCTGAGATGAGTGCGGCGGCTCCGACGAGCCACAGCCCATATCCGACGGAGGGGTAGCCGATCTCCATTCCGCCCGTCGGAGTGCCGTCTGGCAGCTGACCGTCCCACATCAACAGCGGCGGCTCGAGGACGAGTCCGATGAGGAGGACGACGATGAGGGCTCCGATGAGCATTGGCCGCCGCGGCCCACCACCGAGCCGAGGGGAAGAAGAGACCGAGGACGGCGATGGTGATGATCAGCGCCCAGAGGACGAGGTAGAACGTGTCGTGAGGAGTGGTGGAGTCGAGTGACCAGCCCCCCAGCGAGGTCATGATGATGCGCGGGCCGCTGTCGTTGAAGCTGTCGATGACGGGTATGAAGAGGGTGATGACCCAGGCGGTCAGCGTGATGAGCGGAAGGAACCGTGCCAGGCGCCGCAGTCGGCGTGACCTCTCTGCAGCCTCGCCCGGTGTCCTCTGCTGAGTGGTGCGTTCGATCCGGCGGCGGTCGCTGATGAACCCACACACTCCTGCTGCGAAGAGTGCGCAGCCGCCGAGCGTCCAGAGGAGGAGGCCTGCTGACGGATCGGCGACGATGAGGGCTGAGCGGTCCTCGCCGGCGGAATCCGTGACCCAGACTCGCTCACGGGGTGGGCGTGCGAGGAGGACGATCTCGATGATCAGGAGCCCGATGCCGCTGAGACCAGCGACGAAGGACCAGTGAGAAAAGGGGCTGAACGCTCTGGCGGTTGCGGCACAGATGAGCACGACCGCCCATGCCAGCAGCAGTGTCGGCAGGAACTCGAGGCTGCCGAGGGACGTGACGATGAAGCGTTCGTCGCCGTGATCGCCGCTGTCGAAGATCGGGATCCAGATCATCAGCACCCAGGCGGCGACGGCGACCCACGGCAGCCGCTGTGCGAGGCGATGGGTTCGGTTCCCGCGCGGCCACGCGGTGACCCTGGGCTCCGTGCGACTGGGGGATGTTGCATCGGGAACGTGTGCGGTATCGCTGCGGACCCGGCTTCGACGATGACCGCCGAGGAGGCCGAAGACTCCCGCGGCCAGAAGACAGAGACCCCCGATAGCCCACAGCCCTGCACCGACCGTCGGTTGAGCGATGACCATTCCGAAAACCGGCCTCCCCCGATCGTCGACGGCGTCCCACATGATCGTCGGCAGATTCGCCAACGAGGCGGCCAACACGAGGAAGGCGCAGGCGCCGAGGATGAGAGTTCCCACCGACCACAGGCGCCCGACGACGTCCGGCCACGGGTGCGAATCGGGCCGAGACCGGCCGCTGATCAGGAATGAAGCAGCCGCACATACGACAACGCCGACGGCGACCAGGACCATCGACACACGTGCCTCCTCGAGGTCGAACGGCGGTCCGCCGAGAGCAGTGACGATGATGCGCGGCGGGTGCGGCGCTTCGGAGATGTCCTCAGGGCTGGCGGCCACCGGAACCCACAGCATGAGGATCCACAGGCAGAGCGCAGACCACGACAGTGCTTGGGCGAATCGCAGAAGCAGTCGGCCGTCTGAAATCCGGCGGACTCTCACCGGCCCGGGCCGAGACTCACGCGGCGGGACCATGGCGCTTCGACATGCAGCGTTTGATCCGTTCACGACGGTAATGGTCCTGTTGGGCGGCTGCGACCAGACCACAGATGCCGGCGGCGACGAACAGAAGGCTTCCCAGCACCCACAGGCCGAAGCCTGCCGCAGGATAGGCGACTTCCATGCCGCCGGTGGGCATGCCGTCGGCCGTCTGCCCGTCCCACATCATGATCGGCGGATCGGCGACCATCTGCAGGAGTCGCAGTCCCAGCACTGTGCCCAGAACGATGGCCGCGATCGACCACCACTTCGATGCGGACAGCAGCCAGGCAGTGAACGCGCCGGTGAGAATGACGACCCAGAGCATGAGGTAGACCTCATCGAGGTCATTCATGTCGATCGGCGAGAACCCGAGAGACGTCACACGGATCCGCATCGAGCCGGGTCCTCCGCTGTCGAGGACCGGCACGAAGATCGTGATCACCCAACAGGCCACCGCCCCTGATGGGAGCACACGCGCCACAAGGTTGAGACTGCGCCCCCGCGCAGTCGTCAGAGGTGTGCGTCCGTTCCTACCCGCCCTGTCCATAACTACGATTCTCTGCAGTATCTCTGTGACAGGTGTTGCCGCCATGTTCCAGATCCGACACGCAGCTCAGTCGGGCCCGAAAACCACCTGCACCAACTGATGCTCGACCATGCTGCCTCCGCAGTCCTTCGCGGACGGGCGCCGGTGCGCATTGCGTCTGCGCCAGTCGGCGATCTTCTCGGCACGAGTGCAGTACCGGGGTGGCAGCTCTTCCGGCTGAGCCGCCGCTTGCGGTTCGTCTGTGCCGACCTCTTCGGCGGCGGCCGTTGCCCTGCTGTCTTCCCTCGCCGCTCTCCTGGCTTCCTCCCTATCCGGTTCGAGGATTCGGGAGAAGAGCTGCTGCCAGTCCGATCCCGGCGGTGAACCGCCCGGTTCCGACACTGATGCGGGGCGCGGGAACCGTATGCGACGGACCACCGCTGGCGTGGCCACCTCATAGGAACGCCCACTCGGCGTGGTGACGCGCAGCCCGTCCGCTGTGGCCTGGTGCGTCCATCCGGGATGTTCCTTCGCGTAGTTGCAGGACGCACACAGCCCGGAGCCGTTCTCCCAGGTGGTTTCTCCGCCTGCGGCGACAGGCTGCGCGTGGTCGGCGTGTCGGATCGGGGCGTCGCACCACGGGGCCCGGCAGACATCGTCACGGAAGGTGATCATCTGCCGCAGTCGGCCGGTGAACTCCCGGCTCTTCGCATCCATTCCCACCAGCTGCCCATCCTCGGGGCGGGTGAAGATCCGGCTGATGAACATCTGCGCTTCGTTCGCGGCGATGAACTCTCGGGCCGTCTTCGCCGGCAGCGGACCGTACCCTGGAAGCCAGGCCGGAACGAGTCCGTCGGAGAGCAGAGATTCGGTGTCGACGAGCAGATGGATCTCCGCAGGCACCGCCGTTGCACTCGCCTGCCCGCTCAGCCGTTCGACGAACGTATCGGCGATGACCTGCTGGCGGTTCCGTCCGCCGGCATCACCGGCAGCAGTGATGGTCTCAGCGCCGGCCCGGAGGCTCTCATAGGCGGCGACGGCCTGCGTCAGCGGCAGGATCGCGGAGATCCTGGCCATCCCGTCATCGATCACGGTCATGTTCACTCGACGATTGGACTTCGCTTTCGCTGCCCTCTTCGCGGCCGCCTCGGCGTCCATCTCCGCACTGAGCGCACGCACTTCGGCGCGCAGGCTCCGCAGCCCGGACGGCCCCAGACTCCGCTTCATCCGCATATCGACCGTGCGCCGATCGGCAGCGACGAGGACCGCGGTCTCATCGACCATGATGCGCGCCTTGTCCTCGGAGATCTCCCCGTCGGCCAGGGCTTTGAAGGTATTGGGCATGCCCGTGACGATCGAGCGGGCAGTGCTGAGGAACTTCCGGCCCGATCCGGGCGCGACCTTCTTCGCCAGCCCGACCTCGTCACCGGCGCGTTTTCCGCAGTCGAGCGCGGGCACCCGGTTGAGTCGGTCCCGCTCGGTGCGCAGCGTCTCGAAAGCCACTGCCTCTTTCGCCTGTGCGGCGACGACAGCAGACTTGAGTTCTTCGAGCGCTGTGATCCGCTCCAGCGTCTCGGCCTCGGTGTCGCCCGGGTCGAGTGCGCGCAGGAAGTCACCGATCCGAGTGATCTCGGTCAGCGGATCCGGAACCGGCGCTGGTTCCCGTGCGGGGTCGACGTCCATATCAAGACGGTACCCAGCGGCACTGACACGACTTCGCAGCCGCCCCCGAAGAAGACCGTTCGCGCAGGTCAGGAACTGTTCCCAGCTCAGCCGACTCCGCGCTGGATGCGGTTGAGGATCATGTCCATGGCGACGATGTTGTGGCCGCCGTCGGGGATGATGAGGTCGGCATTGCGCTTCGACGGCTCGACGTAAAGCTCGTGCATCGGCTTGACCGTGCCCAGATATTGGTCCTCCACCGACTGCAGGGTTCGCCCGCGGTCGACGACATCGCGTTTGATCCGGCGCAGCAGGCGCACATCGGCATCGGTGTCGACGAAGAGCTTGATGTCGAGCAGTCGGCAGATGCGCGGTTCGGCGAAGATGAGGATGCCTTCGACGATGATGACGGATGCGGGCTCGACTCGCGTCGTCTCATCGCTGCGGTTGTGGATCGAGAAGTCGTAGACGGGACTGTCGACCGCCTCGGAGTTCCGCAGCGCAGTGAGGTGGTCGACGAAGAGGTCGTTGTCGAAGGCGTCGAGATCGTCGTAGTTGACCTTCTCGCGCTCCGCATACGTGAGTTCGTCGCGCCGTTTGTAGTAGTTGTCGTGGAAGAGCACCGACGGCGGTCCCTCGCACTTGTCCAACAGCGCCTGAGTCAGCGTCGTCTTCCCGCTGCCGGTTCCGCCGGCCACGCCCACAACCAAAGTCTCCACAGCACAAATATAGACCACGACCTCCGCCGAGGCGGCTCCCGGCTTGCGTGCTCATCCGAGGCTGCGGGTCAGCTGAGTCCACAGCTCCTGGTCGAAGCGCCGCCTGCCGAGCAGACCGGCCATATGCCTCACCGCATTGTCGACCTTGCCGCGCCAGACCTCGATCGCCGTCTTCGCGTCTGCCCGGCTCAGCGCGCTGAACATGGCACGGTCGTCGCTGACGATGCGGTCGCTGGCCGGAGAATAGTCGAGCTGCAGGATAGAGATGAACAGACGCAGCCGCAGAGTCAGGGCCTCGAAGGCACGCGCCGATTCCCGCAGTCCCGATGCCCGGGCCAGCTCCTGCTGGAAATGGAGGTCGGCGTCCTCGACGTCGATTCCGCTGCGTGTCGGCGCCGAGGCTTCGACCTGCCGCAGAGCAAGCTGCACCGGCACCAGGTAGCGCTGCGGACGCAGGGCCAAGGACCGGAGCACGACCTCACCGATGGCCATGCGCGCGGCGTAGAGGTCGAGCACGTCGACCGTCGTGATCAAGGGGATCCGTGCACCGCCGCGAGAGCCGTCGAGGACCTTGTCATCGACCATCCGTCGCAGCGCCGCGTCGACCGAGGCCCTGGGCACCTGCATGCGACGCGACAGCAGGCGCGGATTGATCCGATCGCCGGGTTCGTATCCGGAATCGATGATCTCCTCACGCAGTGCGATCGCCAGGTGTTCGGTGATCGATCGCGTCTCCTTCGGCAGCCACGACGATATCTCCATTGAGTCAGAAGTCATGGAACTTCTCTGTGGGTCGTACGGGGCCGATTCCCGCCACAGCACTCCTTCGAGTCCGTGCCGGACGCGGTCGGCCAGCAGATCGAGCAGGGACCCGGGAATGTCCTGACACTCGCCGAGGCGGCTCTTGAGTGCGCCGACGAAATCGTCGAAATCCGCGCACACCGTTGCCCGGGCTCCCGGCCCGTCGGAGAGGTCGTCAGGGACCTCGCCGAGGGGGTCGAAGACGAGGAAGTCACCGTCACCGTCCAGCAGGCCGAGCAGTTCGGAAGTGGGTACCTGCCGATGTTCGCTGTCGAAGCGCTGTGCCCAGCGCCCGACTCCCGCAATCCGCAGGGCCGCGGTGATTCCGGCGATGCGTCGTTGGACCCGCCGAGGCGGCACGATCGTCGCGGACTCGTCACGGCTACCTGCCCCACCTGCATCGATTCTGCGGATTCCTATGATGACGAGCGGGAATCCGCTGGCTGCGAGGATGAGTTCGGAACCTCCGGCCACCTCGGTGACGGGGATGGTCAGCCCGCGGACAGAACGCGAGACGATACTCTGGCTCAACCCCGTCGCTTCGGCGAGCGCCCGGGTCGAATAGTCCCGCCCGGAGATCCTCGCGCCCGCGGTCGCCACGAGCGCTTCGACGACTCGGTCGGCGGTCTCCTGGATCGGCGGACGGCCGCTGCGGGGACGATCCTCAAGATCGGATCGGCTTGCCCAGCGACGCAGGGTCGACGGTGATGCGCCCGTGAGCGCGGCCACCTCGGCGAGGGTCGACGTCGACAGCCGGGCCACGGCGTCGCGGCGGAACTGCGGGGAATACATCTCCCCATCTTAGGACTTCTGACTCAAACATTCCTATGCACGCGCGGCACCTCTTCACCCCTTCCGTACGGCGGCGCATACTGATCTCACACCCAGACTCCACGGTCAGCGCCGATACGTGAGAGCACAGAATCCGAGCACCGAAGGAGCACAGTTGCTGCACACCGAAACCGACCTCGCCACGCTCACTGCCCAGTCGATCGACACCGTCCGCCGATGGCTGCGAGTGTCGACGTCGATGACCACGGCGAAGAACCCCGCGGCCGAACGCCTCTCCGCCGTCCTCTCCGACGACAACGGCCTCGACTTCACCGTCGGGTTCGTCGACCGGGTCGTGCGCACTGACGATGTCCACGCCGCCGCCGACGCCTTGACCGAGGTCGGCAAGCTGGCACCCGAGACGATGTCGTACCTCGACCGTGCACAGATCAAGGCCGGTGCCGCACTGGGCAAGATCGCCCCGCAGGTCGTCGTGCCCGCCGCCCGCACTCGTCTGCGTCAGATGGTCGGGCATATGGTCGTCGACGCCCGGGACAAGCAGTTCGGCAAGACCGTCGCCGCGCTCACCGCCGACGGTCACCGGCTCAACATCAACCTCCTCGGCGAGGCCGTGCTCGGTGACGGCGAAGCCGACAACCACCTGGAGCAGACCCACCGGCTGCTCGCCCGCGACGATGTCGACTATGTGTCGGTGAAGGTCTCCTCCGTGGCCTCGCAGATCTCGATGTGGGCCTTCGACGAGACCGTCGACTACGTCGTCGACCGCCTCCGTCCGCTCTACCAGCAGGCCGCGAAAGCCCCGACCGGTGCGAAGTTCGTCAACCTCGATATGGAGGAGTACCAGGACCTCGAACTGACGATCGCGGTATTCACGCGCCTGCTCTCCGAACCGGAGTTCAAGGATCTCGAGGCCGGAATCGTCATCCAGGCCTACCAGCCCGATGCGCTCGGCGCGGTGCAGCGGCTGAGCGAATTCGCTTCCCGCCGTGTCGAGAACGGCGGGGTCGGGATCAAGGTCCGCCTCGTCAAGGGCGCGAACCTCGCGATGGAGACGGTGCATGCCGAGATCGCGGGTTGGCCTGCCACGACGTGCGATTCGAAGCAGTCCACGGATGCGAACTACAAGCGGGTCCTGCACTGGCTGTTCACCCCGGAGCGGATGAAGGGCCTGCGCATCGGTGTGGCCGGCCACAACCTCTTCGACATCGCCTTCGCCCACCACCTCTCCGTCGAACGCTCGGTGACCGATCGTGTCGAGTTCGAGATGCTCCAGGGCATGGCCAGCGAGCAGGCCGCCGCCGTGACCGAGGACGTCGGAGACCTCCTCCTCTACGTTCCGGCCGTGCATCCGAACGAGTTCGACGTCGCGATCTCCTACCTCGTGCGCAGGCTTGAAGAGAACTCTGCGTCCGAGAACTTCATGTCCGGAATCTTCGACCTCGCCAACGGCAACGACGTGTTCAAGCGCGAAGCCGACCGGTTCACCGCGTCGGTCAACCAGCTCGAATCGATCCTCGACACCGAAGGCGAGACCGCACCGGCCCCGAACCGCCACCAGAACCGGTCAACCGAAACACTCGGCGAGACCGTGGTGCCGACCCAGTTCTTCAATGAACCCGACACCGACCCGTCCCTGCCGGCCAACCAGGAGTGGGTGCGCAGCATCATCGCCGAGGCGACCGCCCCCGGCTACCTCGACGACCGCCCGAACGCGCCCAAGGTCGAATCCACGGATGAACTCGATGAGATGATTGCCCGCGGTCGCGCCGCGGCCGCCGACTGGCGGGCCCTCGGTGCCGCCGGTCGCGCCGAGATCCTCCACCGCGCCGCGGACATCTTCGCTGCCCGTCGCGGCGAGTTCATCGCCGTCGAGGCCGCCGAGGTCGGCAAGATGCCGTCGCAGTCCGATCCCGAGGTGTCCGAGGCCATCGACTTCATCCGCTACTACGCGCTGAACTCACTCGAGCTCGAGAGCCTCGAGGGTGCGGAGTTCACTCCCGATGAGATGGTCGTCATCACTCCTCCATGGAACTTCCCCGTGGCGATCCCCACCGGCGGCACCGTGGCGGCGCTGGCGGCCGGATCCGCTGTCATCCATAAGCCGTCGAAGCCGACCCCGCATTGTTCGGCGCTCATCATCGACTGCCTGTGGCAGGCCGGAGTGCCCAAGGACGTGCTGCAGCTGTGCGCACCGGTCGAGCGGGAGCTCGGCCAGCATCTCGTCTCGCATCCCGATGTCGACCGGGTCATCCTCACGGGTGCCTCGGAGACCGCGGCGATGTTCAAGTCCTTCCGTCCCGAACTCCACGTCAATGCGGAGACCTCGGGCAAGAACGCCCTGGTCATCACCCCTGCGGCGGACCGAGATCTCGCCATGGCCGACCTCGTGTACTCGGCCTTCGGACATGCCGGGCAAAAGTGTTCGGCCGCCTCGTTGGGGATCATGGTCGGATCGACCTACGGTTCCGAGCGCTACCGTCGCCAGCTCGTCGATGCCGCCTCGTCGATGGTCGTCGATTGGCCGTCGAACCTCGCATCGACCATGGGCCCGCTGACCGAGGACCCGTCGGACAAGCTGCGTCGGGCACTGACGTCGCTCGAACCCGGCGAATCCTGGCTGCTCGAGCCCAAGCAGCTCGACGATACCGGGCGCCTGTGGAGCCCGGGAATCAAGGACGGAGTCAAGCCCGGTTCCTTCTTCCACCTCACCGAGGTCTTCGGTCCGGTGCTCGGTCTCATGCATGCCAAGGATCTCGATGAGGCCATCGAGTTCCAGAACGCCGTGGACTTCGGCCTCACCGGCGGCATCCATTCCCTCGACCCCGAGGAGGTAGCCACCTGGCTCGACCGCGTCGAGGTCGGCAACGCCTACGTCAACCGCGGCATCACCGGAGCGATCGTGCGCCGGCAGTCCTTCGGCGGGTGGAAGCAATCCTCGGTGGGCTTGGGTTCGAAGGCGGGCGGCCCGAACTACCTTATGCTCTTCGGCCACTTCACCGACACGGGCAACCAGGATCTCGAGGCGGCGAAGGCCGATGACAAGCGCTGGTACGAGGCCGAATTCGGTGCCGCGAAGGACCACACGGGACTGCGCGCGGAGGCGAACATCTTCCGCTACCGTCCTCGCCCGGTCACCTTGCGTGTCACTGCCGAGGCGAGCCTGTTCGATCTCGAACGCTCCCTCCATGCCGCCGCCACGGTGCGGTCGACGGTGCAGCTGTCCGTCGC
The DNA here is from genome assembly GCF_900169265.1 of Brevibacterium iodinum ATCC 49514. Taxonomy (GTDB): domain Bacteria; phylum Actinomycetota; class Actinomycetes; order Actinomycetales; family Brevibacteriaceae; genus Brevibacterium; species Brevibacterium iodinum. Next base: position 51,069 of record NZ_FXYX01000024.1, read on the forward strand.
CGAGGATGTGCCCGCCGAGGTGAAGATCGCCGTGACGAACGCCGGTGTCCCGGCCCGCACGGAGTCGCCGGATCTGTTCGCCGAGATGGTCGGCCAGGGCCGGTATGACGATACGGTGGGTGCCCGCATCCGTGTCCTCGGTCGGTTCGAGGACGAGCTGCTGGCCGCGGCCGCGCCTCGCCCGGAGGTCGCGATCATCGATGAGCCGGTGACCACCTCGGGTCGGGTGGAGCTGCGGTACTACGTGCAGGAGCAGGCGGTGTCGATGACTCTGCACCGCTTCGGCAACCCGAGCCGTGACTTCCACAAGCTCGCCGCCACCCTCACCTCCTAATTGCTACCTGACGGCGGCCCAGCAACCTTGCGCCAGGTTGCTGGGCCGATCCTTCTATGTCTGTCAAGCCGACGTGGGAATTGTTTCTAGCCCGTTGAGAACCTTGAAAACTCGACGCGCGAGATACCATTTGAGCTTGCGCTTGAGCTCCCTCTTCGACTTCTTCG
>NZ_FXYX01000026.1 GCF_900169265.1 Brevibacterium iodinum ATCC 49514
ACGTTGAAGCGTCGAGCTGCTGATGTGCTCGCGTTCTTCACCCGACCGGGAACGTCGAACGGTCCCACTGAAGCGATCAACGGCAGACTCGAGCATCTACGCGGGTCCGCGCTGGGATTCCGCAACCTCACGCATTACATCGCGAGGTGTCTGCTCGAGTCCGGTGGCTTCAGACCGGTTCTACACTCTCAATTACGATGAGCCTGTATTGATGGGTGGTGCGGCCGCTGAAATATCAACTGTGCCGACAGTGAGGGAGAGTGCGCGACAGCTGCGACGGATGCGGCGAGAACTCGCTTGGTAGTCATGAACATGTCTTTCTTGTTCGGGGATATGACATCGACCACGCTATATGCGCGACTGCCCGCTGGGAGCCATGTTAAGAAATCGATGGATTGTAAAAGCTTCGTCATACGCCACCACGTCGAGCTTTCTTTGAGGGGACTCGCCTTGCTTGATCAGTGCCTCATGAGTCGGACTGTTATCGTTTCGATATCAAGAGTTGCATTGTGATCGACGACAGACAGAGATGGCAAGATGCGTTGCCACGAAACCTGTGCCTCGCCGAGCGGCTCGAGGATCCCTCGGCTCCACCCATGTGGAGGATTCAAAGCACACTTTTAAGAGTTCTTATTGTGCCCAATCCGGCGATATCACTAATTTGTAGGTTCAGCCCGCTTTCGCATCACACATCATGGAATACGGTCGCAATGATTTTCCGATGACGGCTATCAGTACTGGAGCTCGCCGCGGGTTGTGGATACGCAAACCATGTCACGTAGCCTGCGTCGACGCTTCCTTTCGACCTGGCCCCCACTCTTCTTGACCAAGAACTTCTCTTCGAACTCCACCGGCGAGACTATCCCCAACGCACCGTCCACGAAGTCAAAATCCCGTAGATCAGCCAATGCTCGACCAAGCGCTCGACGTGAGCACCTGGCGCAGATCACGCACAACTTCACAAACCCTTCCCATGGTCGCAGATTCGCAATATCGGTGATTCGTACTGTGCCGAAGGTAGAACGCGCTCTGAAGTCAGTGGCGAGCTACGAGGTCAGAGGCCAGCGGTCTTTCCATCGTCAGCCGGTGGCGAGCTCGCGCAGGGCTGTGACCGCATCCTCGATGAGTGCCTGCTGTGGGTGGCCCGGATCGCTGATCGCGTGGATGAAGCGGACCGGTTCGGGCGCTGCCAGCGGGATGATGGCCACCCCGGGAGGCAGGGGGTCGACACCGAGCCGCGGGAGGATCGTCAGGCCCAATCCCCGACTGACCATGTGCAGGGCCGTGGCGAAGCTGTGAGCCTCGTGCTTGAAGTGCACCGCGACCCCTGCGCGTGCGCAGGCGTCGGAGAGGATCGTCCGGCACGGACCGTCGCCGGTGTCGTTGTCGATCCAAGGATGATTCTCCAGCTCGTCGAGGCTGACCTCCGGACGCGAAGCCAGGGGGTGATCGTCGGGCACTGCGACCACATACGGATCCTCGGTGAGGAAGTGGCTCTCCACCTGCGATGGGAACACGGGATCCTCGGAAGCTGCGATCACGACCTGGACATCGGAGTGGAATTCGTTCCAGGGGCCTTCTGCCAGGTTGAGCTGCACGGCGACATCGGGATGGCGGTTCTCGAGGTAGGAGACGAGTTCGGGCATCCACTGGGTGCCGGCCGTGCCGAAGTACCCGATCGACAGGCGTCCGATCCGATTCTCATGCAGGTCCGAGATGCGTTGGCCCAATCGCCCCGAGCTCTCGAGCACGGAGTCGACGTCGGACATGATCGCCGAACCGGTGTCGGTCAGGCACAGGCCGCGTCCCTGTCGCTGAAACAGAGTCAGACCGGTCTCCTGTTCGAGAATCTTGAGGTGATGGCTGACCGCAGACGGTGAGAGACTGAGATGCTGTGCGGCGGACCGGACGGACCCGGTGAGTGCGACCGATTTGAACGACTTCAGGTGGGCAACGTTGTACACAGTCGAACCGTACGCACATCACGGACAGTTGTGCAATAGTGTGCGCTTTTCTTTCACGATCATGCGACGAATAATCGTTCCTATGAACAGATCAGCCCTCAGTCCTCGAGTCGCGAGTCCGAATCCTCGCCAGACGACTTCTCCCCGCGTCCTGCCCTGGATCGCTGCCCTGCTCACCATGACGTTCTGGGCGTCATCATTCGTCGTCATCCGCGATGCCGGCGAGTTCTTCTCACCCGGTCCGATGGCGCTGCTGCGCGGCGCGTCCGCGGCCGTGGTGCTCTCCGTGTGGATGCTCTTCCGCCGCCCCGATTCCCCTCCGGCAAGGTCGTCTGGCTGATTCTCGTCCTGTGGGGAGTCGCCTGGTTCTCTGCCTACGTCGTCGTCCTCAACGCCGCGGAACGGTCGATCGATGCCGGAACCGCCTCGATGATCGTCAATATCGCACCGCTGATCATCGCCGTCTTCGCCGGCCTCGTCTTCGGAGAAGGCCTGCCGAAGCGCCTGCTCATCGGCATCATCGTCTCCCTGCTCGGAATCGGGCTGATCACGACCGCCAGCTTCACCGGCTTCTTCACCGTCGGCGGCCTCGTCCTCAGCCTCGTCGCCGCAGCGCTCTACGCTGCCTGCGTGCTGCTGCAGAAGCACTTCCTGTCCCGGGAGGATTCGGTGACCGTGACCTGGATGGGAATCCTCATCGGTGCGCTCGTCAGTCTCGTCTTCGCCCCCGGCCTCATCGACGAAGTGGCCACGGCACCCATCGAGATGACGCTGCAGATCATCTACCTGGGGGTCGTACCGACCGCTATCGCCTTCAACCTCTGGGGATTTGCGCTCAAGCATCTGCCGGCAGGTCTGCTCAGCTCTTCGAGTCTCCTCGTCCCCGCCATCGTCGTGGTGATGGCCTGGGTCGTTCTCGGAGAGGTCCCGCCTCCGCTGGCCGCAATGGGCGGTGTGCTCTGCCTGGCCGGGGCGGCCGCCGCGATCGGGCCGCAGATCATTCGGGCTCTGCGACGCTCGCCGGATCAGCCCGGCAGGGTCTGAGGGCTCAGTCGAGCTGAGTCTGAAGGCTCAGCCCTCGGCCTTGCCCTGACGCCAGTAGCCCATGAATGCGATCTGCTTGCGGTCGACCCCGACTTCCTGGACGAGGTAACGGCGCAGACGCTTGACCGGTCCGGCCTCTCCGGCGATCCAGGCATAGAAAGGGCGGTCGTCCTTCTCCGTCGCACTCGAACTGCCTTGAGCCGCCTCGGTGAGGGCCGCGGGAACATCCCAGAGGATCTCTTCGTCGATGTTGACATCGTCGAGTTCCCGGACCTGACCATCCGGCCCGCCGGCCGACCCTGCCGCTCCGGCCCCGACGGGGATCCGGGTCTCCGAACGCACCGCCTCGCGGACGGCAGGTTCGAGCAGCTGACCGAAGTCGGCCTCCCCGCGCGGCAGCCATTCGATCTCGAAGCCGGTGGGCGCGGTGATATCGATGATGTCCTCGGCGCTCGGGACCTCGAGAACGGCCTTGCCTCGGGCTTGGCTGTCCCTGAGCGAATCGAGGATCGAGGCGATGGCGGGCACAGCGGTCTCGTCGCCGGCGAGCAGGATCTGGTGGGCATCTCCAGGGGCGAACTCGATTCCGGCGCACGGAGTCTCCGGGGCGCGGGAGGGGCCGATGATGTGGAGGCGGTGCCCCACCTCGGCGGTTTCGGCCCACTCGGCCGCCGGGCCCGAGTGACCATGCTCATCGGTGTGGAGGACCATGTCGATGACGAGTCTGCGCTCGGCATCGTCCCATTCGCGCACGGTGTAGGTGCGCATCGCGCCGCGCACCTCGGGGCTGACCTGCAGCCAGGCCTGGTACCAGGACACTCCAGCGGCTTCCTGCTCGGTGAGGAATGCCGGCAGATCGAACTGCGGCGAGGCGGCACGCTGAGGAGGGATGACGAGTTTGATCCGCAGATCACGAGGGTGGGTGTTCGGGCCGAATTCCTCGAGTCCCGCACCCCCGAAAGTCACCCGACGGAAGGACGGGCTGAGGTCTTCGACGGCGAGGACCTCTGCTTCGAAGGCACCGATGGGGGCTCGTGACACTGATTCTCCTTCGCATCCCCAGGACCATGTGGCCGTGAGGGCGTCCCCGCGGGGACGCGTTGTGTTCGTGTGTGCAGCTGTCGTGGATATGTCAACATCCGCAACGCTACTCTACTCTAATTTAGTAAGGCTAGCCTTTCCAAATAGTGCTGCGGTGGTCCCTGCGTCACTACAGGCGCACCAGTTCCGTCCCCGTGGGACGCCCACCGAAAGGCTCTCGATGCGTCGTCGTCAGCTCCTTGCCCTGTCCGTTCTCGCCCCGTTCGCCCTCGTCGGCTGCCGCGGCGAAGCCGATGGCGATGCGAGTGACGGCGCTTCCCGAACTGCGGGCAGCGTCCCGAACTTCACGTATTCGCCGGAAGGCTATGACGGGCTGACGATCGAACTCGACCGTCCGGCGAAGCGCATCGCCGCGGACTTCTATTCGGCAGCCGGTCTCGCGCAGTATGGAATCACGCCGGTCGCTGTCTTCGGGTTCGGACAGAACGAATCCCCGGGCAAGTCCTTCGACTCGGAAGGCGTCGAAGTCGTCGGCACCGATATGGAACTCGATATCGAGGCCCTTGCCGTCGCTGAGCCGGACATCCTCGTCGCCTACGGCAATGAAGCAGGCGACGGGTGGACCTGGTGGGACGAGAAAATGAAAGGCCAGGTCAGCGAACTCGTTCCATTCGTCCCGGTCAAACTCGGCGGGCAGGGCCCCGACGCGATGTTCGCTCAGTACGCGGCCATCGCCGAGGCGTTGGGCAAGGACACAGACACCGGCGCCATCGCCGACAAGCGGAAGGCCTTCGACGACGCTCGGGCACGCATCCGCAGCGTGGCGAAGAAGCAGGACCAGCTGACAGTGCTGCTGGCGAACTTCACCGCAGAGATCAACTACACCTCGAACTCCTTGGGCATCGCCGAGATGCTCAGCGAGGACGGGCTCACCCTCGTCGGCCCCGATGCCGCGGGAGAGAGCAGTTGGGCAGAAGTCTCCTGGGAGAAGATGTCGGACTACCCGGCCGACGTCGTCCTCGTCCACGACGCCTCGACCGACTATGAGGACAACCCGGTGTACACGAGCCTGCCCGCAGTCAAGGAGGACCAGCTCGGCACCTGGGACGACAAACGCGCCTACACCTATGACGGTTATGCGAAATGGCTGAACGAACTCGCCGACGTCCTCGAATCCGCGAAGAAGATCGTCAACAGCTGAGGCTCGCACCCCGCCGGGCTACGATCGGTGCATGACCGACCTGCCTGACGAACTCGGCATCGACGAGATCATCCGATCCCTGGCATCGGGTGCCCCGACCACGTGGCTCCGCTCCACCCGCACCGAGGCGGCCCTGCCCGACCTCGGGGACGTGATGGATTCCGCGGCGGCCCGGTTCGACCGCTTCGCCCCCTGGTTCGCCGAGACCTTCCCGGAGACGGCGACCGTTCCGGCCGAGCTCGCATCGGCGTTTCCAGACACCAGCGGCGGACTGATCGAATCGGCGCTGGTTCCGGCGCCTGCGGCGCAGCATCGCCTCGACGGTCTGTTCGGATCCGAGCTGGGCGGACAGCTGTGGCTCAAACGCGACGACTCCCTGCCGGTGAGCGGGTCGATCAAGGCCCGCGGCGGCTTCCATGAGGTGCTCGAATTCGCCGAGGCTGTCGCCGAGGCTGTCGCCGCCGAGCACGGACTCGACGCTCTTGACCCCGCCGCCTATTCGATTCGTGAGTTTCGTGAGATCGCCGCGAACCACCGCATCGTCGTCGGTTCGACGGGCAACCTCGGGCTGTCGATCGGGATCCTGAGCGCTCGCCTCGGCTTCGCCGCCTCGGTGCATATGTCAGCCGACGCCCGGGAATGGAAGAAGACGATGCTGCGCGACCACGGGGTCGACGTCATCGAACATGCAGGCGACTTCGTCGAAGCCGTCGAAGCCGGCCGTGCCTCGGCCGAGGCTGCCGAGAACACGCACTTCGTCGATGACGAGGACTCCGTGAGTCTCTTCGCCGGATACTCGGTGGCTGCTCTGCGGCTGGAGCGCCAGTTCGCGGCCGCCGGTGTGAGCATCGACGAGCAGAATCCGCTCACCGTCTATCTGCCGTGTGGAATCGGAGGCGGGCCCGGGGGAGTGACCTTCGGGCTCAAGCGGGTCTTCGGCGCTGCGGTGCGCTGCGTCTTCGTCGAACCGAGCCAGGCGCCGGCGATGTTCCTCGGAGTGCGCACCGGTCAGCACAGCGGCATCTCCGTCCAGGACATCGGGCTGTCCGGAGCCACCGCTGCCGACGGACTCGCGGTTGCCCGCCCGTCACGCTTCATCGGACCGACGATCGGGCCGCTCATCTCCGGTTTCGCCGCGGTTCCCGACGAGGTCATCCGGGCAGGCGTCGGTGTGCTCCATGAGACCGAGGGCATCGATGTCGAACCCTCGGCGACCGCCGGGCTGACCATTCCGTGGCGGAAGGGCGAGACGGCCGCTCAGTCCTCGACCGGGGTCCACCTCGTGTGGCTCACCGGTGGGGCGATGGTCCCCGGCGATGAACGCGCCGCCTACGTCGACGAAGGACTGGGACTCGTCGAACGGATCAGCAGTCCCGCCTCGGCGATCTTCGTCGACTGAACGGCGTGCCCCGAGCCGGGTCACGCGGCCTCGGTCACCAGTCCCAGGGGTCGTCGTTGACGGTGATGACGATCTTGCCGTCGACGATCTCGGCCGTGCCGTTGAGGTCGAAGGTCACGGTGTCATCGAAGGGTTCGGACTCGTCGAACATGTCGTAGCTGCCGGTCACGAGCGCCTCACCGGAGGTGTCGGAGGAGATCAGCCACGCCGGACCGCCGTTCGGACCGGTCGCGTCCTCGGGGTTCGAATACTGGTCGGCGCCCATGGAGTCATCGGCGACGGTCACCGTCGGATACGACGAGATCGACCAGGTGAGGCCTGTGGCATCATAGCTGTCGGCCAGAGAGGATCCGAACGGACACCCGTCGGGCTGGGCGACCGTCTTCTTCGCGCAGCTGTCGATGAGCGTCTTGACCTGCTTATCGACCTCGCTGCGGAACGCGTCCGAGGGATGCGCGGCGAGCAGCGGCGTGTCCTCACCCTCCATGTTCGCGTCATCGCCGAGGAACGCCCGCACCTCGACCGCGTCTGCGGTGATGAGATCGGACTTCTCGGCCAGGTCGATCGTGTAGAGACCGGGGAAGGCCGGCAGGGACAGTGTCGACCCGTCGCTGTCGACGTCGATTCCGTTGACCTTGACCTTCTTGAGACCGGGAGTATCGACGGTGAGAGTGAGCAGGTCGGGACTCTTGAGTGCCCAGTCGTCGAAGAACAGCGCCTTCTTCCCGGCTCTGTGCAGGGTCAGCGTGCTGTTGCCCTTGGAGCCGCCGACGTCATAGGTGACCGCGACCGTCGCCGTGTCTCCGGAGATCTCGGCATCCTCGACGGTGACATCGTCGGGCAGCGCCTTGGAGCCGCCGAGGACGTCGTTGGTCAGCAGGGTTCGTGACTCCTGTGGGGCGTCGACGTCGGCGACCTCGAGTGCGCCTTCGGCGTCACCGTCGGAGAGCTCCGAGAAGTACTTCTCCACCGTCGCTTCGGGACCGAACATGTGCCCGTTGAGCTGGGTGACGACGATGAGTGCGGCCACGAGGACGAGGACGGCACCACCGGCGACGACCGATACGAGCGTCGTCTTCTTCTTGTCGAAGGGTTTGGCATGGCCCGCGTACGGCTGCGCGGCGTACATTCCCTGCGGAGCCGAGTACGACTGCTGTCCGGCTGATCCCTGCGGCCAGGCATAAGGCAGTTGGTCGGACGGGGTCGGATGCTGCTGCGGACCGACCGGCGCGGGGAATTGTTGTGGGCCCTGCGGCGCACCGGCCGGTTGGCCGCCAGGCTGGCTCTGCGACTGGCCCTGCGAGCCGAACGCGTCCGGCGGTGCGGGCGGCCCCTGATGGCCGGCGGGCCCCTGCGGTCCGAACCCACCCGCCCCGTGTGGTCCGACTTCGCCGGGTCCGGGAGCAACCGGCGGTGGCGTCGGAGCTGCGGCGTGAGCCAGATCGGGGTGGACGAACGCGAACTGCGGTTCGCTCATGCCCAGATACGGACCCCAGTGCGGGTGCACGGTCCGTCCGGCGGCGATCCGTGCCACGGCCGGGAAGGTCAGGGCCAGACGTGGGCCGAGGGTGCGTGAAAGCACCTCGATGATCCCGCCCCAGAGGGCGAAGATGAGGAATGTCCAGGCCAGGGGGCCGATCCCCGCACGGGCCGCACCGGAACCGCCGAAGAACATGGCCGCCTCGGCGGATCCGGACATCGAAAGGTTCGCGGGGATGGCCAGCAGCGACAGCAGACCCCAGACGAGGCAGAACGCCACCGGCAGCTTCCACGCGCTCGACCACTGCTGCTTGTCCTGCTCGATCACGGTCCAGGCCGGACGCCGGGTGACGGTGGCGACGATCGTTGCGATCAGTACGGCGGCCACGACGACGAGCAGACCCAGCCACAGCGGCCCGGGAGCCTCGCGGCTGAACATGGTGAGGCTCTCGGAGAAGGTGTCCGAATAGGCGCCCAGGTCGCCCTGGGCGGTCGCGCTGATTCCCCCGAGGTGGGTCAGCGACGTGAGGATGAGGCCCATATTGACGAACGTCAGCGGCACCAGCTGGCCCGGCATCTCGACGGACAGTGGTAGGACGAAGAGCGCGACGATCGAGAACACGGCCACGGTGAGGGCGAGGTGGATCCAGGTCACCAGCAGAGGCGGAACAGCCCAGCGCAGGAATGGTGCACCGATCGCCTCGGTACCCTTGAAATGCCCGGCGACACGACCGGCGGTGCTCGTGACGAGGATGACGAGCAGCGGCAGGAAGAATGATCGGGCGGTGACCGCCGAGAAGGTGAAGGTGAACGATCCTTCCTCCTCGAAGGCGGAGGCGCGGGCGGCGAAGATGATCTGGAGGAGGAAGAGCACGAGCGTCATCGCCAGGGTCGCGACCCCGATGCGGATCCACGTGGACACCCGGTTGGCTGCGGGGGAGCGGCGTTCGCTCAATTTCGTCATCCACCACAGCAGGCCCACGGTGACGATGGTGACCACCAGAGGCGCGCCGGTCGTGAAGATGCCCAGTTGGGCGTTGAAGCTGTCAGGGGCGTTGATGTCCAGGCGCAGCGCCGCCGAACCGAACAGCGACAGAGCCATGAGGATGAACGGCAGGGCGTAGTTGAGGCTGTCGAGGTTGAGGCCGGTCTCCTCGGTCAGCGAGTCGAACTCCGACATCGACGTGAGGATGACGGTGAGGATGATGGAGACGATGATGCCGCCGAGGAGGGCGATCCCCGGCGGGATCAGGGCCGTTCTCCACGTCGCTCCCTTAGCCAGCGCCGAGGCGAATTTCGACTTCGGGGCATTCGCCGGGTACCCCGGTGGCGCGGGGTAGGACACAGGACCGGATTGGTAGTGACCTTGCTGGTGAGGACCTTGCTGATAAGGCACCTGCTGGTAGGGGTCTTGTTGGTACGGGTCGACTGTCTGCTCGGTGGTGGGCGTGCCGTCTTCCGGCGGCGCCCAGCGAGCGGTCTCCTCGGTGGCCTCATCACCCTGAGCTGCAGGATCATCCGAGGTCTCGGCGGCTTCCGGAACCTCGTCTTCGGGACTCTCCTGGTCCTCGGCGGTCTGATCCTTCGGATCCTCGGCGGCGGTCGGTTTCGTCTCGTCGGATTCGTCGTGCATACCCAGTCCTCAAGTGCAGTTGCCCGACAGCTCCGCAATGTCATTCAAAACAATCAACTGAGCAGATCAAGCATGTGTAGTTCACAACTTATATTAGGCTGTTAATGCAAGAGAAGTTCTATATTGGGACTTTTTCTGAAACACGGCGTGATCGATCTGGAGTTATGGATGAGTACGAACCCTCCCGGGCGCGGGGATGAGAACGAATGGGACGTCAACGACCGGTCGGGAAGCCAATGGTCCTCGCAGCCCGGATCCCAGCCGGGACCCCCTCCGAGTCCGCAGTCAGGGCCTCAGTCGGGCAATGGTTGGGGCACGCCTCCGCCGCCTTCTCAGTCACCTCAGCCGCAGCGTCCCTATATCCAGACCCCGCACTCGCAGAGCGGCCCGCCTCATCGCAACGGTCAGCCTCCTCATCAGCAGCCCTACGGGTATGGTGCGGGACCGTATCAGCAGGCCGGACCGCCTGCACCACCGAAGAAGCGCGGCGGGCTGATCGCGCTCCTCGTCATCGTCGGCATCGTCCTCGCAGGGGGCATCGGATGGGGCGCGGCGACGTTCTTCTCGAAGGACTCCGAGGACCCCGCCACCGTCGCCTCCACGGATGAGCCGACGAACGCCGCCAGCGATGACGGTGCGGCTGCGGCCAGCAGATCATCCGAACCCACCGAGACCGAATCGGCGCTTCCCGACGACCCGAAGAAGGCACTCGAACAGCTCGCCGACACCGACGGACAGACAGCGAAGAGCGAACTCAACGGCAAATGGGTGCCGCAGCTGAGTTCGAAGAAGGTCGGCCTCGAAGCCGAGGGAAAGACCTGGGACGAAGAAGCGATCCTCGAAGAATTCGAAGGACTGCGTGAACAGTTCCCCCGCGTGAAGCTCATCTGGTCCGGCGATTTCAGCAGCTTCAAAGAGGACAACTTCTGGGTCACCGTCGTCGGCATCGGCTACGACGACCCCGATGATGCTCTGTCCTGGTGCTCATCGCATGGCCTCGGCCCCGAAAGCTGCTACGCCAAACAGCTCAACACCTCCGGCGGCCACGAAGGAACGACCCGCCTGCAGGACTGAGATCCCGCCAGTATGACCGATGACTCCATCGCCGAGGCGGCCCGCCCTTCTCATGCCTTGATGGATAGACGAAGGGCCACCTGAGCGGCTCATCCGTGGATTCGCCGCCGGTTGTTCACCGCGAACACCGCAATGCCGATGACGAGCCAGATCGCGCCGATGACCAGGGCCAGAGGATTTGCGCTGACGAGCACGGCGATGAGCAGAGCGGCGCCGATGACCGGAATGACGCCGTGATTGAACCAGTTGGGAGTCTCGCTGCCCTGCTTCTTCACGAGGAAGTATCCGACCACCGAGGCCTGAAGGAAGATGAACGCCGTCAGCGCCCCGACGTTGACGATCGAGGTCAGCTGGTCGAGCCCGTCGGCACGGGTCGCCGCCCACCCGGCCACGATGACGTTGCCGCCCGCGGCCACGAGGATTCCCTTCCACGGCACACCGGTCTTCGGGGCCACCTCGGCGAGGAATTTCGGCACCTGACGGGACCGTCCCATGTCCATGAGGATGCGGGAGCCTGCGGCCTGACCGATCATCGCGGAGAACGCCGCGCCCACGGCCTTGGCCAAGGCGAGCAGCCAGTGCAGCCACGGGCCGAGAGTCGAGTCGACGGCGTCGTAGTAGGCGGCGCCCTCGAGCGCGGGATCGGCCTGCAGCTCCGCCGGGGTCAGCGGTGAGAGCAGACTGCCCACCCAGGTCTGCGCGACGAAGAAGACACCTGCGAGCACGAGGCAGATCAGCGTGGCCCGGCCGACGATCCGCGGCCCGCCCTTGGCCTCCTCGGAGAACGTCGCCAGCGAATCGAAGCCGAGATACGACAGGACGGCCACGGACACGGCAGCGAGCACCGCGGTCACGGAGAACGCATCGACCCCGGTCAGCGGGGTCAGCCATCCCCGCGTCGGGCCCTGCTGGACGAGGTAGGCGATGCCGAGGACGAGGACCAGGGCAAGGACGGCCACCTCGGCGAGGACGACCCCGGTGATCACGCGGGAGGCGACCTTGACCCCGGCGAGATTGAGCCCGGTGGTGAGGATGACGGCGACGGCCACGAACACCCAGACGGGCAGTGCGGGGAAGATCGAGTTCAGGGCGATCCCGGTGAACAGATAGGCGACCGAGGGGATGAAGAGATAGTCGAGGAGGATCATCCAACCGGCGACGAAGCCGGCCGGTTTTCCGATTCCCGCCGAGGCGTAGGCGAACACTGTGCCTGCGCGGGGGACCTCCCGTGACATGCGCATATAGCTGACTGCGGTGAAGGCCATGACGATCGTCGCGACGATGTAGACGAGTGCCACGGCCCCGCCCGAGCGAGCATCGAGGGTGCCAAACACGCCGACTGCGGCTGCGGGACCGATGAAGACGAGTCCGAAGAAGACGAGCTCGCTCAGGCCGATCGTCCGTTTGAGCGTCCCACCTCGCGCCGAGGCGGCCGTGCCCTCGGGTGCGGAAGGCTGAGTTTCGTTGTCGACCTGGTTGGACCGATCGTCGGAGGTCATATCGTCCATCGTGGTGCCCGTCTTTCGAAGTATGTGCTTCAACTCTACGCGCAGGTCATGGCGTGGTTTCGAGTCCCCGATAGGATCGGGGGAGAAGAAGGAGGCCCGGATGACGCATCACCCGCAGATGATCCAGCCCGGAGGGGTCCCGCCGCAAGGCGTGCCTGCGAAGAAACCGTCGGTAGTGTGGGGAATCCTCCTCATCATCGCCGGAGTTCTCGGCCTCGGGGTGGGGTTGTGCATCCTCGTCATCCCGATGTTCCTGTTCCTCCTCGGCGGCGGTGGCAACGTCGACGCCTTCGACGATGTCGCCTCCGGCTTCTTCATCACCGGTTTCGTTGTGGCCGTGGTTTCCGTTCTGGTGCTGATCGCCGGGATCGTCCTCACCACCGTCGTCGCGCGGAAGCGGCGTCGAATGCGACCGCAGGTCCGGATGGTCAGGCCTCCTGGTGGGCCGCCGTTTCAGCAGCCTCCCGGAGGACCTCTAATGCCGAGGCGCTGATCGGCTGAGCGCCCGAACCACGGCGGACGCCCGAGAGGATCTTCCGCGACGGCACCGGATCACCGCGCAGCGGCACACGCACCACATCGAAGCCGTCCGTCAGGCGTGCCAGGCGAGGAATGAGCGCAACTCCGAGTCCCGCGGAGACCAACGACGCACCCGTCTCCCACTCCCGAGGCTGATGGGCCTGTTCCGGCTGGAAGCCGGCCGCCGCACAGCGTGGCGACACCGAGGATAAGATCTATTCGGCCGCGGGCCTGGCCAAGCAGCTCGGCATCTCACTCAGCCCGGTGCGCGAGGCGATGATGGCGCTCGTGACCGAGGGACCGTCGAGGCCGTGCCCAATCGCGGCTTCCGTCTGGTCAACATCACCGAGGCGGACCTCGAGGAGATCATCGCCATCCGCGTTCTTCTCGCTGTCCCCGCCGCCCGCAGTCTGGCAGAGGCCGGCAGCGATGACATCGTCGGTCGTGTCCTGAATGCTGACAGCGTACAGGCGGTGACGGACGGGTCGGTGACCGAGACCGGCGAGGCAACGACCAAATCCGAGGCGATCGTCCGACTGCGCGAACTCGCCGAGGCGACCGTGGCCGCGACCGAGGCCGGCGAACCCGCCGAGTTCTATACGCAGGACCGCAGGTTCCATGAGGCTCTGCTCGAGCACGGCCTCGGCGGGCGAGCCGCCGCGATCAGCCTGCGCCTGCGCGATCAGTCGCGCCTCTACCGACGCCAGGATCAGATCGGGGCCATCGCGGTCGAGTCCGCTCGCGAGCTGCCGAGGATCGTCGACCTCATCGAGTCGGGGGACTCCGCCAAGGCGGCCGACCTCGTCACGGCGAACCTCTACTTCTTCAAACGCGTCCCGGCCACAGCCGCCGGCTGAAGCCCGCTGCGGCGAATCGGTACACCTTCTTCTCAACTGCACAGGGAGGAACGTGAGCAGTTCAGAGTAGACAGTGCCAAAAGACTGCCTGGGCCTGCCGGGGCGGTGACTGCGCGCCGATCAGTTCCTGACGACCCGATAGGTCTCGAGGCCGGGATCGACGGCGCCGCGGACGTGGCCGGACGGGCTCGCTGCCACGGCCTGGAGGAAGTCGACGGTATCGGCGGTGATCTCCTCGCCGGGCAGGACATTGGGGATGCCGGGTGGGTACGCGGCCAGCGAGCTCACGCTCACTCGTCCGACCGCCTCGGCGGCGGTGACGAGTTCGGAATCGGCGAAATACGCCTCCCGCGGGGTCATCGCCAACCGGCCGGCCGTGGGCAGCGGCGGGAGAGCGCCGGCCGGGCTCGTCGGCGTGGCGGAGCCCGCGGTTTCGAGGCGCAGGGTCTCCAGGGCGTCGATGAGGCGGCCGATGTCCGGGGATTTTCCGATGCCGATGAGGGCGACGAGGGTGGTTGCCGTCGACATCTCGGGGAAGATGTCGAATTCCGCGGCCAGGCGTTTGCGCACCGTGTGACCGTCGAGCCCGGTGGCGGTGATGTCGATGGGCAGGCGGAACGGGTCGATGTCGACGACGTCGGCATGACCGAGGAACTCGCCGGACAGCAGGTGGTAGCGGTCGGTGGCTTCGATCTGCGCACGGATGTGGCGGATGTTCTCCAGCGAGTTCGTGATCGCCTCGGTCGACGTCATGAGGGCGCGGCGGGCGAGGTCGATCGAAGCCATGAGATGGGCATTCTCGCTCGTCGAGGAGGTCATCATGAAGGCCCGGGCCAGCGCCGGTTCGAGGCGATCGGCGAATTCGGTGTCGCCGAGGTGGAGCAGCGCGGACTGGGTGAGCGAGCCCGCGAGTTTGTGGGTGCTCATGATGACGATGTCGGCACCCTGGGTGACGGGGGAGGCCGGCAGGTCAGGGTGGAAGCCGAAGTGGGCACCCCAGGCGGCGTCGATGATCAGTGCCGCACCTGCTTCGTGGGCCGTCTCGGCGAGGGCTTCGACGTCGGCGACGGCACCGAAGTAGCTCGGGGTCACGAGGTAGACGGCGGTCACGGGCTCGGGGTGATTGCGGATGGCGTGGCGCAGGGCGTCTGGGGTGACGCCGTGGGCGATGCCGTTGATCTCGTCGACGTTGGGGTAGACGAAGCCGGGGTTGAGCCCTGCCAGCACGAGGCCGTCGATGAAGCTCGAATGCGCGCTGCGCTGGGCGACGACGCCGGGCCCGAGGGTGCCGATGGCCAGGGCGGCCATGCGATTGCCCTGCGACGAGCCGTTGGTGAGGAACCAGGTGCGGCGGGCTCCCCAGGCCTCGGCGGCCAATTGCAGGGCTTCGTCCTTCGGGGTGTCGACGCCGAGGTCGATTCCGTCGAAGAGCGGGGGGATGTCCAGGGAGAGGGTGTGCTCGCCGAAGAATTCGGCTTGACCTGCGGAGATGCCCTCGGTCGTGCCTCCGTGTCCGGGGGTGGACAGGAACAGCGAGTTGCGGTCGGCCGCGTGCGCCAGAGCTTCGGCATAGGGCGCGCGTGACTGCGTGAGGGCAGGATGCATCGGCGACCCCGAGGAGGAGTGCGGGGCCGGGGGCATGGGGGAGTCCTGGTGCACGGTCATGCGTCCAGATTAAGGAGGCGAGCGGGTACGGGAGAATAGCAACTTTCCTCTGTTGCTCTATAGTCAGTATTGAACTCAATGGGGGAGATCAATGGAACCTCTGGACACCCGCGGGCTCACCGCTCTGCGTGCCGTCGCCGACACCGGCTCCGTCGCCGCTGCCGCTGCCGCGCTGCAGTGGAGCCAGCCGACGGTGAATCATCATCTGCGCAATCTCGAGCGGGTTCTCGGCGCGACTCTGCTCGATCGCATTCCGCGCGGATCACAGCCGACGACCGTGGGCAGCCTCGTGGTGGCCCGAGCCGTGGAGATCCTCGGGTTGTGCCAGCGCCTCGGCGCCGAGGTGGCCCTCTGGCGGGAATCTCAGGCCGTGCCTGTTCGCATCGGGGCCGTGCCCACCGTCGGCGCTCGAGTCATCCCGCGCCTCCACGATCAGCTGCAGGACCGCCCGAGGTGGCAGACCCGTGACGAGGCGGTCGCCGGCGAGCGGACCGACGTGCTCACCGCGGCCCTGGATGTGACGATGGACGAGCACGCGAAGCTCGTCTCCCGACTCGAGTCCGGGGACCTCGATCTCGCGCTGCTCGTATCGACCGATCTCGATCGGACGTGGATCCCGGCGACGTTGACCGCCGCCCACCTGTATTCGGAACGGCTGTACCTGTGCGTGCCGCGCTCGATCGGGCCGATCGGCGCGGACGACCATGGCCGACCGGACCTCACGGCGTTGGTGTCCCAGACCTGGGCATTCAGCATCGACCCCGGTGACGCCATCGACGAGGTGGTCCGCTCCTTCTGTCTGAGTGCTGGGTTCGAACCCCGCGTGGGGATGCGGATGGATGACTATGCGGCCATCAACCGGATGATCTCGGCCGGTTTGGCGGTGGCGATGATCCCCGAATCATCACTGTCGACCGACCCGGACATCACGGTCATCCCGATGCCGCTCAGCGACTGCCGCCGTGACGTCCTGCTCGTCTCCCGGTCCTCGCGACCACAGGGGCGCGCGCGTCACGATCCGATCGTCGATGCGCACAATTCCGCCATCGCCGAGGTGGTCGCCGACGTCCGCACCGTCACGCGGCAGTGGCGGTGAGCCGCGGTTTCAGAGTGGCGGTCAGAATGCGTCTCACAGCGCAAGAAGTGCGGGCACCGTGAGCACCGCGACGTAGTAGCCCATGAACTGGACGCCGGCGTGCATGCCGATCATCCGGTTGAACAGTCCCCCGACGAGTCCGACGGTGATCGTCACTCCGAGCGCCAGCAGTCCGCCTTCATAGAGGCAGATAACGCAGATTAGCGCGGCGAAGCCGGCGATGATCGCTTCGTGGGAGACCGACTTCATCACCCAGGTCGCCGCTCGGTGAGCGTTCGTCATCACGAAAGGGTAGGCGATGGCGACGGCGATGATCGCCGCGATGACGGAGAAGAGAGCGAACTGACCAGTCGTGAGCAGGTCGTGGAGATTGTTCGTCGTTCCCGCTTCGGCATCGAGGGTGTAGACGGGGGGAGCGTTGAACAGCGGCCCTGCAGGACCGGCCGCCATCGGTGACAGCGGCAAGCCGATCGCGATGAGCGGGATGAGAGTCTCGGCGATATAGGTCGACTCTGTGGTTCCGTTGCGGACAGTGATGACGGTGGTGAGTCGTTCATACCCGTTCTTGACCCGGCTCCCGACGATCTCGCCCATGAGCACCGCCATGGCCACGGGGGAGAAGACGAAGGTCGCGCTGGTGATCGCCGCCGAACCGCTGGTGTATGCCAATTGTTTCCCGGTCAGCACCTTGAAGGGGTTCGGCATCCTCGATCCCCCTGCGGGCCGGACGTCGGGAGCAAGATTGAACTCCCGCTTGCCCGACTGCTGCATCGAGCGGCGTCCGGCGGGGGAGAGCGCAGCGAACAGGTCGAAGATGAGCGGCCCGGTGGCGATGCCGAGGAAGAACGAAGTGGTGAAGGTCGCTTCCTTCTGCTCCATGATGAAGGCCTGCAGGCCGACGATGAGCAGGACGAACGGGACGAGCCCCGCAACCGCAGCGAGTCTGCCCTTCGAGGTGTAGGCGACGAGGACGGCCGCGGCGATGAAGATCCAGGGAGCGGCAGCGCCGATCGCCTCGGCGAAAGGAGTGAGTACGAGGGCGAACACGATCGACAGCGGAATGGCAATGGCAACTGAGACGACTCCACCGGAGATCGCCTTCTGCAGTGCGATATGCGGGATTCCGAGCGACCTCAGCAGCTGCGCCTCACGCAGCATCGGCACCGCTGTGGTGTCACCGGGGATTCCGAGGAGAGTCGTCGGTACGGCGTGGGAGATGTGTTTGGCAATGATCGCGGCGAGGAAGAACGCGAGCACCCCGGCAGGAGGCACCCCGATGAGGATGACAAGCAGAGCCAACGGTGCCACGATCGCCGTCTCGTCCGTGCCCGAGATCAGTCCGATTCCGGTGAAGAGCACCCCGGAGAGAAGCGCCATCCCGACGGCCCACAGGACTGGTTCGATGAGTTCCGCGGTCACTGGTGCCCGCCCTTCTCACGGATGCGCGCCTCATGGTTGTCGACGAGGGCGTCGAAGAGACCGAGGGCTCGGACTTCTGCCTGAACCCCCGGCCCGAGGTCGCGGGGGTCGCCGAGATCCCCGTATTCCTCGACGACCTCGTCGATGATCTCCTGCTGGTTGCGGGTGTCGGCCGCCGAGGTGGTGATCACTCTCTTGGGTTTGAACAGAAGCCCGGAGATCACGGCGCCGACGATGCAGCCGACGATGCCGACGAGGAGCGCATAGGAGTGACCCAGCGCTTCATCGCCTCCGGCGGCGAAGAGATGATCGGCGATGAGGTAGGCCGGGACTGCTGTCCCGACGGCTATGGCGATACCGCCGATGAGATGTCTGGGGTCGACGGTGTCATTCCACACCTCGAGCAATTGCGGCATCATTGCCTGCCTTCTGTCGGCCGACGGCTGTCGGGAACGTGAACGATGGAACTACCGGCCGAGTATGGCCGATGATGTTGCGGATGGAAGCGGAATGCCGAGCTGCTCGCCCAGCCACTGGCTGACCGTCGCCACGGCGTCGATGTCGACGCCGGTGGAGATGCCCAGACCCTGGAGCATCCAGAGGAGATCTTCGGTGGCCAGATTTCCCGTGGCGGTGCGGGCGAAGGGGCAGCCACCGATCCCTCCTGCCGATGCGTCGAACTGACTGACACCTGCTTGAAGCGCGGAGTAGACATTCGCAAGCGCCTGGCCATAGGTGTTGTGGGTGTGCAGGGCGATCCGATCGATCGGAATCCCGGCGCCGACCAGGCTATCAAGAACAGCGGTCACATGACCGGGAGTCGCGGTTCCGATGGTATCGCCGAGCGATATCGTCAGGCAGCCGGCATCGACGAGGCGACGCGCAGCCTTGGCGACGCGCTCAGGATCGACCGCGCCTTCCCAGGGGTCCCCGAAGACCATCGACAGATAGCCCCGCACCCGCATCCCCGCCGCGGTTGCTGCGCGTGCCACCTCGATGCTGCGGTCTGTGGTGTGTTTGAGGGAACCGCCGAGGTTGGCCTGGGCGAACGATTCGGTGACGCTGATGAAGACCGAGGCGTCTTTCGTTCCCGCCGCAACGGCATCATCGAGACCCCTTCGATTCGGGACGAGGACGGGGAACGCGATTTCGGAGTTCAGGTCGAGGCCTGCGAGCACCGATCGTGTGTCGGCCATCTGGGGAACGGCCCGCGGAGAGACGAAGCTTCCGGCTTCGATGGTCTTCAGGCCGGCATCGGAGAGCCGCCGGATCAGTTCGAGCCGGGTTGAGACAGGAAGCGTGCGTGCTTGCGACTGCAGACCATCTCGAGCGCTGACCTCGCAGACACTGACCTCGGTCGGCAGGTTCGACGAAGCGAACTGCTGTGGAAGCTGTGCCGTCATCGCGCCACACCGGAGCGGAGTTCGTCGAGGATTGACTGGACCCTGTCGAACCGAAATGCCTTCTCTTCGACCAGGCGGTCCACGATGATCGCGGTCTCCTCGGTGTTCGCTCCGGCAGAGGCCGCGAGGTTCTTCGCGTGAAGTGACATGTGTCCGCGCTGCACACCCTCGGTGGCGAGAACTCGCAGTGCCGCGAGGTTCTGCGCCAAGCCGGCCGCGACGATCATCTCGGCGAGATCCTGTGCGGTCGCCACCTCGGCGATCTGCAGCGCCGCGCGCGCGGCGGGATGGACCTTGGTGGCGCCCCCGACGAGGCCGACCGGCATGGGCATCTCGAGGGTGCCGACGAGGTCGCCGTCGGCATTCCTCTCAAACGTCGAGAGGGAAGAATAGCGGCCGTCGACGAGCGCATGGGAGTGCGCTCCGGCCTCGACCGCACGCGTATCGTTCCCGGTGGCGAGGACAACCGCTGAGATGCCGTTCATGATGCCCTTGTTGTGAGTGGCCGCTCGATAGGGATCGGCTGCGGCGAGTTCGTAGGCATGGAGGATGTTGTCGATGACCTGGTCTCCGCCGAGCAGCTCCCTGTCGAAGACGGCCCGAGCCCGAGACAGTCGACGGTCCGCCTTGTTGGTGAGGATGCGCAGCAGTGCGTCTCCTCCGGCGATCGCCGCCACGGTTCCGGAGACCGCCTCAGCCATCGTGTTGACCGCATTCGCCCCCATTGCGTCTCGGACATCGACGAGCAGGTGGACGAGAACATACGTCGTCGTCCTCGCCTCGACGAGGCGGACCTCGAGGCCCTTGACTCCGCCACCGACCTCGACAAGCTTGGGGTCCTGCGCATTGGCCAGGTCGATGATCTCTGCTTGGCGTTCGAGAACACGCGTGCGCGCGGCCTGCGGGTCCGCCACGTTGATGAGCTGAATCTGTGCCTGCATGACGGGCTCGGTCGAGCTTGTGAAGAAACCGCCGTGCGGACGTGCCATTCGTGCTGCGTTGCTGGCGGCGGCGATGACCGACGCCTCTTCGGTCGCCATGGGGACGAGCACGTCGGTGCCGTTGATCGTGAAGTTGGTGGCTGCGCCGAGAGGAAGCGAGAACACGCCGAAGATGTTCTCGCTGAGGTTGGCGGCGTCTTCGGGACCGAAAGCGTCCGCATCGAGCTGGCTGAACAGTTGGGCGTCGAGCCCAGTCGAGGCTGCGACGGCTTTCCTGCGATCACCGACCGACATGTTTCGGAAGTCGGCAATTCGGCTGTTCACTGCCATCGTGTATCTCCAGTCAGGTCGTCATTGGCCGACATAGGCTGTCGGTCGGAGTTCCTCCGCAGAGATCAGTCAAACAATGCACGCGTGAATCCGCCATGTCTTTTTCGGATGTGAATATCGCTCAGCTTTGGCTATTCCAGACATAGAGGCTTAGAAGGATGGCTTCAACTTGTCGAGGCGGAGCGCGACCTGGAGGCGGAACGCCCGCTCTGGTGTTCTCCACTCCTGACCGAGCACGAGATCGGCTCTCTCCAGCCGTTGCTTGACGGTGTTGACATGCACTGACATTTGAGTCGCGGTTCTGCGGATGCTCATGCCGGACTCAAAATACTCCCGCAGCGTCGAGAGCAGCTCGGCGGAATGGGTTCGGTCCCATCGGCGCAGCGGCTCGAGCATTCGTTGCATGAATCTCTCCGTCTGCTCCGGCGCGGTGCCGAACATTGCGGTGTAAGGCGCGAAATCCTCCATGGGAAAGATTCCTTCTCTGATGCCGAGGGAATTGAGGATGCGGATGCACGACCACATTTCGTCCTCGGCAGTGCGCAGCTGCTTCCTGTCGTAATCGGTGTCGGAGATGATCACCAGCGAACTTTCGAGGGCGCCCGACTCTTCGAACAGGGTATCCAAGGTAGGCCTGTCGCGGATCACGGCGCTGGGGAGGAGCACCGTGATCCCGGGGGATCGCTGCGTCATGAGAATGCGCGGCTCGACGCGGACCAGGCGAGCGGCGATGCGGTCATCGTTTTCGATGTCGCCCTGAACCGTCATGAGTCTCCAGGGTCCGGAGAGACTGAAGCTGCCGGCTCGTGAACGGGCCTCGAGCTCACTGAGATCACGAGTGCCGGCAATGATGTCGACTGCGAGCTCTCCACGGACTCGGTTCTCGGCATCGGCCCGGGCTTGTTCGTTCATTCGGATGAGCGCGAGCGTCTGCGCCGCCTGGGCGACGATGTTCGCGTCGCCGTCCGCCGGTTCGTCGTTGAAACGCACGAAGAGTGCGCTGTGCTGTCGGCGGTGGGACGCTACCGAGGCGACGTATAGGTGCTGAGCACCTGCGACCTGCGCGCTTCGGCCTGTCGCCCGACTGTGACTCAGTGCCGTTCGGACGTCGGCAACGTCCACCGTGATGCCCTTGAAGAACGACTCATCGGCGGGGAAGCGCGGAGAGCCGAGACGTCCGCTGTCGACGACGATCACATCGGCCTCGAGCAGTTCGGAGATGGCGTCGAGAACTGCGGGGACTCCTTGTCCCTGCAGGACGAGCTGCGTCAGCTGCTCCTCGACCTCGACGAGTCGTTGGAGGGTGCTGGCCTGCGCGGCTGCCGTCTCCTCGGCTTCCGCGGAGGCTTGGGCCGCCTCTGCGAGGTCTCCCATCAGCTGCGCCGTCTTCAGAACCACGGAAGCGTGGTCCGCGAGAGCCGACAGCAGGATGATCTCGTCTGTGGTGAAGTCATGTGGGTAGCGGTTGGCCGCGAAGAGGGCGCCGAGGACTTCGCCGTCGACGACCATCGGCACTCCGAGGAGTGATTCCATGCGCTCGGCCTTCACCGCGGAGTCGACGCGTCTTTCGTGAGGCAGTCGGGTCAGATCGTAGTTCGACGTCCACTGTGCGGCGCGATCACGCACGACCTGTCCTGCCAGTCCGACGCCGGGAGGCACTCGCAGTTCTTTGAGATTCGCCGAGATCGCTCCGCGACTTGCCTGAACACGCAGGTCGTCGGTCTCTGGATAGTACTGGGAGAGGTAGGCGATATCGCATCCGATGAGTGTTCGGGCACGGTCGACGAGCTTCTGCAGCAGCTTCTCGGTGTCTCGCACACGGATGAGCTCCGAGGCGCTCTCCAGAAGGGCCGAACGCTCGCGATCTTTCTGCTTCCACCGGGTCATGGTCGCCGAGAGATCGGAGAAGGAGTCGATGAGGTCGGGGTGGTCCTCGAGGCCGTCGGATAGGGCCGACCGGTTGAGATCTATCCCGCGGGAGAGGGCTCTGACGATGTCGGCCACGGCGGTGGCGGACACGGTCCCCGACTCATCATCGATCTCTGTCATAAGACCAGTGTCGCAGGGGCTCGGTGCCTCCGCCGCACCCGGCATCGGACGGGTGCTTCGCCTGAGCGGTCGTGGCCGTCAGCCGGCTGCAGGTGCTCCCGCGTGCTCGGTCTCGCGCACCACGGGCAGCTCGCACGTCGTGGGAGCGACCTGCCGGTAGCCGGAGAGGAACGTGTCGAGGCGTTCGATCGCCTCGGTGAGCACCTCGACCGACGGCAGGGTGACGAGTCGGAAATGGTCGGGCTTGGACCAATTGAACGCCGTGCCGTGGGAGACGAGGATCTTCTGTTCGCGCAGCAGGTCGAGGGCGAACTGCTCGTCATCGGTGATGCCGAACTTCTCGACATCGAGCTTCGCGAACATGTACAGCGCACCGTCGGCCCGGTGAGCCGAGACGCCGTCGATCGAATTGAGCCCTTCGTAGGCGACCTGCATCTGCGCGCCGAGGCGGCCGGTCGGCAGGACGAGGTCGTCGATCGACTGCTTCCCGCCCAGAGCCGCTTGGATGGCGTGCTGGGCCGGAACGTTCGAGCACATGCGCATATTCGCGAGGAGCTTGATGCCCTCGAGGTAGCTGTGCGCCTCGTCCAGCGGTCCGGTGATCGCCAGCCAGCCGGAACGGTAGCCGGCGACCCGGTAGGCCTTCGAGAGTCCGGAGAAGGTCAGGCACAGAACGTCGTCGCCGGTGAGGGTGGCCATGTTGACGAGTTCGACGCCGTTGTAGGTGATCTTCTCGTAGATCTCGTCGGAGAAGACGATGAGGCCGTGGCGGCGGGCGATGTCCGCGATCTTCTGCAGCGTCTCCTTCGAGTACACCGCACCGGTCGGGTTGTTCGGGTTGATGACGACGATTCCGCGGGTGCGTTCGGTGATCCGGGACTCGAGGTCGTCCAGGTCCGGCTGCCAGGCGTCTTCTTCCGCGCAGCGGTAGTGGACGGGGGTGCCGCCGGACAGCGCCACCGAGGCGGTCCACAGCGGGTAGTCCGGTCCGGGCACGAGGATCTCGTCGCCGGGATTGCACAGCGCCTGCAGGCTGAGCGTGATGAGCTCGCTGACACCGTTGCCGAGGAAGACCTCGTCGGTGCCGAGATTGTGGATGCCGTGGGCCTCGTAGTACTGGACGACGGCGCGGCGGGCGGAGAGGATTCCCCGGGAGTCGGAGTAGCCCTGCGTAACGGGCAGGTTCGCGGAGATGTCCTGGACGATCGCCTCGGGGGCTTCGAAGCCGAAGGGGGCAGGGTTGCCGATGTTGAGCTTGAGGATCGTGTGCCCGGCGGCTTCCATCGCCTGGGCCTCTTCGAGGACGGGCCCCCGGATGTCATAGAGGACATTGGCCAACTTCGACGACTGCCTGAACATGTGAACCGAAAAACCTTTCATACGACTGCTGCTACATCCACGCTAGGACCCCCGCGGAGGTGGTTCTGACCAAACAGAGGCCCGTTTCCCAGACCTTTGCGCGGTTCGGAGGACCGTTGTGCAGACCTTTGGCAACTGGGCCTCACGATACTCCGGGGAGCATGGCGGATGTGAAGCCGGGACCCCGCCGGAGGGGGCGCCCACCTAAGGAAAGCGGCAGTGACGCTCGCCGGCCTCTGCGCCGAGGTGGTCAAGCTTCCCGTGCGGCCGGACCGCATCATCCGCTCGGCTTTGGACGTCTCGGACGACCGCCTCGGCGAGTCTCTCGTGCACACGGTGCTGAGTGCCTGGGAGCGGACAAGCGTGAAATCGATCAGGGTGACCGTTCTGCGTTCCGCTGTGAGCGATTCGGCAGCCGGCCGTCTGATCAGACAATTTCTCCTGCGCGAGCTCAAAGGAGCAGTGGCGGGAAGGATCGCAGACAGCGGCGTCGACCGCACCGAGGCCGATCTGCGAGCCACGCTCGTTCTCACGCAGATGGCGGGTGCTCACCCAGATCCGCAACGATCCGCGCACGATCGCATTGCTGCTCGTCGTGCCCAGCCTGCTCATCGGACTGGTCGCGTGGATCTTCGACGAGACAGAGGTATTCGCCGACATCGGGCCGGCGATGCTCGCGCTCTTCCCGTTCATCGTCATGTTCCTCGTCACGAGCATCGCGACCCTGCGTGAACGCCGCAGCGGCACCTTGGAGCGGCTGCTGTCGATGCCGTTGGGCCGCGGCGATTTCATCCTCGGCTACACCTTGGCTTTCGGACTGCTCGCGGTCGTGCAGACGGCCGTGGCCGTCGGCTACGCGACTCTGGTGTGCGGTCTGGACATCGAAGGATCGACGGTCCTCCTCTTCGTCGTGGCGATCGCCGACGCGCTGCTCGGCACGGCTCTGGGCCTTTTGGCCAGCGCGTTTGCCCGAACCGAATTCCAAGTCGTGCAGTTCATGCCGGTGTTCGTGTTCCCGCAGATCCTGCTCGGCGGGATCTTCTTGCCTCGAGACCACCTGCCCGATGTGCTCGAAGTGATCGGCGACTGGCTGCCGCTCTCACACGCAATCGACGCACTGGATGCCGTGTCGACAGGTGCGGAAGATGACGCCTATATCTGGCTGCGGGTGCTCTTCATCGGCTGCTGGATCGTCGGCGCCGTCATCGTCGGATCGCTGACCCTGCGCCGCCGGACGCCGTGAGACTCGGCGGCGTCGCGGACCGTCGCGAGCCGGATCGTCAGTTCTATCCTGAGCCCATGGGCTCGGTGCGGTCGGTGAGTTCAAAGGGTCGGCGGCCCTGGCCGCGGACGAAGCCGAGGTAGCACAGCCACAGGGCGATGACCCACAGCAGACCGACCCACAGGGCTGGACGTGAAGCGGGGACGATGCCGACCATGACGACTACGAAGAGGATGAACGCCACCGTGAGCCACGAACCGAATGGCCACAAGGGCACGGGGAATTCGCTGGGCAGACGATTCTCTCCGGCGATCACGCGTTTCATCCGCAGGTGGGCACCGAGGATGACCAGCCAAACCAGCAGTGTTGCGAAGGTGGCCAATGCCCCGAGCAGGAACAGTGCCTGGTCGGGGTAGAGGTAGTTGAGGAGGACTCCGAGCAGGAGTGCGACGATCATCGTGACCACGGTCATCACGGGTACACCGCTGCGTGAGGTGCGGACGAACGAACGGGGTGCCTGTCCCTGTTCAGCCAGTCCATGGATCATCCGGCCGGCGCCGTAGATATCGGCGTTGATGGCCGACAGCGCCGCAGTGATGAGGACGACCTGGAGGACGGCTGCGGCTGCACTGAAACCGACGGAGTCGAAGATCGCGACGAAGGGACTGACCTCGGAGGTGATCTGATTCCAGGGCAGGATGCACATGATCACGCCGAGGGTGAGCACGTAGAAGAGGAGGATGCGCACCGGAACCGAGTTGATGGCGGCCGGGATCACTTTCTTCGGATTCTGTGCCTCGCCAGCGGTGACTCCGATGATTTCGACACCGCCGAAGGCGAACATGACGATGGTGAACGACGACAGCAGCCCCCAGACTCCATTGGGGAGGAAGCCGCCGTGGTCGAATAGAGCCTGGGGGCCCATCTGATCATGGTGTTCGATCCCGAAGCCGAAGAGGATGATGGCCACGCCGGAGGCGATGAGGGCGATGATCGCGACGATCTTGATGAGCGCGAACCAGAATTCCAGTTCGCCGAAGACCTTGACGCCGATCATGTTGATCGCGGCGATGAAGAAGACGACGGCGAGCACCCAGATCCACCGAGGCACATCCGGGAACCAGAAGCCCATGTAGACGCCGATCGCGGTGGCGTCGAAGACGGCGACGAGGACCATTTCGAAGGCGAAGGTCCAACCGACGAGGAACCCGGCGAAGGGGTGGATATAGCTGGAGGCGAACTGTCCGAAGGATCCGGAGACGGGGTGGCGGACGACGAGTTCGCCAAGTGCTCGCATGACCATGAACACAGCTGCGCCGCCGATGATGTAGGCGAGCAGGACCGCAGGTCCGGCGGCTTGGATTGATTCCGAGGACCCCATGAAGAGGCCGGTGCCGATAGCCGAGCCGAGGGCCATGAATCGGATATGGCGGGCGGTTAGGCCGCGCCGCAGGCCTGCGTTCTCCCCGTGGTCGTCAGCGCGTTCGTCGGCGCAATCGTTCGCGGGGAGCGCCTCGTTGCCGTTCCTGTCGGCTGGAGCCATCGGTGTCCTCGGTCCTCTTCTCTCGACTGCAAGAGGCCACACTTCGAACTCGTACTCTGTCCCGGCCCCCAACGCACGTCTCAGAATCTCATACCGGTCGGATGGCATTCTCTGCGGGTTGGGGCAATGAGTCAGAGATCACTCAGGCTGTCTGGCGGTCGCTTGCGAGCATCCCGAAGATGAGGGTGTCGGTCCATTCGCCTTTCGACCACCAGTCCTTGCGCAGGTGGGCTTCCTGACGCATGCCGATCCTCTGAGCCAGCTTCGCCGAGGCGGTGTTCCGGGCATCCATCTGCGCGAACACCCGATGGAGACCGTAATGGTCGAAGGCGACGTTGAGCACGGCGATGGCCGCCTCCGTGGCGAAGCCGTGGCCACCGGCTGCCGGATCGAGGATCCACCCGATCTCCGCCTTCTCTTCACTGCCGTCTTCGAGCCAGAGCGCGATGTCACCGATGACCCGTGATCCCTCAAGCGAATCGAGTCCGTCGGCAGTCTCGATGACCAGCGCCAGGGCACGGGACTCGGTCTCGAGGCCTGTCCGCGGAATGCGTTTGGCGATCTGGGTCTCGGCCACCTCGGCGGTCCAGGAATCCTGGAGGAGGAACCGGGAGACGTCCTCGCGGGAGAGGATCCGCAGCTGTGCCTCGGCGTCGGATTCGACATAGGGGCGCA
This sequence comes from Brevibacterium iodinum ATCC 49514, assembly GCF_900169265.1. Lineage (GTDB taxonomy): Bacteria > Actinomycetota > Actinomycetes > Actinomycetales > Brevibacteriaceae > Brevibacterium > Brevibacterium iodinum. Next base: position 27,422 of record NZ_FXYX01000026.1, read on the forward strand.
GACGCAAACGGTCGGTGGTCAGAGGCAGATCCACGGGGTCCATGGACTTACTCTGCCACGGGAACCTGTGCGCAGCACGAACGATGCCGGACGCTTCTCTGGAAGCATCCGGCATCGTTCGCGCTCACACGCAGTGAATCAGATGGCGCGGTGGAGCTGAGGTGGAGCAGTGAGGCCGTAGAGCCTCACCCACGGCTCAGGCGGGGAGGATCCCGCGGCGCTTGGCCATGCGGACCAGAGCCGATCCGCCGATGATCGCGGCCACGCCGAAGAATATCGCGGCACCGATCTCGACGCCGGTGCGCGGCAGGGTTCCGCCGCCACCGCCGGCCAGCCCCGGACCTTCGTTTCCGCCGCCGGAGGAGGCATTTCCTTCGCCTCCCTCGGAACCGCCGTTCGCGCCGGAGCCGCCGCCCGCGGCATCGGAGGTGCCGTCGGAGTCGTCGGATCCGTTCGAGTCCTGACCGCCCGCCGAACCGTCATTGCCGCCGGCATCGGATGAGCCGTTGGAGCCGTTCGCATCATCCGAGCCGTCTGCGTCATCGGTTCCGGCTGCATCGTCGTTGCCGTTCGCATCGTCGCCCGGGTCACCGGGAACCTCTGCGTCGGGATCGAGTCCCAGTCCGTCGGCGATCGTGTGGTGCATGTCCGTCTGGTCGGTCAGTCCGACGACGTTGGCCGCACCCGGGCCGTAGGCGGCGATGCGGATCTGTGTGCCGGTGTGACCCTGCGACTCCTCTTCGTCTGCGGTCGCGTAGTTCATGGTCATGTCGGTGCCGTCGGCGGTGGTCAGCGTTCGGGTGAGTCCCGGAGTGTCCGTGCCGGTGGAGACGATCTGGCTCGTGTGAGCGTGATCGGCGGTGGTGATGACGAGGGTCTCGCCGTCCTTCTTCGCGAAGTCGAGGGCTGTCTTGACCGCCTCGTCGAGGTCGACGGTCTCACCGATCTGACCGCACGGATTGGCCGCGTGGTCCTGCTTGTCGATGCTTGCTCCCTCGACCTGGAGGAAGAAGCCTTTGTCGTTGTCGAGCAGGTCGACGGCCTTATTCGTCAGCTGATCGAGCTTCGGAACCTCTGAGGTGCGCTCCGGGTTGTTCGTGCACTTCACTGCGGGTTCGGTAGCGCCTCCGTGAGTGGCCTTCGGTCCCTCCCAGCGAACGGGGAAATTGCCCTCCGTGAAGAGACCGAGCACCGGCGAATCCTGGTTCGCCTCGGTGACGGAGTCGAGTGAGCCGGAATCGTCGACGAGCTGGTAGCCGCGGTCCTCCGCCTGCTCACGCAGCGTCTTGTCCTTCCAGTCACCGGCTTTGGCCTTCTGCTCGAAGGAGGTCGAACCGCCGCCGAGCGTGACATCGGCGCGAGCGTTGAGGATCTGCTCGCTGATCGACCCGAGGCCGCCGTTCTCCAGCGCCTCACCGGAGCAGTCCTTGCTCGTCTCCTCGGGCCCGTAGCAGCCGCGAAGGCTGATGTGGGAGAGCTGCGCGGCAGGAGTCGCGTCCTGGATCTCGGCAGTGGAGACGTCGCCGGTCTTCATGCCCTTCGCGCGAGCCATTTCGATGAGGGTCTTGTGCGGGTTGCCCTTGCGGTCGACGCCCAGCGCACCGTTGTAGGTCTTCGTGCCCGAGGACCAGCCGGTCGCGCTCGCCGCGGAGTCGGTGACGTAGTCCGGCTTGCCGGTGTCCTTGTCCACCGCGTACGTCGTGTACTGCCCGGTCAGGGGCAGCTCATCGAGACCGTCGAACCGTCCGTGGGCGCCCTTCGCGTAGTTGCGGGCGGCGGTGATCTCCGAATCGCCCATGCCGTCGCCGATGAGGAGGATGACGTTCTTCGCGCCGGAGTCTTCGACCGCGTCGCGGATGGCGTCGGTGTTGTCCCCGTCGAGTTGACGGGCGCCGCCGGGTTCATCGATTCCCGCAGCCTGGGCGGGGCCGGCGTATCCGAAGAGTGCGAGGCTGAGTGCGCCGGTCGCCGCAGCGAGACGCAGTGTTTTCTTGGCCATGTGCTGTCCTTTCGTAGAGAGGCACAGGCGCTCACTGAGGGCGTGAATCCGCCGTGGTCAGAGAGATGACGGCGGCAGTTCACGAACGGGCGTGTGAGCGACGAGTGCGAGCAATCGCCACCCAACTTACTCAGCATTTTCACAAGTTGAGTGGAGGGAATGTGAAGCCTGAGTTAACTCGATGAATCCTCGTCGTTACGTGTCGCGCCCACCGCAGGCACTGGTGAGAAATGGCATCTGTGCAGGTGACTGCGGATTTCTAGTCTGTGAACATGACTTCATCGACAGCGCCCAACACAGTCCCTCACCCGCAGACTCATACCCCTCACCCGCAGACGGCGACCGACATCCAGCCTGCGGTCAATCTCACCCATCTGACCAAGAGCTTCGGCGACCTGCGGGCCGTCGACGGCCTCGATCTCTCCATCCGTCCCGGCGAAGTCGTCGCTTTCCTCGGACCCAACGGGGCCGGCAAGACGACGACGATCGACATGCTGCTCGGGCTCAGCCGACCCGATGAGGGATCGGTCGAGATCTTCGGCATGCCGCCTCGGCGGGCGGTCGCCCTCGGACTCGTCAGCTCGGTCATGCAGACCGGCGGTCTGCTCGATGACCTCACCCTCCGTGAAACCGTCGACTACACGTCCGCGATCTTCGCTTCCTCCCTCGACACCGACGTCGTCCTCGAACGCGCCGGCGGTGCATCGGTGACGGCAGGGGCGACCGACGAGCCTTCCGCCTCGGCGGCCGATGACGTCGCCGGTGCCGGTTCCTGTGCATTGTTCTCGGGGATCGACAGAATCGCCTCTCGAGTCGCCGAGCTGACCTCGACCGGTTCATCGGACTCGGCCGCGTCGGCCAGCACGTCGGCATAGGCGGCGACTTCGGCGCGGAAGTCGGCGTCGGTATCGGCCAGCGCCTGAGCCTCGGTGAGTTCTGAGTCGCTGAGCCCGCCGAGGGCCAGCCCGGCAGCCAGATAGTCACGATCTGCGCTCATCGGCTTGCCTCCAACTCTTCTCGCAGCTTCTTCATTCCGTCCCTGATCCGTGACTTGATGGTACCCAGGGGCACCTGGAGATTCTCAGAGATCTGGGTGTGGGTCATGCCTTGGTAGAAGGCCATGACGATCGGTTCGGCCTGCTCATCCGGGAGGATCCGCAGGGCCGAGACGGTCCGAGTCTGCACGGGCGATGACGATCTGCTCCACCTGGTCGCCTGCTTCGGCAGTGGTGCGGAGCCCGTCCGCATAGTCTCTGTCTTGTTGAGCCTGGACGCTGCGCACACAGTCGATGGCTCGCCTGCGGCACAGGGTGATCAGCCAATCCCGTCCGCTGCCGCGCCCCGGGTCGAAGCCCGAACACCGGGTCCGCACCTCGGTGAAGCAGTCCTGGAGGACCTCCTCGGCCAGTGTTCGGCTCTTGACGATTCGCAGGATGACGGCCATGAGGATGCGGGAGTGAGTGGTGAACAGCTCTTCGAATGCGGACCGGTCACCGTCGGCGATGCGGATCAGCAGGGCACCGCCGGGATCGTCGGAATCCGCCGGCTGGTGATCAGAACTCATTGCCCAATCATGCCATGCATGCAGAAACCGATCGCACCTTTCCCAGGTGAGCGAGTCGAGCGGGGTGGGTGCAGTGGTGGGAGCGTGTGCAGCAGAGACGGTCAATCGACGTTCGCCTGAAGCCGCATGAACCGGCGAGGAACCGAAAGCGGCCGGGAGCCGATCCTGTTGCTGCTGATCGGTTCCCGGCCACTGCATCGTGGTGCTCTCTCGCTGTGGACTCTCCGGTCACTTCTCCGGCATCATCACGGCGTCGACCATGTAGACCGTGGCGTTGGCGGTCTTGACTCCGCCGCATACCAGTCCGGCATCATCGAACTTCATGTCTTCGCCCTCACCGGAGATCTTCACCTTCGAACCTTCGGCGGTCTCGTGTTCACCGGCGATCTCATCGGGGGAGAGCTGTCCGGGGGTGACGTGGTAGGTCAGGACCTTCGTCAGCTGGTCCGAGTCCTTGGCCAGGGTGTCGAGGTCGTCCTTCGGCACATCGGCGAAGGCGTCGTCGATCGGGGCGATGACGGTGAACTCGTCGCCGTTGAGGGTGTCGACGAGGTCGACATCGGGATTGAGCTTGCCCGAGACCGCCTTGGTCAGGGTCGTGAGCATCGGGTTGTTCGAGGCGGCGGTGGCGACAGGATCCTGGCCCATGCCCTCGACAGAACCGGCCCCGTCCGGGTTCGCCTCCGCGTAAGCCGAGCAGCCCTTGCCGACGAGGTCGGAGTCGGCCATGGAAGAGTCGCCGGACTCATCGGGCATCTCGGACTCGCCCGAGTCAGCGGGCTGGGATTCGGAGCTGCCCGATTCCGAACCGGACTCCTCCCCGCCGGAACCGGAATCCATTCCGCAGCCGCTCAGAGCCAACAGGCCGATGGCGCCGGCCGAGAGGATGGTGGCGGTGCGTGTGCGAAGCAGTGTCTTCATTGTTCTTCTCCTAATCAACAGTGATGCGTATTCGCGCACAGCTGTGAAGTGATCTCCATTGCTCGCTGTGTACTGGGTATTCGGTGCGGTGCCCGGTTCGGATGGGTGGATGGGGAAGAAATGTTGAGAATCGTTTCGCTGAGGCGGCTCCGGAGGGACCGTCATTCGACGCGGAATTGGATGTGGTGGTGCCCGGTGGCCGAGTTCGGGATCGAATCCCGACGTTTCGCTGTCTGCACTGTGCCGTCCTTGTCCGTGGCACGCACGGTGAGGGTATGTGACCCCGCGGCCACCTCGGCGAATTCGGCCCGCCACTGTCGCCAGGTGTCGATCGTGACTTCCTCGGCGAGCTCGGCCCGCGTCCATTCACCGTCGTCGAGCTTGACCTCGACACGCTCGATCCCCGAACGCTGTGCCCAGGCGGTGCCGCCGACCCGGATGTCCCCGGCAGAGACCTTGGCCAATGGCCCCGGCACCTCGATGCGGGAGGCGACGAGGATGGGGGCCTTGGCATCCCACCCGCGGTCGGTCCAGTAGGCGGTCTTCTCATCGAAGCGGGTGACTTCGAGTTCGGTCACCCATTTCGTCGCGGAGACGAAACCGTAGAGTCCGGGAACGACGAGGCGGGCGGGGAAGCCGTGGATCGGGGTGAGCGGTTCGCCGTTCATCCCCACCGCCAGCAGGGCGGCGCGGTCATCGGTCAGTGCACCGATCGGCGTCGAAGCGGTGAATCCGTCGAAGGAATGGGAGAGGACCATATCGGCTTGCGAGCTCGGGCGGGCTCGGGCGAGGAGCTCGCGCACGGGATAGCCGAGCCAGGTCGCATTGCCGACGAGATCCCCGCCGACGGGATTGGATACGCAGGTAAGCGTGATGTGGTGTTCTTCCAGCGGCAGGTCGAGGACGTCGTCCATCGTCAGGGTGACCTCGTTCTCGACCATGCCGTGGATGCGCAGGGACCACTGTTCCGGGTCGATGACCGGCGGTGAGAGCACCGTGTCGATGCGGTAGAAATCCTTCGCCTCGGTGACGAAGGGGACAGTGCCGTCGACGTCGGTGCTCGCGGCGGCGGGGATCGCTGCCGCCTTCTTCGCGGGGGTGGGCAGAACCAGTTTGGCGATCGCGGCTCCGGCGTCCTGTGTCAGCGAGACAACGGTCTGACCAGCGGCGATGGTGACGGCCCCGATGTCGCCGATGGCTCCGGCCAGGCCGAAGAAGCGGCGGCGGCTCAAGGGTTCCGTGGTTCGCGAACCGCGGGCGACGCCGGGACTGTTGGTCGCCTCGGCGAGGGTTGCCGGTACTCCGAGGCGCAGCAGCACGACGAAGACCGCGACACCCACTGCAATGCCGATGAGCGTGGGAATGACGTCGATGGCACCCGCCTCCGAGCGCAGGATGATGACGATGGCGGGGACGAGCCCGGCGACGACCAGCAGTGTCGTGGCCAGACGCCGGTGGGAAACCGCCAGTGCTCCGATGAGACCGGCGAGGACGATCGCACCAAGGCCGGTGGAGAGGACGAGGACGAGTTTGTCGTTGTCGCCGAACAGGGCGATGACGGGTTTGATCGCCGCCGGGGGAGCCAGTGGGATGATCGCCTGACCGAGGGTGAGCAGGGGTGCCGCACTCGGGGTGAAGGCACGCGCGATGAGGTCTGCGAGACCGAACATCATGACTGCGGCGACGATGCCTGCCACGACGCCGCGGAAACGGTAGGCTGTACGGGTTTTCCAATTCATAGTGATCATTCGGAGCCGCCCGGATGGTGGATGGATCCCCGGGTTTCGTCACCGTTCATTCACTGAAACGCCAGTGACCTTGTTGCGCGCCTGTCGTAGCATGGTGAAATGACTGAGAACCCCGGATACGCCCAGCCGCAGGCTCCGACCGGAGACGCGGATGAGCCGAAGAGCCCGAGTGCGCCGATCTACACCGCCAAGGTCGAGAACATCGGCGGCACCTCCGGAGAGGTGCGCGTCGAAGACGGTCAGACCGTCGCCACAGCCCCGACCTCCCACGCCGACCAGGGCAGCAACCCTGAGCAGTTCCTCGGCATGGCCTGGGCGACCTGCCTCGGCGAAACCCTCAAGGTCGTCCTCTCCGTCAACGACATCGAAGCTCTTTCGTTGGTGCGTGTCGAGGTCGAACTGCATCAGGAGCCTTCCGGCAACGGCTTCTACTTCGCCCCGAAGGCATTCATCTCCATCGAAGGAGTCTCGGACGAGGACGCCGAGAAGTACGCCGCACGCGCTCACGCTCGCTGTCCGATCTCCAAGCTGCTCATGGGCAAGGGCACCGCGTCCATCGAGATCGAACCCTACAAGAACCCGGACGACTTCCAGCTCAGCTGAACTTTCCACCCACCTCGGCGGCGATCTGCGCCAACTGCACGGCCGCCTCAGCGGTCGAATGTGTCACGAACGCCCAGGTGGCCGCCTCGGCGAAGCGGAACGGATGCCGTTGCGCCGAACCGGATTACAGTGGCTGGTAGGACGCTCGGCACCGGGCCGGGCACGGAGCGACGAGAGGAGCCGAGGTGGAGATGGACCTGCAGGAGTTCCTGTTCCTCGCCCTCGACCTCACCGGCACTTTCGTCTTCGCAGTCTCCGGAGTGCTGCTGGCCGCGCGACGCAATTTCGACATCACCGGCGGGTTGGTGCTGGGCACGATGACGGGCATCGGCGGAGGCATGATCCGCGATGTGCTCCTCGACCGGGTGCCCAACGCCATCGGCCAACCGATCTACCTCGCCCCGCCGGTGATTGCGACACTGCTCATCTACATCATCGGCTCCCACATCTCCCGGGCACGGATCTGGATCGTCGCCTTCGACGCGATGGGCCTCGGCCTCTTCAGCGTCACCGGCACGACGATCGCGCTCGCCGCCGGGACGAACTATCCGGCGGCGCTGCTCATGGGTGCGCTGACCGCGTGCGGCGGCGGACTCATGCGCGATGCCGTGGCCAGTGAGGATCCGGCGATCTTCCGCGGCACCGACCTCTACCTCATCCCCGCCCTGTTCGGTTCGGGGCTGACGATCATCGCCGAGGTGACCGGACTGTTGGGTGCCATCGCCTCACTCATCATCGCGGCCGCCGCCTTCGGGTTCCGCATGTTCGCCTGGAAGCTGCAGTGGCGGGTGCCGCAGCCGATGCGGCAATGGTCGTACCGGGACACCGGACGGCGAGTGAAGAAGAAGCTGCCGTCGGTGTTCCGGAAACCGGACTGAGGGTGTGGCTTGAGGGATGGTGCTTGACCGGTTGAGGTTCGCGGTGGCGGATTTGAAACATCGATACCGGTATCAGTCGCTCGTGCTTGTGCGAGGATGAAATCATGAGTGAGACACCGCCCGGGCCACCGCCACCGGGGCCGCTTCCGTTGCACGAGGAAGAACCGGTCCCGACGTGGACACGCGACTTTCTGCGCGTGCTCGGGGTCTCGTTGTTTGGGGCACTGTTCTTCACCTTCTTCATCTGGTTCGCCTCGACGGGGCTGATGTACCAGCGGAACATGGCCGACAGAATTGAGGCAGATGGCCTCTGGGCAGGAATCATTGCTGGTGTAATTGCGCTTCTCTTTCCCTTCCTGTTCATGGAGCACAAGCGCAAGGACGACGGGTTCCGGCGTGAGGGTCTCGTCCCGCTGATTCTTCTCAGCGTCGTCGCTTCCGCAGTGATCGTCACGTTGGTGGCGCTGGTCTGGCCGTTCTTCCTCGGCGTGCGGGCCGTTCCCGGAACGGTGGCGGCGGAACTCAACGCCGATCCGGCGAGCTTCTTCCTCGTCCTGCTCTTCTTCATCGGCGGAATGGCGTGGAGTATGTGTGTGGTGATGCCGATGATGATCGGCGGCTTCAAGGTCGCGCTGTGGCTGCTGCTGCCGTTTATCGGATTCGTCTTCCTCATCGGCTTCGCCGGTGTGAGAGTCTTCGACAATCCGCCGAGCCTGCTCACCACGATGATCTGGGTGGCTGTGACGCTGACCGGCCTGGCGGTGCTGACCGTTCTCGCGGCACTGCGGAATGTCATCGACAAGCCGAAGGTCCAGATGACCGCCGCCGAACGCGATGTGGCCTACCAGAGGTACCTTGCGGACAGGCATCGGCGCGGACTGACGAACGAGAACCCGCTGCCGGGCATCGACGGACCTCAGCCGCCTCGGCGGTGAGTTGTCGGTATAGACGCGGCCATTCCCACCTGGAAAGATGAACGCATGAGTGAGCCGACGAGCAACTGGACGACCGATCCCGCCCCACTTCTCCGTGCCGGGGAGGGATTCCGCCTCGGCGAGGTCGATCCCGAATCCACTCCCGGCTACGACGGGGACAAGAAGAGCGGGAAGAAGGATCTCGAGGCGCTGTCCGCTGAACTCAACGACCTGCAGGAGCGCCTCTTCGCTGCTCATCATGACGAGGACTCCGGCCCCGCTGTCCTCCTGGTCCTGCAAGCCATGGACACCGCCGGCAAGGGCGGAATCGTCCGACACGTCGTCGGCGCCGTCGATCCGCAGGGCGTCGAGCTCGCCGCCTTCAAGAAACCGACTGAGGAGGAACTCGCCCACGACTTCCTTTGGCGCATCCGTCCGCGCGTGCCCGGGCCCGGCATGATCGGAGTCTTCGACCGCTCACACTACGAGGATGTGCTCATCGGCCGCGTTCGCAAACTCGCCGACGGGGCCGAGATCGAGCGCCGCTATACCGCCATCAGCGACTTCGAAGCTGAACTGGTCGCGGCGGGCGTGCGCATCGTCAAGGTCATGCTCCACATCTCTCCGGACGAGCAGAAAGAGCGTCTGGCCGAACGACTCGACCGGCCGGACAAGTACTGGAAATACAACCCGGGAGACGTCGAGGAACGCCTCCTGTGGCCGGATTATATGGACGCCTACCAGGCCGTCTTCGACCGCACCTCCACCGAGGCGGCGCCGTGGTTCGTCGTGCCCGCGAACCGGAAATGGTACGCCCGCTTGGCTGTGCAGCGATTGCTGCTCGACGTCCTCAAGGACATCGACCCGCAGTGGCCCGCCGCCGATTTCGACGTCGAGGTCGAGAAGAAGCGGCTCGCCGACAGCTGAGGGTCACGTCCTTACGGAACGGCGGTCCGCCTCGGCGAAGGATCTGCCGTGACGATTCGCGACGTCAGTCGCGACGGATGCTGAAGTCGACCTTCGTGGGGTGTTCGACGGTGCGGGAGACCGTGCAGTACTTGTCATGGGAGAGCCCGACGAGGCGTTCGATGCGGGCATCGGCCTTTCGGCCCTCCTCGTCGTCGGGGAACGCGAGGTCGAAATCGAGGTGGACGTTGTCCACCCTGGAAGCGCCGTCTTCGTCGATCTTGTCCGCGGTCGCAGAGACGTCGAACTTCGTGGGTTCGGTGTGACGGCTGGTCACGGTGTCGACGTCGATCGACGAGCAGCCAGCGACGGCGGCCAGGAGCAGTTCGACGGGGGTCATGAGGCCTTCGCCGCGGCCGAATTCGATGCTTGCTCCGCTCGGGGCGGTGGCGCGGTAGTGGTTCTCGGCGATGCGGGTCAGTTCGATGCTGCGGATGTCTTCACTCATGCCCTAATGATGGCAGACTTGCGGGGTTGCAGGAGCTGGAACCATCAGGCTTTGGTGAAGTCGACCTCGCTCGATTCCTGAACGCGAGCCTGCCGGCCGGGACCGGATTCGAACTGCCAATACAGGTTCGTGTGGGACACGACCTGCTCCGGCGGGGGCGCACCCCATTCGGTGAGGTCTTCGGTGGTGTGCGCGTCGGAGACCAGCGTGACATCGTAGCCGCGGGCGAAGCCGCCGTGGATCGTCGAGCGCACGCAGGCATCCGATTGGGCACCGGTGACGACGAGGTGGCCGACGTCCTTTCCGGCGAGCACCTCCTCGAAGTCCGTGTCCTCGAATGTATTGCCGAGGGTCTTCTCGATGATCGCTTCGCCCTCAGCGGGGGAGAGCGTGTCGACGATCTGCCATTGCGGGGAATTGATCGGCAGCTCACCGGAGCTGTGCCGGACCCAGACCACCTCGGTGCCGGTGTTCCGGGCACGGTCGACGAGATCGGAGATCGTGGAGATGACCGATTCGGAGTTCCAACTGGCTTGCATGACGCCGTTTTGGACGTCGATGACGATAAGGGCGGAGTTCGGGCGGGCGGACGCCGGCGGTTGAGCTGTGGACATAGGTTCCTCCTTGATCAAGGATTATTGTCCTCGCCTCGGTCCCAGCAGACAAGAGGTCGGTGCCGGTCCGCTCCGCCGGTGTGAGAATAGGCGAGTGAGCGATTCCTCCGAGGACAACGGCGACGAGGTGGGCGTCGGCAAAGTTGGCGCGGGCAGTGCGGCCGCGGGCAAAGCGGGCGACAGCAGTGCCGCCGGTCCGCGCCGTTTCAGCGTCCTGCGCAGCTGGAAGACCGCGCCCTACCTGATCGGATCGGGTACGGCGATGATGGGCGACAATATCGAGCACGTCATCACCTACTGGGTGCTGTGGCAGAAGTTCGAGTCGCCGGCGCTCGTCGGGTTCCAGCTCATCAGCCATTGGCTGCCCTTCCTTCTGCTGTCCGTCTATGCGGGATCCCTGGCCGAACGATTCGACTGCCGCCGCCTCATCCAGATCGGGCAGATCATGTTCATGGTCGTGTCCCTGTGCTGGGGGATCCTCTTCCTCACCGACTCCCTGCAGCTGTGGCAGGCCTGCGTGCTGCTCGTCATCCATGGCCTGGCCGGTTGTCTGTGGGGCCCGGCCGAACAGATGATGCTGCATGACTTCGTCGATCGGAAGGAGCTGCCGAGCGCGGTCCGGCTCAATGCGACGTTCCGCAGCCTCGGCATCCTCTTCGGTCCCGTCGTCGGTTCCGCTCTGCTGCTCGGAGTCGGTGCCACGTGGGGCATCTTCATCAACATCGTCTTCTATCTGCCGCTGACGATCTTCCTCATCCGCACACCCTTCACCGGACATCTGCGCAGCGGAGGTGTGCGCACCGCGCGGACGACTCTCAGCCAGTCGCTGCGGGTGCTCATCGACGTCCGCCATAATCGCGCGATCGTCGGAATGCTGCTGCTGGCCGCGCTCGCGTCGACGACGATCGGGGCGGTGCTGCAGACGGCGATGCCGGTGTTCGGCGACATCCTCAACCCGGTCGGCGGGGACAGCGACTTCACCTATGGCGTGCTGCTCTTCGCCATGGGTGCAGGCGGAGTACTCGGGGGCTTCGGGCTCGAGGCGACCGGGTGGATCAAGGCCGTCCCGGCTGCCGCAGCACTGGCCGCCGCGGCGATGGGCCTGAGTGCGCTGCTCTTCGCCCTGACCTCGCACCTGTGGGTGGCGGTCATCCTGTTGGTGATCGCCGGGGTTTCGAAGATCACTGCCGAGTCGACCGAGATGGCCATCATCCAACTCGAGGCGCCGTCGGAGATCCGCGGACGCGTCATCGGCTCCTATGCGACGTTCGGCCCCGGCATGCAGACCTTCTCCGGAGTCACCGTGGGAGTGCTCGGCACGATCGCCACGATCCCCGGAGCCGTCATCATCGGCGGCACGGTCCTGGCCATCGGAGCTGTGGCCATCGGCACCTACGCCATCACAGGAAGGCGCAACCCCCATGCCCCAATTGCTACCTGACGGCGGCGCAGCAACCTGGCGCCAGGTATCTGGGCCGCCGTCACCTGCTTCTGCGCGGGAATTCGGTGTGCGGTCGCTCGGCTTCGCCCACGTCAAAGGCACACGGCATGAGGCCCGACCGAGAGCAGTCGTCGACGCGCACGGACCGGTCGGAGACCGTGAGTTCTGCTTCGTCGATGTCGAGCGACAGCAGGTGCTCAAGACCGTGCAGAATCCACGGCTCATCCGCATGACCACCTCACTCGTCGACGACACACTGACGATCACGCTGCCCGACGGGCGCTCTGCCTCTGGGAGGCCAGTAGGCTCAGGCGAGCGCCTGACCTGCTATTACTGGAAGCGACCGGTCGACCTCGAACTCACTGACGGTCAGCATTCGGCGCTCGCCTCAGAGTTTCTGGGAAAGCCGGTTCGGCTGGCCCGCGCACTTCGTGGAGATGTGGTCTACGGAGCTGGCTTGTCGATCGTCACGACTGCTTCGATGAGGGAACTCGCCGACCGGTCCGGTCACCACGAGCTGCTTGATGAGGCCGCCCGCTTTCGTGCCACCCTCGTCCTCGACACGGACGAACCCTTCATCGAAGAGACCTGGCGAGGCCGGGACGTGACGGTGAACGTGCCGGACGTCGGCGCGCTGCGTGTGCGGATCGGGAGTCCGATTGCGCGGTGTGCCATCCTCGATCTAGACCCGATCACTGGGGAGCGGGGCAGCAATCTGCTCAAGACGCTTGCAGTCAGCCGCCCGCGAAATGAGGCGGGTGAACCGTACTTCGGCGTCAATGCCGAGGTCATCGAAACCTCTGCTGCTCCGGACACCTGATCGGCCACGTCCCAACGCAGGTGACGGCGGCCCAGATACCTGGCGCCAGGTTGCTGCGCCGCCGTCGGGCAGCAATTAGGTGACGGCGCCGCGGACCTTGTGCGCCGGGGTGTCCCAAAGTCGGTTGTCGAGGATGTCGCGCAGGGCCTCGACGGTGTCCCACACCTCGGTGAACCCGATGTAGAGCGGGGTCAATCCGAACCGCAGCACCTCCGGCTCACGGTAGTCGCCGATGATTCCGCGTTCGAAGAGCGCGCTCATCACCGCAAACCCCTCCGGATGCCGGATCGAGACCTGGGACCCGCGATGGGCGTGCTCACGTGGGGTGACGACCTCGACCGGGTGATCGGCCAGACGCTCATCGACGAGGTCGATGAATAGGTCCGACAAGGCCAGGGACTTCTCCCGGACCTGTTCCATGTCCGACCGCGAGTGGATGTCGAGGCCGAGCTCTGCCACGGACATCGACAGGATTCCCTGCGTTCCGGTGAGGTAGCGGCGGATGCCTTCGGCGGGCCGGTAGTCCGGGGCCATATCGAAGGGCTGCGCATGCGACCACCACCCCGACAGAGGCTGGCTGAACCGGTTCTGCAGCGCCTCGGCGACCCAGATGAACGCGGGAGAGCCAGGTCCGCCATTGAGGAACTTGTACGTGCAGCCGATCGCCATGTCCGCACCGGTTCCGGCCAGATCGATGGGCAGAGCACCGGCCGAATGGCACAGATCCCAGATGACCATGGCTCCGCCGGAATGGATCGCCGAGGTGGTCGTGCCCATATCGAAGAGCCTCCCCGTCCGGTAGTTCACATGGGTGAGGACGACGAGGGCCACCTCGTCGGACATCGTGGTCGGGAACCCTGCGGTGACTTCCTCATCGTCGACGAGGCGGACTTCGTAGCCGTCTCCGAGCTGCTCGGCCAATCCCTGAAGCATGTAGATATCGGAGGGAAAGTTCTCCCGCTGGGTGAGGAGGACCCGCCGGTCCGGAGAGTCCTCGGCCTGCATCTTCAGCGCCGCCGAGGCGGCCTTGAACAGATTGATCGACGTGGTGTCGGTGACGACGGTGGACCCGGCCCCGCCGCCGACTATCCCGGAGACCTTCTCACCCAACTTTGCCGGCAGGTCCCACCAACCGGCGGTGTTCCATGACCCGATGAGGCCGGTGCCCCATTCGTCGGTGATGACTTCCTGGGCGCGTTCGGCCGAGCCCTTAGTCCGGGGGCCGAGAGAGTTCCCGTCGAGGTAGATCGTGCCTTTCGGGAGCAGAAACTCCTCGCGGCAAGCACGTAGAGGATCGTTCGCATCGCGCTGTTCGCAGTCCGCGCGGGTGATTGAAGTCGGGGAGCCAGTTGAGTTCGCTGCGGTGGCTGTCCGGTCAGAGGTCGTCATCGTCGCCTTCCGCGTGGTGGGGGAGCCGGTGGGTTCGTCTGCCTTCCAGGCTACCGTGCGTCGGCTGATGACGATCTAAGTCCTGCTCATGACGCCAGAGGACGGCAATCGACGCTGCGGAGGGCGCTGCCTGGCGAACATTCTTAGTCTGAGATCAGCACCGACCAGCACGATCTCGACCGCATGCTCGCCGATTCGATCAGGAGCCCACCATCATGACTGCAACCACCACCGAGTTCGACACCACCATCGCCATCAGCGACGAAGAACGCGCTACGCGACTGACCACCGCCGGAAACGCATGGAACGAACGACTGGCCGCCTCGGCGAAGAACGGGCAGCTGACTTTCTCGGCCTCGGGCACCGCCTGCGGTTCGGTGTCCTCACTGATCACCGCCGGCCGCCACACCTTCACCGTCGACGAACCGACCCCGCTGGCCGGGGACGACGCCGCCCCGAACCCCGTCGAATACGCCCTCGGCGCACTCCTCTCCTGCCAGGTCGTCGTCTACCGCCTCTACGCCCAGAACCTCGGACTGACCATCGACGAACTCGATGTCAGCGCTGAAGGCGACCTGGATGTGCGGGGACTCTTCGGCGCCGATGAGACCGTGCGCCCCGGATTCTCGTCCGTCCGCGTGAGCGTCAACATCGCCGGACCCGACAGCAACGAGGACTACCAGAAGCTGCAGGAGACCGTGGACGCTCATTGCCCCGTCTTCGACATCTTCACCAACCCGACCCCGATCGACGTCACCGTCACGAAGACCAACTGACCTCCCAGGACTACTGTGAGTATTGATGGTGGCTGGTCTGGGACTGGCTGGCAGAGTAGGAACTGACCGTCCCATCGATCATCATGACCCTCAGAACTACTGACTCGAACGATGTCCTCGTCGGGATCTGTCTGAT
>NZ_FXYX01000027.1 GCF_900169265.1 Brevibacterium iodinum ATCC 49514
ACGTTGAAGCGTCGAGCTGCTGATGTGCTCGCGTTCTTCACCCGACCGGGAACGTCGAACGGTCCCACTGAAGCGATCAACGGCAGACTCGAGCATCTACGCGGGTCCGCGCTGGGATTCCGCAACCTCACGCATTACATCGCGAGGTGTCTGCTCGAGTCCGGTGGCTTCAGACCGGTTCTACACTCTCAATTACGATGAGCCGTCAATCCGGGCATCGTCTACGCCTCGGTGACGGGTTTCGGCCGCGGCAATCCGCAGCCGGGCTACGATCTGCTCATCCAGGGTCTGTCCGGATTCATGTCGGTCACCGGCTCCGAGGAGTCGGGCCCGGTGAAGGCGGGTGTCGCCGTCGTCGACGTGATCACGGGACTGCATACGGCGGTCGGCATCCTCGGCGCGCTCAACCACCGCAAGGACACCGGGATCGGTCAGCTGGTCGAGACGAACCTGCTGTCCTCGGCGCTGTCCGGGCTGGCGAACCAGACCTCCGCGTACGTGGCCGGCGGCGTCACTCCGCAGGCGATGGGCAACAAGCACCCGAGCCTCTACCCGTACCAGCCGATGCCCACTGCGGAGGGCCAGATCATCATCGCGTGCGGGAACGACAAGCAGTTCGCCCGGCTCGCCGAGGTGCTCGGCCACCCCGAATGGGCGACCGACGAGCGGTTCGCGAACTTCGCCGACCGCAACGTCAACCGCGATGACCTCGAACCCGAGCTCATCGCCGCGCTGAGTGAGAAGACGAACCAGGAATGGTTCGACATCCTCACCGAGGCGGGGCTGCCCTGCGCGCCGATCAACTCGATCGCCCAGGGTGTGGACCTGGCATCGTCGCTGGGACTCGAGCCCGTCGCCGAGGCGGGTCAGGGCGATCGCGTCATCCCCACCGTCCGCAACCCGATCCGGTTGTCCGAAACCCCGCCCAGCTACGAACTGGCACCGCCGACGCTCGGCGATGCCACCGAAGCGGTCAAGGCGTGGCTGAGGGCGGCCGAATAGACCTCGGGCGTGCGCCGCGAATCGGCCAGTCATCGTGAGGAAGTCATCCTGCGCCTGATGACCGCGAATGATTCTGCCGCTGCCCGGGCGGGCAGTGCCACGGCTGACGTACCCTATTGACTGTGCGTTGTCACCGAGAGATCTGCCAAGCGACCGATGAGGCGCGGGACCTGCGGTGACGGCAGTCGTATTCCCAAGAGAATTCCGGAACCGAGATGGCCAATGAGTCGACCGAGGTCACACCTCGGAGACGTTCGGCGGTGAAACGGACCCTGATGGTCATCGCGATGGCGATCACAGGATTCCATATCTTCGCCAGCTTCCTGTGGATCGCCCCTGCCTCGACGGCGAGGGAGGTGATTCCCGGTGACCTGCTCTCCAAATACATGATCCCGCTGTGGGGACAGTCGTGGAGCGTGTTCGCCCCCGAGCCGATCAACGGCGACTACTACTTCGATGTGCGCGCGGTGATCAAGACCGACAGCGGCGAAGAGGTCACTCAATGGGTGCGGGCCACCGATGTCGAGCTCGACCACTCGACATACAAGCTGTTCCCGCCGCGGTCGGCGGGGCTGGGCATCGGAGTGGCCTCGGACATCAAGGGCTCATGGGAAGAGCTGCCCGACGATCAGAAGGCGATCGTCAAACTCGACTACTTCAAGGGCGATGATTCCGTCGACCGGCTGGAGACGAAGCTGGGGGAATACGACGACCCGGAGAACGCGATTCCCGCCTACCTGGAGAGCGAACATCTGGCCACCGCCTATGCGACGCAGGTGGCGAAGGCCATCTGGGGCGACGACGTCCAGCGCGTCCAATACCAGGCCGCCCGTCAGAACGTCGTGCCTTTCGCCGAACGCAACGACAAAGACGCGAAGCGTCCGAACTTCCAACCCGTCCCCGTGGGATGGCGCGCACTCGTCGTCGAAGACCATCAGTCCCAAGAGGAATTCACGAAGTACTTCTGTGCCTCGGACGAAGTGAGGTGCGTCGGTGAACAGTGACGACGCGACCCGCACAGGCGGGGACGACCACGATGCAGAGGTCACTGACCAGCGGACCGGCACGGCCGCCTCGGCGCAGGGCCGGGCGAAGGACTCCGCGGGCCACGCGAACCCCGGCACCGCCTCTGCGCGGAAACCGGAGAACGACCACGGGTCGGACTCCGCGGGCGGCGGTAACGACGGGGCCGCCTCGGCGAGTGATTCGGCTCCTGAATTCGGGTTGGTCCCGGTGACGACCCTCATGCGGACGAAGCTCGCGCAGGGGTGGAGCTGGCTCGAGGAGATGCTCACCGGTCGGTACCACGCGACATACGGGCTGGCGGTGACGCGGATCCTCATCGGTTTCACCGGTCTCGGCCTCATCCTCACGAACTTCAGCGCGAGGCACTACACCTTCGGTGTGGGGTCGGCCTGGAACGGGGAGATCGCCGAACCCAAGAGCGATTTCCCGACCATCTGGCTCTTCTCCCTCTTCCACCGTGCGGTGACGACGCCGCCGCTGTTCACGGCGATGATGATCGGGCTCGCGCTGTTGGCGATCGTCATCATCCTCGGGTGGCGAACGCGGCTCGTCCTGCCGATCTACCTCGTGCTGTGGGTGAGCTTCATCGAGCTCAACGACGGGGCAGGGGATCAGGGCGACAACGCCTACCGGATGTTCATGATCGCCATGCTCTTCGCCGATACGACCCGCAGATGGTCCCTCGATGCCAGGCGGCGCGCGCGGAACCCGGAATTCCCGGACAACGACGGCGGACAGTGGCGCTGGGCGCTCATCATGGCCAATAATCTCGCCATCGTCGTGCTGGCGTTCCAGGTATGCGCGATCTATATGTCCGGCGGTCTGTACAAGGCCGGAGGCGAGGCTTGGCAGCACGGATTCGCCGTGTACAACCCGTTGCACACTCAGCAGTTCGGCACGTGGCCGGTGCTGTCGGACCTGGTGACGGCGTGGGGGCCGATGGTCGTGGCGATCTCGTGGGGATCGATCCTCTTCCAGTGCGCCTTCCCGTTCATGCTCTTCAACCGCTACACCCGCATCATCGCGCTGCTGGGCATCCTGTCCTTCCACTTGGGCATCGCCCTGCTCATGGGTCTGCCGTGGTTCTCGCTGACGATGATCGCCGTCGATGCGATCTTCATCCGCGACCGCTCATTCGCGAAGGTCAGCGCCTACCTGCGGCATTGGTGGACGTCATCAGCCCCGCGGGGTGCTGGTGGGGCTTCGGGCGGTTCCGCTGGTGGCGGCTCGGGTGCTGCCAAGGGCGGGTCTGCGAAGACTCGTACGCGGTCGTCCGCAGGCTCTCGCGGCAAGTAACCGTCGCGCATAGCGCTCAGCAACCGGCAGATGCTGAAATGGGACACCCTGCTCTGAAATGCTCACCGAAGAAAGTGAGCGATCCAGAGCAGGGTGTCCCATTTCTGTGCTGTGCCGCGCTGCGGTCAGCGAAACGGCCCAGTTTGAGTTGAATAGCCCATGTTCAAACAGGTGCTATTCAATTCAAACTGGGCTGAATCCGCGCAGCACGCCCCGGCGGTGAGGCTTACCGCTTGGGTCGCAGCTCCAGGCCGGTGGCCTCGGGGTCCTCGGGCAGGTCGACGACCACGGTGTCCCCGTCGACGATGTCTCCGGCCAGCAGAGCGCGGGCCAGTTTGTCGCCGATCTCGCGCTGGACCAGCCTGCGCAGTGGTCGGGCACCGAACGCCGGATCGTAGCCTTCGAGCGCCAACCAGTCCTCGGCGCCCTGCGTGACCTCGAGCGAGACACGACGGTCAGACAGTCGCTTCGACATGTGCGCGATCTGCAGATCGACGATCGAGGCGAGCTCTGCCTGGCTGAGCGCATCGAAGAGCACGATGTCGTCGAGGCGGTTGAGGAACTCGGGCTTGAACGTCGCATGCACGACGTCGAGCACCTTGGACCGCTGCTCCTCGGCAGAGAGGTTCTGATCGACGAGGAACTGCGAACCGAGGTTCGAGGTCAGGATCAGGATGGTGTTCCTGAAATCGACCGTGCGACCCTGACCGTCGGTGAGCCGACCGTCGTCGAGGACCTGCAGCAGGATGTCGAAGACCGACGGGTGTGCCTTCTCCACTTCGTCGAGCAGGACGACGGAGTACGGGCGACGGCGGACCGCCTCGGTGAGTTGGCCGCCCTCGTCGTATCCGACATAGCCCGGAGGGGCACCGACGAGGCGGGACACGGTGTGCTTCTCACCGTATTCGCTCATATCGATCCTGATCAGGGCCTTCTCATCGTCGAAGAGGAAGTCCGCGAGAGACTTCGCGAGCTCCGTCTTACCGACACCGGTGGGCCCGAGGAACAGGAACGAACCGGTCGGACGGTCGGGGTCGGCGACACCCGCACGCGAACGGCGGATGGCGTCGGAGACCGCGGCGACGGCGTTCTTCTGACCGATGAGGCGCTCACCGAGGATGTTCTCGGCTTCGAGCAGCTTCTCGACCTCACCTTGGACGAGGCGTCCTGCGGGGATGCCCGTCCACGAGGAGACCACCTCGGCGATGTCGTTGCTCGAGACCTTGTCCGAGACCATCGGATCCGAGGTCTGACCGGCGTCGGCCTGAGCCTCTGCTGCTTCGGCTTCGGCGATCTCCTTCTGCACGGCGGGGATCTCCCCGTAGAGCAGGCGGGATGCGGTCTCGAGGTCCGTGTCGCGCTGAGCCTTCTCGGCCTGCGAGCGCAGTTCGTCGAGCTTCGTCTTCAGCTCACCGACCCGGTTGAGGCCGGCACGCTGGGACTCCCACGTCGCTTCGAGCGAACGCAACTCCTCCTCTTTGTCGGCGAGGTCGGCGCGCAGGGCGGTCAGGCGCTCGGCCGATGCGGAATCGGTCTCCTTCGACAGGGCCATTTCCTCCATCTTCAGGCGGTCCACGGCGCGGCGGAGCTCATCGATCTCGACCGGAGCCGAGTCGATCTCCATCCGCAGGCGGGAGGCCGCCTCGTCGACGAGGTCGATGGCCTTGTCCGGCAGCTGCCTGCCGGTGATGTACCGGTCCGACATTGTCGCCGCGGCCACCAGCGCGCCGTCATTGATCGAGACCTTGTGGTGGGCTTCGTAGCGTTCCTTGAGCCCGCGGAGGATCGCGATCGTGTCCTCGACGCTGGGCTCTCCGACGAACACCTGCTGGAACCTGCGCTCAAGGGCGGGGTCCTTTTCGATGTTCTCGCGGTACTCGTCCAGGGTCGTGGCGCCGATCATCCGCAGCTCGCCGCGGGCGAGCATCGGCTTGAGCATATTGCCCGCGTCCATCGAGGAGTCCCCGCCGGCGCCGGCTCCGACGATCGTGTGGAGCTCGTCGATGAAGGTGATGATCTGCCCGTCGGAGTTCTTGATCTCCTCGAGCACGGCCTTGAGCCGCTCCTCGAACTCGCCGCGGTACTTCGCACCGGCGACCATGGCGGACAGGTCGAGGCTGATCAGCGTCTTGTCCCGCAGCGATTCGGGCACGTCTCCGGCCACGATCCGCTGGGCCAGGCCCTCGACGACGGCGGTCTTGCCGACGCCGGGCTCACCGATGAGGACGGGGTTGTTCTTCGTCCTGCGCGAGAGCACCTGGACGACGCGGCGCACTTCCTTGTCGCGGCCGATCACCGGGTCGAGCTTGCCTTCGCGGGCGGTGGCGGTGAGGTCGACGCCGAACTTCTCCAGCGACTGCATGGTCTCCTCGGGGTTCTCCGAAGTGACCTTCTTGCCTCCGCGCAGTTCGGGCAGGGCCGCAAGCAGTGCGTCCCGGTTCGCCCCATTCGCGCGCAGCGTCTCTCCGGCGCCGTCATCTCCGGCCGCCGCTGCGAGCAGCAGGTGCTCGGTCGAAACGAACTGATCGCCCAGGGAGGTCATCTCCTCCTGCGCGAGGTTCATCATCTCGAGTCCGGCGCGGGACAGGCCCGGCTGGCTGACCGAGGCTCCGCTGACCGTGGGGAACCCGCCGATCACTGCTTCAATCGCGGTGAGCACCGACTGCGGGTCGGCGCCGACCTTCGTCAGCAGGGCCGAGGCCAGGGAGTCGGGCTGCTTGAGCAGCGCGGCCACGAGGTGGGCCGGTTCGATCTGGTTGTTGTGCCGGGCGACGACGTCGTTGACCGCAGTCTGCAGCGCCTCCCGGGATTTGGTTGTCATCTGTGCGTCCATCTGCGCATCTCCTTCTTAAGATTCTGGGCTGATTTGAACTCTCACCAAGAACAACATCGACAAAGTTGAGTCTATTCCGCTCAACTTTGAATTTCCAGAGGAATCTTCGTCGAAGTATCCCGCCCGGATGTGTGCCCCTGCCCCACCGGGACCGGCCCGGAATCCCGTCCGGTCGGGACCGACCCGCCCCTACCGCGTGATGACTGACTGGAGGTCGAAGCGGTGGAGCACGCGGTCGGCGATCTCGGGATCGGTGCCGCGTTCGCGCCGGGCCTTGAGCACCGCGGCACGCGCAGACTGCATGGCCTTCTTCTGCACCGCCATGATCTTCTCCCGGTGTTCCTTGAAGACCAGGGCCTGTTCCGAACTCGCCTGATCATCGGTGGTGCCGGTGAGCTGGTCGTGGAGCATCTTGAACCTCGCCCGCAGCGGTTCGATGACCTCATCGGGCAGGCTGTCGTCGTCCATGATCTCCCGGATCGCGGCCTTATAGGCACGTAGCGCGATCTCCTTCGTCGCCTGTTCCTCCTTCTCTGCCTCATCGTCGATGCCGAGCATCGCGACCACGGTGGGGAAGGTCAGCCCCGCGACAACAAGAGTGACCAGCAGGACGACGGCCGCGGACACCACGACATAGGACCGGCCGGGGAATGGGGCACCGGAACTCGTAGTCGCAGGAATCGACAGCGCCAGCGCCACTGTCGCCAGTCCGCGCATCCCGCCCCAGGTCATGAGCGTGGCGTCACGGACATTCAACGGCGCGGCATCCGGATCCTCCTCGCCGCGCTTGCGTTCGATGAACGTGCCGAGCAGCAGCCACACGAAACGGACAGCCACGACGACCGCGGCGATGATCAGACCGACCAGCAGTGCCCGCCCCAGGTCAGCATGCTCGGATTCGATGATGAGCCGCAGGTCGAGGCCGATGAGGCCGAAGGCGATGCCGGTGATGAGCATTTCGAGGACCTGCCACGTCGAATTCAGCGTCACCCGCTCGGCGGAATTGCCTGCGGTGTCGCGGCGGCGGATCTCCAAAGCTGCGACGACCACGGCGATGACCCCGCTGGCGTGGAGGTGTTCGGCGACGAGGTAGACACCGAACGGCAGGACGAGCATGAGCGAAGACCGCGCGACCGTATGGTCGATCTTCTCCATCACCCACCACGCGGCGAACGACAGCACCAGACCGACGCCGATCGCGACCACGGCGGAGACGACGAAGGACACGGCCAGATCTGCGTAGTCCACCTCGGTGCCGGCCAACACCGCAGCCATCGCGGTCTGGAAGATGACGAGGGAGGCGGCATCGTTGAACAGGCCCTCGCTCTGCAGGGTCGACATGATGCGACGGGGGATCGAGACGGTGCTCGCGACCGCCTCGACAGCGACCGGGTCGGGTGGGGCGAGCATGGCGCCGAGCGCGATGGCCGCGGTGATCGTGATTCCGGGGACGAGGAAGACCGCGGACCCGGCGACGACTGCCACAGTCACCCCGACCAGCGCCACGGACATGCCGAGGATCGTGCGCCACCGGATCGCGAACAGCGCCCACGACGTCTTCTGCGCGGCAGCGAAGAGCAGGGGCGGCAGGAACAGCGGGAGGACGAGCTCGGGGTCGATGGCCACCTCGGCGAAGGTGGGGATGAACGCTCCGGCGATGCCGATGAGGACCATGAGCGCCGGCCAGGGCAGCTTGAGCTTCTGTCCCAATCCGACCACCACCGAGGTGGCGGCTCCGAATCCGATGATCATCAGTAGTGTGGTCATGGCAGTCCTTCCGACCCGCTCCCACCGGGACGGACACATCCGGAGGCGGCGGAAATCGTGGCGCAGATTCCGCGCCGGGCCCGGTGACCTTTGGCAGAATGAGGCTATGTCGGAATCAATTGTATTCGCGCAGCTCGACGGCGGGGTCGCCTCCGTGACGATCAATCGGCCGTCCACGCGCAACGCGCTGTCGCTGACGGTCATGGAAGACCTCATCGCCACCCTCACCGAGGTGGCCGGCCGCACCGATGTGCGCGCTGTCATCCTCATCACCGCCGGTCATGTGTTCAGCTCCGGTCATGACCTCACCGAGATCCGCGGGGCCGACCATGAGACGCAGCAGGTCACGTTCGATGCCTGTGCCCGACTGATGCAGCTCATCCAATCCATCCCGCAGCCGGTCATCGCGCAGGTGCAGGGTGTGGCCACGGCGGCCGGCTGCCAGCTGGTGGCGAGCTGCGATCTGGCGGTCGCTGCCGAGTCGGCTCGGTTCGCCACTCCCGGGGTGAAGATCGGTCTGTTCTGTTCGACGCCGATGGTGGCGGTCTCCCGTGCGGTGCCGGCGAAACAGGCGATGCGGATGCTGCTCACCGGTGATTTCGTGGCTGCCTCAGATGCGCTGAATATCGGTCTCGTCTCCGACGTCGTACCTGACGCGGACCTCGAGGCGGCTACCTTGGAATTGGCTAGCAAAGTCGCGTCCGCCTCGTCGGCTACAGTTGCCCTAGGAAAGGCCGCGTTCTACGAACAGCGGGAGCTGCCTGTGGTCGACGCCTATGCGCGGATGTCGCAGGTGATGGCGGAGAATGCCGTCGCGGCCGATGCGCAGGAAGGGATCGACGCCTTCCTGACGAAGAGGGAGCCGCAGTGGCAGCACCGCCGCTGAGGCGGTGGATGTGAAGATGAGAGAGGGAACGTCGTGGCGGTGATAGTAACCGGAGCCAGCGGCTTCATCGGTGGTGCCATTGCACGGGCGCTCGTCGAAAGGGACGAAACGGTCTACGCGCTGTGCCGGCGAGATCCCGAGATTCCCGGGGTGAACTTCCAGCACTGGGACATCACCGAACCGGCCTCCGCGTCGGTGACCTCCCTGGCCAAGAATGTGACCGCGGTCTTCCACTGTGCCGGAATCGCCTCCGTCAGCGCCGATGACGACGCTCTCTACAACGTGAAGGTGACGGGCACACGTCATGTCCTCGATGCGTTTCCGAAGGCCCGCATCGTGCACGTCTCCTCGACGACGGTGTACTCCGAGTCCGAACCCCACGCCGAGCTGTGGGAGGAAGCCGGTCCGAAGGACCCCAACGACTTCGCCGACGCATATTCTCGCACCCATGCTCTCGCCGAGCAGCTCGTCATGAGGCTCCGTCCCGATGCTGCGATCCTGCGTCCCGCGGCTGTCTACGGTCCCGGGGAGACGATGCTCATGCCGTTCCTGTCGCGGATGTCGAAGAAGGGTGTGCTGCGGCTGCCCGGCGGCGGCAGGCAGAAGATCACCCTGACCCACGTCGACAATGTGGTGCGGGCCGCGCTCGCCTGCCTCGACGTGCCTTCGGCGGCGGGTCCCTTCAATATCGGCGACCCGATTCCGTACCGACTCAAAGAGGCTGTGGTCACTCACTTCGCTCGGATGGGCTATGACCAGGTCGTCATCGAGGGTGTCGCGAAGGACAAGGCGCTGGTGTCGGCGAAGCTCGGACTCAAGATCAAAGGCGTGTTCAAGCGCGGGGACCGAGCGAAGCTCTTCCTCGTCAGATACCTGCAGTCGGATCGGACGTACAACCTGTCCCGGCAGCAGCGGGTGCTCGGCATCTCGACCACCCAGCACCTCATCCCGTCTCGCCTGCAGTAGGACGCCAGGGCGGGCGGCCAGCTTCAGCGCTTCAGCCTGACATCAGCGGTACAGCAATCCGCCGGACCCGGCGACTGAGACGCTCACCGCTTGAGGCCGTGCTGGGCGGCGACGATCTTCGACATGAGCTCGCGTGGAAGCGCACGCCCCAGCAGGAACGGCAACGGTGCTCTGCTGCCGACGGCGTAGAACTCCCGCGGCCTCGGCGCGATGATCGCATCGACGATCGTGGCCGCAACCTTGGCCGCCGGAATGCCGCCGCGCTCGTTGGCGTCGAGGTGCTCGAGCATCGTCGTCACGTCCTGCGTATAGGGTGAGCCCTCTTCGAGGTACTTCGTCCGCCGCAGCCCGATTCCCGTGGCGATCGAACCCGGTTCGACGGTGCTCACCCACACACCGAAGGGTGAAAGCTCCTGCCGTGCCGCCGTGGCGAAAGTGCGCAGAGCCGCCTTCGCCGCTGAATACGAACTGCGGTGGGCCAAGGGAAAGCTGCCGAGCATCGACCCGACCATGATGATGCGCCCCCGGCGGCGCGCACGCATACCGGGCAGAACGAGCTGGCTCAGCCGAACGGGTCCGAACACGTTGGTGCGGAAGAGTCGCTCAATGGCCTCGGCCGGCAGCTCTTCGAACGGACCCGACTGGCTCTCACCAGCGTTGTTGATGAGCACATCGATGTCGTCGAACAGGCCGAGATCCTCGAGTTCCGCGGCCAGTCGGTCGGGGCCGTCGGGGTCGGCGAGATCCAGCGGAAGATAGCGGACACCGGGGATCCGATCGGCGGGGAGATGCGGTCGGGGTTTCGGCCGGTTGCCAGCACCGTGCAGCCTTTCGCCGCCAGCGCCTCGGCGACGGCTCGACCGATTCCCGAGGTGCCGCCCGTGACTAAGACGGTGAGATCTGACTGCGTCCTGCTGGTCACGAGTGCGCTCCTTCGCCTTGTGCAGACCCGCTTTCCGGTCGCCCAGATGTCACCGCACGGCCCGCCTGCTCTGCGGCAGCGCGTCCGGCCCGGAGGCCGGAGAAGATGCACCCACCGAGGAACGTTCCCTCGAGTGCGTTGTACCCGTGCATTCCGCCGCCCCCGAAACCGGTGACCTCGCCGGCCGCGTAGAGGCCCGGAATCGTCTCGCCGGATCCCGCCAGCACCTGCCCGTCGAGGTTCGTCTCCAACCCACCCAGGGTCTTGCGTGACAGCAGGCTCAGACGCACAGCAATGAGCGGACCGTGCGTCGAGTCGAGGATCTTGTGCGGTTTGACCGCACGCACGATTTTGTCGCCCAGATAGGACCGCGCATTGTGGATGGCCTGGACCTGCGCGTCCTTCGAAAAAGCGTGCTCGGTCTGCCGGTCCCGCTGCCGGATCTGCTCAACGAGGTGGTCGTGATCGATGACCGGCCCGCGGGAGCGTTCGTTCATTCCCGCCACCAGTTCCTCGGTGGTCTCGGCCACGACGAAGTCGGAGCCGTACTTCTTGAAGGCCTCGATCGGTCCCGGCGCATCGGAGGAGCGCACCCGATCGAGCGTGATCCGAATGTCCTTCTCCGTGAGGTCCGGGTTCTGCTCCGAACCGGAGAGCGCGAATTCCTTGCGGATGATCGACTCGTTGAGCACGAACCACGAATAGTCGTGCCCGGTCTCAAGGATCGTGCGCATCGTCCGATTCGTATCGAAGCCGGGATAGTTCGGCGCAGGGAAACGATTGCCCTCGGCATCGAACCACATGGACGACGGCCCCGGAATGATGCGGATCCCGTGCCCCGGCCAGATCGGGTTCCAGTTCTCGATGCCCTCCGTATACGCCCAGATCCGGTCCCGGTTGATGAGGCTGGCTCCCGCATCCTCGGCGATCTGCAGCATCCGCCCGTCCACATGAGCGGGCACTCCGGCGAGCATCGTATCCGGGAACTCGCCGAGCCGGTCGACCGGCCAGTACTTCTTCATCAGTTCGAAATTGTGTCCGATGCCGCCGGTGGTGACGATGACGGCGGGTGCCCGGAGTTCGAAGTCGGCGAGTTCGTCGCGGTTCGATTCGACTCCGCGGGCGGTGTGGCTGGGTGCGAGTGTCCGCCCGCGGACCCCGACGACGGCTCCGCCCGCGGTGATGAGCTCGTCGACGCGGTGACGGAAGGCGAACTCGACGAGTCCGGCGGCCTCCGCGGTCTCGACGGGTTCACGAAAGACCCGGACTACCTCGGGGCCGGTGCCCCAGGTGAGGTGGAAACGGGGCACGGAATTGCCGTGCTCGCCCGCTCCGGAACCGCCGCGCTCGGCCCAACCGACGATCGGTGTCAGGCGTAAGCCGAGGTCACGCAGGTACCGGCGCTTCTCCCCGGCCGCGAACTCGAGGTAGGCCTCCGCCCATTTCCGGGGCCAATGATCCTCGTCGCGGTCGAAGCCCGCCGAGGTGGCCCAGTCGTCCTTGGCGAGCTCGAGTGAATCGTGGATGCGCAGTCGCCGCTGTTCGGGGGAGTCGATGAGGAAGAGCCCGCCGAGGGACCAGAACGCCTGTCCGCCGAGGTTGGCGCGGTTCTCCTGATCGAGGATGAGTACCCGCTTGCCGGCCTGGGTGAGTTCGTGGGCGGCGACGAGTCCGGCGAGACCGGCCCCGACGATGATCGCATCTGGGGATCGGCCCTGGGCGAAAGGATCTCCCATCGCGGAGCTGTTGCCGCCATCACCAGGTGAGCGGGACGGGTCCGTGCTGTCGAAAGAACTCATTGTCGACTCCTCTGTCGCATCTGCCGGCCGTTGAACCGACGTTAAGTGTGCGCAGATTGTCCGGAAAGGGCTGGATTCTGACAATCTGCGCACACTTACTTACCAGTAGACCTCAGTATTGCAGACGTTCCCGGTGAGACGAGGGGCAGCTGGTCCGAAGTCAGGCGCAATTTCGGTCGGTGTCGATCAGCCTTCGAGGGTGCGTTCCAGCCAGTCGGCGGCTGCGGCGAAGGACTCGTCCGTCGTCGTCGGGTCGATCGGCACCACTGCTCCGTCGGAGCTCGGGTAGCTGCCGAGGAAGTGCAGCTTGAGGGCCGCCCGGTGGACACCCTGCAGGGCCTCGGCCATCCGTGCCTCATGGATGTGTCCGAGCAGATCGATGGAAAACTGGTAGAGGCCCAACCCGTCACCGGTCGGCCGGGATTCGATGCGAGACATGTTGATCCCGCGGCTGGAGAACTGTTCGAGCAGTTCGAGCAGCGAACCCGCCCGGTCCGAACGCAGGGCCGCGACGATGGTCGTCTTGTCGGCCCCTGTCGGAGCGGGCAGAGGACCCGGGCGGGTGACCACGACGAATCGGGTGACGGCGTCTTTGCGGTCGCCGATGTCCTCGGCGACGATCTCGAGTCCGTAGCGCTGAGCGGCCAGGGCCGGGCAGGCGGCAGCCATGTGGTCACCGGCGTCATTGGCCAGATCCCTGGCGGCCGCGGCAGTCGAGGACGTCGGCAGGTAGACGGCTTCGGGGAAGTTCTCGTTCATGAACGCCCGCACCTGTGCCTCGCCGTGCGGGTGCGAACCGAAGGAGGAGATCTCCTCCCTGGTGGTGCCGGGTTTGACGGCGAGGACGAAGCGGACGGGCACGACCACCTCGGCGATGATCTGCAGACGCCCGTTCTCGGTCAGCGCATCGATCGTGGCGGGCACACCGCCTTCCAGGGAGTTCTCGATCGGCACGACCGCGGCATCGCAGTCGCCCTCGAGCACCGCGTCGAGCGCCGAGGGGGCATTGCGCATCGGGTGCGTCGTGGCCTCGGCGCGCAGGTTCCGGGAGTCGAGGAAGCTGAGCAGGGCCGCCTCGGTGAAAGTGGCCTCAGGGCCGAGGTACGCGAAACGGTTGAGGCTCACTTGCCGGTCTCCTTGTGTGGATCGGAGGAATTCTGCGTGGATGCGGAAGACCCGGAATCGGCGGGGGCGGAGGAGGCGCCGCCTGGCGTCCCGCCATTCCGCTTCGCGCGGAGGCGGCGGACGAGGATGGCGCGGGCGACGTCGCGATACTGTGCAGCGCGGTGCAGCTGCGCTTTCAGATCACGACCGGTGACGCGGTGGTGGAGGTCGCATTCGACCTCTTCCACGCGCAGGCCGGCATTGACGACGTCGATGGTCATGGCCGCCTCGACGCCCCAGCCTGCGGCGAACGGCAGGGCCGCGTCGAAGGCCTCTCTCGACAGGCAGCGCATGCCCGACAGGGGCTGGGTGGCTTCGAATCCGGAGAGCTCGGCGATGCCCTTCTTCGCCAGACCGACGACGAAGCCGAAGCCTCCGCCCTTGCGCTTCTGCGCGGGCAGGATTGCGATCGTCATGTCGGCCCGACCAGCGAGTACAGGCTCGGCCAGGGGAGCGGTGTTCATCGCTGAGCCCTCGAGGTCGCCGTCGATGAACAGCAGCGCCCGGTGGTGCGGGTCGACGCCCGGATCGGCGTCGGAGATCTCCCGATTGCGCAAAGCGAAGGCTCCGGTCATCATGGCCGCAGCCTTGCCCTTATTCTTCGGGTGGGTGATGACCTCGGCGCCGGCCCGGCGGGCCAGGGTTCCCGTGTCATCGACCGATCCGTCGTCGACGACCAGGACCATGTCGACCCCGGGGATCTGCTTGGCCGCAGCGACGGTGGCACCGATCCGCTGGGATTCGTTCATCGCGGGGATGATGGCGGCGACCGCCTCGGGGGCGGGGTGCGGCTGTGCGCTCATGTCGGTTCTCCTGTCCGTCACCGGCACCGAGGCGGGGCACCGTTCCCGGGTCCCGCCTCGGTGATGGGGCGACGGATATCAGTGGATGGTCAGCTGGCGGGACACGATGCCCGAGCGGACGCGGCGGGCCTCGGTGCTCATCGGCTCGGTCGTGTTCAGCGCTTCGTCGAGGTGCTTGCCGAATGCGGCGATGGGCTCTTCGACGTCGTCGACCTGGGTGCCGAACTCGAGTTCCCAGACGGGGACGATGATGCCGTGGGCGCGGAAGTAGCCGAGGAAGGAGCCGATTCCGCCGAGGTCGTTGGCGTTCTCGGCCTGCAGGCGGGCCATCGCATCGACGACGCGGTCCTCACCTTCGGGGCGGGCCCAGCGGACGTAGGTGCGGCCGGACATCTCGGTCCAGTAGGCGGAGTCGACGGATGTGAGCTTCTCGGTCGGGGCCACGGAGTCGTTGGCCTGCTGAAGGGCGGCGGCGACGTCGGCATCGGACTCGGCTTCGGGCAGGGCCCAGTAGTCGAAGTTCTCGAGCACGCGGACGTCGAACGGGTGCGAGGTGTCGAGGATGTCCTGCAGACGCGGGCCCTCGCCGGGTTCGGTGGTCGCCTCGATGGAGGTGCCGGGCTCGGCGTCGACGGCGGCCAGCAGACCTCGGGCGACGTCGCGGGAGGCATCGGTCGAGGATACGGGCACCTGCATTCCGGCCAGGATCTCACCGTCGTCGCGACGCCAGGCCTGCCATGCGGCGGGCAGCAGGGACGTGATGGTCACCTCGTGGCCGCCGAATTCCTCGGTGAGCTTCGCGGTTGCGGTGGCCGCGGGTACGAGCTCACGCAGGCAGATGAGGTCGGCCTCGAACGGCAGGTCCGCGAACGGACGTGCGACGAATGCCGTGGCCTGCGCCCTGGCGAGGCGTTTGGCGATGAGTTCTTCCTTGGAGCGCTTCGACTTCTTTCCCATGGGACGCAAGTCTAGTCGGTGCAGCGGATGCTGGGCTGACGGGTCCGCAGGCGGGTCTGTGGCGTCGGGGTCAGATGCGTCGAACGCGACTGGGCGAAGCCTGTCCGGGCTGATGCGCCGCCGTTCAGCGGTCGTGGCCGACGGGAATGAAGTAGCGCGTGTTGTTCGACTCGTCCATGCGCACCTGCAGCTTGTCGCCCGGATGGGGGAACGCCGAGCGCTCCGGGTTGTCGGGGGTCAGTCCGAGCGTCTCCAAGCGGATGATGCCGTGGCGGCCCACCTCGTCGGCGGCGAGGACATAGGAGTGGTTGAGTTCGCGGATCGTGACCTCGATGGCCGGATCGGTCGGTTCGTCCGCCTCTGCGAAGGCTCGGGGCGGGGCGGAATTGCCCATGCCCAGATACGCGCCGACGTCATCGGCGATGTAGCCGGCCACGGAATCGGCCTGCGCGATGAGTCCGGCGAGGATGACCGACAGCCGTTCCTGCTGGGCATCGGATTTCAGGGCCTGCCCGGGTTTGAACAGGTGCTCCTCGGCGAGCACGCACCACGCATCCTGCATGATCGTGCGCAGCTGGAGTTCGACGAGGACGGAAGGCTCGGAATCGAAGGGAACCTCGACGAGGAGGTGGCGGCCGCGGTACCCAGAGGGTTTCGGGGTCGCGGAATAGTCACGCACCTCGGCGATAGAGAGGTTCGTATCGTCGCTCACCTCGGTGAGCAGGTCCCACAGGGCCGACTGTTCGCGTTCGGTGCGGCAGATGACTCGGGCGCCGACGACATCGATGACCTGGTTCTCGACCTCGACGGATTCGTGGATCTCGTCGTTGGCATCGGCGAGCTTGCGGCGCAGCTTCTCGCCGGTGCGCAGCCGATCCTTGATCCGACCGTCGACGACGCGCACTCGATCCCCGGAGAGCAGTGCGGATGGAGCGCGGACGGACTCGACCCAGTCATTGACCGTCTCGAGGGCGGCTCTCCAGGTGGATTCACGCCGGTCGTAGGCTTCGTCGACCAATTCGCGGACAGTTGCTGACATCCTCGTCACCTTCCTAGCTCCTGATTCAACTTCACCAGAAGACGCCGAGGATGTCTATGGCTTCGACGCTGAAGTTGCGCCGGGGCGCCGAAAGGTGAGACGACAGTCCGAAATCACCGAGGCGGGAAGCCTCAGACGTCGTAGTCGACGATGACGGGAGCGTGATCGGACGCGCCTTTGCCCTTGCGCTCCTCACGGTCGATCTCGCCTGCGGTCGCTGTCTTCGCCAGCGCCTGCGAGGCGAGCTGGAAGTCGATGCGCATGCCCTGCTTCTTCGGGAAGCGCAGCTTCTGGTAGTCCCAGAAGGTGTAGACGCCGGGTCCGGGCGTGAACTGGCGGGTGACTTCGCTCAGGCCCGCGCCAAGAAGATCATCGAAAGCGGCACGCTCGGCATCGGAGACGTGGGTGGCGCCGTCGAACTCGGCCATGTCCCAGACGTCCTCGTCGAGCGGAGCGACGTTGAAGTCACCGCAGAGGACGAGCTTCTTCTCCGGTTCGGCGCTCAGCTGGGCGGCGATATCGGCCGTCAGCGCCTTGTACCACTCCAACTTGTAGCCGTAGTGCGGGTGGTCGAGTTCGCGGCCGTTGGGCACATAGAGCGAATAGACGCGTACATCGTTGCAGGTCACCGACAGCGACCGGGCTTCGACGACGGGTTCTTCCGAACCGAAGGCAGGGATGTCCTTGAACCCGATCTCGGTGTCGGCCAGTCCGACGCGCGAGGCGATGGCGACACCGTTCCACTGGTTGAGGCCGTGATAGCTGACCTCGTAGCCGCGCTCGGTGAACAGCTCCTCGGGGAACTGCGAGTCCTTGCACTTGAGTTCCTGGATGGCCAGGACATCGACATCCGAACGATCCAGCCAGGCCCCGATGCGGTCGTGGCGGGCACGGATCGAGTTCACATTCCACGTAGCGATTCTCACCTTCCCACCCTAAGCCGTCCGCGCCGGAGGTGAAAGCGGGGTGTTGACTGCTCGGGTGGGTCGCCTCGGCGAGGATCTGCCGGAGCCGCACGTGAGGGGGCGCGCACCGCCCCTGGGCCGATCACGGTGTCGACGGCTCGATAGGATCGGGACCATGCCTGAAGCTCCCAATGAACACCTCGGCCACGACGGTGCCGCCTACCCGAATTCCTACTATGTGCGGCTGTCTGAGGACCGCCTCGTCTCGACTCTGCACAGCCAGGGCGCATGGCAGCCCGGGGAGCAGCATCTCGCGCCCGCCTCGGGGATAGTGCTCGCCGAGATCGAACGTCGACTGCCCAGCGACAAGCTCATCTCCCGGGTGACCTTCGACGTCCTCGGCGTCATCCACTCCGGCGAGTTCACTATCGATGTCGACGTCGTCCGTCCGGGACGGACCATCGAACTCGTCGAGGCCCGGATGCGCCATGGCGATCGCACCAGCGTGACCGCTCGGGTGTGGAGACTGCAGGCCTCCGACACCGAGGCGGTCGCCGGCGATGAATGGCCGGCGATGCCGTCCGTGTCCGAAGTGCCCGAGATCCCTTTCACCAACCGTTGGGGCGGCGGCTACATCGCGTCTCTTGAGGGGCGCCAGGATGCGGACGCCCATCCCGGCTATGCACGGTCCTGGGTGCGCAGTCCCTACCCTCTCGTCGACGGTGAGATCGATCCGCCGACCGCGGCTTTTGTGAAGTTCGTCGACACCGCCAATGGCCTGGCAGTCCGTGAGGATCCGAAGACGACGTTCTTCCCGAACGTCGACCTCTCCATCCACCTCACTCGCGTGCCCGAGCTCGGCTGGGTCGGCTTCGACACCAAGGTGGCCTTCGGGCCGACCGGGCTGGGGCAGACGACGAGCGTGCTCAGCGATGTCGACGGTCCCATCGGCACAGCAGTGCAGTCCCTGACCGTTCGTCGAGGCCAAGGCGCGGTATGAATCCGCGGCCGCGTGCCCTCATCACCGGGGCGAGCTCCGGGCTGGGGCGCGGCTATGCCCGCACCCTGGCCGCCGAGGGCTACGACCTCGTCCTGGTCGCCCGGGATGAGGCCCGGCTGAGTGAGCTGGCCGAGCAGCTGCGAACCTCGCAGAATATCCACACCGAGGTGGCCGTGGCCGATCTGTCTACCCGTGACGGTATCGACGCGGTCAACGAGATCATCGCGACGCAGCCGATCGATGTGCTCATCAACAATGCCGGCTTCGGGCTGCGCGGGACGCTGCTGGATACCGATGCTGCTGAGCTCGATGCGCTCGATCGGGTGCTCGCCGGGGCGGTTAGGGAGCTGTCGCTGGCGGCGGCCCGGCGCATGCAGGCCCGCGGTCGCGGAGGGATCATCAACGTCTCATCGCTGGCAGCGGTGACGACGATGGGACAGTATGCCGCGTCGAAGGCCTCGACTCTGGTGTTCACCGAGGCGCTCGCCGGGGAGCTCAGAGACAGCCCGGTGACGGTCACCGCCGTTCTGCCCGGCTTCATCCGGACGGAATTCCACAGCCGCCTCGGCGTGGAGCGTCCGGGACCCGGCCTGATCTGGCTCAGCGTCGATCAGGTGGTGCGGAAGTCGCTGCGTGATGCGCGGGCGGGGACGGTCGTCTCTGTGCCGGGGTGGGGGTATCGGGTTGCTGTGCTCGTGGCTCCCCTGGTGCCGCGTCCGCTCATGCGCTGGGGATCGACGGGATTCTCCTTCGCCCGCACCCGCGATCGCTGAGTCGGGATTCGTCACGTGGCCTCGTCGGCATGACGTGCGCCAGCGGTGATCGCTTTGCACCGGTGATCGCTGAGTCGGGTCTCGCAAGATGCGCCGGCGGTCATAGAACCGGGGTCGTGTGCGCGACGTGGGATGTGACCTATATGCAATTTTCAGCGGGGGCGGCACAACTGAGTTGAGGATTGAACTACCTGCAGTTGAGCCTGTGACCAGGGGTTTTATTCTGATCGCTTCTATGCTATAGGGCCCGTCAGGATTCAAGACGGCGCGTGAGATTCTTTACAAGCGATACGAAAGTGTGGTCAAATTAATGTGTTCGCCCGGTGGGGATCGGGTGGACATAACGGACGTATGGGGATGCGTCCGGGTACTCGAGGGGAGTGCTGCGAGGACCCCGGGATGTCGCGATTACGCGCCCCGGGGTTCTTGTCATTCACAGCAGTGTTTCGCGGCGGCCGCACCCGATAGTGCCGGAGGATCTGGGCCATCGCGTCGACGATGCCGCCCCGGTCGAACGGTCCGTCGAGGCACGCCGGCGCTCGAGCATATACCCATGCTTCCACGCCCTCGACGATGGCGGTTGCGGAACCATCCGCGAGGCCGTCGACGCAGTGTCCGGGGTCCGCGCCCGCAGCGTGAATCTGACCCCTGCGGGCGAGCCGGAGGGCAGCGCCGTCGAGGTCTGACGAACCCGTGAGGGCCTCAACGTCCGGATCGATGCGCATCTCGACGACAGTCAGCGCGTGTCCGAGATCGTCGATGAGCTCTTCGTCGTCATCGCCGTCGACCTGCAGGCTGCGGTCGACGGCCCCAGCGGGGAGATCGACATCCACGGCACCGTCTGTGGTTGCTCGGTCAGTGGCGGTGCGGCAGCGGTCTTGTGCGGGTCGGTCGTGGTCCTGCGGAAGGCCCCGAATCCCAGCGGATTCCGCTTTCGATACACCTTGCTCTCAATTGCCCAATGAGGAAACTGGGCATTTCAGAGAAGGGTGTTCCACATACTCGCTTCGGCCGTGACTGAAGCGAGTTCACTTGCTGCGGGCACAGAAAGAGGTGGACAGCCCAGTTTCAAACTTGGGCTGTCCACCTCTTTCTGTGCTGCAGGAGCTCAGTCGGCCTTGCTCTTCGAGCGTCCGGTGATGAGGCCCCAGATGATGAGCACGATCAGCGAACCGCCGATCGCGCAGAGCCACGACGACAGCGAGAAGAACTTATCCATCTGGGCGCCGAAAATCATGCCGCCGAGCCAACCGCCCAGCATGGCTCCGATCACGCCGAGGATCAGTGTGGCGAAGAAGCCGCCGCCCTGTTTACCGGGCAGGATCGCCTTGGCGATGGCTCCGGCGATGAGTCCGAGGATGAGATATGCGATGAAACCCATGTTGCTCACGTCCTTCCTGAAAGCACTTGACCGGCTGGGTTGCGCGGTGTTGTTGACACTCTACAACTCACTGTAGTCGAGAGTCCAAAGGTGTGTTGATTCTTTATAGCGTCGGTACAGGCGCAGGCGCGACGAAATCCTCACGCTCCAGATCTGTGCCGTCTGTCACGTCCGCATCCGCCGCCGTCGCTGAGACGGCGCTGAACGGTCGCCCGAAACCCGCGCATTAGACTGGAGACCATGACCGACAGCGCTGACACTCGCCGACAACTGCTCGACCTCATCGACGAACTCGCCGTGGTGCGCGGCAGGGTGACCCTCTCCTCCGGCAAGGAGGCCGACTACTACCTCGACCTGCGTCGGGTCACTCTCGATCACCGCTCGGCACCGCTCGTCGGCGATGTCGTCCTCGACCTCCTCGAGGCTCATGATCTGCTCGACAAGGTCGATGCCGTCGGCGGCCTGACGATGGGCGCCGACCCGGTCGGCACCGCCGTCATGCACCGGTCTGTGGTGCGCGGCACCCCGCTCGACTCCTTCGTCGTGCGCAAAGAGGCGAAGAAGCACGGAATGTCCCGTCGCGTCGAAGGCCCCGACGTCGCCGGCAAGCGCGTCGTCGCCGTCGAGGATACGTCGACCACGGGAGGTTCCGTGCTCACCGCCGTCGAAGCGCTCAAGGAAGCCGGCGCCGAGGTGGTCGCCGTGGCCGTGGTCATGGACCGCGACACCGGCGCCAAGGAACGGGTCGAAGCCACGGGAATTCCGTACCTGACCGCGCTGACGACCGCGGATCTCGGCCTCGACTGACCTCGAACTCGACTGACGGGGCACCGCCTCGGCGGGTTGATGCTTAGCCCCGACCGGCCTCGGCGAGAACAAACCCACCGAACACGACCTGGGACTCGACTGGCAATTCGGTCGAAATCACAGGCCCGGTTTGAAACACGTCTCTGATTTCAACACGATAGATGAGACACTCCCACAGTATTGCCTGATGCAACAGTAAGGATGACGCGTGCTCACACTGAAAGAGGTTTCCCTCCGCAAAGGGAAGCGGACATATCTGGACGAGGTGAGTTTCACCGCCGAGGCGGGCCGGATCACCGCGATCGTGGGAACCCGGTCGGCGGGCCGCACCGAACTCGTGCGCGTCATCATGGGCCTGATCTCCGCCGACGAGGGCAGCGTCGAACTCGAGGACTTCGAACTCGACTTCGGTGATCGGCAGAACTTCGGATACCTGCCCGCCGAGCGCGGCGGATACCCGAACATGCGCGTGCTCGACCAGATCGTCTACCTCGCCCGCCTGCACGGGATCACCCTGGGTGCGGCCGAACGGAATGCGCTGACCCTGCTCGGCCATCTCGAGCTCGCCGACCGCGGCTACGCACCGTTGAAGAACCTCTCCGGCGCCGAGATCGCCCGCGTCGACATCGCCGCGACGCTCGCCGCGGACCCGGACGTCGTCGTCATCGACGATGCCTTCGCGGGCCTCGACGCCGCCTCGCTGCGCCTCGTCATGTCCCTGCTCCGGGCCCATGCATCCTCGGGAGTGCCTGTCATCCTGGCCACCGACGACTGGGAGGCCGCACAGACGTTCGCCGATGACGTTGTCATCCTGAACCAGGGGAAGGTGACCGCCTCGGGCAGCGTCGAGAAGCTGCTCGGTGACCCGCACTACCGCGTCGAGTCTACGGACACCGAGGCGGCCGCCTCGGCGCTGAAATCCCGAACGGGAATCAGCGATGTGAAGACCGCCGGACGCGAGGGCTCTGCGGTGAGCTTCCGCGCGAATGATGCGAAGTCAGCCGCGGCTGCCGTGGCCGAGCTGAAGAATGTGAAGAACTTCGAAAGTGTCCGCCCGACACTGGCCGAGCAGTACAAGGAGGCTCTGTAATGGCGCGCAAAGACAATGGTGCGAATGACGAGTCCCCGGAACCGCTCGTGTTCAAGGGCACGGCCGGCGAAGGCATCGACGACCTCGGTGTGCCCGTCGACGACGATGTGATCGAAGACGAGACCACCGCCGAGGAGGTCGACTCGGACGACGAGGCGACCGCCGCCGGTGCGACCAAGGAGTCGGCCGCCTCGGCGAAGAAGGACACCGACGCGAAGGCTCCAGCCGCGAAGGAAACGGCCGAGTCCGGCGCCACCGCCGGACTCGACGATGTTCCCTTCGAACTCGCCGAGGACACCCCCGACCCCGATGAGCTGCCGGAGACCGGGCTGGTCTCCGAATTCGTCGATGTCGGCAACCGTCAGGCCGCATGGCTCGTCTCGAACCGTGAGTCCACCACGGCCATGCGCAGCCCCTACTTCCTGGTCACGGCCGCCGTGATCATCCTCGGCGTGCTGGCCGCGATCATCTCCGGAATCGTCGCCGACGTGCAGAAGGACTCGGGCACCCCGACCATGGCGATGGTCGGAGTCGGCGAGCAGGCGGCGATGTACGAACAGCAGTTGGGTGTGAAGATCACCGACGCCAAGGACGCCCCCGCCGCCGAGAAGCTCGTGCGTGAGGGCAAAGTCGACGCCGCATTCATCCAGGACCCGAGCGGTCAGGGACAGCCGACGATCATCGCCCTCGACAAGCAGCCCGATGCCCTGCTCGAGAAGCTTGCGCCGAAGACCGAGGCGACGCTGCTCGAGACCCCGGCCGTCGACGGTGCCGTGGCCACCCCGCTGCTGTGGGGGATGGTCGCGCTGTCGCTGCTCGTCGTCGCCACTCTGGGGACTGCGCTGTATCAGAACCTGCGCTTGGAGAAGCGCAACCGGATCACCGAGATCATCGCAGCCACGATCCCGCCTCGCGCCTCGGCCTCGGGTCGGATCACGGGCATGCTGACCCTGGTCATCGTCCACCTCGTCGCAGCAGCCGTCATCACCGAGCTCGGACTCTCGCTGTCGGGCAAGACGTCTCTGGCGTTCGCCATGCTGCCGGGCCTCGGCTGGTTCGCGCTGGCCCTGCTGCTCACCGCCTGGTCCGTGTTCGCGCTGCTCGTCTGGGCTTCGACCGTCGTCGGCTCCAAGGCTCGCGCCACCTTCCTCACGATCATCGGCGTCATCACCGTGGCGGGCTTCTTCGCTCCGGTCCTCATCGGACCCTCGGGCACCGTCGCGAAGGTGCTGTCGTGGACGCCGTTCACCTCGCCGCTGGGCATCGCCGGCCGCTCCTTCGCCGGTCAGGCCGAGTGGTGGGAGGGCCTCGTCGCCGCCGGCATCGCTCTGGTCCTCGCCGTCATCCTCCATGCTCTGGCCTCGGGCGCGTACGTGCGCTCGGTGCTGTCCGGAGGCGGACGCGGCGGCAAGACCGTGAAGATGAGCAAGCGCGCGCAGAAGGTCGGTGCCGCCACCTCGGCGAAGGGATCTGCGAAGTCGGACTCGAGCGCCGATGATGCCGATTCGGACGATACGGACGAAGCGGACGAGGACAAGGACGCGAAGTCGGCGGACGACGCGAAGTCGGCGGATGATTCCCGCGACGACAAGTGACCGAAAGCGCTGAACCGCAGGTGGGGGTCGGTCCGTGGACCGGCCCCTGGCCTGTGGGCGAGCACTTCGATCCGGAGCTGCTGGCTGAGGGCGATCGGCGCAATGTCGTCGACAAGTATCGGTATTGGAAGCACGATGCGATCGTGGCCGATCTCGATGATTCGCGGCACGACTTCCACGTCGGAGTCGAGAACTGGCAGCACGATCTCAACATCGGTTCGGTCGTGCGCACCGCCAACGCCTTCAACGCCGCCGCCGTGCACATCGTCGGCAAACGCCGCTGGAACCGGCGCGGAGCGATGGTCACCGACAAGTACCAGCATATCATCCACCATCCGAGTGTGGACGACCTGCTCAGCTGGTGCGCCGAGAACGACGTGCCGCTGCTGGGTATCGACAACTTCCCGGACTCCGTGCCGCTGGAGACCTACGACCTGCCTCGGCGCTGCCTGCTGCTGTTCGGGCAGGAAGGGCCGGGACTGAGCGAGGAAGCGCATCAGGCGAGCCGGGACGTGCTCTCGATCGCGCAGTACGGGTCGACGCGGTCGATGAACGCCGCAGCCGCCGCCGCGATCACCATGCACTCCTGGATCCGCCGCCACGTCTACGACCAGCCCGTGAACTGAGTTCGCCGCCGGCAGCGGAGGCCTCGCAGCGGAGGACTTGGTCTCCCTGAGGAAGTCCCGTCCTCCTTGCGCCGGAGGACGCGTTCACGCCGAGGATGCCCTGTCCTCCTTGCGCAGGTGCGGTTGACGGCATTGTTGGGTCGATCCACGGTGTTATCCGCGCTCAGATCACCGCGGATCGCCCCAACAATCCAACTCTGCCGGAGCGCGGTGGACCGAGTCGCCGCCACGGAGGTTGCCGAGCGGCATACTGAGACGAAGAAGCGCCGAGGCGGCACGACGATGATCGTGCCGCCTCGGCGCTTCTGTGCTGCCGGGCTCCGGCCGCCTTGGTGGGCGTTGATAGGCCCCGACGACGCAGCGCCGCACGCTCGGGGTCGAACGTGCGACGCTGAAGTGCCGCTGCCTCAGCTGAGGTCGGCGGCGTGGGGTTCGATGAGTCCGCCGAGTTCGGCGAGCTCCGCGGTCAGCGAATCCGAGTCGTCGAAGGTGCGGGTCATGACCGTCAGGCGCTTGGCGTAGTGACCGATGGGGTATTCCATGGTCATGCCGATGCCGCCGTGCATCTGGATCGACTCCTGGCTGATGTTGCGGGCAGCCCGGTCGACGATGATCTTCGCGGCGATGACGTCGCGGTGGCGGTCTTTCTCGGCACCGGGAACCTCGGAGGTCACGGCCAGGCGAGAGTACAGAGCCATGCTGCGCGCGTACTCGAGTTCGGCGTAGAGGTCGGCGGCGCGGTGCTGCAGAGCCTGGTTCGCACCGATCGGTGCACCGAACTGCTCACGGGTCTTCAGGTACTCGGCAGTCATCGTCAGCGAGGCCTCGAGCGCACCGACGGCCTCAGCCATGATTGCGGCGTTGCCCAGGTCGAGGACTTCGGACAGCACGGCGTTGGCATCGGCGGCGTCGAGGCGCTGGGCGGCGACACCCTCGAGCTTGAGGTTCGCGCTGCCCAGGCCATCGGCCTGGCGCTGAGCCACACGAGTCAGACCTTCGGCATCGGCGGCGACGAGGTAGAGGCCGAGTTCGCCGTTCTGCGTGGCGGTGACGACGAAGTGGTCGGCGACGTCTCCGCCGAGCACGTTGTTCTTCTCACCGGTGAGGGTGAAGCTGCCGTCGGCACCGGAAACCTGGGTCTGCGGAGCGTCGACCGCGTAACGCAGTCCGGGTTCGAGCGCTGCGAGAGCGAGGAAAGTCTGGCCTTCGGCCACACCCGGCAGGATGGCCTGCTTCTGCTCCTCGCTGCCGCCGAGCAGAACGGCATTGGCACCGAGGACGGCGGTAGCCAGGAACGGTTCGAGGACGAGGGAGCGACCGAACGCCTCGGCGACCACGGCCACCTCGTTGAAAGTCATGTCCGCGCCGCCGTAGGACTCGGGGATCGCAAGCCCGAGCAGCCCCATCTCGGCGAATGCCTGCCACTTCTCGCGAGAGATGCCCTCGTCGCTGCGAAGGATCTCTTCGCGTTTGGCGATGTCGTACTCGCTGCGCAGGTACTTGTTCAGTGTACTGGCGAGTTCTTGCTGAATGTCGTTGAGTTCAAGATCCATTGTTGTCCTTCTTGGGAGATCGAGTGAGCGTCGGTATCTCAGAGACCGAGCAGTGCCTTCGAGATGATTCCGCGCTGCACCTCGGACGAACCGCCGTAGATGGTGACCTTGCGGGTGTTGAAGTAGCCGGGCAGAGCGTCGACAGCGCCGTTGGGCAGGTCGGACAGACCCTGGCCCTGCACGCGGTCGGAGACGAAGTCGAGACCCTGCGGGCCGAGCACGTCGACGAGGAGCTCGGAGATGTCCTCCTGCAGCTGGGAGCCCTTGAGCTTGAGCACCGAGGAGCGCGGATCCGGCTTGTCGGACCCGGCGGCCTGGGTCGAGAGGATCCGCAGCTGAGTCATCTCGAGCGCGGTGAGTTCGGCTTCGATCTTCGTCAGACGAGCGGAGAACAGGGGGTCATCCAGCAGAGTACCGCGAGCGGTCTTCGTCACCGCGGCATAGGCCTTGGCACGGGCCAGATTGACCTTCGAGCCGCCGATGCGGGCGATCCCGGTGCGCTCGTTGCCGAGGAGGAACTTCGCGTAGGTCCAGCCCTTGTTCTCTTCGCCGACGAGGTTCTCGACGGGCACCTCGACATTGTCGAAGAAGACTTCGTTGACCTCATGGCCGCCGTCGATGAGCTGGATCGGACGGACGGTGACGCCGGGGGTCTTCATGTCGATGAGCAGGAAGGAGATGCCGGCCTGCTTCTTCACGTCCGGATCGGTGCGCACGAGGTTGAAGATCCAGTCGCCGTACTGGCCCAGGGTCGTCCAGGTTTTCTGACCGTTGACGATGTACTTGTCACCCTGGCGCACCGCGGTGGTCTTGAGCGAGGCCAGGTCCGAACCAGCGTTGGGCTCGGAGAATCCCTGCGACCACCAGATGTCGATGTTCGCGGTGGCGGGCAGGAAGCGTTCCTTGATCTCCTGCGAGCCGAAGGTGGCGATGACAGGCCCGACCATGGAGACGTTGAACGGCAGCGGCTGTGGAACGCAGGCCAGCTGCATCTCTTCGAGCCAGATATGACGCTGCACGGGGGTCCAGTCCTGGCCGCCCCATTCGACCGGCCAGTTCGGCACGGCGTAGCCGTGCTCGTTGAGGATCCGCTGCGAGGTGACCATGTCGTCCTTGCTCAGCTCCTGGCCGGTGGCAACCTTGAAGCGGAGTTCCTCGGGGATCTCCGTGCGGTAGAACTGACGCATCTGCTGCGCGAAATCGCGCTCTTCTGCATTCAGTAGGGTGTCCATGCGAACTCCTTATAGATCGTTCAGTAACTTTCCTTCAATGGTACGGTCCGGTGTTCAGGCTCACAAGTGGGCGATGAGGGATATCCTCGCCGAGGCGGCCCCCGGCGGGGACGGACATTGGTGTCACAATCGCCTAACTTTATTTCAGAAATGCATTACTACACCTATCGCGAGCTCGCGACTGGGCCGCGAACCGTGCGAACTCGCACCCGAGCGAACTCGCATAGGGCGATTCCGCGGGGGAGGAATGTTGATTCTCGCCGCTGAAATCAACATTCCTCCCCCGCAGAATGGCGCGCGGGTTCCGCATCGGGGTTGGGCTAAGCCTCTGTGCGGGCCTGCATGGAGTGGGCCGGGGCGTCCGGGCGGACGGGGATGATGAGCGCCAGACCAACTGCCAGAACGATGAGGATGCCCAGCGTTCCTGCCCGCTGGAAGCCGAAGATCGTGATCGCCAAAGCGAACATCGCGGGCCCCAGGAAGCTCACGGCCCGTCCGGTCGTGGCGTAGAGACCGAAGTTCTCCCCTGCCGACTCCGGCGTAGTGATGCGGGCCAGGAACGACCGGCTCGACGCCTGGACCGGACCGACGCAGAAGCTCAAGATCAGGGCACAGGCCCAGAACACGGCCGCCTCGGCGCTGAAGAGGATCGGCAGGCCACCGGCGATGATGACGATGAGACCTGCGATGATGACGGGTTTCGGCCCGAGCCGATCGTCGAACCACCCGGCGATCATCGCCCCGGCACCGGCGGCGACGTTCGCTGCCACGCCGAGGATGATGATCTCCGAGGCGGAGAACCCATAGCTGCCAGCCGCCAGCACTCCTGCGAAGGAGAAGATCGCGGCCAGACCGTCCCGGAAGACCGCCGAGGCGATGAAGAACCGCAGCGTCTGATGCTCGGTCGACCACATCCGGACCAGACGACGCACAAGGCCCGCATAGTCGGAGACGAAAGCGCGGATCGGGTGGCCGCCCGAGGTGCCTTTGACCTTCGCGCCGGGAGCCGAGAACAGGACCGGGATCGCGAAGATCGCAAACCAGACCGCCGCGAGGACAGCGACGATGCGGAACCTCAGTCCGTCGACGTCGCTGGCACCGAGGATGCCCACCTCGGGTTGGATGACGAGGACGAGGAGGATGACGAGGAGGACCAGACCTCCGACGTAGCCCATTCCCCAGCCGAATCCGGAGACCTTGCCGACGTTGTCGGGGGTGGTGATGCGGACCATGATGCCGTTGTACGACACCTCGGCGAACTCGAAGAAAACGCTGCCGACGGCCAGGAGCAGAAGACCCAGCCAGAGATAGTCGGGGGAGTCGCGGACGAAGAACAGGCCGAACATCGTGAGCACGACGATTCCGGTGTGCACGCCCAGCCACAGGCGATGCCGACCCCCGGCGTCGGCCCGAGTACCGGCTGCCGGAGCGATGACGGCGATGACGA
Organism: Brevibacterium iodinum ATCC 49514; assembly: GCF_900169265.1. Classification (GTDB taxonomy): domain Bacteria; phylum Actinomycetota; class Actinomycetes; order Actinomycetales; family Brevibacteriaceae; genus Brevibacterium; species Brevibacterium iodinum. The sequence goes on from NZ_FXYX01000027.1 coordinate 28,870, forward strand.
ATCCGGCCGCGGCCATCGACCAGCCCAATGCCGAGGAACCGGCCTCCTCGGTGGCGGCCACGGACTTCGTCAGATACGGAGCGAACACGAAAGTGATGATCACGGCATTGAACGATGCCGAACCCCAGTCCCACAGTGCCCAATTGACGATGCGCAGGCGGCTTGCTGCCGGTGACGGCGGGGATGCAGGCATGGTGTCACTGTACTGAATCGCTGCCCGAACGGGATGAAAACTGCGAAAATAGCAGGGGAAAGCTGAATGCGACGTTGAAGCAGTCCGTGAATTGCGGCAAAGTAGATAGACGGATCTGGACTCGAAGCGAAGGGCATTATGAGCGACCCCAACGCGGACGACGGCTCCGCGACCGGCCAGCAGGCCGGCGCGACCGCTGAGGCGGGCTCGGCACCAACCACCGGTGCCGACGATACGACCGCCTCCACACCGTCCGAAACCGAACATTATCTCATCGGCGAACCCGACCCCGTAGCGCTTCATCTTCCGGAGAAGCTGCACATCGGCGAAGGCGACTCCGATGCGGAGATCACCGAGAAGCTGCGCCGCCAAGGTGTGCGCATCGGCAAGGGCATGATCGCCCCGGCCGTCTTCTGGCCAGCGCTGATCATCATCGTCGCCGTCGCGGCTTTGGCGATCGCGCTCCCGACGTCGACCGGCGACGTGATCTCTGCGATGCAGGGCTGGGTTGTCGCCGACCTCGGCTGGTACTACATGCTGGTCGTCGGGCTGTTCGTCGTCTTCGCCATCGTCGTCGGATTCTCCAAGTACGGCAGAATCCGGCTGGGCAAGGATGGCGACCGACCGGAATTCAACGTCTTCTCGTGGTTCGCGATGCTCTTCGCCGCGGGTATGGGCATCGGCCTCGTCTTCTACGGCGTCGCCGAACCGCTGACCTACGCCACGACCGGGGCGAAGCCGGGATGGCCCGACAACGAGATCGACGACGCGAAGCTGGGCATGGCCCAGACCTTCGTCCACTGGGGTCTGCATCCGTGGGCGCTCTACGCCGTACTCGGCATGGCACTGGCCTATGCGATCCACCGCCGTGGTCGCCCCCTGTCGATCCGCTGGGCCCTCGAACCGCTCCTGGGACGTTTCGTCAAGGGGTGGGCCGGTGACGTCATCGATGTCATCGCGATCTGCGGAACGGTCTTCGGCATCGCCACCTCTCTCGGGCTCGGCGTGCAGCAGATCTCAGCCGGACTCAAACACATCGGCGTCGTCGGTGAGTACGACAACATGTTCCTCGTCATCCTCATCGTCATCATCACCTTCCTCGCCACCGCTTCGGTGGTCTCGGGTGTGGGCGCCGGCATCAAGTGGCTGTCGAACATCAACCTCACGATGGCCGGTATCCTCCTCGTCACGGTTCTCGTGCTCGGGCCGACTCTGTTCCTGTTCCAGAACTTCGTCGAGTCGATCGGCGTGTATCTGGCCAATGTCTTCGATATGACGTTCGACATCGGTGCCTACACCGGTGACGAAGGCGCGGAGTGGAACTCCTCCTGGACCCTGTTCTACTGGGGCTGGTGGATCTCGTGGGCGCCCTTCGTCGGCGTCTTCATCGCCCGCATCTCGCGTGGCCGCACCGTGCGCGAATTCATCGCCGGTGTGCTCCTCGTGCCGTCGATCGTCGGCTTCTTCTGGTTCTCCGTGATGGGCGGCACCGGCATCCACCGTCAGATCTTCGGCACCGGCGACCTCGTCGACCCGGACGAAGGCGTCGTGGCCGAGCGCGTCCTCTTCGACGTGCTCGGAGACCTGCCGCTGGGCGCAGTGATGTCGGTCATCGCCATCATCGTCGTGGCGATCTTCTTCATCACTTCGTCGGATTCGGGTTCGCTCGTCGTCGACATGCTCGCCTCGGGCGGCCACCCGAACCCGCCTCTGTGGTCGCGTGTCCTCTGGGCGCTGATGGAGGGTGCACTGGCGATCGGTCTGCTCATCGCCGGCGGACTCGGAGCGCTGCAGGCCGGGTCGCTGCTCACGGCGCTGCCGTTCAGCATCATCCTCGTCCTCGTCTGCGTGTCCACGCTCAAGGCCTTCGGCAAGGAGGCGCAGCGGACGGCGGCGATTGAGCGTGCCGCGCGGTTCCGTCAGGTCGGTGAGTACCTGGCCGATGATTTCGACGAGTACCTTGGTGACAAGGTCGATGAGCGCATCGACTACCGAATCACGCGCACTCGCGGCATCGGCGATCGGATGAAGTCGCGCTCCGGAGGAACCCGGGAGTTGCGCAAGTCCGGCCGCGACAAGGGGACGTCGACCCCCGCGGACTGACACGGCACCGTCGACGGACATTGCGCCGCCGACGGATCGAGGGCCCGTGTGACCGACTGCGAGTCGGTCACACGGGCCCTTGTCGTACCAGATCTCATCGCAGATCCCGGACCCCGCTGTCGGCGGCTTCTGCGGCGCAAGTCGGAACGAGTAGGCTGGTGGCGAACGAGTACACCGACCCATCGACCTAGGAGCGCACATGCCCATCGCCAGCCCCGAAGTGTATGCCGAGATGATCGACCGCGCGAAGACCCAGGGCTTCGCCTACCCCGCGATCAACTGCACCTCCTCGCAGACGATCAACGCCGCCATCCGCGGCTTCGCCGAGGCCGGATCCGACGGCATCGTGCAGATCTCCACGGGCGGTGCCGAATACATGTCCGGCCCGACGGTCAAGGACCGCGTGCGCGGTGCGATCGCGTTCTCCGTCTTCGCCGCCGAGGTGGCCAAGAGCTATGACGTCAACATCGCACTGCACACCGACCACGCTCCGAAGGACGCCGTCGAAGCGTGGGTCAAGCCGCTGTTGGCCGAGTCGACCGAGCGGGTCAAGAACGGCGGCGAGCCCTACTTCCAGTCGCATATGTGGGACGGCTCGGCCGTTCCCCTCGACGAGAACCTCACCCTCGCCGAGGAGCTGCTCGAGCTCTCGGCGGTAGCTCACTCGATCCTCGAGATCGAGGTCGGCGTCGTCGGCGGCGAAGAGGACGGCGTCGAGAACGAGATCAACGAGAAGCTCTACACCACCGTCGAGGACGGGCTGGCGACCGCCCGCGCGCTGGGCACCGGCGAGAAGGGCCGCTACCTCACGGCTCTGACCTTCGGAAACGTCCACGGCGTGTACAAGCCCGGCAATGTGAGGCTGCGCCCCGAACTCCTCGGCGAGATTCAGGAGAAGGTCGGTGCCGAGTTCGGCAAGAAGACTCCCTTCGATCTCGTCTTCCACGGCGGCTCGGGCTCGAGCGCAGAAGAGATCGCCGAGGCGGTCCGCCACGGAGTCGTGAAGATGAACATCGACACGGACACCCAGTACGCCTTCACGCGTCCCGTCGTCGAGCACATGTTCCGCAACTACGACGGAGTGCTCAAGATCGACGGGGAGGTCGGCGACAAGAAGCTCTACGACCCGCGCTCCTACGGCAAGGCCGCGGAGAAAGGCATGGCCGAACGCATCGTCGAAGCCTGCCAGAATCTCGGCTCGGCAGGCACCAGCCTGAAGAAGTGAGGTTCAGCCGGCTCAGTTGGGACTGCCAGCTCAGCCGGCTCGGCCAGCTCAGCGGGCTCGGATGGTGAGCCGGAGGGCAGCAGAGTCTGCCCCGCGAACCGACAGCGGCCGTCGCCAGATTCCGGGCGGCGGCCGCTGCTCTGTGCGTCGCTGTGAATGGCACGAGGCCCGGGACGCCATTGTCCCGGGCCTCGCAGTCTGTCCCTCGCGTCGGCGGACGAGTAGTCTGCCGAATGGCCTGCCTGCCGGTCGGCCGCCTGCCGGGTGGCAGGCAGCCGACCGCGCGGGGCATCAGCCTTCCGGCACCGCTTCGCCGGCCTTGAGCCGCGCCACGCGCTGATCCCAGAAGTCGGCGTTGCGCACACCGATCTTCTCGGGCTCGAACACCGGGTCCAGGCCGTGCTTGGTCTGGCGTTCGAAGTCACGCAGGAGCTTGAACGCCGGCTGCTGCAGGATGAGGATGCCGATGATGTTCAGCCAGGCCATGAGGCCCACGCCGATATCGCCGAGCGCCCAGGCGTTGCCTGCTGTCGACATCGCACCCACGGCGACGGCGATGAGGATGAGCAGCTGCAGCACGCGCTTGCCGACGGCGAGCACCAGGGTGTTCTTAACCTTGCCCAGCAGGTACACGAGGTTCGTCTCGGCCATGTAGTAGTACGCGACGATCGTGGTCAGGGCGAAGAGGAAGATCGAGATCGCGATGAAGCTGGCGCCGAAGCCGTGGATCATCGAGTCGAGTCCCGCCTGCGGCCACTTCTCGCCCGGAGTCGCAGCGATCTCCTCGGCCATCTGACCGCGACCGGTGCCGATGATCGTCGTCTCGTCTGCGTCGAAGACCTTGTACATACCGGTCGAGAGGATCATGAAGGCGGTCGCGGAGCACACGAACAGGGTGTCGATGTAGACCGAGCCGGCCTGCACGAGTCCCTGCTTCGAGGGGTGCGAGACCTCGGCGGCCGATGCGGCGTGCGGTCCGGTGCCCTGTCCAGCCTCGTTCGAGTAGATGCCGCGCTGGACGCCCCACTGCACGGCCATGCCGATTATCCCGCCGAAGGCCGCTTCCGGTCCTGCGTCGATGCCGAAGGCCGAGGTGAACATCAGCTCGAAGACCGGAACGATCTGGTCGGCGTTGATGATGGTCACGGCGATGGCCGCGATGATGTAGATGACGGCCATGAACGGCACTGCCAGCGAAGCGAAGTGAGCGATGCGCTTGATTCCGCCGACGACGATGAAGCCCATGATGATGACGAGCGCGATTGCGGTGCCCCAGGTGGGAACGCTCCAGGCGTTCTCGACGGCGCCGGAGATCGCATTGGACTGGATGCCCGGCAGCATGAAGGACATGGCGATGACGGTCACGGCCGCGAAGACCATGCCGTAGACCTTGAACAGGCCGCGGGCCTTGGTGTGGCGGTAGGCCTTCTCGAGGTAGAAGGCCGGGCCGCCGCGGTACTCACCGGTGCGGGGATCCTGTTCCTTGAAGATCTGTCCCAGGGTGGATTCGACGTAGGACGTCGAGGCGCCGAGGAGGGCCGAGATCCACATCCAGACGACGGCGCCGGGGCCGCCGAAGCCGATGGCGGTGGCGACACCGGCGATATTGCCGACGCCGACGCGTCCGGCCAGAGAGATCGCCAGCGCCTGGAAGGACGAGACGCCCTCATTGGAGCTCTTGCCCTTGAACATCTGCCTGAAGATGGCGGGGATCTGACGGATCTGAACCGCGCGGGAGCGGATCGTGAAATAGACACCTGCGCCGAGGCACAGGTAGACGAGGGCGGATGACCACACAACCCCGTTGAGCCAGTCGATGAAAGCGGACACGCTTCTCCATTCGTTCTTCCGCGCCGGGATCGCCGACACGGTGTTGCTTATCTAGCATCTGTGCCAGAGCATCGGCCAGCGGGGGAGCGGCCAGATTCACGAGAGTTTCCCTAGCGTTCTCTGTGATGCACCTCATAAGTCAAGCCGATTGTCACCGGTGACGCAAATCGCATTCGCCGAGGCGGCTCCCCGTGGCGCTGCCGTCGACGCGGTCGTGTGATTTCACGGGGCCGGGGGGCGTTTCGCGGCAGGCGCAGGCGCAATGCGGGGCGACGCCGGAAGGGGTCTCGGCCAATGCGGAAAGGGAATTTCCGTTGTGTCGGTTGAGTCGTCTCGGCGAATTGTTGCGAAGTCGTTGCGAACTGGATCACTTCATGTGCGTCAGTTTACTATTTGGGACGGGAACCGTAAGATGTGGTGAGGATCTCTTCGAGCAAAGAAGACACGAAGAGCACTTGTGAAAGACAGGAACACCATGAAACGACGAACCGGTGCAAAGGCTGTGGCCATCGCCGCGGCCGGAGCTCTGCTCCTCTCTGCCTGCTCGACCTCGACGACCGGAGGCGGCGGCGGGGACGACAAAGGCGGAATGCTCACGGTCGGGACCACGGACAAGGTCGTGGCTCTCGACCCAGCTGCTGCGTACGACAATGGAAGCTCGCTCGTCGAACAGCAGATCTACCCGTACATCCTCGCCTACAAGCCGGGCACGGCCGAGCTCAACCCCTCGATCGCGGAATCGGCCGACTTCACCGAGCCGACGAAGTACGAGGTCAAGCTCAAGGACGGCCTCAAGTACGCCAACGGCAACGAGCTGAGCTCCTCGGACGTGAAGTTCTCCTTCGACCGTCAGCTGAAGATCCAGGACCCCAACGGGCCGTCCTCGCTGCTGGGCGGCCTGAAGTCCGTGGAGACCCCGGATGAGAAGACCGTCGTCTTCAACCTCAAGCGCAAGAACGACCAGACGTGGCCGGGAGTCCTGGCCAGTGCCGCCGGACCGATCGTCGATGAAGACGTGTTCTCGGCCGACAAGGTCACGAAGGACCAGGAGATCGTCGACGGCAAGGCCTTCGCGGGCCCGTACACGATCGACGGCTTCAAGTTCAACGAGCTGATCACCTACAAGGCCAACCCGGACTACAAGGGCTTCGTCGATCCGGCGAAGACCGAGACCGTGCAGATGAAGTACTACTCGGACGCGAACAACATGAAGCTCGACGTCCAGGAGAACACCATCGACGTGGCATGGCGTTCGCTCTCGGCCACCGACGTCGAGGACCTCGGCAAGAACGAGGACCTCAAGCTCCACAAGGGGCCCGGCGGCGAGATCCGCTACATCGTGTTCAACTACGACACGATGCCCTTCGGTGCGAAGACCGACGACGCCGACGAGAAGAAGGCGCTCGCTGTTCGCCAGGCCATGGCCGACTCCGTGGACCGTCAGGCGATCGCCAGCCAGGTCTACAAGGACACCTTCACACCGCTGTATTCGCACGTGCCCGACGGGCTTCCCGGCTCCGACGAACCGCTGAAGTCCGAATACGGCGACGGCAAGGGCGGCGCCGATGTCGCGAAGGCGAAGAAGGCGCTCAAGGACGCCGGAGTCAAGACCCCGGTGGAGCTGAAGCTCCAGTACAACCCTGACCACTACGGTCCCTCCTCGGGTGATGAATACGCCCTGGTCAAGGACCAGCTGGACAAGACCGGGCTGTTCAAGGTCAAGCTGCAGTCGACCGAGTGGGTGCAGTACTCGAAGGACCGCACTGACGACGTCTACCCGATGTACCAGCTGGGCTGGTTCCCGGACTACTCGGACGCCGACAACTACCTCATGCCGTTCTTCTACGACACGGATGAGACTCCGTCGTTCCTCGCCAACCACTACCGTGACGAGGCGATGAACAAGGAGCTCAACGCTCAGTCCTCGATCGCTGATAAGGGCAAGCGCGAAGATGCCCTGAAGAAGATCCAGGGCGAGCTGGCCGACGAACTGCCGACCCTGCCGCTGCTGCAGGGCAACCAGATCGCCGTGTCAGGCAAGGACGTCAAGGGCGTCGACGACACCCTTGACCCCGCGTTCCAGTTCCGTCTGGCACTGCTGAGCAAGTGATCACCCACACGAGGTGCAGGTGAGCCGATCAGGCCGCCTGCACCTCGTGGCGCGTCCGCGGTCAGCTCCGTACACCTGCAGTGACCCTCGCCGAGGTGTCCCTTGCCGCGTGCGCATCGAAACACATCCCATAAGGAACGCATGTCTGCTGCCATCAGCGAACCAGGGGCTGAGGCCGCCGAGACCTCGGTCGCGGTCAAGAAGCCCTCGGGAGGCGGTCTGGGACGCTATGTCCTCATCCGCTTCCTGCTCATCATTCCCACCATCTTCATTCTCACCACTCTGGTGTTCTTCCTCATGCGCATCACTGGTGACCCGATCACCGCAGCGCTGGGCGGACGCCTGACGAAGGCCCAGCTGGCCGAACGCGTCCATGCCGCCGGCTACGACCGCCCCATCCTCGTCCAGTACTTCGAATACTTGGGCAATCTGCTCAAGGGCGACTTCGGCACCGCGGTCTCAGACGGGCAGCCGGTCTCGTCGATCCTGCTCAACTACGGAGCGGCGACCGTCGAACTCGTCTTCTACGCGCTCATCGTCGCGTTCATCATCGGCATCCCGTTGGGAATGCTTGCCGCCTACCATCGTGACAAGGCCCCGGACGCCGCGCTGCGGGTGCTCGCGATCCTCGGCTATGCGACCCCGGTGTTCTTCGCAGGCATGATCCTCAAGCTCGTCTTCGGCGTCTTCCTGCCGATCCTGCCCGTCGCCGGACGCGGCACCACAGAGACCGAATACATCATGTCCGGTGTCGTCGGCCCGACGAGGTTCTACCTCATCGACGCCCTGCGCATCGGCAACTTCTCGGTCCTCGGCGATGTGCTCGCCCATGCGGTGCTGCCGGCGATCGCGCTCGGCGTGCTCACTGCGGGAGTCTTCCTCCGGCTCGTGCGCACGAACCTCATCGGCACGCTCGAGCAGCAGTACGTCGACTCCGGTCGATCCCGCGGAATCTCCGAATACCGACTGGTCACCAAGCATGCGTACCGTCCAGCGCTGATCCCGATCATCACGGTCATGGGTATGCAGATCGCGCTCATGCTCGCCGGCGCCGTGCTCACCGAGACGACGTTCGAGTGGAAGGGGCTCGGCTTCAAACTCGCCGAGTACCTGACCGCCCGTGACTTCGTGGCAGTGCAGGGAATCGTCGTGTTCCTCGCCGTCATCGTCGCGGTCACGAACTTCCTCGTCGACGTCATCGCCGCGTTCATCGACCCGAGAGTGAGGTACTGATGTCCACTCCAGACAACCCGCAGAACCAGGGCCCGGCTGAAGAGGCCCAGACCTTCGCCGAGGAGGCTCCCGGCTCCGGAGTACCGGCAGTGGCGTTCGACGACCGTGCCAAGAAGTCCTGGTTCTCCCGCCTGCCGATCATCTCGCATCTGCGCCAGTCCGTGGGGCTGCAGCGCGGAATGCTCATCACCGGCCTCGTGCTGTGCGGAATCGTGCTCATCTGCGCGATCTTCGCACCGCTCATCGCCCCGTACGGCTTCAACCAGCTGGGCACCTCCGAGGGCAACTTCGGGTCGAAGCTGCCACCTGGCGGCACCCACATCTGGGGCACGACCGTCGGCGGCTACGATGTCTTCTCCCGTGTCGTCTGGGGCGCCCAGACCGCAGTCGCCGTCATCGTCGTGGCCGTGGTCATGTCGATCTTCGCCGGTGTCATCCTCGGACTCGTCTCCGGCTACATCGGCGGATGGCTCGACCGCATCCTCGTCGTCATCGCCGATGCCGTCTACGCCTTCCCGACCCTGCTGCTGGCGCTGGTCATGTCGATTGCGATCTCCGGCGGTCAGTCGAGCGCGTGGGGCGGCATCGCCGCGGCCGCATTCTCGATCACGGTCGTCTTCATTCCGCAGTACTTCCGCGTCGTCCGTGCCGAGACGCTGCGGCTGAAGGCCGAACCGTTCGTCGAATCGGCGATCGTCCTCGGCGCCTCGAAGACGCGGATCATCTCCAAGCACATCTTCCGCAATGCCACGCGGACCCTGCCGCTGATCTTCACGCTCAACTCCTCCGAGGCGATCCTGACCTTGGCCGGACTCGGGTTCCTGGGCTTCGGCATCGAACCCACCTCGGCGTCGGAATGGGGATACGACCTCAACAAGGCGCTGCCGGACGTCACCTCCGGCGTGTGGTGGACGGCGGTGTTCCCGGGCGTGGCCATCGTGCTCACGGTCTTGGGAATCACCCTGGTCGGTGAGTCGATGAACGACCTCAACGACCCGCGTCTGCGCGTGCGACGCAAAGCCAAGGTCAAGAACGTCAAGCCCGCGGAGGTCACGGCATGAGCAAGCAGAAACTCGAGCGGACCGCCTCGGCGACGGGCAGCATCCTCGATGTCGACAGTCTCGACGTCACCTTCTCCACCGACGGCGGGGACGTCCACGCCGTCAAGGACGTGTCGCTGAGCGTCTCGCCCGGTGAGGTGCTGGCGATCGTGGGCGAGTCAGGGTCCGGCAAGACCGTGACAGCCCGATCCATCCTCGGTCTGCTGCCCGAGACGGCGCAGCGAACCGGGGCCATCGTCATCTCCGGGCAGAACGTACTCAACGTCTCCGCCGATGAGCTGCGAGCCATGCGCGGCCGGGATGTGGCGATGGTCTTCCAGGAGCCGTCGACGGCACTCAACCCCGTCTTCACGGTCGGGTGGCAGATCGCCGAAGGTCTGCGCGCGCACGATAGGAAGGCGAGCAAGGCCGACCTCAAGGCGCGCGTCGTCAAGGCCATGCGGCAGGTCGGGATCCTCGATGCCGAAAGCCGTTTCGACTACTACCCGCACCAGTTCTCGGGCGGGCAGAAGCAGCGCATCGTCATCGCCATGGCCCTGGCTCTCGGGGCGAGGCTCATCGTCGCCGACGAGCCGACCACCGCCCTCGACGTCACCGTGCAGGCCGAGATCCTCGACCTGCTGCGCGAACTGCGCGACGATACAGGCACGGCCATCGTGCTCATCACCCACAACATGGGCGTCGTCGCCGACCTCGCCGATCGAGTGGCCGTGATGCTGCGCGGCGACCTCGTCGAGGTCTCGTCCGTCGAGCAGCTCTTCAATGATCCGCAGGAACAGTACACACGCGAACTGCTCGCCGCTGTGCCGCGGATCGGGTCGACCGTGGCCGGCAGCCGCAAGGCGGCCGCCGCCGAGGCGGGAGCACAGACCGGTGCGGCCACGGGGGATCCGTCGACGACGGACCCCGAGGCGGCCGGCACTGACTCGCCACGCACCGACTCAGCGAGGGAGACCTCGGCGGGGACCGCCTCGGCGAAGAAAAGGGACGCGCGCGAATCGATCGTGACCGCGCGCGGGCTCGACATCGTCTACCCGGGAGGGTTCGGCAAGTCGGGTTTCCACGCCGTGAAGAAGGTCAGCTTCGACATCAAGGCCGGCGAGGTCTACGGACTCGTCGGTGAATCGGGATCGGGCAAGACCACGATCGGACGCGCGATCGCGGGCCTGACCAGGGCCAGCGGCGGCAGTCTCGAAGTGCTCGGGCACGAGATGGTCGGGTTCAAGGAGCGTGAGTTCTCGAAGATCCGGCGACGGATCGGATTCGTGTTCCAGGACCCGGCGGCCTCATTCAACCCCCATCTGTCGATCGGGGAGTGCATCGCCGAACCGTTCGCGATCCACCGGCGGGAGATGAGTCCGTCCGACCGGTCGCAGCGAGTGCTCGAACTCCTCGACTCCGTGCAGCTGCCGAAGGCTTATGCGGCACGATATCCGCATGAGCTCTCCGGCGGCCAGCGGCAGAGGGCGTCGCTGGCGCGCGGTCTGGCGCTCGATCCGGAGCTGCTCATCGCCGATGAGCCGACCTCCGCGCTCGACGTGTCCGTGCAGGCGAAGGTGCTCGAGCTCTTCGTCGAGCTGCAGAACCGCTTCGACTTCGCGGCGCTGTTCATCAGCCACGACCTCGCCGTTGTCGACATGCTCTCCGACCGCATCGGGGTGCTCTTCCACGGCGAGCTGGTCGAAGAGGGCACGGGCGAGCAGGTGCTCGGGTCACCGGACAACGACTACACGAAGCGCCTCATCGCCTCCCTGCCGGTCCCGGACCCGGCCGAGCAGGCGGAACGCCGCGAGCTGGCAAGAACCCTCCGCACCACTCCCTAATTGCTACCTGACGGCTGTGAGTCTTGGTAGTGGCTGGTCTGGGACCGGCTGGCAGAGTAGGTGTTGGCCTCTCCATCCCGTGATCGTGACTCAACCTGGCGGTGACCCACCCCCTTTTGGTGGTGTCTTCGGGCCGATTTGTCCGATCACATGGGTGGTGCGGCCGGCACCGACTCGGCCCACCTCGGTAACTTGATCAGAAGGCTGTCTGCCCCTTTGCCGGGGGCATGACTCATCACAGTGTTGTTCCGAAGTGACCTCATCCCGGACCGGTACCGGCCGCAAGCGGCCGCACAACCTATCGGTCAAACAGGGAGCTTCGAACCGCCATGTCCATTGTCGCGCACTTATACAACTTCTTCATCGGCGTCGATACACACGCCAGAAAACACGTCTACACGATCATTACCAACACCGGCATCCTCGTGGCTACCGGCAGCTTCCCGACATCTCGGGCCGGCATCAAACGGGCCCTGACCTGGGCCGGCCGGTGGACGAAAGGTGACCTCGACACTCTGTGGGTCGTGGAAGGAACAGCCTCCTATGGTGCGGTGCTGACCGGTCATATCGCCACGACCGAATACCCCGTGGTCGAAGCTGGACGCATGGATGCCAAAGCCCGGTACGGCGTGGGTAAGAGCGATGAGCTCGACTCCTACCGGATCGCGAAGTCCGTGCTGGCGCTACACACCGACC
>NZ_FXYX01000019.1 GCF_900169265.1 Brevibacterium iodinum ATCC 49514
CGAACTCGGGATCATCGCGGTGGGCATCGAAGAGCGCATCGGCCCGATATGCCTCAATGACGACTGCTTCAGGGATGGGTGCTGCCAGCCACCGGTAGTAGGGCTGGCGGGAGAGCTTCAAGACCCGCTCCCCCGCGCGCTCCGCTCTCAAGCGGGAGGTACCCCCTCTGACACCGCCACGGGGATCCCGTCGGCGGCGAGCTCTCTCACGGCCGGGTAGAGCCTTTTGACGGCAGATTCGCCTGTGACAGATACGCGGCCGCGCGGCGCAGGACCTCGTTCTCCTGCTCAAGCAGACGATTGCGCCGACGCATCTCTCGTAGTTCGGCGGACTCGTCGCTGGTGTTGCCGGGTTTGTTGCCGGCATCGATTTCTGCTTGGCGGAGCCATTTGTTGATGGTGCCTTCGTGGACTCCGAAGTCCTTGGCGATCTGTCCGATCGTCGTCTTGGAATCCCTGGTCTGGACGACGCGGATGACGTCGTCGCGGAATTCTTTCGGGTAGGGCTGTGGCATGGTGTCTATCCTTCCAGGCTTGCCTATGAACAAGCCAGATTAGATGTCACCTAACCCTGCATCAGTCCCATCGCCGAGTTTTATTCGCGAAACCTCGCTACCGAAACAGTGAAGGGGCTCACACAGAAAGCCGCGCAGGGTGGCACCACGAATCGAGCACCGATCGGCTATGTGAATGTGGGTGTGCGCGACGAGCGCGGCCGTGAGAACCGTACCGTGCAGGTCGACGAAGAGCGTGCGCCGCACATTACGTGGGCGTTCCAGGTGTACGCATCGGGCAGGTGGACGCTCTCTCAGATCCATCGCGAACTAATCGCCCGTGGGCTCACCACCCTGCCGACACCGAAACGTCCCTCGAAGCCGATCGCGATCTCAACCCTGCACCGATTGCTCTCGAACCCGTATTACAAGGGAGATGTGAGGTTCAAAGGTGCAACCTACAAGGGCAGCCACGAAGCGATCGTGCCGAAAGAGGTCTGGTATAAGGTGCAGCAGTGCTCGACGCACACAAGTCCGCGGCTGATGCGACCCAAGTGCATGACCACTACTTGAAGGGCACGGTCTATTGCGGCCAGTGCGGCGAACGCCTGATTATCACCAATGCGAAGAACCGGCACGGCAACGTCTACCCGTATTTCGTGTGCTCGGGACGGCACTCGGGAAAGACCGAGTGCACGACGCAGGCGATGCTCATCGAAGATGTTGAGCGGCTCATCGAGAAGTACTACGAGATGATCGAAGTGTCACCTGGGCTGCGGCAAGACCTCGCCGGGAAGATCCACGCCGACTTCGATCTGCTCATGGCGAACGAGACGAAAGAACTGTCGCGGCTGACGAGCGAGCGCGACCGTCTTGACGATGAGCGAATGAAACTGTTGCAAGCCCACTATGCGGGGGCGGTACCGATCGACCTGTTGAAGCAGGAGCAAGATCGCATCGCGAACCAGATCGGTGACATTCAACACCGGCTCGAAGCGCACCATGACGAGTATGCGTCAGCCCGGGCGAACCTCGATGATTCGCTCGGGTTGCTCGCCAACATCGTCAGCATCTATCAACGTGCTGATGACGCGAACCGGCGGCTGTGCAACCAGGCGTTCTTTCATCGGATCTTCATCGAGGAAGAAGGAGATGTGCGGGTCGAGTACGAGCGCCCCTTCGGTTCGCTCTGCGACACGGAGGAGCAGATGAACGCCCTGAACTGGGCCGCTGAAGCGAAAAAGAAGGGAGAGGCTCAAACCGGATAAAGAGTAGTTACTCTTGTCGAGGGTTTGAACCTCTCCCATTTGGGGTGAGTAACGGGACTTGAACCCGCGACATCCGCGACCACAACGCGGCGCTCTACCAGCTGAGCTATACCCACCACATGCGCTGCGCCCATAGGCGCAGACAGCAAGATATATCTTAGCCGTTCCCTCTTCACCTGAGCAAACCGGAACCGACCTTTGGGCACATTGAGACACAGATCTCATTGCGTGCAACGATTCTGTAGCGATCTATAACGGTTTCGGACAACTGGTAGGAGCGACCCCAGACATTCATTAGTATTGATTCGGCCCTGCCCTCGATAATCTTCAAGGAACCCTGTACATGGCTCGTGCGTTGATCGCCGTCTCAGACGACGGGTTCACCTACACCACCCTCAACGGGGCGACGAGTCGCTATTCCGACACTGGGCAGGCCATCTCCTACCTCGGCGACTACGCCCGAGAGACCGCGACTCCGCTGGCTGTGACGATCGGTGATGGTGAGAAGACCACCGAGATCGGCATCGACGTGAACGGGAAAGTCGGGGCTGCCCCCTCCCCTTCTTCCGACACCGGCACCGAGGCGGCCCCCACCGAATCGTCATCCGCTGCCCCCGCGAATGGTGCTGGTGGATCCGCTGGGCACACCGGCGACGCTGGACACGACGAGACTGCGACATCGAACGGCGACAGCTACCCGACGGGAACCCCTTTCTCAGGTCCGGCCGTGCCTGCCGCGCCGACCGTGAAGAAGACTCCGGTGAAGAAGCGCTCGGCCAGCGGTCGTCCGCAGCGGCTGAAGAAGATCACGGTTCCCGGCCTTGTGCTCATCGGTCTGGCGATCCTCATGATCGGCGCGTTCGTCGTTCCCAATATCGTCCCCGTCAACTCGGACGGCGCCCCGCAGACGATCGGTTCCGAACAGGAGGTCAACCCGGCTTCTGAACTCTCTGTCGACAGCACTCAGGATGTCGTGCCCAGCTACGTTAATTCGCCCACGTGGGAGACCAAGGTGCCCAAACGCGCCTCGGTGACGGCTTCCGATCGCGGTGTCCTCCTCGTCAACGACAACAAACTCGAGGTCCTCGACGCCGATACGGGCAAGTCGCGCTACAAGGCGAAGATCAGCGAGTCACCGACCTTCGCAGTAGACACCGTCATCGACGGTCGGCCGGCTCTGCTGTGGCAGTCGGGCAACACCGCCGAGGCGCTCTTCGACGGAGACTCGAAACCGAAGACGTACCAGCTGCCGGAGAAGGCTCGCATCACCTCGGCAGGCAAGAGTGTGCTCATCAAATCGGGCAACCGGCTCTCGACCTTCGGCGCCGACGGTCTGGAGAATGTGCCCACCCCACAAGCCGGATCCACTCCCATGGCCATCGACGATGATGAGCTCTTCAGCTCTGACTGGAACGGACCGGTCAAGGCACAAAACATCAAGACCGGTGAGGAACGCAGCATCAAGCTCGAAAGCCCCGGTGACGAACTGCAGATCATCGACTGGATCTCGGCGGGTCACGGCAAAGCGATCACGCTCTGGGGAGAACAGGGTGCGTCGACGAACTCGGGCCACCGGATCCAGCTCGTCGTCCACTCCCTCGACGATGGTTCGATTCTGTCCACTGTGACCACGACGACCGATATCGTCGGTGAGAAGTCGTGGGTCCGAGGTCAGGCCGGACAGCGCGCGTACATCGGCCCCTACCTCTTCGATCTGGAGTCGGGTCTGCTGCTCATGGACGTGTCCAGCCGCGATATCCACCTGTCCGAGCCGCGCGGCACCATCGTCCCCTGCACGATGGACACGAACTCCTCATGCCTGCTCGCCGGAAAGCAGGCGTTCAAGACCGACACCGAGCTCCTGGCCGTCGTCGACAAGGGCCACGAGGCCCTGGTGCTCGGCGAGGACTCGACCGTTCGCGCATATCCGAAGAAGTCAGAGACACAGGATCGCTGATTTCGCGCCACGGCGAAACACGCCAGCGACTTTAACACGTCTGGTCGAGACATTAAGATGGGCACCGATGTGTCTGAACGTCATGTCCCCTTGACCCAATGAAGTCGGAATCCCCACCGCGAAGGAACGTAGTGCCAGTCTCACACAGGTTCAGCCGCAGAGCCGCCGCAGTCGGCGCCGCGCTTGCCCTGGCAGCACTACCGATCTCAGCGACGTTCACACCTGCATTCGCCCAGCCGAGTCCCAGTCCCACGGCCGAAGCCAGTGCGAGCGCCGAGGCCGGCGCTTCCGCCGGAGCCGATTCATCTGCCGGCGATGATGGTGGGTCGACGGCAGACGGCACAGACGGTGCCGGCGCGGATTCGAGCGGTGCCGATAACGGAATCACCGAGGTCGACGCCGACGACAACTCTGATCCGGATCCCGGTCCTGATGAAGAAGGCGACAAGGCCTGCAAGGATCAAGAGTGGACCTCGGACGAACCATGTGCGATCGAGGGCGAGCTCGAAGCGACTTGGGATAAGGACACCAAGCAGCTTTCGGTCAAGCCGAACGACAATAAGCCCAGAAGCCTGCCGAAGAGCTGGGAGGGCGTAGAGTTCGACGCGCCGACTGATCGCGGAATGGTCCGAGTCCCAGCGCAAGACACATCGATCAAAGGCACCGCGGACTCAACCAGCAGCGATTCGGATACTGACGACAGCGACCGATCCGTGGCTGACGCGACCACGCAGGCCGATGCACCCACCCAATTCGAGTTCGGCTCTGACGGCACGATCAGAGCCGCGGGCGATGAAAAGGCTTTCAGGTTCGAGGGCTTTGGAGACAAGGGCCCCGACCCGGAGTGGACTTTCAAAGCCGACGGCAAGAACATCACTGCCAGTGGCGAACAGTACTCAGATGACGAAGGCACTGCCGAAGCATCGAGCGACTCTGATGGCACCGAAAAGGACGGGACGGCCGACAGCGGTCCCTCTCCGACAGCAGATGGGTCGACCTCATCCGACGGTGCCGAGGCCGACAGCGATTTGGACAGCAACGAAGCTGCCAGTAAGGACAGCGCCACCTCCGACGACAATTCCGCGAACGACCGCAAGGCCGGCAAGGACGGATCGTCCGCAGACAGCGAAACCTCTGACGACAGCACCACCTCGACCGATGGCTCCACCTCATCGGATTCGGGGTCGAAAGACCGCGCGAACTCTTCGGGCGACAAGGACTCCGACGGCCGAGAATCTGACACCGATTCCGGTTCAGGATCGGACGGCTCACGCGGCAGCGATTCCGACAGCTCAGGCTCCTACGCGGATTCCGGCGACGATGACGAGAAGGATTCGGACAAGCATGGTTCCGGTTCGTCGATCGGCGCCTCTGACGCCGACGGGACCACTCCGGACCCGTCGAACGGCAACGGCTCCCCCGACGATGAACGCGAGACCATTCCCGGAAATGCTGGTGATGAATGGCTGCCCGGGGATGACGAGGATAGCGAAACCCCTGACTACTCTGACCCTGTGCCTCGCAACCCCGACGAACCTGCGCCCAAAGACGACACGGACCTCATCACGGGTGGCGATCAGCCGTCCCCGCGGGCCAACCAGAATCCGGCGACCTCGTTCGGCGAATCCATCATCTCCACGATCGTCAGCTCCTGGCCCATCTTCGTCCTCGCCGCCTCCGGTATGGCCGCGGTCGGGTTCATCATCTACCTCATGGGACGCCGCGGAAAACAGGAGTGAGGCCGCGTGGGCCTCTTCGACTCCGAACTGCGAGTCATCGACGCCGCCGAGCAGCTCGTGAGCGGGCTCACTTCACCGGCAGACCCTGCGCGGAACTCGTCGTGATCGGTGCCGCCGCGAACGCCGGACCACTGGTCACAATCGCAGCGGTCGGCGACCGGAACCGCGGTGCGCTGGCCCTGTGCGGACGCTGCCGCCAAGTCATTCTCGACCTCCATCCCGATGCGCTCGTCGCCGTACCGGACGACACCACGGGCCAGACGTCGATCGCCCCGCTCCCCGCCCTGCTCCCCCACTCCTATCGGCATCCGGATTCTGCTCCCAGACGACTGCTGAGGTTCCACTCCAGATACTTCGACGCCGTCGCGGACGGGACGAAGACGCTGACGGTGCGGTGGAACGAACGCCACTGCACGGGTCCGGCTCTGGCGCACTTCGAGAATACCGAGCATGGCACGCTTCCCGTGGAAGTCGCCTCGGTGATGGTGAAGCGAATCGACGCACTGCGATGTGAGGATCTCGACCTCACCCGCTCGGGTGGACTGGAACGGTACATCGCCAATCTCCGCGACCACTACCCGACCATGCCCGCGAACGCGAACGTCGAGATTGTAAGATTCCGTCGAACCGCGGCAGATATCTGACACTCGCAGTGCCCAGCCGCTAAGCTGGACAGCGAAGCACTGTGGCACAAGGTCACAGACGCAGCAAAGCATTCTCGACCGGGAGGACTCGACCCGATGACTGACAACGTCTACACCTCAGATGTGACCGTCGACCAGGCCACAACCGCACAGCTCGCGGAGTCGCTCCGACTGCGCGAGGAGCGCATCGCCGAGAACATCGACGAGCTCGTCGGCCGCATCCACCCAAAGGTGCTGGCGACGCGCGCCGTCAACAAGGCGAAGTCCGAGGTCGTCGAGGAAGACGGCTCCCCCAAGCCTGAGATCATCGCACTCGGTGCCGGTGCCGTCCTCGGTGTGGCCGCCCTCATCGTCGGACTCTCCGGCCGCAAGCGTGGCTGATGCGGCACTACCGATCCGGATGCTCCATGACCGGATCCTGCTCGAACCCAGCGCGGAAGCCGGGGAACGCAAATCCTCGGCGGGCATCGTCATTCCCGCCACCGCCAGCATGGGCAGACGCCTCGTGTGGGGCGAGGTCGTAGCGGCGGGCCCGCACGTGAGGCAGGCCAACCTCGGCGATACCGTCCTCTACGATCCCGAGGAACTCGCCGAGGTGGAGCTCGAGGGGCGCGCTTATGTGCTGCTGCGCGAACGCGACGTCCACGCGATCTCCGAGCCGGCCGAGCAGTCGAGTTCAGGAATGTACCTGTAGGGACTGGCCGCTGTCTGATCGGGTATCCGACCTGGGGCTTGCGACCTTCATCACAAAATCAAATATGGGCCGATCTCGGTTTGCATGATCGGCAGACACCTGAGTAATATTAATTCTCGTTGCGCAGGATGCGCGGCACGCACCTCTAGCTCAATTGGCAGAGCAACTGACTCTTAATCAGTGGGTTCCGGGTTCAAGTCCCGGGGGGTGCACAGCACACTGACAACCGCCATTCGGATCAACCGGGTGGCGGTTTTCTGTTCTCTTTCCTGCGAAGAGATCGTGGGCTGTAGGCCAAGATGTGGGTGTGGACTGGACGTGTCAGCCTCGACACTGCTTTCAGTCCCTGAGAAGCCGATCGTCTCCTCCCAGCCCATCTTGAGATTCGCCACCTTCGCGACGCCACGCGATGATAGCCAGGCCCAGGGACTGCCGAACGACCACTGGTCCTCGGGTGCCTCGGTATGAAGATACAACAGCAAGTTCAGCTAGACTCCCTCCATGCAGAACTTCGCTGACCGTAAGCCAGGTCTCGGGCAAATCGTACGCAGTCTACGAACAGAGTCCGGATCGGCGATGTTTCTGGCGCTGGTCACAGTATTGGCGCTTGCGTGGGCGAACTCGCCGTTATCTGAAAGCTATTTCGCGCTCTGGCATCAGGAGGTCGGCTTCGATGTCGGTCCCGTGGGCATGCATATGACTCTGCACCACTGGATCAACGACGGACTCATGGTGATCTTCTTCTTTGTTGTCGGACTAGAGGTGCGGCAAGAGTTCGCGCACGGATCTTTGCGCGATCGAAGTCGTGCTCAACTCGCTTTGATAGCTGGCGTCGCAGGCGTCGCTCTCCCGGCTCTCGTGTATGCGTTTGTCGTCAGCTTGTCCGGCGGTAGCGGACTTGGCGGATGGGGTGCTGTCGTCGGAACGGATACAGCGTTCATGCTCGGCGCCTTGGCAATAGTGGGTCCACGACTGTCAGGTCAGTTGCGTGTCTTCCTGCTCACCCTGACAGTGGTCGATGACTTCCTGGCAGTATCGATCATTGGCATTGTCTATAGCGATGAGATCAAGCTTGTCCCCTTGTTGATCGCTCTAGCCTGCCTCATCGGCTTGTGGGCGCTCGGCCGTTCACGACAGTGGATTACGGGGCCTTATGTGATCATTGTGATTGTTCTGTGGTTCGCCACTGTCTCTTCCGGGGTTCATGCTTCACTCGCGGGCATGATAGCCGGGCTGCTCATCCCCGCCTACCCTACCCAGCGCCAAGAGGTAGTTGCTGCCCGCCAGCTTTTCCGTGACTTCTGGCAGTCGCCCAGCGCCGCCTCAGCGCGCGGTGTCAACCGCGGTCTCGCACGGGGGATCTCGGTGAACGAGAGAATGCACGAAGTCCTTCGCTGGCCCACTGCGTTGCTTGTCGTGCCGATCTTCGCACTCGCCAATGCCGGCGTCGACCTCAGAGGTGGATTGCTCGCTGATTCCCTCGGCTCTTCCGTGACCTGGGGAGTCATTGCCGGCCTCGTACTCGGTAAGCTTCTTGGAATTGGCTTTGCCACTCTGCTGGCAGTCCGAATGGGCCTTGGCCGACCGCCAGAAGGGGTGGGAATGGGCAGCGTCTTCGGCGGTGCAGCGCTTTCAGGCATCGGGTTCACCGTCTCTCTGCTCGTCATCGGACTTGCCTTCGGCTCGACAACTGATCTCGGGAGACAGGCGACTGTGGGTGTCCTGGTCTCCATGGTGCTCGCCGTTGCCCTGGGCTGGTTGATTTTCAAGATCGCTGCCAAGCGGTGGGGTGAGGAGACTGCAGATCTGCCGATGGTGCTCGATCCTACAGTCGATCCCGAAGTCGATCACATTCGCGGCCCGCAGGACGCCAAGCTGACACTGGTCGAATATATCGACTTCGAGTGCGAGTACTGTGCACACGCCACTGGCTCCTGGGACGACCTGCGCGCGCAATTCGGCGACGATCTTCGTTACGTAGTGCGGCATCTTCCCCACCACCCACACGGGCCATTGGCTGCAAAAGCGTCTGAAGCAGCTGCAAACCAAGGCGAGTTCTGGCGATGGCTCGATTTCGTATTCACACACCAGGACGCGCTCGAGCGGGAGCATCTCCTTGCCTATGCGGAAGAGCTCGGGCTGAACGTCGATCGCTTCATCCAAGACATGGACAGCGAGGCTGTCGCGCAACGAGTCAACCGCGACCTCGTGAGTGCCGAGGCCAGCGGTGCTCATGCCACCCCAACGTTCTTTGTCGAAGGTCGGCGCCTGTTGGGCGACTATGACGCCCGGACGTTGACTGCGGCGCTCGAAGCGAGGAGGCGCGGCACACGTACCCAGGAGGCACCCCGCTGAAAGGATGGTGAGGGGGTCGGCGACTACTACCGAGGAGTGTCAAGCCGCGGGTTCGGTCGCGGACTGGTTGATCCACTCCGAATGGACCTTGAGTGGCGGGCGGCACCCTATCGCTGGGTCCGCGACTTGGCCCTCTTGTCAGACATTCTTCCCACTGCATTCCACGGACTCATGGAGGCCGGCGCCAAGCCAGGCTCGACAGTCTATATTGCCGGTGCAGGACCTGTCGGCCGGTGCGGGGCAGCGGCAGCTCGCCTACTCGGAGCGTCATGCATCATTGTCGGCGACTACCACAAGGACCGCCTCGATCTGATGAAACAGAACGGCTGCGAGACCATTGACCTCAACGAGGATGTTCCTCTGACCGATCAGATCGAAGCTATTCTAGGCGAGCCCATGGTGGATTGTGCGGTGGACTACGTGGGCTCGGAAGCACATGGAATCGGTCGTGAGGCCGGAGATATGGATCCCGCGCACGCGATCAATCAAGTCATGGACGCTACCCGACCTGGCGGAGCCACCGGCATTATCGGAGTCTACGGACCCGATCCGCTTGCAGAGTCGAAAGCAGAGCAGGAAGGAACTTTCCCACTCAACTTCGGAAAAGCATGGATCAAGTCACCTCGAATCTCGGGCGGCCAGGCACCGATCATGCACTACAACCGCGAGTTGATGATGGCCATTCTCTGGGACCGCATGCCGTACCTCAGCGACATGCTCAACACGAAGATCATCAGTCTCGACGATGCTCCAGACGCCTACGCAACCTTTGATCAGGGTGCTTCGGACAAGTTCATCATCGATCCGCACGGGCTCATTCCAGCCTGACCTGATCCACCCTCCAGAAGGACTGCAAGCTTCAATTAACGACATCAGAGAACGGGTTCGGGTGCTGCCTTTGGTGGCACCCGAACTGCACTAACTGTCCGATCAGTCTGTCGTGACAACGGTTGACACGTCTTCGCCCGAAGCTAGGTGGTGTCGTGACCTTAGTGAGCCAACTCTGCCACCCGCCAGATTTCAATCGGCCAGCTGGTCAACTCTGAAGAGCTCAAGGATTGATGCTCCAGACTACTGGCAGCACACTCGTAAGCAGGCTTACCTTGGTGTCTCCAACGGCCCCTTCTCATCTAAGCTCAAAGGCGCGTCCAAGCTCACTCCTCAGAACGACCGCTATTCGCAGCTCGAGGCGTCATCGAATCCGGTTCAATAGCACTCACGAGCCCCCAGCTTCCCAATTCAGTCCTGCCCGGCGCGGGCATAGGCACCGAGAACCTGTCTCTCCGAATCCCCGAGGTAGACGGCAAGCCTAGCAGCGGCGGCCCCCGGCCCATCAGAGCGATAGATCTCGACCACCTCGCGGTTGCGCTCGATGAAGGGCGCATGGAGGAAGTCGAGGACCTCCACCTTGAGGAAGGCCAGGCGCAGCTCGGCGAGCACATTGGCAAACGACCGCATCAGCCGCCTGCTGTCCGACAGCGAGACGACGGCATTGTGGAACCCCATGTTCGCCGTGCCGACTTCCAGCCAGTTTTCTTCGCCAGCGAACTTCTCGGCAGCCTCGACGGCCGCCTCCATCCTCACGGCGTTCGGGTGATTGCGCGGCGCGTACTCGAGCACCGAGCACCGAGCACTCCACATGATGACGCACCCGGTAGATGTCGACGACATCGGCGGTGCTCGGTGACGCCACTGAGACGCCTCGGTGCGGGATATGCGTGACCAGGCCCTGCTCACCGAGGACCCGGAACGCCTCACGCAGAGTATTGCGCGAAACATCGAATTCCTTCGCCAGCGCGGTTTCGGACAGCCGCTCACCGGGGCGCAGCTCTCCAGCGATGAGACGGTCAGTGAGCCTGTTGACCAGGGACGAGTCGTGATTCACCTCTCCATCCTACTGAAACAGCACCCCGAACTCCCATCCGTCCGTCGACAAAGCGACGACGAAAAGTGTGACCCCCCCATGTATGTTTGTTGAACAATGAGTGCTAGATTGTTTAACACTTCACGTGTGCCAGGACACAGTCCTCGCTATCCTCACCCCATCGGCGCATACGAAGGAACAACTGACCACCAGACAGTCGGAGACTCCCATGTCACACGCACCGGAATCCCAACCGCCGGAATCCTCTTCTACGGATGGGGCCGCCTCGGGCCTTGACAATGCCAAGAGCGAAATCGGCTCCAAGATCAGCCGCAGCGCGATCATCGGCGCCATCTTCCTCATGGCCACCTCGGCGATCGGTCCGGGCTTCATCACCCAGACCGCCACATTCACGGCTCAGATGGGTGCGGCCTTCGCCTTCGCGATCTTCGCGTCGATCCTCATCGACATCGCCATCCAGCTCAATGTCTGGCGGATGGTGACCTCCTCGGGCAAACGTGCTGCCCAGCTGGCCTCCTCGGCCGTGCCCGGTTCGGGCATCCTCCTATCCATCCTCATTGTCGTCGGCGGACTGGCCTTCAACATCGGCAACATCGCCGGCGGCGGTCTCGGCCTCAACGCGCTGCTGGGCATCGATCCGAAGCTCGGCGGGCTCGTCACCGGACTGCTCGCCATCGGCATCTTCCTGTTCAAGCGCGCCGGCAAGGTCGTCGACACCGTCGTGCTCATCCTCGGCATCGGGATGATCATCCTCACCTGCATCGTCGCCATCGTCTCGAACCCGCCGGTCCGTGAGGCGCTCAGACAGTCGATCGCGCCCGACACCATCAACTTCGCCACCGTGACCACGATCGTCGGCGGCACCGTCGGCGGCTACATCACCTATTCCGGTGCCCACCGGTACCTCGACTCGGGCAAGACCGGCCCGGAGAACGCCGGTTCTGTCATGCGCTCGGCTCTGTCGGGGATCGTCGTCACCGGAGTCATGCGCTACGTCCTCTTCCTCGCCATCCTCGGCGTCGTCGCCTCCGGTGTCGCTCTCGACCTCGACACGAGCGTGGCCAACCCCGCCGGTCAGGCCTTCGCCGCAGTCCTCGGCGATGCGGGAATGCGCATCTTCGGCGCGATCTTCTGGGCCGCGGCTCTGAGCTCGGTCATCGGCGCCGCCTACACCTCGGCGACGTTCCTCTCGGCGTTCTCCAAACGCCTCGAAGGCGGCTGGCCGCTCCAGCTGGCGACCGTGTCCTTCATCGTCGTCTCGCTCGTCGTCTACCTCGTCCTCGGCACGGCACCTGCCACACTGCTCGTCTTCGTCGGCGGCTTCAACGGGCTCATCCTGCCGATCGGTCTGACGATCTTCATGTACATCGGCTGGTTCAGGCCGCGCCTGCTGCGCACTGATTCGTACCCGAAGTGGTTACTCATCATCGGCACCGCGGCAACACTGGTCACGTGGTACACGGCCACACAGTCCATCGGCCCCATCTTCGCCATGATCGGAATCGGAGGGTGACATTGTCTGTCAACAGCGAACTGAGAATCGACCTCAACTCTGACCTCGGGGAGAACGTCCCCGACCGTGTCGTCAGTGACGATGCCGCCATGCTCGGCCTCGTCACCAGCGCGAACGTGTCCTGCGGTTTCCATGCCGGAAACCCCGAAGGCATCCGTGCCACCGTCGCCGCCGCGACGAAGGGCGGAGTCGCCATCGGAGCACATCCCGGCTACGACGATTACGAAGGCTTCGGTCGCCGCGCCCTCGACGTGCCGGCAGCGACCCTGCAGGCGCAGGTCGAATACCAGATCGGCGCACTCATCGGACTGACCACCGCCGTCGGCGGAACCGTCTCCTACGTCAAACCCCATGGCGGCCTCTACAACGCGATCGTCCATGACGAAGCGCAGGCGAAGGTCGTCGTCGACGCGATCACGTCCATCGACGACTCGTTGGTCTTCCTCGGGCTCGCCGGCAGCGTGGCCAACCGCGTCGCCGCCGAGGCGGGACTGACCGTTGCCGCCGAGGCCTTCGCCGACCGGTCCTACAACCCCGACGGTTCCCTGGTCTCCCGGTCGGAGCCGAACGCGGTCCTCGACGACCCAGAGGCCGTAGCCTCCCGCGTCCTGCGCCTCGTCCAGACCGGACAGGTCGAAGCCATCGACGGCAGCCTCGTCGACGTCGATGCGCAGTCCATCTGCTTCCACGGCGACAGCCAGGGATCCATCGACATGGCCCGCGCCGCCCGCGACCTCCTCGAATCCGAGGGCGTGACGATCGCCGCCTTCGCCGGAGCCGGACGATGAGCTCCACCACCAGCACCACCTCAACCTCTGCCGTGGACACGATGAGGGCTGCGGGTGCGGAAGCCCGCGCACGCATCCGGGCAGGATTCGACGGTCCCACCTCGGGGATGGCACCGGGACTCGTCCAGGCGAACCTCATCTCCGTGCCTTACGCCTGGGCCTTCGACGTCCTCCTCTTCACCCAGCGCAACCCGAAGCCGTGCCCGGTCGTCGACGTCCTCGAACCCGGACAGCTGGCATCCGCACTGGCCCCCGGCAGCGACATCCGCACGGACATCCCCGGCTACCGGATCTGGGAGAACGGCGTTCTGACCGACGAGGTCACCGACGCCACTTCAGTCTGGGAGCAGCATCCAGACCTCGTGTCCTTCCTCATCGGCTGTTCGTTCACCTTCGAGAACGGCCTGACCGAAGCGGGCATCCCGATCCGCCACCAGGAGGCCGGTCGCAATGTGCCGATGTACCGCACGTCGACGGCCTGCCGTCCCGCCGGCCGGATCAGCGGGGACATGGTCGTGTCCATGCGCCCGATCCCGGCCTCCCAGGTCGCCGAGGCGGTGCGCATCACCGATCGCTTCCCCGCGGTCCACGGTGCCCCGATCCACATCGGCGACCCGTCCCAGATCGGCATCGCTGACCTCGACGCGTCCGATTTCGGTGACGCCCCGGTCATCGAAGATGGCGACATTCCCGTGTTCTGGGCCTGCGGAGTCACTCCGCAGGCAGCCATCCAGGCCTCGGGAATCCCCTTCGCAATTACGCACTCACCCGGGAAGATGTTCATCACCGACGAACCGGAAGACACCTACCGCCAATGACCTCGACACCGCCGGCCGACTCCCCGATCTTCCACACCGCGTCCAGGCGTCACCTCCTCGTCGAGTGCGCCGATCTGACCGCGACGATGGCGCTCCACCGCAGCCTCGAAGCCGCCGATCTGCCCGGCGTCACCGAACTCATCCCCGCCGCCCGCACAGTGCTGATAAGTTTTGATCCCGCACGCACGCACGCCGAGATCCTCGCCGAGGCAGTGCGCGGGCTCGGGCACACCGAGTCGGCCTCGGATGCGGCCCGTGAGGTGACGATCGATGTCCACTACGACGGGGACGACCTCGCCGAGGTGGCCGACCTCCTCTCCGTCTCCCCCGACGAGGTGATCAAACGCCACCAGGCCGCGACCTGGCAGGTCGCGTTCGCCGGGTTCGCCCCCGGCTTCGGCTACCTCGCCGGCGACGACGAACTCTTCAACGTTCCCCGTCGCTCCTCCCCACGCACGCGAGTGCCCGTGGGATCGGTGGCTCTGGCTGGCGAGTTCACCGGCGTCTACCCTCGCTCCTCCCCCGGCGGCTGGGAGCTCATCGGACGCACCGATGCGAAGCTGTGGGACCTGGACCGGGAACCACCGGCCCTGTTCGTACCCGGCACGATCGTGAAATTCGCCGAGGCGGGCCGCGAGACCGTCGAGGTCGCGGGCTCGAGTGCGAGGTCGGGTGCCTCAGGTTTCTCGGGTTCGCCAGGTGCGGAAGGTTCGGAGTCGGATTCTGCGGTGGATTCAGCAGCGGATTCGGCATCCGATTCGGCGGCAGCGGCCTCCCATGCCCTCGAGGTGCTGCGTCCCGGGCTGCAGCTGCTCATCCAGGATCTCGGCCGACCAGGTTTCGCCTCGATGGGCGTCTCCGCCGCCGGCGCCGCCGACCGCACCGCTCTGACCGCGGCCAACCGCCTCGTCGGCAATGCCGAGACCGCGGCCGGGCTCGAGAGCTTCGGGGGCGCAGTGCTCCTGCGCGCCACCGGCGACGGAGTCGCAGCCGTCACCGGAGCGACCGGGTCGATCACCGTGACCGCTGCCGATGGCACGGTCCTCACGCCCCGCCTCGGCGAGGCCTTTGCACTGGCCGACGGGGACGAACTCGAGCTCGGACCAACCGAGCGCGGAGTCCGCCGCTACTTCGCCGTGCGCGGTGGAATCGCTGTCGAGACGGCTCTCGACAGCAGCTCCGCCGACACCCTGGCCGGGCTCGGTCCGGCCGCTGTGGACAACGGCACCACGGTGGGAGTGCACGCTCCGCGGACGGCGCCCCACCTCGTCGATCCCAATCCCGCGCAGCCAAGGGATCTTCCGCAGGCGGGGGAAACCGTGACACTGAGCGTGACGCTGGGACCGCGCGAGGACTGGTTCACCGAGGCCGGGATCGAGACTCTGCTGTCACAGGAGTGGACGGTCACCCACGAATCCGACCGGGTCGGACTGCGACTGAACGGTGAGGTTCCACTCGAACGTGCCCGCACGGGCGAGCTGCCCAGCGAAGGCGCGGTCACCGGTGCCCTGCAGGTTCCGCCGAACGGTCAGCCGGTGCTCTTCGGGCCCGACCATCCGCTCACCGGCGGCTACCCGATCATCGCCAGCATCGATGATGTCGACCTCGCCGCGCAGCTGCCTCCCGGCGTGAAGCTGCGCTTCACCACCTCTGCCCGACCGACGCCGAACGCCCACTCGGCCGAGGCGTCCAGCACCGCAGCAGGACCCCGCACCAACGAGAACGAAGGCTGAACAATGTCGAGAATCCTCATCGCCAACCGCGGCGAGATCGCCGTCCGCATCCTCCGCGCCTGCGCCCAGCACGGGCACACTTCGGTGGCTGTCTATGCTGATCAGGACGCCGACGCCATGCATGCCCGGCTTGCAGACGAAGCGTTCGCTCTGCCTGGGACGACAGCGGGCGACACGTACCTCAACATCGATGCGATCCTCTCCGCAGCGAAGGCCGCCGGTGCCGATGCCGTCCACCCCGGTTACGGATTTCTGTCCGAGAACGCCGACTTCGCCGCCGCCGTCGAAGGCGCCGGCCTCATCTGGATCGGTCCGACCGCTGACACGATCACGGCCCTCGGCGACAAGGTCACGGCCCGTCAGCTCGCGCAGAAAGTCGGCGCTCCCCTGGCACCGGGCATCGACCGTCCCCTCGAGAACGCGGCCGAGGTCGAGTCCTTCGCCGCCGAGGCGGGACTGCCGATCATCATCAAGGCCGCCCACGGTGGCGGCGGACGCGGAATGAAGATCGTCCACGAGCTGACCGAGGTAGCAGGGGCTTTCGAATCGGCGACCCGTGAGGCCGTCGAGGCGTTCGGTCGCCCCGAATGCTTCGTCGAGAAGTTCCTCGAGCGTCCCCGCCATGTCGAGGTCCAGATCGTCGGCGACGGTCAGGGTCGGGTCGTGGCCGTCGGTGACCGCGACTGCTCCGCTCAGAGGCGCAATCAGAAGCTCATCGAGGAAGCACCCGCCCCGGGACTGACGGATGAGCAGCGTGAGCGCCTGCACCGTTCGGCCGAAGCCATCTGCGCCGAGGTGGACTACCGCGGTGCCGGCACCGTCGAGTTCCTGCTCGCTGCAGATGGCACCATGACGTTCCTCGAGGTCAACACCCGACTGCAGGTCGAGCATCCCGTCACCGAGGTGACCTCAGGGGTCGATCTCGTCGCCGAACAGTTCCGCATCGCCTTCGGCCAGGGACTGTCTCTGGAATCGACCCCGCAGCCGGTCGGTCATGCCATCGAACTGCGCATCAACGCCGAAGATCCCGGCCGTGGCTTCCTGCCGACTCCGGGACGCATCGATGTACTCGATGTGCCCGGGGGTCTCGGCGTGCGCTGGGATTCCGGTGTGCGTGCCGGTGACACAGTGCAGCCGGCCTTCGATTCCCTCTTCGCGAAGCTCATCGTCCACGGTCCCGACCGCGGGCAGGCGATCGCACGCACCTTGACAGCGGCGAAGGAGCTCCGCGTCGACGGGGTTGCCACGGTGCTGCCGTGCTCACTCGCCATCCTCGGCGACGAGGCATTCACGGGTCTCGGTGAGGCCGGCGTCGCCGGCATCCATACGCAGTGGATCGAATCCGAACTGCTTCCGCGCTTCGAGACTCAGGAGCGCCCGGCCCCGGTCGCCGATGTCGAGCTGCAGCGGATGTCGATCGAGATCGACGGGAAGCTCACGACCATCGGTCTGCCTGCCGGGCTGCTGGCAGCTCTCGGCTCGGCCCGTGGGGGAAACGCCGATCAGGACCGTGACGGAAGTTCCGCCGGCAACGGTGGAGCCGCCTCGGCGAGCGCCGGGGATGTCAGCGCACCCGTGCCGGGCAGCCTCGTGGACTTCCTCGTCGACGACGGGGCCGAGGTCGCTGCCGGCGATGAGGTCGCCGTGCTCTCGGCGATGAAGATGGAGACCAGGGTCGAAGCACCGGTCGCAGGCACGCTCCGCCAGGTCGCGGCCATCGGCGATGCGGTGAGCGTCGGCCAGACGATCGCCCGGGTCGAATGATTCGGCCGGCCGCCTCGGTGCGGGAATCGATCGCATTGGGATCGGTCGCGGTCACGGAATAGAGTGGTGGACGTCATCGGTTCTTCGGGAACCGAGCCCAGATCGGGTCAGCCTATTCAAGGAGGAGCACTCATGTCACGTCTGTCAGTCGGCGACACCGCCCCGGATTTCACGCTCGTCAACCAGGACGGAAAGTCCGTGAGCCTCAGCGATTTCAAGGGCCAGCGGGTCGTCGTGTACTTCTACCCGGCCGCCATGACACCGGGCTGCACGACCGAGGCCTGCGACTTCCGTGACTCGCTCTCAGCACTCAAGGCCGCCGGCATCGCCGTCGTCGGCATCTCCCCGGACAAGCCGGAGAAGCTCCAGCAGTTCATCGAGAAGGAGGGCCTGAACTTCGACCTGCTCTCCGATGAGGACAAGACGATGATGACCGAGTGGGGTGCCTTCGGCGAGAAGAAGAACTACGGCAAGGTCGTCGAGGGCGTCATCCGCTCGACCGTCGTCGTCGATGCCGAGGGCAAGGTCGAACTCGCCCAGTACAACGTCAAGGCCACCGGACACGTCGCCCGCGTGCGCAAGGAGCTCGGCATCGACGCTGCCTGAGTCCGCTGCAACTTGAGCGTCGGGCGGGCTGAACTGCCCGTGCTCAACGTGAGCATCGGGGCGGTCCGAGTTTTCAACAACTCGGGCCGCCCCTGCTAATCTTGAGGGCGTTGTGGCCGCGACTGTGGCCGCTTCAGCGCGAGTGGCGGAATTGGTAGACGCGCTGGATTTAGGTTCCAGTGTCTTCGGACGTAGGGGTTCAAGTCCCCTCTCGCGTACCGCGGTCCCCGGCGCGGAAGTCGACAGGCTTCCGCGCCGGGGACTTTTCTGTCATCACATCTGTACGCGAACAGCCGCGGAGAACGCAGTGTGGTCATTGGTGCACCGAACCTAGTGAGAGGACTGCCGATGACGACGTCCCCAGCCCCGACGATCCGCCCTACCACGCCCACCGACGAGGCCCGGTGGAAGGAGATCTTCCGCGCCTACCGCGAGTTCTACCGACTGGTGCCGTCCGAGGAGATCGTCTCTCGCGTGTGGTCGTGGCTGACCGACTCCGCCCATGAATGCCAGGGACTCGTCGCCGAGGCGGACGGATCGATCGTCGGAATCGCCGACTACCGTCGTTTCTCACGGCCCTCAGCCGGCAGCGTCGGCATCTGGCTCGACGATCTCTTCACCGATCCCGAGGCGCGCGGACGAGGTGTCGGCCGTGCATTGATCTCCCGGCTGCAGGCCATTGCCTCGTCCGAAGGCTGCTCAGTCGTTCGGTGGATCACCGCCGATGACAACGCTCAGGCTCAGGTGCTCTATGACGATGTCGCGGCGAAGACTAACTGGCTCACCTACGACGCGAAGCCGACGGAGACGTGAGCAAGGAGTTGCCGAGTGAGGAGAGGCAGAGCTCGGTAGGCCAGGGCGAAGTGCTGCTGAACGAGCAGGATCGGCGCCTCGAGCAGCAGTAGGCGAAGCGCTCCGACCGCTGAGGTTTCAGTTCATCCGTCGCCGGAGTTCGGAGACTCCGCTCCCGGTCAGATCTGTCAGTGCTTCCGGTCGGCCGGCCATGGCCAGGACGAGATCGAGGACACGCCCGGTCACCTCCGGACCGCTTCCGGATTCGAAGTCGGCGTCGACCGCGCTGAGCTTCAGCCCTTTCACCAGGGTCTTCGAGTTCACAGCGAAGTCCTTAGAGGCGAAGTATCGGGCCACGTGGATGGTCCCCTTGTCGCCTGGAACCAGGTCGAGTTCCAGGGGTCGTGCGATGTCCTGGCCGTGGACGATGACTTCACCGAGGAAGGCCGGGAAGTCTTTGGTCGGCGCGATAGTCAGTGGGATCGAGTTGTGGAACTTCGCAAGGGTCTGCTCTGGTGAGTCACCGAGGCGGCGTTCGAGCAGTCGCGCGTTGTGTTTTGCGGGGTCGAAACCTGCTCGGATGATACTGCGGATCCAGGCCCATCGTCCGGTGTTGGCCGCGGCTGTCAGGTGGGCGACGACCTGTTCGACCGTCCATTCTGTGCACAGGGTGGCGTGCGCCCACTGCTCGGGTTCGAGTGTGGTCAGCAGATCGGCCAGGCGTGCGCGCTCCGCGTGGATGAGGTCCCAGGCTTCGGTTTCGCTCATGGGCTCTTCTCCTGTGAGTCGTTGCTGGATTCACTGTCGGGCTCTTCGCCGTCCGCGGCGAAGAGCAGGCGGAAGTGTTCGCACACGACCGGCATCTCGGGCGCGAATCCACGTTGGCCGTGCTCTTGCCAGAAATGCTCATGGATGTCGCGCCAGGCAGCCAGGGTTCGGTCGCCCTCCCCTTCAGCGTGGGCATGCTCGGCGGTCACCTCGGAGAACGGGACGATGTCGATCGCCGTGGTTTCGATGAGGGCTCTCGGTCGGTCTCGGCCGTCGAGGATGATGCTCAGTTCGCCCACCTCGGGGACGGATTCGTCATCGGCTTCGATGTCCCACAGCGCCGAGGCGGTGCCCGTCTTCGCCCCGGACAGAACGAGAGCGAGGAGATCGTCCGCGTGCTCGGGAGTCGCACCGAAGGCCCATGCTTCTGGCATCGCCACCGGTAGGTCGGGGTTATGACGTCTCGCCGTGGACCAGAAAGCGCGGCGGTTGCCTCTGCCGGGCTCTGCAACGCTCATCCGTCGTTCTCCTCAAGGCCGACGAACATCTCACGCCGCAAGGCATCGACATGAACACGGGTAACTTCGACGGCGGCGAGAGGGTCCCGATTCCGCAAAGCCGCCACGAGCCGACGGTGATGATCACGCCCCTCCTCGAGCTGCTCCTGCGGGTAGGGCACGAAGTACTTCGTCAGACCGCCGTAGCAGGACAGGTAAGTCTGAGCCTCGGGCAAACCGCTGATCTCTGCGATGAATCGGTGGAAACGAGTGTCAGGAATATGGTGCTCATGCCAGTCCTCGGCATCGGCCGACGCTTGGATGAGTGCATCGAGCTCATCACACTGCTCGGGAGTGGCACGCATCGCCGCCTCAGCCACAATGGCCGATTCCATCAGACTGCGCTGGTCGATGAGCCGATGGATCGCGTCCGCGTCTGCCCGGTAGGCGGTGACAGCGGAGTCGTTGAGATGCGGCGGGTCGTCGGCAACGAACGTTCCACCTCCACGGCCCCGCCTGCGCACGAGGACTCCGTCCTCGACCAGGCTTTCGAGTCCCCGACGGGCGGTGATGACGCTGACCTCGAGGCCCGCCGCCAACAGCTCGGTCTTCGGCAGTCTGCTGCCCGGCGCGAGCAGAGCGTGCTCGATGGAGAGCAGAACTCGGGCTCGGACGGTATCGACAGCAGAAAGCCGCGTGAGTTCTGCGGCTCCGGGGGCAGCGAACAGCGTTCGATCAACTGCGTGTGCCTGCGCAGAGTCCAACCCACTCCGCTCAGAATCCACGCCCGCAGGATCGGGTGTCGAAGGATTTCTCACTGCCATGTGTTGAGTCTAACGTCACATCGACTTATAGTGATCAAACTGATCAATTCAATGACGGTGGGAAGAACCGCTGTCGACGTCGGCGAAGGGAACGAAGTGGACACCAGCGAAATCGCAGTCGGGCTGGCCCAGCGTGCACCCCTGACCGGACCGGACCCGTTATCCGGCTTCCGCACGGACCTGGCGGCCACCTCGGCGAGGTTTCCCGAACTCGGAATGATCATCTATCCCGAGCTTCATCTGCACAGCGCCGACGACCTGCCTGTCGACGACCGCCCCGCAGCTCTGCGCGAGAAGGCCGTGCGACTCGACTCGGAGTTCGTCGCCGAGATCGGCCGCATCGCCGCCGAGCACAACATCTGGCTGTGCCCGGGCAGCATCGGTGAGATTGCCGACGACGGGAGCTTCTTCAACACTCAGCTGCTCTTCTCCCCCACCGGCGAACTCGTCTCCACCTACCGCAAGATTTTCCCATGGCGACCGTTCGAACCGCACCGCCCGGGCGTCGATTTCGTCGTCGCCCAGACTCCCGATCACGGCACCTTCGGCCTCTCGATCTGCTACGACGCCTGGTTTCCCGAACATTCACGGCACCTGAGTTGGATGGGTGCAGACGCGATCCTCAATATCGTCAAGACGACCAGCCAGGACCGCGAACAGGAACTGGTTCTGGCGCGGGCAAACGCAATCGTCAACCAGGTCTACGTGCTCAGCGTCAACTGCGCCGAACCCATCGGCCGCGGACGATCCATCGCCGTCGATCCCGAAGGCCTCGCCCTCGGCGAGGCTGGGCTGGGCGAAGACACGATCATCGTGCGGGTCGACCCCCATCGGGTCACTCGAGTCCGCGAAATCGGGACTGCGGGAACGAACCGAGTGTGGTCGCAGTTCAACCGCGACGACGATCCGATCCCCCTCCCGCTCTATGGAGGCTGTCTCGACCCAAGCCGCTGGTCACCTGGCCACGACACCCCCTGACGCGACCGTTGGATCCGAGCCACCGCTAACTGCCGGCGACAGCCGCACCCCAGTCCACCAGAGCAGGCACTTCTGCTATACGGAAATCTGAATCAACAACGGAGTGATCATGTCCGACACCGTCACACTCAACCGCACCCTGAAGCTGCCGTCCCTGGTCATCTTCGGCCTTGCCTACCTCACCCCACTCATCGTCCTCGGCATCTTCGGCGTCATCGCCTCCCAGACGAACGGGGCGAGCGCGAGCGCCTATCTGATCGCGCTCGGCGCGATGCTCTTCACTGCCAACAGCTACGGTCGCATGGCCGCGGCCTATCCGGTCGCCGGATCGGCCTACACCTATGTGCGCAAAACGATCGACGGACGTATCGGATTCCTTGTCGGGTGGGCGACGATGCTCGACTACCTGTTCCTCCCCATGGTCATCTGGCTCATCGGCGGCTCCTACCTGCAGGCGCAGTTCCCGGCGGTGCCGATGGCCGTGTGGATCATCGGTTTCATCTTCCTCACTACGGTGCTCAACATCGTGGGCATCAAGGTCGCCGACCGGGTGAACCTCATTCTCATGTCGTTCCAGATCCTCGTCATCGTCTTCTTCGTCGCCCTGTCGCTGGCCGATGTGTTCGGCTCGGAAGGCGGTGCTGGACTGATCAGCGCGACTCCGTTCACCGGTATCGACTCGACTCTCGTGGCCATCGGCGGCGGTGCCGCGGTCGCCGCGTATTCGTTCCTCGGATTCGATGCCGTCACCACCTTCACCGAGGAGACCATCGATCCCCGTCGCACCGTGCCGAAGGCCATTATGCTCATCGCCCTCATCGGCGGCGGCATCTTCGTCGTCGTGGCCTACGCTGTTCAGCTCGTCCACCCCGGTGGAGTGTTCGAGAATTCCGACGCCGCAGCGTTCGAGATCGCTAAGAGCATCGGCGGGCACCTTTTCGGCGCGATCTTCCTCGCCGCCCTTGTCATCGCTCAGTTCACTTCCGGCATCGCCGCCCAGGCCGCTGGCAGCCGTCTGCTCTATGCGATGGGACGCGACGGAGTGCTTCCACGCGGCTTCTTCGGAAAGCTCAGCCCGCGCTTCCACACTCCGGTGCTGTCGCTCCTGGCAATCGCTGCGATCGGTCTCATCGCTATCTTCATGAACGTGGCCACCTCGACGTCGTTCATCAACTTCGGCGCGTTCCTCGCCTTCATCATGGTCAACGTCTCGGTCATCGTCTATTGGGTGCGCGAGCGCCGAGGCGGCCGTTCACTCAACGTGTTCCTCTACTTGGCCTGCCCGGTCATCGGAGTCATCGTCATCGGTTTCCTGCTCACTCAGCTCGACGTGCACGCGATCACCCTCGGCACGATCTGGCTTGTCGTCGGCGCAGTCATTCTCGCGGTGACGACAAAGGGATTCCGCACCCAACCTTCCGAACTCGCCGTTGACTCGGCCGATTCAGATCAGTCGACCGCCGCGAAGCATCTCTGAACAACACTGAACCGCTGGACCACGATCTTCGAGGTCACGCCGACTCCTCTCAGCTCTCCTGCTTCAGGTACTCCTCGATCGCTTTAGTCGTCGACGGGTTACCGAGGTGTACGATCGCGTTCATGCCCACGGCACGAGCACCCTCGGCGCCCACCTCGTGGTCATCGATGAACAACACGTGTCCGGCATCCGCACGCATCCGCTCAAGCGCATTCTCATAGGCCTCCGGCTCGGGCTTGAGCAGACCGGTCTCGTGACTGTAGAGGATCGGCTCGAAGAATGTACTGAACCCGAATCGTCGTTCCTCCTCGGCGCGAGCACCGTCGACCGAGTTCGACAGGATCGCCACGTAGGCGCGCGACCGGAGCGCGGATACATATTGGAACAGCTCACTATTGAGCCCGCCGCAGTACTCGTCCCACATCTCGCACTCTGTTCGACTTCGGCACTCGAATCAATGAAGTTCTCGATTTCGGGACTACTCGACTTCTGAGACCGTCTATAAGCCCAAACCGTGATTGCCTTCGCCGACTCCTCGTCGTTGTATCTTGCGACGGCCCAGTTGAGTGCAGCATCAGCACCGGCACAGTCACTGCTCGAAAACTGCGGGCGGGATACTGGGATCAAAGGTGTACAGGCGTCACTCCATTTTTCAGAGGATCTCAGAATCTCAATCCGGAATACTGCATCCAACGTGAACGCGACGAGCTACTGCCTGAACGACTTCCATCGACCTTGCCGCCGTTCGAACGCGAAGCGCTCAGCCCGTAACCGTCTGACCCGCTCCACAATGTCCAGGGCGTAACTGCCGCTCGCCTCCGTATCCACCAGCCCTTCGAGCACAACAGCGTATTTCTCGACCGACAGGTTGATACGTCAGCACAAAGCGTCACGCACAGCAACCGTGTGCGGGGCCTTCTCCAGATCGAGGATCAACCGATCAGGCTCGGCGAGCTCATGCACAGTGCCAGGAGCCCTAGACGCCAGAGTGGCATATTGAGACCAGACCATTAAGACAGGGCATAAGGGGGCTTCGCAGTGAGACATGACCACTCGGCGCACATGATGATCAAAGCCACTGACGAAACTGTCGAGCTGTACCATCTGAAAGATGTGCAGTGGGTGGAATGGGTGTTGCTCGGCTGGTTCGTAGTTGGTGCCGCCGTAGCGATCTGGTTCCTGACTGTCATCGTGAAAAGGCAGCACGCATGGTTGCCACTCGCTTTGCTCGGAGTGGCTTCGGTCGGTCTGATTGCTGGTGGATTCTTCGTCCAAATGGGTTGGCACGGGCCCTACATTGATGATCAGGGAATGTGGGCTTGCCCCTCCGGCCTCAACGCTATGCGGATCACTGAAGCAAACGGGTATCCACTGTCGGATGGGATCGTCCAATGTCGTGCCGATGCGAAGAAGAACGTGGCAGTCGGTGGAGCTATGGCCGGTGCGGGTGTCGCGTTAACTGTCGGATCGGGTGTCTTTCTCAGACGCCGTGCACCCCGGATTAGAGTGATGGTCGACATATGAACAATCAAACGGTGTACCTTCTATTTGCTGAACAGACGTCTCCATTCGACCCTGAGGACAAGATAGATCCGCTGGTCGGCATTTTGACCGATGAGGCCGAGTGTCTTCGCGTCCAGAAGGAGCGGCCAGAATACAAAATCAGTTGGGAGGAACGTGAGGTCGAGGATGCGGGTGAGCACACGATCGAGCCCGGTGACACCGTCTACGCTTACCACTACATGGCCACCTATA
Source organism: Brevibacterium iodinum ATCC 49514 (assembly GCF_900169265.1). Taxonomy (GTDB): domain Bacteria; phylum Actinomycetota; class Actinomycetes; order Actinomycetales; family Brevibacteriaceae; genus Brevibacterium; species Brevibacterium iodinum. Next base: position 25,350 of record NZ_FXYX01000019.1, read on the forward strand.
GACCGACACCAGATGGCGGGGAAGCCATCGAGCTTTTGAGCGATGCCGCCGTCGAAGACATCTACTTCCAAGAAGAGAACGCCCGGAAGAAGCTTGAGGTCGGCGACCTCCAAGTAGTCAAGGTCGGTGAACTTCGGCTGAAAGGAGACTTTCAGATCATCGAATGCTAACCGCCTGTTCTTCCTGGGCACGCAGGCAACGACACGCCCTACGCACCATCCACGCGCCCCAGACCGGCCAGGCTGATAATCTATACCGCCAAAACTCTGTCGTTCACCAATTCAGTCACATCCTTTCGAGCCGAATCGCCTGCTTCAGATACTCCTCGATCGCCGTGATCGTCGACGGGTTGTCGCGGTGTACGATTGCGTTCATGCCCACGGCACGAGCACCCTCGGCACACACCTCGTGGTCATCAATGAAGAACACATCGTCTGCATCGGCACCCAGTCGCTCAAGCGCATTCTCATAGGCTTCACTTTCGGGCTTGAGCAGACGCGTCTCGTGACTGTAAAGAATCGGGTCAAAGACTTCACTGAACCCGAACCGCCGTTCTTCCTCGCGCCGCGCCCGTCCACTGAGTTCGACAGAATCGCCATACCGGCGCGTGGCCTCAGCGCAGCTGCATACTCACACAACTCTGTATTGAGACTCCCGCAGTATTCGTCCCACATCTCGGCCTCCATCGCTTCGACATGGGTCTGATCCACATTCAGGGCCTGGCCGATCTGCGCCCAATACTCGGCGCGAACATTCTCTTGACGGGAGATATCGGGCAGCTCCGCGGAAGTCAGACGAGCACGATACTCCTCCGCTGAGAATCCAGAGCGCTCCTGCCACCGACCGGCGAAACGCCTCCCCCCAAGCGTCATCATCGACGACCTCCAGAACTCCCCCGATATCGAAGAGCACCCACTTCTTCAATCCCATAAAGCAACCCTGCCCGCCAGGGTGCAGGGACATCCAGCAGCCCTGGAAAGCAGCATCAGCACCGCAGAGGACACTGCCAGGCCCAGGGCGGAGGTTTGTTACACCCTGCTCCAAAATGCACACCGAGGAAACTGATCCGTTGAGAGGAACCTGTACCAAAACGGCCGTCAACGCCGGTGGTCTGCCGCGCCGTGCCGCGCCGTGCCGTGCCGCGCCGTACCGCGCCTTGCCGTACCGCGCCGTGCCGTGCCGTGCCGTGCCGTGCCGTGCCGCAGCATAGAATACCCCGCCCCTTGTAATAGTGTGTGTCACAGACTATCGCGTGATGCATGAACGACAATGAAGACAAGGCACTGGCCGCCCACGAACAGGAGCTGCGACGCGGCACCGTGGTCTTCGCCAGCCTCGTCGCCTGTCGACGGCCGCAGTACGGCTATTCACTGCTGACGACGCTGACCGAAACAGGCATCCCCACCGAGGCAAACACCCTCTACCCCCTGCTGCGGCGACTGGAGAAACAGGGCCTGCTCACATCGGTTTGGAACACCGAACAAGCTCGCCCCCGCAAGTACTACACACTCACCGACAGCGGCGCCGAAGTGGCCGCCGCACTGCACAGCCGCTGGCTCGAACTCAACTCCAGCATCACCAAGCTCTGGAAGGACGGCACACCATGAGTGCGCTCACCGAAATCTACGTCGACAACGTCACCCGCCACCTCCCCGAAGAGTCCCGCCCGGACATCGCCGCCGAGATCACCGCCACGATCGACGACATGGTCGACGCCCGCCTCGGCGAGGATGCCGACAGTTCCCCGGATCACACGGCGACTGTCGAACGCGAAGTCCTCGAAGAGCTCGGCGATCCCGTCGCGCTGTCTCGGGAGTACTCGAACTCACCACAGCATTTCATCGGCCCGAAATCGTACCCGCTCTTCCTCTGGAGCCTGCGCTGGATCCTGCCGGCCGTCGGCCTGCTGGCCATTCTCACGAATGTCGTGGTCACCCTCGCAACCTCCCCCGACGTCCAGATCGGCGAACTGATCGGCAAGACCGTCGGCAGCACCGTCACCGCGCTGCTGACCGCCTTCGCCGTCATCACGATCATCATCGGCCTCGGCGACCGCAGTTCGGACGGCGGCGCACCCGAAACGATGCGCAAACGGAAGTCGGGCACGTGGACGATCGATGATCTCGACCGACGTGGCTCCCACGGCAAGCAGATCCGCGCCGAGGCGGGGCTCGGGCTGGTCTTCATCGTCGCCCTGGCAACGGTCCCGCTCATCCCGACGACCCTGCTCTACGTCGGCCACCTCAACCGCGGAGGAACGTTCATCAACCCCGATCTCGGCGTCGGATGGCTGGTCGGCTACTGGGCGTTCCTCGCGCTCATGGCCTTGGTCGAGATCATCAAGTTCACGACCGCCTCGGCGAAACCGACCGTGGCCCTCATCGGCGGAATCGTCGACGTCGCGATGGCCGTCTTCCTCACCATTGCGCTGCTCACTCAGCCGGTCCTCCACCCCGAGCTCACGAACACCGCGAACGCCGACATCCAGCAGATCATCACGGTCATCGCGATCTGGATCATCACCGTCTGGGACCAGGTCAGCACCTGGCGGACCTATCGCCGCAATCGTCGGTGAGGTTGTGCGGTCGGGACGGCCACCTGCCGTCCCGATCGCACAGTTGCCGACCCGATCGCACACCAGCCGTCCCGGTCGCACAGCTGCCGAAAGGCCTCAGGGGCGGCGGCTGGCGATGACCGTGAACTTCTTGTTCCGGGCCAGCTGCTGACTCGGTCCGATGATCGATTCGAGACGATCCCGGTAGCGCAGATGCGAATTGAACACCGTGAGCACCTGCCCGCCCGGAGCCAGATGCTCGGCGGCCGTGGCCATGAGCGCCGCGGCCGTCTCTGTCTCGATGGTCGTTCCCTGATGGAACGGCGGATTGAGCAGGACCAGGTCGAATCCGCCCAGGCCCGCGAGCGCCGGCTCTTCCCGGTCCGCGGCATCACCGAGGATGATGTCAACGTCGACTCCGTTCGCCTCCGCTGTGGCCCTCGCCGAGGTGACCGCCGCCTTCGACACATCGACGCCGAATCCCGTATTCGCCCCCGAGGCCCGCATGGCCACGGTGAGCAGCCAACCGTTGCCGCAGCCGAGGTCGAGCACAGACTCCAGCGCTTCACCCGGGAGCAGCCCCAGCAGAGAGTCGATGAGCAGCTCCGAGCCCTCATCGCTCTTCGTCCCGGAGAAGCAGGCCCCATGTGCGCGGACTTCGAGCTCACCGACACCGCCGTGGGAGATCACTCCGCGGCGCGGGAATTCCGGCAGGCTCGGAGAGGACAGGGGGCGGCTGCCGATGATCATCCGGTGCTTGCCGACCCCGGGAGAGACATCGACTCGACCGAAGCCGCGGGCAAGTTCCTTGTTGACGCCGCGGCTCATCGCATCGCTGCGGCCGATGACGATGATGGTGCTCACGAACGGCTGCAGCACCGCGATCGTCTCGGTGAGCGCGTTCAGCGCCTTCGGAGCGTTGACGACGGCCCAGGTCTCCCCCACCGCGAGTTCGGCCAGTTCCGCGATCTCTCTGAGCTCGCTCACCGCCAGCACGGGTGCCGCTTCGGTACCGAGCTCTCCGGCTACTCCCGCGGAATCGCCGGCGCCGGCCGAAGACTCGACCGCCGCAGCCGAGGCCCGCGCCTCGTCGAGCCGGTCGTTGTATGTGCACACCTGCGTCAGACGGCTGAGCAGGGTCGCCTGCAGGCCGTGCCCATCATCGACGAGGATGAGGTTCTCAGGGACCTCAGCTGAGAGTTCGGCGGCGACGAAGGTGCCTTCGGTGTCTCGGCCCGAGACGTCGAGGACTCCGCAGCGGCGTCCGATGACGTAATCGATGAGCATCCGCGCCTGCGGCAGACCGGGCATGTCGCTCAGCCGGGGGTAAGCCGCCAACAGTTCCCGGCTGCGGTGGGCGGCGGCGGAGTCAGAGGGCAGCAGGGAGGCGGACATTCGATCAGTCTAAACCGAGCGGGCCGTGTGCCGCCTCCTCGCTTGTGTGCCGTCAATCACCGGCCGAGGCCCTCCCCGCAGAGTGAACAGCCACCCGTCCGAACTGGGCGGATATGCTAGTAGTTGAGAGAGCTTCGTCCAATGTCGCACCAGGAGAGATCATGACAATCCTCGTCGGTTATTCCCCGTCGCCCGAAGGCAAGGCCGCTGTCGAATTCGGCATCGAGCAGGCCCGCGCATTCGACGACGTCCTCGTCGTGCTCAATGCCGGAATCGGTGAGACCCCCGACGAACGCGGCGTCGCCACCAGCAAAGACATCGAGGAGCTCAAGGAGACTCTGAAGTCCTCCGACGTCTCCCACGAGATCCTTCAGTTCCTCCGCGGCAACGATCCCGTCGAAGAGCTCCTGGCGCTGGCCGAGGCGACCTCCGACACCCGCATGATTGTCATCGGTTCACGCCGCCGCTCCCCTGTCGGCAAGCTCATCATGGGGTCGACGGCCCAACGCATCATCCTCGACTCCGACGTCCCCGTCGTCTCGGTCAAGGTCGACCGACGGACGAAGAAGTAACCGCGGCGAAGGACTCCCGATACTGCGATGGGCTCGTCCCGACCGAGCGGCGGAAGTGCTCACGCAGCTGGGTCGCCGACGAATAGCCGACCTTCCGCCCGATCGTCTCGATCGACAGGTCGCTGACCTCGAGCAGCTCCTGTGCCGCGCGGATCCGCTCCTGCGTGATCCATTGCAGCGGTGTCGTTCCGAGCTCCTGCTTGAACCGCCTGCCCAGCTGCCGTACGGACACGTTCGCGTGCCGGGCCAGGGCAGGTGCGTCGATGTCCTCGCCGAGGCGGCTCGCCGCCCACTCGAGCGTGGCCGAGAGCCCCTGATCGGCGGCTGCGGGAACCGGCCGCTCGACGAACTGCAGCTGGTTTCCGCTGCGGGCCGGGGCGACGACCATTCTCCGCGCGATCATGCGGGCCGTCGTCGCTCCGATCTCGCGTCGGACGATGTGCAGACAGGCGTCGATCGCCGCAGCGGTGCCCGCGGCCGTGACGATCTGCCCCGCATCGGTGAACAGGTTGGCCTCGACGACGTCGATGCGTGGGAAATCGCGTGCCAACTGGTCGGCGAACAGCCAGTGAGTGCTCGCCTGACGACCATCGAGGAGGCCCGCGCCGGCGAGCAGGAAAGCACCGCTGCACAGTGAGACGATCACGGCACCCTCCGAATGGGCACGGCGGAGGGCTGCCCGTTCCGCCTCGGTGCCGGTGTGGGGCAGGCTGGCGCTGACGATGACGACGTCGGCGCCGCGAAGGCCCTCGAGACCGTGCGTGGACTCGATCCTCACCGTGGAGACGTGCTTCGTCTCCAACCAGCGCGGTCCGTCCTCCGAGCAGACGCGGAAGTCGATCGGCGGTGACCCGACTTCCGTGCGATCGATCCCGAAGACCTCGGCCGTAACGCCGAATTCGAAGAGTGAGAGCCCATTGCGAACGAGTACTGCTGCGGTGAACATGGTCCCAGTATGACCGAAAACCGGTGAGGCGTGTCATTTAAGACACTCGTGGTTCTCTGCGATCGACGGTTGAGTGGAGTCATGACTTCACGACGCACCTCTGCGACCTCGGTCGCACCATCACAATCGTCTGCACCGAGGTTCCCCGACGGACACCATACGGGGTGGGCGAGGATCTGGTCACTCGGACCGGGCGTGGCCGCAGGTCTGTCATCCATCGTCGGAGCCGGACTCATCGCGGTGCCGGCCGCCGTCCTGCATGAGTCCGGAGGCGCGGCCGCTCTCACCTGGATCATCGCGGCGCTCGTCTGCCTGCCCATGCTCATGCTCTTCCGCGACACCGTCACCGCCTCGGGGCACAGCGCCGATCCTCTTCGCGAGACGATCAGGGTCGGGCTGGGGCGTCGTCCCGCGGAGATGGTCCCCCTCATGTTCTCGATGGTCGTGGTCGTCGGACTGCCCTCGGGGTCCGTGATGGCGGCGCGGAACCTCGCGGCCATCATGGCCATCGACGTTCCCGAGATCGCGATCGCCGCCGCGCTCATGGCCTTCGCCGTCGTCGTCAATCTGCGCGGCCGGTCGCTGGGCAGCACTGTCGAGCGCGTCGGCGCGGTGGTCCTCGTCATCGCCATCGTCGCGGTCGTCGCCTGGTCTCTGCTGCACCCGAGCCGAACGCCCGACGTCGTCCCCGACATCCCCGAGCTGGCCCTCATCCCCGCCGGGGCGCTCATCGCGTTCTGGGCGTTCATCGGCTTCGAGAATCTCACCTTCCTCGCCCGTGAGCTGCCGGATCCACGGCGTGACTTCGCCCCGGTGGCGATCATCTCGCTGGCACTGCTGCTGGTCCTCGTCCTCACCCTCACCGTGGCCGTTCAGGCGCAGTCGAGCCAGGTCGATCCGGTCACCGGGATCGTCGACGCTCTGCGGTCCACGCCGTGGGGAGGAGTCGCCGCAAGCGTCCTGGCCGCCATGGGGATCCTGGCGATCACGCTCAATGCCGTGGCCTGGACCAGGGGCGTGGCCACCATCGTCGCTGTGGCCGCGACGGAGCGGATTCTGCCGCGGTCCTTGGCCGTCGAAACCGGTGCGACGCCGCGCCGGGCCATCCTGGTCCTCAGCGTCGGATTCACGGTGTCGCTGGTGATTCTCCTGGTGAGACCGGATCTCGTCGTCGACATGATCGGCGCGGCCAGCGGCGTCTTCGTCATCATCTACATCATGTGCATCGTCGCCTACGTCCGCACCGCCGGACTGCGAGTGTGGAGCGTGGCCAATCTCGCGCTCGTCCCGCTCATGGCATGGTCGCTCATCGCATCGGGGCCCCGCGCGATCTTTCCCGTCGCGGTCTTCCTCGTCGCCGGTGCGGTCACCCTCGCCCGGGCCCGAAACCGAGCTTGAGGTCCTTCAGTCACCGACGATGGCGGCGACCAGGGCGTCGACGTCCTCGGTCGTCGTATCGAACGCACACATGAGGCGGACGATGTCCTTGGCCAACGGCCAGTCCGCGAAGGCGAACGTCTGCCGGGCCCGGGCGGCCACCTCGGCGGGCATCCGGACGAACACGACGTTCGACTCGACCTTCTGCACGATCTCGAGCCCGGGGACACGGCCGCGTTCGGCCGCCTCGGCGAGTCTGTGGGCAAGGTGCTGCGCCATCGCATTCGACCGGGTGGCGGAGTTGCGCCACAGATCGCCCTCGTACAGTGCGTTCAGCTGAGCGGAGAGGAAGCGCATCTTCGAGGCCAGCTGCAGGTTCATCTTGCGCAGGAATCGCATTCCGTGGCCGATGTCGGGGTTCAGAACGACGACCGCCTCGGCACCGAGCAGGCCGTTCTTCGTTCCGCCGAGGCTGAGGATGTCGACTCCGACCACAGTCGTGATGTCGCCGAGTCCGACGCCGAGGTGGGCGGCGGCATTGCCGAGTCGGGACCCGTCGACGTGGAGGATCATGTCGTTCTCGTGCGCGGTGGCCGCGATCGCCGCGATCTCGTCCGGGGTGTAGGTCGTGCCCCATTCGGTGGACTGGGAGATGCTCACGGCCAGCGGCTGCGCATTGTGTTCGTGGCCGCGGCCGATGATCGCACCCGTGATGGTTTCGGGGGTGAGTTTGCCGTTCTCGGTGGCGGCACCGACGATCTTGAGTCCGCCGACCTTCTCCGGGGCTCCGGTTTCGTCGTAGTTGATATGCGCCGAGGCGGCCGTGATCACTGCGGCCCACCGCGGCAGCGCCGACTGCAGGGCCAGGACATTGGCTCCGGTGCCGTTGAAGACGGGGAACGCCTGGGCCTCGGGCCCGAAATGGTGGGCCATGATGTCGCGGAAGCGCTGCGTCCACGGGTCGCCGCCGTAGCCGGGTGTGTGGCCGACGTTGGCCTCGGCGATGGCGGTGATGACTTCGGGGTGGACTCCGGCCCAGTTGTCGGAGCCGAAGTTGCGCGGGTGCGCGGTCGGTCTGGTGTCGACGGGCGGGGCGGCGGTGCCGATGTCGGGGAGGATGTCCGCGGGGTTCGTCGACGGCGTTGTCTGATCAGGTGTCTGGGAGTTCACGATCTCAGACTAGTACGTGCCGCGCGAGGTGTGCGGTGCGGTCCACGCGCGGCGAATTGTCCGGAGTGGAGTCGCCGGCGTCACGCACCTCTCCATACACCCGCTGGCTCAACGTGCATGCGCAGAGCATGTGCGCGCTGCGCCCGCACGTTGACCCAGCTGTTGCGCACCGCCACAATCGGCGCAGTTCATCCTCCAAAGACAGCAGCTGGCTCAAAGTGCAGGAGCAGAGCATTTATGCCGTGCGCCTGCACTTTGAGCCAGCTGGTATGCACTGAGGGCGAGCCAGCCGGTCGAAATCGGCTGGCCCGCCCTCAGCAGCGGTTGCGTCTCACGCGACTCAGGCGAGGAGTCCGCGCATGAGTTCGGCGGTCTCGGTCGGGGTCTTGCCGACCTTGACGCCTGCAGCCTCGAGGGCTTCCTTCTTGGCCTGAGCGGTTCCCGAGGAGCCGGAGACGATGGCGCCGGCGTGGCCCATGGTCTTGCCCTCGGGAGCGGTGAAGCCTGCGACGTAGCCGACGACCGGCTTCGTCACGTTCTCCTTGATGAAGGCGGCAGCACGCTCTTCGGCGTCTCCGCCGATCTCGCCGATCATGACGATGGCTTCGGTGTCAGGATCGGCCTCGAAGGCTTCGAGCGCATCGATGTGCGTGGTGCCGATGACCGGGTCTCCGCCGATGCCGATGGCGGTCGAGAAGCCGAGGTCACGCAGCTCGTACATCATCTGGTAGGTCAGGGTGCCGGACTTCGAGACGAGGCCCAGCTTGCCCTTCTTCGTGATGTTGGCCGGGATGATGCCGGCCAGCGACTCACCGGGGGTGATGATGCCCGGGCAGTTGGGCCCGATGATGCGGGTGGCGTTTCCGGCCGCCTGCGCACGAGCCCAGACCTCGGCCGAATCCTGCACGGGAATGCCCTCGGTGATGATGACGAGCAGACCGATCTTCGCGTCGATGGCCTCGATCGCGGCGTCCTTGGAGAATGCCGGCGGCACGAAGGCCACGGACACGTCAGCACCGGTGGCTTCCATCGCCTCGGCCACGGTTCCGAACACGGGGAGTTCGACCTCGTTGCCGGCCTGGTCGTTGTGCTTCACAGTGGTGCCGGCCTTGCGGGCGTTGACACCGCCGACGACGTTCGATCCGGCGGCGAGCATGCGGGCGGTGTGCTTCGAGCCCTCTCCGCCGGTGATGCCCTGGACGATGATCTTCGAATCGGAATTCAGGAAGATAGACATTGTTGTAAAGACCTTTCCTTACTTGGCAGCAGCCAGTTCGGCGGCCTTGTCGGCTCCACCGTCCATCGTGTCAGTGAGCGTGACGAGCGGGTGCGCGGCCTTCTGCAGGATGGCGCGTCCCTCTTCCACGTTGTTGCCGTCGAGGCGGACGACGAGCGGCTTGGTGGCCTGGTCGCCGAGGATCTCGAGTGCCTTGACGATGCCGTCGGCCACGGCGTCACAGGCGGTGATTCCGCCGAAGACGTTGACGAAGACGGACTTCACCTGATCATCGCCGAGGATGACGTCGAGTCCGTTGGCCATGACCTCAGCCGAGGCGCCGCCTCCGATGTCGAGGAAGTTCGCGGGCTTGACGCCGCTGTGGTTCTCACCTGCATAGGCGACGACGTCGAGGGTCGACATGACCAGTCCTGCGCCGTTGCCGATGATTCCGACCTCACCGTCGAGCTTGACGTAGTTGAGGTCGAGCTTCTTGGCCTTGAGTTCCAGCGGGTTCTCTGCGCTGATGTCGCGCAGCTCCTCGTGCTCTTTCTGGCGGAAGTCGGCGTTGTCATCGAGCGAGACCTTGCCGTCGAGGGCGATGATGTCACCGGCACCGGTCTTGACCAGCGGGTTGACCTCGACGAGGGTGGCGTCTTCCTTCTCGAAGACGGTCCACAGGCTGGTCAGCACGGGGGCGACCTTCGCGGCGGTATCGGCGTCGAAGCCGGCCGCCTCGGCGATCTCTGCCGCCTTGGCATCGTTGATGCCGTCGATGGCGGAGACGGGGATCTTGGCGAGCGCTTCCGGACGTTCCACGGCCAACTGCTCGATCTCCACTCCGCCTTCCTTCGAGCACATGGCCAGGTAGGTGCGGTTGGACCGGTCGAGGAGGACGGAGAAGTAGTACTCCTCAGCAATGTCGGCACCTTCGGCGATCATCACCTTTTCGGTGATGTGGCCCTTGATGTCGAGACCCAGGATGTCCTTGGCGCGTGCCTCGGCCTCATCGGGGTTCTTGGCGACCTTGACGCCGCCGGCCTTTCCACGGCCGCCGATCTTGACCTGAGACTTGACGACGACGACACCGCCGCCAAGATCTTCGGCTGCCTTCTTCGCTGCTTCTGGCGTCGTCGCGACCTGGGCCTTGAGCACGGGCACTCCGTGCTTCTCGAACAGGTCACGTGCTTGATACTCGAAAAGATCCACGTGTATTCCTTCGCTCTCACTGCCGGGTGGTTGGCCCCTGCAGGTTCGTTGACGGATGCAACAACCAAGGACAACCATATTCCCAAACGCACCCGTCCATCCAACCTTGCAGATTAAATGGACCCTGAGCGTAAGGAATCTCTCGTCAAAAAGTATCTTTGCTCTCAAGATTCTTGATATGGACGTAAAATCGATTCATGGACGAAGTGGATCGAATAGTCGCAGCCTGGCGACGTGAGCGTTCGGATCTCGACGTCTCCCCGATGGAGATCCTCTCCCGAGTCTCGCGGCTGGCTAGGCAGTTGGACCTGGCACGGAAGGCGAGCTTCGCCGATTACGGAATCGAGGGATGGGCCTTCGACGTGCTCTCCGCCCTCCGCCGAGCCGGTGAGCCCTATCAGCTCTCCCCCTCGACGCTGCTGCAGGAGACGCTTGTCACGAGCGGCACCATGACCAATCGCATCGACCGCCTCGTGGCCCGCGGATGGGTGGAGCGTCGCCCCGATCCGGGTGATCGCCGCGGAGTGCTCGTTCACCTCACCGACAGCGGCCGCGCCACCGTCGACTCCGCCCTGGCGGACCTGCTCGTGAAGGAGCGCGAGATCCTCAGCGGCCTCACCCCCGCCGGCAGTCGCAAACTCGCCGGGCTGCTGCGCGAGCTGTCCACCGGCTTCGACGGCGGCGAGGACTGAACCCCAGTCACACCTGCCCAACCACAGGCACGGACGCACGAAACCCACCCGAACCCCAACGACGAGGACCCAACCATGAACGACGACCTCACGAATTTCACCGGTGCACAGCCGCCTCGGCGAGAGCCCATCCACGGTCATTACGTCGATCTCGAGCCCCTCGATCCTGCCGTCCACGGCGATGATCTGTTCGCTGCGGTCTCAGTTCCCGACGGGATCGAGGAGCGGTTCCGCTACCTGCCGCAGTCTCCGCAGACCGAACGCAGCGACTTCGATACCTGGATCGCCGAGGCGGCCACCTCCTCGGATCCCCTCTTCTTCGCCGTCGTGGACCGATCCACCGGTCGAGCCGAGGGGCGGCAGGCACTGATGCGCATCGACACCGCCAACGGGGTCATGGAGATCGGGCACATCCTCTGGGGTCCGGGGCTGCGGCGGACGCGAGCAGCCACCGAGGCGCTCTTCCTCTGCGCCGATCTCGCCTTCGCCTCCGGTTTCCGACGGTTCGAGTGGAAGTGCGATGACGCGAACGCCCCGTCGAAAGCGGCCGCCGAACGCTTCGGGTTCACCTTCGAAGGAGTGTTCCGGCAGCACCTCGTGTACAAGGGCCGCAACCGCGACACCGCGTGGTTCTCGATCATCGACAGCGAATGGCCGGCGCTGCGATCGGCCTATGAGCAGTGGCTCGACGAAGCGAACTTCGATGCCGCGGGCGGCCAGCGCCAGAGCCTGCGCGAACTCATCGCCGCAGCGCGCCGCGGCTGAGGCCTCGCACCTGCGCCGCTTTCGCCGCATCGCCGCGCGTCCACCCGGTCTCGGGCCGTCCCGCGCATTAGGGTGGAAGCGACACCATTTGGACGCTGAGACACCTCGAGGAACCATGCGACTTCGCCCCCTTGCCCTGCTGTCCGCCGCAGCACTGCTGGCCACGACGACGGCCTGCGTGTCGACTCCCGATGAGACCCGACCCCAGCCGCGCCCCTCGGTGAGCAGAGAAGAAGTCACCCCAATCGAGAAGCCAGACGATGCACCGAAGGTGTCCATCGTCGATTCCTCGCCAGGTGGGGCGAAGGACACCGACCCGCTGTGGCAGGGCCTCGCCGAGGCGGCCGAGAAGAAGACCGAGGCCTACCTCAAGGTCTACGTGCACACCGGCAACCCGGAAGTCCCCGACTCCGGCGAGACGACCGTGACCGCCGACAGCCCCGACAGCGTCAGCGTCACCGTCGACTCGAAGAACGTCGACGACGGTGCCTCCCCGTTCCTGCTCATCCACGGCACTTTCGAGGTCGAGGAGATCGGCAACTCGGCCTACACACTCAAGACCGTCGATGACGAAGACATTCCAGAGCTCGACCCGAAGGGCCCGGATGACGCGAAGCGCTGCACCGCCGATGATGCCCAGGACCGCATCGGCCTGGCCGCCGACGACCTCGCCGAGGATCCCGGTCGTCGCGAGGAGTTCCGCCAACAGTGGGGCGGTTCGCCGCGCGTTTGGTGGGGCATCCAGATGACAGCCATCAGCCTCGGCGAAGAGGGCGGGGTCGCCGGTGACTACCTCACCGAAGCCTGCGGAGAGTTCCTCCAGTAATCTCCGGGCACTCCTCGCCTCGCCTTGGTGCAGCCGGCGGCGTCGTCACCCGGCGTTCTGCGTGCGACGATGAGTTCATGAAGATCGCTGTCATCGGAGCTGGAATCGGCGGACTCTCAGCGGCCGTGGGACTGCAGAGGGTCGGCGCCGAGGTCACCGTGTTCGAACGTGCCCCCGAAGTGAGGGCCGGTGGTTCGGGACTGTCGATCTTCGCCAACGGGCTTGCCGCGCTGGAGTCTCTCGGTCTGCGTGAGGCGTTCGACGCCGTGACCGATGCCAGCGTCGAAGGTTTCGCCGCGGGCCAGCGTCTTGCCGACGGCCGCTGGATCGCTCAGGTGCCCAATGATTCCGTCGGTGCGCTGCGCATCGTCGACCGGGCCGACCTCCACCGCATCCTCCTCGATGCTCTGGCTCCTGGGACAGTGCGCACCGGCACCGAGGCGACGGCGACCGGCACCGATGGAACGCTGACTATCAGGGCCGGGTCCGCCGAGGAAGCTCCCACGACGGAGTCGAAGGCAGAGCGTTTCGACCTCATCATCGGCGCCGACGGTCTGCGCAGCCGGGTCCGCACCGTCGTCGACGGTGAACTGGTGGCACCGCGGTACTCCGGGTATTCCGCGTGGCGGGGCATCACCTCGGTGCCGGTGGATCTGTCCGGCGAGGCCGGGGAGCCGGTCGGGCACGGACGCCGATTCGGCATCGCTCCACTGGCCGACGGCCGCGTCTATTGGTTCGCCGTGGCGAATATGCCGCAGAACGCGGTCTTCGCCGATGAGAAGGCGACGATCGAGCAGATGTTCACAAGCTGGCACTCCCCCATCGCCGATCTCATCGCCGCCACCCCCTCCGATGAGATCCGCCGCACCGCGATCTCCGACCTCTCCCGCCGGTTGCGTCATTATCACCGCGGCCGAGTCGTCCTCCTCGGCGATGCCGCGCATGCGATGACGCCGAACCTCGGTCAGGGAGGAGGTCAGGCCCTCGAAGACGCGGCGACGCTCACCGTCCTGCTCGCCCCGTTGCTCGCGCGCCGCCGATCCGGCGGCGCTGCCGAATCATCGGCCAAGACCGTCGCTGCGGCACTGGGCCGCTATGACTCGCTGCGCCGCCCGCGGACGCAGTCGATCGCCCAGAAGTCTCGGCTGATGGGGCAGGTGTTCCAACTCGAATCGCCGTTCTTGGCGGGCCTGCGCAACGCCGTTTTCTCAGCGGTTCCCTCACGACTCATCGCCGCTCAGGCTGCGAGCGTCCAGAAATGGTCACCGCCGCCCTTGTGAGGCTGCCGGCCGGCTGCCGCTGGCGCACTGCGGACGGCGCTGTCGGTCGGAATCCGCCCAGCCAGCACCGCTGACATGAATTAAGTGTGCGCAGATTGCCATTCTGACGCTGTTTTTGGGCAATCTTGGCACAGTTAACGGATTCTCCCAGCGGTGGTGGGTGGTTGCAAAGGCTCGAATTCGAAAGAACGCAGGTCGCCATCGGATACACAGCGCAGAATTCAGGTCGGTATCGGATACTTCTCTCGCTCGAAAGTATCCGATAACGACCTACATCCGGACGAGTACCCGCTTAAACCCGCCTAGTCGGTCAGGGCGCGGTTGTAGGCGTCGACGACGGCGGGCAGGAAGAAGCCCAAGAGCACGGCTATGGCGGTGACCAGGCAGGCCAGCCCCAGCCACAGGGAACCGCCGATGACGCTGAAGGCGAAGACGATGACGAGCAGCTCGAAGGCGATCGCCGCCGGACGCGCCCACCGATGCAGACGCCAGGCGCCCCGGGCCGCGGCGCCGACACCGGCCGCGAAGATGAGGAACATGACGGCCAGACCGATCAGCGAAGCCGCCAAGGGGCCGGCGGTGATCGCGGTGATGACGAACGACACCGCCGCACCGACCAGGGCCAGCGCCTGCATGCCGAGGACGCTCACGGGCAGAAGCATCGCCCGTGGGGTCGGAACGCCGTGTCCCTCAGGCTCCGGTGAGGCACCAGACGCTGCGGCCCGGTCATTGTGTGAGCTCAAATGGTCACCCGGGCGAATCCGGGGATGAGGATCTCGTCGAGCATGCGCTCGCGCACATCCAGCGGCAGGAAGGCAGCGGTGATGGCGTTGACCGTCGCCCATTCGAGGTCGGTCTGGTTCCAACCGGCCTCATCGACGAGCAGACGCATCTCACGCGACACGGAAGTGCCGGACATGAGTCGGTTGTCCGGGTTGATGGTGACCGCGAAGCCGAGATCCTTGAGCCCCGTGATCGGGTGGCTGGCGATGGTGCCGCCGATATCGGTCTGCAGGTTGGAACTCGGGCACAGTTCGAGCGGGATCTGCTGATCGAGGACCCAGGCGGCGAGGCTGCCGAGCTGCCCCTGACCGTCGACGATGTCCATGTCCTCTACGATGCGCGCACCATGGCCCAGACGCTGGGCGTGGCAGATGGTGACCGCCTCGTGGATTGATTCCTTGCCGGCGGCCTCACCGGCATGGATCGTCACCGGCACATATGCCTGGTGCAGGGCGTTGAAAGCGGAGAGGTGCGCAGACGGCGGGAAGCCGTTCTCGGGTCCGGCGATGTCGAAGCCGACGACACCGGAATCCGCACCCTTCTCACGATGGCGGATGGCCAGTTCGGCGATCGCCAGCGAGTTGTCGGCCTGGCGCATGGCCGTGATGAGCTGTCCGACGCGGATGTATTTGCCCTCGGCCGCGGCCTCGGAGACGCCGGCTTCCAGACCGTCCTGGACGGCTTCGACGACGGCGTCGAGTTCGAGTCCGCCTTCGAGGTGCTGTTCGGGAGCCCACCGGGCCTCGGCGTAGAAGACTCCGTCGGCCACCTGGTCGAGGACCCATTCCTTGGCCACGCGGCGCAGGTTGTCCTCGCTCTGCATGACCGCCACGGTGTGCGAGAACGTCTCGAGGTAGCGGACCAGGTCACCGGAGTTCGCGGACTCCGAGAACCACCGGCGCAGCGATTCGACATCGGAGGCGGGCAGGGTGTGACCGATCGAGTCGGCCAGTTCGAGCATCGTCGACGGGCGCAGACCGCCGTCGAGGTGATCGTGGAGGGAGACTTTGGGCAGCTGCAGGATGGGGTCGTCCGATGCGACGCCGGCGGGTACATTCATCACCATCTCAGCTTATCCGATGCGGCGCGCGCCCCTCATCCTTTCTCCGGGTCGATCTCCCCGCTCTTGATCCGCTCGCGCAGGTCCGTGATTCCGCGTCCGGCGTCGGAGACACGGGAGAGGAATCCGTCCTCGGCGACGATGCGCACTCCCCCGTTGTCGAGGGTGCCCCAGTAGCGGCGGTCGGCGACGCGGAATCCGCCGATCTCCTCGGGCCCGGTCGTCGGGGCGGGGGCCACCTCGTCGGGGTTCTTGCTCTGAGGCCAGTCGGGGAACATCGTGCGCAGTCCGCGGCGCACGTTCGGCTCCACGGTGGCTACGATCGCCTTGGAGAACCCGCCGGCGGTGCCGTACCAGACGACCTTCGGCAAGCTCGGTCCCTCGTCGTCGCCGTCCGGGTCCTGTGTGGCCGCGGTCAGCTCGGTCCGCTTCTCATCCGCCGAGGTGACCACCCCCATCGCGGCCGCCGATCCGAAGGGAACGAGCACATCGACATCGGCATCGAAGGACCGTTCGAAGTAGTCGTTCCCGGCGTCGCGGGCATCGTCGATCGCCCGAGGCGAACCGTTCGCCGAGGCGGCCCCGCCGGAGGAGGGACGGTAGGACTCCGCCTTCGGCAGGTCCTCGTCCTTCTCCTTGTTGTACAGGTCGACCCCGGCGTCGAAGGCGGCCAGAATACGTTCGGACTGGGGGAAACCGTGCGCGACGACGACCCCGACCTTCCCCGTCTCCGAGGCGATGGCTGCGGTGTAGCCGGCGATGAACGCGGGCGGGACGAGGTCGAAGTCCATGCTCAGCACGTTCTTCGGCAGGTCATCGGTGCCGCTGGAGACCCCGAGGAACAGATCGTCGGAGTGGGCGGCGGCGAAGTCCGCGAGTTCGTCCGCTCCCCCGGGTCCGATCACCGTGGTCAGGGCACAGTCGTTTCTGTGCATCCGATCCAATGCCGCCGAAGTGGCCGACCCACCCGAGACACGTTGACTCGAGGTACCCGAGAAGACCCCGGCTCCACGGGCCAGTTCCGCCTCCTCGAGGGTGAGCGCACCGGCCGAGTGATCGTCGAAGCCGGCCGGGGCCGAGACGAGGCAGCCGAGCCGTTCCTCTACGAGGGCCTCGGGAGTCGTGCCGGAGCAGCCGGTCAGCACCAGGGTGCCCACCGCGGCGAAGGCGGCGATGGAGGTGCTGCGGACTCGGAGACTCATGACATCAAGATTATCGGCCCGCCGTCTTGGCCGGGTAATCAGCGTGGACAGCCGGCGCAGCGAAGCAGCCGCCGATCACTGTCGAACGGTCGCCGACCGTGACTGGTCGATCAGCGATCGCGGTCGAGGACCTTGAGCGCGGTGGCGGTGAACACGCGGGCGGCGATCTCCACGGCGCGTTCGTCGATGAGCAGATCACCCTGGTGGATGTCGTAGGTGATACCGCCGGGTGTGCGGGTACCCAGCCGGATGAGCGCACCCGGGCAGTGGGTGAGGTACCAGGCGAAGTCCTCCCCGCCCATGGACTGCGGGGTCAGCTGCACGGAGTTCTCGCCGAGTTCCCCGCGGACGGCGGATTCGATGAGGGTGACCTGGTCTTCTGTGTTGACCACCGGGGGGACGCCTCGGCGGTGTTCGAGGTCGACCTCGACTCCGTACGGTCCGGCGATGCGGTCGACGAGCTCGGGCAGCACCTCGGCGACCTGGTTCCAGCCGTCGACGTCGAGGCAGCGCAGGGTTCCGCGCAGGATCCCCTCGCTGGGGACGACGTTGGCGGCATGGCCGGCGCTGATCTCGCCCCACACCAGGGAGATCGCGTGCCGCGGATCGATCAGCCGGCCCAGGGTCGAGGGCAGGTCGGTCGCGAGCTTGCCGAGCGCATAGACGAGGTCTTCGGTCAGATGGGGACGGGAGGTGTGCCCGCCGTGACCGGAGAGGCGGATGATGACCGTGTCGCCGGCAGCGGTGATGGCGCCGATGCGCGAACCGACCTTGCCGATGTCGACGTTCGGGTCACAGTGGACGGCATAGACCTCGGGCACATCGTCGAGGACACCCTGCGAGATCACGCGCAGCGCACCACCCGGGGTGACTTCCTCGCCGGGCTGGAAGATCAGTCGCACCCCTCCGCCGAGGCCGCCGGGCCGTGATTGATCGATCTTCTGCAGGGCGATGCCGGCGCCGATGAGGGAGGTCAGGTGGACGTCGTGGCCGCAGGCATGGGCGACGCCGGGAACGGTGGAACGGAATTCCTCATCGATGAGGTCATCGACGGGCAGGGCGTCGATATCGGCTCGCAGCCCCACGGCCACCGGACCCTCGCCGACCTCGCAGACGACCCCGGTGCCTTCGAGGCGCTGGGGTCTGAGACCTGCGGCCTCGAGGCGGGCGACGATCTTGTCGGTGGTCTCGAACTCCTGGAAGGACAGTTCCGGATGGGCATGGATGTCGCGGCGGAAATCGATGAGTTCTGCACCGATCTCAGCGATTGTCGAGCTGATCACGTCGGGTCCTTCAGGGCGGGGAGGTCGGGGATGGGCGATGTCGAACATTTCAAGCAATGTTAGGCACTCGATGTCATAAATGTGCCCATTGCGACCAATTTCGACATACTTCGCATCCTGCTCCCCGCCCTCGCCGAGGCGACCGCCCAGTTCATATCCGCCCACCCCTGGCACGCACGACCAGGTCGAGCTCAGTCCACACTTGTCGTGCCCGGCCAGGTTCGCATCCGTCCGCCCCGGAGGCGGGCGTCAGGATCAGAGCAGTTCGTCGAGTCCGCGCTCACCGGCGACGGACACTGCCTTCTTCACATCCTGGGCGTGTGAACGGGAGGTGATGAGCAGGACGTCGTCGGTGTCGACGACGACGAGGTCTTCGAGTCCGACGATCGCCACCGTCCTCGGTCCTTCGGAGAACACGACTCCCGAGGCATCGACTTCGAGCAGGTCGGTGTTCCCGCCGATCGAGATCACTCCGCGCGGCTCCCCGGGAACCGGCTGGCGCAGTCGGGCCACCGAGTCGAAGTCGCCGACGTCGTCCCAGCCGAAGTCACCGGGGATGACGATGACACGACCGGCCGCGGCCGCGGGTTCGGCCACCACATAGTCGATGGCTCGCTTCTCCAGTCCGGGCCACACGGCACTGAGGACCTCGTCATGATCTGGGGTGTGCCAGGCCTCGGCGATCCGGGCCAGCCCGGAGTAGAGGGCGGGGTCCTCCTCGGCGAGGATGTCGAGAAGGGAGGATGCCTTGGCGATGAACATGCCTGCGTTCCAGCGGTAGCGTCCGGAATTCACATACTGACGAGCCGTGCTCGCCTCCGGCTTCTCCGCGAATGCCAGCGCCCGCCTGGCCGTGGGCGCCCCGTCGAGCCCGAGCAGCTCACCGGTCTCGATATAACCGTAGGCGGTGGCGGGATTGCGGGGCATGATGCCGATGGTGACGATGTCACCGGTCTCCGCGGCAGCGACGGCCTGGTCGATGACGAGTCGGAATTCGTCGACGTTCGTGATCGAATGGTCGGCAGAGAACGAACCGACGATGGCGTCGGGGTCCTCGCGGGCGATGATCATGGCCGCCAGTCCGATGGCGGCGGCAGAGTCCTTCGGGGAGGGTTCGGTGATGATCTGGCCGCGGGCGATATGCGGCAGCTGTTCGGCGACCTGATCGAAGTGGCTCTCGCCGGTGACCACCCAGACTCTGTCGTCGCCGACGAACGGCGCGACCCGGTCCCAGGTGGCCTGGAGGAGGGTGCGACCGAGGCCGAGGACATCGTGGAGGAACTTCGGCGTCGCCCGGCGAGACAACGGCCACAGGCGCGTTCCGGATCCGCCGGCGGGGATGATGGCGTGGAAGTGCGTGTTCACGGTCTCAGTGTCTCAGAGTTCGGGCACACCTTCCCCGACGTTGTCCGCCGTGTCGGATGAGCCAATCCCCAAGGCTCCGGTGGGGATCTCCCCACCTCAGGGCCGCCTCGGTGATGGTGCGCCTCAGTTCCTGGGCCGCCCAGGTCAGGACGAGAGCGCAATAATTTAGAGCACACGACTATGATGTAATTGAAATTTCGTGAGACACGAAATCCCAGTTTTGAGGGAATTGCCAGGGTTGCGGTGTGATCCGGGACGCTCAGCTGTGTCTCGACTGGCACCGAAGCGGTCTTCGGCGTAGTTTCTAGACGTACACACCCGAATATTCAAGATGGAGGATGCTCCGTGGCCAAAGCGTCTACGGGCACTCTGTACCGAGGAAACGAAGGAATGTGGTCCTGGGTCGCGCATCGCGTCACAGGCGTCGGAATCTTCTTCTTCCTTCTGGTCCACGTGCTCGATACTGCACTCGTCCGCGTCTCGCCCGAGGCCTACAACGCAGTGATCGGAACCTATAAGACACCGGTCATGGCATTCGGTGAGATCGCGCTCGTCGCCGCCATCGCATTCCATGCGTTCAACGGTCTGCGCGTCATTCTCGTCGATTTCTCGAAGAGTGGCCCGAAAAACCAGAAGAAGCTGTTCTGGGGAGTCATGATTGTGTGGCTCATCATCATGATCGCCTTCATTCCCCGCCAGCTGATGCACACCTTCGGAGGCTGACATGAGCACAACATCCATTCCGGCTCCGCGGACCGGCTACTCCCGGCACAAGTCGACGCGTTCGAAGTTCGAGATGTTCGCATGGCTGTTCATGCGCATCTCCGGCGTCGTGCTCGTCATCCTCATCTTCGGCCACCTGTTCGTGAACCTGTGGGCCGGCGACGGCGTCCAGGCCATCGACTTCGGCTTCGTCGCAGGCAAGTGGGCCAGCCCGTTCTGGCAGATCTGGGATCTGCTCATGCTGTGGCTGGCGATGCTGCACGGCACCAACGGTCTGCGCACCATCATCATGGACTACTCCGAGAAGCCCGGCACACGCATGTCCCTGCAGGTGATCCTCTACATCGCCTCGGTCATCGTCATCGTGCTCGGCACGCTCGTCATCTTCACGTTCGATCCCTGCCCGGCCGGAGCGGACCCCTCGGTCCTGGCTGAGTTCTGCAAGGCCTAAAGGAGAAACATGCAGGTACATCATTACGACGTCGTCATCGTCGGTGCCGGCGGCGCCGGCATGCGTGCGGCGATCGAGTCGGGCCAGCGTGCCCGCACCGCCGTTCTCACCAAGCTCTACCCCACCCGTTCGCACACCGGAGCCGCCCAGGGCGGAATGTGCGCCGCACTGGCGAACGTGGAAGAGGACAACTGGGAATGGCACACCTTCGACACCGTCAAGGGCGGTGACTACCTGGTCGACCAGGACGCCGCCGAGGTGATGGCCAAGGAAGCCATCGACGCCGTCCTCGATCTCGAGAAGATGGGGCTGCCGTTCAACCGCACCCCCGAAGGCAAGATCGACCAGCGTCGTTTCGGCGGTCACACCCGCGACCACGGCAAGTCCGCTGTGCGCCGCTCCTGCTACGCCGCCGACCGCACCGGTCACATGATCCTCCAGACCCTGTACCAACAGTGCGTCAAGCACGGTGTGGAGTTCTACAACGAGTTCTACGTCCTCGATCTCCTCATGACCGAGGTCGACGGGGTCAAGCGCCCCGCAGGCGTCGTGTCCTACGAACTGGCCACCGGTGGGATCCACGTCTTCCAGGCCAAGTCGGTCGTCTTCGCCACCGGCGGTGTCGGCAAGGTCTTCAAGACCACCTCGAACGCGCACACCCTGACCGGTGACGGCATGGCCGTGACCTACAACCGCGGAATCCCGCTGGAGGACATGGAGTTCTTCCAGTTCCACCCGACAGGCCTCGCCGGCCTGGGCATCCTGCTCTCCGAGGCGGCTCGCGGTGAGGGCGGCATCCTCCGCAACTCCGAGGGTGAGCGCTTCATGGAGCGCTACGCCCCGACGATCAAGGACCTCGCTCCGCGTGACATCGTGGCCCGTTCGATGGCCAACGAAGTGCGCGAAGGCCGTGGCTGCGGGCCGAACAAGGACTACGTCCTGCTCGACCTCACCCACCTCGAGCCCTCACACATCGACGAGAAGCTGCCGGACATCACCGAGTTCGCCCGCACCTACCTCGGTGTGGAGCCCTACACAGAGCCGGTGCCGGTCTTCCCGACCGCGCACTACGCGATGGGCGGCATCCCGACGAACATCGAGGCCGAAGTCCTCGCAGACAACGACACCGTCATCCCCGGCCTCTACGCCGCCGGTGAGTGCGCCTGCGTGTCGGTGCACGGTTCGAACCGTCTGGGCACGAACTCGCTGCTCGACATCAACGTCTTCGGCAAACGCGCCGGCATCGCCGCCGCGGAATACGCGAAGACCGCCGAGTCCGTCGAACTGCCCGAGAACCCGGCGAACGACGTCGTCGAGATGCTCGAGAAGATGCGCACCTCGGACGGCACCGAACGCATCGCAGCGATCCGCAAGGATCTGCAGGACATCATGGACGCCAACGTGCAGGTCTTCCGCACCGACGAGACTCTGCGTGAGGCACTCGATGAGATCGCCAAACTGCGCGAGCGCTACAACAACGTGGGCATCCAGGACCGCGGCAAGCGCTACAACCTCGATCTGCTCGAGGCCGTCGAGCTCGGCTTCCTGCTCGAGCTCGCCGAGGTCATCTCTGTCGCCGCCATCCACCGCAAGGAATCGCGTGGAGGACACTTCCGCGAGGACTTCCCGGATCGTGACGACGAGAAATTCATGCACCACACGATGACCTACCTCGATCCCGAAGCGGAGACCGACGGCATCAAGGGCATGCGTCTTGAGACGAAGCCCGTCATCGTCACCCGTTACCAGCCGATGGAGCGTAAGTACTGATGAGCACCGATACCACCCCAGAGCCAGCGTCGAAGATCGACCTGCCGACACATGTGTCAGGCGAAGGCGGGTCCATCCCGTCCTTCGACTGCACCTTCCGGATCGCTCGCTTCGACCCCGAGGTCGATTCCGAGCCGCACTGGGAGGAATACAGCATCACGATGTACGGCACCGACCGTGTGCTGGATGCTCTCCACAAGATCAAGTGGGAGATCGACGGTTCGCTGTCCTTCCGCCGGTCCTGCGCCCACGGCGTCTGCGGCTCCGATGCGATGCGCATCAACGGCCGCAACCGCCTGGCCTGCAAGACGCTGCTCAAGGACCTCGACACGTCCAAGCCGATCACCGTCGAGGCGATCAAGGGCCTTCCGCTCGAGAAGGACATGATCGTCGACATGGAGCCCTTCTTCCAGTCGTACCGCGAGGTCATGCCGTTCCTCGTCACCTCGGGACACGAGCCCACGCGTGAGCGTCTGCAGTCCGCCGAACAGCGTGCGGCCTTCGACGACACCACGAAGTGCATCCTCTGCGCTGCGTGCACCTCGTCGTGCCCCGTGTTCTGGACCGACGGCCAGTACTTCGGTCCGGCCGCGATCGTCAACGCGCACCGTTTCATCTTCGATTCGCGTGACGAAGGCGGAGACATGCGTCTCGAGGTCCTCAACGACAAGGAAGGCGTGTGGCGCTGCCGCACCACCTTCAACTGCACCGAGGCCTGCCCTCGCGGCATCGAGATCACCAAGGCCATCGCCGAGGTGAAGCAGGCGATCCTGCAGCGCGCATTCTGATCGCGCCAGCCTGATCCGGACTGCAGCGGCCCCGCACCATTTGGTGCGGGGCCGCTTTCGTCTGTCCCGCCTCGGTGGGTGGGGTGTCGTCGCTTCGACCGTGCTCCAGCCGGATTTCGGTACACAATTCTCTCAATTGCACAGTGAGGAACCTGAGCAGTCCGAAAGAATCTGTACCTAAAGCTCACTCGAGCCGATGGGGGGGCACCCCTGCCGGTGGGGATGCCTCGGTGGGTGCCGCCTCGGTGGGGATGCCTCGGTGGGTGCCGCCTCGTTGATTGTTCGTCCGAGTGAGGGAATCCTGAGGACGAGCTGCTTGCGGCGAAAGTAGACTGGTGCGCATGCGTTTCACCGGCTCGACTGCTTCCTCACTACGCGCCCTTCCACTGAGCATCATCGGCTTCGCCGCCGCGCTGCTGATGGTCGCCGCGCAGCTCGTCCACTCCCCCGCCCCCACACACGCGGTGCCGCAGCCGGCGGAGTCGACAACACCGGCGTATGTCAGTCCAGAGGACCTCGGTGACGGTGCGAAGCCGCCGGAGCCGACGGGCACGTCCTGGCTTGTCGGCGACCTCGACTCCGGGGAGCTGCATGTGGCGAAGAATGTGGAGAAGCGGCACGCTCCGGCGTCGACGATCAAGCTGCTCACGGCTCTGGCGCTCGTGGACGAGTTCGACGACAGGAAGAAGAAAGTGACCGCCGAGTTCGAGGACATGGAAGTCGATGGGACGAAGGTCGGTCTCATGCAGACGAACAAGTACTCCATCGATCTGCTCTTCCACGCGATGCTGATGTCGAGCGCCAATGATGCGGCGAATGCTCTGGGTCGTGCAGCCGGCGGGCAGGACAAGGCCGTGAAGCTGATGAACGAGAAGGCCGCCGAGCTGGGCATGTCGAATACGCAGGCGAAGAACACCTCGGGACTCGATGCAAAGGGCCAGTACACGACCGCTGAGGACCTCATGAAGCTCGCGTGGGCGGTGTGCGAAGACGACTACCTCATGAAGGTCATCGGCACGGAGACGTTCAAATTCCCGGGCGGAAAGAACCCGCAGACGAAAGAGAAGTTCAAGGGCTACGAGATCCAGAACCATACGAAAATCGTCGGCCAGGTCGACGGCGGGCTGGGCCTGAAGAACGGGTTCACTCGGGCTGCGAAGGGCTCGTACGTCGCCGTGGCCGAGCGTGACGGGCACCGTGTGGTCGCGACCATGCTCGGCATCGACAACAACTCTCGCCAAGTAGCCGTCGACCTGCTCGATTGGGATTTCGCCCAGAAGGACCCGAAATCGCTGCAGACCGTGCCCGTCGGGGTTCAGGCCACCGCCGAGGCGGCCCCCACCGCCACTGGCAGCTCGAGTGATGCCGGGGGCGCCGAATCGGATTCGAGCGGAACGACGGAGTCCCAGAAGTCCGATGAATCGGAGCCATCCATAGCGTCCCAGACTGTCGGTGCAGCACTGGACAATCCCCTGGCGCTCGTCCTCTTGGCGGGTGGGGTCGTACTCTTCATCGCCACGGTGATCCTGTGGCTGCGAATCCGGGCACGGATGCAGGGCCGACGATAGGAACATTCAGAGCCTCCTCGGCCAGAGGCCGGCAAAAACGATTTGCAGGTCCACCACGGCGAGAGGATCAGCAGTAAAGTTCGGTGCCGCCCCGGCGAGATTCCCGGCGGTAAGGTCGGTCGGCCTGGGCCCAGGGATCTGCCCTCAATTGGACAACGTCGACATAGACGCGTTACGCTTAGAACTTGCGTTCGAAGTTGTCCGCATTCATCGAACCGATCGTTGCGTTGCTCCTGACGACAAGCTTTTGAAGTCGTAGGCCCCGATCATGGTTCGACTTTGCAGATGAATGTTCCGGACACTGTGTCTCTTCGAATCGCAGATCCCCATGGCGACCACCCAATCGCCGTATTGAGAACCTGAAGAATAGCGCGCGTCGTTGCCTGCTATTCACAACTGAAGAAAGGAGGGAACCATGTCTGAGTTCCCACAGTGGGTCCAGCGCGGACTCGCACACGCAGGAATGATCGATCCCCGGATCAGCCGTCAGGCTCCTGGTGAGATCACGATCGAAGATGCGACCGGCCGTGTTGTGCTGTTCACCGGCACTTCGCTGCGTGAGATCACGCCGATGGCCGCCGCCTGATAAACCTCGGTCACCCCGATCTGCAGGGATCAGCACGGCCCAACCGGGTCGGCCCGATCCTCACTGATTGAGAAGACGCCCACTTGCTGCCGGGTTTTAAGCAGCGGGTGGGCGTCTGTCATTCACGGCCGCATCGAATACGGCTACACTCCCCTATGACAACGGCCAACGGCCCATCCGAGCGAGTGTGCTCGGATGGGCCGTTTCGGCATCTGTGGCGCGAGGACTCAGAAGTCCCAGTCGTCGTCTTCGGTGTTCTCAGCCTTGCCGATAACGTAGGACGATCCCGAACCGGAGAAGAAGTCGTGGTTCTCATCGCTGCCGGGCGAGAGAGCCGCGAGGATGGCCGGGTTGACCTGCGTGACCTCCTTGGGGAACATCGCTTCGTAACCGAGGTTCATCAGCGCCTTGTTGGCGTTGTAGTGGAGGAACATCTTGCAGTCCTCGGACAGTCCCACCGAATCGTAGAGGTCGTGGGTATAGGCGACCTCGTTCTCGTAGAGCTCGAACATGAGGTTCATCGTGTAGTCCTTGAGCTCCTGCTTGCGCTCCTCGGACTGCGACTCCAGACCCTTCTGATACTTGTAGCCGATGTAGTAGCCGTGCACGGCCTCATCGCGGATGATCAGACGGATGAGGTCAGCGGTGTTCGTCAGTTTGGCGTGTGCCGACCAGTACATGGGCAGGTAGAAGCCGGAGTAGAAGAGGAAGGACTCGAGCAGCGTCGAGGCGACCTTGCGCTTGAGCGGATCGTCACCCCGATAGTAGCTGAGGATGATATCCGCCTTGGACTGCAGGTACTTGTTCTCACGCGACCAGCGGAAGGCCTCGTCGATCTCCTTCGTCGAGCACAGGGTCGAGAAGATCGAAGAGTACGACTTCGCGTGCACGCTCTCCATGAACGCGATATTCGTCAGCACCGCCTCTTCGTGCGGCGTGACCGCATCCGGGATGAGCGAGATCGCACCGACGGTGCCCTGAATCGTGTCGAGCAGGGTCAGACCGGTGAAGACGCGCATCGTCAGCGTCTTCTCATCGTCGGTCAGAGTCGCCCAGGATTGGATGTCGTTGCTCAGCGGGACCTTCTCCGGCAGCCAGAAGTTGCCGGTCAGGCGGTCCCAGACCTCGTCATCGATCGGATCGACGACGCGGTTCCAGTTGATGGCATCGACATGCGATGCCAGAGTCAGATTCTCCAACGCTCTCTCTCTTCCCAAAGTGCTGTTCGTCGTAAGTACGTGCTGTCTGCGCGGCAGACGAAAGTCATGTGTGCAGGCCCAGCCGGCGACTTGGGACCCGCACGAAGCCGGCAGACCGATTCACATCGGTCCGCCGATTCCATCATCAGAGCATGCAGGAGACGCAGCCATCGACCTCCGTGCCCTGCAGGGCAAGCTGCCGGAGCCGGATGTAGTAGATGGTCTTGATGCCCTTGCGCCACGCGTAGATCTGCGCCTTGTTGATGTCACGAGTGGTGGCGGTGTCCATGAAGAACAACGTCAGCGACAGCCCCTGGTCCACATGCTTCGTGGCCTCGGCATACGTGTCGATGATCTTCTCGTAGCCGATCTCGTAGGCATCCTGGTAGTACTCGAGATTGTCGTTGTCCATGAAGGGAGCCGGGTAGTACACGCGGCCGACCTTGCCCTCCTTGCGGATTTCGATCTTCGATGCCACCGGGTGGATCGACGAGGTCGAGTTGTTGATGTAGGAGATCGAACCGGTCGGCGGCACGGCCTGGAGGTTCTGGTTGTAGATGCCGTGCTCAGCCACTTGAGCCTTGAGCTCGCGCCAGTCGTCCTGGGTCGGGATGTGCACGCCTGCTTCGGAGAACAGCTCGGTCACACGAGCGGTGCGCGGCTGCCAGACCTCATCGGTGTACTTGTCGAAGTATTCGCCTGTGGCGTACTTCGACCGCTCGAAGCCGGCGAAGGTCTCACCGCGCTCCTTCGCGATTTCCATCGACGCCCGCACACAGTGGTAGGCGACGGTGTAGAAGTACATGTTCGTGAAGTCCAGGCCCTCATCGGAACCGTAGTAGATGTGCTCACGAGCAAGGTAGCCGTGGAGGTTCATCTGCCCCAGGCCGATGGCATGCGACATGTCGTTGCCGCGGGCGATCGAAGGCACGGACTGGATGTTCGAGGTCTCGGCGACCGCAGTGAGTCCGCGGATCGCGGTCTCGATCGTCTGCCCGAAGTTGCTCGAGTCCATCGTCAGAGCGATGTTGAGCGAACCGAGGTTGCAGGAGATGTCCTTGCCGACGACGTCATAGCCGAGATCGTCGTCGTACTTGCTCGGTTCGGAGACCTGGAGGATCTCCGAGCACAGGTTGGACATGATGATCTTGCCGTCGATCGGGTTCGCCTTGTTGACGGTGTCCTCGAACATCACGTACGGGTAGCCGGACTCGAACTGGATCTCGGCCAGAGTCTGGAAGAACTCGCGGGCGTTGATCTTCTTCTTCTTGATCGCCGCGTTGTCGACGAGTTCGGTGTACTTCTCGGTGACGTTGATGTCGGAGAAGGGCACACCGTAGACGCGCTCGACGTCATAGGGGCTGAAGAGGTACATGTCCTCGTTGCGCTTGGCCAGTTCGAAGGTGATGTCCGGGATCACGACGCCCAGGGACAGGGTCTTGATCCGGATCTTCTCATCGGCGTTCTCGCGCTTGGTGTCGAGGAACTTGTAGATGTCGGGGTGGTGGGCGTGCAGGTACACGGCACCGGCACCCTGGCGGGCTCCGAGCTGGTTGGCGTAGGAGAACGAGTCCTCGAGCAGCTTCATGACGGGGATGACGCCCGAAGACTGGTTCTCGATCTTCTTGATCGGTGCACCGGACTCGCGGATGTTCGTCAGAGCGAAGGCCACGCCGCCGCCGCGCTTGGACAGCTGCAGAGCGGAGTTGATGGACCTACCGATCGACTCCATATTGTCTTCGATGCGCAGCAGGAAGCAGGAGACGAGCTCACCGCGCTGCTTCTTGCCGGCGTTGAGGAACGTCGGGGTGGCCGGCTGGAAGCGGCCGGCGATGATCTCGTCGACGAGCTCGGTGGCCAGAGTCTCGTCTCCGCGAGCCAGGAAGAGAGCGACCATGACGACGCGGTCCTCGAAGCGTTCGAGATAGCGCTTTCCGTCGAAGGTCTTCAGCGTGTAGGAGGTGTAGAACTTGAACGCGCCGAGGAAGGTCTGGAAGCGGAACTTCTGATCGTAGGCGCGCGTCGAGAGCTGCTCGATGAAATCGAACGAGTACTGCTCCAGAACCTCGGGCTCGTAGTAGTCCTTCTCGACGAGGTAGTCGAGCTTCTCCTTGAGGTTGTGGAAGAAGACGGTGTTGTTGTTGACGTGCTGCAGGAAGTACTGCCGGGCAGCCTGCTTGTCACGCTCGAACTGGATCCTGCCGTCCTCGTCGTACAGGTTCAGCATCGCGTTGAGCGCGTGGTAATCCAGATCCGTCTCTTCGCGGATGATGTCCTCTACATTGCGGTCTTCAGCGAGCTCGCGCACAGTTTGTCCAATCCTAGGTTGACAGCGTCGACATCTTCCTGAGTGCCCAGGAGTTCGACTCGATACATGAGGGGTACTTGACACTTTGCCGCGACCTTGAAGGCCGCGCGGCAGTAGTCCATGCCGAAGTTCGTGTTTCCGGCGCCGATGACACCGACCAGATGGCGCCGGTTCTCTTCGACATTGAGGAACTTGATGACTTGTTTGGGAACAGCCCCACGATTGCGACCGGCCCCATAGGTGGGGGTGACGAGAACGAATGGCTCATCCACTCGCAGCGTCGGCTCCTTGGTCAACGTCGGCAACCGCACTGCCGGGTGACGCAGCTTCGCGACGAAGCGGTGCGTGTACTCGGAATTGGCGGAGAAGTAGACCAGCAGCATTGTCAGGCCACGACGGACGCAGACTGTTCGCCGGTCAGGGTGGCGATCTTGTCCGGACGGAAGCCCGACCAGTGATCGTTGTCGGTGACGACGACGGGAGCCTGCATGTAGCCCATGGCCTTGACGACGTCGAGGGCGTTCTCGTCGACGCTGAGATCCACCGACTTGTACTTCAGGCCCTTGGCGTCGAGAGCACGGTAGGTGGCGTTGCACTGGACGCAAGCTGGCTTGGTGTACACGGTGATCATGACGACTCCTTCATTCTGCTGTGCAGTTCGGCATTCTGATGGCTGTGACCGTGTCCCGTCAACTGCTCGATCATGATGAATATCACGAGGCGCAGGCTCAGGGGCGACCACTAGATGTTGTGTTCGGGTTAGACCTTACCCCTATATCCAGTGTTACACCAGTGTCATTTGCAGGTTCCACACCCTGTGTCATCACCGTCCACAATCGTCCACAGGCTGTGAACGACACTCATGTAGTTCGATCACCTGCGAGGACGCTGGGATCGGCGGCTTCGGGGCCGATTTTCGACCCGTTCTCCACCTCCGTTTTCCACCGCTGTCCACAGGAAAAATTTTTGCCTGTGGGCATGTCGCGGAGCCCACGACCGACGATTCCGAACTCCCTCGTGCGGCACCGGTCACGTCGAGGCAGAGGCGATCATCACAGCACCTCCTCACATCCGTCCGTCGGTTCCATCGACGCTACAGCCCGGTCCTGACATGAGATGGCCGTGCTGTGAATGCAGGTGGCGGACGGAGGCACGTCGGACTTGGCACTGCTCCGTGTGTCAGCACTGCAACGTTCTCGGCTGTTGCGTGTCAGTGCCAGCCAATATGCTGGAGACCACAGAAACGCATCAGACGGCGTGGCTGAACGACCACAGTGACACCGAAAGACACGCGGCATCGAGGCACCAGTGACACCGAGAGACTGAGGGACCATGACGGCAACGGCACCGGCGAACACGCAGGAGATCGCGCACGCACAGACGATCCTCAAGGCTCTGGAGTCCTACCTCGACGATTTCGTCGTCGGGCAGCAGCGCCTGCGCGAATCCCTGCTCATCGGACTTCTCTCCAGCGGTCACCTGCTGCTGGAGAGTGTGCCGGGGCTGGCGAAGACCACGGCGGCCGCGGCTCTGGCCAATGCCGTGGACGGCAAGTTCTCCCGCATCCAGTGCACCCCGGATCTGCTGCCGGCCGACATCATCGGCTCGCAGATCTACAACGCACACGAGGGGTCGTTCAACACCGTGCTCGGTCCCGTGCATGCGAACATCGTCCTGCTCGATGAGATCAACCGGTCGTCGGCGAAGACCCAGTCGGCGATGCTCGAGGCCATGCAGGAGAAGCAGACGACGATCGGCGGCAAACGCTTCGACCTCCCCCGCCCCTTCCTCGTCATGGCCACGCAGAACCCGATCGAACAGGAGGGCACCTACCAGCTGCCCGAAGCCCAACTCGACCGGTTCATGATCAAGGACCTGCTCACCCACCCGAACCCCAGTGAAGAGGTCGAGATCCTCTCCCGCCTCGACTCCGGGGTCTTCGACAAGGACTCGGTGCCCGATCCGGCCTGCTCGCTCGACGATGTCGTGACCATGCAGAGCTACGCCCGCACCGTCTACATCGACCCGGCCATCACCCGCTACCTCGTCGAACTCGTCCACGCCACCCGCAATACGACGAAGTACCTCGGCCGCTTCGCCCCGTTCATCGAATACGGAGCCAGCCCGCGTGCCTCCATCGCGTTCACGAACGCCGGCCGGGCGCTGGCGATGATCCGCGGCCGCAACTACGTCATCCCCGAAGATATCAAGGACCTCGCCCACCGAGTGCTGGCCCACCGCATCCAACTCAACTTCGAAGCCGCCGCCGAGAACATCACGAGCGCCCAGATCGTCGATGCCCTCCTCATGGCAGTGCCCACTCCCTGATCGGCTGCCGCGATGACTGTCCTGCTCAACCGAATCAAGGCGCGGCTGACCATCCACGCCCATCGGAGGACCCGGCGCCTCCTCGACGGCGACTACTCCTCGGTCTTCCACGGCCACAGCCTCGACTTCGACGATCTGCGCGACTACATCCCCGGCGACGAGATCCGCGACATCGATTGGAAAGCCACCGCCAGGCACACAGAACCCCTGGTCAAACGCTATGTCGCTCACCGTCGGCACATCCTCGGCCTCGTCGTCGACACCTCCCGGAACTTCGACGCCGTGACCTCCGCCGGAGCCGACAAACGCCACCTGGCCATCCTCATGGCCGGGATGGTCGGCTACCTCGCCGTCCGCCACGCCGACGACGTCATGCTCATCCACGGAAACGCCGGTCACACCACCGCTTCCCCGCGGAAAGGCAGCGAGGCCCACCTCGAGCACCTCCTGCAGCAGATCCTCGCCGAGACCGGCAGCGACTCCCCCGGGTCGATCAACACCCAGCTGCAGTGGATCACCAGCCATATCAATCATCGGATGCTGTTGGTCGTCATCTCCGATCAGGCCCCGCTGGGACCGGAGGCCGAAGCGACGATCCGTCGGCTGCGCGCCCAACATGAGGTCCTGTGGATCACGATCACCGACGCGGACCTCGCGGGACTGCCGCCCGCCTCGGCGCCGTTCGACATCGCCCGACCCGACCATGGACTGCCTACCTCGGTGATGACGAAACCCGAGGTCCGACAGGAATTCGCCCTCGCCGAGGCGGCCCGTCGTCAGCAGCGCATCGACCTTCTCTCCAAGCTGGGCATCGCCCACATCGAAATCGACCATCCGAAGTCGGCCCTCGGCCGACTGCACACTCTTCTGCTGAGGCACCGCCGTGGGCCCCGCTGAACTCATCGGGCCTCTGGAGGTCTCACCGGCGTGGTACGTGGCAGCCTGCTTCGTCCTGCTGCTGGCGTGCGGAAACCTCTTCGCCCCGCTCTTCCGCGCCGCCGCCGGGGTCACCTCAGCGGATGGACCGCGCATCCCGATTCCCGTGCGCAGCACCTACCTCTCCCGCATCAGCGCCGTGGAGACGGGTCTGACCGCAGAATGGGCGGACGTGCGCGAATCGGCACAGCAGCTGGCGACGATCGTGCGCGAATTCGCCCATGACGCATGGGGCGTCAAAGCCGAGCACCTGACCTACCGCGATGCAGCAGTCGCCGGTCTCGACGACCTCGCGCAGTGCCTGCTCGGCCTCTACGAGGCGGAGTTCGCCGAAGCCGAACCGGCCGGCCTGCAGCCGCAGATCGCTGAGGCCCGGACGTTGGTAGCGCGATGGTCCTGATGTTCTGGTGGCTGGCGCTCATCCTGCTGGCCCTCGCCGCAGCCGCCGTCTTCTGGCTCCGCCGTCCGAAGACGACGGAGTCCTCATTGGCCGTGGCCCACAGCGGACGGATGACGAGCCTGCCGAGTTTCCGCAGGGCCATGCGCAGACGGCTGGTGACCACGGTCGCCCTCCTCGGTGTCATCGTCCTCACCGGGCTGTCCGCACTGGCGGGAGTCGCACGTCCGGCCTGGGTGGAGACGGTCAACCCGGAACGGAAAATGCGCGATGTCATGCTCTGCCTCGACGTGTCCGGGTCGATGCTCGGCTACGACGCCGACCTGCTCGAGTCCTACCAGGAGCTCGTCGACCGCTTCGACGGCGAACGCATCGGCCTGACCGTCTTCAATGCCACCGCGGTCTCCGCATTCCCGCTCACCGACGACTACGACATGGTCCAGAACTACCTCGCCGAGGCCGAGGAGGGGTTCCGCACCTGGGGTGCAGAGGGCACCGACTACTCGTGGTCGACCTCTCCGCCGAACATCGGCGGCTCCTCACTCATCGGCGACGGACTCGTCAGCTGCGTCGACAACTTCGACCGACAGGACGAGGACCGGTCCCGGTCGATCATCTTCGCCACGGACAATATGCTCGCCGGTGAGCCGCTCTTCGAACTCAACGAAGCCGCCGATATCGCCGTCGACGCAAAAGTCCGCGTCTACAGCCTCTCCCCTCCCTCGGTGCTGACGACCACTCAGACGAAGGAGCTGCGATCCGTGTCCGACCGTACCGGCGGCGAACAGTTCGACATGGGTTCGGCCTCGACGATCGACCGCATCGTCGAGGAGATCCAGAGCCAGGAAGCGGCGAACACCCCCGGCCGTTCATACACGATCGTCCACGATATGCCGGTGGTTCCGCTCGCACTCGCCGCCTTCGGCCTCGCCGGAGTGTTCGTGCTGGCGTGGAGGACGAAATCATGATCTTCGATCCCGTCTTTACCTGGTTCGGCTGGGGCTTCATCGTCCTCGCCCTGCTCACCGTGTGCATCATCCCCGCCATCCGCGGCGACGGAGCACGCTGGAAATGGTTCGCCCGCATGGGTGTCGTCGCCGTGCTCGCCATCGCACTGGCACGCCCCGGCATCCCCATCAAATCCTCGACCGAGGAGTACGAGGCACGAGCCGATGTCTACTTCGTCGTCGACGTCACGACGTCGATGGCCGCCGAGGACTTCGACGGGGACAACACCCGCCTCGAGGGGGTCAAGGAGGACATGCTCGAACTCTCCGACGCCTTCCCCGGCACCCGGCTGAGCATCATCACCTTCGCTTCGACCGCAGCCACTGTGATGCCGCTGACGACCGACCACGCCGCCTTCGCCTCCGCCGTCGACGTCCTCGAACCCGAATCATCCATGAATTCCAGAGGCTCATCGATCACCGAGGCCGGTGAGGAGCTCGATAAGCGGATGACCTCGAACGATGAGGACCGCCCGGAGAACAAGAACGTCGTGTTCTACTTCGGCGACGGTGAGCAGACCGTATCGGAGAATCCGGAGTCGTGGTCGCCGTTCGCCTCCCGCATCGACAGCGGCGCCGTCTTCGGATACGGCACCGATCAAGGCGGGAAGATGCGCGACAGCCAGCCTTTCGGCTTTGGGTCCGGTGTCGGTGATCCCGGCAATGCGCCCGGCATCGGCGACCCCGATGACCCAGATGACGATCAGGCACCTCCCGAGTACATCCAGGACCGCAACGGCAATCCGGGGATCTCGCAGATCGACGAGGGCAACCTGCGCCAGATCGCCTCGGACCTCGACGTCGACTACCACCACCGGAACGGAAACGGCGCGATCTCCAGCGTCTACACCGCCCCGAAATACGATCAGGCCCTGGTGAAGAAGGACGGCCGGGTCACCGTCGACGAATACTATTGGGTCCCGCTCATCCTCGTCTTCGCGTGGATCGCCGTGGAGCTCGTCTTCGGAGTCCGCGAATACCTTCGCCTCAAGGCGATCACCCCCAAGCGACCTCACCGAGGCGGCCCACCCGGTCCCGGAGGTCCGTTTGGTCCCGGAGGCCTACACGGCCCCAGCGGATCGGTTCCTTACCAGCCGGTGCCCTACCAGGGAGGTCCGCGATGAACCGCCTGCAGAATCTGTGGTCACGGCTGCGTCGGATCACGAAGATCAACCTCATCCTCGGCACAATATTCGCCCTGGTCTTCGGCTATATCGCCATGGCCACATACTTCGGAACAGCCTCGCAGGTCAGATACACCTCGAATGACTTCCCCGGTGCCAAGAAGGCGGCGACGGCGTTCCTTCGGGTCAGCCCGTTCCAACGCCATATCGGCTACTTCAACCGCGGCACTGCCGAGGCGGCCGTCGGCGACTACGACGCTGCCCAGACCGATCTCGAAGCCGCTCTGGAGATCGCTCCGACCTCGGCCGAATGTGCCGTGCGGATCAACCTGTCCTTTGTCTATGAGAAGCAGGCAGATCAGATCGCCTCCCAGGACCCCGACCAGTCGCAGGAACTCTACGACCGTTCGCTGAAGACCCTCGAAGACGCGCCCGAGGAATGCCAGCCGAAGAAGAGCGAAGAGAAGCAGAAGAGCAGCCAGGCGAAGGAACGCGTCGAGGACAAGAAGCAGGGTGAGAAAGCCAAGGACGAGGGAACCGACGGCAGCGAGTCCGAGGACGAGGATTCGCAGGAGAAGGACTCCGGGGACGAGAAATCCTCCGGGGATGAAAGCCAGGACCCCGGGGAAGAGGAGGAGAAACCGGACGATTCCTCAGGCAAGTCCGAACGTGAGAAGAAGCGGGACGAGCTGGAGAAGCGCCGCGAGGACTCCGAACGACAGCAGCAACAGCAGGGTCCCGGCGGCGACGGGGGCCGGTCGAACCCGGAGAAACCCTGGTGATCCTCGTCGACGAGGTCTGACCCCTCCGGGGCGTGGTGGCAGCGCTGATCCGCTGTGACATCATGAGTCCATGAACGTCTCCGACCCCGTTTCTTCAGATTCTGCGTCCACCTCGGCGCCCGGGACTTTGTCCTCGAGCGCATCCGACTCCACCGTTTCGGCGTCCGCACCCGTTGCCCCGTCACCGCGGCTGCGGGCCGCGTTGGAGACCTTCCCGCCCTATATTCCGGGCAAACCTCCCCGCCAGGTCGAGGGCCTACAGTCGTTCAAACTCTCCTCGAACGAGAACTTCCTGCCTCCCCTGCCGGCAGTGCTCGAGACCATGGTCGCTCACGCGGCGAACCCCGCGCTCTACCCCGACGACGCGGCGCTGGCGCTGCGTCAGGGACTGGCCGACCGCCTCGGTGTCGGACTGGATCAGCTCGTCGTCACGACCGGTGCCAGCGAACTGCTCGTCGCTCTGACCCAGATCACCTCGGACGCCACCACCGAGGCGATCTATCCGTGGCCGTCGTTCGAGATGTATCCGCAGACCACCGGGCTCGTCGGGTCCGGCCGCCACGAGGTTCCGCTGACAGCTGAGGGTCTCCACGACCTCGACGCGATGGCGGCGGTGATCACCGAAGACACCCGTCTCATCATCCTGTGCTCACCGAACAATCCGACGGGCCCGGTGCTGCGCGACGACGAGGTCCGCGCCTTCCTCGACAAGGTGCCTGACCACGTCCTCGTCGCACTCGACGAAGCGTACTGGGAGTTCGCCACCGTGCCCGGACGAGCCGATGGACTCGGTCTTGTCCGCGACTATCCGAATCTCGTTCTGCTCCGCACATTCTCCAAGGCACACGGACTCGCCGGGCTGCGTGTCGGCTACGCCGTCGCCCATCCGCCGGTCATCGCAGGACTGCTCAAGGCCGTCATCCCCTTCGGCGTCACCGACCTCAGCCAGGCAGCCGCCCTCGAATCCCTCAATCATTGGGACGAGGTGCTCGAACGGGCCGGCGAGATCGCACAGACCCGAGATGCCTTCGCAGCCGCACTGCGCGAACAGGGCTGGGAGGTGCCCGAAGCACAGGCGAACTATGTCTGGCTGCCGCTGGGTGAGAAATCTGATGCCTTCGAAGATGCCTGCGTCGAACAGGCCGTGGCCGTGCGCAACCTCGGGGCCGGTGTGCGCATCAGCATCGGCGAAGACGAAGCCCTCGCCCGAGTGCTTGAGATCGCCGAACGCTTCCACATCGAACACTTCGAGGACTGATCGAAGAGCACCGCCGCGCAGCACACCGTGCCGAGCGGTCGGTGAGAGGTGGGCCTAGAGTTCAGCGAGTTCGAGTGCCAACGACACCGCCTGCAGCGTTTCGGCACGGGAGAGGTCCCGGCCGAGCAGCTTCTCGATCTTCGCCAACCGTGCCCGCACAGTATGCCGGTGGACTCCCAACTCAGCGGCAATGCGCTCGCGTGCCCCGGACGCGGCGATGAAGGCCCGGAGAGTCTCCAACAGTTCCTCACCGCCGCGAGCCCGAAAGAGTTCGCCGAGAACCCGATCGACGAATCGGTCGGCAGCCTCCTCATCGACCGCCGACAGCAGCGCCCTGACCTCGGAGGCCTCGGACTCGTGCTGGGTCCGCCACAGCATCCACGTGTGATGGAGCTGACCCAACGGCAGCCTCTTCTCCGCAAGCACGTCCAGACCGGTGACCTCGGCGGCCCTCGTCACCAGCTCATCGAGTCCGCGTTCCTGCGCCCCGACCACCCCGAGCAGCGAACCGGTGCGAGTGAGCAGGCTCCGACCGACGATATCGGCGATGAGGCGTTCGGCGGAGTCCCCACGGACACCGCCGAAGATGCGCATCCCCACCGTCGACACCGGTGCCAACCCCGTCGCCCGAGTCCACTCCCCACGTGCTTCGTCGCCGCTGAGATCGGCGTCGAAGAGCAGCGCGCGACCGGAGGGAGCGGGCAGATCCGCCAACGACATCGCCAACAGCGCCGAGGCGGTCGACAGCAGCAGGGCACGCGTCTTCGGAGATCCGGCCGCCTCGGCGGGGGTGAGGATCCACCCGAGCGGATGATCACCTCCGATCGGAACGGCCTCGACGATCCGCGAACCGGTGCGGATGAGGCGAGTCCCCGTCGTCGGCTTCAATGATTCCTCGATGAGTGCCGAACGTACGTCTTCCTCGGCGTCGTCCCCGCTCAACGCCCTGCCTGTCGGCGAGACGAACCGGACCGGACCCTCCAGCGTCTCCGCCAGATCGGCCACAAGCGCCGCGGGCCCCTCCCCGGCCAACGCGGTTGCGAAACGGCGGGCGGCGCTGCTCGCCCGGGTCAGCTCCCGGTTGGTCTCGGCCTCACGCATCCGGGTGAAGGCATCGACGACGGCGACGAACGGAACCGGCTCGGGCACGCCGAACAGCGCCAGCCCCGCCTCCTTCGCGGCGGCGATGAGCTTCGGCGGAACCTGCTGCCACGGCAGGTCGTAGCCCAGTCCGATGCCGAGCGCATGCACGCCGACAGCCTTGAGGCGGCGCACATAGTCCCCGACCGTGTCGCCGCCGAGGTCCTGACCGACCCCGATCGTCAGCAGCACCTCACCGCCGGCAAGCCATTCGTCGACCTCCGGCAGCTCCGAGGAGTGCACGATCGTGACGTTCTGCTCCGCTGCGGTGGGCGAATCGACGATGACTTCGAGCGCGAGTTCTGCGCGTGACCAGATCTGCTCCAAGGTGACCATACACCCGATTCTATCCATTCCGGACAGTAGTGGTTTCAATTGCTCCCTACTGGATATCGGTGTTGCGTGACCCACGTCCTAGGCTGAGGGCATCACCTCCGGCCCGCTCGGGTCGGGTCAGCCGCTACGACGAAGGAGCAAGCCAGTGACGTCTCAGCCGCTCGGCCCAGCCGACTACAGCAAGACACCCCGCTACGCAGGACCCCCGACGTTCGGACTGCTGCCGCGCATCGACGAAGTCGAAGCCGAGCGTCCCGGCGAGAAGATCGACGTCAAGGTCATCGGCATTCCCTTCGACGCCGGCGTCAGCTACCGTCCCGGTGCCCGCTTCGGGCCCGCTCACATCCGCCAGTCCTCGAAGCTGCTGCGCCCCTACAACCAGGCCACGAACGTCCACCCGTTCACCTGGCAGCAGGTCGCCGACTGTGGTGACCTCGGCGTCAATCCCTTCGACATCGAAGAGGCCATCACCACCGTCGAGGCCAACGCCGACGCCATGCGCGCCGACGGGGCCAAGCTGCTCACCCTCGGCGGGGATCACACCCTGGCCCTGCCGAACCTGCGCTCCCTGCACAAGACGCACGGCAAGATCGCCGTCCTCCACTTCGATGCGCACCTGGACACCTGGGACACCTACTTCGGCGCGCCCTACACGCACGGCACTCCCTTCCGTCGCGCCAGCGAAGAGGGCCTCATCGATATGACTGCCTCGATGCACATCGGCATCCGCGGCCCCCTCTATGGGAAGAAGGACCTCGAGGACGATGAGGTGCTCGGCTTCCAGATCATCCGCAGCGACGAATACCAGTTCACCTCCGTCCAGGACGTCGTCGCCCGGATGCGGGGACGCCTCGGCGACGCTCCGGTCTACCTGTCCGTCGACATCGACGTCCTCGATCCGGCGGCCGCACCCGGCACCGGCACCCCCGAGGCGGGTGGAATGACCAGCCGTGAGCTGCTCAACTCGATCCGCGGGCTCCAGGGACTCAATGTCGTCGGCGCCGAGATCGTCGAAGTCGCCCCCGCCTACGACCATGCCGAAGTCACCGGACTCGCCGCCGCTCATGTCGGCTACGAGGTCCTGTCCCTCTGGGCGGCGGAGAACAACGGAGTCACCGCTCCCTCCGGCCCGTCCGGCAGTGCCCTGGGTATCTGAATGAGCACCGAACTAAATGTCCGCAACGGCGGTCGTGCAGTGGTGGCGACCCTCGCCGCCCACGGTGTCGATACGATCTTCGGCATCCCCGGCACCCATAATCTCGAGTTCTATCGGCATCTGCCGGAGTTCGGGATCCGCGCCGTGACTCCTCGCCACGAGCAGGGAGCAGGCTACGGTGCCGACGGGTACTTCCTCGTCTCCGGCAAACCCGGGGTCGTCATCACGACCTCGGGGCCGGGGCTGACGAACGTCATCACCGCCGCCGCGACCGCCTATGCCGAGTCCCGACCGATGCTCATTCTCTCCCCCGGTGTGCCCACCGGGTTCGAGCGCGCCGACGTCGGCATGCTGCACGAGACGAAGGACTCCTCCGGTGCGGTGGGCCACCTCCTCGTGTCCTCCCAGCGCACCCGCACCGCAGAAGGTGCAGCGCAGGCCGTCGCAGAGGCGTTCGCCATGTTCGACTCGGCCCGTCCCGGGCCCGTGCACATCGAGGTTCCCCTCGACGTTCTCGAGGGAGCCTGGAACGGCAGCGTTCCGGTCCCGTTCGCGGGACGTCGCCCCGGGCTCGATGACCATGTCGTGGCCCGCGCCGCCGAGGCGATCGGTTCGGCGAAGCGTCCGATGGTCGTCGCCGGCGGTGGTGCCAGAAGAGCCCACGCCGAGGTGGCCCGTCTCGTCGAGGCCCTCGACGCTCCGCTGGCGACGACGGCCAACGGCAAGGGCATCGTGTCCGAGACGCACCCGCTGTCGCTGGGCTCGAACGTGCGCTTCGCCAGCGTGCAGGCCGAGTCCGCGGCCGCCGATGTGCTCATCGTGCTCGGCTCCGAATTGGCTGACTCCGACCTGTGGGGCGGGGTCATCGGTGCGCAGACGAGCATCGGTGTGCGTGATGAGTCTGCCGGGCAGACCGTCATCCGCTGCGATATCGACCCCGACCAGCTGAACAAGAACCTGCCCGGGGACATCCTCGCCTGCGCGGACACCGGCGAATTCCTCACCGCGCTCATGAGCGCGCTCGGAATCGGAAACGACGGCGCCGCCTCGGCGAGCGTTGATGGAACGGAATCGTCCGGACGAGACGGATCGGCCGCCTCGGCGAAGGAAGCCGGCGCCGATCGGGTCGCCCGGATCCGGGAGACCTGGGCCACCGATTTCGACTTCGATGCGATCGGCGCCCGGGTCACCCGGCTCGTCGAAGAAGGTGCGGGATCGACCGTCGTCATCTCCGGTGACTCCTCGCAGGTCACCTACGACGGCACGGTGCACGCACTGACGGCGAGCACACCCGATCAGTTGCTCTACATGCCGGGATTCGCCACCCTGGGCTACGGCATTCCCGCCGCCCTCGGAGCGAAGGTCGCCGATCCCGCGCGACCGGTCGTGTGCATCCTCGGCGATGGTGCGGCCATGTTCTCCATCCAGGAGCTCATGACCGCTGCCGAGCTGGGACTGGGCATCCCCTTCGTCGTCGTCGACAACGGCGGATATGCGGAGATCGAGGGTCAGATGGTCGACCGTGACATCGACCCTTCGCTGTCAGGCTCGCCCGTCCGGACTTCGCGAAACTCGGCGAATCCATGGGCGGGGCCGGTGTGACGATCGCCGAGGCGGACATCGATTCCGCTCTGCCGCGGGCCATCGCCGAGGCGCTCGATCGCACCATGCCCACCGCCATCCACATCACCGTCGGTCACTGAGCCGATCCAACAGAAAGGGCCGCTGTGGACTCTTTGGTAGTCATCATCTATCTCGCCGCCATGGTGGGATTCGGAGTCTGGGGCCGCT
The DNA here is from genome assembly GCF_900169265.1 of Brevibacterium iodinum ATCC 49514. Classification (GTDB taxonomy): domain Bacteria; phylum Actinomycetota; class Actinomycetes; order Actinomycetales; family Brevibacteriaceae; genus Brevibacterium; species Brevibacterium iodinum. The sequence goes on from NZ_FXYX01000019.1 coordinate 66,693, forward strand.
TCAAGGCCCATAACCAGGAGGACTTCCTGGTCGCAGGGCGCCGCCTCGGCGGACTGCTGTACACCGGAACGATGTCGGCCGTCGTCCTCGGCGGCGCGTCGACGATCGGCGGTGTCGGCCTCGGCTACACGGCCGGGCTGTCGGGAATGTGGCTCGTGTTCGCGATCGGCTTGGGAATCATCGCGCTCTCGCTGTTCTTCGCTCCGAAGATTCAGAAGCTCGAGATCTACACGGTCTCGCAGATGCTCGAACTCCGCTACGGCAAGGGCTCCCGCTTCGTTTCCGGAGCGATCACGACCGCCTACGGTCTGATGATCTCGACGACGTCGACGGTCGCCTACGCCACGGTCTTCCATGCCCTGTTCGATCTCAACAAGGTGTGGTCGGTGCTCATCGGCGGCGGCATCGTCATCCTCTATTCGATGCTCGGCGGCATGTGGTCGATCACGCTGACGGACTTCGTGCAGTTCTTCATTCAGACGATCGGCATCTTCCTCATCATGCTGCGCCTCGTGCTCTCGAAGTCCGGAGGCATCTCCGAGCTGTTCTCCTCGCTGCCGGACACGCACACCTCTCCGGTGGGCATCGGCTGGGAGGCGATCCTCGGCTACATCCTCATCTACACCCTCGGTCTGCTCATCGGCCAGGACATCTGGCAGCGCGTGTTCACCGCCCGCAGCCCGGGTGTGGCCAGGTGGGGCGGTTTTTCTGCCGGCGTCTACTGCCTGCTCTACGCTGTCGCCGGTGCGCTCATCGGCATGGCCGCTACGAAGATCGTGCCCGGCATCGAGGTCCAGGACGATGTGTTCGTCGCCGTCGTCGATGCCTCGATGTCTCCGGTACTCGCCGGCATCGTGCTCGCTGCGGCTCTGGCCGCGATGATGTCGACGGCCTCGGGTTCGCTCATGGCCGCCTCGACCGTCTGTCGACAGGACATCGTCGAACCGATCCTCGCCCGCAAGGACATCGTGCCTGAAGGCGGCGACGGCGACGGTGCGGGAGCCGGTGCGAAGGATACGGCGACGGATGGTGCGGCCGCCTCGGCGAGTGCGTCCGGCATTTCCGGCTCGGAATCCGGTTCTCACTCGGTTTCCGGCGCGAAGTCGACGCTCGTGCGGTCGCTGGTCCGCGAGACCGGAGATGAGGTGCGCGACTCGCGCATCTACCTGATCGTGCTCGGCGTCGTCACGCTGGTGCTCGCGATGATCATGCCCAGCGTCGTCGAGGCGCTGACCGTGGCCTACAACCTGCTGGTGGCCGGTCTGTTCATCCCGATCCTCGGCGGTCTCGTGTTCAAACGCGGAACGATCGTCGGCGTCATGGCCGGCATGATCCTCGGCGCCGTGACCACCATCGTCGTGATGATCCTGGCGGGCATCTACGCCAACGAGGCCATCTACCTGGGCCTTATCGCCTCGCTGGTCGGCTACCTCGTCGGGTCCTTCGCGTCGAAGCCGACCTCGCCCGAGGTCATGACCGCCTGGAAGGAACGCATCACCCGCTAATTGCTACCTGACGGCGGCTCAGCAAACTCGCGCTGGAGTGGTCCCCAATAGTTGGACTGCTGTGGGGTCAGCATAAAGCAGTTACCGGCTGTTCGGCTGTGGCGGTCTTGGTCCGATATTCCATCGGGGCAAGACCGCCAAGCCGTTTCGCCATATATTCCTGGGACCGCTGATGGTGAGATAGCCGCGTGATAGCCACCATGTACAACGCAGAATTCAACCTACGATCACCACTGCGATTCAGCCTGAACCTGACCACATTCC
>NZ_FXYX01000030.1 GCF_900169265.1 Brevibacterium iodinum ATCC 49514
AAGACACCACCAAAAGGGGGTGGGTCACCGCCAGGTTGAGTCACGATCACGGGATGGAGAGGCCAACACCTACTCTGCCAGCCGGTCCCAGACCAGCCACTACCAAGACTCACAGCCGTCAGGTAGTAATGGGGTGGGTCAGAGGGCGAAGAAGGTTTTCAGCTCGGTGCTGATCGAGTTCAAGCGCTCCGTCAGGGCCGGCTTGAGGGACGCACTCGCCGAGGTGGCCGACAGTCGCACTCCGGCGCTGGCGGCCGCACGGGCATCGGCATCGGCGGCAGCCTGGAGTTCCGACGGTTCGGCGACGACTTCGAGATAGCATTTGAGCTTCGGCTCGGTACCCGAAGGACGCACGATGACGCGCGAGTTCGACTCCGAGAGGAGCAGGATTCCATCGGTCGGCGGCAGCCCCTCATACCCGACCGACAGGTCGTGGACCTCTGCGACCGGGGAACCGGCAAGAGTGGCCGGAGGGTTCTCACGCAGCTTCGCCATGGCCGTGGCGATGAGAGAGACATCGTCGAGGCGAAAAGACAGAGGAGCGGTGGCGAAGTAGCCGTCACGGCCGCGGATCCGATCAAGCTCGGCTTCGATGCTGCTGCCCGCAGCCTTGAGACGCGAGGCAAGCGCAGCGAACGTCACAGCGGCAGAGATGCCGTCCTTATCACGCACGGCAGCCGGGTCGACGCAGTAGCCGAGTGCCTCTTCGTATCCGAATACGAGCCCGGCCACGCGGGAGATCCACTTGAACCCGGTGAGCGTGTTCACCGCTCCGAAGCCGTGGCTGGCAGCCGCTGTCGCCAGACCGCGGGAAGACACGATCGAATTCGCGAAGACAGGAGCGTCTGCACCCTCCGCGTGATGAGTTCCCTCCGCCAATCGGGTAGCGGCGTCCTCACCCAACAGCAGCCCCACCTCGTCGCCGGAGAGCTGACGGTAGCCGATGGCCGCCGACTCATCCGGGATGGCCGCGGAGAATCGGTCGGCATCCGGATCGTTGGCGATGATGAGTTCGGCACCGACCTCACGGGCCAGGGCGAAGGACTCATCGAGTGCGCCGGCTTCCTCCGGGTTCGGGAAGGACACCGTCGGGAAGTCCGGATCCGGTGCCTGCTGGGAGGCCACCGGGTGGAGGTTTGTGAAGCCGGTGCGGGTCAGAGCAGCCTCGGCGACTCCGGCACCGACACCATGCAGCGAGGTCAGCACGATCGAGAGATCCGACTCCGCCCGGACGCGCAGATCGTCGATGCGCGACAGATAGTCCTCGACGATCGACTCGTCGAGATGCTCCCACCCGGACTCCGCACGTGACACAGACGCCACGGACTCGACAGCTGAGATCCTTTCGGCGATGAGCGCATCGGCCGGGCTGACGATCTGCGCTCCGGCACCCGCCTCGGCGTCGGCCTCGGATCCGATCGCCTGCAGCGGACGCTGCCCCAGGTAGACCTTGTACCCGTTGTCAGCCGGCGGATTGTGGCTGGCCGTGACCATGACTCCGGCATCGGCTCCGCGCTGCGACAGCGCGAATGCCAGCAGCGGGGTCGGCAGCTGTTCAGGGAGCTGAATCGCAACTCCGCCGGCGGCGGTGATAACGGCGGCAGTATCGGCGGCGAACTCCGCGGACTTGTACCGGGCATCGCACCCGATGACGACTTCGAAGCCCTTACCGACGGTGTCTGCGAGGAATGCGGCCAGTCCGGCGGCGGCACGGATGACGACGGCTCTGTTCATCCGGTTAGGGCCGGCGGCGATCTCGCCGCGCAGACCGGCCGTGCCGAAGACGAGGGGACCGGAGAACCGGTCCTCGAGATCGGCGATCGCCGCCTCGTCGCCGCTGTCGGCCTCGGCGAGGATGTGCTCCAAGGAGATGGCCGTCTGCGGATCGGGGTCGTCGGCGATCCAGGCACGGACCACCTCGGCGTCGAATCCATTCGTGAAGCGGTCGGCTACGCGGGTCATATGAGGTCCTTTGCGAATTCGCGGTGGCGGGGCGGGAGAGTGCGGAGTGGGGCTGGCCGTCTCAGAGCTTCGCGACGATGTCGGCGAGCAGACGGGAGATGCGCGGGGCGGCCGCTGCCCCGGCTTCAATGACCTCGGCGTGGGAGAGCGGGGTCTCCTGGATGCCGGCGGCAAGGTTCGTCACCAGCGAAATTCCCATGAGTTCGAGCCCAGCCTGACGTGCGGCGATGGCCTCCAACGTCGTCGACATTCCCACCAGATCGGCACCGAGGACCCCAGCCATCCGCACCTCGGCGGGGGTCTCATAATGAGGTCCGCGGAACTGCGCGTACACGCCCTCGTCAAGCGTCGGGTCGATCTCCTTGGCGATGGCGCGCATCCGCGGGGAGTACAGATCGGTGAGATCGACGAAGTTCGCGCCCTCGATCGGGGAGGTGCCGGTGAGGTTGATGTGATCGGAGATGAGCACCGGAGTGCCGGGCCCCCAATTGCGGTTGAGCCCGCCGCACCCGTTCGTCAGCACCAGCGAGGAGCAGCCGGCCGCAGCGGCGGTGCGCACACCGTGGGCGACCGACCGGACGCCCTTGCCCTCGTAGTAGTGGGTGCGCGATCCGAGGACGAGCGCATGCTTGCCGCTGGCTTCGATGCGCACCGTGCGCAGGGTCGCGCCGTGGCCTTCGACGGCGGGGGCGTGGAATCCTGGGACCTCCGCAGCGGAGATCTCGGCAACGGTCTCGCCGAGGAGGTCCGCCGCCCCACCCCAACCGGAGCCGAGGACGAGCGCGATGTCATGCGATTCGATGCCCGCGTTCGCGTTGATGGTCGTGGCCGCGGCGTGCGCGGCGGCGGTAGGATCGCTTAAGTCAGTCATGACGCCAAGATTATCAAGTTCCCTACCGCCCAAGGAGCGAGCACATGCCGATTCGAGAGCTGACCGACGGTGACGATCTGCGGCTGAATGAGGTGTTCGCCGACGCGACCACCCCGGCCGGTCATATGGCCAGGTCCCTGTTCCGTCCGTCCTCGGATTCGCCGTTGATCCGCTCAGTCATCGCCGAGGTGGTCCCCGACGTTCCCGTCGGAGCCGCCGCGATCGCCGAATCCCCGCTTCACCCCTACCGGGCGTGGATCCACGTCGAGGTCGCCGCCGAAGAGCAGGGACATGGTCAAGGGCGTGAACTCTTCGACGCAGTGTGCGCGGAGACGCGAGGAACCGCACTCGAAGGCCTCGATCTGCGCGCCCGTGTGCACGCCGGCAGCCCGGGAGAGGGCTTCGCGCAGGCTCTCGGGTTCACCCCGCTGACGACGACCCGTGTGATCAAGGTGCCCGCCGGTGCTCTGCCTCCGGCCGGCGGCGGTCGGGCCGAGGACCTCGAGATCGTCGCCACCGGTTCGGTGAAGCTGACGAAGGCGTTCCTCGCCTGGTACACCGCCGTCAACCGCGACGATGCCGTCGGCCCGCTGACCATCGGACAGGTGAATAACGCTTTCCTCTCCGAAGCACCCGGGGCTCATGGTGCCGCACTGCTGAACGGCGCTGCCGGAACCGCCGAGGCGGGTGGACTCAGTGCCTTCGCCGTGTCGTATGCGCGGGAGGCCGATGAAACCGCCGGAGTTCTGCCCTCGGCCGGTGAACCGGGTGCCGGTGCGGCCGCCGGCGACGGGACCGCCGTCATCGATCAGGTCGACGAGGAACCGCCGACCGAGCTCATCCTCGGGTCGATGTTCGAGGCTCGCGACGATGCCGCAGACGCTGCGGGTGAGGACTTCGCCGCGGCCGTCGCCGACGCCGAACTCCTTTTGGCCAGGCTGTCGGTCGATGCCGATGTCGTCATCGAGGTCACGAGCGGAATGCCCGTGATCTCCGCGCTCGCCGACCGGCTGCTCGACGCCGGAACCGCCACCGAGCTCTACCGCTACGAGACCCTCTCAGGACCGCCTGCTGACGTCAGCTGAATCAGGCTCGACTCCCGTCGGGGCGAAGAGTCGGACTGGGCGAGCTTGGTCCTCGGCGACGAACCAGCCTGTCCCCGGCAGCCCGTCGAGCGGGGCCTGTCGCAGCACTCCGAGCCCGGTGAGATCTTGCCTGGTATGCGCACCGAGCACGAGCAGCGGTCCGAGACTCTGAGCTTTGGACAATGGGGAGCCATAGCCGGGAGTGAACCGTGTCGGCACAGTGAGCACATGGAATAGTCCGTCGAGCAGATCCCAGTCGACGGGATCTGCGGCCATGTGCGCATCGTCGTGAACTGAGACCCCGCCGAGGCGGCCCACATACGTCGCGAATCCGGTCTTGCCGCTCTGCGGAGAACCGCGAACGGTGAGAACCGAACCGTCTCGCCGGGGATCCCACACCACGAGGTCATCGAAAGCATCCACGCCGACCGGGATGCAGCCAGGCATGTCGCCGTAGGGTTCTTCGCCCACGCCCACAGGTTGGCCAAGCCCCCGCCAGCGTGGAGCGAATCCCTTTCGGGACTCCGGAATGCCGAGTGGTCCGCTGAGGAGGCTCGTGCCCGCCCCAGACATCGACGAATCGAATCGTGCCGGTTCAACGGGTGCGAACTGCACATCGGCACCGTCCCCGCCGGCGGCCTGCGCGCGGGGACCGCGGATGACGGCGCGGAGATCCGGCCACGAACCGGCGAATCGCTGCCGGCTGAGCCCGACGCTCGTTCCGTCTTCGCCAGCCTCGGGCGGGAAGATGATCTGGGTGGCGAATCGAGAGCTCCTACTCGTCATATTCCGGCACCCGGCGAGCAGGAACACGAGATCCGATCCGGCACCATGTCCGAGGAGACGTTCGGCTCGTTCGGCCCAATAGTGGTCGAGCGAGTCGACGAACTCGGCCCAATTGCTGCAGACGATCAGGCTCGGTGGCTGTGGGCTCTGCCTCGGCCCGGTCGTCGAATCTGTGCTTTCACCGTCGTGCGAGAATCTGCTCGGGTCCCCACGGGCAGAAAGATGGTCGAGAATCGCCTGAATCTGCCAGCCGGAGCTCAATCCACAGCTGATCTCCGCCCAGTCGAGGACCGCGGAGATTCTGCCGATCGCGATGATCCGTCGGGTCGGAGCGGCCGCTCGTGCCATGGTCGCAAGCACGGATTCCACGGTGTCCGGGCTGCCGCCTGTGAGGATCGTGGAACCGTCCACGTCCGGGTCGAATGTCCACATCTGCTGCCGTTGCTGACTGGGTACATCGATGATCCCAGTGACTGTCGGACCGAATTCACCACCTTCCGCCACCGGTCCCGCAGAGGAAGCGGCGAGCTCACCATCAGAATGGGTCAGTCCCCCTGCCGCCCAGGCCGACATCTCTTCAGGTTCCGGCAGGGGAGGCAGCACAACCTGCCGATGAGCCGAAGCGTCCTCGGCCCTGGCGATGTCGTGAGCCGCGGCGATGATGTTGTCGACGTGAACTCCGTGGGCGCCGCTGGCCAGGGACGGAACCGGCCCCGGGCCCCAGGGACGAACGCGAGGGCGGAGGGCCGCCTCGGTGTGGGCGTCATGTCCGAAAGGAATCGCCACGCGGAATCGGGTGACGCAGATCCCGGAGTCCAGACAGGCGGCGCCGGGTTTGTCCGGGGGCAGGAACGCACCCGCCTCGGAGCCGATGACGTTGAAGGAATCGGTCTCATCGCGCACTCGCAGGCACACGCGAATGTTGATGTTCGCCTTCATCTGCCCGGTGACGACTCCCATCGGACGCTGAGTGGCGAGAATGAGGTGGACGCCGAGGGACCGGCCGAGAGCTGTGAGGTGTTCGAGCAGGTCGGCGGCGCGAGGATGAGTGGCCATCAGCGCATGGAATTCGTCGATGACGACGACGAGTCGTGGGGGAGGATCGGCGAGATCGGCGACATCGGCACACCCGTGATCGGCCAACAGCCGCTCTCGATGGGTGATCTCGGCGCGCACGGAGACGAGAGCGCGAAAGGCGAGACCGGAGTCGAAGTCGTCGAGCACACTGTCGGTGTGCGGCAGATCTTGCAGCGGTGAGAACGTGGCCCCACCTTTGAAATCGATGAGGACGAAACACAATCGCCGAGGCGGCTGTGCCAAGGCCATCGACAGCAGCCATGTCTGCAGGAGCAGGGATTTTCCGCTGCCCGTGGTGCCGGCGACGAGAGCGTGAGGACCGTCGGAGAACAGATCGATGCCGATGTCACCGTCGGCTCCGCGCCCGATCGGCACCGGCCCCGAGGCGGGAGACCGCCACCGCGCTCTGATGGCCTCGGGCGCATCGTCGCAGAGCTCGCCGAGCCCATGGTCGGGCCAGGTGCGGGGGCCGGTATCGTCTGAGCGGCCACGGTGCAGAGTGACGAATCGCGCGGCCGGCATGAGAGTGGCGACAAGTGCCCGTCCCGGCACCGGGCCACCGGGAGCAGTCGAGGACGTGGTGCGTGCCTGCGCGAGAGAGCCCACCGTCAGTGAGACCGCGGAGCCGGCATGTGGGGCGGTGAGCGTGAGCACGGCGGGGTGGGCCGCCTCGTCGAGGGTGATCGAGATGGGGTCGTCGATGCCGGAGTCTGGGCGTGACCCTGAACCGAACGTGTTCGATGCGTGGTCGGCGGAGAACTCGGTGCCTGCCAATTCCGGCAGCAGAGTGAGTTCGGGACTCGGTCGCCATCTGAATCGCCGGTCGGCCAGCCAAGCGAAGGCCATGGTGCGCAGGACTGCTCGGGTTCCGCTGACGGTGACGGTCGTCGTGCGTGGATCGATGCGGATCGGCATATCGGTGCAGACGATCCGACCGTCGACGTGGTCGGTTCCATCCTGCAGCCGTTCGTCGATGGTGAGGTCGCTGAAGACCGTCCCGAACCCCAGACACAGGCCAGGGGAAGAGAAGATCATCTGACGGTGCGACTTCTCCAGGCCCCTCAGCCTGGCCCGCGCCTCGGCCAACGCCTCGTCGCGGTCGAGTCGGCATTGTGCGCTGTCGCGGGTGAAGCGCTTCTTCTCCACCAGGTAGGCGACCCACCCGGAGAGCGGGGCCGAGATGCTGAAGAGCAGGAACCACCACATTCCGGTGGCCACGGCCAGCACCACGCCGATGCCGACGGGGATGAGGAACGTCCACCACTGTGGGGGTCTGGCCGGCCGAGGATCGTCGATCGTCTTCGGGGCGATGTGGATGTCGTTGCTGTGATGCAGCGGAGGGGACCGGATCGGCGGCGCCGAACGGGCAGCCGAGGACAGAGCGCCGGCTGAAGAACCGACTGCCGGGCCCGGTGCGAGCACCGTCGCACCCGGAGCGACGGCGGGTCCAGGCCCCGTGGCATCGAGTCGCAGCGACTGAGGGGTGCGGGAGATGCTGGGGTCGATGATGGTCAGGCAGTCGGGGTGGGGCAGTCGAGACAAGCGGGCCCGCCGTGGGTCGAGCGTCACGGTGAATCCCGCATCCGGTCCTGCCAGGACGGTTACGTTCGTCCGCGCGGAGTCGGCACAGTCGTCGGTGGTGCGCAGAGCATTCGCTCCGACGACGGTGATGGGATTGAGTCTCTGCCAATGACCCCAGCTGATCGACTCGATTCTGTGGTTGTCGAGCCGGTTGCCGACGGCCAAGTCCTGGGAAGTCAGTTCCGCTCCCAGGGCAGACCGGAAGACGTCGAAGGCCGGTTGGGCTGATTCGGCTTCGATGCTCATGCTCGTGACGGCTCCGTTCGTCTCAATGCGGTGGATGAGTCCCAGGGTTCTCATGCCCACAGACTCACCGCGAGCGCATGGCTTGGGCAAGAGCGAGAAAGCGCCCTGTGAATACGGTTTGGGCATCCACAGCCTCAGGATGCGTGAGTGGAGCCTGTGCCCACAGGAATCGGCGTCGAAGTGGAGTCGGCTCGGGTTAATCAGTCGAGGCGCAGGGCGCCCCGGGCATAAGCGGTGGCGTGGAGGTCGATGAGGCCGGGGACGAACGGTGAGAGCAGCGCCGGAGAATAACGGGCCTCGATGCGAATGCGCACCGAATGCGTCCCATCCACATCGGCACTCAACCGCAGATTGCCCATGTCCTTCGGAGTCGGCACCGCGTCGAGGTAGCGACCGGCGGCGCGTTTCGCCGCCGGGGGTGAGAACACGAGACCGGGATCGTCTCCTGGAGCCGGTTCGAACGAGTCCGAGGCCGCCAGCGCCGCAGAATCGGCCAGTCCCTGCAGTTCTCGGCGGGCCATGTGCAGGTCGGTCAGGGCGGCGATGAGGAAGGCCAACAACAAGGCGATGACGACGAAGCCGATGGCCAGCGGCGTGATGGACCCGGCGTCGGATTCGTGCTCCGAATCGCGGCCGATCTGCGATTCCCGTCGCCGTTCACAGCTGTGCTCTCCCGTGGTCGGCATATCACTGACGTCCTGTGGCGACGACGTCGGTGTGGTTCGCGCGCAACGTGACGTGCGGTGACCGGTCTGAGCCGAAGAGGAGAGGGAACCCGGGCAGAGACACTTGCGTCTCGACTCGTGCAGTGACGAGAGAGCCGGCCTGTCCACAGGGTCCGGCACACGAGTAGGTGATGGAAGTCGGCGCATCACGCAGCCCGAAGTCCGCGAAATGCATCTTCGCGAAGGCATGGGCGCGGGCCTCCGAGGGGTTCGCGTCGCGGGCGGCGATACGTGAGGCCGACATCGCCGCCGAGGTGGTCGCATAGCTGGCGGCCTGCAGCTGGGAGAGGGTGAGCATGAGGTAGATGACCGGGATGAGCAGGACGATGGAGGCGAAGATGAACTCGATGACCGCTGTTCCTTCGTCTGCGTCGTCGGTCGCGACTCCCTGATTGACCTCTGGTTCAGTCACGGTCGATGTCCTCGACGATGGATCGTCCGCGCAGCTCCCAGATCTCGGCCGGTCCCCACAGCCCGATGACCGGAAGCGGAGTCGTCACCTGAACTTCGACGATCTCGACGGCACCGTGCTTTGACGTCGAGACGGTGACCTTCTGGGCATAGCGCTCGCCCACGGACACTCGGATGAGGTCGCGGGTGAGCTTCTGCCCGTCTCGTGGAGTCTGATCGGCCAGGCTCGCCTGTCTTGCTCCGGCGATGGCGGAATCGATGACGGTGTTGCGGACATGGATGACGAGACCGATCTGCAGAGCTCCGGCCAGGATGAGGGCCAACAATGAGGCGATGAGAGCGAACTCGGCGACGGCGGATCCCGCATCACTGCGCTCGCCTGCCGCGCTCACCGAGGCGGCCCCCAGTCGGTCTCCCCGTTCCGTGTCGTCGTCTCTGCGCACCGTGCGGTCACCCGGCCCCGCGGACCTTGTTCATCGCGTCCTGGAACATCGAGGTGAAGGCTTCGCCGGCCAGCGCCCACAGTGCAACCACCAGTCCCGCGGTCATCAGGGTGACGAGGACCCAGCCGGGAACGTCTCCGCGATCGGGCCGGTCGACTTCCTCGGTGAGGTTCGGGTCGATGCCGTGGTCGGTCGCCTCGGCGATGGTGGTTCCTCCTCGCGGAGGAGGACCGGGGATGAGCCCGAGCATGAGCGGGACGAGGCGGTAGGTGAACTGGCGGAACATCGTGTCTCCTTCTTCGGCGAGGTCGAGGTATCGATCCGCGTGGTCGTTGATGCGGGAGGTGGTCGTGGGCGTGGGATTGGTCGTTACGGACTGAGGTCGAGGACGGTCAGAGAGGGGAAGACGGCGAAGATGACGGTGACGGGAAGCACGAAGACGACCACCGGGACGAGCATCCCAATCTCTTTGCGACCGGACAGTTCGAGGAGGCGCCGTCGGGACTGTTCGCGCACGTCAGCGGCTTGGGAGCGGAGGACTTCGGCCAGAGGTGTGCCGCGGGTCATCGACACGGCGAGGCCGTCGACGAACTGGACGATCTCGGGAATGGCGATGCGTGTGGCCATCGCATCGAGCGCTTCGACCAACGGTGTGCCGGTGCGAGTGGCGGCCAGGGCTGCGCGGAGTTCGTCAATGAGATCGCCGGAGCAGGTGCGGCACACTCGTTCGAGAGCCTCCACGATCCCCTCACCGGCGGTGATGGACAGCGCAAGAAGCTCAGCGACGGTCGGGAACTCAGCGAGCACACGGGATTCGTGGCGGGCGATGGCTTGACTGAGTCGCCAATCGTTGACGACGTGCCCGGCGATGCCGCCGCTGATGACGAGGACGATTGTGACGATGGGGGAGAAGCCGCGCTGCGCCGACAGGACACCGGCCAGACCACCGGCGACGATCATCCCGACGAGGATGCTCAGCACCTGGTTGATGCGGAACCGTTCGATCGTGGCATTGCCGCCGAGGCGGTCGATGCGCAGCCGCAGAGTCGCATCCGTGGTGATGCGCGACGTCACCCACAGGGTCGAGCTGACCAGACAGGACTTCACCAGTCCCCAGAATCCCTCGGTGCGCGGGGTCGGCGGGGCGTAGATGTCGACCAAGGATTCCTGATCCCGCAGATAGGGCGCGATCCGCGACGACAGCGTCGGTTTGCGCAGCGGTGGGAGGGAGAGCACGAAGACGCACAGAGCGAAGCCGTTGAAGAGTCCGAGGGCCAGTATCGACCAAGGCTCGCCGAGGAGGCTCATGCCGCCCGCCCGTCCGCAGCGTCCTCACTGTCGGAGGTGAATCCGCCGGTCGTTCCAGCGCTGCCTGCAAAGCGTCGGTGGGCGGCGCTGAGCGACGAGCCCTCGATGACCCGAGGTTCGGCCGGGAGCCTGCCGATGCGCTTCATCGCCTGATACGCCAGCAGAGAGACGACGAAGCCCGCCGCCAGGAGGATCAGCCCGGTTCGCGAGTTGTACGCCGCCGCCGTTTCGGGTCGGGTCGACAGGAACGCGAGCACCACCCACGGTGCGGCGACGGCCAATCGGGCGCCGTTGACCGTCCACTGCTGACGGGCAGAGAGCTCATTGCGGGTGCGGGCATCATCACGGACGAACTGTGCCAGGGCCCGCAACATGGTGCCCAGATCGCTGCCGCCGACCTGCCGAGTGACGCTGAGCGCGACGACGATGCGGTCGGCCACCGGGTCGGCGCTGACTTGCCGGAACCGCTCCAACGCCAAGGCGAACGAGCCGCTTGCCCGATATTCCTCGGCGAAGACTTCGAACAAGGGTCGCAGCGGTTCGGGTCCGCGATGGGCCAGAGAACTCAAAGCCTCGGGCAGGGACAGCCCCGCACGGACTCCGGAATTGAGATGGTCGAGCGTCTCGGGCCACAGCTCGCGCCGCATCACCTGCCTGCTGCGCGCCCGATGCTGCAGCGCACGGTGCGGCAGCCAGGACGCGAAGAGACCGAAGCACAGCGCGATCGCCCACGAGCCGGTGAGCACCGTGGATACGACGGCAACCACACAGAACGCCGCGACCGAGATGAGCAGCAGATGCGCCGGACGCAGCCTGGGAAATCCGGCCCCGGTGAGCATGTCGTCGAGTTCGCGCACCCACCGCGACTGCGTCCGCTTGCCCGGCGGTCGCTGCCACAGCGACATCCAGATGAGGAAGAGTCCCGCCCCGAGGCAGGAGCCGATGAGCAGGGCGGACTGCGAATAGCTCACGCCGCCTCCAGAACGGTGTGAAGATCGCGGCCGATGGCCGCAAAACGCTCGCCGAGGTGGCCGAACCCCTGACCGCGGATGAGCTGTCCGCGTGGCGAATGGAAGATCGTATCGAGTTCGACGACGTCGCCTTCGACCCCTCCGGGCACAGCGCAGATCTCATCGACTCGGCGCACCCCGGACGGGTCACGCCGGAGATGGACGACGACGTCGAGGCTGACGGCGACGGTGGGCACGACGAACGCCGAGGAGATGTTCGCACCGGCCAGTAGTGGCAGGGTGCAGATCTTCGTGATCGCCGCGCGGGCGGAATTCGCATGGATGGTGCCCATCCCGGGCAGGCCTGAATTCAGTGCGACCAGGAGATCGAGGCTTTCGGCCTCTCTGACCTCGCCGACGATGATGCGCGTCGGCCGCATCCGCAGCGCCTCTTTGACGAGAGCGCGGAGGGTGACTTCGCCGGTTCCTTCCAGCGACGGCTGGCGACACTGCATGGGGACCCAGTCGCGGCTGGGCAGATTGAGTTCGAAGACCTCTTCGCAGGAGATCGTGCGCTCGCGGGCCGGAATCGAGCCGGCCAAAGCATTGAGCATCGTCGTCTTGCCCGCCTGAATGGCCCCGGACACGAGAATGTTGGCCCCGCACGCCACGGCAGCGTCGAGAAACTCGGCGGCCGAGGGAGTCAGAGACCCGGAGGAGACCAGGCTGGCGAGATTGCGCGGCCGGGCGATGAACTTGCGGATATTCACGGCCGGATGGGCGCGAGTGATATCGGGCAGCACGACATGCAGGCGGGACCCGTCGGGCAGGATGGCGTCGACAAATGGTTGCGAAAGGTCAAAAACTTAGAATTGACATATGAATGCAGAAGCGACCGCCCCCACGATCAAAGCCGCCATTTACGCCCGGATCAGCCGAGACCGCGCAGGAGCTGGCCTCGGAGTCGAGCGGCAGGAGCGAGACTGTCGAGAGCTGGCCGACCGCCTCGGTTGGACTGTCGCCGAGGTTTACGTGGACAACGATATAAGTGCCTACTCGGGCAGGACTCGACCGCAGTATCGACAGATGCTGCGCGACGTAGAGGCAGGAAAGATCACCGGCATAATCGCCTGGCACACAGACCGCCTCCACCGCCGCACTGTCGAGCTGGAGGAATTCGTCGCCGTGGCGGAGGAGCACGGCACGAAGGTACAGACTGTGACCTCGGGGACTGTCGACCTCTCGACCGCCTCAGGCCGCATGGTCGCCCGAATGCTGGGTGCAGCGGCTCAGCACGAGATCGACCATGCTCGGGAGCGTATGAAGGCTAAGAAGGCTCAGATGGCGCGTGAGGGGAAGTACCGAGGAGGCCAGCGGCCCTACGGATTCGAGAAGGACGGAGCGACCGTGAGAGACGACGAGGCTGAGGTGATCCGCCGCGCGACGAAGGGCATCATTGCGGGCCGCTCTCTCCGAGGAATTGCCGACGAGCTGAACGCCGAGGAGCTGACCACGTCGACCGGGCGACCATGGACATATGCACGGCTCCGCGATGTCCTCGTACGCCCTCGCAACGCTGGCAAGCTATCGACCGGTGACCCTGGTCATGGCGAGCCGGGCATCCTCGGAGATGCCGAGTGGCCCGCCATCGTTCCTGAGGAAGAGTGGACCGCTGCCTACAAGATACTGACCGACCCCTCGCGTCGAATCCAGCAGGGGAACGCGACCCGCTGGCTCGGCTCGGGCATCTACATTTGCGGCAAGTGCGGAACCGCCATGCGCCCGGCACCGACCCGAGGAAAGTACCTCTACAGATGCACGGCTCAAGCACACCTCACTGTGATGACTGAGCAGACAGACTCATATGTCCGCGCCGTCGTCGCCGACCTCGTGCGCGATCCCCGAATCGTCGCTGCCCTCGACGACGACGGCGAGGAAGCTAACGCGGACCGTGCCCGTCGAGCAGAGCTGGCGACTCGCTTGGAGACGTTCGAAGCGGACTACATGGACGGCACCATCTCGGGGAAGATGCTCCGTGCATCGACGGACAAGGTGCAGGCGCAGATCGACGAGATCGACCGGAGGCTCACCGCGTCGATGCAGAGGTCCGCGTCCTCGAAGGTGACTTCCGCCGAGGACCCCGGTGCAGCGTTCCTGGACGCTCCCATCGACATCCAGCGGGCCGTGCTCGCTGCCGTTGCTCGGGTTGAGATTCGCCCCGCCGACCGCCCCGGTGTCCGCTGGAGCGAGGACCGCGTACGGATTACCCCTGCTGAGTAGTGGCTCTCGGACTCGAACTGCCTCTCATAAGTCTCACCGCGAAGAAGAGTGTAACAATCGGTGGTTCGTGGACCAGGCGAGTCGCAGCGGAGTAGACATCGAGGCATAGAGTGGATGGAGGTCTCCTCCGGTTTGGGCGACCCTAGTTAGGGTCCCTAGTGCTACATTCAGCTGACGCTTGGCCCGCTCCTCCAATTGGCGATCTCATCTGTGATTTTAACTGCGACCTCGTTTTGACACCGCTTGAGCTTGTCTACGTCCGCGTTGTTCGCGATTGATCGCGACTCGTCTACCGTTGGGCCGACATATGTCTCCCACGTGATAGGCAAGCCATCAGGACCAATCACATGAAGAAGTGCCGCGCGCTCGGCTGCAAGTTGGCTACTGACTTTGTCGTCGGTGTGCCCCGGATCATTCACGTTTCGAGCAAGGCGAACCAGCATGTCCAGTCGGAAATGGTGATCCGCGAGTCGTCTTGCTTCACGGCGGTCCAAGTCAGCCCTGGCGTCTGCCGCTCGGCGGTCAGCGACGCCCATAGAGAGGGCGACTATGACACCGCTTGCCGCGACTAGCACAGCAAGCGTTTGAACGATGACTCCAACGGTTTCTGCGGTCTCTACGGTCATAGCGTCAGAGTACTAGTCAGCTTGCAGTGAGTCGGACTTAGACGTGTACGAGCATGAGTTCCGGTTGTCGGTATCGGGTGAAACTTGAGGACTGCGAAGCTCCTCCGCCGGACCTGACCGGCGAAGTTGAAACTGCGGCGCAGTGGAGCCACTTAATGTGTGCCCCTGCTGAGCGGCCACGTGAATTCGGTCGGTTCGGCCCGGCTCTACCTTCTCGCGCGCGCTCAACTTAATTCTGTATTACGTAGTGAGGCGCATGTATGTATTACTTTAAAAATTATGCAAAAAGTCACTGTAATAGTGTTTGCCCCAAAAAAGTGAAGTTATTAAGATGACAATTAGTTACGCGATGCAAGCGAGGGTCTGCTCGAAGGAGCGGCAGGCTCGGCGATCAGGCGGAGGTCAGGTAGGGAGCGAAGCCCTGCAAACCCATCCCAGCGAGCCGTTATAGGACCAAACTCGGGCGCGTGTCTCCTCTAAAGGAAGCGCGACCAGCATGTCACGAAATCTCGTGTCAATAACCGAGGCTGCATGCCATCGGAACTGTTCCGATCAAACGATTAGAAACTACATTCGGCGGGGATATTTCCCGGCATATCGAAATGAGAAGAATCCCCGCGCTGGGGTCCTCATTGACCTCGACGAGATGGACGAGGCCCTGGACGATCTCCCGCAGGCGAAGGTCCGCGCCGGGGTCCGAGCGTTCGGCAAATATGCGTCCGTCTACAGCCTGCACCCGGATGCTCGCCGATGAAGGCGCAGGATGCTGCAGAACGGCTCGGAACCGGCTCGACGGGCAATGACGCGTTCGAGGTCCCGAGCGCCCCTCGTGCGCCGTTCACTCTGACCGATGAGCAAGTTCATCGTGTCGCCGCCCTCCTCCTCGCTGTACGGAGGCCTCGACGTGCTCAGTGAGCGCGAGCATCGACTCCGCTTGATCCGTGACGACATCGCCGCCGCCGACAGAACGAGGGCCGAGGAGCGGCGGCAGGCCGAAGCACGACAGCGCGAGACCGAGGAGCAGGCTCAGCGAGCGGAGGAGGCCCGCAGACGGGCCGGGCCGACCCGCTCGACTCACGAGGTGGCGGCGGCATTCGACGACTGGCATCGCCGCAACTTGAGGGGCGGGTCGCTTGCAACTCAACGCTTCTGAGCTTCACCACACGCACCACAAGTACGAAGCCGCTGGACCGTGGGCCGGGCACATCAGCCGAGATCATCTCGGCGAGAAAGGACCTGGCATGAGAGACAGGCAGAGACGAAAAATGCCCCCGACTACACCGAGGGCACTTCGCGCGTGGGCATCGAGACCGAGCACGACGGAACCAAGGGCGAAACTGCCGGTGACGGCTGTACCGAGAGTGAAGCCTGATCTTGGCTCAATTTTTCTCCCCACCGCTGATCGGAGGGGCGATGACAACGCTACCCAACAGTGAAGCGTCCGCAAGTTTCAGCCTCGACGACCTGATCGACGAAGGGGTAGAGGTCGAGATCGTCGACGGCGAGGTGATTCTCGCCCCCGCTGAGCAAACGACCGAGACGATGGCGGTGGCGACCGAGGAGCCGAGGCAGTCCTCGGGAGCCGGTGGACTGCTGAGGCCGTCCACCGCCGAACACCTCATACAGGGCATTGCCACCGGGGCGCGGCGAGCCGAGGAGCCGGCCGTCGGTCTCTTGGCATTACCTCCTGGCGACGACAGAGACCCCCTCAGCTTGCTCTATCGGGGTCGCGTCAATGGCATCGCTGGCGAGAGCGGGAGTGGCAAGTCCTGGACGGCGATGGCGGTTGCCCTCGACGAGATCGAGAGCGGAAACAGCGTCCTCTATGTCGATTACGAGGACTCCGCCGAAGGCATCTATACCCGCGCCCTGGCCGCTGGAGCCGACCCTGACACTCTCGCGGATGACCTCATCTACTTCTCGCCCGAGGGCAAGCTCGACGAGGAGGCATGGACCGTGCTGGAGAGCGTGCTCGATCAAGTCCAGCCGTCCCTCGTCGTCATCGACTCGACGGGCGAGGCGCTGAGCACTCACGGCGCGAATCCGAACGCCGATGAGGAGGTCGCCGAGTGGTTTCGCGAGGTGCCTCGACGTATCGCTCGACACCGCACTCCGGTCACCGAGGAGCAGGAGCGGAAATGGGCGAAGGACCGAGAACTCCGTCCCCACTGGCACCCTCCTCGGCCCGAGGGGCCTGCCGTCCTCGTCCTCGATCACGTCACGAAATCGGCATCGGAGGGCGGAGGCAGTCTGTCTCCCATCGGCTCCCAGCGCAAGCGTGCAGCCATCGACGGGACATTGTTCATCCAGCGGATGAGGGAGCCGTTCTCCCGAGGGGTCGAGGGGTATGCCGAGCTGGTGGTGTCAAAGGACCGGCACGGCCATTTCCGCCTCGGCGAGAAGGCCGCCGTGCTCCGTGTGGCTCCCGACGATGAGAGGCCCGCCCTGGGGTCTCTGGAGCCGCTGAGCCTCACCCTGGAGGAGGTGCCATCCACCGAGGTGCAGAAGGCCGCGAAAGCGGCGAGCAAGCTCGATACCGAGATGGCGAAGCTCGACGACTTGGACCCTCCGCCGAGGTCGAAGAGAGATGTCATGGACCGGACCGGCTGGGGAGACAAGAAGGCTCTCGATGTGCTCCGGGCCTGGCGAGAGCGGCTGGGCCTCGACCATGGGTGAGGACGTATATCGGCGTTGCCGCTGTGCCCCTGGTGCCCCTCGCCTGGTGCTGGTGCTGGTGGTGTCGTTGGTGTCCCTCTCTAGGGTCGGGACACCACGACACCACACCATTGCACGGCGGTGTCACAGGGCGGAGGACACCACACGACACCACATGACACCACCCCCGCTAATCCCAGTAATGGCGCGGAAGTGGTGGTGTCGTTGGCAAAAAGACAAGGGACACCACCCCTTAAAAATCGGTGTCGAAAAGTGGTGTCGACACCGACACCACCGACGACACCACCACCGACACCACTCGCACGTACACGAGGCGCGATATGAAGAGAGGAGCTAGAAATGGTTGAACAGTCAATCAAACCCCCGACCGCCGACTCAGCCCATAGGAACCCCGACCATTGGTCGGCCCGGTCGATCCACGTCCCGAAGCGCTCGAAGTTGTTCGATCTCGTCGACACGGCGAAGAACACGCCCTGCCCGATCTGCCGGTCGAAGCGCGGTAGCTGGTGCCGAGGCAACCTCGGCTATCCCACTCGCATCTTTGACGACTGCTATCTCCACGTCATGAGGCTGGAGGCGGCGATCCTGGCCGATGACAGCCGGAAACCGGGACAGTCGACCGTCGCGGCGGTGGTGGCCTCGGCAGGCGCTCCACCGACAGCACACGAGCACGCGCCGGACGATGACGACGAGACCGCCGAGCAGAGCGGAGACGACCGCGATGGATAACCGCAGACGCGCCCATGCCGCCCTCGCGCCTCTCCTCGCGGCGATGGAGACCGACCGGCCCGCCTGCGAGGGTGACCAACGGTTCATCGACGACCGCATCAGGCAGGGCGGCGGTCTCCGGGACCACATCGACATGAGACAGACCTGCCGATCCTGCCCACTGCTGGAGCTGTGCCAGGAGTTCGCCACCACGGCCAGACCTGAGGCGGGATTCTGGGCGGGCAAATGGCGCGGTGGCGAGCCTCGACCACTGAGCCGCAACGGCGGTGACCCACTGTGATCCACCCCCACATTGACACCATCAACAACCTGCCATGGCTGACGAGGCTGTGGCGACGACTCACCACCACCACGAAAGGCCCCACCATGATCGAGACCAACCCCTACGCTCCCGAGTTCACCCCCACCGTCGAGCTGGCCGACGGATGGCTCGCCTGCCGCGTCTGCGGTGTGGCGACCGCGCCGACCGTCCAGCACGGGCAGGACACCATCACCTCGCTCGGTCGGGAGTATCGAGGCGGGTCGCCGTCACTGCGAAGGAAAGCGGCACAGGAGTTCGAGACCACCATGACAAGATGCTCGGCCTGCGAGGAGCGCCGTGAGCGTGCTGTGGCGGTCAACATCGAGCACCCGGCAGGGCGAGGGCAGTACGTCGCCGACGTGATAGCGAACACCGCCGTCGAGCGAGCGCTCGCTGTCGCCGCCGTGGCGGAGACCGACCTCAAGCTGACTTCGGCGCGACGGGTACGCCTGGCAATTCGCTATCTCACGACCGAGGCCCTCGGCCTGGTGTGGGAGAGCAGATTCGCTCCCGTCGCCGAGGCTGAGGCCCACCCGAGCACCGGAGCGGCCCTGCCATGGTCGCACGTGCCCGAGGAGGGGCGTGCTCGCGCACGGCAAGCGGTGGCCGCGTTCCTCCGCGCCCTGACCGAGCGCCCCCAGCCAACCCCAGCGCCCACTGGTGGCGGTTGCTACCTCTGCGGGGTCGCCTCGGTCGAGGTCGTCCCCTCACGGGCATCGTCGGCATGGACCGAGGCGTTAGTCTCACCGTCCTCGCTCGGCGGCACCTCGACCGCCCACCGGCGCGTGTCGGTGTGCCGGACGTGCGCCGATGCCGCCGAGGCATTCGGGGCCTACGGACAGTCGGCTATGGCACGCCTCGTGCTGGAGGCGGCAGGCATCTCGCGCAAGCTCGGCATCGAGAACGTGCGCCTCGACCCGCCCGCCTGGGGCGTGATGAACATCGAGCCGAACCCGACCCCCTGGGCACATATCGACCTCGACGACCTGCGAGAGAAGTTCGAGACCGGGAGGGTCGGGCGATGAGCAGGAAGATGAAGAAGGGCCTGACCGCCGCCGAGGCCGCCCAGCTTCCACCTGACCAATGGCCGTCGTGGTATCGCCCCTCGAAGGGCGCAGGACGTGGCTCACCGAAGCACCCGGACTTCTCCGAGAACAACGTCGTGAGTCTTCAGAGCGGGTACAGATCGCCGAGGGTCTACTCGGCAGTCTCCGCCGCTTTGGTGGCGGGCATCGTCGACGATAGACCCGACCTCCGGAAATACCCGGAGGCCCTGGCAGCATGGGCGGATGCCGAAGCAAGGGCGGCGCTTCTACGTCGTCACCTGGACGAGATCGGCATCATTGACGATGAGGGACAGCCGCGCACCTCGCAGGTGCAGATGCTCAAATGGTTCGAGAACAGCGCCACCGCCGCGAGAGACCGCCTCGGGCTGGACCCGAGGAGCGAGGCAGAACTGTCCTTGCTCAGGGCGAAGGCACTGCGCGAGGGCACTGGCGTGGGCGGCGATGCCGACCTCGACACTCTCGTCGAGCAGGGTCGAGCGGTGCTCGACGCTGGCCCCGACCCTCTTGTGACGGCGCTCGACCGTGTGCGGGCCGAGGGTGAGGCAGTCGCGCCCGGTCGGCGTGCTGAGACCGCCCCCACCCCTGAGGAGGACGAGCGATGAGCAGGACACCGTCCTCTACCGCCGCGCTCGACCTCCTCGCCGCTCTGCCCCTAGAGAACGGTTCGAGGTGGGGTGAGATGGCCTACCCGTTTCAATTGGCCGATGCTCGGACCGTGCTCGACACCGGGCCGTCGGCTCCCCGACGGCACTATCTCCTCCGAGGCCGAGGGATGAGCAAGACGACCGACATCGCCGGTATTACTTTGTCGCTACTCCTCACTGAGGCCCCCGCGAACTCGACCTCACTGGTCTATGCCTCAGACGCGGATCAGGCCGACCTCACGATGGAGGCGCTGAGCGGCTTCGTCGACCGTGCCGGACTCCGGTCGAGGGCGAGGGTCCTCGGTAGGACGGTCGAGAACACGGCGACGGGTGCCACGCTGACCATCGAAACCTCCGACGGGGCCTCAGCATTCGGCAAGCGGCCATGGCTCCAGATCGTCGACGAGCTGGCAGTCTGGCCGAACACGCCGAACCATCGAACACTGTGGTCAGCCATCACGTCGGCGGTGCCGAAGGTGCCAGGGTCTCGGCTCATCATCATCACGACGGCGGGGTCGCCGACTGGCATCGGGGCGAAGAGGTGGCAGAAGGCCCGGACGTCGCCCGCCTGGCACACCTCGCTCCACCCTGGCCCCTCACCCTGGTGGACTGAGGAGGACATCGCCGAGGTAAAGGACGATCTCACCCCCTCGGAGTGGCGGCGGCTAATCCTCTGCGAGTGGTCCGAGGCCGACGACGCTCTGACCTCGCCTGCCGACATCGAAGCGGTCATCCGTCCCGGCGACCCGGTGCTCGCCCCTGATCCTCGCCGTGAGTATGTCGCCGCGCTCGACGTGGGCACCCGGCGAGACCTCACGGCGCTCGCGGTCGGTCACGCCGAGGAGCGTGCAGCGGGCCGCGTGTTCATCATCGACAAGGTGATGAGCTGGAGACCATCGGACAGCGGGGGTCGAGTTGACCTCGGCGAGGTCGAGGCGGCGACCCTGCGCGTCTGTCGTGAGTACGGAGCCAAGCTTCGATTCGACCGGATGCAGGCGGAGCAATTGACGACGAACCTCCAGAGACAAGGTGTGCGGACCGAGGAGTTCGTCTTCTCCTCGGCAGGAGCGAACCGCCTCGCCCGGTCACTGTGGGGAGCACTCCGCGACCGCTCGCTGAGCCTGCCTGACGATGACGAGACTCGGGAGGAGTTCATGAGTGCTCGCATGGTCGAAACTGGCCCCTCAACAGTGAAGCTCCAGAACCCTCCAGGAACTCACGACGACCTCGTGGTCGCTGTCGGCATGATCGTCGCTGACCTCTCTCAGCGGCCCGCCGCGCTCATGGGCGGGATCAGCGTCCCCGGCAGAAGCGTCGCTCCCTCCGACGAACACCGACTCCCGACCCCACATCGCTCGGGAGAGGCTCGACGAGCCGTCACTCCGACCGGAGGGATACCACCACAGGCCAAGAGGCTGACAAGCGCACCGAGACGGGTCTATGCGGTGGCCGGAATGTCTCGCCCGTATGGCTACGAAACTGGGCGGCGGCGGTCGTAGGGGTCGGCTCCTGGCACAGTCCATAGTGGAGTGGCGACCTCTTCGTCGGCGAAGGTGCCGTGAACGGCGGTTTCGCCGTTTGATGCGTCCGGGCGGCACATCCCGGCATATGCCGTGGCCGACTCTTCGTCGGGCAGCTCGGTAATCGACATACCCTTATCGAGTTTCTTCCCCTGCCAGTCGTCAAAGACGTTCGGGGCATCGACGAGGACCGGATCGTAGGAGCCACGAACCCCGTCTTTGTAGTAGACGCCTGAGATGTCGAGACTATCGCTTGGATTGACCGTCGAGCCGGTGTTGTTGGCAATAGTCAGTTTGAACACGGCGACAGGATCGCCTGCAGTGCAGTTGCTCGCGGTCCCGTGCTCGCTGAACTTCGTCTCTCCGAGGTAGTCGACGTTTAGCTCCATGCCGGACGGGAAAGTTGCTGTCTTGCCAAAGTCGAAATAGCCGGTGCCATCGTCGTTATATGAGGTGGCACCTGATGCGGTAGCAGGCGGGTCGGCCTCAGTCTGCACGTAATCGCCGTCGGCATCTTGAGTCTCGTGAGCCTGCGGTCTCGCCTCGGCGACTTGTGACTCCGTGTGTGAGTCGTCCGTCGCCGATGTGCACGCCGAAAGGGTTAGAAGTCCCAGTGCGGTAGCAGTGGCTGTGATTCGCTTCATGGAGTCTCCGTCCTATTTGTCGAGGTCCGGGTTGACCATGCCCGCGTCTCTAAGGTCCCAAATGTCAATCAACGCGCTGTTGTCGAAGTCGATCTGCTCGACAGTGTCTCGTGTGTATCGAACGCTGAACAGGTAGGAGTTATCCTCGTTGCCGTACTTGTCGACCGTCGGACCGCTACCCATGACGACGATGCTCTTGTAGCCGGGGTACTTCGCCTTCGCGGCCTGGAGCGCCGCGATGGTGTCTTGTTTCGCACCGGTGGCGACCAGTCCGGTAGTGAAGTTGTCGTCGATTTCGAACTGGACGGTGACTTCGCCCTGGTAGTAGTCGAAGTCGAATTTGTCATCGTCGGTCGACTTCGCATCGGACTCCGACTCCTCCTCTTTGGAGGCTTCGTCCTTGGCCTTCTCAACTTTCTCGGCCTTCTCTTCCCCCGCTGACTCCTGATCGTCGTCGATCTTGGACACGGTGAGGGTGACAGCATCACCCGGCTCGGCTTCTGCACCGGCCTGAGGGGACGTGCGCTCGACCTTCCAATTGGACTTCCGAACTACCGAACGATCCTCATCGCTCTCGTCGACAAACTCGGCCTTCAAATCGAGGTCGTCGAGCGCGTCTTTGGCTTCGTCTCCAGCCTTTCCGACGAGGTCGGGCACCGTTATCGGCTCGGCCTCTTCGGTGGAGCTGGCTTCGACGGTTTGCGGCGCGTCCTCGGTCTGGCCGAACAGGCCAGTAGCGGAGAGAACGACCAGCGCAGCCAGAGTCCAGACCCACCATCTCTTATAGAACGGTTTCGAGGCTCGGCGCTGCCTCGGGCGTGCCTGAGGTGCGTCTCCAGTGGGGCGGTCAGTCATTCGGGCTCCGTCGCTTCTGTAGTCCACTACATCTATACCACCATTGTGCTACTTATAAGTCTGTAGACCAAAAAGTAGCACCGGTAGACGCTTGGTCGAGTGGAAGGTGAGTTGCAGCGCGTTGTGGGAGAGAATCTCCGACGGCACCGGTTACGACTCGGGCTGAGTCAAGAGGCGTTCGCCGAGCGCCTTGGGGTGCATCGCACCTACATGGGTGGAGTTGAACGCGGCGAACGTAACCTCACGCTCAAGACCGTCGAGAAGCTGGCTGAGACTATCGACGTATCTCCAATCGAGTTATTGTCACGGCCGGTAAGTGAAGATCGCGGTTCGCGAACTAGCTCTAGCTCTTCTTGAGGCGAACCTTATGGCCTGTGCCCGGTGCACTAGCGCAGTTCTGTCTGCAATGTGTCAAGATGTCCGGAATCGGCGCCCGCATCGACTAGCCTTGGGCGATATGGATAAACAAGGCTGCGACGGAACGAACCGCTTGTTCTATGGCGATAACCTGCCGGTGCTTCGAGAGCACATCGAGTCGGAGAGCGTGGACTTGATTTATCTTGACCCACCGTTCAACTCGAATCGCTCCTATTCTGTAATTTTCGGGCAGCAGACTAGTGACGCGAACGCTCAGATTCAGGCATTCGACGATACGTGGCACTGGACTCCTGAAACTGAACGCTACTTTTCCGACATTCTGGTGACCGCACCAAATGCTGTTTCAGATGCGATCTCGGCGTTTCGTATGCTTTTGGGTGAAAACGATGCCATGGCGTACCTGGTAATGATGGCCCCGAGGCTTGTTGAGCTCCACAGGGTGCTTAAACCTACTGGGTCAATCTATCTTCACTGTGATTCGACTATGAGCCATTACCTGAAGATACTGCTAGATGCCATCTTTGGTGCTGACAACTTCATAAATGACATATCGTGGCATCGGAGCAGCAACCGTTCATCCATCTCCAAGGTGTATCGACGCGCTCATGACTGCATTTTGTTCTATGCAAAAGATCATTTGAAGTACAACTTCACTCTCCAGTATAAGCCTCTATCGGATGCTTCGGTCGAGACGTACAGGTTTGAGGATCCTGATGGCCGAAGGTACGCTTCGGTGCCCTTGATCGTGAGCGGCAAGAGGAACGGGGATACCGGGCAACCGTGGAAAGGCATCGACCCCAACGTGCGTGGCAAGAGTGGGATGCACTGGGTTACAAAGCGCGAGAACTTGGATAAATATGAGGCTGAAGGAAAAATACTTTGGCCTAAAAAATCAGACGGGACTCCAAGGCTGAAATATTATGAGGACGAATCTAAGGGAGTCCCCCTAAATGATTTCTGGGATGATGTTCCATTAATTAGTTCGCGTTCTGCGGAGCAGCTGGGGTACCCCACGCAGAAGCCTCTGGCTTTACTAGAGAGAATAATTGCCTCTTCGTCAAATCCCGGAGATGTAATCCTTGACCCATTTTGCGGATGCGGTACCACGGTCGATGCAGCTGAGAAGCTAGGACGACGGTGGGTCGGGATAGATATTACTTATATTGCTATTGATCTTATTGTGAAGCGGTTATCTTCGACGTATGGACAGAGTGTGATGAAGTCGATTGAAGTCGACGGCATTCCATATGACATGCAGTCTGCTGAGAAGCTTTTTAGTAAATCGCCTTTCGACTTCGAACGGTGGGCGGTTTCGATGCTTCATGCGCAGCCCAATGATCGACAGGTTGGCGACCGGGGCATAGATGGTGTTCGACGGTTCATCCTCAACGGTCAGAAATCTGGCAAGACACTAGTCTCGGTGAAAGGGGGTCGGAACGTGGGGCCCTCGGTTGTTCGTGACCTCGCTGGGACGGTTGTGAGCACTCATGATGCCTACCTGGGCGTTCTCATCACCCTCAACGACGTTATAAGTAAAGAGACGCAGCGCGCTATAGATGTAGCGGGCTACTGGACCCATCCCTCGAATGGCCAGCACTACCCGGTTCTTCAGCACATTTCAGTTCGGGAATTACTTAGTGGGCACCGTCCGGACTTGCCAATGGCCCTCACTCCCTATATTTCCGCGAAGCGGCGGGTGCACATTTCGGATCAGGCGACACTCTTTGACTTCCGCTGACCTGGACGTTACGCGGCTCTGGCTGTGAACCGACGGCGGTCTGCTGCTCCCCGCGCGTGCGCGCAGGGAGCAGTTGGACTAGGGGATCGGGGCGTACGTATGTCAAAAGCTTGGTTTTGAGAGATCGACGCGGCGGCCCGAGGTCCGAAGCATCCGCTCGATGAGGTCATCGAGTTCGCCGGAGCTCAACTTCGTCGTCGTCAGCTGGTGGATTCCGTCGACGGCGATGAAGACCTCGCTCGGGGAGTTCACCCAGATCTCTTCGACATGCGGGTCATCGAAATAGTCCTGCAGGGCACCGAAGCCCGAGAGTTGATTGTCGATATGGCGGAACGTCGCCTCTTTGTCTTCGAGAAGAGGAAGGTCGGCGACGAGGCTGCGCTCATCGTATTCGGCGATGACGGTGCGAATGAGCTCGCGAGAGCGCTGAATATCGGCGCGGGGATCCACATCGAGATCTCTGATCCGTTTGTGAACCTCGCTGGTGATGACTTCGGTGGCTTCCACTCTGAACCCTTGCCCGATCATTCAATTGACAGCGTGATTTGCTGTTTAACCTAGCTGTAGTCGAATGAAGAATCTAGTGTATTCCCAAATCTGTGGATAACCGGGAATCGGTTCCGCAAATGCTCAAGGTGTAGTTTCACGACTGTCATTGCGCCGATTCTTCGTCTTGCGCAGGGGTGGGATCCGGTCTATATTTTCCTCACTAGCCTTCGCGTGACGCGATATGAGCCGCGCCGCCGGCGGGATGAATCAGATCTCCCGCCGGCGGCGCTTTTTGGGCTCATCGTAATTGAGAGTGTAGAACCGGTCTGAAGCCACCGGACTCGAGCAGACACCTCGCGATGTAATGCGTGAGGTTGCGGAATCCCAGCGCGGACCCGCGTAGATGCTCGAGTCTGCCGTTGATCGCTTCAGTGGGACCGTTCGACGTTCCCGGTCGGGTGAAGAACGCGAGCACATCAGCAGCTCGACGCTTCAACGT
>NZ_FXYX01000042.1 GCF_900169265.1 Brevibacterium iodinum ATCC 49514
ATCAGACAGATCCCGACGAGGACATCGTTCGAGTCAGTAGTTCTGAGGGTCATGATGATCGATGGGACGGTCAGTTCCTACTCTGCCAGCCAGTCCCAGACCAGCCACCATCAATACTCACAGTAGTCCTGGTATGCGGGCACATCGAGGGAGGCCTGCTGACAGATCATCCACGCATTGAGTTTCGCGAAGGGTTCGAGCCGCGGGTTGTAATGGCGGGCAGTGAACCGCCAGATCGCGGGGTGGGCACGGTAGGCGCCGTAGGCGGCGGTGAGTCCGACGTTCGCCAGGCGCAGCACGGCCTGTCGGGCCAGATTCACCGGACCGCGGGGGATCGGCAGGCTACGGAGCTCGGCTTCCAGTGTGAGGTGGGTCTCTCTCATGCTCCGAGGCTAACCCAGCAACAGGGGCGGGGATATGGAAAATCCGAAGATGTGTCAGAACCGCATCAGACAGAGTCCCGAATACCTACTCTCACCGAGGCGACCCACCGAACGACGGATCCCCTCGGCGTCGTGGATCGGAACGGTCGATCCACTCGCCGAGGCGGCCCCGGACGGGGGCGCGCCGCCTCGGCGAGGGGCAGGCTCAGTCGAAGACGACGGTGCGGTGGCCGTCCATGAGCACGCGGCCTTCGGCATGCCAGGCGACGGCCCGAGCGAGAACCGCCGCCTCGACGTCCTGACCGTGCCGGACGAAGTCGGCGATGGCCTGGTTGTGATCGACGCGGGCCACATCCTGTTCGATGATCGGCCCCTCGTCGAGGTCGCTGGTGACGTAGTGCGCGGTCGCGCCGATGATCTTCACGCCGCGGGCATGCGCCTGATGGTAGGGCTTCGCGCCCTTGAAGCTCGGCAGGAACGAATGGTGGATATTGATGACCCGGCCCTCGAGGCGGGCGCAGAGGTCGGGGGAGAGGATCTGCATGTATCGGGCCAAGACGATGAGTTCGACATCGAGGTCATCGACGAGAGCCGAGAGCCTCGCCTCGGCATCGGCCTTCGTCTCCCGGGTGATCGGAATATGGTGGAAATCGTGGCCGTGGAATTCGGCGAGCGGGCGCAGGTCGTCATGGTTGCCGGCGACGCCGACGATGTCGATGGGCAGCTGACCGGCGGAATGCCGGAACAGCAGGGTGTTGAGGCAGTGTGCGGCCTTGGACACCATGATCAGGGTGCGAGTCCTCTTCTCCACCGGCTGCAGGCTCACGGTCATCGCGAACCGGGGAGCCACCTCGGCGAGAGCCTCTTCCACGGTCTGGGCCGAGGTCTCTGCAGGCGTCGAGAACTGCAGGCGCAGGAAGAACTGACGGGAATCGGGGGATGAGAACTGCTGGGATTCGGTGATGTTGCCGCCCAGGCCCGCGAGCACCCCGGTCACGGCATGGACGATGCCGGTCGAATCGGGGCAGGTGACTCTCAGGATCCATTCGCAGCTCATGGACTCGATCCTAATCGGTGGCTGCGCTCAACGCCCACTCCGAGTCGGCATCCGGATGGCGGTCGCGGCCCTGGAAGCAGGCGGCGTCGCTGTTAGCATGGTGCCGGGTGACGGCCGCGTTTTGCGCGCTGCCTCGCTCCCATCATCGGATGCCACAGGAGAGTACTCATGACCGAAAACTCGATGCAGGCTTCGCTTGCCGACATCGACCCGCAGATCGCCGAAGTCCTCGACCTCGAGCTGGGCCGCCAGCGGTCGACGCTCGAGATGATCGCCTCGGAGAATTTCGTCCCGCGCGCCGTGCTGGAAGCACAGGGGTCGGTGCTGACGAACAAGTACGCCGAGGGGTATCCCGGCAAGCGCTACTACGGCGGCTGCGAATACGTCGACGTCGCGGAGAACCTCGCCATCGATCGCGCCAAGAGCCTCTTCGGCGCCGACTACGCGAACGTCCAGCCCCATTCCGGTGCCTCGGCCAACGCCGCTGTCATGCACGCTCTGGCCCGTCAGGGTGACAAGATGCTCGGGCTGTCCCTGGCCCATGGCGGGCACCTCACCCACGGTATGAAGATCAACTTCTCCGGACGCCTCTACGATGTCGCCTCCTACGAGGTCGACCCCGATACCTACCGCATCGATATGGACAAGGTGCGCGAGAAGGCTCTCGAACACCGCCCTGAGGTCATCGTCGCCGGATGGTCGGCCTACCCTCGTCAGCTGGACTTCCAGGCCTTCCGCGATATCGCCGACGAAGTCGGTGCGAAGCTGTGGGTCGATATGGCCCACTTCGCCGGACTCGTCGCCGCCGGGCTGCACCCGAACCCGGTGCCGTTCGCCGATGTCGTGTCCTCGACGGTGCACAAGACCATCGGCGGGCCCCGTTCCGGTTTCATCCTCGGCAAGGAGGAGTACACGAAGAAGCTCAACTCCGCCGTGTTCCCGGGACAGCAGGGCGGACCGCTCATGCATGTCATCGCAGCGAAAGCCGTGGCCTTCAAACTCGCGGCCTCCGCCGAGTTCAAGGAACGTCAGGAACGCACCGTGCGCGGTGCCCAGATCCTGGCCGAGCGCCTGCTGGCCTCCGACGTCGCCGACGCCGGAGCCACCGTGCTCACCGGCGGCACCGATGTCCACCTCGTGCTCGTCGACCTGCGCAACTCCGCCCTCGACGGACAGCAGGCCGAAGATCTTCTGCACTCGGTCGGCATCACCGTCAACCGCAATGCCGTGCCCTTCGACCCGCGTCCGCCGATGGTCACCTCGGGGCTGCGCATCGGCACCCCGGCACTGGCCACCCGCGGATTCGGCGACAACGAGTTCACCGAGGTCGCCGACGTCATCGCCGAGGCGCTCAAGCCCGGTGCCGATGTCGAGGCACTCGCCGCACGCGTGAAGAAGCTCAGCGACGACTTCCCCCTCTACGAAGGGCTGGAGCAGTACTGATGAGTGCACAGATCCTCGACGGCAGAGCCTGCGCGAAGCAGATCAAGGCCGAACTCACCGAGGCGGTTGCGACTCTGGCAGAGTCCGGAATCGTCCCGGGCCTCGGCACAGTGCTGGTGGGGGAGGACCCAGGTTCGAAATGGTACGTCGCGGGCAAGCACCGTGACTGCGCCGAGGTCGGGATCAGCTCGATCCGCCGTGACCTGCCCGAATCGGTGAGCCAGGAAGAGCTGCTGGCGGTCATCGACGAGCTCAACAAGGACGACGCCTGCACCGGCTACATCGTGCAGCTTCCGCTGCCGGACCATATCGACACGGACACGATCCTCGAAGCCATCGATCCGGCCAAAGACGCCGACGGCCTGCATCCGACGAATCTCGGCCGGCTCGTGCTCAACGTGAACTCGGAGATCACGACTCCGCTGCCGTGCACTCCGCGCGGTGTCATCGAGCTGATGACCCGCAATGGCATCGATCTGGCTGGCAAGCATGTCGTGGTCATCGGTCGCGGGGTCACCGTGGGCCGGTCCATCGGTGCGCTGCTGACTCGGCGTGAGCACAATGCGACCGTGACCCTGACCCACACCGGCACACGCAACCTCGATGAGCTGCTGGCTCAGGCCGATGTCATCGTCGCGGCCGCCGGTGCGGCTCGCATCGTGAAAGCCGAGGCGGTCAAGCCCGGAGCAATCGTCCTCGACGTGGGAGTCTCGCGCGAGACGGACCCGGAGACGGGGAAGTCGAAGATCGTCGGAGACGTGGATCCGGGGGTCGCCGAGGTGGCGTCCTGGGTCTCGCCGAACCCAGGAGGCGTCGGACCGATGACTCGAGCTCTGCTGCTCAAGAACGTCGTCGACACCGCCCAGCGCTCAGCCAACTAACCCCTATTACTACCTGACGGCGGCCCAGCAACCTCGCGCGAGGTTGCTGGGCCGCCGTCAGGTAGTTCTGGGAGGTGGGCGGTGCCGGGTGCTCAGTCCTCGGGGAACTTGAGTTCGAAGAAGACGCGCGGGTTGCCCTGGCCTGCATAGTCTTCGATGAGCTCTCCGCTGAAGCCCATGGAGGAGTGGAACGAGATCGCACCCGAGGACTCCGGCAGCGTCGTCGCCTGCACCGAGGAGGTACCGAGCTGACGGGAATGGTCGATGAAGTGCTGGTAGAGATGACGGCCGATTCCCTGGTGACGGAAATCCGACCGTGCTGCCACCAGGTGGATGTAGGCAGGACCATCATGGGGAATGACGCCGAGCAGGTATCCGACGATCTCCGAACGGTAGCGGGCGACGAGCCCCGAGGTGACGAACTGACGGAACCAGTAGGCATCATGGTCACCGCTGAGATCGCGATCTCCCCAGAAGTTGGCCTGAGCGTCAAGCAGGAATTCGCGCATCTCGCGGGCGTCGACCTCATCGAGCGGACTGATGCTCAGCTGCTCGGTGTCGAAAGTTTCGTCAACGGCCATTGCGCCTCCTGATGTGTTCGTACTTACCATCACTCTATAACGCCCCGTCCCGGAAGAATAGTGCGCTCCATGTCATCATAGAGCACATGATTCGGATTGCTTCAGTCAACGTCAACGGAGTCCGCGCAGCATGGCGAAAGGGGATGCCCACCTGGGTCGATGCAGCGAAACCGGACTTCATCACCCTCCAAGAAGTGCGCGCCGCGAACGATATTGCGCATGGTGTCCTCGCCGACACCGGATACACCACGATCAGCCATGATGCCGAGGCGAAGGGCCGTGCCGGCGTCGCCGTGATGGCCCGCACCGAACCCGAAGCGGTGCGCGAAGGACTCGGCGACGACGGCTATTTCGACCGGGCCGGACGCTGGGTGGAGACGGACTTCCGCCTTGGCGACGGATCGCTTCTGACCCTTGTGTCCGCGTATGTCCATTCCGGCGAGGCCGGCACCCCCAAACAGGAGGACAAGTACCGGTTCCTCGACCGCATGATCGCCCGTATGCCGCAGTTGGCGAAGACCGCCGACCATGTCCTCGTCACCGGCGACCTCAACGTCTGCCACACCGAGCGTGACTTGAAGAATTGGAAGGCCAACCGGAAGAAGTCCGGATTCCTCCCGGAGGAACGAGCCTACTTCGACAGGTTCTTCGGGGAGATCGGCTACGTCGACGTCCACCGCGAACTCAGCGGCGACATCGACGGACCTTATACCTGGTGGTCGATGCGCGGTCAGGCCTTCGACAATGACACAGGATGGCGCATCGACTATCAGATGGCCACTCCGGCCCTGGCCGAAACCGCCGTCAAGGCCACCGTGGACAAAGCCGAAAGCTGGGCCGAGCGCTGGTCGGACCACGCTCCGCTGGTCATCGACTACGACCTCCCGTCCGTCCAGGCCTGACCGCAGTTCGAACGACAGACGAAGAGCCCGGGGCTCAAGACGAGATGTCTTGAGCCCCGGGCTCTTCGCTGTCCACTCTGCGTCCTGAGCCGCAGGCAGCTTCAGAATCTCAACAGCAGCGGGCCTTGGGGTTGCGGTCCTGCTCATCGGTGAGATCTCTCCAGAAGGCCTTCTCCCCCATCGCACCCTCACGGGTGCCGTGACGGCGCTCGTAGGATTCGAGGTAGTGGATATAGGCGTTCTCGCCCATGATCTCCTTGAGGTACCAGTGGAGCCAGGCCCCGCCTCGGCGCAGGGATCCCCACGGATCGCTGGCGATGCGGCTGAGCAGATGTGGGGTGCTCATTCCTTCTGCCTTCCTGCTGCATGCTCGTCCCACTGCGCCTGCAGCTCACGCTCGGGCTTGCGAGCGATGAGACCGGCCGGTGCGAACATCTTAGTCTCGACGAAGGGTTCCTCCGTAGTCGGCAGGGACCCCTTCCTGATGGCCTCGATGGACTTCCAGACTGCCATGACGACGACCATCGCGACAAGAAGAGCGAAGACGATCGACAGGGTGCCCTGGACGAAGGTGTTGCGCACGACTGCGCTCATCGCCGCGACTCCCTCGGTATTGCCCATCGAGGTCTCTCCGGCGGCCAGCGCGTCCTTGTAGGCGAAGTGCTGAGCCCAATAGCCGAGCTTCGGGTCGGAGGAGAAGATCTTCTGCCACGAGGCGACCATCGTGACCACCAGATCCCAGACCAGCGGGATGCCGGGGATCCACGCCCACCTGGCCAGACCCATCTTGCACACGATTGCGAAGACGACGGCCAGGGCGATCGCGGCCAACAGCTGGTTCGAGATGCCGAAGAGCGGGAACAGCGTATTGATTCCGCCGAGGGGGTCGGTGACTCCCATAAGCAGGATCGATCCCCAAGCGGCGACCATGATCGCCGTCGCCAGCCATGCACCTGGAGTCCACGAGGGGTCCCGGAACTTCTTCGAGAAGTTGCCGAGTACATCCGAGAGCATGAAACGGGCCACGCGGGTACCCGCATCGATCGTGGTGAGGATGAACAGGGCCTCGAACATCACGGCGAAGTGGTACCAGAACGACATCCAGGCCGGTCCGCCGAAAACATTGTGGAGAATGTGCGCCATTCCCATCGCCAGCGTCGGGGCTCCGCCGGTGCGAGAGACGATGCTCTCCTCACCGACGTCCTTGGCCGCCTGATCGAGGATCTCCGGACTCGTCTCCACTCCGGACATTCCCAAGGAGTTGTTGATGAAGTCCGACGCGCCCTGCACCGTTCCGCCGGTGAGCGGTTCGGCGGCATTCATCGCGAAGTAGAG
This sequence comes from Brevibacterium iodinum ATCC 49514, assembly GCF_900169265.1. Taxonomy (GTDB): domain Bacteria; phylum Actinomycetota; class Actinomycetes; order Actinomycetales; family Brevibacteriaceae; genus Brevibacterium; species Brevibacterium iodinum. The sequence continues at coordinate 6,583 of NZ_FXYX01000042.1, forward strand.
GCCCTTGTCGAGGCAGATCGCGGCGACCAGCGCCATGATGGCGACGAACGACTCCATGAGCATTCCGCCGTAGCCGATGAGGCGAGCCTGCGTCTCCTTCTCGATGAGCTTCGGAGTCGTGCCTGAGGAGATGAGAGCGTGGAAGCCCGACAAAGCTCCACAGGCGATGGTGATGAATAGGAACGGGAACAGGGCACCGGCGAACGCCGGACCGGCCGAGTTGAACGCGAATTCGGTCAGCGCAGGCATCTGCACGGTCGGGTTGACGATGAGGATGCCCACGGCCAGCAGCACGATGGTGCCGATCTTCATGAATGTCGACAGGTAGTCGCGCGGTGCCAGCAGCACCCACACCGGAAGCACGGCGGCGAGGAATCCGTAGATCATCAGGCACCAGGCCAGAGTCACCTTGTCGAGGTGGAAGATCTCGGACCAGAACGGCGAGTTGTGGACCCAGCCGCCGGCGATGATCGCGATGACGAGCAGCACGATGCCGATGACCGAGGTCTCGACGACCTTGCCGGGGCGCAGGTAGCGCATGTAGATGCCCATGAACACGGCGATCGGGATGGTCATCGCAATGGAGAAGACGCCCCAGGGGCTTTCGGCCAGCGCGTTGATGATGACGACGCCGAGGACCGCGATGAGGATGACCATGATGAGGATGATGCCGATAGAGGCGATGATTCCGCCCGTTCGACCGAGCTCATCGCGGGTCATCTGTCCCAGCGATCGGCCGTTGCGGCGCATGGAGAAGAATAGAACCATATAGTCCTGGACACCGCCGGCGAGCACGACGCCGAAGACGATCCACAGGGTTCCGGGCAGGTAGCCCATCTGGGCTGCGAGGATCGGTCCCACGAGGGGGCCGGCACCGGAGATCGCGGCGAAGTGGTGGCCGAACAGGACCCGGCGGTCGGTCGGCGCGAAATCGCGGCCGTTGTCGTTGAGTTCTGCCGGGGTGGCTCGCTTCGGGTTCGGGCGGCAGATCTTCCATTCGATGAGCTTCGCGTAGAAGCGGAAGCCGATGAGGTAGCTGCCGACGGCTGCGGCGACGAACCAGCTGGCCGACAGCTCTTCACCGCGCACGAACGCGATCATCGACCAGCCCGCGCCGGCGATGAGGGCGATGGCCACCCACAGCACGATCTTCGCCGGTGTCCAGCGTGGCTTCTCGACCACGGCGACCGGCGGAAGGTCGCCCTCGGTCTTGATGTATTCGACCGACATAGTCCTCCTCCTTGAGAGACGACGCATCAGATCCGTAGGAGATGACGCGTCGGGATTGTTGAGTTCTCAGCATGATCAGACCCTCGCTGGCCGCTGCTCGACAGATGTTCGAGAACTGGGAGACACCTTGGCGAATCATGTGATCTGGTACGAACTATACCGCTGGTCCGCAGCCGAGCGTGATCCCCGCCACCAGACCGGACGCCTGAACAGAGCCGACAGGGGAGATGGCATCATAGGACTATGACGAACTCTTCACAGCCACGCACTGTCTCAGGTATCCAAGCCACCTCCGATTCGCTTCATCTCGGCAACTACATCGGAGCCCTGCAGCAGTTCGTGACTCACCAGGAGTCGCACGATGCTTTCTACTTCATCGCGAACATGCACGCGATCACCGTCGAGCAGGACCCGGCCGAATTGCGGGAACGTACCCTGCGCACGGCCGCGCAGTTCATTGCCGCCGGACTCGACCCGGAGAAGTCGACGATCTTCGTCCAGTCCCAGGTGCCTGCCCATCCGCAGCTGTCCTGGGTACTCGAATGCACCACCTCGATGGGTGAGGCCAGCCGGATGACCCAGTTCAAGGACAAGTCCGCGAAACAGGAGCATGTGTCCCTGGGACTGCTCACCTACCCGGCGCTGATGGCCGCCGACATCCTCCTGTACAACCCGCAGCTCGTTCCCGTCGGCGAGGACCAGCGCCAGCACCTCGAGCTGACCCGCAACCTCGCCGAACGCTTCAACTACCGGTTCGGCAAGACATTCACCGTTCCTGAGGCGCAGATCCTCAAAGCGACCGCGAAGATCTACGATCTGCAGAATCCTGGCGCAAAGATGTCGAAGTCCCAGCCCAGCCCGCAGGGACGTATCGACATCCTCGATGACGCGAAGGCCCTGACGAAGAAGATCAAGTCCGCCGTGACCGACGACGGAACCGAGATCGCCTTCGACCCAGAGAACAAGCCGGGAGTGTCGAACCTGCTGACGATCTATTCCTCACTGACCTCACGTCCGGTCGACGACATCGTCGCCGAGTACGAAGGGAAGATGTACGGTCACCTCAAGGTCGACCTCGCCGAGGTGGCCGTGGAGACCCTGACACCGGTGGGGGAGCGGACGCTGGAACTCCTCGAGGACCGGGCCCAGCTGCAGGCGATCCTCGATCGCGGGGCGGAGAAGGCCAGCGCCATCGCCGAGGCGACCCTGCGCGAGGTCTATGACAAGATCGGCTTCATCTGATCGTGGCGAAGAAGAAACCCGAAGACGGGCCGCTCAACCTCACACCGGATATGCTCCACACTGCTGCGCGGGTGGAGGACCGGTTCAACGGCTGGATCCAGAATCGGGCCACCGACCACGCCTATCATCGCACCGTCATCGCCTATGACACCTACGGCGGGACCGGTTGGGTGCGGGTGCTGGGACGCCTGGTGCTCACCCCGAACGGTCAGCCGGCCGCCGATGTCCATGCGAGCATCCGCGGGTGGAAGTCCTTCGTCAGTGTGCCTCTGCCCAATGACACCGCATGGGTGCGCGTGAACGACGAAGAGCATATGGTCACCTCCGATCGCGGAGGCATCATCGACGCAGTGATCCCCGGGGACTTCGAGCCAGGGGAGACGGAGATCGAACTGTGGACCGACGGCTCGCTCGTCGACTCTGCTGCCGTGCGCATCATCGGTGAGGACTCGACCTTCGGCATCATCTCCGATATCGACGATACGGTCATGGTCACTTCGCTGCCGCGTCCCTTCCTCGCCGCGTGGAACACCTTCGTCCTCAGCGAGCATGCGAGGTCCCCGGTGGCGGGAATGGCCGTGCTCTATGACCGGATCACCTTCATGCGCCCGGACACTCCGATGGTCTATCTGTCGACAGGGGCGTGGAACTCTGCATTGACGCTCAAGCGCTTCCTGTCCCGCAATCTCTACCCGATGGGTCCGCTGCTGCTCACCGACTGGGGGCCGACGACGACTCGGGTGTTCCGGTCGGGCAAGGAGCACAAACGCAATTCGCTTGAACGGCTGGCCCGGGAATTCCCGTGGATGAAGTGGCTGCTCATCGGTGACGACGGGCAGAACGATGAGGAGATCTATGGGGAGTTCGTCGAGAACCACCCGAAGAACGTCGCCGCTGTGGCGATCCGACAGCTCACCGTCGGTGAGGCTGTGTGGGCCGGCGGACGGTCGAAGCGCCACGGCCGCGGCCAGGGCGTGCCGTGGATCTACGCCCCGGACGGAGCCGGTCTGGCCTCCCGTCTGACGGAACGAGGAATCATCTCGACTATCTGACCGGAACCTCACCGCTACCTGACGGCGGCCCAGCAACCTCGATCCTTCTATGTCTTGTCAAGCGGGTTGAGGAACGGTATCTAGCGCGTTGAGGATCTTGTAGACCCGGCGCGCTAGATACCGTTTGAGGTTGCGCTTGAT
>NZ_FXYX01000031.1 GCF_900169265.1 Brevibacterium iodinum ATCC 49514
GAAGACACCACCAAAAGGGGGTGGGTCACCGCCAGGTTGAGTCACGATCACGGGATGGAGAGGCCAACACCTACTCTGCCAGCCGGTCCCAGACCAGCCACTACCAAGACTCACAGCCGTCAGGTAGTAATCAGCGGGTTTTGGCTAGGCGGGCGACTTCTGAGACGAACCATTCGAGGGCGTAGACGGGGTCGCGTCCCCCGCCCTTGACAGCCGCATCGGCCTCGGCTGCGGCGATGAGCGACTGGCCGAGCGCCACCTCGTTCCACCGCCTCACCTCACGGCGGGCCCGATCGACCTGCCACGGAGCCATCTTCAACTCGGAGGCCAGCTCGCCGCTGGTGCCGGAGAATCCCTGCACCTTCGCCATGCCGCGCAGCTTCATCGCGACTGCCGCTACCAGCGGGACCGGGTCGGACCCCGTCGACAGGGCATGCCTGAGCAGGCTGAGTGCGTTCTTCGCGTCTCCGGCCACTGCCGCATCAGCGACCTTGAAGCCGGTGGCTTCGACCCGTCCGCCGTAGTACTGGTCGACGACCTCGGCGGTGATCGTGCCCTCGGTGTCTTCGATGAGCTGGTCGACTCCGGCATTGAGTTCGGCGAGATCGGAACCCAGCGCCGACATGAGCGCGGCCATTCCCGCTTCATCGATGCGCCGCTTCGCGGCCTTGAACCGAGTCTGCGCGAACTTCGCCCGATCGCTTTCGTTCTTCAGCACCGCCGCGTCGATGCGGGGAAAGCCGGCGGAGTCGAGTTTCTTGATGAGCTTCGCTCCCCGATTGCCGCCGGCGTGCAGCAGCACCACGACGGCGTCATCGTTCGGAGCGTCCAGATAGGCCAAGGCGTCACCCAGGAAGTCCTCCGAGCACTTTTCGACCGCATCGACGACGATGAGCTTCGAGGACGAGAACAGAGACGGTGAAGCCGCCATCGCCAACTCGCCGGCCTGGTATCCGGCAGCGTCGAATTCGATCTCTTCGGGATCCTGTTTCCGTGCGGCCGACACGATGCGGTCCTTGGCCATGCGCACGAGCACCGATTCGCCACCGGAGATCATGACGACAGGTGCCGGTTTCGCCGAGCTCCACGGGATCAGGGTCTTCTTCACTGCCATGGACCCCAGCCTATCGCGGCTGCCCGACATGACCGGCATGGCGGACCGACACCCGCCCGCTCATCCCTTGTCCTCCGGACACCTGTGCCCCGTGCTGAATCGACTCTGCGCGTAGAGCGCAACCGAACCGCAGTGATCGGTGCGCAGCACAGGCACGGGGCCGAAAGAGCGCAATGACTTCTCACTGGGATGCCCGTAGCTGTTCTCCCCCACCGAGACGATGCCGAGGCCGGGAGCCGCGACCGCGAAGAACTCGGGAGCCAGATCGGAGGAACCATGGTGCGGTGCGACGAGCACATCCACCGGACTCACCTGTTGAGCGAGCACATACTGCTCCTCGGCTCCGACGTCGCCGGGCAGGAGAGTGCTCAGACCCTCCTGTTCGACCCGCACCACCAGGGAGTCTTCGTTGCGCAGCTCCTCGTCCTCTGCCGCCGGAAGCGAGCGCAGGGGCGGCCACAGCACCTCCAGACTCGCCGCCTCGAAGCTCAGCGTCTGACCACGGTGGGTGGGAACCAGCTCGGCACCGGTGTCAGCGATCACGCGCCTGGCTTCGGGCGAGGTCGCGACGTTCGCGGAGACGAACAGCCGATCGACCGTGCGCCCCCACCTCGTGCCCGCATAGCCGGCGAAATGGTCGGCGTCGAAGTGGGAGATGAGCAGATCGAATTCCTCGATCCCGGATTCGTCGAGGCAGGTGTCGATGGGTTTCGGCTCACGCCCAGTGTCGACGACGAGACCCCGACCATCACCGAGGTTGATGATGGCAGCCGAACCCTGACCGACATCGCAGACGAGCACCAGCCAATCCGCTGCAGGCGGCTTCGCCCTCACAGTGACGATGACGGCGGCCGTGAGCAGGCAGCACAGGACGAGGATGGGCAGACCCCAGAGGCGACGACGTACGAGCATCCACGTGCCGACCACAGCGAGGCCGAGCAGACCGAGCGCCAGCAGCGTTCCGAGCGGCGGCACCGGCCAGTCCAGTGCCGCTCCCGGCAGTGCGGCGCAGACTCGGGCGGCGATGACGATCCACCAGGCCGGGAAGGACCCGGTCCACGCCAGCAGGGCAGAGGCGAAGCCGGCTCCGGGCAGCCCTGTCGTCGCGATGCCGGTGGCCACGAGGCTGAGGAAGCCCGCCACCGTCGCCGGCATGACCGCCGGTGCGGCCGCGGCGTTGGCAGCCACCGACCACAGTCCGATGCGTGGGTCGATCGCCACGAGCACCGGGGTGCACGCGAGCTGGGCGACGAAGGGCACGATGAGCGCGGTCACGAGCACCGTGGGCAGCAGCGGCAGGTGCACGGCGAGACGGCGCAGCAGGATCGGGACGACGAACATGATCGCGGCCGTGGAGACCACGGACAGGACGAACCCCACCGAGGTGGCCAACACCGGCACGAAGGCGAGCAGCAGGCTCGCGGTCGAGCACATGACCGCGACCGGGGAGATCCCGCCGCCGCGCAGGAAGACGAGTGCCGCCGCAATCGCCATGCCGGCGGCCCGGATGGCGCTGGGTTCGAACCCGACGATGAAGACGTAGCCGAGGCAGGTGAGCACTCCGATGCTCACGCGCAGCCGTGGGCCGGCTCGGCAGGCTCCGGCGAGCAGTCCGGCACCGAGGCTGACGATCGTGACGTTGCTGCCCGACACGGCCGAGACGTGGGTGAGGGAGACGACCCGCATATCGTCGATCATCCGGTCGTCCTGAGGCGAGGTGTCACCGACGACGAGTCCAGGCAGCAGCCGTCCGCCGTCGTTGCCGGCGGCGAGAGAATCGACGCGGAGTTCGGTGCGCAGCCGCTCACGCCACTGCCACAGTCCGTTCGGTTCTTCGAGCACCTGTGGTTCCGCCTCGGTCGAGCGGATATCGTCGAGGCGCTGAGTGCGCATCCGCACAGTCGCTCCGTCGGCAGCGATTTCGGGACTGAGCACGTGAGTGAATCCGGTGGGGGTGAGTAGGGTCAGTCGCGTCCAGCCGGACGCTCCGGGTTCGCTGTGGCCGACGACGAGCCCCGTGGTCTCCGCCTCATCATTCGGTCCGTGGGCGGCGGCCAGGGCGGTGACCTGGATCGTCAGCAGAAAGGTGAAGACGAGAACCCCGACACCGAGGTGGTGGTGCCGACGCAGGATCACGATCCCGAGGACTCCGAGCGCGGGAACGCCGAAGAGCACCCACGGCTCCGGTGACAGGAGAGCGCTGGCCCAGAGGCCGGCAGCACAGCAGAGGAGACGGACGGAGCCCGGCCACAGCGCCGCCCGCTCCCGCACCCAGTCAACCGCGGACGCGCACCCATGTCGCAGAGCTATCAGTCCGCGCTCCCACGCCAGCCGCCGAGACCGCCTCGTCCGCAGCCGTGAGCGCGCCGCTGCGGGGCCCGGGTCAGCCGACGGTGACAAGGTCTTTGAGGCTCTCGAAGGTCTTCGGCCCGATGCCGTTGACGAGCAGCAGATCATCGACGCTCGCGAACGGCTGCTGGGTGCGGTGGCTGATGATCGCCTCGGCTGTGACGGGTCCGACCCCGGGCAGCGTCTCCAAGGTGGTGGCATCGGCGGTGTTGAGGTCGACCTTCCCCGCCTGACCGGGTGCCCCGCCGCTCGCGGTTGCAGATGAATCCGCGGATCCCGGCGATCCGCCGCCTCCTCCCGCGCCCGCTCCCCCACTTCCATCCGAACCGGTTCCGTTCGCCCCAGCCCCGTTCGCATCGGCACCTTCGACTCCGGCTGCCGGTTCTTCGCCTTCTGTCGGGATCTGGATCTGCTCGCCGTCGGCGAGCACGCGCGCCAGATTCACCGCTTCGCCGTCGGCTCCGGCGCTCAGTCCTCCAGCGGCTTCGACTGCGTCTTGGACCCGCGCACCTGCCTTCAGCGTGACCACGGAGGGGTCGTTGACCGCCCCGGTGATATGGACGATCACCTCGCCGTTCGCATTCGCCGACTTCGCCGAGGCGGCTCCTTCCTGTCCTGCGGCTGATCCCGCCGATCCCTCACCGGCTTCTCCTGTGTCACCTCCCTCGCCGGTCGCGGCAGGCGACTGACCGGCGCCTGCGCCTTGGCCGGGATCGTCACCGCCGCCCACGGGCGAATGCTGTGGAGCGGGACGGAAGAGGAAGAAGGCGAGAACGAGGATTCCGACCGTGGCGATGCCGAGAGCTGCCAGCACGGGCAGACGCACGCGACGGGGCTCGACGGGTTCTTCCTCACCGGCGGTGTCGGCGGTATAGACGTCGCCGGGCACCCAACCGCCGCGCTCGGAACTGGCGCCCAGGAGGCCGGCGAAACGATCATCCGGAGACACAGCCATGGTCCCAGGTTAGGAAGCGCCGACACACAGCAGCCAGGGCAGAATCGTCGCCTGTGGACAGCGCCTCTGCGTCCACAGCGCAGAGGCGATCAAGTCACCCGAGCATCCCCAGGCAGGAATGTGTGAGTCAGGGTGTGGTCTGCACGGTCACACCGACCGTACCGGGGCCGACATGCGCGGTGATGATCGTCGACAGCGTCCTGAACGACGAGTCGAATCCGAGCTCGCGCAGCCGTGAGCTCAACAGCTCGGCATCCGCTGTGTCCATCGCCCCTTCGGCGTTCTGGATCTCAACGTGCACGGTGTCCTCGGGATCGGCCACCTCCGCAGCGGCCTGCGTGGCCAGGGTGACGATCTTCTCCAGGGCCTTGGTGCGAGTGCGCACCCGGGCCAGCGGAACGACGACTCCGGCGCTGAGACCGAGCACGGGGACGATCTGCAGGGCCCGGCCGAGCAAGGAGGACGCGGCGCCGATCCGGCCGCCTCGGCGCAGGTGTTCGAGGCTGCCGGGGGCGAACACGGAACGAGTCTCGGCCGCGCACCAATCGGCGATGGTTCCGGCGATCGATTCGACGTCGAGTCCCTGCCGGATCCCGGCCACGGCTACAGACAGTGCCCCGGCCAGTCCCGCCGAGGTGGTCCTCGAGTCGACGACATCGACGAGGATGTCCTCGGCTTCGGCTGCCTTGACCGCGGAATCGCGGGTGCCCGAGAGCTCCGCGGACATGGTCACGACGATGATGGCTTCGGCGCCGTTCTCGCGCAGCCCTGCATAGGCGTCGGAGAACTGAGCCGGGGTGGCCATGGACGTGGTGACCTCGACTCCGTCGGTCATCTTCGCGCACAGGTGCCCGGCATCGATCTCACCGTCGGCGAAGGCGACCCCGCCGATGAGCACGGTCAGCGGCACCACGGCGAAGAGACCGCCCGTGGCTTCGCTGAGCTCTTCGCATTCGTCAGCGGAGAGCTGCGCCGTGGAGTCGGTGACCAGCCCGATTCTCATGGACGGCCCAGGGCTCGGTAGGTCCAGCCCGCTGCCCGCCACAGGTCGGGAGTGAGCACATTGCGGCCGTCGACGAGCACTTTACCGCTCACGAGCTCGGCTGTCGCCGCCGGGTCGAGGTCGCGGTATTCGCGCCATTCCGTCAGCAGCAGCACGGCTTGCGCCCCGGTGATCGCCTCGGCGGTGTCGGCGACGTAGTCGAGTTCGGGGAACGACTTCTGCGCATTCCCGATCGCCTGCGGATCGGTGACGGTGACCAGCCCGCCCTGGGTGGCGATGAGCCTGGCCACGGCCAGGGCCGGCGAGTCGCGGACGTCGTCGCTGTCGGGCTTGAACGCGGCGCCGAGAATGGTGATCTTCTTGCCGATGAACGACCCTCCCAGGGCGTCGCGGGCGATGTCGACCATGCGCACACGACGGCGCATGTTGATCGAGTCGATCTCCTTGAGGAACGCCACCGCCTGATCGGCGCCGAGCTCTCCGGCCCTGGCCATGAAGGCGCGGATGTCCTTGGGCAGGCATCCGCCGCCGAATCCGAGCCCGGCGTTGAGGAATTTGCGGCCGATCCGGTCATCCATGCCGATCGCGTCGGCGAGCTGGGTGACATCGGCTCCCGATGCTTCGCAGAGCTCGGCCATGGCATTGATGAATGAGATCTTGGTGGCCAGGAACGAGTTCGCCGCGGTCTTGACCAGCTCGGCGGTCGCGAAGTCAGTGATCATCCGGGGCGTGTCTTCGGCGAGTATCGAGGCGTAGACCTCGTCGAGAGTCGCGGCCGCGGCCTGCCCCGGTTCACCGTCGGCGACTCCGTACACGAGACGATTCGGGTGGAGGGTGTCTTCGACGGCATGGCCCTCTCGCAGGAATTCCGGGTTCCACATCATGGCGGCGCCGGTGTCGGAGATGATTCCGGCCAGACGCTCGGCGGTGCCCACGGGAACGGTCGACTTTCCCACAACCACCGACGTCGCAGTCAGGTGCGGGTGCAGGGATTCCACGGCCGCATCGACATAGGTGACATCGGCGGCGAACTCACCGGGCTTCTGCGGAGTGCCTACACATACGAAGTGCACGGTGGCGTCGGCGGCGCGGGAGATATCGGTGGTGAATTCGAGTTTTCCGCGGTCCTGAGCCTTCACGAGGAGTTCGCTCAGTCCCGGTTCGTAGAAGGGCGGACGACCGGAGGTCAGGGCCTCGACCTTCTCCGTGTCGACATCGACTCCCGTGACCTCATGGCCCAGAGACGCCATGGCTGCCGCATGGACCGCGCCCAGATATCCGCAACCGATGACTGAAATCTTCAAACCGAGCTCTCCTGGGTATTGGCATGCGTTTTCGACCACACTATATGCCACCCGGTTGCACGATATGTGGAGGTTGAAACAGTAGGCTTGGAATTGTGAAGCGTTTCCTGGATTTCCTCACCAACTCACCGGCCGCTGTGACGTTTGCGGTGCTCACCGTGCTCGGCATCATCGCCTTCGCCATCCCCGGGCTGCACTCTGCAGCCTGGGTCATCGGGCTCGTGCTGTGCCTCGGCGTGATCGCCGCGCTGCTGATGTTCCACGGCGAATGGCGACGTGCCCAACAGCAGATCGACGCACTGCGCCAACAGCTCAGCGTCGAGCGCGGGCGGATGGACACTCTCGGACTGACCCCGGTGGAGGACAAGGTCGAGCTGCTTCCCGATGAGCGTCGCGCCCGCCGCATCCTCGAGCTCATCCCGGATTCGTCGGGCCTCGTCCAGTCCCTGCGACTCGACGCGACCTTCGCCACCGTCGCCGTCGACGAACTCGAGCCGCTCACCACCTTCTGTGCCGAGTTCAAGAAGGCCAGCTTCGACAACCCCCGTTCGCACACCGCGTTCATGAACCTCTATCGGGCAGCCGAGGGCCTGTCGATCTGGGTGAAGGAGGAGACTCAAGTCTCTCCCGATGATGCCGGCACCCGTGAGATCCGTCCCGGCGATGCCCGCAAGGACGGCTGGCGCGGTTACACCGAGGCTCAGAGCCGGGGCGAACGCCTCAGCGACGACTTCGTCTCCTCCCGATGGGAGTTCAACCAGACAGCACTCGAACTCGGACTTGTCTCAGGCAGTCCGCCGTTCAACGACTGACAACGTTCCACAGCCGACGTTCGACAAACTGTTGGGGCCCTCACATTGTGAGGGCCCCAACTGCTGTCAGTGTTCATCTGCTCGGCTCAGTGCCGGATCCACCAGGAATCGACCGGAGCCACAGGCATGCGCCGTTTGTGCTCTGAGCGACGGTATTTCTCGATGAGCGCCGAGGCGGCCGCGGGCTCGATCTCCTTCCCCTCCAGGAAGTCATCGATCTGGTCATAGGTCAGACCCAGCGACGATTCGTCCGTCTGCCCGGGTTCGTCATCGAGCAGATCCGCGGTGGGGACCTTGACGATGAGATGTTCGGGAGCGCCGAGGTGGCGCAGCAGTTCCCGTCCCTGCCGTTTGTTCAGACCTGCCAAGGGGATGACGTCGGCCGCGCCGTCGCCGAACTTCGTGAAGAACCCGGTGACCGCCTCGGCGGCGTGGTCCGTGCCGACGACGAGCGCCTTCTTCTCCCCTGCCAGCTCGAACTGCGCGATCATCCGCATCCGGGCCTTGACGTTGCCCTTGCCGAAATCGGTGATCGGCTCTCCGGTGGCCTTCTCGTACTCCTCGGCGGCCGCATCCGTGGCAGCGCCGATGTCGATCGCCAGCTCATGATCGGCGGCGATGAACGACAGAGCATCCTGGGCATCGGCCTCATCGGTCTGCACATGGTGAGGCAGGCGCACGGCCCAGAACTCGGCCTCGGCCCCGCGACGGCGCAGGTCCTCCACCGCCAGCTGGCAGAGCCTGCCTGCCAGTGTGGAGTCCTGCCCGCCGCTGATGCCGAGCACGAGACCTCTGACTCCGGTGGTGAGTACATAGTCGACGAGGAACTCGACACGGCGAGCGATCTCCGTCGCCGGATCGATCTGCGGTCGCACGCCGAGGGCGTGCCGAATCTCGTCTTGGACTCTGTCGTTCGTCATGCTCACACCAGTCGTAGTCGGGGGCGAAGCGCCGCCGTTCGGCGCCCGCACTCATGCAGTCTCCCAGATGCCGTGTTACGGCGAAGTATCGGCCGGGTCTCAGGCGTCGGGGACGATGTTGACGAGCTTGGGGGCTCGCACGATCACCTTGCGCACTCCGGCGCCGCTGAGGGCCTTGACGGCGTTCGGCGATTCGAGAGCCAGCTTCTCGAGCGCTTCTGCGGTGATGTCCGGGGCCACCTCGAGCCGTGCGCGCACCTTGCCCTTGACCTGGACCACACAGGTCACGGTCTCGGCGAGGAGGTGGTTCGGGTCCGCCTCGGGGAAGGCCGCATAGGTGACCGTCGACTCGTGCCCGAGACGTGACCACAGCTCCTCGGCCAGGTGCGGTGCGAAGGGCGCGAGCATGATCGTCAGCGGTTCGAGGACGTCCCGGGTCGCACCGCCCTGCTTGGTGGCATGGTTGGTGAGCACGATGAGCTTGGAGATCGCGGTGTTGAACCGCAGATGGTCCATATCCTCGCGCACACCGTCGATGACCTGGTGGAGGACCTTGAGCGATTCGGCGTCGGCCTCGCCGTCTGCGACCACGGACTCGCCGCTGGTCTCGTCGACGAAGAGTCGCCACACGCGCTGCAGGAACCGCTGTGCGCCGACGACGGCGCGGGTGTCCCAGGGGCGGTCCTGCTCCAGCGGGCCCATCGACATCTCATAGACGCGGAAGGTGTCGGCACCGAAGGCGTCGTACATCTCGTCGGGCATGACGGAGTTCTTCAGCGATTTGCCGATTTTTCCGTACTCCCGGTTGACCTGTTCGCCGTCATACCAGAACGTCAGCTCACCGTTCGATTCGGTTCTCTCCTCCACCTCGGCGGCGGGGACGTAGACGCCGCGGGAATCGGTATAGGCATAGGCCTGGATGTATCCCTGGTTGACCAGACGGTGGAACGGCTCGGAGGAGGAGATGTGCCCGAGGTCGAAGAGGATCTTGTGCCAGAAGCGGGCATAGAGCAGGTGGAGCACAGCGTGCTCCTGTCCGCCGACGTAGAGGTCGGCGCCGCCGCGCGGTTTCGAGGCCCGCGGTCCCAGCCAGTACTTCTCGTTGGCGGGGTCGACGAGGCGCTCGTCGTTGTGCGGGTCCGCGTAGCGCAGCTGGTACCACGAGGATCCGGCCCAGTTGGGCATCGTGTTCGTCTCACGCTGGTAGGTCTTCGGACCGTCGCCGAGGTCGAGTTCGATGCTCGTCCATTCCTGATTCCGGCTCAGCGCCGGTTCGGGACGGCTGTCGGCATCGTCGGGCGCGTAGGTCCGCGGGGCGAAGTCGTCGACTTCGGGCAGCTGGACGGGCAGCATCTCGTCGGGCAGAGCGATCGGGGTGCCGTTCTCGTCGTAGACGATCGGGAACGGTTCGCCCCAGTAGCGCTGGCGAGAGAACAGCCAGTCGCGCAGGCGGTACTGGGTGGACTCGGTGGCCAGTCCCTTTCCCGCGAGCCATTCGGTGACCTGGGCCTTCGCCGCGTCGATCTCGAGGCCGTTGATGTCGATCTCGGCATTGGCCGAGTTGATCATCACCCCGGTGCCGGTGAACGGCGCGTCCTCGTCGTGGTCGGCCGGAGGCTGCACGGTGCGGATATAGGGCAGTCCGAACGCCTTTGCGAAGTCCCAGTCACGGGCGTCTTCGGCCGGCACGGCCATGATCGCTCCGGTGCCGTATCCCATGAGCACATAGTCGGCGATGAAGATCGGAACCTGTGCCCCGGTGGCCGGGTTGAGCGCATAGGAGCCGGTGAAGATGCCGGTCTTCTCCCGGCTCTGCTGCCGGTCGGCGTCGGTCTTGGCCGCAGCGGCGCGTTGGTAGGCGGCGATCGCCTCGGCGGGGGTGGCCTCTCCACCGCGCCAGGACTCGGGGGTGGACTCATCCCATGACTCAGCGGTCAGGTCGGCGACCTGCGGGTGTTCGGGGCTGAGCACGAGGTAGGTGGCACCGAACAGGGTGTCCGGGCGGGTGGTGTAGACCTCGATGTCGGAGGCGTCGTCACCGGCGACGGGCAGGCGCAGCAGGGCGCCCTTCGACCGACCGATCCAGTTGACCTGCATGGCGTGGATCGCATGCGGCCAGTCGAGGCCGTCGAGATCATCGATGAGGCGGTCGGCGTATGCGGTGATGCGCATGTTCCACTGCCGCAGGCGGCGGGTGAAGACCGGGTAGTTGCCGCGTTCGGACAGACCTTCTGCGGTGACCTCTTCATTGGCCAGGACGGTGCCCAGTCCGGGGCACCAGTTGACGGGAGATTCGGAGACGTAGGCCAGGCGGTAGTCCTGCAGAACGTTCTCTCGCTCGGCCGGGCTCAGCTCCGACCAGGCGCGGCCGTCGGGTGTGAGGCGCGCACCGGAGGCGAACTGCTCGATGAGCGTGTCGATCGGTCGAGCTGCGCCCTTGGCTTCGCCGTCGGGGGTGGTCGCTTCCGGGTCGTACCAGGAGTTGAAGATCTGCAGGAAGATCCACTGCGTCCACCTGACGAATTCGTCTTCGGTGGTGGCGAAACGCCGGCGCACGTCATGGGCCAGACCCAGTCGACGCAGCTGTTCGGTCATGTTCGCGATGTTCGCATCCGTGGTGATGCGCGGGTGCTGACCGGTCTGGACAGCATAGAGGTCGGCGGGCAGACCGAAGGCGTCATAGGACAGCGCATGCATGACATTGTGTCCGCGCATGCGCTGGTAACGGCCGTAGACATCGGTGCCCAGATAGCCCAGCGGGTGGCCGACGTGCAGTCCCACTCCCGACGGGTAGGGGAACATGTCCATGATGTAGAGGGATTCGCGCTCACTGAGGTCGGCGGGTGGGCCGTAGGGCGACGGGGACTCCTGGGAGTCGAGCTCGCCGAGGTCTCCGGTGGGGTTCGGGGCGTGGAACGTGCCCGATTCCTCCCAAGTGCGCTGCCAAGACTTCTCGATCTTTTCGGCCAGCGCCGCGTCATAGCGGAAACCGGTCTCCTCAGGGTTCGTCGTCATTACCTTCCTTCGCAGAACAGACGTGAGCAGGTTCTGACCATCGTACTCTGAACGCCCCCTGATTCGACTTGGTTAGACTGCTCACAGGTCAGCGGACGCCGGTTATCTCGGCAAACGTGATCGATTTCACTGAGACCCGGCCGAACTGTAAGATAACCGATCAGTAACTTACGTCCTCGAAGGAGACTCATGAGCTCAACGACCATGCCGCAGTCGTCAACACCCGTCGTCGGTTTCGAGGTCGATACCGCCTCGTCGACCACCGATATCTTCCTCAGCACAGTCGCTGAGAACCCCAGCCGCCCTCTGGTCGCCAAGCCCGACGGAGACGGTTGGAACGAACTGACCGCGGCCGAATTCCTCGCAGAGGTCAAGGCGGCCGCGAAGGGGCTCATCGCCTTGGGCGTGGAAGTCGGTGACCGGATCGCGATCTTCGGCCCCACCTCCTATGAATGGACGCTCAGCGACTATGCCATCTGGTACGCCGGCGGAATCTCCGTGCCGTTCTACGACACCTCTTCGGAGAGCCAGCTCAGCTGGATGCTCACCGACGCCGATGTCACTCGCGGGCTCGTCGCATCACGCGAGCATGCCGATCGGGTGCGGGCAGCGGCCGAGACCGCCGGACGGCAAGAACCGGCCCTGCGGGTCTGGGACCAAGGCGCTTTCGCCGATCTCGCCGAAGCCGGCAAGGCCGTCGCCGATGAAGAGCTCGAAGCCGCTCGCTCGCAGGTCGGCTCCGATTCCGTGGCGACGATCATCTACACTTCCGGCACCACCGGAAAGCCCAAGGGCTGTGTACTCACCCACGCGAACTTCGTGCAGACCGCCCAGGCCGCTCGTCACCAGATCCCCAGCGTTTTCGACACGAATATGCGCTGCCTGCTGTTCCTGCCGCAGGCTCACGTCTTCGCCCGGTTCATCGAGGTCCTGACCATCAGCAACGGTGCACTGCTGGCCCACCAGTCGGATCTGACGAAGCTCACCGACGCCATGGGCAGCTTCCGTCCCTCGTTCATCCTCGGTGTGCCCCGTGTCTTCGAGAAGGTCTTCAACTCCGCGCTGGCGAACGCTCAGGCAGGCGGCAAGGAGAAGATCTTCCGCCGTGCCGAGCAGGTCGCAGTCGCCTATTCGAAGGCACTCGACACCGGCAAGGTGCCGACCGTCCTCAAGCTCCAGCATGCCTTGTTCGACAAGCTCGTCTATTCGAAGCTGCGCGCGGTCATGGGCGACAACGTCACTCATGCGGTCTCCGGCGGCGGTGCGCTCGGCGCTCATCTCGGACACTTCTTCCGTGGACTCGGCATCATCGTTCTCGAAGGCTACGGACTCACTGAGACCACGGCACCGATCACCGTCAATATTCCGGAGAAGTCGAAGATCGGAACTGTCGGCGTTCCGCTGCCGGGCGCCTCGGTGGCGATCGCTCCCGACGGTGAGATCTTGGCCAAGGGCGCGCCGGTCTTCCGCGAGTACTGGAACAACCCCGAGGCCACAGCCAAGGAGTTCCACGACGGCTGGTTCGGCACCGGTGACCTCGGCTCACTCGATGACGACGGCTACCTCACGATCAACGGCCGCAAGAAGGAGATCATCGTGACTTCCAGCGGCAAGAACGTCGCCCCGGCTCCGCTCGAGGATGTGCTGCGTCGCCACCCGATCATCGGTCAGCCGGTGCTCGTCGGCGAGAACCGGAAGTTCGTCTCGGCGCTGATCTTCCTCGATTCGGAGATGCTGCCCGGATGGCTGAAGAACCATGATCTGCCGCCGATGGATCTGCGCGAAGCTGCCGAGGACGATGCGATCCAGGCCGAAGTGGCCAAGGCCGTCGAACAGATGAACAAGACAGTCTCGCGCGCCGAAGGGGTCAAGAAGTTCACAATCCTGCCGATCGAGCTCACGGAGGAGAACGGCTACCTCTCCGCGAAGCAGTCGGTCAAGCGTCACCTCATCAACAAGGACTTCGCGGCCGATATCGACGCGCTCTACGCCGGCTGACACACAGCCGCTGCCGGCTGGGACACAGTCGCTGAACTCAGCCTGCGGGGTACGGCCCGGGCACGGACTCGAACGGTCCGTCCCGGGCCGTCGTCGTCCCACCTCGGTGGCGGTGGGCGGACTCTTCCCAATCGGGAGGGCACGGCAACGGTGACGTCGTCCCGCTTCGGCGAGAGCTTGCCTCAGGGCCGTAAGCTGAGGACAGAAGTCGAACTCATCGATCTCATTGGAGGCAGCGTCATGTCCGAGACCACCGATCACACACCCAGCTACGTGACCGAAGGGGCGGAATTCAACCGCGATACGAACTACATCGACGATCGCATCCTCAACGATCCCAACGCTCAATGGCCCGTCGAACCGGGTCGGTATCGCCTCGTCGCCGCCCGTGCCTGCCCGTGGGCGAACCGGACGATCATCGTCCGTCGCCTCCTCGGACTCGAGGACGTCATCTCCCTCGGCATGCCCGGTCCCACCCATGATGCGCGGTCGTGGACCTTCGACCTCGACCCGGGCGGGGTGGATCCGGTGCTCGGCATAGAACGGCTGCAGCAGGCGTTCTTCGCCCGTTACCCGGACTATCCGCGCGGAATCACTGTGCCGGCCGTCGTCGACGTGCCCACCGGCGTCGTCGTCACCAACGACTTCCCTCAGATCACGGAGGACTTCTCCACCCAGTGGACCGAATACCACCGTGAGGGTGCCCCGATTCTCTGGCCCGAGGAATCACGGGCGGAGATGGAGAACGTGATGCGCCATATCTACACGGAGATCAACAACGGTGTCTACCGCTGCGGTTTCGCCGGATCCCAGGATGCCTACGAAGCGGCCTTCGACCGCCTATTCCACGCACTCGATATCGTCGAGGATCGGCTCAGCCGGTCACGGTTCCTCATGGGTGAGACCATCACCGAGGCGGATGTGCGACTGTTCACGACTCTCGTGCGCTTCGATCCCGTCTACTTCGGCCATTTCAAGTGCAACCGCCAGCCCCTCACTGCGTCCGAGAACCTGTGGGGCTACGCCCGGGACCTGTACCAGACGCCGGGCTTCGGCGACACGGTGGACTTCGTGCAGATCAAACAGCACTACTACATCGTCCACCAGGATGTGAACCCGGCGCAGATCGTGCCCAAGGGCCCCGACCTCTCCGGTTGGCTCAGCGATCACGGTCGCGACCGGAAGTTCGGCGGATCCCCCTTCGGCGACGGCAGCGCTCCCGGACCGGTCAAGCCCGGCGAAGAGGTCGCACCAGCGCATACGGCAGCGGCCTGGGTGAGCTGAGCCGAGGTCTCACCTCAGACCTCGAATTCTCCGGGCTCGATATGATCGTCTTCGGTCGTGTCGAGCCCGGCGGCTTTCTTCCGCCGCTGTTTGCGGATCTTGAACACGATCCACACGAAGACGAAGACGACGACGGCGACGATGACGACGTTCTGGAAGTAGCCAGCGTAGGTCTCGACGACCGACCAGTTCTCACCGAGGGTGAAGCCTGCGACGATGAGGATCGTGTTCCAGATCGCACTGCCGGCCGTGGTCAGCAGCAGGAACTTGGTCAGGCGCATGTCCCGCATTCCGGCGGGAATGGAGATGAGCGACCGGAAGATCGGGATCATCCGACCGAAGAACACGGCCTTGTCCCCGTGCTTGTCGAACCAGTCGACGGTCTTATGCACGTCATCGACGTCGACCAACGGCATCTTCACCGCGATCCGGGCGATGCGTTCGATGCCGATCCACTTGCCCAGCGCCCACAGCAGAACCGCGCCGACGACCGAACCGATAGTGGCGAAGACGATGGCGGCCACAATGTTCATCTGGCCTTGGCTGGAGGTGAATCCGGCCAGAGGCAGGACGAGCTCACTCGGGATGGGCGGGAAGATGTTGTCGAGGAAGACCATGAAGCCGACACCGGTCGGCCCCAGGGTCTCCATGATCGTCACGGTCCAGGCCGGGAACCCGCTGAGATTGTCCGCCGCACTGCCGCCCGACGCGAGCACATCGGCAGTGACTCCCCCGGCAGGCAGGGCCGCGAGGCCGCCGGCGGCAACGGGTGCGAAATCGGCAGCCGGAGCGAACGAATCGGTGATCGGCATGGTCAAAAGTCTAGATAAGGGCGCGGCCTGCCGCTCACAGTACGCTCACAGCGGCTAGTGTGGAAACGAACACCTCAGACCGGAATACGAACGCACCTTGCGGATACGCATCGAAGGAGCACACACGTGGCACCTGCCAAAGTACTGGCCTCGCGCAACACCGTCGCTGAGGTCGGCCACAATGCCGTCAACCGACCCGGACCCGCCCACCTCAAGCGCGCAGTCCAGCGTTTCGGACAGCGTCTGGGCAATCAGTTCGGTGCCGCGATCACCTACTTCCTCGTTCTCGCGGTCATGCCCATCGCCATGGTCAGCCTTGCGAGCATCGGCTTCGTCCTCGACGTCGCACGCCCCGAGCTCCTTCCCGAGGTCACGAAGCAGATCGAGACCTTCACCGCCGGCAACTCGTCGCTGACCGAGCAGCTCGAGAGCTTCCTCCTCGACTGGCAGGGAGTGGGAATCATCGGTATTCTCACCGGTCTCTACACGGGTCAGGGATTCATCGGCAACCTCGGTGCCGCGGTGCGGGCACAGCTGCACGACGACTTCGACGATGCGGTGCCGGAGAAGTCCTTCGTCAGCAAGGTCATCAACAACGTGGTCACCCTCATCGGCCTCATCATCGGCCTCCTGCTGGCCGTGGCGCTCACGGTCATCGGCACCGGTCTGCGCTCGGTGATCGCCGACTTCCTCGGGCTCGACGGAATCGCGGGCAGCCTGCTGTTCATCGTTCCAGTCATCCTCACGTTCGGTGCCGCCTGGCTGGTCTTCTGGTTCTTGTTCACGATGCTGCCGGAGAAACCGGTGGGCAAACGGGCGAAGAACCGCGGCTCGCTCATCGGCGCGACAGCGTTCCTCATCCTCATCAACTTCTCCACGGTGCTCGTCAATCTCTTCTCCGGGAACAAGGCCGCAGGTGTGTTCGGGTCGATCATCGCGATCATGCTCACGCTCAACGTCTTCGCCCGCATCATCCTGTTCATCGCCGCGTGGATCGGCACGGCGAAACCACCGCGGCCGCGTGAAGAAGAGCAGGAGTATCGGTTCGTCGAACCGAAGGTGCAGGCGCAGAGCCTCGGCGCGCTCATCACCGGTGCGGGAATCGTGGCGCTGACCCTGCTGGGCTTCAAACGGTTCGAGGAACGCCGGTCCGATCGCGAATAGGCGAGACGGTAGACTGTTGGCGCATCCGTTATAACTGACCGAGGGGACACGACCTTTGACTGACGCTACGACTGCCCGCCTGGACGATTGGGCGAAGAAGCAGACCGCCGCCGAAGAACTCATTCCGCTAGTCGGACGCCTGTACCGTGAGAACGACGTTCTGCTGACCCTGTTCGGGCGGTCGCTGCTGAACAAGTCGGTGACCGGCATGATCAAGGCGCACCGCTACGCTCGCCACTTCCTCGGCGAAGAGCTCGACATCCAGATCACCCACCGCATCGTCAAGGCGCTGTCCGGTCTCAACCTGGCTCCGGCCCGCATCGATCTGGGCCGCCTCATCGAGAAGCTCGATGATCCCAACGGCGATGTCGACGCCTTCCTTGCAGCAGAGCTCGCCGAGGTCGTCGAGTCGCAGTCCGGCAAGGGCGAGGTCCGCGACGTCGTCCTCTACGGCTTCGGTCGCATCGGTCGCCTGCTCGCCCGCATCCTCATCGATCGCGCCGGCGGCACCGGTATGCGTCTGCGTGCGATCGTCGTGCGCCGCAATGGGGAGAACGACATCGTCAAACGCGCCTCCCTGCTGCGCCGCGATTCGGTGCACGGTGCGTTCGACGGCAGCATCGTCGTCGACGAAGAGAACAACACCATCCAGGCCAACGGCACTCTCATCCAGGTCATCTACTCGAATGACCCCTC
Organism: Brevibacterium iodinum ATCC 49514; assembly: GCF_900169265.1. Classification (GTDB taxonomy): domain Bacteria; phylum Actinomycetota; class Actinomycetes; order Actinomycetales; family Brevibacteriaceae; genus Brevibacterium; species Brevibacterium iodinum. The sequence continues at coordinate 17,427 of NZ_FXYX01000031.1, forward strand.
AGAGGTCGACTACACCGCATACGGAATCAACGACGCCATCATCGTCGACAACACCGGAAAGTGGCGCGACGAAGAGGGCCTGTCCAAGCACCTCGCGTGCCCTGGCGCGTCGAAGGTCCTGCTCACGGCTCCCGGCAAAGGCGATGTGAAGAACATCGTCTTCGGAGTCAACGACGACGCGATCCTCGACTCGGACACCATCGTCTCGGCCGCTTCGTGCACGACGAACGCGATCACCCCGGTGCTCAAGGCCATCAACGACAAGTTCGGTGTCCGCAACGGCCACGTCGAGACGGTCCACTCGTTCACGAACGACCAGAACCTCATCGACAACTTCCACAAGGGCTCCCGCCGCGGCCGTGCGGCCGGCCTCAACATGGTCCTCACCGAGACCGGTGCCGCCAAGGCCGTCGCCAAGGCTCTGCCGGAGCTGGCCGGGAAGCTCTCGGGCAATGCGATTCGCGTACCCACCCCGAACGTGTCCATGGCGATCCTCAACCTCAACCTGGACAACGCCACCACCGTCGACGAGCTCAACACGTTCCTCCGCGAAGTGTCGATGCATTCGCCGCTGCGCAACCAGGTCGACTACGTCACCTCTCCCGAGCTCGTGTCCACCGACCTCGTCGGCTCCAAGCGGGCCGGTGTCGTCGACGGTCTGGCCACGATCGTCGATGAGGACCGCGTCGTCGTCTACGTCTGGTACGACAACGAATTCGGCTACTCCTGCCAGGTCGTGCGCTGCGTGGCCAAGATGGCCGATGTCGACGTCCCGGCATTTCCCTGATATCGACGAGGCGGCCCGCCGAAACTCTCGGATGAGCGCTCGGTGACCGGCTGAGACAGGCGCCCGGAGTCTCACGACTCCGGGCGCCTTCGTCATTCACCGGCAGAGTCACGCCTTTCACCTCCCGCGGCCGCAAGTGCTGCACTTCGGGCCGCGCCATCTCTCACCGGTACTGCCGCGCCCTACACCTCCCGCCGAAACCTCTCGGGGATGACAAAACCTCCCGCAGGAACGAGAGGTGCTGCCGGCAACGACGTGTTTTGCCTACTTCGCGGCGTCGGACTCCATGGCCTCATGCAGCCAGATCGGGGTGAAGGTGGCGAACCGCTCCGCCAGATCGTCATCGCTGTCGAGGATGACGGCGAGTCGGTCATCGGCATTCGCCAGCTCATTCGCCCAGATGGGACCCAAGCAGGCCAACAGCAGGCAGGCGATGACGACGGCGCCGGCCAGGATCGGAGTCTCGGCCCACAGCAGCATGCCGAACAGGATCCCGACGATGGCGAAGCCGACCGCGACGGCGAGTCCGGCGTTCCGCGTCCGCGGCGCCTTGGCACGAGCCGGTCGCGACGCAGCGATCGAGTCGAGCACGTCGCGGTTGATCCGCGTCCAGGCGATGATCGCGCCCAGCGCGCAGACGATGCCGATCATGATGAGGCTGAACGCCGAGAACAGCAGCACCGCATCGATGTGATCGCCTTGGGCTTGGAGCGCGGCCCCGAGTCCGGCGACGAGCATCGCCAGGGCGAGCACCAGCATGCTGAGCAGTCGGGCACGGCGCACGGCGATGAGTTCAGCGATCACCCTGGCCAAAAAGACCCGCTGTGCCGCGGGATCGTCGGCCTGGCTCACCGCACGTACCCGAGCTTCTTGTCCACGGTGTGCGGGAACTGCTCCCCGGCCAGATACTGCTCGAACAGGGCGTGGAACTGCTCGGCCAGTCGCATTCTCCACCCGTCGGTATCACCGCTCATATGCGGGGTGATGATGACATTGTCCATCGACCACAGAGGATGGCCGGCGGGCAGCGGCTCTTCGTCGAAGACGTCGAGTCCGGCCCCGCCGATCTGCCCGTCGCGCAGTGCGGTGACGAGTGCGTCGGTGTCGACGGTGTCTCCGCGTCCGACATTGATGAACACGGCTGTGTCGTCCATGGCGGCGAACGCCTCGGCGCCGATGAGCCTCTCGGTCTTCTCCGTCAGCGGTGCGATGTCGATGACCCAGTCGAATCCGGCCACGTGCTCGGGCAGAGTGGCGGAGTCGATGACCTCACCGAAGTCGGCGTCGCCGCTGCGGGCGCGCGATCCGGCTCCGGTGACGTCGATGTCGACGGCTTTCAGCCGGCGTGCGATGCCCCGGCCGATCGCTCCGGTGCCGACGATGAGAGCCTTGGTGCCGGCAATATCGCGCGTCGACCGGCGGTTCCACTTCTTCGCGGCTTGATCGGACAGCGAGCCGATCGAGCTCTTCGCGTGCATGAGGATGTAGCTGAGGACGAACTCGGCGATCGGGCGGTCGAAGATCCCGCGGGCATTCGTCACGGTGACTGGTGATTCGACGAGCTCGTCGAAGAGGAGCGAGTCCACGCCGGCTGCGGCGGCATGGACCCACCCGAGTCTGTCGGCGCTGCCATAGGCATCCTTGAGCGCGGTGGAGAAGAAATCCCACATCAGCAGCACATCGGTGCCGGGCAGCGCCTGGGACAGGGTCGACGCCTCGGCGATGCGCAGTTCGATCCCGTCCCGCTCCCCCCAGATCAGTGATCAGTGCGGGGATCTCGGTCCCGGGTGAGTTGAGTATGGTCAGTACCGTCATTCCTCGGCTCCTTGGACAGTGGGCTTTCTGCCACACTAACCGATGAAGTCTCTGCCGGGGTGGAAACCGGCGCGGACAAGACACCCGCGCGCTCGGCTTCGACATCGAGGCTCTCGCGCTTCGCCGGTTCGCTCTTCAGGGTCTGTGCCAGCGGAGTGTTCGGCAGGAAGCAGAGGAAGACGAAGCCGAGGACGGCCAGCGGAGCCACCCACAGGAACAGGGGCACGAGGGCGTCGTTGTAGGAGGTGATGATGAGCGAATGCATTCGCTCCGGCAGCTTCGACACGATCTCCGGGGTCAGCCCCGTCGAGGAGACCTTAGGCATGTGCCCGTGTGGGGCCGCCTTCGCGATCTCTGTGATTCCGGACTTGACGTTGTCCATGAGCCGCTGGGTGAACACGGATCCGATGAAGGCCATGCCGAGGGTGGCACCGACCTGACGGAAGTAGTTGTTCGACGCGGTCGCGGTGCCGACCATGGACACCGGGAAGGCGTTCTGGACGACGAGGACGAGTGTCTGCATGCTCAGGCCCAGTCCGAGTCCGAGCAGCGCCAGGCAGCCGATGGTCTCCCAGGCCGAGCTCTCGGCCTTCAGCTGGGAGAGCAGAACGAGCGAGGCGGCCATGATGAGGATGCCGGTCAGCGGGTACTTCTTGTACTTGCCGGTGCGGGAGACGATGAAACCGACGAGCGTCGAGGACACGAGCATGGTGCCCATCATCGGCACCATCATCAGACCGGCGACGGTGGCGTCGATTCCGTGGACCATCTGCAGGTAGGTCGGCATATAGGAGAGCACACCGAACATGCCGATGCCGACGAAGAGGCCGGCGATCGTGCACAGCAGGAAGTCGCGGTTGGTGAACAGGTGCATCGGGATGACCGGTTCGCTGACCTTGAGTTCGACGAAGACGAAGGCGACTGCGGCGATGATTCCGGTGACGATGAGCCCGTTGATCTGCCAGGACCCCCATTCGTAGTCGTGTCCGCCCCAGGCGGAGGTGAGCACGATGCAGGAGGTGACGATCGAGATGAGCGCCATACCGATGACATCGATCTTCGGACGAGGGCCGGCTCCCTTGGTGTGCCTGGGCACTTTGAGGAACACGGCGGCGGCGATGAGGGCGATGATGCCCAACGGGAAGTTGATGGCGAAAGCCCAGCGCCAGCCGGGTCCTTCGGTCAGCCAGCCGCCGATCAGCGGTGCGGCCACGGACGACACGGCGAAGGCCGAGCCCATGATGCCCATGTATTTGCCGCGTTCGCGGGCGGGGACGACGGAGGCGATGATCGACTGCGAGAGGATCATCATTCCGCCGCCGCCGATGCCGTGGAGCACTCGACCGAAGATCAGCGTCGACATCTCATTCGCGATGAGGGCGAAGACCGAGCCGAGCAGGAAGCAGCAGATCGCGAAGATGAACAGCGGCTTCCGCCCGAACAGGTCGCCGACCTTGCCGTAGACGGGCATCATGATCGTCGAAGCGAGCATGAATGCGGTGGAGACCCACAGCATCCGGTCGACGCCGTCGAGTTCGCCGACGATGGTCGGCAGCGCGGTCGCCAGCACCGTCTGGTTGAGCGAGAACATGAACATCGCGATCATCAGGCCCACGAAGAGCAGAATGATCGCCGAGGTGGCCATCGGCTCTGTCTGTGCGTCGGGTCCCGCGGGGGCGGAGCTCTTCGAGGTGGTTGCCGTCATCGCCTTCTCATCGGTTTCGTGGTTGCTTCTGATCACAGCTTTCGTCATGGCAGTCGGTCCAGGACCTTGCGGAACAGGTTCAGGGAGTCTTCGAAGATCGCTTGGGTGCCGCCTCTGTCCTCGACCGCCTCCGGATCGGCCTTGATCACCTGTCCCGCATGGTTGAGCGGGACCCGGCAGAGTTGGGTGAGCATGCGCGCGCTGCGCCAGGCGGAGTCCTCTGAGGAGAACTCCTGGCCGAGGTGGCGCAGCCGGTCGAGCACGTGACCGGTGACGATCTCTTCGAGTTCTTCTGCCCGGTCGAAGCTCTTGCTCACGAGTTCCGGGTAGAGGGCGAAGAGGCGGCGTCGCCGCGCCGGAAGTTTCGGGCTCATCGTAATTGAGAGTGTAGAACCGGTCTGAAGCCACCGGACTCGAGCAGACACCTCGCGATGTAATGCGTGAGGTTGCGGAATCCCAGCGCGGACCCGCGTAGATGCTCGAGTCTGCCGTTGATCGCTTCAGTGGGACCGTTCGACGTTCCCGGTCGGGTGAAGAACGCGAGCACATCAGCAGCTCGACGCTTCAACGT
>NZ_FXYX01000034.1 GCF_900169265.1 Brevibacterium iodinum ATCC 49514
CGGCAGAATGTCGTGAGGTCAGGGGTCGAGAAAGTAGGCTTGGCCACGTCGAGGTCTTTCGGATGGATTGTGTGAGAACTTCCATCATCGGAAGACCTCGACGTCTATCCGCGCAGCGACTCGCCGTGTCCTGGAATCACCGATCTACACTCTCAATTACGAAGAGCCCGTTTGAGTTTCGGTTTCCGAAAAGACGGTGAATTCAGTCATGTGTATCTCATTCAGTCATGTGTATCTCCTTGTGAGTGTGAATTGATTGCTGAGTCAAGCGTCGCTCTTTTTATCGGTTCCGTAATATTCCCAGTGCCAGGCCTCGGCGTTTTTCTGACCTTCGCGCGCCCACTCTGGGTGTTCCCATCCATATTTCTTGGCATTCTCTTTCATCCATTTATGTTCTGGTGTTCCAAATCGGTTGACGCCGCCACCATAATCGACAGCTAATGCCCATCCATGATTTGATTTTCCAGGCACTGCTGCTCGGCCAGGTCCATATTTCTTGTAGAGCTGCTTTTGCTCTTCGAGGTCACGGTAACCATCGGTGATTTCCAAGTCCTTTTTGAACTTCTTCTTATAGGCCTTGTTCATGGCAATAATGCCGTCAGCAGCATCTTTCCGGAGGAACTCTCTCTTGCTGCCAGGAGTCCAGGGAATGTGTTTGATTTCCTTTTCCGGAATCTGCCCGTTCTTGTGATCCCCCCAGGGGCCGGGCTTGCGGCGACCATCGTCAGGAATGTCTCCGTCGCCACCGTCGCCGCCAGTGCCTCCGGCTTCGCAACCAGCATCTGATTCGTTGTCGTCGTTGTCGGAGCCGCCGCCCTTCTTGCCCTTGCCAACAGCATCTTTGGGATCACCTTTGGCCTCGGTTTGGAAGGAGATGTGCGGATGGTCTTTGTGGTTCTCCGTATCTCCGCCTCGGTCGGGCATATCGCGCCAGCCTTCGTCGGCGCGTTCGACGTTGTATATGCGCTGATACCAAATGATGTATTTGACATTGAGCGCTTCGTGGTTGTCGATGGCGAACTTGGCAATGTCGTCTCCGAGGGCTTTGCCTTCCTTATTGAGCGGAACCATGAAGTCAACGGCGAGTCCGGCCGGATGACCATTCGGATCACGTGAAGTGCTACCGGAACGGACACCGCCGACACCGGTAATGCCGTCATACTCGTCATAGATGACTTCCGCGGCTTCTTGGACGTGGGGCTTCACATCACCCAGGGGGAGCTTCTTTTTCTTCTGAGCAGTCACAGTGCCGCCAGCGATTGCTTCATCGGACTGATCGGGTTGGGAAACTTCGGTGGCAGCTTGTACGTCTTCGTCGGAGTCCCACTGCTTGATTTCCTGAGACCAGCGTTCGGCCTGTTTGATGCGGTTCGGCATGTTGGGAGCACTGGCCCGTTCCCACTTGTCATGGAAGTGCCGTGCGGCGGTTGCGGGATCCTTGAGCTCGCTGGAAATCATGTTGTCGATGATCTTCACGTCGGACGGGTTGTCGCCCTTGGGATCGGTCATGAAGTTCAGCTGCACTTCGATAGTCCACCAGTCTTTGTTCTTCTTCTTCGAATAGGCTTTCAGTTTGGAATTGCGGTCAGCAGTCCACTGCCCCAGCCCGATGCCACCCGCCGAGGATGCTTCAGCTGTCTCTCGCTTCTTCGGAGACATCTTGTAAGGGGAGTCGAAGATACCCTGCACACTCGTGGGATCGACCCCTGATTCCTGAGACCAGTTGCCGAGGATGCCAGCAATGTTGTTGTTCGCCATGCCCTTCTTCTTGAAGACCTTGTAAACAGCCTTGGCATGAGACTTCTCGTTCGGGCTGATATCACCGATGTTGCCAACGTCGTCACCACCGCCATCGTCGGTGGGAGTGCAGGCACCACTGGCAGCCATGAAACCGAATAGGAGTGGAACGATGATAACGAGGGCAAGAAATCCGGCGATGAGTGTTGCCGTGCCGGGGAGTAGGGACTTGAGCGAGAACATGTCAGGGGCCTTTCGGCAGTGACCACCAGCTCGGGGGAGATGAGCCAGTGGTCACTGCAGGTGGTTACTGGGTGTTCTTCTTGCGGCGGAATACGGTGAAGAGAATGAATCCAGCAATTGACAAGATCACGAGGGAACTGAGACCAATCGCGACGGTTGCGGTGTTCACACCCTGAGCGGCCGAGTTGTCAGAGTCGGGGGAATTTCCATCGGTGATCGCAACTTCGTCAGTCCGCTTGGGGGAGGGCTCAGATTCGTCATCGTGCGATTCGTCGTCCTGATCTACCAGCGAGGTGTCTTCACGAGGTGCTGGTGACCGATGCTGGTCATCATCGCCCTGTCCGGAGGGAAGTTCGGGGACATCACCGGGAGAGCCGGGTGCTGATTCCTCGAGGTCCGAGTCATTGGCGATAGAGGACGTTTCATCATCCTTTTTCCCTTTTCTCCGTCACCTGAACCCTTGGATTTGCTGTCGCCGCCATCGTTGGGCGGGGGAGTGTCAGAACCGTCGGCACCGGCGTTATTGGCAGGCCGGTCCTTATCGGATCCGGAGTCGGATGAGTCCGAACCAGAGGAGTCCTCATCTCCATCGGAGTTACCACCAGGAGGTGGAGTCGGAGACTTGGAGTCGGCTTCTGCATCGGACGGGTTGGCAGGTGATCCATCCTTGCCGTCGTTGTCTCCATCAGCGGTCGCGGAAGCATTCGATGAGCTGGAAGCGTCGGAGTTCGCAGTATCATCGTTTCCCTTGGCATTCGACCCGGCAGAGGCCGAGGCGGAACCGTCGTCGGAGCCAGCAGTACCATCGGCCTTTGAACTGGTATTGCCGTCTGTGCCTGTGCCATCGGCAGCTGCGCCGGAATCGCCGCCATCGGAATTAGCCGAAGCATTGTGGTCACCGGGGGGAGTGGGTGATGTTCCACCCCCGCGAACTGTGAACCAACCGATGACCCATTCGCCCTGAGAGTTCTTGACGAAGTATTTGATCGTCACGGACCCCTCGAACGGTTCATCAGGAGTGAAAGTGATAGATCCATCCGGCAGGGTTGAGAACGTGCCGTAGCCATCTATGTGCGCGTTAGGGGTCCGCTTCCCGGTCTTGGGGTCAACGAGTCCGATGGATGCCTGATTGTAGTCCTCGCGAGGAAGAGCAGGCTTGACGGTGACCGGGTCGGTGTTGTCAGCCGGATACTGATGTTCCGAGTCAGGCGGGGGCTTCGGACCGTCCGGATCGGGTTCCTCACGTTCCCCCGGATCGGATGGATCATAGGAGTCCTCATCCGGCGGTTCTGTCTCGTCCTCGCCCGATCCGGGTTCGTCAGTCGGTTCGTCAGTCGGAGGATTGTTGGGTTCCTCAGTCGGCTCAGAGGGCTTTTCGGTCGGATTCTTGGTCGGAGATTCGACAGGCGCGGTCGGCACATCGTTGTCGGCCGGGGGATCGGGTTGGTCAGGAGCGGGGGCTTTGGGCACCGTTGCATCAACGACAGGCGGTGCGGAATCAGCTGGCTCAGGAACGACGGGCGGCTCAACCGATGGAGAGACAGAAGACTCGTCGTGAGGTTCCGGTTGTGGCACAGTGTCTTCCTGGGCAACAGGCTTAGTGTGTTCGTTGTGCTTCGGCTGAGGGTCAGCAGGTGGAGACGGGGCTGGCTGAGTGGCCTCGGGAACGTCAACTTCAGTAGCGGCTGAGTTCGCGGTGGTCTCGTCAGCGTGAGCCAGCGGCGTGACCAGTGCCGTGGACGATGTTGCGATTCCGACTGCTAGTGCAGCAGCAAGGATTCGCTTCTTAGCGGGGAGTGGTTGGGTCATTTGGATGGGCCTTTCTCATTAGCGGTGACCGCACCGTTGGAACCGCGCACGAGCGCAATGCCGGATCCGGTGTAGCCGATGACACGATCTGTGTCGGTATAGGTGTGCTTGTTGACGTAATAGGTAGGTGAGGAGCCGGAATCGGTGACTGCTGCCGGTCCGAGAGCTGTGGTGAAGTTGCCGGTCGTGGAATGAGCTACGGCAGAACCTGTGGAGAGGCTGAACGCCGTGGTGCCGATGATCGCGGTTTCGAGTCCGCGACCGATCTTCCACTCGTCGGCGTTGTCGCTGGCTTCGGCGGCACCAGCAATCTTGCCGTTGTCGAGTTTGTGGACAACGACGTAGCTGGTGTTGTCGATCTTCCATTCCGCGACAGCGAGGCCATGGCCGGCACTGACGTGTCGGACAAAGGTGGCGTCCTGGACGGGTGGCGTCAATTGGACGGTTGTAGCCTGGGGAGAATTCTCACCGAACGGGATGGTGACGAGTCGCGGCTTGCCCGATTCGATCTGAATGAGGGTTCGATCATCAATGGAGACTGGAACGAACTGAGGATTGGGAGTGACCTCAACGGGCTTGTTTTCTCCAAAGACGAGTGCGTGGACCTTTCCGTCTTCGGACATGAGCATCGGAGTGGTACCGGTGACGTTGAGCGTCTGATCTTTTTCGACTGGCCAGGTCTGAGTCTTGCCGTCAGCGTTGATCGCGGCCACAGACTTATCGGTGCGGGCAGCAATCGCGGCAGTGTCGCCGGTCATGAACTCAGCCGTGTATTTGACTGCGGCATCCAGCTTGGTCTTCGCAATCTCGTCGCCGGACGTTGTATCCGTGAGGACGAGTTCTCCGTTGTCAGGAGTGACGTGTGCGACCCCAGCTTTGAACCAGCTCAGAGCCGAAGCATTTTTGGCGGGAATGTCCCAGAGTTTCTTGTCGTATCCGTCGAGAAGTTCAGTCTCTGCAGGCGGGGCTGTCGGAGCGGGGGTAAACCATGCGTCAGCAGAGGCTGGCTCGGTGTCGCGCGAGGGCGCGAAAAGCAGCAGAGCGGCAATGAGGAGTCCGACGAGAGCGACCGCACCGACAGTCATAAGTAGAGGCCCGTTCTTGGCCCACTTGGTCGAATGCGGATGCTTACCGCGGGATGCCTGCGGATTCCGGGCCGAGCGGTCCTTGGTGTGTCGTTTCGGAGCGATCGTGCTGATTCTGTGCTTGGCGCGAGAAAGAACACGTTCGGCTTGAGTCGGCACGTGCGGTGATGTGTCGGGTTTAGGCGGAATGTCGGGAACAGCCGTGATCTCGACCGTGTCATCAAAACTTTCCGGTTCGAGCACCTGGGTACGAAAGCCGGGGAGGGAAGAAGTCAGTTCGAAAGTCTCAACATTGCGATTCGCCAGTGATTGAGCAGCGGCCACCACGGTGGCAAGCGAAGACTTCGCCGCGATTGAGCCCTCGCCAGGAGTGATGACCGAGAAGTTGCGAAACTCCATGAGATACGTGGTGGCGTCTCGCTCGCCAGAATTGAGAGGTTCGAGAGATTCAGGGGTGACTCGCCACCGGCCAGGGACGAAACACACCGGATCGTTCGCATGAACTGCTGCGAGTTCGATAACAGGGGGGCGAGTGTGATGGCGACGGCGGATGATTGCCAGAGCGGCATCAAGAGAGGGTTTGGAGACGGATACGTTTGATCGGTCCCGGAGGAGGACTTCGGCGGTGACGATCAGACCGTTCGGGGCAGCATCACCGACTTCGATGGCTTGCGACTTTTCAGTGGTGTCGTACATTCTTCTCCGCCTTGAATGGATTCGTAGGTTCCCCGGTTGTTCGGCGGATTCTCGGGGGAATGTTTGTCAAAGGTGGGATGTGGGAGACGGACAGGGAAAACAAAAAACCACGGCACCCAGAAGTGGTATCTGGATGCCGTGGCGAAAGTGACAGGAATGAAACTAGGTACTCATATCCCGAGTGTGTGTAGGCGACTGCAGGGAGGGACTTGGGGTGGCTTGCCGCTCTTGCGAAACGGCCTGGACGATCCTGTCCGGTCGCAACCCCGACCAAGCGTCAGTCGGAGTCTCAACGTAGGGGGCCTGATGGTGACCAGCAGCCTTAATCTCTCTGAGCTTATCCAGATTCTCAGGCGCGGAGAGGTCATTGATCCGAGGGGAGATTCCATCCTTCTCGAAGAAGCGAATGGTCTGCTTGCACTGGTTGCAGTTTGGAGTAGTCCAAACGGTGATGTTCGACATGGTGTTTTCCTCATCTGTTGAAGTCATGATGATTACTCAGCGGGTTCAGGACGGGTCGTCTTCGCCGGGATTCCAATCGTGAGGATTTTCCGAGGTGATGCGGTCGTTGGAATCTTCACGCTTGGCTTCTTGCTCAGCACCGTCAATGACGAGGGTGTAGAGCTCCTTTTGCCCGTAGTCGTTGTCCTTGCGGGTTTTGAATGAGAGGTTGTTAACCCACCAGCCTGCCCAGGTGAGTGACTGCGCTGCATCGAGGATGCTCTGGCGGTCCTCGGGATATTCCGAGTCATCACCGAGAAGCGAGGAGAGGACGCTGTAACGGTCACGCCGTGCTCCCTCCACGAGGCCGCTGGAAATCATTCGGTCGGTGCCGGTGAGGTCAGGAAGCTGGTGTTCTTCCTCGAATGCTTCGGCATCGAGCATGAGCTGATTCAGGAACGCAGTGGTGTCGGTCTTCCGCTGCTTTTTGAAACAGTTGGGGCAGACCATGCCATCGTTGTCCTTGCCAGCACGAGTCTCGTAGAAATCGGACCGGGCAGCGGCGGCACGCTTCGATGGCGGAATCTTGGACAGGTCGGTGCTGACGGTGTGGCCGCACTTGTATTTGACCGGATAATGGGTCGGGATTTTGGACATGAATGTTCCTCCGTGTCGTTGTGAACTGGTGCACGAAGTTCGGGCGAAATCGACACGGGTGTTTGTCACAACTGTGGGGAGAACTATGAAGCGGATTGCAGGTGGAGGGCACGCAACCTCTCTCGATGCCCAGGGGGTTCAGGAAGATCAGCGACCAGTTTCCGTAGTCGTTTGCTGGAAGCTTTGGTGTAGATCTGAGTTGTCGCGACTGAAGTGTGCCCGAGCAGGTCTCGAAGACCTATGAGGTCTGGGTTGAGCTCGAGGGCGTCGACTCCAAACTTGTGACGGAGGGAGTGTGCATTTCGACCGGGCTGGTAACCGAGTAGATGCCGAATGCGGCGGCCAACAGACCGCGGCAGCATGTGGCCCGAAGGATTACGGTCGGATGGAAAGAAGTATCCCGCCGGGAATTGGGGGAGTAGTTCGTGAAGAAGCGGATGGAGTGGAAGCAGGCGCTCTTTGTTTCCTTTTCCCAAGACGCGAAGTTCCTTGGTGGGGTAGAGCACGTCATCGGTGTGGGTGCGAGCTGTTTCACCTGCCCGCAGACCTTGTAACTCTCCGAACAAGATCATGAGTACGTCGATGGGGCGTGTGCAGCGTTGCAGTGCGCGCTGGATTTCGTCTGGAGGGCAAGGGTGGGGGATGCCGACGCTGTTGCGCATGCTTGGGAGGTGGCGCGCCGGGTTCGTAGAGAGTTTGCCAGTGATTTCTGCCCAGCTGTAGAACACGCTGAGGGTGGATCGTGCTGAGCGCTTAGTCGATATAGCTGGGCCTACTTCTTTCGACAGCCACTGGTTGAAGTCATCGATCTGTAGTTTGAGGACTGTGCCGTGGGCGAAGTTTTCCTCGACCCACCTCATCAGTCGAAGTAGGTAGTAGCCGCGTAGATCAACGGTGTCTGGGGCCCGGTAACTTGACAGCGCGGTAGTGAACTCGGCGTGGAGCTTTTGATGATGCTGCGAGACGTCACGAGGAGACATGGCAACTCACTTTCCAAATTAGGGGAGTGAGAATTTCCTACCATGCCTGGTGAGCAGGTGTGTAGTAGGGCTGGTTTATCGATCCAAGCGGGAAGTGGAGTGTGCCCCCAGAATGAAAAATCCGAGGGTTCCGCCGATGGCGGCGATCCACAGCGGACCGCTTGATTCGACGAGGAAGATGTGGAGGAATGAGTAGAACGCGAGGGCTGCGCAAGCGAAGGTGGCGAGGCGAAGTGCGATACCGAGAACACATACAAGGATGAAGCCGCCGATAACGAGTGCAACGATGAATCCGATGTCCATGACCGTTCTTCCTTATCTGTATCTGTAGTGATTAGGTTGTGTGGTTGAGACTACACCGAGGGTGTGACACGAGGTCAGTCTCGGCTCCAGTCATCGTATTGAGGTAGGGGTGCCACGCACAGATCGTGGTCGCTGAGTGCGGCACGTGCTTCACGACGGGTGGAAGGGTCGCCGGAGATTCTGACGTTGGAACTCTCGACATGTTGGCCGAGGTGCGTGCCGGCTGAATGGGTTGAGGTCGTATCGATATGGGTGATCGTGAGTCGTGAGTGGTCTATGCCTGCGCGGGTCAGGAGTGACTTAACTGTGGGGACAGTGAGGGTCTTGCGGATCATGATTCGACTCCCTCTGTGAGCGCGTCGCGGAGGATGGCGAAAGTCAGTGCGGTGATGGCGATTTGACCGGCGACAAGTGGCTGGGTGGCTGGTGTCATAATCGTGAGGTCGGGGGATCGAGTCCCCCTCCCGCTACCGATCAACTCCCTCATCAGGATGACGAATCCGATGGGGGAGTTTCTGCGTCCGGGAACTCCTTGAGACAGTGTTGCGCGATTCCTTCCGGCCGTGTCGGTCTTACTCTGTGATGTACGCCACAGAAAGTACAAGCGCAGTGACAACGTCGGCACTAGCCTCTCTTCCCAACACGCCCGGCAGCGACCGCCGACTCATCCTGCGGGGCGCCCCCGCTAATGGAAGAGGCGGTCGGCATAGTCAGGGACAGACGCTCGGACGACGGCACCTGGACTCAGGACCATCGCCTTGACGCCGACGTCTGGTTCCACGTCGACGCTCCGGTCCGCGAACACTCGAAATGGGTGACCCTGCAAGCCCGGCGAGTCCTCGACTGGTGGGACGGAACACAAACCGACTGAGCATCCACAGCCGCGGTCCAGAAACGCCACAGTCCCACGCCAGAGCCGGTCACCACGATGGTGTCATCACACATCATCGAAGGCAGGACAGCTCATGGCTCACGTACCCGAACCGGACCAGACCCCCAACGGACCCGCCTACGAAGGCAGGCTCCTCGACCGTCCCGACGAAGAGGTCGTCGACCAAGGCGCCTCCTTCGACATCCGCACCCTGTTCAGCCGGCGAGGAGTTCTCGGGCTCGTCGGCGCCGGCGTCGGCACCATGGCCCTGGCCGCTTGCACCTCCGGGGCCGAGGGATCGACGCAATCGAGTTCGAGCGGCAGCGGATCGGTCACCGAGATCCCCGACGAGACGGCCGGTCCGTATCCGGCGGACGGATCGAACGGACCGGACATCCTCGAAGACTCCGGAATCGTGCGTTCGGACATCCGCTCGAACATCGACGGGACCGACACCGTCGACGGTGTGCCCCTGACATTCACCCTCAAGGTCACCCACCGATATGGCCGGTGACAATGCTCCATTCGAAGGCGCCGCCGTCCACGCCTGGCACTGCGACGCTCAGGGCCGCTACTCGATGTACTCCGACGGCGTCGAAGACGCGACCTGGCTGCGAGGCGTCCAGGTCGCCGACGCAGCAGGAGAAGTCACCTTCACCTCCGTCTTCCCCGGCTGCTACTCCGGCCGTTGGACCCACATCCACTTCGAGGTCTACCCGGACGTCGATTCGATCACCGATGCCGAGAACGCCATCGCCACCTCGCAGATGGCCCTGCCCGAAGACGCCTGCAATGCAGTCTTCGCTCTCGAGACCTACGACGGATCGGCGAAGAACCTCTCTGCCATCTCCCTCGACGACGACAACGTCTTCGGTGACGACGGAGGAGAGCAGCAACTCGCCACGATCAGCGGCGACAGGGATTCCGGATACACCGCCACGCTCGATGTTCCCGTCGACACCGACACCGAACCGACCGGCGGCGCAGCCCCGGGAGGCGGCGGTGCCGGACAAGCTCCACCCGACGGCGACCGCGAAAAGCCCTGACAACTCCGAGAAAGGCTCACCATCATGCTGCACAACCTCACGGGCTGGCACGCCCTCGTCATCCTCGCCATCATCATCCTCGTCTTCGGCGCAGCCAAGCTGCCTGCACTCGCCAAGAGCCTCGGGCAGTCTGTGCGCATCCTCAAGGACGAATCATCCGACTCACGGGCGGGTGATGAGACGGAACCCCGCTCATGAGCGCCGCCGCGGAGAAGATGCCGCTGTCCGCGCACCTGCAGGAGGCGCGGAAACGGGCTGTGCGCGCGGCAGTGGCGCTGATCATCGGCACGGTCACCGGCTATCTCACCTCTGACTTCGTGATGGACGTCCTCCGGGCCCCGATCACCGAGCTCGCCGAGTCTCGCAGCGCTTCACTCAACTACGACAGCGTCACCGGCGCATTCGACCTTCAGCTGCGCATCGCTGTGTACTCCGGGATCGTCCTCTCCAGCCCGGTGTGGCTGGGGGAGGCCTTCGGATTCCTCACCCCGGGGCTGACCGCGAAGGAGAAGAAGTACACGTTCGGCTTCCTCGGCGCCGCACTTCCGCTCTTCGTCGTAGGCTGCCTCACCGGCCTGTACATCTTCCCGCGGATGGTCGAGGTGCTCACCTCGTTCGCCTCGAGCGAGGACAGCACCTTTCTGCAGGCGTCTTACTATTTCGACTTCGTGTTCAAGATCGTCATCGCCACCGGCGTCGCCTTCGTCCTCCCGGTCTTCCTCGTCGTCCTCAACTTCATCGGCCTGCTCTCTGCGCGATCGATCGCGAAGGCCTGGCGAGTGGCCATCGTGGTCTTCGCCGCACTGATCACCCCGGCCGCCGACGTGCTCTCCATGTTCTTCGTCGCGGCCCCGATGGCGCTGCTCTTCCTCGCTGCGCTCGTCATCGCGTTCATCCACGACCGGGCCCGAGGGTACGACCGAATGGTCGGCGGTCCGCACGCGGAGGAGGAACGGTCTGGTCGAGTGCCGATCACGCCAACGGAAAGGACTCGGACATGTTCGGCCTGAGTTCCGAGAAACTGATCATCGTCGGCATCTTCGCTGCCCTCGTCATCGGCCCGCAGCGGCTGCCCCACTACGCGCAGAAGCTGGGCGAGTTCGCCCGTCTGCTCCGGGCCCAGGTCGACACGGCGCGGACTCGGGCCGCCGAATCGATGGGCACCGAGGACTGGAGACCGCTTGATCCGCGACAGTACGATCCGCGCCGGATCATCCGAGAGGCCCTGGACGAGCCGGGCAGCGCCCCGAGCTCGGAGACTGCGGCCCCGGGTTCGGCTGAGCGTTCCGATCGTGCCGTGGACGGGGAGAGCCGATCCCTCGCCGAGGCGACCGGCAGCGTTGTCATCACCGGTTCGTCCGGACATCCGCGGAGACGATTCGTCGCCCGCACGGACGGAGGTCGTACGGGCGACGATAAGTGTGCAGTCGCAATCTCAGGAACCGATCGATGACCGGGGCCGGGGCCGCCTCGGTGATCAGTCCTTGAAGTCGAAGTCTTCCTTGTCGATGCCGGGGAACATGAGTTCGTACTTGATCATCTGATCCTTGTGATCGACGATCTTCACGGTGCCGAAGTACTTCTTCCTGCCTTTGTAGGCGTCCTTGTCTTTGACGGTGACCTGGCACGATTTGAAGCCGTACCATTCGCGGAGCTCCATATCGGAATCGCACTTGGCTTCTTTGACCTTCCAATCGAGCTTGTTCTCGAACAGGTCGATGAGGTCGGCCTCGATCGATGAGGCCGGCACGACCCCATTGCCCTTCTTGTCGATCTTCATCCCGTCGTCGCTGGCCCAGTTCGTCGTCTTCGCAGCATCGGCGAACGGATCGGTCGATTTCGTGTCTGTCGGCTCCGCCTCGGCGGGTTCGGATCCAGGGGCGTCGGCCTCTTTCGATTCGACGGCACCTCCGCCGAATCCTCCCTTCTCCGTCTGCACCGCTTCGGACTTCTCATCCTCGGCGGGCTTGTCCCCTCCGGAGCCTCCGCAAGCGGTCAGGGACAAGGCGAGAACGGTTCCAGCGGCCGCCGTCAGCAGGCGGGGCACCCAGGTAGACCGGCGAATCGGGGTCATCGTGTTTCTCCTTCGCGCTCAGGCGATCACAAGCGTTGTCGATACACCACGATTCTGCCACGGTCGGTTGCCGCGAAGACCGGTTCGGTGTGCGGATCCGGCGACACCTGTGGCGATTCGGGCACATCCGGGCTCAGCGTCACCTGAGTTTCAGGCAGGGAAGTGACCATCCCACACCGCTCCTCGCACATCCACCGGCCGCACCAGGAGGTTATGCGAGGAACGGTGAGGGGTGGCCGAGGAACTGTAGGAGCAGATGCCGCCGGTGTGGAGTGCGTGCAGCGAGCCCGATGGTGCAGCAATTGTGTGAACCGGATACGAACGCGCGATCAATTCCTCGCCGGTGAGCCTCATCCTAAGGCCGTGCTTTAGGCTGGTGTCGATACCGACCCCAGTGGAAGAGAGAGCGCATATGCCGGTGAATACGGAGAAGCAGGGGGCCACGTTCTCCCTGCCTCAGCCCTATGAGGTCTCCAGGGAGGCGATCGCGGAATTCGCGCTCGCCACCGGAGCGAAGGCCGATTACCACTTCGACGCCGAGGCGGCCACCGCGCTGGGCTACCGCGACGTCGTCGCCCCGACCACCTTCGCTGTGATCATCGCGCAGAAATCGGAAGCTGCCTATATCTCCGACCCGGATTCGGGCATCGACTTCTCGAAGGTCGTCCACGGCTCCGAACAGTTCTCGTTCACCCGTCCCATCGTCGCCGGCGACGTCCTGTCCGCGCTCACCCATGTCGACGGAGTCCGGGCCGCCGGAAACAACGCCATGATCACCACCCGCACCGAGATCACCGATGTCGCGGAGCAGCCCGTCGTCACCGTGACCTCGACCATCGTCGTGAGAGGAGACGGAGAATGAGCGCCATCGACTTCTCCACACTGACCATCGGAGACACAGTCGTGGAATCCGAGATCCCACTGTCGCGTGCCTCCCTCGTCGACTATGCCGCAGCCTCGGGCGATCACAATCCGATCCACTGGAACGAACGCTTCGCCCGCGAAGTCGGCCTCGACGATGTCATCGCCCACGGGATGCTCTCGATGGCGGCGGTCATCGCTCCGGTGGCCGAATGGCTCGGCGACCCCGGTGCGATCGTCGACTACCGGACCCGCTTCTCCGCCCCCGTCGTCGTCCCCGACGCCGATACCGGATCACCGGCGACCCCGACGACCTCGCTCAAGCTCACCGCCACCGTCGGTGCCGTCGACCCCGCCGTCGGCACGGCCCGCATCGACATCTCCGTGAAGTCCGGCGAGGCCGATGTCCTCAGCCGCACGCAGGTTCGGATCTCAGCGTGACCGAAGCCCACCGGCAGGAACTCTCCAGTTTCACCACCTTCCGCCTCGGCGGACCGGCCCCGCAGGTCACTGTCGCGAACACCCGAGACGAACTGCTCGACTTCTGCGCCGCCCACCCGCTCGAACTCAGCGGTCAGGAACGGACCCGCGTCTTGTTCATCGGCGGCGGATCGAACCTGCTCATCGCCGATGCCGGATTCGACGGTGCGGTCTGCGTGGTCCGGACCACCGGAGTGGAGACCACCCAGACCACGACGACCGACACCCGGGTCACCGCCGAGGCGGGGGAGGACTGGGACGCCTTCGTCGCCCACACCCTCGACCTGGGGCTGTCCGGACTCGAAGCACTGTCCGGGATCCCCGGGTCGGTCGGTGCGACCCCGATCCAGAACGTCGGTGCCTACGGCACGGAGGTCGGCGAGCTCATCTCCTCCGTGGAGGTCTTCGACCGGGTGGCCGGTCAGATCCGCCACCTCACCGCAGTCGAACTCGAATTCGGCTACCGCACCTCGGCGCTCAAACGCGCCCAGTTGGCGGCCGGAACCCCGCAGTTCGTCGTGCTCTCGGTGACCTTCGACCTCCAGCGCAGCGACGAGTCGCTGCCGGTGCGCTACGCTCAGCTCGCCTCGAGCCTCGACGTCGAGATCGGCACCCGCGTCCCGGCCGCACGGGTGCGCGAGAACGTCATTGCGCTGCGCCGGTCGAAGGGCATGGTCCTCGACCCAGCCGATCACGACTCCTGGTCGGCGGGATCCTTCTTCACCAACCCCATCGTCGAGAACGCCGAGATTCTGCCCGCCGAGGCTCCTCGCTACCCGGTGACCGACCCGCTCAGCGGAGCGAAGATCGAAGGGAAGACGAAGACCTCAGCGGCCTGGCTGATCGAGCACGCGGGGTTCTCCAAAGGCTTCAGCCTCGGCGAGGGACTGGCGTCGCTGTCGACCAAGCACACCCTGGCACTGACGAATCGGGGACACGCGAGCACGGCCGATGTGATCGATCTCGCGTCGACCGTCGTCGCCGGCGTCGAGGACGCCTTCGGCATCACCCTGGAACCCGAACCGACCTTCATCGGCTGCTCCATCGACGACGGGAAACGTCCTTAGACTGGTGGCCGTGTCATCACGACGGAGAATCACCGCACTCGTCATCACCTTGGCGGCGGTTGCGCTTGTGACCCTGCCTTGGGCGCTGTTCACCTCGCGGGCCGATCTCACCTTCGGCCCGCACGAGGCGCAGTACCGGGTCACCGCGGACTCCCGGCTCACCGTCGACTTCGGCCCCTTGGGCAGACTGCTCGTCCCCACCGAGGATGTCATCCCCCTCGGTCTGGGACTGCACGTCGACATCGGTGAGATCCCCGTGTCCGGTGATTCCGGTGACGACGAGCGACCTGCGGCCGATCCCGCGGAGGTGGCCGACCCCGGAGGGGGAACCGTCGACGCCCTCGGCGGCGACATCGCCTCCTACGCTTCGCTGTTCTCGGCCCCGCAGGCGCAGATCGACCAGGTCATCGACGGACTCAGCCGGGAGATCCTCACGCGATGGGCGTTGGCCGTGTGCATCATCACCGGGGGCCTCGTCGGTCTGGCCCTCTTCCTCGGGCCCACCCGGGTCGACACCATCATCCGGGCCTTCGCGGGCAAGGAGCTCCTCGGCATCGGGCTGGTGCTCGTGCTCGTCCTCACCGGCTTGGGTGCCGTTGTGCTCAACCGTCCGAAGCCGATTTCGGCCGATCCGGCGTTCGAGGGCACACCCCTGGCCGGATCCCAGGTCACGGGCCGCCTCGGCGGGATCATCGACACTGCGTTCGGGGCGGTGCAGGACTTCGCTGACGACAACGATGCCTTCTACGACGATGTTCTCAAGACCCTGCGTACGCAATGGAACGACCGTCCGATCTCCGGCAATTGGACCGATCGGGGACTCGTCCCGCCTGCGGGAGTCGGCGCACCCGCTGTCGGCAGCGGCGACGGCGGTGTAGGCGAAGGCCGGAAGGGCGTGACCACGTTCGTCTACGGCTCAGATATCCACTGCAACATCGGCATGGCCCGCGTCGTCGGTGCGGTCGCGGGAATGAGTCGAGCCGATGCCTATATCGACGGCGGAGACATCTCCATGACTGGAACCACGGCGGAGAACTACTGCCTCGACGTGCTCGACGACGAACTGCCGGAGAAGCTGCCGCGGATGATGGTCAAGGGCAACCACGACTCCATGGGAACGACGCGGCACGCGAGGGCCCGCGGGTGGAACGTGCTCGAGGACTCCGCCGCGGAGATGGCCGGGGTGAGGTTCTTCGGTGCCGCCGACCCGCGCCGCACGGTGTTCGGGTCCGGCCCGCAGCTGGAGACGGACCTCACCGCCGACCAGTATGCCCAGCGGTTGCGCGACGAAGCCTGCGCGGCCGATTTCGACATCATGCTCATCCACGATCCGGCTGTCGGCGCACCGAGTCTGCGGTCGGGCTGCGCCGACTACGCTCTGAGCGGACACTGGCACCGACAGGTCGGACCGGAGAACTTCGGTTCCGGAACACGGTACTCCAGCTCGACGACCGGGGGAGCCCTGGCGAATGCGCTGACTCCGGGACCGCTGAAGATGAATGCGGAGCTGAGCATCATCCGCGTCGACAATGAGACGAAGCGCCCCATCGACGTGCAGACCATCACCGTCACACCCGACAAGCAGGTGCAGATCGACCCCTGGGTGCGGTTCCCCGAACCCAGGCCGCTCGTGGGCCAGCCACCTGTCGATGAACCGGTGGGTGAGTGAGCGTCGACACGTTCGACACATTGCTTCGACCCTCGGTTCGACGAATAACGGTCGAGCACGGTATGCTCGTTTCTCGTGGTCGGACACCACAGGGATCGACACGATCGCTCAAGTCCGATCAGAGGGGTGTGGCGCAATTGGTAGCGCAACGGTCTCCAAAACCGTAGGTTGCAGGTTCGAGTCCTGTCACCCCTGCGCAGTTGACTCTGCCGAAGTCTCATCGGCCAGGCGCCGTCCTCGACCGGCACGAACAATTGTGAAGCCAAACGAAACCGACCGAGTGAGGATGTGTGAGCGACACACCGGCAAAGCAGACTGGCAGCGCACCCAACAGTGCCTCCGGTCCAAAGAAGCTCGGATTCTTCGGACGAATCCTGCAGTTCTTCCGCGAAGTGGTGGCAGAGCTCAAGAAGGTCGTCACTCCGACCCGGAAGCAGCTGCTCAACTACACGCTCGTCGTGCTGGGCTTCATCCTGTTCATGATGCTTCTCGTCACGGGCCTCGACCTGGTCTTCGGCAAGCTCGTCGGCTGGGTGTTCGGCGGAACTCCGCTGTGGCCCCTGTGGTGATACGGCCTCAGCCGTGAACCACACCAAGCTCAAACTTCACTCCCTACCGGGAATCACAAAACGCGAAGCGAGGAATTGATCGGTGTCGGAAACCAACTCACCTGAGCAGGAGACCCCTGAGACCCAGGACGTCACTCCCGAAGAGTCGGGTGCCGCTGTGGTGCCCGAAACCGAAGAAGGGCCCAACGACGCCGAGGCGACCGCCCCCGTCGAGTCCGCTGACGCTGACTCCGCAGACGTTGCTGACTCCGCTGACGAAGCCGATTCGGCTGACCCAGCCGACGGCGAGCAGGGCGATGCCGCCGAAGACGTCGCCGCTGCCGACGGGATCGACCCGGCCGAAGAGTTCAAGGCCGAGCTGCGCATGCAGGAGGGTGACTGGTACGTCATCCACTCCTATGCAGGCTACGAGAACCGCGTCAAGCAGAACCTCGAGAACCGCACCGTCAGCCTCAACCTCGAAGAGTTCATCTTCGAGTCGCAGGTGCCGATGGAAGATGTCGTCGAGATCAAGAACGGACAGCGCAAGCAGGTCCGTCGTGTGCGCATCCCCGGCTACGTGCTCGTGCGCATGGAACTGACCGACGAGTCGTGGGGCGCCGTCCGCCACACTCCGGGTGTCACCGGATTCGTGGGCAACGCCTACGACCCGACTCCGCTGTCGATCGACGAGGTCTTCTCGATGCTCGCCCCGATCTTCGAAGAGCGCCAGGCCGAAGCCGCCGCTGCCGAAGGCCCCGCCGCCGAGGCCGCTGCGAAGTCCGCGCCCATCACCGAGGTGGAGTTCGAGGTCGGCGAGTCCGTGCTCGTCAAGGAGGGCTCCTTCGAGGGCCACCCCGCGACGATCCAGGAGATCCGTCCCGAATCGCAGAAGCTCACCGTGCTGCTGTCGATCTTCGAACGTGATGTTCCCGTCGAACTCGGCTTCGATCAGGTCTCGAAGCTCTGATCGCCATATGGTTTCACTGATCGCCTCGGTGCGATCGTGACCGAAGGGGCCCGGAATTCTCCGGGCCCCTTCGGCGTTCCCGCGTTCCCGAGTTCACTGGCTCGGCCGCCTCGGCGAGGGGATTGTCTCGTTGGGGAAGGGATTGTGTCGATCAAGGCTGAGCGCAGTCATCGAACCGTCTGCGGGGCGATATCCGGGCTCGCGCTTGAACGACGGAGCCGAGGTGGTCGCGCCGAAATGGCCACATCAGCCGGCGACGTTGGCCCGCCTCGGCGAGAGGACGATCGGGTGATGCCCCTCACGAGCATTTGCCCGCGGGTGGGCGCGCATGGAATACTGGTGTGGTTTGATTGCGGCCCTTATCGGAAGGCCGCTTTCGAACGATGTGCTGTATATGTCTGGCACATCGAAACCTCAAGATTAAGGACCGTACATGCCTCCCAAGAAAAAGGTAGCCGGCCTCGTCAAGCTCCAGATTCAGGCAGGTGCCGCTAACCCGGCTCCTCCGATCGGTCCGGCGCTTGCCCAGCACGGCGTCAACATCATGGAGTTCTGCAAGGCCTACAACGCCGCCACAGAATCCCAGCGCGGAAACATCGTTCCCGTCGAGATCACCGTGTACGAAGATCGTTCGTTCGACTTCGTGCTCAAGACCCCGCCGGCAGCCGAGCTGATCAAAAAGGCCGCCGGAGTGAAGTCGGGTTCGGCTACTCCGCACACCGTCAAGGTCGCTCACCTGAGCGCCGATCAGGTGCGCGAGATCGCCACCACGAAGATGCCCGACCTGAACGCCAACACTCTGGATCAGGCCGACCGCATCGTCGCCGGAACCGCGCGTTCCATGGGCATCACCACCGACATCGAGGTCTGAGACCTCATCCCACACAGTGGCAGGGCCCACGCAGCCCACACCACGACTGCAAGGAGTAAAGCAGATGGCAAAGCGTTCGAAGGCCTATCAGGCCGCGGCTGAGAAGATCGCCGCAGATGTGAACTACGAACCGGCTCAGGCGATCGCCCTGGCCAAAGAGACCAACGTGGCGAAGTACGACGCCACGGTCGAGGTCGCTCTCCGCCTGGGTGTTGACCCCCGCAAGGCGGACCAGATGGTGCGCGGCACCGTCAACCTTCCGCATGGTACCGGTAAGACCGCTCGGGTCCTGGTGTTCGCTGCCGGCGACCGTGCAGAAGCTGCCCGTGAAGCAGGTGCTGACTACGTCGGCTCCGATGACCTGCTGGAGAAGGTGGCCGGAGGGTTCACCGACTTCGATGCCGCTGTTGCGACCCCCGACATGATGGGCAAGGTCGGTCGTCTCGGTAAGGTGCTGGGTCCCCGTGGCCTGATGCCGAACCCGAAGACCGGAACCGTGACCATGGATGTCGCCAAGGCCGTCAGCGACATCAAGGGCGGAAAGATCGAATTCCGCGTCGACAAGCACTCGAACCTGCACTTCATCATCGGAAAGGTCTCCTTCTCCGAGGAAGCTCTGCAGGAGAACTTCGATGCTGCGATCGAAGAGATCCTGCGTCTGAAGCCGTCCTCCTCGAAGGGCCGCTACATCAGCAAGGCCACGATCACGACGTCGAACGGCCCCGCCGTTCCAGTCGACCACTCGGGTCTGCGCATCTGATCTGATCGATGCACCGACAGAGGGCGGGAAGCGATTCGTTCGCTTCCCGCCCTCTTCCTTCCCAATTGCTACCTGACGGCTGTGAGTCTTGGTAGTGGCTGGTCTGGGACCGGCTGGCAGAGTAGGTGTTGGCCTCTCCATCCCGTGATCGTGACTCAACCTGGCGGTGACCCACCCCCTTTTGGTG
>NZ_FXYX01000035.1 GCF_900169265.1 Brevibacterium iodinum ATCC 49514
CGGCAGAATGTCGTGAGGTCAGGGGTCGAGAAAGTAGGCTTGGCCACGTCGAGGTCTTTCGGATGGATTGTGTGAGAACTTCCATCATCGGAAGACCTCGACGTCTATCCGCGCAGCGACTCGCCGTGTCCTGGAATCACCGATCTACACTCTCAATTACGAAGAGCCGGATTGGGCTGAAGGGACACCGGCCAACGACAACTGGACAATGATGAACATTTTGTGAATAGCCCATTGCGACGGTGCATGTATTTTTAGACTCCTATAGTATGACGGTTTGATGATTCGGGGGCGCTGTTGCGAATGTCACTGGCGCGCGCAATTTATCTAACGATTGTTCAGCCGCTGCAGGTCCGGGAATTGATGGTTCGCTGGTGAGCGGCGGCGGGCGCGCCGGATAGTACAATTGACGAGTTATGTCTGAGGAGCGACGGTCCAGTCGGCATCCACAGGTACATGAAAGTCGGACGAAAAGAGGACAGTGGGAAGCAACTCCGGGCCCTCTCCCTCACAGACCCCAATGAGGCGGCGCGGCAGAGCCATGGCGCTGTCACTCTTAGACGGTCTCATATTCGCATTTCTCGTCGTAGCAATGACGCTGGTGCGATACGACTTCCACACCCATCTCGTAAATGTGCTAGGCATGTTCGTTTGTTCGGTGATTGGCCTGATCGTATTCCTTATCGGCGGGCCTCTGGCGATCTACCGCGGACGCTACAGGCGTGGCTCGACCGATCAATTCGCTGCCATTGTGGGAACGGTTGCTGTGGGCGTCGGCATCATGTGGGTGACCGAGTTTGTCCTCGCCAGTCAGCTACTCATCCCGACCAGCGTCCCCATCACGGCGGGAGCGCTCATGGTCGTAGTCAAGAGCCTCGAGAACTGGATTCGCCGCAACATGAGGCAACGCAGCCTCACCACGTCCGGTGCGTCCCGGCCCACGATCGTCGTCGGCGCAGGAAACCAGGGCATGCTCGCTCTAGACATGATCGCTCAGGACTCGCACAACGAATTCGTCGCTGTCGGCATCGTTGACGACGACCCTGCCAAGCGGCATCTGCGCTACAACGGCACTCGCGTGCTCGGACCGATCGATGACATCGCCACCCATGTTGATCGCACAGGTGCTGGGGCCGTCATCATTGCGATCTCTGATATGCCTCCCGAGGAACTCTCCCGAATCGCTTCGCGTCTCGAATCCCGGCCAGTCGAGATCAAGATCATGCCGAAGCTCTCGGACTCCGCGTTGGCCCGTCCCGAGCCGGACGCGCATGGCGTTGCCGACCTGCGTCACGGAAGTTTCCGCGATGTCAGCCTAGAAGATCTCATCGGACGCAAACCGATCTCGACGAATATCGACGACATCGCCTCGGCGATCACCGGCAAGGTTGTACTCGTCACCGGAGCAGGTGGTTCCATCGGCTCACAGCTGTGCCGTCAGGTCTCCCGCTTCGATCCGTCCCGACTCATCATGACCGACCGGGATGAATCCGGTTTGCACGCCACCGAGCTCGGTCTCGAAGGTTCAGCCTTGTTGACCAGTGATGACCTCGTCCTCGGCGATCTGCGAGATCCGGCATTCATCGATGCCCTAGTCGCCGAGTCGAAGCCGGACATCATCTTCCACGCAGCGGCGCTCAAACACCTGACTTTCCTTGAACGATTCCCGGAACAGGCAGTGCGCACGAACGTCGGAGCCAGTCTCGATCTGCTCAACGCGGCGGTAGCTCACGACGTCGATGCCTTCGTCCATATCTCCACCGACAAAGCTGCAGGTGCGACGTCGGTGCTAGGACGGACGAAGTTTTCGATCGAGCGGGCGATCGCCTCTGTTGCTGCGGAAAGCGGACAGCGTTACATGTCAGTGCGCTTCGGTAATGTTCTTGGTTCCCGGGGGTCCGTGCTTGAGACCTTTGTGGCTCAGGTCGCGGCTGGTGATCCCGTCACGGTCACCGATCCCGAGGTCACTCGCTACTTCATGACTGCCGATGAGGCGTGTGAGCTCGTTCTGCAGGCTGCGGCGATTGGTGGCCCCGGAGAGACCTTGGTCCTCGACATGGGCGAACCGATCCGCATCGCTGACCTTGCCAGGCGCGTGATTGCATTGTCGGGCCGCAGCGATGCGCAGATCGTGTACACCGGTCTGCGCCCGGGGGAGAAGCTCACTGAAGCGCTGCTGTCGCCGGGTGAAGTCGACAGCAGACCCAATCATCCGCTGATCACTCAGGTCCCGATTGCTCCGATCGATCTGGAGAAGCTCGGTGCTCTGGTCGCCGAATCTCGTGACCCGCAGGTATTCACTCACAGATCGGTCCTCGAGGAGCGCTTGACGAGCCTCCTCGACTCCGAGGCGGTCCCGGTCACCGAAGACGCGACGGCGGCCATCGAACCGGCAACGACGTCAGCAAAAGCCTCCGAGCCGGGAGCAGATCCTCATGACACCGGAGTCGGCCTCTGATGGGTCTGCAGTCGCTGGTGATCCTGGTTGTGGCCGCGGTGGTCACGGTTCTCAGCGCCCTCGTCGCCTTTCCGCTGCTGCGCCGAGCGGGGGTCGTCGATGTCCCCTCTCACCGTTCCTCGCATACGCTGTCGACCGTCCGCGGCGGGGGAATTGCCATCGGCTGCGGAATCTCCGTAGCCACGATTCTCGCCATAGTCTGGAGCGTCAGCGAAGACGGGGTCTTCGGCCTCGGCGGCGTCCTCCTGCCAGTCGGTTTCCTGGTGCTGACCTGGTGCTATTCGGCCATCGGGATGAGCGACGACCTCGACTCCCTGCGCCCCGCCGGACGGCTGATCGGACAGGTTATCCTGGCTCTGCTGTTCAGCGCGATCATCGCCATGTTCTCGACACAGGGAATCGCCCACGTCATCGCCTTCGCCGTCATCGGAGTGACTACAGTCAATGCCGTGAACTTCGTCGACGGACTCAACGGCTATGTCACCGAATGGACCATCGTCACAGCCGGATGGTTCGCTTTCGTCGGCTCCTGGGTGGGTGAGAACGATATCGCTCTGCTCGCTCTGGCGCTGGCCGGTGCTGCTGTCGGTTTCCTCCCGTTCAACCTCGGTCGGGCCAAGGCATTCCTCGGAGACACGGGCAGCTACGGAATCGGAGCGGCCGTCTTCGCTCTCGCAGTCTGGCTATTCGTCCAGGGCGTACCGATCGTCGTCATCATCGCCCCGATGATCTTCGTCTTCTTCGACGTCGGACTCACTCTGGTCCTGCGCCTCTTCCGAGGAGAGAACATTCTCTTGCCTCACCGGGAACACATCTACCAGCGGATTCAGCAGGCAGGGTGGCCGCACAGCTCCGTTTCGCTTTTCCACGCCGCGCTGAGCGTCCTTGCCTGCATTATGGCCGTTCCGACCCTCATCAGCGGAAATACGGCGACGACGTACCCGGCCCATGTGTTCTGGGTCGGATTGCTCGCCCTCTACGCGCTTCTGCCCATGTGGTTGAACCGTCGAGCCCGTACGGAGGCGGTCACCGCATGAGAATCGTTCTGCTCAGTCATTATTACTATCCCGAGGTCGGCGCACCGCAGCGACGGTGGCGCATCCTCGTCGACCATCTGCGCGCCGCAGGACACGACGTCATCACGGTGGCACCGCACCCGCATTACCCGTATTCCGACCGGAACGGTTTCTTCGGCTCGAATGTCGGGCGGGGGCGCCGTCGAGTCGACGTGCGCCTCGGCGGTACCTGGGACACCGGAATCGACGGTGAGCGGATCCTCCGCGTGCCGTACCTGCACAGCGGATCGTCGATGGCTCGTCAGCTGCTCGACCAGACGGTGTCGGCAACAGGTGCGATGTCGGTAGTCATCGACCGGCTGCGGGGAAGAATGCGCCCCGATGTCATCGTCTCCACGACTCCGGCACTGCCGTTTCTGTTGGCCGGCGACACTCTGTCGCGACTGCTGCGGGTGCCGCATATCGCTGAAGTCCGGGATGCATGGCCTGACCTCATTTCGGAGATGAACCTGGTGACGGGAGCTGTTGGTAAGTATCTTCCCGGAACGCTGACGCAGCGTCTCGAACATCGCCTTCTGCCGGACCTGCTCACCCGTGCTCAACGGCGCGCGGCGGTCGTCGTCGTCACTACGGAGGGTTTCAAACGTCGTTTGGAACAGCGTGGGGTGACCGCCGAGGTCGTCCGCAGCGGAGTATCGCTGGCGGAATTGGAAGGTGCGTCCGGGCTGACCGCCACGGGGGCGATTCCCCTCGTTCCTCCCGCGGTGGAGACGAGCCCTACCGGGGTCGATGCCACGGGCAGAACTGCTGCCGACCGCAATGGACTCAACCTGCTGTATGTGGGCACTGTCGGACGTTCCCAGGACCTCAGCACCTCGATTCGTGCACTGGCCCGCACCGAGGGTGTGCGACTGCGCATCGTCGGCGGCGGCGTCGACACTGTCGAACTCAAGGCCGTCGCTGCCGCAAATGGGGTGCCGGTGGAATTCCATCCCCAGATCGCAGGCGCCGAACTGGCGGCCCATTGGGAGTGGGCAGATGCCGGGCTGGTCAGCCTCAGCTCACTCGACTCCTACGAATGCACAGTGCCGTCAAAGCTCTACTCACTGATGGCTCGTCGAATTCCAGTCCTCGGTGTCGTCGCCGGTGAGGCCGCCGACATCATCACGGGCACCTCGGCAGGAGAAGTTGCGGTCCCCGGAGACACCGAGTCAGTGGCAGCGGCAATGACGCGGATGCGATCGCGAATAGAAGCCGGTGAGGAATTCGGAATGAATCCCCCCGCGGGCATGAACCCGCGTGACTGGGTGATTCGACATGCTTCGGCAGCCGCAATGGGGCGCACGTACGAACGCGTCCTCGAGCAGGTGGTGTCGTGAACCTGCGCTTCCTCGCCCAACAGCTGACGAACGTTGCCCTGACCACGGCCGGGCATATCAACGACGACCGCGTGTTCTTCGGTATGCAGTTGGCACGTCGACTGCCGGGACCAGCCTCGCGTTTCGTCGGACATGCACTCGGACGCCTGCCGGGCGACGCCAGCCGGGCGGCTTCTGCGTGGCTGCTCGGAGAAGAGACGACGGCGAAGTCATTGGTTGCCGGCTCTCCTTCGCCTTCACGCCTTCTCGGTGAGATCGCACTCAATCTGGGCCTCCTCGACGAAGCCGAGTCGATCGCAGCTGCTATTCCCGGTGCACGCGCACTGAGCTCACGTATCGAGTGGACCAAGGGGCACATCGACGAAGCCATCGCAGTTCTGCCTGACGGCGCTCGGCGGACACGACTGCTCGATGAGCGACAATGTCTGCAGCCTCATTGGTGGCCGGAGGTTTCCAGCCACATCACGGCTCGCCGGGCACGCGGTAATGCGGAACGTGATCGAAGTCGGCAGCCGACGGTTCTGCACGTGCTGACGAACTCCCTGCCGCATACCCGCTCCGGCTATGCCTACCGCTCACATGCCATCCTCACCACTCTGCGGGATGCTGGCCACCAAGTGGCTGCGGTCACCCGCCCGTCGTATCCCGTCACCATCGGACGACTGAGCCAGGGGCCGGTCGAAGTCGTCGACGGAGTCGGATATATCCGCGACGTGCCATTGAGACCGCGGCCCACGCCATCCGAACGGCTGAGCGAGCAGGCGAATCACATCGCTTCTGAAGCGCACGAACGCGGAGCAGAGATCCTCCACACCACCACGCACTACGTCAACGGCTTGGCCACTGGTGCGGCCGCGAAGGCAGCGGGCCTGCCATGGGTCTACGAAGTCCGCGGTGTCTTGGAAGAGACGTGGGCGGCAGCAGGAAGCAGCCCGGAAGAGCGTTCCGCGCGACGGAACAGCCAACGCTTCGCACTCATGCGGGCCAAGGAGATCGAAGTCGCGTCGGCGGCCGACGCAGTCATCACCCTGGGCGAGACGATGCGTGAGCACCTGATCGCCGGGGGAGTGCCGGCCGAAACCATCACTCTCATTCCGAATTCGGTCTCCGAAGCCGTCGTCGACACTGATGTCACCCGCACTCCGGCCGTTGTGCGAAAAGGCCTCGGCCTGCCCGAGGACGGAATCTGGGTTGGAACGGCGGCCTCGATCGTCGGCTATGAGGGCCTCGACGACCTCGTCGACGCCGTCATCCTGGCCCGGAGCCAGGGCACGGACCTGCGTCTCCTCATCGCCGGCGACGGTGTCGCCCTGCCGGAACTGAAAGAACGAGCCGCAGGTCTGGGAGAGAACGCAGTCTTCACCGGCCGGGTCTCACAAGCTCGGGCAATTGAGTACCAACTTGCGCTCGATGCCATTGTCGTACCGCGCAAGGACGAACCGGTCTGCCGTCTGGTCACTCCGATCAAACCGATCGAAGCGATGGGCCTTGCGCGACCCGTGGTCATCTCCGACCTGCCGGCACTGCGTGAACTGGTTCCGGACAACGCTGGCTTGGTGACACCGCCGGAGAACCCGCAGGAACTCGCGGGACTGCTGTCCGAGCTCGCCTCCGATGACACCGCGAGAGCCAGATTCGGAGACAATGGACGAGCACACGTTCTTGCAACTCGCAGGTGGAAGGAAATCGGACGACGATATGGGCAGGTCTATTCCCAACTCGTGGGGAGTGATGCGCGATGAGTGAGACAAAGAACCCCCTTGGGCTGAGTTCGATCCCGTCCGTTTCGAGCGAAGGCCTCGTACCCGTCGGTCGGCGGACGAGTCTGAGCAGCTACCTCGCCGCGCTGTGGAACCGTCGGCACTTCATCATCGCCGAGTCCCGAGCCAAGATGTCGAGTTCGACGCGGAAGAACATCCTCGGATACGGCTGGCTGTTCCTCAATCCACTGCTGTCGGTGCTCGCATTCTGGTTCATCTTCGGATTCATTCTGCAGACTTCTCGAGGAGTTCCGAACTTCCTCGGCTTCCTCGTCGTCGGAGTGTTCTTCTTCGGGTTCACCGGCAAGTGCATGACCGGCGGAACCGGAGCGATCCGCTCGGGTGCGTCGATGATCAAGGGATTCCAGTTCCCCCGTGCTGCGCTTCCGATCTCTACTGTGGTCCGCAATTTCCTCGACTTCATGCCGACACTGCTCGTCATGGTCATCGTGCTGGCGGTCGTGCCTCCGCTCGAAGTCATCACCTGGCGTGTCATCCTCGTCATCCCCGTCATAATTCTGCAGACGATCTTCAACGTCGGTCTCGCCTGCTTCCTAGCTCGTCTTGGACACAAGATCCCGGACCTCACGAACTTTATGTCGATCATGAGCAGGTTCTGGCTCTACGGGTCCGGAGTGTTCTTCTCCATCGAAGATCGATTGGGCAAGCACCCGTTGCTTCTGGAGGTTATGCAGTTCAATCCGATGCACGCATACCTGACTTTGGTCCGCAATTCTCTGCTCTACGGAGTCGATTCGGACCCGAAGATGTGGATCGTCGGTTCAGCCTGGGCATTCGGCCTGCTGATCTTCGGCTTCCTGTTCTTCTGGCGGGGGGAGGAAAACTATGGTCGACTCTGAACTTCATGACCCCACGATCATCGCGGAAAATGTACAGGTTCGCTATACCGTCAATACCAATGACCCCAGCCACCGAGCAAGGGGGCTGCGGCGTTTGACGAACGCCGTCGTCGGCCGCCAGGGCCAGACCACGGTTCGTGCCCTTCGTGGTATCAACTTCGTTGCCCGCGAAGGAGAGATGGTGGGAATCGTCGGAGCCAACGGTTCTGGAAAGTCCACCTTCCTGCGCAATGTCGCCGGGGTCGAGCAACCGGATCGAGGTCGCATTCTCGTCCGTTATCAGCCGCTTCTGCTCGGTGTCAGCGCTGCCCTGCAACCCGCGCTGTCGGGCAGTGAGAACGTGCGCCTCGGATGTCTGGCGATGGGCCTGTCTCCCGAGGAGGCGGCCGAGGCCTTTGACTATGTCGTTGAGCTTTCGGCCTTGGGCTCGGCAATCCATCGGCCGATGGGTACCTATTCGTCGGGGATGGGCGCAAGGTTGCGGTTCGCCATTGCCTTGGCAGCGCGACCGAAGATCCTGCTCATTGACGAGGCCCTGTCAACCGGCGACGCGACCTTCGCCGAGCGCAGTGAACGCGCGATGGACGAACTCCTCGCCGAAGCCGGAACGGTTCTCCTCGTCAATCATGCCGCAAAAGTGATTCAGGAGCTGTGCACCCGTGCAGTCTGGATGCATCGAGGCGAGATCCTCATGAACGGTCCTGCCGAGGCCGTCGCTGAGAAGTACCGTTGGTGGGCGTGGAATGTTGCCAAGGGCAAGGAAGACATAGCGGACAAGCTCCTTGCCGATGTGGTGAGCAACGCGGTCAAAGAGGAGATCAACATCCTCGAACCCGAACTCATCAAGAATCCCATCCCGCGGCACGCAGCGCGCCCGACCAAGAAGAAAGCCGCTCCAGCACGTCATGTGAAGCGGCAGCACACGGTCGACGAAGTCGAAGAGACGCCGACTCCGATGTTGGCCGCTGCCGAGGAGCAGGTCTGGCCCAAATCCTTCGACGCCGAAATGCCGAAAGCCAAATTCCCGGCTCTGCCCAAACCGGCCTCTCAGGCAGTGAGCGCACCGCGAATCACCGATGCTCCACCGCTGCGATTGAATCCCAGTAGGAAGCGGGTTGTTCTGCGGGCAGCGAATCCGGATGATCGAGCATCATCGATTGCAGCCGCAGAAGACTTCACTGGTCGTAGGCTGGCCTCTCGTGCCCGTAAGATCGCTGACGAGCGATACGAAGAACGGAAGCGTATGCGGCAAGAAGACGAAGCCTCTGCTGTTCACCAGGACTCGAGCCGATGAAGGTCGCGATCTTCGGTTCATGTGTGAGCCGTGATTCTGTGGAGTTCATGCCTGAAGCCGAGGTCGTGACTTACGTGGCCCGGCACTCGGTGACGAGTTTGGAGTCTCCGCACGGGGCAGAAGGAATCGATCTGAGTGAACTGACCTCCGCTTTCCAGGAGCGAATGGTCACTAACGATCTCCATGGCTCAGGTCTCGAACGAATCGTTCACACCGCGAGCGACCTCGATGTCGTTCTTCTCGACTTGGTCGACGAACGACGGGGGTTCTGGGAGTTTCCTGACGGTACGACCATGACGAATTCAATCGAAGTCGAGTCCTGTGGTGCCGCCCGCGACGCACGTCGGGCTGGTGCGCGACTCATTGAATTCGGAGATGAAGAACACTTCGACCGATGGAAGTCTGGCTTTATCCAGCTTGTTGATGGGCTTAAAGGTGCTGGGTTGTGGGAGAAGACTATTCTACTCGACATCGAGTGGGCCGGAGCCGTTGACGGTGCCCAGCACCCGCAAAGCGACAGTCTGGCGAAGTTGGGTCGCAGCTGGCGACGGCTGCAACGTGGTAGCCGCGAGGCTAACCGCAGATTGACGCGTGGGGAAGGGATTGCCGAAGCATTGTCCAGCCTGCGAAACGTCAGACCTACAGAAGCAGAAGAATATGCAGACAGGGCAGTCGCTGCCAATGCAGACTTTGTCCGGTACCGCAGATTCGCTCAGTCTATGGTGAAGTCAACAGTCACAAGGGCCAGCAGCCAAGTCCGGATCAACCGAGACCACAAATGGGGGCCTCAGCCGTTCCACTACCGGGACGAGGACTACAGGTCGATCGTACAAAGCGTCCGCGACCTGGTGGAAAGGCGTGGCACGTCGTCGACTCACGACGAGTGAAACGGCGAATGCGAGACTGCACGTCTCAGTACCCCAGGGAGACGAGGTATCGGAAGAAGTCTGCGAGGTCGTTGCTGGCCAATGCGTTCTTGAGCGCTGGCACCGCCTCGGGGTCGAAATCGATGATGACTGTGCCGTCTTCCTCGCGACGCGATCTCGTAGGAACGGTGACGACCGCTATGTCGTCATTTTGCAGCGTGCGGAGGCTGTTGGCGATCTTAACGAGTTCACCCGTGGTCAGCTCAGCATTGTGCTGAGTCCCGGCAGCGAAATGTCCAAGCACAGCCGCGCCCTTGTTCGGATCTTTGACCAATCCGCCCGACTTCAACCCCTGGACGAGCGCGCGCACGACCGCACGCTGATTACGGGTTCGCGTCTGACCGGCATCATCGACCGGGTCGGCCGCAGTGAAGATCGACGTGGTTGCTCCATCGAGGTTGTTCGTCCCCTCGAGGAAGTCGGTACCGCCAGCGCTGAAAGCGGCGCGACTGTAGACCTGCAGGCCACCGAGTTCGTCGATGACGCGACCGAGCGCGTCTGCTTCCAGCTGCGCGATGTGATCGATGCGGATGCCGAGGAACTCCTCGGCCATCGCCACGACGACCGGCCAGCCGCCCTCGTCGGCGATGGTGCCGAACGTCTGACCTGCCTCGACCTGAGTGGAGGGATTAAAAACAAGAGCTGCCGCAAAATCACCGGCGGCGGGAACGTGGATGACCGCAAACGTGTCACCTTGACTCGTGGCCTGCGGAGCCGCTTCGGCGAGGTTTACGGGATTCGTCACCCGAAGCACCAGGGTGTGGGAACCGTCCGCGGCTGGACGGATGTCTGCGGGTGGGAAGGCAGCCTCGGCGGGGATGGTCTTCGACGCGTCATCGAACTCGGCGCGGGCGGAGTTGAGGTCTTTGAGAGAACCGATGGCGGAAACCATCTTCGTCAGCTTGGCCATGGCAGTCCTACTTCCTCTGTCCGGTCATTTGGTGCTGGTCTCAATAGTAGCCGCGGGTGGGATCGGTACGCGTACCGATTCCACCCGCGGTGAAGACTGTAGTGCTGGACTCAGCGGAGGCCGAAGAGCTTGCCGAGGCCACCGCCGGACGACTGAGCATCCGACTGCTTAGCCTCTGGCGCCTTCTCTGCCGGCTTGTCAGCGGGAGTTTCGGCTGGCTTGACCGGTGGCGGGGGAGGGAACTCCGTGTTGGCTGGTTCTGCCTTTGGGGCCACCGATGCTGCATTCTCCGGAGCATCGGTGGGGGCATCCTCGGCGACGTTCTTGATCAGGGAGAGCTCGAACTCGAGCGTGATCTTGTCGCTGACGAGTACGCCACCGGAATCGAGCTTCGTATTCCAGGTCACGCCCCAGTCCTTGCGGTCGATGCGGCGCGAGCCCTCGAGGCCGGCGCGCAGGTTGCCGAAGGGATCGGACTCGACGCCGATGAGCTCGAGCGGGATGGACACGGTCTTCGTCATGTCACGGATCGTCAGCTCACCGGTGACGATATAGGAGCCCTCGTCCACCTCGTCGATGGCGGAGGAGAAGAAGCGGATCTCCGGGTAGGCGTCGACGTCGAAGAAGTCAGCCGAGCGCAGGTGGGTGTCCCGGTCCGCGCTGCGGGTGTCGACGCTCGCGGTCTGGATGATGACTTCGGCATTCGAGTCGGCGAGATCCTCGGCGATGTCGGCGAAGCCGGAGACATCATTGAACGCTCCGCGCACACGCGACACCATGGCATGGCGTGTGGAGAATCCCAGTCGAGAATGTGAGGGATCGATGTCCCAATGACCTATGATCCCAGGATTTTCTGTCATGGGGGCAGCTCCTTCGGTTCCTCCGCGCTCCTCTGGGGAGGCTGTCGTAGTCGGTGTGCCAATTCGCAGATCGAGCGATCATTGAAAAAGCAATCGCCTACGTAGTCTTACACGGGCGGTCGGGTGCGTGCCACCTCGGTGCGGGCTGGTGAGGCGATGGCGGCGCTGACGTCGACCCCCGACCGTCCGATTCAGAGATCACCTGCCGCAGACTCGATTTTCGCCCTCGTATCGAAGTCAATCCAACAGTGCTGCGACGAAGGGGACGGCGTAATTCCAGTCGTCTCCGTCCGGATCGGCAATTCCCGCCTCGTCCAGCCAGGTCTGGTCAGCCTCGGGGTGCGGGCCGACCAGACCTGCCATACCGTCACCGTGGTCGTAGCGTGCTGCGGCGATGTCGCCGTTGCCATAGCGCGCGAACACGTCGGCGCGATCCTCGGGTGGAGGAAGGACTGCGCCCTCTTGGAAGAATGTCTGGCGATGATGACCGTCCCACGCGACGTCGACCACGGTCTCTCTGCTGTCGGTGACTGGGAATTCGGGACGGCCGACCTCACCGTCGAGATCCGATTCGACGAGGCGGAAGGCCACCGGCCCCGCCAGGTAGGCGCCCATACACAGACCGAGGTAACGACCGCCGGCTGCAACATACTGTTCAAGGCCCCCGACGAATCGAGGGGGCAGCGCTTCGGCGGCAGCGTCGATGTCATCCCCGCCACCGGGTTGGACGTAGAGATCCACGTCTGCAAGGGAATCGGCCTGCAGCGGCAGACGTTCACCGCGACCGATGAAGACCACCTCGGCGTCGGTGAACGAGGCTCTCAGCCGTTGTGCGACCGTCGCGGGGCACCCGTCGCACGCGGCCTCACCGCGGTACACGGCCACGAGCGGGGAATCCGGACTTGAAGTGTCTGCGGCGGCACAGCCCACGGAGGCGGCCGCGGTGAAGAGACCGACCAAGAGAGCTGCAACGGCTCGTCGGATGGGGGCGGTCATGATGCCCGCGCGTTTCACTTCATCCATCACTGCGTATGGTCCTGGAGTTCTTTGACTGCGGATTTCATGTCGACCCCTATGAAGTTTACGATGTAATCAAGTTAGCAGGCACTGTGGGTCAGTGCGAGGGGTCTGCGGCGACATTTGCAGGGGGTTCCCGTTGCCGCGGGGCCGATGTAGCCTGGATCACATAGCGTAAAAGAGTTTACGCGCTAATCGCGCCGGAGGAGCGAGAGGAGGTTACGAGAGGCCCGCTGACGACTCCGACTTGTCGCACTATCCCACGGTGAACGCGCTGAGTGACCTGCTCAGGGAGGAACACCGCCGACGCCAGTTCGACGATGCCCTCGACGAGTTCATTGAACGCCTCCGCCTCTCACCACCCACTGCAGCCTCTCACAGCTCACTGAGCTGAAAAGGATCAAATTGCTCGACACCTCTTCAGGCGCCCTACAAGTCCTCCTCGTGGCCGACCCGGGCCTGCCCAGCCGCCGAGCGGCCGCTATCCAGCAGCGCCTCGAAAGTCTTCTGCAAGACGCGTATGGGGTCACAACGACCCTGCATACGGCGACTGACACCATCCGATTGACACCGGAAAGTGAACTCGACCTCAGTACTGTCGAAGACATCCGGGCCGACTACCCGGACGTCAACATCGTCCTGATCCTCACCGAGATCCCGCGCCATACACAAGGCTCTCCGTTGATCGCCGAGGTGCATTCCGACAGCAATCTGGCGATCGTGTCCTGTCCCACTCTGGGTGCATGGTCAACCAAGCGCCGGATCATCAGAGTGCTGATGAGCTCGGTCAACAAGCTGGTGCCGTGGGATCCCGAAGACAAGACCCGTGGGTTTCTGCTCCGCGGGTCCGACTGGTCCGACAGCAACGACGCCCAGCGCCAGTCGCTGCATGCCCACACCATCACCGGAGGCCCACGTCTGATTCTGGGAATGACGATAGCCAACGACCCGTGGCGCACTGCCCCGAAGCTTTCGGGCGCCCTCGCCGCGGCATCGGCCACGGGAGCTTTCGGTATCTTCTACAGTTCCATCTGGCAGATGTCGACCTACCTGTCCGCCGCGCGGCTGCTCTCGATCGGCGCGGCCGCCATCCTGGTCATGGTCACTTGGCTGATCGTCAACCACAAACTCTGGGACGAACCGCGCAAAGACAACCTGGCGACGGTGGTGATGTACTACAACTTGTCGACCGTCCTGACCCTGCTGATCACCGTGCTCGCGCTCTACGCTGGACTGGTCGGCTTCATTCTGCTGGGCGGCCTCGTCGTCATCGACCCCGAGTTCATGTCAGCCCAGATCCAGCAGGAGGCGACGGTCGCCAACTATCTCGATATCGCCTGGCTCAGCGCAGCGATGGGCGTCGTTGCCGGCGGTATCGGCGCGAGCTTCGACTCTGACTTAGATGTGAAACGACTGACTCACGGACAGCGCATGCGCCAACGGGTCTACACCGATAACGGCCCTTAAACCGATGACGTCAGTCAGACCTCCTGATATCTGATGACGACCTACCCCGGTGACCCCCATCGGCCCGCGGAATGACGTAGTTCGGGGAATGCAGGAGGTCGTGACCGCTCCCACCTACCCGTCTTCACGTGAGGCGCCCTTTCAGGAGAGCACCTCACGTGAAGACGGGAGAAGATCAGGCGAAGATGCTCACCCCTCCTGGGCCGACGAGGCAGCCGACGACGATGAGGACGACGCCCCAAAGAATCTGTTTGCGCAGGATTGCAAATACGCCCGAGACGACGAGCAGCGCGGCGAGGATCCATAGGACAATAGCCATAATTTCACTTCCTTATCGGTTCACTGTGAGCGCGGCACCACCGGATCGAAAGCTGGTGACGAATCTGAGCAACGCCGAGGCTGAACTCAGCCGACGTTGGAGAGCTGCCCCTTCATTGGTCTGTCAGCGGATGCGATTCCAGCTGCCGCTACATCCGCCGGGTCTGGTGACCTAGAACAACACTCGTCGAGAAGATTACAGCGTAAACACTGCGAATGACACCTCCCCCGCCCGACAGAAGGATCATCGGCAGGACCACGGCGGTGTGAGAGAGCCGACCCGATCGTCCGGCGTCAGCGGTCGACATTGCCGGTGAGGACGCCGACCAAGGTCAGCGCCATGGCGATGGCCAGAGCGATCGCCGAGGCGATGAACGCGGCGGCGATGTGCTCGCTCAGAGCCGCCGCGACGATGGCCGGCCCGACGATCTGACCGATGCTGTACCAAGAGGTCAGCTTCGCCGAGGCGTTCGCGACACCCATCTGTGTGCCGACGCCGATCGTCATCATGACCACTCCGATGAAGGTGAAGCCGAAAAGGGCGGCGGCGATGATCAGCACGATCGGCGTGGAGCCGAAGACGGCGAGCAGGGCGCCGAAGACCTGCAGGCAGTAGCAGAGAGTCAGAGCCTTGACTGTGCCGATGCGCGCGGCGACCGCTGACCACGTCAGGGGAGACACCGCTGTCGCGATCCCGGCGATGAGCCACGTCGAGGCGGCTGCGGTCGCTCCGAAGACGGGACCGGCGAGCACGACGAGGTAGGTGCCGATGATGATGTAACCGCCCCCTTGGAAGAAGTAGCCGGTGGAGAGGATGGCCATGGCTCGGCGGCGATTGGCCTCGAACAGGGTCGAAGCGTGGGCGGGGGAGTGGTCGGTGGTGGTCTCGGTCGGTTCGGCCGCCTCGGCGGGGGTGGTGTGCGGTCGGATTCGGGCCGGGATCGGCCAGGTCCAGGCGATGATGGAGAAGATCGCGGACACGGCCGCGCAGATGAGCCATAGCTGCCGCCAATCGGCGACGTTGCCGGCGATCAACACGATGGCTCCGGAGACGAGGATGCCGAAGCCGACTCCGCCGTAGGAGATGCCGCCGTCGCGCGGTCTGCGGGAGTTCGCGGGAATGCGTTGGGTCACGCACACGAAGATCAGCCCCGAGGCGATTCCGGCGATGGTGCGGATGCCGCCCTGCCAGATGAGGTTCGGGGTCAGCGCGACCGCGGCGAGGCCCACGGTGGAGACGATGAGGCTGAGGCGGTAGACGAACCGGTTGGGTTCGACCCAGCCTTGGGCGATGACGAGGGTGCCGATGAAGTAGCCGACGTAGTTCAGGGTCGCGATCCATGCGCCGGGAGCGGAACTCCAGTGGAGGGCTGCGACCATGAGCGGCAGTGCCGGGGTGTAGAAGAACCGGCCCATGCCCATCGCCACCGAGAGGCCGAGCGCCCCGCGAATGGGGGTGAGGGAGGGCCTGGCGATGCTATCGGGCACGGCGGTTCCTCTCCTCGGGTGGGCTCAGGTGGCGTGGGCTCCACCCTTACGATGCCATGAGCGCGGGGCGGGTGCCTCGGCGGGTGGGGATTCGGACAGGAGGCCTCTCGAAAGGCACTGTGGAAGTTGTCGATTCTGCGGGGACAGGGCAGAGTTGTCGGAGTGAACCTCAGAAGGAGTATCCAGGGCAGCGTGGTGGCGCTGGCCCTCGTGCTGTCGGGATGTTCATGGTTCGATCCGGACGGTTCGTCGTCCTCGAACCAGTCCCCGGAGCCGAGCCCCACGCCGACCGAATTCGAGCAGGCGAATGTTGACAGCGCCTCGGGCGATGCCGCATCGATCACCGCGACCGCTGAACAGACGGGACCGAGCTTCAGGTCCGACAACATCGGAGTCTCCTTCGAAGCCACCGACCTTGCCGACCCGCGGCTCGACCCGGCGAAGTCCAACCTCGACGAGCAGCTGAACGCGCTCGGGTCTCCGGCGCTGCGGTTCGCCGGCAATGCCCTCGACCGGAGGACGTTCTGGACGTCGAAGGGGGAGGCGCCGAAGCACGGCGAGAAGACCACGATCACTCCTGATGACCTCAAGAGACTGAAGAAGCTCGTCGACGCCACCGGGTCGACGGTCACCCTCGGCGTGCCCCTCGGCACTTACGATCCGGAGCGGGGAGCCGACATGGCCGCGCATGCGGTCGACATCCTCGGCGATTCGCTCATCGGTCTGGGGATCGGGAATGAACCCAATGGCTATACCGTCGACGATGTTCCCGACGGTGCCGTCCGGGAGGATGGCTGGAACGAAGACAAGTACGTGGGTCAGCTCGAGGCGTATGCCAAGGCGATCCATGCCAAACGGCCCGAGGCGCCGATCATCGGTCCCGATGTCTACGACGGGGCGTGGATGACGGCTTTCTTGGACTCTGATGTCAAGAACAAGACCGCGCTTGCGCAGCATTGGTATCAGCTCTACGACTGTGATTCGTCGAAGGTGCCCGGTCGCGGTCCGCAGGCGCCGAACCTCATCGTCCCGTTGGCGAAGGAGGCGGCGAAGAAGAACCTCGGAATCGGGAAGTCCAAGGCCGATGCGGCCGGTGTGCCGCTGTGGCTGGAGGAGACCGGGCCGACGAGCTGCCCGGGGACGAATGACACGTCGCTGACGAACGCTTCGGCGCTGTGGGCGGCTGATTACACGCTGTATGCGGCCACGCTCGGCGTCGAGCGCATGGCCATGCATTCGATGCTCGGTGCGTGCAATGGGGGAGCGCCGATGTCGCTCATCTGCGATCCGGCCGAACTCGGGGACCGGTCGAATGCGTTTCAAGTTCGTCCGAATATGTTGGGGCTGCGGCTGTTGGTGCCGAGCGTCGGCGGGCATTTCACTCAGACTTCGGTGTCTGGTGGTGGGAATATGAGCGCCTACACCGTGGTGAAGAACGACGGCAAGACTCTGGTGACGACGGTGATCAATGCGAACGATGCGGCGTCGGTGGGTGGGAATCCCGTGACGCTGGGGATGCCGTCGGGGTTTGCTGTCGATTCGGCCTCGCAGGTGTATGGGGCCTCGAACGACGTGAAGAACGCGACTCAGGTGGTGCCGGCGAACCCGCTGCCTGATGATGTGCCGTTCAGCGGGGACGGGGCTTCGGGGGCATCGGCGAGCGCGTCGGCTGGGGCGGGTGCCACCAGCTCGTCGGCTACTCCGAGCGGCGGGATGGGCGACGACGGAAAGCTGCGGATCGACCTGGCTGGGAGCTCCGTGACGGTCTTTATTATGCGCAAGGGGTGAGGTGGGCCGATCGGACCGCTTTTCTCCGCGCACGCCCCATAGCCGGCCGTGCTGAAGACTCCTTCACATGGGCGTGGCTGTGGGAAACGCCGTCAGCTCCGGTGCGGGGTCTCCGAGGATGCTGCGGGCGACGGCATCGCCCAGCAGCGGCCCGAGCGTCAGCCCGCCCGCGCCGTAGCCCGTCATCGTCCATAAGCCTGATCTGTCCGGCACTTCTCCGGCGATCGGCAGGTTGTCGTCACCCATTGGGCGAATGCCCACTCGGGTCTCGATGACTGTGGCATCGGCCAGTCCGGGCGCCAAATCCAGTGCGTCCCGGAGGACCTGCATCTGTCCTGCGGCGGTGACGCGGGGATCGTAGCCGCTCCCGGTCTCGCGGGTTGCGCCGACCGCGATCCTGCCATCATCGAACGGGGTCATGTAGTTGGGTGTGAAGGGGTGGACCGTCGGCCATTGTGAAGTGTTCACTCCACGAAGGTTCAGATGCGTGATCTGTCCGCGTTGGGGGCTCACAGCGCAGTTCACATCGAGGGGAAGCAGCAGTTCTGGAGTTCTTGCCCCTGCTGCCACGACGACAGAGTCAACGTCGATCGGACCGCGCATCGTCTGCACTCGCCATCCGGTGTCGCCGAGGGGATTGATCGCGATCACTGCGTCCTCGCAGTGCTCGGCCCCTAGAAGGACTGCGGCACTCAACGTCGCATTCCGGAGAACGCGGCCGTCGACCCGTCCGCCGCCGGAGACGTACAAACCCGTCAGTTCGGTGGACAGGGCGGGAAACAGTTCGTTGACCTGTGTGCTGTCTACGCGCTCCAGCGTTCCTGCGACGGAACCGGACTCAGCAATGCGCTGGGCTACCCGGTCTTCGACGGCGTCGAGTTCTGCATCGTCTCGCGAGACCATCAGGGCACCGGATCGCCTGTATCCCAGTTCGGGGATCCCCAGGTCATGGAGCCCGGCGAGGAACTCCGGATAGTAGTTGCCTCCAGCTGAGTACGCTTCATAGAAGGCACCGCTCGAGGAAGAAACCCAGGGAGCGATGATCCCGGCGCTGGCAGCTGTCGCCTGACCGGATGCGGCATCGTCGATCAGGGTGACCGTCGCGCCC
Organism: Brevibacterium iodinum ATCC 49514; assembly: GCF_900169265.1. GTDB lineage: Bacteria > Actinomycetota > Actinomycetes > Actinomycetales > Brevibacteriaceae > Brevibacterium > Brevibacterium iodinum. Next base: position 18,650 of record NZ_FXYX01000035.1, read on the forward strand.
CGTCGCGCCAGTCCGTAGGCAGTGGTGACACCAGCGATTCCTCCGCCGATGACGGCGATCTTCATCGTGTTCATAGTTGGCGATATTCCTGGCTCATCGTAATTGAGAGTGTAGAACCGGTCTGAAGCCACCGGACTCGAGCAGACACCTCGCGATGTAATGCGTGAGGTTGCGGAATCCCAGCGCGGACCCGCGTAGATGCTCGAGTCTGCCGTTGATCGCTTCAGTGGGACCGTTCGACGTTCCCGGTCGGGTGAAGAACGCGAGCACATCAGCAGCTCGACGCTTCAACGT
>NZ_FXYX01000021.1 GCF_900169265.1 Brevibacterium iodinum ATCC 49514
CGAAGAAGTCGAAGAGGGAGCTCAAGCGCAAGCTCAAATGGTATCTCGCGCGTCGAGTTTTCAAGGTTCTCAACGGGCTAGAAACAATTCCCACGTCGGCTTGACAGACATAGAAGGATCGGCCCAGCAACCTCGCGCGAGGTTGCTGGGCCGCCGTCAGGTCGTTCGGGGAGTGGACGGGCTCTTGTCCACGGTCGGGTTCGCGATTAGATTATGAGCAGTTGAGGCTCTCTTCCGACACCCGCCGATGGAGGTGGACCGTCCGCCATGGATTCGACGCTGCTGCTCGAAGACACCTACCAGTGTGCCGTTCGCCGGGCACATGAGCGTCTGGCCGGTCCATCGGATCCTCTCCTCCCTGCACCATCGTCGGAGCCTGGTGTGCGAGCCTCGGTGTTGGAATCCTGGCACCGGTCTCTTGCCCGGTTGCGCGACCCGGACAGCGTGGAGGTCCAAGTCCCGTTCGAAGCCGATCGACTCGCCGAGGTGCGCCGACGCCATCCTTTCCACGCGATCATGCCGCTGCTGCGATCCCACCTCATCGAACCCGCCAAGGATGCCGGTCTGCTCGCCGCCCTCGGCGACGAACAGGGGCGATTGCTCTGGGTCGAGGGGGAGCGAGGCGTGCGGAACCGCGCCGAAGCCATGGGATTCGTCTCCGGCTCGGACTGGTCCGAAGAGGTCATGGGCACTTCCGCTCCGGCGCTGGCTCTGCGCTCGGGCCGTCCGGTGCAGGTCAGCCGCGCCGAACATTTCGCCCCCGACGTCCATTCCTGGAGCTGCAGCGCTGTCCCCGTCACGCACCTTCTGACCGGGCAGGTCATCGGCATCATCGATGTCACTGGGGGAGACGACGCTGTGTCCTCCATCGTGCTCCCGCTGCTGTCCTCGACAGCCAAGGCCGCAGGTGCCCAGCTGTCCCAGCTCTTCACCCCGCAGCAGATGCACACCGGCACCGAGGCGGCCGGAACCAGACTCACCGTGCTCGGTCCCAGCCCCGCCCTGGAAGGACCGAATGGCACCCGGATCCCGCTGACCCGCAGGCATGCCGAGATCCTGCTTCTGCTGCACCGGTATCCGGACGGCATCAGCGGAGCCGGGCTGGTGGAGCGGCTGTGGGCGGTCGGCGGCAGCGAAGTCACGGTCCGGGCGGAGATCAATCGTCTGCGCAGATCGATCGACAGCCTCGGCGATCTGCGCATCGACGCGCGCCCCTATCGACTTCGCGGGGATGTCGATTCGGATCTCGAGCGAACCGTTCAGGCGCTGGCCAGCGGTGACGCGGATTCGGCCCTCGAACAGTTCACGGGAACGGTCCTGCCGGACTCCGATGCTCCGGGGGTGCGGGAGATCGGAGCGGAAGTCGACGCACTCATGCGCGAGACCCTGTTGCAGGACGGAACCTGGCAGCAGCTGTGGCGGTTTGCGAACCTGCCGGACTTCCGTGACGACGTCGAGGTCCTTATGACCGTGCTGCGCCTGGCCCCGCCCGAAGCCGCCGAACGCAACGCCGCGGTCGTGCGTCTGGAGGCGCTGGGTCTCTGAACTCGGCGAACCCATCGCGGTTCGGTGTGCGGGACGGGTTCGACCGCCTCGGCGATTTGTTGCAACCCACATGCAACGTTGGGCTCGGTAGCGTCGTGGTCACACGGAGACTATCCGGTGGAATCAGACGCATCAAAGGAGTTGCAATGACTGTCTACGCACAGCCCGGTCAGGACGGGTCGCCCGTCACGTTCAAGTCCCGCTACGAGAACTTCATCGGCGGTCAGTGGGTGCCGCCGGTCAAGGGCAATTATTTCGAGAATCCCAGTCCGGTCACCGGCAAGACCTTCACGGAGATCCCGGCCAGCACCGCCGAGGATATCGAACTCGCTCTCGACGCCGCGCACAAGGCGGCTCCGGCCTGGGGCAAGACGGCGGTGGCCGAACGGGCCAACATCCTCAATCGGATCGCCGATCGCATCGAGGAGAACCTCGAGACGCTCGCCGTCGCCGAGACCTGGGACAACGGCAAGGCGATCCGCGAACCCCTCAACGCCGACCTGCCGCTGGCAGTCGACCACTTCCGCTACTTCGCCGGAGCGATCAGGGCGCAGGAGGGCGGACTCTCGCAGATCGACGAGGACACGGTGGCGTATCACTTCCACGAACCGCTCGGCGTGGTCGGTCAGATCATTCCCTGGAACTTCCCGATCCTCATGGGCGTGTGGAAGATCGCCCCGGCCCTGGCCGCGGGCAATGCGATCGTGCTCAAGCCCGCCGAGCAGACTCCGGCGTCGATCCTCGTCCTCGTCGAACTCATCGCCGACCTGCTGCCCGAGGGCGTGCTCAACGTCGTCAACGGCTTCGGTCTCGAAGCCGGCAAGCCGCTGGCGTCGAACAAGCGGATCTCGAAGATCGCGTTCACCGGGGAGACGACGACCGGCCGCTTGATCATGCAGTACGCCTCGCAGAACATCATCCCGGTCACCCTCGAACTCGGCGGAAAGTCGCCGAATATCTTCTTCGAGGATGTTTTGGCCAAGGACGACTCGTATGCGGACAAGGCTCAGGAGGGGTTCACGATGTTCGCCCTCAACCAGGGCGAGGTCTGCACCTGCCCGTCGCGTGCGCTCATCCAGGAATCGATCGCCGATCCCTTCCTCGAGAGGGTCGTGGCCAGGACGAAGAAGATCGTCCAGGGCAACCCGCTCGACACGGACACGATGATGGGCGCCCAGGCCTCGAACGACCAGTTCGAGAAGATCATGTCCTACCTCGACATCGGCCGTCAGGAAGGCGCCGAGGTGCTTACCGGCGGCGGCAAGGCCGAGCTCGATGGGGATCTGGCCGGCGGTTTCTACGTCCAGCCGACGATCTTCAAGGGCACGAACAAGATGCGCATCTTCCAGGAGGAGATCTTCGGGCCCGTCGTCTCGGTCGCGACGTTCTCCGACTACGCCGACGCGTTGGCCACGGCCAACGACACGCTGTACGGCCTTGGTGCCGGAGTCTGGTCGCGTGACGGCAACACCGCCTACCGGGCCGGTCGTGAGATCCAAGCCGGGCGTGTGTGGGTGAACAACTACCACGCCTACCCGGCCCATGCGGCCTTCGGCGGGTACAAGGCTTCGGGCATCGGACGCGAAAACCACAAGATGATGCTCAACCACTACCAGCAGACGAAGAACCTGCTCGTCAGCTACTCGGAGAACGCCCAAGGCTTCTTCTGACCCCAATTGCTACCCGACGGCGGCGCAGCAACCTCGCGCCAGGTAGCTGGGCCGCCGTCGGGTAGTTCTTCCACCTCAAGTTCAAGCCCCGCATCGCTTCGTGAACCATCATCACAAAGGAGAGAATTATGTCCGCAATGAAAGCTGCAGTAGTCGAGGGTTTCGGCCAGGAGCTCGTCGTCGGGGACAATGCGATTCCCGACCCCGGCCCGGGCCAGGCCTTGGTCAAGCTCGTCGCCTCCGGCGTCTGCCACACCGATCTCCACGCCGTCCATGGTGATTGGCCGGTCAAACCGAAGGTGCCGCTCATCCCGGGACACGAAGGAGTCGGCATCGTCGAAAAGGTCGGCGAGGGCGTCACCGATGTCGAGGTCGGACAGATGGTCGGCAACGCTTGGCTGTGGACCGCATGCGGGACCTGTGAGCACTGCCGTCAGGGATGGGAGACCCTCTGCGAATCCCAGGTCAACGGCGGCTACGGCGTCGACGGCTCCTTCGGTGAGTACATGCTCGTCGATACGAAGTTCGCCGCCATTGTCCCCGACGATGCCGATCCCTATGAGATCGCCCCGGTCCTCTGCGCCGGCGTCACCGTGTACAAGGGACTCAAACGCACCGAGGTGAAGCCGGGCCAATGGGTCGTCATCTCCGGAATCGGCGGACTCGGACACATCGCCGTCCAGTACGCTGTCGCTATGGGCATGCGCGTCGTCGCCGTCGACGTCGCCGACGACAAGCTGGCGCTGGCGAAGAAGCACGGTGCCGAAATCACCGTCAACGCCTTCGCCGAGGATCCGGCCGAGATCATCCAGGACAAGATCGGCGGCTCACACGGAGTCCTCGTCACCGCCGTCCACCCCGCGGCGTTCGGTCAGGCAATTGGAATGACTCGCCGAGGCGGCACCATCGTCTTCAACGGACTGCCGCCCGGTGACTTCCCGGCACCGATCTTCGACATCGTGCTCAAGGGCCTGACGATCCGCGGTTCGATCGTCGGCACCCGACAGGACATGGTCGAGGCGTTGGAATTCTACGCCGCCGGCAAGATCCACCCGACGTTCACGAAGCGACCGCTCGAGGACATCAACGCGATCTTCGATGAGATGGAACACGGCAAGATCGACGGCCGCGTCGTCATCGAATACTGACGAACCTGCACACCCGCGCCCTAAAACTACCTGACGGCGGCGCAGCAACCTCGCGCCAGGTTGCTGCGCCGCCGTCAGGTAGTGTGGGAGGGGTCTCGGTGGTCGGATTGGACTTGCCGGGACAGACTTCGTTAGACTTGAACCACCCAAGACCGTCGGTCTCTGTGGAATCATCGGAATTCGCCATCGAATCCCGGTGCCCGCAGACGAAGACTCCTAGTGAGTGACCCGCGCAGGTGAGCTCGAAATACTTCCGTAGGATTCCTTTTGGAATCGACGGCCAAGCGTTTCACGCCTTCCTGCGTGGAGCGCTTTTTCTGTTGTCGGGACAGACCGGACGACTTATGAAAGGAACACCATGGCGAGGCCAGACAAGGCAGCCGCAGTCGAGGAGATCAAACAGCAGTTTGAGAACTCCGACGCTGTGTTGCTGACCGAGTACCGCGGTCTCACCGTCGCGCAGATGAAAGAACTGCGCGTCTCTCTCGGTGAGAACGTCAGCTACGCCGTGGTAAAGAACACGCTGACCAAGATTGCAGCCAAGGAAGCCGGAGTCGCCGGTCTCGATGAGCACCTCAATGGGCCCACCGCGATCGCGTTCGTCAACGGCGAACCACCTGAGGCTGCCAAGGCTCTGCGTAACTTTGCCAAGGCGAACGACAAGCTCGTGGTGAAGGGCGGCTACTTCGATGGAGCCGCGCTCAGCCCCGAACAGGTCAACCAGCTCGCCGACCTCGAATCCCGCGAAGTGCTGCTTGCAAAGGCAGCCGGTGCCATGAAGGCAAGCCTCCACCAGGCGGCTTACCTCTTCACCGCTCCGCTGGTCAAGGCCGTGCGCACTGTCGATGCCCTCCGCGAGAAGCAGGACGACGCTCCTGCCTCCGACGCCTGAGCATCACCACAAACCGAACCGGTCGCTGATCGTGACCAAAACAGGAAGGACTAGCCACCATGGCTAAGCTCACCACCGACGAGCTCCTCGAGGCTTTCAAGGAGCTCACCCTCATCGAACTGTCCGAGTTCGTCAAGAAGTTCGAAGAAGAGTTCGACGTCGAGGCTGCCGCTCCGGCCGCCGTCGCCGCTGCTCCTGCCGCTGGCGGAGCCGGCGAAGCCGCTGCTGAAGAGCAGACCGAATTCGACGTCATCCTCGAATCGGCCGGCGAGAAGAAGGTTCCCGTCATCAAGGAAGTCCGTGGACTCACCTCCCTCGGACTCAAGGAAGCCAAGGACCTCGTCGACGGAGCTCCCAAGGCCGTCCTCGAAGGCGCTTCGAAGGAAGACGCCGAGAAGGCCAAGGAGACCCTCGAGGCTGCCGGCGCCACCGTCACCCTCAAGTGATCTTCTGCGCAGCAGCCTGACTGCTGCATAGGCTTCGAACCCCCACGGTCCGCCGTGGGGGTTCTCTGCATTCCCACCGGGAATGTCCACTCCAACAGGAATGCCCTAGGAATGCCCTCATTCGCCGAGGATGTCCGCCCCGACCCGTGCCGATGTGACCGATTCGGGACACCGATCGACAAGGGCCGGGCAGAAGCTGAACTACCCTTGACTGGTGACTGAGACGACGAGCTACGCCCGCGCACAGCAGCAGCTGCGCGATCGCATCCGCGGAACCTGGGCGCAGCATCCCCTCTACATCGACGAGATCATCAGGCCCGGACTGACCGCGAGTCAGATCAAGGCCATTCGGCGAGCCTCACAGCAGACCGAGGACACCGGCCTCACTCACTATCTCGCGATCATTCCCGGCCCCCTGACCATGGGCTACGGCGATTGGGCGAAGTTCACCTCCGGCTTCGCCTTCGACATGCATCAGGAATCGGGGGAGAAGGAGACCCTCGTCCTCTTCAGTGAAGGCGAGACCTCCGCCCGCTCGTTCGCCTACCTCGTCACCGACAACGGACCCGTCGTCCCCACGGGTGCCCCGGAACTCATGAAGTCCAGCAGCGACGACTTCATCCCCCTCGAACTCGCCGTGCCCTACTATCTGCGGGTCCTCGTCGCTGCCGCCAAAGGCACCGAATCTCCCCAGGCACCGGATTTCGACACCCGCGACGTCGGTGACCGCGATGAGGACTACATCGAACGCTTCGGCCTCGACAACTCCGACCCCGACGCGCTCGTCTTCGGTGCCACGGCCGTCGCAGCCCTCGGTGCGCCCCTGTGGCTGCTGCATCGCCGTCATCGTTATTCCTGGCGGTCTGAGCTGACGACGAAACCCGAACTGGTCACGTCGCACAAACTGAAGAAGGCCGTCACCGAGGCGGCCGCCCCGATCCCCGAACCCGACCATCCCGATGACGACACGTGGGCCCTGCATGACCGGGGCAGACGAATCCAGGATGCGCTGGCGGCTCTGACCGCGGCCCACCCGGATTGGGCAGAATCTGTCGACTTCGCCCACCGCAACGGCGTGTTCGTCCTCGTCGCCCTCGACCGTTGGCTGCGCCGACAGCTGCGCAGGCGCTCCAGCCGAGTCTAAGACGAACCGCGCTTCTGCTTTCTCTTCCCGCATCATCGCAAGGACATTGAGGACCATGTGCTCAAACAGTCGGGCCGCAGCCTCACCGTAGGGCTGTGCGCCGACTGTCGTCAGGAGCTGGCGACCGGCCACGACCCGGAACGACTGATGGTGCCCAAACGTCCCGGCTCCACCCGTGCAGTTCCGTACTTCCAGCGCGATGACGCCTACGCGCTCTCCGGTTTCGGAAGCTTCCAACCTCTCGACGAGGCGGTGCTGGATGGAATGAGTCCACAGCGCTCCGCCGCTGTCGGAAGGAGCCGATGATGGCCGCCGGAAGCGTGCGTTCGAACACCCCACTCGACTGGCTCATCGCCGTCGTCGCGGTCGCCGCAGTGTCGATCGGCGCCACTCTGCTGAGCATACATCTGTTCGATCAGGCGAAGGCCGAGAGGATCACCGCAGCCGACAGTGATGCGATCGTCGTCGACTCGATCTACGACTACCGCATCGAAGGCGCCCATGACCCGAACTACGCAACAGACCGCTACCAGGCGATCGCGACGTCCTTCGCAGCAGATCCCGTCTACTTCGACGGCTACCCGGAGTTCGAGATCGACGAGGGCGATGTCGACTCCATCCGCGCGGAGATCGCCGAGGCCGACAGCCCGATCTATGTGGCGTTCCTCAACGTTTCGGATCTCGACGATGCCGATGGAGACCTCGATCTGTTGGCGGCTCGGATCGTCACCGAGATGAATGACCCCGAGGCTGCAGTGCTCACGGTCGATGCCACCGGCCGCATGGGACTGGCGGAGAAGGGCCTCATCCGACCTTCGCTGCTGACTCTGTCGGGGGACTTCGACGACAGCGACTCCGATGGCGCGCTCGCGGGAGTGCGTAAGATCAGTGCTGCCGAGACCGAGGATGTCGAATCGCGCTACTCGCACCGTCACGATGACGACGGGAACCCGGAGGTGACCTCCGAGGACACGACGAAGGACCCGCACCCGCTGTCGTACAGCACCGGCGGCGCTGTGGCCGGAGCCGTCTTCGGCATCCTCGTCGGCGGGGGAATCGGCGTCGGAACATACTTCATCCGCCGCGCACTGAAGAAACGGACAGCGAAGCAGTGACCCAACAGGCCCAGACGATCGCCGAGGCGCTCAACACCGATCCGGTCTACGTGACGAATGCCGCGAAGGGGGAGACCAACGAAGCGCTGCTGCAGAAGGCGGAGACGAAGATCGACAGCCTCGACTTCGACGTCTTTGTCATCGTCACCGGAGGCGACGGTGCCGATAGGGATCTGCTCGAGCAGATCGAGGTCTTCAACGGTGATGAGGGTGCGTTCATCATGATCGATACGAACACCGACCTCGCTGTCGACTGAACCTTCGAGGACCAGCACGATCTGCAGATGCAGGTGATGGAGCAGATGTCCGTCGGGCGCGAACAATGGAGCCACAGCACTCCGTCGCAGACGAAGCTGAACATGCTCCTCGACCTCTACGCCGATCCGCAGGAAGCATCCGAGTACGCAACCGGACAGAAGGCACCGGGCAGCGAGGTGCAGACGGTCGACGGTTCGAACTCGACAGCCACTCTGTTCCTCGGGGGAGCGGTTCTGGTTCTGGCGCTGGTCATCGCCGTCATCTGGTTCGCCCGGTCTCGGCGAGAACGGGCGAAAGCCGCCCGCACCCGCCGTCGCTTCGAACTGCCCGCACGACTGCTCGACCGAGTCGATGACCTGCAGCGGAAGACCCTGCGAGAAGGACTGAACGAGGACACGACAGAGCTGGCCCACGAGATCACGCAGCTGCAGACCCAGGACCTCAGCACCACAGATGCCGAGGGAGTGGAAAGAGCGCTCGACGCCTACCAGATGGCCACATCCATCGTCGACGAGACCGAGGCCGAACGCATCGACCTCGCCGGGGCCATGGTGCTGCTGCGTCAGGCCGGACGCGAGATCGCCGAGGTGAAGCTGCACAGATCGACCTAGCGCGGGGCGAAGACCGGAAAATCCGATTCTGCCCGCTCTGCTGGCTCGACGAAGTCGGCAAAGACGCGGGGACTCCCGCAGAGTCTGTGCACGGTCAACCCTCTCCACGGAGAGGCGCGATCGAATCAGCTGGTGAGCACCGAGTGCAAGGGACAGTTGGCGGGAAAGAGCGTTCGCGTCCCCGTCTGCGGCAGCTGCCTGTCCGATCTGCACTCCGGCCGCGAACTGCAGTGGATCTTCGACGGCGACCGACCCTACGTCGAGGGCCGCAGCGTTTGGGCAAAGACGCGGTTCGGAGCGATCGGCGGCGATCTCGTCACCGCCCTGCACCGGCACGGCTCCTAGGGAACCGGCCGGCTGAGTCCACTCAGCCAGTGCACGTCCGACCGCTGCTCAGGCCGGTCCGGAATCAGACCAGGCGGTGCTCCCGGGGAATCGTCCGATCATGATCACCCGGCATGGAGCGGGCGGGCAGAGCCACCTCGGCGTCTCCCTGATCGACCCTCATCCCCTCGATATCGGCGAGCTGACGGGAAACGAAATCACGGTCGACCGGGACCCCGTGACCGGGAACGAAGGTCCTCGCCTCAGGAAACGACAGCAGGGTGTGCAGGCTCGATGCCCATTCGCTCAAAGAAGCATCGGCCCCGGCCTGAGGTGCATCCGCCTCTTCCACGAGGTCGCCGGTGAAGACGATGCCGAGCTCGGGCAGTCGGACGACGAGGTCGGCCGTCGAATGTCCTCCGAGCACATGGAACTCGACCGGACAGTCACCGAGGTCGAGGTGCCACACATCACCGGGTGTCGGATCGACGGGCGAGACGTCGACGATGAGGTCACCGGGATCCGTGGGAAGGCTCGACCGATATTCATCCGGGAAGTCGCCGTCCGCGACTCCGTCGAGGGCGATCCAGGCCGTGGCATCCTGATCGGCGGCGAACGATGACGATGCGTACACGGCGGTGACACCTGCGGAGACGGCTGCGGCGGCGCCGAAGAAGTGATCCCAATGATCATGGGTGATTGCGAGCTCGATCGCGCGGGGACGGCTGCCTCCGATCTCCTCGCCGAGGCGGCCCGCCCGCTCCACCAGAGGTGCGGCGGCCGCTGGGCCGGGGCCCGCGTCGACGAGCAGAGAGCGATCGGTGCCGACGATGATTCCGCAGTTGACCGCGGCCGGATCGAAGCTGAGGATACTCACTCGTGTCATGGTCGCAGTCTAGAATGTCTCTCACCGCCTGTCAGCGCGACGATGCGCGAAGGAGTCATTGCAATGCGAGGCGGCCATCAGCGACGACAGAGGCCACAGATGGAGATCACTCGGATCAGGTCCGGACACGGCGACCCGGCGGCAATCGAGGCATTGATACCCGAGCTGCTGGCTTTCGACACTGTCATCAATCGAGCATCCGGGCTGGGGGAGGACTTCGACCCGATTCCCGAGGATGTGCGGCACGCGCTGACCGGCAGGAGCGAGTACCGGACCACGCTCACATGGATCGGTCGCAACCACGGAGACATCGTCGCCAGGGGCACTGCAGACCTGCGTCTGACGAGCAACACCGACGCCGCAGAGCTCTGGTGCGCGGTCCGACCCGATCTGCGCCGACGAGGACTGGGCGCGGCCCTGCTCGAGCGGATGGAGTCCGACCTGGCGGCAGACGGACGGACCGCGCTGTCGACGTATTGTGAGATCCCGGAGTCTGCCAGAACTGCCGATCTGCGCGGGGCCCATCTTGCCGCCGAGACCGGTGCCGGGACGCTGCCGGTTTCTCTGCCGGGAGTGTCGTTCCTCAGCGCTCACGGGTACGGGCTCGCTCAGATCGAACGGTGCTCGGTCGCTCCGACCGCAACTGCGGCCGAGCTCGACCTCGGTGCCAAGGCCGACGACTACGTCATCGAGACATGGCGAGGTCCGGTCCCGGAACAGCGGCTCGAGCACATCGCACTGTGCAAGCGCCGGCTGAGCACCGACGTGCCGGGAGCAGCGAAATTCGGGGGAGAGGAGACCTGGGACGGTGAGCGGGTGAGGGCCCTCGACGCAGAGAAGGAAGCAAGGGGCGAATCCATGGCCACGGCGCTCGCCCTCCTCGACGGGGAGCCGGCGGGATACACGCAGGTCGGAAACTCGGCCGATCGGCCGACCGTCGGGTGGCAGGGCGGAGCCCTGGTGCTGAACGAGCATCGTGGCCACCGGCTCGGCGCCAGGCTCAAGATCGCCAATCATCGCAGCATCGCTGAGAACACGGCGGTCGACCGGGTGTACACCTGGAACGCCGTGGAGAATTCGTGGATGCTGGCGATCAACGATCAGGCGGGATTCGCCACGTGGGCCTGAGTGGGGATGGGGACGAAGAATCTGCACTGACTCTGTCATCTTGCCAGACTTGACCTGATGCTATAAGCTTGATATTTGCATCGTTCTGCCTGTGGTGTGCCTTCATATAGCGGTGGGCACAGCATTTCCACTCAAGTGAACCATGCCGACGCCGGGAGTCGAAATCTGACACACCCCGCATATGTCGTGGATGTCCGGACGTCGCCGGATCGAGTGGGCAGACGAAGTATCAGATGGTGAAGCACTCGGAAGGAACCAATTGGCCGCCGCCAACGACAACACCAGGACCGCTAATCCCCCCAAGAGAATTTCCTTCGCGAAGATTCGCGAGCCCCTCGAGGTTCCCGATCTGCTCGGTCTGCAGACGGACAGCTTCGACTGGCTGATCGGATCGGAGGCGTGGCAGGACCGCGTCGCTGAGGCCATCGAGATCGGGGACGACTCAGTCGCAACCACCTCGGGACTCGAAGACATCTTCGAAGAGATCTCGCCGATCGAAGACTTCGGCGGATCCATGTCGCTGTCGTTCCGCGAGCACCGGTTCGAAGCTCCCAGGTACTCGATCGATGAGTGCAAGGAACGCGATATGACCTACTCGGCGCCGCTGTACGTCACCGCCGAGTTCATGAACAACAACACGGGCGAGATCAAGAGCCAGACCGTGTTCATGGGTGACTTCCCCCTCATGACCGACAAGGGCACGTTCATCGTCAACGGCACCGAGCGCGTCGTCGTCTCCCAGCTCGTGCGTTCGCCCGGCGCCTACTTCGAATCCAGCGTCGACAAGACCACGGACAAGGACATCTTCACCGCGAAGATCATCCCGTCCCGCGGTGCCTGGCTGGAGTTCGAGGTCGACAAGCGCGACCAGGTCGGTGTTCGCCTCGACCGCAAGCGCAAGCAGTCCGTGACTGTTCTGCTCAAGGCCCTCGGCTGGTCCGAAGCGAAGATCCTCGAAGAGTTCGGCGAGTTCGAATCGATCCGCGAGACGATGGCCAAGGACACCGTCACCACGCAGGACGAAGCGCTGCTCGACATCTACAAGAAGCTGCGCCCGGCCGAGCCCGCGACCGCTGAGGCCGCTCGCAACCTGCTCAACAACCTGTACTTCAACCCGAAGCGCTACGACCTGGCCAAGGTCGGCCGCTACAAGGTCAACCGCAAGCTCGGCGTCGAAGCCCCGCTGTCGGACTCGGTGCTCTCTACCGAGGACGTCGTCGCCACCATCCGCTACCTCGTGTCTCTGCACGCCGGAGTTGACACGGCCAAGGGCACCCGCGACGGTGAAGAGGTCGAGATCAGCGTCAAGCTCGACGACATCGATCACTTCGGCAATCGCCGCATCCGTGCCGTCGGCGAGCTCATCGAGAACCAGATCCGCACCGGTCTGTCCCGGATGGAGCGCGTCGTGCGTGAGCGCATGACCACTCAGGACGTCGAGGCGATCACCCCGCAGACCCTGATCAACATCCGCCCCGTGGTGGCTGCGATCAAGGAGTTCTTCGGCACCTCGCAGCTCTCGCAGTTCATGGATCAGAACAACCCGCTCGCGGGTCTGACCCACAAACGCCGTCTCTCCGCACTGGGACCCGGCGGTCTCTCGCGTGACCGTGCCGCCATGGAAGTCCGTGACGTGCACCCCTCGCACTACGGCCGCATGTGCCCGATCGAGACCCCCGAAGGTCCGAACATCGGTCTGATCGGTTCGCTGGCGTCCTACGCCCGCATCAACCCCTTCGGCTTCATCGAGACGCCTTACCGCAAGGTCGTCGACGGTGTCGTGACCGATGAGACGCAGTACCTGACCGCCGATGACGAACTCGAGTTCAACATCGCCCAGGCCAACGCACCGCTGACCGATGACCAGCGTTTCGCTGAGGTCGAGGTCCTGGCCCGCCCGAAGGGCGGCGGCGGTGAGGCCGAGCTGGTCCAGCACGACCAGATCGACTTCATGGATGTCTCCGCACGTCAGATGGTGTCTGTGGCTTCGGCTCTGATTCCGTTCCTCGAGCACGACGACGCCAACCGCGCCCTCATGGGTGCGAACATGCAGCGTCAGGCCGTGCCGCTGGTGATGGCCGAATCCCCGGTCGTGGGCACCGGCATGGAATACCGTGCCGCCGTCGACGCCGGCGATGTCATCACCGCTGAGAAGTCCGGTGTCATCACCGAGGTCTCGGCCGACTACGTCACTGTGCTCGCCGACGACGGAACCCAGCTGACCTACAAGGCGGCGAAGTTCAAGCGGTCGAACCACGGCACCTCGTACAACCAGCGCATCCTCGTCGACGAAGGCGACCGCGTCGAGGCCGGAACCGTCCTCGCCGACGGACCGTCCACCGAGAACGGCGAGATGGCTCTGGGCAAGAACCTACTCGTGGCGTTCATGTCCTGGGAAGGCTACAACTACGAGGATGCGATCATCCTCTCGCAGCGTCTCGTCCAGGACGATGTGCTCTCCTCGATCCACATCGAAGAGCACGAAGTCGATGCTCGCGACACCAAGCTCGGTGCCGAAGAGATCACTCGGGACATCCCGAACATCTCGCCCGATGCCCTGGCCGACCTCGACGATCGCGGAATCATCCGGATCGGCGCCGAAGTCACCGACGGTGACATCCTCGTCGGCAAGGTCACCCCGAAGGGTGAGACCGAACTGACCCCGGAAGAGCGCCTGCTGCGCGCGATCTTCGGTGAGAAGTCCCGTGAGGTCCGTGACACCTCGCTGCGCGTTCCCCACGGCGAGATCGGCACCGTCATCGGTGTGCGCGTCTTCGACCGCGAGGACGACGACGAGCTCTCGCCCGGCGTCAACCAGATGGTCCGTGTCTACGTGGCTCAGCGCCGCAAGATCACCATCGGTGACAAGATGGCCGGTCGTCACGGAAACAAGGGCGTCATTTCGACGATCCTGCCGGTCGAGGATATGCCGTTCCTCGCCGACGGCACCCCTGTCGACGTCATCCTCAACCCGCACGGTGTTCCCCGTCGTATGAACATCGGACAGGTCTTCGAGGTCCACCTCGGATGGATCTCGAAGCAGGGCTGGAAGATCGAGGGCAACCCCGAATGGGCTGCCGAGCTGCCGGAGGCCGCTCGCGAAGCCGAGGCCGGCACCAACCTGGCCACCCCGGTCTTCGACGGTGCGCACGAGCAGGAGCTGCGCGGACTGCTGGATTCGACGACCCCGAACCGCGATGGGGACCGCCTCATCGATTCCTCGGGCAAGGCCCAGCTGTTCGACGGACGCTCCGGTGAGCCGTTCCCGTACCCGATCTCGGTCGGCTACATGTACATGCTCAAGCTCCACCACCTCGTCGACGACAAGATCCACGCGCGTTCGACCGGACCGTACTCGATGATCACCCAGCAGCCGCTCGGTGGTAAGGCGCAGTTCGGTGGTCAGCGCTTCGGTGAGATGGAAGTCTGGGCCCTCGAGGCCTACGGCGCCGCCTACACCCTGCAGGAGCTTCTGACGATCAAGTCCGATGACATCCCAGGCCGTGTGAAGGTCTACGAAGCCATCGTCAAGGGTGAGAACCTGCCCGACCCGGGAATCCCGGAGTCGTTCAAGGTCCTCATCAAGGAGATGCAGTCCCTGTGCCTCAACGTCGAAGTCCTGTCTTCCGACGGAGGCCATGTTGAGATGGGCGAGTCGGAGGACGAGGTCTACCGCGCCGCCGAAGAACTCGGCATCGACCTCTCCCGCCGCGAAGCACAGACCGTAGAAGAAGTCTGAGGACTTCCACTTCAACCGACACAACTTTTTGATGAACGATTCGTTCATCGCCAGGAAAGAGGATTTACGTGCCTGACGTCAATTTCTTTGATGAACTGCGCATCGGTCTTGCCACCACGGAGAACATCCGCGGCTGGTCACACGGTGAGGTGAAAAAGCCTGAGACCATCAACTACCGCACCCTGAAGCCGGAGAAAGACGGACTCTTCTGCGAGAAGATCTTCGGTCCCACCCGTGATTGGGAGTGCGCCTGCGGAAAGTACAAGCGAGTCCGCTTCAAGGGCATCATCTGCGAGCGCTGCGGCGTCGAGGTGACCCGTGCCAAGGTGCGTCGTGAGCGGATGGGCCACCTCGAGCTCGCCGCCCCCGTCACCCACATCTGGTACTTCAAGGGTGTGCCCTCGCGTTTGGGCTACCTGCTGGATCTGGCTCCGAAGGACCTCGAGAAGGTCATCTACTTCGCGGCCTACATGATCACCTCGGTCGACGAGGATTCCCGTCACCGTGATCTGCCCAGCCTGCAGAACAAGATCGATGTCGAGAAGCAGCAGATCGGCACCCGCCGTGACGCCGACATCGACCGTCGTGCCAAGAAACTCGAAGAGGATCTCGCCGCACTCGAGGCCGAAGGCGGAACCGCCCAGGCCAAGAAGAAGCTGCGCGACACCGCTGAGAAGGAAATGGACAAGCTGCGCAAGAACGCCGACCGCGAGGTCGACCGTATCGAGCAGGTGTGGGACCGGTTCAAGAACCTCAAGGTCAACGACCTCGAAGGTGACGAGAGCCTGTACCGCGAGATGTTCCACCGCTTCGGCCTGTACTTCACCGGAGCCATGGGCGCCGAAGCCATCCAGAAGCGCCTCATCGACTTCGATCTCGAAGGCGAAGCCGAGAAGCTGCGTGAGCTCATCGCCACCGGCAAGGGACAGCGCAAGACCCGTGCGCTCAAGCGCCTCAAGGTCGTCAACGCGTTCCTGACCACCGACAACAACCCCGATGGCATGGTCCTCGACGTCGTTCCGGTGATCCCGCCGGAGCTGCGCCCGATGGTGCAGCTCGATGGTGGACGCTTCGCGACCTCGGACCTCAACGACCTCTACCGTCGCGTCATCAACCGCAACAACCGCCTCAAGCGTCTGCTCGACCTCGGTGCTCCCGAGATCATCGTCAACAACGAGAAGCGGATGCTGCAGGAGGCCGTGGACTCGCTGTTCGACAACGGACGTCGCGGACGTCCGGTGACCGGACCGGGCAACCGCCCGCTCAAGTCGCTGTCGGACATGCTCAAGGGCAAGCAGGGACGCTTCCGTCAGAACCTGCTCGGTAAGCGTGTGGACTACTCGGGCCGTTCGGTCATCGTCGTCGGTCCGCAGCTGCACCTGCACCAGTGCGGTCTGCCGAAGACCATGGCTCTCGAGCTGTTCAAGCCCTTCGTGATGAAGCGCCTGGTCGATCTCAACCACGCTCAGAACATCAAGTCGGCCAAGCGCATGGTCGAGCGCCAGCATCCGCAGGTGTGGGACGTCCTCGAAGAGGTCATCACCGAACACCCCGTGCTGCTCAACCGTGCACCGACCCTGCACCGTCTGGGCATCCAGGCGTTCGAGCCGCAGCTCATCGAGGGTAAGGCCATCCAGCTGCACCCGCTCGTCTGCTCGGCGTTCAACGCTGACTTCGACGGTGACCAGATGGCTGTGCACCTGCCGCTGAGCCCCGAGGCGCAGGCAGAGGCCCGCATCCTCATGCTCTCGGCCAACAACATCCTCAAGCCCTCGGACGGCAAGCCCGTGACCATGCCTTCGCAGGATATGATCATCGGTCTGTTCCACCTCACCTCCGAGCGCAAGGGACTGGCCGGCGAGGGCCGTGCGTTCTCCGGTATGGGCGAAGCCATCATGGCTTTCGACCGCGGAGAGCTCGACCTCGGTTCGCCGATCACCATCCGCCTGGAAGACGTCGTCCCCAACGCGGACATGGAGCTCCCTGAGGGCTGGGAGGCCGGCGACCCGCTGGACGTGGCGACCACCCTGGGCCGCGCGACGTTCAACGAGTACCTGCCTGCCGACTACGCGTTCGTGAACTCCACGATCGACAAGAAGGCCCTGAGCCGGATCGTCAACCACCTCGCCGAGGAGTACCCGAAGGTCGAGGTTGCACACACGCTGGACAACTTCAAGGCCGGCGGCTTCCACTGGGCCACCCGCTCGGGCATCACCATTGCGATGTCGGATGTCGTCTCACCCGAGGCGAAGACCGAGATCATCAACGATGCCGAGGTCATCGACACGAAGGTTCAGCAGCAGTACGAACTCGGTGCACTCACCGACGACGAGCGCCGCAACGAGCTCGTCAAGCTGTGGACGGAGACGACCGAGAAGGTCGACCAGATCATGCGCACGAACTTCCCTGAGGAGAACTCGGTGCTGCGTCTGGTCGAGTCCGGTGCTTCCGGTAACTGGATGCAGGTGCGTCAGCTGGCCGGTATGCGCGGACTGGTGACGAACCCGCAGGGTGAGATCATCCCGCGTCCGATCGTCTCGAACTACCGTGAGGGACTCGCCGTGCTCGAGTACTTCATCGCCTCGCACGGTGCTCGTAAGGGTCTGGCCGATACCGCTCTGCGTACCGCTGACTCCGGCTACCTGACCCGTCGTCTCGTCGACGTCTCGCAAGATGTCATCATCCGCGCGGCAGAGGCCGAGTCGAACAAGGGCATCACCCTGCCGATCGCCGAACGCGATCACGAGGGCAACCTGGTTCCGCACGAGTACGCCGAGACCAGCGTCTACGGTCGTCTCACCGTCTCCGATGTCACCGACGCCGAGGGCAATATGCTCCTTCCGGCCAAGTCCGATGTCACCGGCGCAGTGGTGGACATGCTCGTGGCCAACGGCATCGAGGAGCTCAAGGTCCACTCCGTGCTGACTGCCGATTCCGATGCGCAGATCTCCGCCGAGCACTACGGTCGCTCGATGGCGACCGGCCAGCTCGTCGACATCGGCGAGGCCATCGGCACCGTCGCAGCACAGTCGATCGGTGAGCCCGGTACCCAGCTGACGATGCGTACGTTCCACACCGGTGGTGCCGCCGCTTCGACAGGTGATATCACGCAGGGTCTGCCGCGTGTGACCGAGCTCTTCGAAGCTCGCACACCGAAGGGCTTCGCCCCCATCGCCGAGGCGACCGGACGGGCGAAGATCGACGACAGCCGCAAGACCCGCTTCGTCATCATCACCCCTGATGACGGCAGCGAAGAGATCGAGCATGCAGTGTCCAAGCGTGCCCGTCTCATGGTCGAGGACGGTCAGCACGTCAAGGCCGGAGAGCAGCTCATCGTCGGTGCCGTCGATCCGAAGCAGGTGCTGCGCATCCGCGGACGCCGTGAGGCCGAGCGCTTCCTCGTCGAGGAAGTTCAGAAGGTCTACCGTTCGCAGGGTGTGGGCATCCACGACAAGCACATCGAGGTCATCGTGCGGCAGATGCTGCGTCGCGTGACCGTGATCGAGTCGGGCGATACGAACCTGCTGCCCGGCGAGCTCGTCGACCGCGGCCGCTACCAGGCGGAGAACCGTCGTGTGGTCGCCGAAGGCGGCCAGCCGGCATCGGCTCGTGACGAGCTGATGGGTATCACGAAGGCTTCGCTGGCCACCGAGTCGTGGCTGTCGGCCGCGTCCTTCCAGGAGACCACTCGCGTCCTCACCGAGGCGGCCATGGAAGGCAAGTCCGATACGCTCATGGGGCTGAAGGAGAACGTCATCCTCGGTAAGCTCATCCCTGCCGGCACCGGCCTGCAGACCCACCGCAACCTCGTGGTGGAGCCGACCGAAGAGGCCAAGGCCGAGATGTTCACCAACAGCTACGGCGACTTCTACGCGGGCATCGGAGCCGATTCCGGTTCCGCCATCCCACTGGAGGACTACGACTACGGAGCGTTCAGCTGATCAGCTGATCTCCCGGCCGTAAGGCAGACAGGAGGGGCACCCGCCGTGCGGTGGGTGCCTCTCCTGCCATTTGTGTCTGCGATATCGAGAAACGGGTGGAGTGTCGAAACACGGGCGTGTGCGCCCGTCTCTCGACACTCCACCCGTTTCTCGATGAAGGTGCCGTGGTCTCAGCCGAAGAGCACCTGCGCCTCTTCCCAGCGATGCAGCGGCACCGACTTGAGACTGTGCACGGCCGAGGACATCTCCACGGAGACGATGTCCGTGCCTTTGAGGCTGGCCATCTTCCCCCAGTGGCCATGCTGGGCGAGGTCGACCGCCGCCATGCCCAGCCGCGTGGACAGTACGCGGTCGTACGCAGTGGGGGAGCCGCCTCGCTGCAGGTGTCCCAAGATCGTGGCCCGGGATTCGATTCCGGTGATCTCTTCGATCTTCGGAGCGAGGTAGTTCGCGATCCCGCCGAGGCGGACGCGGCCCTTGTTGTCCACGCCGTGGTCGGCGACCTGGGAATCGAACCCCTCGGGAACGAACCCTTCCGCGACGACGACGATCGGTGCACGTCCGCGATCTTTGGCCGAGGTCACCCATTCGGCGATCTGGTCGAAGTCGACCGGGAACTCGGGCATGAGGATCGCATGGGCGCCTGCGGCCATGCCCGCGTGCAGGGCGATCCAACCGACGTTGCGTCCCATGACCTCGATGACCATGCAGCGGTGGTGCGATTCGGCTGTGGTGCGCAGCCGGTCGATCGCTTCCGTGGCGATGGACTGAGCGGTGTCGAAGCCGAAAGTGTAGTCGGTGTTGCCGAGGTCGTTGTCGATGGTCTTGGGGACTCCCACGATGTGCAGACCCTCCTCGTTGACCAGGCGCGAGGCCCCTGCGAGTGTGCCCTCGCCGCCGATGGCGATGAGTGAATCGATGCCGTGGGCGGCCATGACCTCGCGCATGCGCCCGGGACCGCCGTCCTCATACGGGTGGGTGCGTGAGGTGCCGAGGATGGTGCCGCCGCGACCGGAGAGGCCTCGGACATCGAGCATGGTCATATCGAACATGTCGTCGTCGAGCAGGCCACGCCAGCCGTCGCGGATGCCGACGAATGAGGCATTGTGGGTGCGGATTCCCTTGCGGACGATGCCGCGGATGACAGCGTTGAGGCCCGGGCAGTCTCCGCCCGATGTGAGTACGCCGATCTTCATTCCAGTTGACCCTGATCCTTTGCTCGGTAGCCTTTGGCCAGATGGACATCGTGTCCGGCCATGAGTGAGAAGCCCTTGAGGACGACGGTGCCGTTCGATCCGTCGCCCCGCGCGGCCTGACGGACCTCATTGCCCGCCATGATGTTGATCGTCTCGTCACGGATGCGCACACCCGGCGGGACGTAGATGTCGTTGCCGCCCCACATCGAGTAGGAAACCAGCTCGACAGTCACACCCGGTCCCATGACGGCGCACAGATCGATATTGTCCCCGCCCATGAGCGCATAGGTGGTGACCTGTCCGGTGCCTGGCGCCACGTCGATCTCACGGCCGGACATGATGGCCACCGAGTTCGTGGGCGGGGCGGAACCCGGATCGACGGCCGGGCTGAGCTCGGCCGGTCCCCGTCGCTGCAGAGCCGACCCCGGACCCGATTCCTGACCTTGCCCGGTCTGTCGGGCAAGCCTCTGGTGGAGTCGGTGGCCCTCCGGCAGATCGTCGATCAGCGGCATGAGGTCATCGAGGAACTTCGCGGAGATGGCATCATCCTGCCGCTGCGCGGTCTCTTCGGGGTCGAGGCGTCCGTTCGTCACCGCCTCCGTGATCACGGAGAGGACCTCGTCCCGGTCCTTGTCGGAGGCACGGATCCGGCGCTTCGGCGCAGGGGAGTCATCTTCGGCCATGGCCACCAGTGTAGCGGGAATCACCCGCCCGGACCGGGCCTTCCGCCGAGGCGGTCGGACGGGGCACTGTGTCGTGTCGTCCCGTCCACAGCCGGGCCACAGCTGCGACCGATGGTGGGCCTAAGCAGAGACGCGAATGTGGTCCCCATGAGATACGAGAGCAGCGCCGGGAACCAGCCCGCAGCGCACCCAGCAGCCCCGTCCCTTCGAACGGTCACGACCGTCGACCTCGTCGTCCCGGTCTACAACGAGGAGGCTTCGCTGGCCGCCTCGATCGAGACCCTCCTGGCCGTCGAACCCTCCCGAGGCACCGAGGTCACGATCATCATCGCCGACAATGCGAGCACCGATAAGACTCACATCATCGCCGCGACCCTGGCGGCCGAACACCCGAACGTCGAATACGTGCGGCTCGAGCAGAAGGGCCGCGGGCGCGCACTGTCCCGGGTGTGGCAGTCCTCGACGGCGGATATCGTTGCCTACACAGATGTCGATCTCGCCACCGACACCCGAGTCCTCGAACCGATGGTCGAGGTGATCCGTTCGGGACTGGCTGATGTCGCCATCGCCTCGCGCCTGCAGCCGGGTCTCGAGATCGAACGCGGCGTCAGACGCGAGATCATCTCCCGCTGCTACAACCGAATGCTCAAGCTCAGCCTCGGTGTCGGCTTCAGCGACGCCCAGTGCGGATTCAAAGCGCTGTCGGCACGGGCGGCGAAGGAACTGCTCCCGCAGGTCGAGGACAGTGAGTGGTTCTTCGACACTGAGCTGCTCGCCCGCGCCGAGTGGGCCGGGTACCGCATCCACGAGTTCGGTACGGACTGGACGGATGACCCTGACTCCTCCGTCGACGTCGTCAGCACGGCGTGGAAGGACATCAAGGGCATCGTCCGGCTGCGGACCGGCGGACGCATCCGGACGAGTCACGAAGTCCCCGCACCAAACACCGGAGCACAGATCCTCCACTTCATCGACGTCGGGATCATCAGCACCGTGCTCTACGCCGTGCTGTTTCTCCTCGGCATCCAATTCGTCTCGGAATCCGCGGCGAACATCCTTGCGCTGCTCCTTTCGACGATCGCGAACACGGCCCTCAACCGAGGCCACACCTTCGGAGTGAGATCTCCGCACCGCCGCCTGACCTCCCAATTGAAGGGCATGGCGGCCTTCGGCCTGTGCCTGGCTTTCACCTCGGCAGGTCTGGCCGTCGCAGATGGATTCACCGGACCGTCGGCAACTGTGGGCACGCTCGCCGTGCTGACGGCGGCGAATCTCGCCGCCACTGTGGTCCGGTTCGTGCTCATGCGCACGTGGGTGTTCGCATGCCGCACCCGTCAGGAGGGCTCGGCATGAGGCGACATTGGTATCCGATCACACTCACCGTTCTCACACTCGGCACGATCGCGGCGTTTCTCGCCAACCTCACGGCCAACGGCTGGGCGAACTCCTTCTATGCAGCGGCTGTGCAGGCCGGATCGGAGGACTGGGAGGCGTTCCTCTTCGGCTCCCTCGACTCGGCGAACGCGATCACCGTCGACAAACCCCCGGCCTCCCTGTGGCTGATGGCCCTGAGCGCCCGGCTCTTCGGCTTCTCTTCGTTCTCGATGCTCCTGCCCCAGGTCCTCCTGGCCGGGGTGAGTGTGCTCCTCATCGTCCATTCGGTGCGGCTGAGCCTGAGATCCCACGTCGGATCGCGCCTCGAGAAGGCTGCCGCGCTGGTCGCCGGCGTGATCTTCGCGGTCTCCCCGGTAGTGGCGCTGATGTTCCGGTTCAACAATCCGGATGCGCTGCTTGTGACCCTGATGATCGGTGCGGTCGTTGCGACTCAGCACGCACTGCGCAGTCTCACCGAGGCCCACCGGCGACGCTCGGCCCGCCGCATAGTCGGCTGGCTCGTCCTCGCCGGAGTCTGCCTCGGGCTGGGCTTCCTGACCAAACAGTTCCAGGTCCTCCTCATCGTCCCCGGCCTGGCTGTGGCCTGGGTGCTCTTCGCCCGCACCTCCCGGCCCCGTCGCCTGCTGTGGCTGCTCGTCCCGCTCGGGTCGATGATCGTCAGCGCCGGCTGGTGGATCGCCCTCGTCGAACTCACCCCTGCCGGCTCCCGCCCCTACATCGGCGGCTCGCAGTCGAACTCCTTCCTCGAACTCACCTTCGGCTACAACGGGTTCGGGCGGCTGACCGGCAATGAGACCGGGTCGGTCGGCGCCGGAGGCGGCGGTCAGGGCGGCGGATGGGGCGAAACGGGCATCACCCGGCTGTTCACCGGCAGCTTCGGCCAGCAGGTCTCGTGGTTCCTGCCCACCGCCCTGTTCCTGCTGGCCGTCACGATCGTTCTCCTTATCCTCGCCGAGGCGGCCCGTCGTCGCCGTGTTCCTACAGGCACGGACCGGTCCGTCACGGTCGGGAGCACTCCGAGCAGGGCACGGAAGCCGAATGCCGTCACCGACGACGACCGGGCGGTCCGCGCGTCCGGCGCAACCGGCACTGGCAGCCTCGGTGCGGGACTGCTCATGTGGGGTGCGTGGCTGATCGTCACGTGGCTCGTGCTGTCGAATATGAACGGGATCGTCCACGAGTACTACACGGTTGCGCTCATTCCCGCGATCGCCGCCGTCATCGGCCTCGGCGTCGCGGTGCTGCTCGCCCGTGACGGATTCCTCCCGCGTCTGCTGCTGGCGGCGGCTTGGGCCCTGACCGGGGCCTGGCAGTTCATCATCAGCTCGCAGATGACCGGGATCCCGGGCGTCCTACGCTGGTGCGTGCTCATTGCCTCGATCCTCGGCGCTCTGGTCCTCATCGTCATCGCGCACAGGCGGATCGGCACGGCGCTCGCCTCGGTGCTCGTCGCACTGGCCATCCTCGGCAGCGCTGCGATTCCGGCTCAGCTGGCCGTGCGCACGATTGCCGGGACGGCGCAGGGATCGATCGTCACGATCGTCGGCACGAGCTCGGGCATGGGCGGTGGACCCGGCGGTGGCGGAATGCCCGGCGGAGGAGCCAGGCCGGGCGGTGGCGCCGGCGGCACGGATGGCACGACCGTTGGCACGCCGGGCGGGACACGCAATTCCGAAGCCGGCACGGGCGGCACCGGGGGGATGCCCGGAGGCGCCGGCGGCGGAATGGGCGGTCTGCTGGGCGCCTCCGAACCCTCGGACGAACTGACACAGCTGCTCGAACAGGATGCCTCGGACTACACGTGGGTGGCTGCGACGACGGGGGCCAACCAGGCTGCGGGATACCAGCTCTCGCTCGAAGAGCCGGTGATGGCGATCGGCGGGTTCAACGGCACCGATCCTTCGCCGACCCTCTCCGAGTTCAAACAACTCGTGGCCGACGGCAAGATCCACTACTACATCGGATCGGGCTCTGGCGGCGGTCAGGGCCCCGGCGGGGGCTCGGACTCTGCCTCATCCCAGATCGCGGCCTGGGTCGAGGCGAATTACGAGGCGACGACCGTCGACTCCGTTTCGCTCTACGATCTCAGTGCGGGTTGAGGGGATAATCGAGCTATGAACCCGACAGCAGATCCGCCGGCGCGCATCCTCATCGTCGACGACGAAGCGAATCTCTCCGAGCTCCTCGTCATGGCCTGCCACGTCAGAGGTTGGGAAGCCGAGGGAGTCGGCACCGGCCGCGAGGCCGTGGCGCTGGCCAGAAGCGAACGCTTCGACGCGATCGTCCTCGACGTCATGCTGCCCGACCTCGACGGGTTCGCCGTGATCGAGAAGATCCGAGCCGAGGGCATCGAGACTCCGGTGGTATTCCTCTCTGCCAGAGACGAGGTCGACGACCGGCTGACGGGTCTGCGGCTGGGCGGGGACGACTACGTGACGAAGCCGTTCAACCTCGATGAGGTCATCGCCCGAATCGAGGTGCGCCTGCGCCGGGGGGTCTCGAACGGCCCGGTCGACGAGGATGATGTGCTGCGCGTGGGTGACCTCGAACTCGACGAACGCTCCCACGAGGTCACCCGCTCCGGCCATCCGATCGAGCTGACGGCTCGCGAATACGAGGTGCTGCTGCTGTTTATGCGCAACCCGCGGGTGGTGCTGTCGAAAGCTCAGATCCTTGATCGCGTGTGGGACTACGACTTCGGCGGCAACGGCAACATCGTCGAACTCTACGTCTCTTACCTGCGGAAGAAGATCGACACCCCGTTCCCCGACCTGCCGAACCTCTTCCACACCAAGCGCGGGGCCGGCTACATCATGCGGGCGGAACCGTGACTCTGCGCCGCTGGCGGCTGCAGACGAGGCTCATCGTCCTCGCCGGACTCGTCCTCCTCCTCGTCGGCGCCGGAATCGGCACCGCCTCCTGGCTGAGCGTGCGCGGTTCGCTGATGGCCGACCTCGACTCCCAGCTGACATCGATGACCTCGCATGCACGTTCGGGAGACGGCCCCGGTGCGGGCCCCGGGACGAGCGGCAATCCGGGCACCTCCGGTGGGGGCGACGACTCGGCCGCGGCGGTCGATTCGGCTCTGCGCTATCTCTTCCAGCCAGGGGTCGGCGATGGTGCTCTCGTCGTCGTCGATTCCGGCGGTGGGGGAGAGGGGCTCATCGCCGAGGCGGGGCTTGCCCGTCCGCGCGCGCTGTCCGCAGAAGCGATCGACGCCTTGCTCGAAGTCGAGCCCGAGGGCACTGAGTCCGCCCATGAGTCTGTGCGGGTGCCGGGGTTCGGCGCCTACCGGGTCGTGGCCTTCCACGACGGCGGAACCACCACCGTCTACGGTGTCCCGCAGGGCAGTGTCGATTCCGCGCTCGAGCGCACTGCCTGGACGACCGCGTTCGTGGTCCTCATCGGCGTCATCGCCACGGCCGCGCTCATGGCCGTGATCATCCACCGCCAGCTGCGGGACCTGCGCGACGTCGCCCGCACAGCCAGGGAGGTCACCGACCTCGAGCTGAGCGCAGGCAAACCCGAGCTCGCCCTGCGGGTTCCCGCCGACCTCGCGGTGCCGGGCACGGAGGTCGGTGATGTGGGAGCTTCGGTCAACCGGATGCTCGACCACGTCGGCTCCGCCCTCGAGGAGCGCTACCGCGGCACGGAGCAGATGCGCCGCTTCGTCGCCGACGCCTCCCATGAGCTGCGCACTCCGATCGCGACGATCCGCGGTTGGGCCGACCTTACCCGTCCGTACCGTGATGATCTGCCCGCCGAGGTGACCACCTCCTTGGGCAAGATCGATTCCGGAGCGATGCGGATGTCCTCCCTCGTCGATGATCTCCTTCTCCTCGCCCGGCTCGAAGCCGGCCGCCAGCCGACGAGGGAGGACACCGTCGACGTCTCTTCCCTGCTCGTCGAACTCGTCGAGGACGCCCATGTGGTCAATCCCGACCACGCGATCTCCCTCGATGTCCCCCCGGAGGCCCTCGAGGTGCGCGGAGCGGCTGATCAGGTCCGCCGGGTCGTGTCGATCGTGCTCACGAACGCCTGCGTGCACACGCCCCCGGGGACCAGGGTGCACGTCGAGGCACTGGCGGCCCGGAAGCCGGTCTCCGGACAGTTGCCCAGCGATGTCGTGGCGATCCGCATCAGCGACGACGGTGGGGGCATTCCGCCCGAGATCCGGGACCGGGTCTTCGACCGTTTCGTGCGTGGAGACCCTTCGCGGGCACGGCAGGACGGAGCCAAGGGAGGTTCCTCGGGGCTGGGACTGTCGATCGCCGCGGGACTCGTCGAACTCATGCGCGGCGGCATCTCGATGTCGAGCACGGACGCTGGTACGAGCTTCGAGCTGCGCCTGCCTGCCGCCTGAGGCGAGTCGCACAGGTTGGCCACAGGCACGACTGGGAGGGGCTACAGCGAGTTTGCGGAGAGTGGAATCACCGACAACCAGAGGAGATTCCATGACCGAGAACCAGAACCCCGACCAGAACCCTAATCTGGACCGCAACCACGCGGAGAACACAGCGTCGGGCTCGAACGCCGCGGACAGCACCCGCAGGATCGAAGCGCAGGGCACGGCAGGACCTCATGCCGGACCCAACTGGGCGACGCAGTCGCAGCCGTCCGACCAGGGCCGTGCGAACGAACGGGTCGATCAGACCACTCGCTCGGCACCCGATCCGCAGGCCGTGAGCCCGGAGGGACAGCGGCCGTGGGTGAACCCCTACCACCGAACCGCTCCGATCGCCCAGTCCGGCGGCTCCGAGGAACCACGCAAGCAGAAGCGACGCGTCCCGCTCATCCCCGCAGTGCTCGCCGGATCGGCTCTCTTCGTCGTCGGCGGTCTCGCCGGAGGAGCGATCGGTGCATCGGCGGCCATGGCGTCGAAAGATTCGGGGACGAGTCAGGGGCCGGGAGGCCAGAACGGACCCGGCGGAATGGGCGGCCAACAGGGCGGTGCTCAGGACGGCGGCGGACAGCCGAATGGCGACGGAATGCCCGGAGGACAGTCCAACGGCGGAGGTATGCCCGGCGGACAGTCCAACGGAATGCAGGGAAATCAGAGCGGCAGCGCCGACTCCGGGAGCTCCTCCGACGGATCCAGCTCCGACGGAACCAGCTCGGACGGCAGCGCCTCTGACGCCGACGGATCGGACGCAAGCGCTGGCACCACCTCGGCGGGCACCGACGAGACAACGATCGAGAACGCAGCCGTGACTCACTTCGACCGGATCTTCACCGGATTCGCCGTCCTCAACCGGGACGAGTGAACGCCGCCTGATATCGGCGAAGCAAAGACGATGCCCCCACCGATCGGTGGGGGCATCGTCATGCTGACGCGTCGGTCACCTCGGTGACTGACGCCGGATCAGCGCTTGAGGTCGAAGCGGTCGGCTTCGACGAGCTTCGTCCAGGCCTTGACGAAGTCGGCGACGAACTTCTCATTCGCGTCATCCGAGCCGTAGACTTCGGCGATCGCACGCAGTTCGGAGTTCGCTCCGAACAGGAGGTCGATCCGGCTGCCGGTCCACAGCTTCTCGCCCTCGGGGGAGAAGCACTCGTAGACATTGGCCGTCTCTGACGGTCCGACGGGCTTCCAGACGTTGCCGAGGTCGAGCAGATTGACGAAGAAGTCGTTCGTCAGCTCGCCGGGGCGATCGGTGAAGACACCGAGCTCGGAATCTTCGTAGTTCGCACCGAGGACGCGGAGCCCGCCGATGAGGACCGTGAGCTCCGGCGGGGTCAGACCCAGCAGGCTGGCCTTGTCGAGCAGAAGGTACTCGGCCTTGAGCGGAAGTCCCTCGGTGAGGTAGTTGCGGAAACCGTCGTGGGTCGGCTCGAGGTAGCTGAACGAGTCGACATCGGTCTGTTCCTGGGTGGCGTCGCCGCGACCGGTGGAGACCGGAACCGTGATCGAGTGACCGGCCGCCGCGGCAGCGATCTCGACACCGACGGCGCCGGCGATCGCCAGCACATCGGCAAACGATGCGCCGGTGGACTCGGCGATGCCCTCGAGCGCGGGGAGCACCTCGGCGAGCTTGGCGGGCTCATTGGCCTCCCAGCTGCGCTGCGGTTCGAGACGGAGGCGACCTCCGTTGACGCCGCCGCGCATGTCCGAGACGCGGTGTGACGAGGCCGCGGCCCATGTCGTCGACACGAGCTGCGAGACGGTCAGCCCGGACTCGCGGACGGCTGCCTTGACGGCTTCGAGGCCGGCGTCATCAAGCGGGGTGCCGGCCGGAACCGGGTCCTGCCAGATGAGCTCTTCGCTCGGAGCTTCGGGGCCGAGGTAACGGGTCGCCGGGCCCATATCGCGGTGGGTGAGCTTGAACCAGGCGCGAGCGAAAGCATCTTCGAACGCCTTCTGGTCGTCCTTGAAGCGGCGCGAGATCTTCTCGTACGCCGGGTCGAAGCGCAGCGACAGGTCGGTCGTGAGCATACGGGGCTCGCGACGTCCGTCGCCCTGGGCCATGGGGACCATATCGTCCCCGCCGCCGTCCTTGGGACGCCACTGCAGGTGTCCGCCTTCGTTCTCGAAGACCTCCCACTCGTAGGCGAAGAGAATGTGGAAGAACTCGTTGTCCCAGCGAGTCGGGTGGTAGGTCCACGTGACCTCGATGCCCGAGCCGATGGAGTCGTTGCCCTGCCCCGTGCCGAAATCGGACTTCCAGCCCAGACCCTGCGCTTCGAGCGGAGCGGCTTCCGGGTCGGCACCTTTGTGCGATTCAGGACCGGCACCGTGCGTCTTGCCGAAGGTGTGTCCGCCGGCGATGAGGGCGACGGTCTCCTCGTCGTTCATAGCCATGCGTCCGAAGGTCTCGCGGATGTCGATCGCGGCCTTGACCGGATCGGGTTCGCCCTCCGGGCCCTCGGGGTTGACGTAGATGAGGCCCATGGTGGTCGCCGCCAGAGGCTTCTGCAGCTCACGGTTGCCCACGTAGCGCTTGTCGGTGCCCAGCCATTCGGTCTCGGAGCCCCAGTACACATCGTTGTCGGGTTCCCAGACGTCCTTGCGGCCGCCGGCGAAGCCGAAGGTCTTGAAGCCCATCGATTCGAGCGCGACGTTGCCGGCGAGGATGAAGAGGTCTGCCCAGGAGATCTTCTTGCCGTACTTCTTCTTCACCGGCCACAGCAGACGGCGAGCCTTGTCGAGCGAAACGTTGTCGGGCCAGGAGTTCAGAGGTGCGAAGCGCTGCTGACCCTCGCCGCCGCCTCCGCGGCCGTCCTGAACGCGGTAGGTGCCGGCCGAGTGCCAGGCCATGCGGATCATGAACGGACCATAGTGTCCGAAATCAGCGGACCACCAGTCCTGGTTGTCCTTCTGCAGGGTTTCGATGTCGGCCTTGAGCTGGTAGTAGTCAAGGCTGTTGAACTCCGCGTCGTAGTCGAAGTCAGGATCCATGGGGTCGCGTGCCGGCTGTCCCTTGGCGAGGATCTTGAGGTTGAGGCGGTTGGGCCACCACTGAGCGTTGGCATCGCCCTGGACGGGGTTGACCAGCTGGTCCGAATCCGGCGCCGCAGCCGGCGCCGTGGAAGTGTGGGCGACCGGGCAGCCGCCGGTGGTCATCTGGGTCATCGTGTTCCTTTCACAGTCGAGTCGCGTTCGACGACTCGGATGACGGGATGGGCAACCCTCGCAGAAAGGGCATAGTCGTGTCCTCGGAAGAGGGCGGGTGGTGATGAACGGAAGCCGGGGTCACACGGCCGAGAACTGATCGTCGCCGGTCAGCTGAGCACCGGCGGCCGCGCAGTCGGGGCACAGGCCCCAGAATGTCACTTCGGCCTGATCGATGACGAAGCCGGCATCGTGGGACGGCGTCAGGCACGGAGCCTGACCGATCGTGCAGTCGACATCGACGATGAGACTGCATGACCGGCACACCAGGTGATGGTGATTGTCCCCGATGCGGCGTTCGTACCGAGCCACAGAGCCTGAAGGCTTGATGCAGCGCAGCAGCCCTACCTCGGTGAGAGTGCGGAGCGAGTCATAGACAGCCTGGTGGGAGACCGCCGGCAGCGATTCCCGCACCGAGCGGATCACGGTTTCGGTATCCGTATGCGGGTGATCCCGCACGGCATCGAGGACTGCGACCCGCTGTTTCGTCACACGCAGCGACGTCTGCCGCAGAGCCGCGGCAGCGTCTTCGTCGTGTTCATGCTTCGTCTTGTTCACAGCACCAGAATGCCAGCTTATCTTGAACGAGTCAAGGAAAGTGATGGCAGGTTCTCGCCGAGGCGGCCGGCGGGTCGCGCTGTGGGTGCCGGTGACCGGGTGGTGCGGTTCGCTTGCAGTTGAGGGTCATGTGGTTGTTCGGCGTCGTTCGAGGTGAGAGGCGTGGTCCTCAGGGCGAGCGATGCGCTGCGTGATTTCCGCGGCGGGGCGGGGTAGGATGGATGATCGCCATTTTGACCAGACGTGCTCGAGAGAGATATTCTGGTAGGCGACTGATTGTGTTATCTGCGTCGTCGATCGATCCTGCCGGGTGTTCTGTGAGGCCCGGAATCCTTGAGAGAAGTCGTCGCTGCAGGCCGCCGAGAAGTCGTCGCTGCGCTTCCGTGTCCTTGCGACACACCCGGACGCAGGGGTCGATGACTCGCGTGGTTACTGGCATCGGGAGCCAAGCTTCACCCGGTGTCCGGTCGGATATGTCCCACGGTTCACAGAGACGACTGCGGTCGTGGCCGAAATTGGGAATTAGGTCTATCGAGAAGCAAATGGAGAACGCTTAGTGCCGACTATCCAACAGCTCGTCCGCAAGGGACGGCATGTCAATACAGCAGGATCGGACGCTCCTGCCCTCAAGGGCAGCCCGCAGCGTCGTGGAGTGTGCACCCGTGTGTACACCACTACCCCCAAGAAGCCGAACTCGGCTCTTCGCAAGGTCGCTCGTGTCAAGCTTTCGAGCCAGATCGAAGTGACCGCATACATCCCGGGCGAGGGACACAACCTGCAGGAGCACTCGATCGTGCTCGTGCGCGGTGGCCGCGTCAAGGATCTGCCCGGTGTTCGCTACCGGATCGTCCGCGGTTCGCTCGACACCCAGGGTGTCAAGGGTCGCCAGCAGGCCCGCAGCAAGTACGGTGCGAAGAGGGAGAAGAAGTAATGCCACGTAAAGGTCCTGCACCCAAGCGACCGATCGTCGTTGACCCGGTCTTCAGCTCACCGCTCGTCACGCAGCTGATCAACAAGATCCTGCTCGACGGCAAGCGCTCGACCGCAGAGCGGATCGTCTACGGTGCCCTCGAAGGCACCCGCGAGAAGAACGGCAACGACCCCGTTGTCAACCTGAAGAAGGCTCTCGACAACATCCGTCCGTCCCTCGAGGTCCGCTCCCGCCGTGTCGGCGGCGCGACCTACCAGGTGCCGATTGATGTTCGCCCGGCTCGTTCGACCACCCTGGCTCTGCGGTGGCTCGTGGGATACTCCCGCCAGCGCCGTGAGAAGACCATGACCGAACGACTCATGAATGAGATCCTGGACGCCGGCAACGGCCTCGGCGCAGCAGTCAAGCGCCGCGAGGATACTCACAAGATGGCCGAATCCAACAAGGCCTTCGCCCACTACCGCTGGTAATCGCCTGCCCTGTGCGCCGGTCGGCGGACCTTGTCCGCGAGTTCTGTCGGCCGGCAGCGCAGGGGAGTCGAGCAAATCATCGATTGAGAGAGAGACACCGTGGCACTTGACGTGCTCAGCGACCTGAACAAGGTCCGTAATATCGGCATCATGGCCCACATCGATGCCGGTAAGACAACTACGACCGAACGCATCCTCTTCTACACCGGCGTGAACTACAAGATGGGTGAGACCCACGACGGCGCCGGCACCATGGACTGGATGGACCAGGAGAAGGAGCGCGGCATCACGATCACGTCGGCCGCGACGACCTGCTACTGGGACAACAACCAGATCAACATCATCGACACCCCCGGTCACGTTGACTTCACGGTCGAGGTCGAGCGTTCGCTGCGCGTCCTCGACGGCGCTGTCGCTGTGTTCGACGGCAAGGAGGGCGTTGAGCCCCAGTCCGAGACCGTGTGGCGTCAGGCCGACAAGTACGATGTTCCGCGCGTCTGCTTCGTCAACAAGATGGACAAGCTCGGTGCTGACTTCTACTTCACCGTCGACACCATCAAGGAGCGCCTCGGCGCGAAGCCGCTGGTCATCCAGCTGCCGATCGGTGCCGAAAGCGACTTCGCCGGTGTCGTCGACCTGCTTGAGATGAAGGCCTACGTCTGGCCCGATGAGACCAAGATGGGTCAGGACATGACCGAGGTCGAGATCCCCGAGGATCTCAAGGACAAGGCTGTTCAGTACCGTGCGCAGCTCGTCGAGGACGTCGCCGAGAGCTCGGAAGAGCTCATGGAGAAGTACCTCGAGGGCGAAGAGCTCACGACGGCTGACGTCAAGGCCGGTATCCGCGAACTCGTCATCAAGTCCGAGGCCTTCCCCGTCATGTGCGGTTCCGCGTACAAGAACAAGGGCGTGCAGCCCATGCTCAACGCGGTCATCGACTACCTCCCGTCGCCGCTCGACGTGCCTCCGATGATCGGTCACAACCCGAACAACGACGAAGAGGAACTGACCCGCAAGCCTTCGACGGACGAGCCGTTCTCGGCTCTGGCCTTCAAGGTCGCCTCCCACCCGTTCTTCGGCTCGCTGACCTATGTGCGCGTGTACTCCGGTCACGTCAAGTCCGGTGAGCAGGTGCTCAACACCTCGTCGGGTAAGAAGGAGCGCGTCGGCAAGCTCTTCCAGATGCACTCCAACAAGGAGAACCCTGTCGAAGAGGCATTCGCCGGCCACATCTACGCCTTCATCGGTCTCAAGGAGACCACGACGGGTGACACCCTCAGCGACCCGGCGAACCCGATCGCTCTCGAATCGATGACCTTCCCGGAGCCTGTGATCTCCGTGGCCATCGAGCCGAAGACCAAGGGCGACCAGGAGAAGCTGTCCTCGGCCATCCAGAAGTTCGTCAAGGAAGACCCGACCTACCAGGTCGAGCTTGACGACGAGACCGGCCAGACCGTCATCCGCGGAATGGGCGAGCTGCACCTCGACATCCTCGTCGACCGCATGCGTCGCGAGTTCAAGGTCGAGGCGAACGTCGGCAAGCCGCAGGTCGCCTACCGTGAGACCATCCGCCGCACTGTCGAGAAGTACGATTACACCCACAAGAAGCAGACGGGTGGATCGGGACAGTTCGCGAAGGTCCAGGTCACCTTCGAGCCCCTCGAGGTCGAAGGCGATACGATTTACGAGTTCGAGAATGCCATCACGGGCGGACGCGTTCCGCGCGAGTACATTCCGAGCGTCGACGCCGGCATCCAGGACGCCATGCAGTTCGGTGCCCTCGCCGGTTACCCCATGGTGGGTGTCAAGGCCACTCTGGTCGACGGCGCCTACCACGATGTCGACTCTTCGGAGATGGCATTCAAGATCGCCGGTTCGATGGTCTTCAAGGAGGCCGTCCAGCGGGCGAACCCGGTTCTTCTCGAACCGGTCATGGACGTCGAGGTGCGTACCCCTGAGGAATACATGGGTGACGTCATCGGCGACCTGAATTCCCGGCGTGGACAGATTCAGTCGATGGACGATGCTTCCGGTGTGAAGGTCGTCAAGGCTGTGGTCCCGCTCTCGGAGATGTTCGGTTACATCGGTGATCTGCGGTCGAAGACCCAGGGCCGTGCGGTGTACTCGATGACGTTCTCCAGCTATGCGGAGGTCCCGAAGGCTGTTGCCGAGGAGATCATCCAGAAGGTGCGCGGCGGAGAGTAATCTCCGAATTCCGGTCGCCCCGGTGATCAAGAACATGGTCGCCGGAATGAAAGATAACCAACAAAAGGTCTAAGATATGAACCGCATATCTTTTGACAACCACGAGGAGGAACCCAGTGGCAAAGGCTAGTTTCGAACGGACTAAGCCGCACGTCAACATCGGCACCATCGGCCACGTTGACCACGGAAAGACCACCCTGACCGCCGCGATCACCAAGGTCCTGGCGGATCAGTACCCGGATCTCAACGAGGCACGCGCCTTCGACCAGGTCGACAACGCACCTGAGGAGAAGGAGCGCGGCATCACGATCAACGTCTCGCACGTTGAGTACCAGACGGAGAAGCGTCACTACGCTCACGTCGATGCCCCGGGTCACGCCGACTACGTGAAGAACATGATCACCGGTGCCGCTCAGATGGACGGTGCGATCCTCGTCGTCGCCGCCACTGACGGCCCGATGCCCCAGACTCGTGAGCACGTGCTGCTCGCGCGTCAGGTCGGTGTTCCCTACATCGTGTGCGCGCTGAACAAGGCTGACATGGTCGATGACGAAGAGCTCCTCGAGCTCGTCGAATTCGAGGTTCGCGATCTGCTCTCCAGCCAGGAATTCGACGGAGACAACGCTCCTGTCGTTCCGGTGTCCGCTCTCAAGGCGCTGGAAGGCGACGAGAAGTGGGTCAAGAGCGTTCAGGAACTCATGGCAGCCGTCGACGAGAACGTTCCCGAGCCGGAGCGCGATGTCGACAAGCCGTTCCTCATGCCCGTCGAGGACGTCTTCACGATCACCGGTCGTGGAACCGTCGTCACCGGTCGTGTCGAGCGCGGCGTCCTCCTGCCGAACGACGAAATCGAAATCGTCGGCATCAAGGAGAAGTCGTCCAAGACGACCGTCACCGCCATCGAGATGTTCCGCAAGACCCTGCCGGATGCCCGTGCAGGTGAGAACGTCGGTCTGCTTCTGCGCGGCACCAAGCGCGAAGACGTGGAGCGCGGTCAGGTCATCGTGAAGCCGGGTTCGATCACCCCGCACACCAAGTTCGAAGCTCAGGTCTACATCCTGAGCAAGGACGAGGGCGGACGTCACAACCCGTTCTACTCGAACTACCGTCCGCAGTTCTACTTCCGGACCACCGACGTCACCGGTGTCATCACGCTGCCTGAGGGCACCGAGATGGTCATGCCCGGCGACAACACCGACATGTCGGTCGAGCTCATCCAGCCGATCGCTATGGAGGACGGCCTCCGCTTCGCTATCCGCGAGGGTGGACGCACCGTCGGCGCCGGTCGAGTCACCAAGATCAACGCCTGATCTGACTCACTGAGTACCACCGGCTAGGGCCGCAGTTCTTCGGAGCTGCGGCCCTTCCGCATGTTCGGGACGCACTTGCCGACAACCGGTCAGATGATGCTGTTTGGGGGAGTTGCGCTGGGCCGTCTGATTGAGGGCCGGCATGAATCGGGTTCGCGCCGTCCTTGAGAGTTCCCTCACAGGCACCGTTCACGGAATTGCGCGGGTGAAGTGCTCTATGACAAGATAGTGAAGTTGCGTTTTGGGCGTTGACCCCTGCACTGCGGTAGTGATACCGCGAACAGCCTGAAACACTATCGGATCGATGAATCTGCATCATGCGGGTTCGGACCGAGCAGCCAATGAGTAGAAGCGCCGTCGGCGCTGGGAGAGAAGTGAGAATTTCTCCGCCAGGATCAGCCGACACGCCCGACCTCGGGGGTCGGTCATGGTCAGCCGGCACAGACGGCAGAGAGTCTCCGACGCTCTGCGAGTTGATGGCCGGAAGCAACTAAAGAAAGAGACGACGCCATGGCGGGACAGAAGATCCGCATTCGGCTCAAGTCGTACGACCACGCTGTGATTGACAGTGCTGCACGCAAGATCGTGGACACCGTCACTCGCGCAGGTGCGACTGTTGTGGGCCCCGTGCCGTTGCCAACGGAGAAGAACGTTTACTGCGTCATCCGTTCGCCGCACAAATACAAGGACAGCCGTGAGCATTTCGAAATGCGCACGCACAAGCGTCTGATCGACATCGTCGACCCGACGCCGAAGGCAGTCGACTCGCTGATGCGTCTCGACCTCGCTGACGACGTCAACATCGAGATCAAGCT
The DNA here is from genome assembly GCF_900169265.1 of Brevibacterium iodinum ATCC 49514. Taxonomy (GTDB): domain Bacteria; phylum Actinomycetota; class Actinomycetes; order Actinomycetales; family Brevibacteriaceae; genus Brevibacterium; species Brevibacterium iodinum. The sequence goes on from NZ_FXYX01000021.1 coordinate 36,020, forward strand.
CTAAGGGAGGCAGCAATGGCGAACACTCGTTCATCCGCTCTCCCGACCACTCGCAAGGTCAAAGGCCTTCTGGGAACCAAGCTGGGCATGACCCAGGTCTGGGATGAGCAGAACAACCTCGTGCCGGTGACCGTGGTGGCCACCGGTAACAACGTCGTAACCCAGGTCCGCAACGAGGAAACCGATGGTTACCCCGCTGTGCAGATCGCGTTCGGCGAGATCGATCCTCGCAAGGTCAACAAGCCGACTGCAGGCCACTTCGAGAAGGCGGGTGTGACCCCACGCCGTCACCTCGTCGAGCTGCGCACTGCAGATGCTGCTGACTACGCGCTCGGCCAGGAACTCGGCGTCGACACGTTCGAAGCCGGACTCAAGGTTGATGTGACCGCGAAGACCAAGGGCAAGGGAACCGCCGGTGTCATGAAGCGTCACGGCTTCTCCGGTGTCGGTGCCTCCCACGGTCAGCACCGCAACCACCGCAAGCCAGGTTCGATCGGCGGAGCCGCGACACCTGGTCGCGTGTTCAAGGGTATGCGCATGGCCGGCCGTATGGGCGCTGTCAAGCACACCACCCAGAACCTCACGATCCACGCCGTGGACAACGAGAACAACTTCCTGCTCATCAAGGGCGCCGTTCCCGGCCCCAAGGGTGGAGTCGTCCTCGTTCGCTCGGCCGCGAAGGAGGCCTGAACGTCATGACTGATGTAAAGACAGTCGACGTCATCGATGCCGCTGGTGCCAAGGCCGGCTCCGTTGATCTGCCCGCCGAGGTCTTCGGCGTGCCGACCAATGTGCCCCTGATCCACCAGGTCGTCGTTGCACAGCTGGCTGCGGCCCGTCAGGGTACGCACAAGACGAAGACCCGCTCCGAAGTTCGCGGTGGAGGTCGCAAGCCCTACCGTCAGAAGGGAACCGGCAACGCCCGTCAGGGTTCGATCCGCGCTCCTCAGTACAACGGCGGTGGAATCGTGCACGGACCGGTCCCGCGCGATTACTCGCAGCGGACCCCCAAGAAGATGAAGGCCGCCGCTCTGCGCGGAGCCCTGTCTGATCGTGCACGCCTCGATCAGGTCTTCGTGATGAAGAACCTGGTCACCGGCGACGCACCGTCGACCAAGCAGGCGAAGGCCGCACTGGCCGGTCTGTCCGAACGCAAGAACACCCTCGTGGTGCTCGAGCGTGACGACGAGCTCACCTACCTGAGCGTGCGCAATCTGCCCCATGTCCACGTGCTCACCGCCGATCAGCTCAACACCTATGATGTGCTGCTTGCCGACGACATCGTGTTCACCGAGGCAGCTCTGGCCGCGTTCCTGAGCGGAAACCGCAAATCGGAGGACGCATCATGAGTCTGAACTTCAAGGACCCGCGCGACATCATCGTCGCACCGGTCGTCTCGGAGAAGACCTACAGCCTGATGGACGAAGGCAAGTACACCTTCCTCGTCGACCAGGACTCGAACAAAACCGAGATCAAGCAAGCCATTGAAACGATCTTCGATGTGCAGGTCGCCAAGGTCAACACCCTGAACCGTCAGGGCAAGCGCCGCCGCACCCGCACCGGTTGGGGAAAGCGCAAGGACACCAAGCGTGCCATTGTCGCCCTCAAGGACGGATCGATCGACATCTTCGGTGGATCGCTCTAAGCGATCCTTCGTCAAAGAAGGACAAGACTCATGGGAATCCGTAAGCACAAGCCGACGACCCCGGGCCGCCGTGGCTCGTCGGTCGCCGACTTCGTCGAAGTGACCCGGTCTACACCGGAGAAGTCGCTTCTGCGCCCGCTGCCCAAGCGCGGCGGCCGCAACAGCCAGGGACGCGTGACCACCCGCCATCAGGGTGGCGGTCACAAGCGTCAGTACCGTGTCATCGACTTCCGCCGCCATGACAAAGATGGCGTTCCGGCGAAGGTCGCACACATCGAATATGACCCGAACCGTACGGCTCGCATCGCTCTGCTGCACTATGCAGACGGAGAGAAGCGCTACATCATCGCCCCGCAGAACCTCAAGCAGGGCGCACAGGTGGAAGCCGGTCCGGGTGCAGACATCAAGCCGGGCAACAACCTTGCCCTGCGCAACATCCCAGTCGGCACCGTGGTGCACGCAGTTGAAATGCGTCCCGGCGGCGGTGCCAAGATCGCTCGTTCTGCCGGTTCGTCCGTGCAGCTCGTGGCGAAGTACGGCCGTTTCGCACAGCTGCGGATGCCTTCGGGCGAGATCCGCAACGTCGATGCGCGCTGCCGTGCGACGATCGGCGAGGTCGGCAATGCCGAGCAGTCGAACATCAGCTGGGGCAAAGCAGGCCGCATGCGTTGGAAGGGCAAGCGCCCGACCGTCCGCGGTGTCGTGATGAACCCGATCGACCACCCGCATGGTGGTGGCGAGGGCCGTACTTCGGGTGGTCGTCACCCAGTCAGCCCGTGGGGTCAGTTGGAGGGCCGCACACGCCGGCCGAACAAAGAGAGCGACAAGTACATCGTGCGCCGTCGCCGGACCGGCAAGAAGCGCTGATTGGAGTACTGACTTATGCCTCGTAGCCTCAAAAAGGGTCCTTTCGTCGACGAACACCTCTTCCAGAAGGTGGCTCGTCAGAACGAGAAGAACACCAAAAATGTCATCAAAACATGGTCTCGTCGCTCGATGATCATCCCGGACTTCCTGGGACACACCATCGCAGTACATGACGGACGCAAGCATGTCCCCGTCTTCATCACTGAGTCGATGGTCGGACACAAGCTCGGCGAGTTCGCACCGACACGGACGTTCCGTGGCCACGAAAAGGACGATCGCAAGGGTCGCCGCCGCTGAGGCGGGGCACTCTTTCGATCCTAGAGAAGAGAGAAGGAAGCGATGGAAGCCAAGGCTAAGGCGCGGTACCTGCGCGTTACGCCTCGCAAGGCTCGGCGCGTCATCGACCTCATTCGTGGTCAGCAGGCGACCGAAGCACTTGCAGTGTTGAAGTTTGCAGAACAGTCGGCATCAGATCCGATTTACAAGCTCGTGGCCTCCGGCATCGCCAATGCGCGTGTCCGGGCCGACGAGGAAGGCGTTGCGTTCGACGAGAACGAACTGGTCATCTCCGAAGCCTTCGTGGACGAGGGGCCGACCATGAAGCGGTTCCGTCCGCGTGCCCAGGGTCGCGCTTTTCGCATTGAGAAGCGCACCAGCCACGTGACAGTGGTCCTGGCCAGCGGTGACGACCTGCCTCAGCGCAAGAGCCGGAAGGGGAACCGCTAATGGGCCAGAAGATCAATCCGAATGGATTCCGACTCGGAATCACCACGGATCACAAGTCGAAGTGGTTCGCTGACTCGACCAAGCCGGGGCAGCGCTACCGCGATTACGTGCTCGAAGATGTCAAGATCCGCCAGATGATGAACACCGGCCTGGAACGTGCCGGCATCTCGAAGGTCAACATCGAACGCACGCGTGACCGTGTCCGCGTCGACATCCACACCGCACGCCCGGGCATCGTCATCGGCCGTCGCGGAGCCGAAGCAGACCGCATCCGCGGTCAGCTCGAAAAGCTCACAGGCAAGCAGATTCAGCTCAACATCCTTGAGGTGAAGAACCCCGAGGTCGACGCTCAGCTCGTCGCCCAGGGCGTTGCCGAACAGCTCGCCAGCCGCGTGGCCTTCCGCCGCGCAATGCGCAAGTCGATCCAGAGCGCCCAGCGCGCAGGTGCCAAGGGCATCCGCGTGCAGTGCTCCGGCCGCCTCGGCGGTGCTGAGATGAGCCGGTCCGAGTTCTACCGCGAAGGTCGTGTGCCGCTGCACACCCTGCGCGCGAACATCGACTTCGGCGTTCACGAAGCCCACACCACTTTCGGACGCATCGGCGTCAAGGTGTGGATCTACAAGGGCGACATGACCGACAAGGAGCTTGCCGCCGAGCAGGCCAAGGCTCCTGCTGCTCGTGGCCCGCGTGGCCGTGGGCGCGGTCGTGGAGGCCGCGGACGTGGTCAGGAAGGCGCACCGCGCCGTGGCGACCAGGCCCGTAATAATGAGAACAGCGCCGAAGCCCCCGCGGCTGAGGCCGGATCGGAGGGCTGAGAAATGCTGATCCCTCGTCGAGTGAAATTCCGCAAGCAGCACCACCCCAACCGGGGCGGCGCAGCCAAGGGAGGCACGACGGTGTCCTTCGGTGACTACGGCATCCAGGCTCTTGAGCCGGCTTACGTCACCAACCGTCAGATCGAGGCCGCACGTATTGCCATGACCCGCTACATCAAGCGCGGCGGCAAGGTGTGGATCAACATCTACCCTGATCACCCGCTGACGAAGAAGCCTGCCGAAACCCGCATGGGTTCCGGTAAGGGTTCGCCGGAGTGGTGGATCGCCAATGTCAAACCCGGTCGAGTCATGTTCGAACTCGGCGGTGTGTCCGAGGAAGTTGCTCGCGAGGCTCTGCGCCTGGCGATCCATAAGCTTCCGCTGAAGGCCCGTATCGTGGCCCGCGAAGGTGGTGAGTGAGAATGGCTATCGGTTCGAAGAACCTTTCCATCGACGCGCTTGACGGTTACGACAACGAGCGTCTGCAGGAAGAGCTCAAGAAGGCCAAAGCCGAGCTGTTCAACCTGCGTTTCCAGTCGGCCACCGGCCAGCTGGAGAGCCACGGTCGCCTCAAGGCCGTGCGTCGCGACATCGCTCGTATCTACACCGTGCTCAACGAACGGGAGCTGGACATCCGTCCGAACCCCGCTGATGCCAAGGAAGAGAGCAAGTGATGGCGGAGACCACGAACACCGAGGCCACTGCTGCGGAACGAAACTCCCGCAAGACCGCACGTGGCTACGTAGTATCCGACAAGATGGACAAGACCATCGTCGTCGAGGTTGAGGAGCGCAAGACGCACCGCCTCTACGGCAAGGTCCTGCGTCAGTCGGTCAAGTACAAGGTTCACGACGAAGAGAACACCGCCGGTATCGGCGACCTCGTCCTCGTGGCCGAGACGCGGCCCATTTCGGCCGCGAAGCGTTGGCGGCTCGTCGAGATCATCGAACGCGCCAAGTAGTCAACGCCACCCCACCCACCTGGTCCCGCCCGCGGTCTCTTGCAGGCCGCGGGCGGCTACCGGGAACGGGGTGAAATGTCAATGAATCCGTTCCGCAAGGCTCGCGCTCAGGCGTGAGAACCAGCGCGACGACAGGAGAAAATAGTGATTCAGCAAGAGTCGCGACTCAAAGTCGCCGACAACACTGGCGCCAAGCAGATCCTGGCCATCAGGATCCTGGGTGGCTCCGGTCGGCGCTACGCCTCGATCGGTGACACCATCGTGGCAACCGTCAAGGACGCAATCCCGGGCGGAAACGTGAAGAAGGGTGACGTCGTCAAGGCCGTCATCGTTCGCACTGCCAAGGAACGCCGTCGTCCCGACGGTTCCTACATCAAGTTCGACGAGAATGCAGCTGTCATCCTCAAGAACGATGAGGAGCCTCGCGGAACCCGTATCTTCGGGCCCGTGGGACGCGAACTCCGCGACAAGAAGTTCATGAAGATCGTCTCCCTGGCACCGGAGGTGTTGTGAGCATGGCGAACAAGCTCAAGATCAAGAAGGGCGACCTCGTCCAGGTCATCGCCGGCGCTCGGCAGTCCCGCGGCGGCGATCGTGGCAAGCAGGGCAAGGTCCTTGCCGTCTACCCCGAACGCAACCGCGTCCTCGTTGAGGGTGTCAACCGCGTGATCAAGCACAAGAAGGCTACGCAGACTCAGGCCGGCGGCACCGCTGGTGGCCGTGAGACCCACGAAGCCCCCATCCACGTGTCCAACGTGGCGCTCGTTGATCCCAAGGACAACAAGCCCACCCGCGTCGGATACCGCGAAGAGAGCGTCGAACGCGACGGTCGCACCAAGACCATCCGGGTTCGTTTCTCGCGTCGCACCGGGGAGGAGATCTGATGACGGAAACAACCACCAGCCGTCCTGCACCGCGTCTCAAGCAGATTTACCGCGAAGAGATCGTTGCGAAGCTGCAGGAAGAGTTCAACTACGCCAACCCCATGCAGGTTCCCGGACTGACCAAGGTCGTCGTGAACATGGGTGTGGGTGACGCAGCACGCGATTCCAAGATGATCGAAGGCGCGATCAACGACCTGACTCTGATCACCGGTCAGAAGCCTGTCGTGACCCGCGCACGGAAGTCCATCGCTCAGTTCAAGCTGCGCGAAGGTCAGCCCATCGGCGCCCACGTCACCATGCGTGGAGCTCGGATGTGGGAGTTCATCGACCGCGTCATCACTCTGGCACTTCCGCGTATCCGCGACTTCCGCGGACTCTCGGACCGTCAGTTCGACGGAAACGGTAACTACACTTTCGGCCTCACGGAACAGTCCATGTTCCACGAGATCGACCAGGACCGGATCGACCGTGTCCGCGGTATGGATATCACCGTCGTCACCACCGCGGCAACCGACGACGAGGGACGTGCACTGCTGCGTCACCTCGGGTTCCCGTTCAAACAAAAATAATCTCTACGTTGCAGGTCCAAGCACAGTACGTGGGCGGAAACCGTAACGAGGAAGGGCACGTGCCCAAATGACAATGACTGATCCAGTCGCAGACATGCTTACGCGTCTGCGCAACGCCAACTCGGCTTACCACGAGGACGTCAGCATGCCGTTCTCGAAGCTCAAGTCGAACATCGCCGAGATCCTCAAGCTCGAGGGCTACATCACCGACTGGAGCGTCGAAGACGCCGAAGTCGGCAAGACGCTGCTCCTCGACCTGAAGTTCGGACCCAACCGGGAACGTTCGATCGCCGGTCTGCGCCGTGTGTCGAAGCCGGGACTGCGCGTCTACGCGAAGTCCACGAACCTGCCTAAGGTTCTCGGCGGCCTCGGCATCGCCATCCTGTCGACCTCGTCAGGCCTCCTGACGGACCGTCAGGCCGCCAAGAAGGGTGTGGGTGGGGAAGTCCTCGCCTACGTCTGGTAAAGGAAGGAGAGAAGAACATGTCACGTATTGGCAAGAACCCGATCTCCGTTCCCAGCGGCGTCGAGGTCAAGGTCGACGGCCAGGATGTCGCCGTCAAGGGACCTAAGGGCGAGCTGTCCGTCACCATCGCCGAGCCGATCACCGTATCGCTCGAAGACGGTGTCATCACGGTTGCCCGTCCGGACGAAGAGCGCGAATCGCGTTCTCTGCACGGACTGTCCCGTACGCTCATCAACAACATGATCGTCGGTGTGACCGATGGCTACTCCAAGGCCCTCGAGATCGTCGGAACCGGTTACCGTGTCCTGGCCAAGGGATCGAACCTCGAGTTCGCCCTCGGCTACAGCCACCCGATCGTCGTCGAGCCGCCGGAGGGAATCTCCTTCAGCGTCGACGGTCAGACCAAGGTCGCTGTCCACGGAATCGACAAGCAGCTCGTCGGTGAGACCGCTGCCAACATCCGGAAGCTGCGCAAGCCCGAGCCTTATAAGGGCAAGGGTGTGCGCTACGCCGGCGAAATCGTCCGTCGCAAGGTCGGAAAGGCTGGTAAGTAAAGATGGCCTTTGGCAAGAAGGAAAGCTACGGCAAAGGCAGGGCAGCTGCTCGCAAGCGTCGTCACGCTCGACTGCGCAAGCATGTCAGCGGCACGACCGAGCGCCCTCGCCTGTCAGTGACTCGCTCCACGCGCCACGTCTTCGTCCAGGTCATCGACGACACCGTCGGCAAGACCCTGGTCTCGGCCTCCACTATGGAAGCCGACCTGCGGACATTCGAAGGCGATAAGACCGGCAAAGCCCGCAAGGTGGGCGAGCTGGTTGCTCAGCGCGCCAAGGACGCCGGAATCGATTCCGTCGTCTTCGACCGTGGAGGCAACGCCTACCACGGTCGTGTGCAGGCAATCGCCGAAGGTGCCCGTGAAGGAGGATTGGCCCTATGAGCACTGAAGAGAACAAGGAACAGCAGGCAGCTGCTGAGACCCGCACCGACAACAGCGGTGACCGTTCCTCCCGTGGCCGCGGCCAGGGTGGACAGGGCGGTCAGGGTCGCGGACGCGGCGAAGGCCGTGGACGCAGTGGTCGCAACGACCGTGAAGACAAGAACCAGTTCATCGAACACGTCATCACGATCAACCGCGTGTCGAAGGTCGTCAAGGGTGGACGTAGGTTCTCCTTCACGGCTCTCGTCGTGGTCGGTGACGGCGACGGCATGGTCGGCATGGGCTACGGCAAGGCGAAGGAAGTTCCTGCCGCCATCGCCAAGGGTGTCGAGGAAGCGAAGAAGAACTTCTTCCGCGTTCCCCGCATCCAGAAGACCATTCCGCACCCCATCCAGGGCGAGGAAGCCGCAGGCGTCGTCCTGCTGCGTCCGGCCGCTCCGGGTACCGGTGTCATCGCCGGTGGACCCGTTCGTGCGGTCCTCGATGCGGCAGGCGTCCAGGACGTCCTGTCCAAGTCGCTGGGCTCGGCGAACGCGATCAACATCGTGCACGCTGCGATCGCCGCGCTGAAGGGCCTTGAGCGTCCGGAAGAGGTTGCGGCTCGCCGTGGCCTGCCCGTCGACGAAGTTGCTCCGCACGCACTGCTGCGAGCAGCTGCGGAAAGTGGGGCGAAGTCCTGATGGCAAAGCTCAAGATTACTCAGCGCAAGTCCGCTATCGGATACCGTCAGAGCCAGCGTGACACGCTGCGTTCGCTCGGTCTCAAGCGGACCAACGACGTTGTGGTGCAGGAAGATCGCCCCGAGATCCGGGGAATGATCAACGCTGTCCGCCACATCGTGACTGTGGAAGAGGTCGATTGATATGTCGAACAACGACTCGCTGAAGCTGCACGATCTGCGCCCTGCTCCCGGAGCCAAGACCGCCAAGACCCGCGTCGGTCGTGGTGAGGCTTCGAAGGGTAAGACCGCCGGACGCGGAACCAAGGGCACGAAGGCCCGCTACCAGGTTCCGCACGGCTTCGAGGGCGGCCAGACCCCGATGCACATGCGTCTGCCCAAGCTGCGTGGATTCAAGAACCCCGCCAAGGTGGAGTTCCAGGTTGTCAACCTCGACAAACTGTCCAGCCTGTTCCCCGAGGGCGGAGACGTCACCGTCGCCGATCTCGTGGAGAAGGGCGCTGTGCGCGCAAAGCAGCCCGTCAAGGTTCTCGGCACCGGTGAGATCACCGTGGCTCTGAACATCACTGCAGACAAGTTCTCCGGCTCCGCAGCCGAGAAGATCAAGGCTGCAGGCGGAAGCACCAACGAGGCCTGATCCGTTCCACTCGGAACGGATTCCCGGCTTCAACGCTGGTCAAGGGGGCGGTCACTTCGGTGGCCGCCCCCTTCTGCATCCCTGAACTCCGGCGGCGGTGGTCATCATTCCAGGCCGAGACCGGCCAGACGCCCTCTCGAGCACTGCGTGAAACCGCTCCGATGCCATCTCAACTCCTGTCTGAAACCGCTCTGAGGCCACCTCGGACACAGGTTGCGCAGAGGCGTCACAGGGCTTCGCCGGTTTCGGGCTGGAGGGCATACCCTGGTAGTCTTTTGCAGGTATTTGTCTCAATCGCCAGGTCGCGACCACGACTCTGACTTTTCATCCCCCAACGAGGAGGACGCTTGATCGGCGCAATCCGGAGGGCCTTCAGAACGCCCGACTTGAGGAAGAAACTCCTCTTCACCCTGGGCATTCTTGTCATCTTCCGACTCGGCTCGTTCATTCCTTCGCCTGGAATCGACTACACCAAGGTGCAGGAATGCGTGGCTTCGCCTCAGCTCAATGAGGGCGGATTCGCCATGATCAACCTCTTCAGCGGCGGCGCGCTGCTGCAGCTGTCGATCTTCGCCCTGGGCATCATGCCGTATATCACCGCGAGCATCATCGTCCAGCTGCTGCGAGTGGTCATTCCTCGCTTCGAAGCCCTCCATAAGGAAGGCGCCTCTGGTCAGGCGAAGCTGACTCAGTACACTCGCTACCTCACGATCGGCCTCGCGATCCTCAACTCGACGACCCTCGTGGCGACCGTGCGCTCCGGTGCACTGTTCGGCGACGTCCAGAACTGCCAGGACCTCATCGCCAACGACACCTGGTGGGGCATTGCAGTCCTCGTCCTCACACTGACCGCGGGAACCGGCCTGATCATGTGGCTGGGTGAGCAGATCACCGAACACGGTGTGGGCAACGGAATGTCGCTGCTCATCTTCACGTCCGTCGCTTCTGCCTTCCCGTCCTCGCTCGGTGCGATCTTCCGCGAGCAGGGTGTCGACATCTTCATCATCGTCATGGCCGTCGGACTCGTCCTCATCGCCCTCGTCGTCTTCGTCGAGCAGTCGCAGCGCAGGATCCCCGTCCAGTACGCCAAGCGCATGGTGGGCCGTCGGATGTTCGGCGGAACGTCGACCTACATCCCGATCAAGGTGAATATGGCCGGTGTCATCCCCGTCATCTTCGCCTCCTCGGTGCTCTACCTGCCGAATCTGATCTCGCAGTTCTTCGACCCGGAATCCAAGGCAGTCGAATGGATCAACACCTACTTCACCCGCGGTGACCATCCTCTCTACATCACCGTGTATGCGCTGCTGACGATCTTCTTCGCCTACTTCTACGTCGCGATCACCTTCAACCCTGAAGAGGTCGCGGACAACATGAAGAAGTACGGCGGCTTCATCCCGGGTATCCGTGCCGGTCGCCCGACCGCCGAGTACCTCAGCTACGTACTCAGCCGCATCAACTTCCCCGGCTCGCTCTACCTGGCTTTCGTCGCCCTCATTCCGCTGATCGCTCTGGTTCTCATCAACGCCAACCAGAACTTCCCGTTCGGCGGCACCTCACTGCTGATCGTCGTCGGCGTCGGCCTCGAAACGGTCAAGCAGATCGACGCGCAGATGCAGCAGCGCCACTACGAGGGTCTGCTGCGCTGATTCGACCGGACGCTGACGTTCAGCGGACATTCCATTGGAAGGACACCTTATGAGTTCACGCATCATCCTGATCGGCCCTCCCGGCGCAGGCAAGGGCACCCAGGCCGCACGCCTGTCCGAGGCGCTCGGCGTCCCGGCCATCTCGACCGGAGACATCTTCCGGGCGAATGTGAAGGGTGAGACCGAACTGGGCAAGCTGGCCAAGCGCTACATGGATGCCGGCGAGTACGTGCCCGACGAGGTCACGAACTCGATGGTCGCAGATCGACTGGCACAGGATGACGCAGCCGAGGGCTTCCTCCTCGACGGATATCCTCGCACCAGCGCCCAGGTCGACGAACTCGACAGGATGCTCGCTGCCGAGGATAAGGCGATCGAGCACGTGGTCGAGCTCACGGCCGACACCGACGAGGTCGTCGCTCGTCTACTCGCGCGTGCTCAGACCGAGGGCCGCAGCGACGACAGCGAAGACGTCATCCGCCATCGCCTCGACGTCTACGAAGAGCAGACCCAGCCGCTGACCGATATCTACCGCAGCCGCGGACTGCTTCGCCAGGTCGACGGACTCGGCGAAGTCAACGACATCACCGAACGCATCCTCTCGACCATTCGATGATTTTCGGACCACGTATCGAGCTGAAGACTCCCGCAGAGCTTGAGCTCATGCATCGGGCCGGGCAGGTGACAGCAGAAGTGCTCTCAGCGGCCCGGTCCGCGGCCGTTCCCGGAGCCACCACCGCCGAGGTGGACGCCGCTGCGGAAGCCGTCATCGACGCCGCCGGGGCCCGCTCGAACTTCAAGGGCTATCAGGGATTCCCTGCGGTCGTGTGCATATCCGTGAACGAGGAGATCGTCCACGGCATCCCGGGATCCCGTGTCCTCAACGCCGGCGACATCGTGTCGATCGACGGCGGCGCCGTCGTGGACGGCTTCCACGGGGACTCAGCACTGACGATGAGCGTCGGCGGCGAAGAAGCAGGCACTGCAGCCGACCGTGAGCTGTCCTCTGCCACCGAGGCGGCTATGTGGGCAGGCATCGCGGCGTTCGCGACCGGTACGAAGGTCAGCGACATCGGCGACGCCATCGATGACTTCGTCTCCGAATCATTCCCCCACCTGGGCCTCGTCGAGGAATTCACGGGACACGGCATCGGCACCTCCATGCATATGGCGCCTGAGGTCCTCAACTACCGTGCACGCTCGAACGGCCCGAAGATCAAGCCCGGAATGTGCCTGGCGATCGAGCCGATGCTCACCACGGGAGGTGCGGACACGCGCACTCTCGCCGACGACTGGACTGCCGTGACGGCGGATGGGTCACGGGCGAGCCACTGGGAACACAGCGTGGCCCGCCATGACGGGGGAGTCTGGGTACTCACAGCCGCCGACGGGGGAACGGCCGGGCTGGCGCCGTTCGGAATCACTCCCGTGGCTCCGAAAGACGCCTGAGGGTAAACGGATCCTGAGCTCGGGCCGAAGCTCAGAGGATCCGGGCGATCCTCTTGACCGCCTCGGTGAGCAGAGGTCGGGGGAGTGCGAAGTTGAAGCGGATATGTCCGGCCCCGACCTCGCCGCAGAGTCGACCCTCGGTCACGGCCACCTCGGCGCGGGATCGGATGTGATCGGACAGGTTCGACTCCAGTCCATAGCCGCGCAGATCCAGCCAGGCCAGATAGGTGCCTTCCGGTTCCATATAGGCGGCACCCGGCAGCAGCGACCCGACGAGATCGGTGAAGTGGTCGCGGTTGCCTTTGAGGTAGCCGTTGACTTTGCTCAGCCAGTCATTCCCACGCGTGTACGCGGCGGTGGTGGCGAGTGTCCCCGGGTTCGACGCCGCCCCCGAGACGAACTGTCCCTTCTTCGCCCAGACCTCACGGTCGCTGGGGGAGGTGAGGATGAGCTGGGCGCATTTGAGACCGGGGATGTTGAAGGCCTTCGATGCGGCTGTCGCGGTGGCGGTTTGGGCGGCGGTCGCCTCGGTGAGCGTGGCATAGGGAATGTGCCGCGCGGGGGCATAGACGACCGGTGCATGGATCTCATCGGAGAACACCCGGGCACCGGCCTTCTCCACGACGTCGGCGAGAGCCAGCAGCTCGGCCTCGGTGCAGACCTTGCCGATCGGATTGTGCGGATTGCACAGGACGAACGTGGCTCCGGGGGTCAGGGCAGAGGCGATGGCATCGAGGTTGAATGACCAGCCGGACTCCGATCGCAGCATCGGGACTTCGATGAGCTCGCGGCCGGTCACTCGCGCGACATCGAAGAACGGCATATAAGCCGGTGTCGGCAGCACGATCGGAGTGTCGGGTGGGGTGAGGTGGGTGAGGACGCCGAGGAACGCAGCCAGCACGTCACTGGCCGGTTCGATGTGACCGACGGGGATCCGCCAGCCGTAGTGCTCGGAGCAGAAACTCGAGGTCGCTGTTCTCAGGTCGGCGGTCAGGTCGGCGGGAGCGTAGCCGTAGAGGTCGCGATCGTCGATGGTCTGCAGCGACTGCCGCACCGCGGGAGCCACCCCGAAGTCCATCTCGGCGATGAAGGCGCCGATGGAGCCAGGGAAGGACGACCACTTGCGGCCGCCCTTCGCGACAAGGGACTCCTCGGTGATTGCATCGAAATCGGACATCTCTGTACTCCTCTTCGGGGACTGCGTCGGGTGCGGTTCTCACGCTAGCAGTCGGGGCGGCCGCGGTGCGCTCGATTCGTCGTCAGGGGACATGGGAACGGTGCGCCGCCTCGGCGAAGATGGGATTGTAAGGGACTTCACGCTCAGAAGCGAACACCGTGTGGAAGATTCTTTCTCCGTAGTGTAGGGTTGATGATTGGTCTGTTCTCATTCAACTCACCCTTTTCAGATGTGGGCGGCTTCTGCCATCCACTTCTTTTATGTGGTGACGAGGACTGCAGACCGAGGGGTCACCGGCATTGAGTCGGTGATACACGATTACGTCGAACGCGAAGGTTTCGCGGGAATACGAGGTTAGCGAACGATATGGCCAAAAAAGAAGGGGTCATTGAGATCGAAGGCACCGTTGTCGAGGCTCTGCCGAACGCATCGTTTCGGGTTGAGCTGAGCAACGGGCACAAGGTGCTCGCACATATCTCCGGAAAGATGCGTCAGCACTATATCCGCATCCTTCCCGAGGACCGGGTCATTGTGGAGCTGTCTCCATACGATCTCTCGCGCGGACGAATCGTTTACCGCTACAAGTAAGGATCTTCGATCATTCGCGTCCTGTCCGGCCGGGCAGGGACCGAAAGAAGGAAAAACGATGAAGGTTAAGCCCAGCGTCAAGAAGATCTGCGAGAACTGCCAGATTACCCGCCGTCACGGCCGGGTCATCGTCATCTGCTCCAACCCGCGCCACAAGCAGCGCCAGGGCTGAGCAGCTCGTTTCGAGCAGATCGAGGTTCCACAGCGGAGCCTCAGCAGCACCACACCCGCGCAAACCTCGCCATCTGCGTTCGGAGCCATGAGAAGTGAGAGCTTCCGGGGAACGGACACAGGACGATACCTCCGGTCGGGGGCCGGAGACCTTGGGAGACCAAGGACAGGTTTGCATCAGCACCTCCGAAACAACAACAGGAGACAGTACCCATGGCACGACTTGCCGGAGTCGACATCCCGCGTGAAAAGCGCGTGGAAGTCGCCTTGACTTACATCTATGGTGTGGGCCGCACCCGTGCGCGCCAGACCCTGACCGAAACGGGAATCAGCCCTGATACCCGTGTGAAGGACTTGAGCGACGCAGAGCTCGTCCAGCTGCGTGACTACATCGAGGGCACATTCCAGGTTGAGGGTGACCTCCGTCGTGAGGTGGCCGCCGATATCCGCCGCAAGGTCGAAATCGGAAGCTATGAAGGCCTGCGTCACCGCCGCGGTCTGCCGGTTCGCGGTCAGCGGACCAAGACGAATGCGCGTACCCGCAAGGGACCGAAGCGCACCGTGGCCGGTAAGAAGAAGTAACACGCTCACTCGGTTGGCTGAGGCCAACCACCTCGATCAGGAGTAGGACATATGCCTCCCAAGTCACGCGCCGCTACAGTGCGCAAGCCTCGCCGCAAGCTGAAGAAGAATATCGTTGCCGGCCAGGCTCACATCAAATCAACCTTCAACAACACCATCGTGTCGATCACCGATCCGACCGGTGCTGTCATCTCCTGGGCCTCCTCAGGTGAGATCGGCTTCAAGGGTTCGCGCAAGTCGACCCCGTACGCCGCTCAGATGGCTGCCGAATCGGCTGCTCGCCGGGCGCAGGAACACGGCCTGAAGAAGGTCGACGTGTTCGTCAAGGGACCGGGCTCGGGCCGCGAGACCGCCATCCGTTCGCTGCAGGCCGCCGGCCTGGAACTGGGAACCATCCAGGATGTCACCCCCGTTCCGTTCAACGGCTGCCGTCCCCCCAAGCGCCGCCGCGGCTGATCCTTCCGTGGAACTGCAACGGATGACGGGTGCGAGCCCGACATCGGTCGCAGAACGGATTCCCAGATAACCCGAACCGTTCTTCATGGCTTTTGAGGCCATGACGTGCAGTGCGAACGTCATATAGCGGATGTTCGCTGAAAGGAAGCCCACGTGCTCATTGCACAGCGCCCAACGCTCACGGAAGAAGTCGTCTCCGATAACCGCTCACGGTTCGCCATCGAACCGCTCGAGCCCGGATTCGGCTACACCCTCGGCAACTCGCTTCGCCGGACCCTGCTGTCCTCGATCCCTGGTGCCGCCGTCACATCCATCCGGATCGACGGAGTGCTCCACGAGTTCAGCACCGTGCCGGGAGTCAAAGAGGATGTCACCGAGTTCATCCTCAACCTGAAGTCCCTGGTCGTATCGTCCGAATTCGACGAACCGGTCGTCGCCTACCTGCGCAAGCAGGGACCTGGCACCGTGACCGCTGCCGATGTCTCTGCTCCTGCCGGGGTCGAGATCCACAATCCGGACCTGCACATCGCCACACTGAATGGTGAGGGTCGTCTGGACATGGAACTGACCATCGAACGTGGACGCGGATACGTTTCGAGCGCTCAGAACAAGAACGCGGATGCAGAGATCGGCCGGATCCCGGTCGATTCCATCTACTCCCCGGTTCTCAAGGTCACCTACAAGGTCGAAGCCACGCGTGTCGAACAGCGCACCGACTTCGACCGTCTCGTCCTCGACGTCGAAACCAAGCCCTCGATGACCCCGCGCGATGCCATCGCATCTGCGGGCAAGACCCTGGTCGAACTCTTCGGCCTGGCTCGAGAGCTCAACGTCGAAGCAGAAGGCATCGAGATCGGACCCTCGCCTGTGGACGCGGCACTCGCCGCCGACCTGGCGCTGGCGATCGAAGATCTCGACCTGACCGTGCGCTCCTACAACTGCCTCAAGCGCGAAGGCATCCACACCGTCGGCGAACTCGTTGCTCGCAGCGAAGCCGACCTGATGGATATCCGCAACTTTGGTTCGAAGTCGATCGACGAGGTCAAGGCGAAGCTCAATGAGCTCGGCCTGAGCCTCAAGGACAGTCCTGCCGGGTTCGAAGCCGGTCTCGTTGATGAGGACCAGTCCTACGTCGAAGACGAACAGTACTGATTAAGACCTAGGAGTAACTGACAATGCCAACCCCAACCAAGGGTCCCCGCCTCGGCGGTTCGCCCACACACGAGCGCATGATGCTCAACAATCTGGCAGCCCAGCTGTTCGAGCACAAGCAGATCAAGACGACCGTGACGAAGGCCAAGCGCCTGCGCCCGGTTGCCGAGCGCATGATCACGAACGCCAAGAAGGGTGACCTGGCCGCACGTCGTCGCGTGCTCGGCCAGATCTCCGACAAGTCGATCGTCCACGAGCTCTTCACCTCGATCGCCGAAACGATGTCCGAGCGTCCCGGTG
Source organism: Brevibacterium iodinum ATCC 49514 (assembly GCF_900169265.1). Classification (GTDB taxonomy): domain Bacteria; phylum Actinomycetota; class Actinomycetes; order Actinomycetales; family Brevibacteriaceae; genus Brevibacterium; species Brevibacterium iodinum. The sequence goes on from NZ_FXYX01000021.1 coordinate 52,730, forward strand.
GGTACACCCGTATCACCAAGATCGGCCCCCGTCCCGGCGACAACGCCCCGATGGCCGTCATCGAACTGGTTCTCGAGCCCTACTCGCCGAAGCAGGCAACCGTGAAGGAAGCCGAACAGGCTACCGCCGCCGCTGCCGCTCCGGCAGAAGAGGCACCGGCTGAGGCTGAGGTCGTCGAAGAGGCTCCGGCCGAAGACGCCGCAGTTGAGACAGAGGCAGTCGAGGCTGACGCCGAGACCGCTGAAGAGTCCTCCGAGGCTGCCGAGGAGAAGTAAGCTCCTCGACCGACTAACGGCTCGGATCTTCGCAGCCGTGAGTCACACACTTCAGGCGGGCACCGACACCGGTGCCCGCCTGAAGTGCATTCACTGCCTTTGGGAGGGTAGTGGGGCGATGTTCGAAGGAATCGGGCCGACTCGGCGGGGTCGGTTTCCACGCACCTGTCCGGCCACCTCGGCGTGATCAATTGCTTTTCGTTCCAATCATCGGTTTCGATCCAGATGATTGGAACGAAGAGCGATTATTCGGGTACGGAACCTGAGGCTCGCTACGTTATTTCATCGCATGAGTGACCGGCGCCCCTTCTGATCGGGCTGGTGTCTGCAGACGTACCGTGATGCGTTCAGCGCACCGAAAGCGGGTAAGCCATGGGTCAGACTGACGGCTCGATATGACGACGGCCGGGGCACGATCGTGCCCCGGCCTTCGTTCAGTTCGCGTCGACTCTCACCTCACGAGTCAGTTCTCACTTCACGCGGGAGAGTTCCACGGATTCGTCGAACTCGATGTCAGAAGCCTCGTCGTGCTTGTAAGTGAATCGACTGACGACGATGGCGACGATGAGGTTGACGATGAAGCCGGGAATGATTTCGTAGATCGCATCCGTCATCGGGGTGCTCACCTGGCCCCAGACGAAGGCCACGACCGCGCCGGAGAGCAGACCGAACAGGGCGCCCCAGTTGCTCAGACGCTTCCAGAACAGAGTGAGCAGGACGATCGGCCCGAAGGAGGCGCCGAAACCTGCCCACGCGAAGGCGACGAGGTCGAGGATGCTGTTCGACGGTGAGATCGCCAGGACCACTGCGATGACGGCGACGACGAGTACGCCGAGGCGGCCGAGCAGCACGTAGGTCTTGTCCTGCAGCGTCCGCGTGGATCCGGTGCGCAGGGCCACGATCTTGAACAGATCTTCGATGAGCGCTGACGACGTGACGACGAGCTGCGAGGAGATCGTCGACATGATCGCCGCGAGCACCGCTGCCAAGACGAGGCCGGCGATGAACGGGTGGAAGAGGATCTGCGCGAGGTCGAGGAAGACGGTCTCGGCGTCGGCGGGTTCCATATCCGCGTGCTGAGAGAAGTAGGAGATGCCGACGATGGCGGTGGCGACGGCGCCGAGCGCCGAGATCGCCATCCAGCCGACGCCGATGCGGCGGGCGACGGTGGCATCCGCGGGGGTGCGCAGGGCCATGAAGCGCACGATGATGTGCGGCTGGCCGAAGAGCCCAGGCCCCACGCCAGGGCGGATACGATGGACGCGATCGTCGCGAAGGTCCAGAAGTCGTCTGAGCCGAAGAGGCTGAGCAGACCGGGATCGATTTCGGAGACGTTGCTGATCACCGTCGTCGGCCCGCCGGCGTTGATGACGGCGACGATCGGCACGGCAATCAGGGCAGCGAACATCAGCAGGCCCTGGGCGACATCCGTGAGTGTCGCGCCGAGGAATCCGCCGAAGAGGGTGTAGATCATCGTGATCGCGGCGACGAGCAGCATTCCGCCGAGGTAGTTGAGTCCGAAGCTCGACTCGAAGAACTTGCCGGCCGCCACCATGCCCGAGGAGACGTAGAAGGTGAAGAAGACCAGAATGATGATGCCGCAGACGATGCGCAGCAGTCGTGTCCGATCCTTCAGCCGCTGTTCGAAGAAGCTGGGAATCGTGATCGAGTCGCCGGCCTTCTCCGTGAACGCACGCAGTCGAGGCGCGACGATCTTCCAGTTGACCCAGGCGCCGATGGTCAGGCCGATGGCGATCCAGGCTTCGATGAGACCGGAGACGTAGATGGCGCCGGGCAGACCCATGAGCAGCCACCCCGACATATCCGAGGCACCGGCGCTCAGAGCGGCAACGCTGGGGCGCAGTCCACGTCCCGCGAGCATATAGTCGTCGAGACTGTTCTTCGTCTTGCGATAGGCGAACCAGCCGATGGCCAGCATGCCGATGAAGTAGAGGACGATCGCGATCGTGCGGAAAGTGGTTTCCGACATTTGAGCTCAGCTCCTTCGATAGGCCGAGCCGACCTTACAGCACAAGAGGTCGCAGGTGTGAATTCCCTGTGCGCCGCGCCTCCTGCGCGGATACGCCGGGAAGTACCGCCGACGGCTGGTCTAGGCAGATGACACTCGGGGTGCTCGGGGGACCGGTGTCCTGGAGGCCCCCACCGAGAAAGCCGCGATCGGACGACTGCTGATGAAGGCCGCGAGCTCACTTCGCACGGTCGGGCTGTCCTTGAGTTCGGAATGGACGTCGACGCGCAGGCCGTGCCGGTCGAGCGTCAGCCAGATGCGCAGGAGGATCCGTCCGATCTCCACTTCGTCTGCGGTCGACAGCTCCGGTCGTTCGGGGACGGTCAGGATCAGATGGTGGGGATGTCGTCGTTCGCGACGTGTCGCCGCGGGTTTCGTCGCGGCAGTCAAGCGGAGGCGTGCTCGCAGTGAACGCGGAAACTCCGCGATCCGTGTCCCACGATCTGACTTCGCGAACGACCTCATTGCGGAGTCGGCCACTGCCGCTGGTGCGAGTCCGGCCGATGCCAGACCGGCGATCCAGGAATGCAGACAGGGGCGATCGAGGAATGCCGCGGCTCGAGCACTCGCGGCGGGGATGCGCAGACACGCAGCGGTGAGTCCATCCCGGTGGTAGCGCGGGTCGTCGGGATCGAAGCGCAGCCAGCTCAGTGTCTCGGCGAACACGGACCGGTCGCCGAAAGAATGCAGCGAGGCGCGACGCAGCCATCCGCGCCAGGCGCGGTCCGGGATCTCCACCAGGTCGACCGCTGGGCCGGCCATGGCACTTCGGCAGGTTTCGGCCGCCTCCGCGAAACGGGTTTCTGCCCGGTCCAAGGGCCCGCGGTCGACCTGACGGTGGTGGAGGTCGGCCACACCGAACCTGGGCCACGCAACGCCTTCCGACGGCATCGTGTCCGTGTCGGTTGGGTTCGCCGTGGATTCCGCGGTGGCGAGGCGCACCCGGATGTTGACGGTGGGGCCGCGCCCTCGAACGGTGACCGATTCGGTGCGCACCCCCGCCTCGGCGGCGGCGATCGCCAGCGACTCAACCCAGCAGCCCATGCTCAGGTGGAGATCCTCACTGCGCGGGTCCCCGTGCGGCAGTAGACGGGCAGGGTCCACGTCGACCCGCACCTCGGCGGCCTCCGGTGCGCAGTCCGTGATTTCGGGCACCCACGGTTGAGTGTTGTGGGCGGATGGGGCGGAAGCGGCGACAGTGAAGAGAGATTCGACGAGGGCGGTGGTCAGTGTCAAGGGCGCTCCTCGGGCGGGGATGAGAGCAGAGTTCGGTCGACGAACACGAGCCGGTGCAGCTGCCTGCCGCCGGAGCGGGCGAAGACCGCCGCCGAGGCGGGATTGTCCTCGGCGATGAACGTGACCCGCAGTCGTCGATATCCCTTGGCGACCAGTGCGGAGTTGAGTTCGCGGATCGCGAGGCTGAGCAGGCCCGAACTCTGATGGCAGGGGTCGGTGCCCTGGATGATGAGCACCGCGTCCTTGATCGTCTGCCGGTGCCGGAGCAGGTCGAGGACGGTTCGCACACCCAGGCGGCCGCCGTGGCGGCGCAGGATCGGCACCGGGTCGGGGATGACGAGAGCGAAGCAGCGAGGCGGGGCGTCGGTGGGATCGTTCGCCCCGGTGATATCGACGATGAGATCCGGATCCATCAGGGCGGGCAGGCCCTGCATCTGTGAGCGCAGCTGCTCGGAGGCGATGTCTGTGTAATAGGGCAGAGCGGAGAACGCCGCATTGAGAGTCGGCAGCAGCCGGTCGGCGAAACCGCGCAGACCCAGACGAGAGACACGGCGGCGGCGCAGCCCGAGGCGATGCCATTCGGCAGGGGCGACAGCGGTTGCTCTGGCCGCAGGAATGGATCCGACGGGCACTTCCCACGTATGTGCGGGCCCCCAGGAATCGAACCCGGCCGCGGCAAACGTTGACCAGTAGAAATCGGGATTCCATACCGTGTCGAAGAAGCCGGGATGGTCGACACCGTCGGTGAGCAGTCCGCCTGTGACGTTTGGCAGGGGAGAGACCGGGCCGAAGATCCGTGATGCTCCCACCTGTCCGGCTCGCTCGAGCAGAAACGCAATCACTGCGCCCAGCGCCTCCTCGTCGGCGGCTTCAACGGCTCCGAAGAACAGAGGCGGCACGGAATCGTCGGCGGAGCCCAGCTCGGCCGCCAAGGCGGCCGACCGGTGGCACATGACTCGGGCCACCGCCTTCCCCGGCTCGATGTCGATGAGCCACAGCTCGACTGGTTCGTCGAACCACCCTCGCCCTGCGAACCAGTCGCGGATATCGGCGGCGAAGAGAGGCACATAATGGTCCTGCTCACTCCGCGTCCGCGCCAGTCGTGGGGCCAAGTCGATGAACTCGGCGAGATCGGCCCGGGAGGTCACCCGTCGCGGTCTCATTCGGTGCTGAGTTTCGTGAATTCGTCGATCATGCCCAGGTGGCCGTCCTCGGCTGGGAACTCGCCGTTGGTGTATCCCCACTCGTCAGCGGTGAGGATTCGGATGAAGCCGCCTCGGGCGGGGGAGTCCTTGCCGCTGCCGACCAGCCACTTCATGATCTCCCGATGTTCGGGGGTGCGAGCATAGGCCAGAAGGTCGTCATGGGTGGCGAACGCGACCATCAGCCCGATCCTGTCGGGGAACTCGTAATAGCTGCGGTGCCACAGATATCCGGCCGAGGCTTTCAGCCCCTTGGCCACCCGCGGCCACCTGCGCAGCTGGCCCACCATCGCCAGCGGATTGCGGTAGCGGTTCGCGCCGAGGAAAAACACCTCGGCGCGGGCCTGCGGGGGAGCCTGGGAGAAATCATTCGATCGCATCGTCGCCCTCCTGTGTTCTCTGCACGTAGACGTTCTTGATCTTCGTGTTCGCCGCTTCGAACGGACCGGTGGCATGATCGTGGATCTCGACGTGGATCTCCGCGGTGGTCGGATCCTCCTCCAAGCTCTGCGCGAAGTCCCTCGACACCGACGCCAGGTGGTCGAGCACGCCGGCCTGGATCGTCTCTGCCAGATCCTGCCGCTCCTCAGGGTCCAGGGACGGGGCCTCTTCCCGCAGCTGGATGTGCAGAGCCGGGCGCTGCTCATGACCGGCGATCTCACGCAGCTCGATGCGGAAGGACTCGATGAGGTGGGCCCGGGGATTGTCGCGGTAGAGCCCGTTCTCGATATCGAGGGGATAGATGTTGGCTCCCATATACGAGATCGTCGAATCCGCGCGCCCGAACAGCAGCACGAACGGCAGCTTCATCCCATTGCCGGCGAACGCCGCCGAACATGCTCGCGCCAGTTCCGGATGGCGCCGGGTGAGTTCGACCATGGTCGGGAAATCGATGAGCGTGGCCTCGTCGCCGATGTTGTAGCGCAGCCGCGGACTCATCACCGCTGCCGAGTTGATCGTGGCGACCAGCTCCCCGTCGTCGGTGGTTTCCAAATAGGTCTCCAAGGGGTTGTACTGGAAGACCATCGGCACCCGTGACTCGTCGGGGCCGAGCGCATCGGCGCGGAAGTCGAGATCATGAGCCAGCGCCCGACGGATGACGACCGAGAGATCGGACTCGCCTGCCATCCCGATCGTCAGGTCGCTGGCGCCGTACCCGGAGTACACCCGGTCGAAGCGCCCCTCGAGGTAGTCGCGCAGACCTTCCGTCATCGCCTCTCCGCCGACGAACCCGTTGAGCCGGAAGTCGGCCCATCTCTCGGGTTCGGAGTCCATCCGGTCGACGAGATGTTTGAGGAATGGGGGATAGGCGCTGATGAGGTAGGTGTGGTTCGGTCCGAAGTGCTGCATCGTGTCGAGGATCTTCTCGAGATCCGGGCCGGTGTTCTTCACCATCGCCACCTTGGCCATGGCCAGTCCCGTATTCGTCCCCGTCGCCCAGGCCCCCATCGAAAAGGCGTTGATGCAGAACAGGTCTTTGTGGTCGAAGAGCATCGTGACGTAGCCGGCGACGTTCTTATGGACCGTGTCGAGCTCCTTCTTCGACCGCATCCAGTTGAATGGGGTGCCCGAGGAACCCGAGGACTCATCGACGACGGTGCCGATGCGGTCGATCCTCCCGTCCCAGCAGCGATGCTCTTCGCTGTAGCGGCGAACGAACTCGTCCTTCGACGTCGGTGTGTAGGCCTCGAGGTCCCACCACCGGAATTCGAATCCGGAACGCGCCAGGATCCTTCTATGTCTGTCAAGCGGCTTGGCCGATCGGTTTCGTGGCCTCGAGAATCCGATACACAGAACGAGCGACGTGACGCTTCATACACCGGATCGTTTCCTTCTTCGTCTTCCCCTCACCAAGCCGTTTCGCCATATATTCCTGGGACCGCTGATGGTGAGATAGCCGCGTGATAGCCACCATGTACAACGCAGAATTCAACCTACGATCACCACTGCGATTCAGCCTGAACCTGACC
>NZ_FXYX01000037.1 GCF_900169265.1 Brevibacterium iodinum ATCC 49514
CATATCACCGACGTCGCCGACAAGCCCGGTTGGGTCGATTGACACCAGTAGAGTACGAAGCAATCATAGAGCCAGCTGCTCTCGCAGCTTGACACTCAAACTGTCACCTTTCTTTGCATCAGTCCCCTTTGTGACGGTATGGGCGTGATAACGCCTCGTGCCTTATCGCGGGTACCCTTATCCCGCTCTTTCCGTGGGTCGGATACCGATTCTCTTCTTCTGAGAGCACTCCTTCCCTGCCTGGGGGCGTTATTGTGGTATTCGAAAATGAGCAGATGATGCGGCTTGCAACTAGCCTTGAATCGTCATCCATCCGGCGGCAAGTGCGCCAATGCCTAATCCGCCGTCGAAGGCGATGTTCCATCCTGCGCTGGCGGTTTCCGTTGCTCGAGGGGTCTGGGCACGTCGCATCATGGCCGTCAGGGCAGCCGTCTGGCCTACGCCTGAGGCGAATCCGATGACTGATACGGCAACAAGGGTGCCCAGATGAGAGGTCACGACAGCGAAGCCCACTGTCGACAGCGCGAGCACCCCGACTGCCAGCACCAAGATGACAGGTGGTGGGTACCGATCGGAGAGGTGGCCTCCGACTAGGCGGCCTGGTGCCAAGGACACCTGGATGATGAGTGCGGCCAGAACGGGCAGCCAAGTGCCGCTTGTGTTGCCAACGGAGGACAGAACGGCGGCGTAGAGGCTCACTGCGAGGACGTGACCAAGCAGGCTGAGAGTGACAACAGCGATAGCGGAGGAGGCCCGCTGGCCAGCTAGTGGACCCGTGGATGTGGATTTCGCGGGTGCGTGAGCCGCTTGTGGACTAGAACGGAGCTCTGTCGCTGTCTTCGCTTGTCCCGCGGGGATGAGGGCGCACAGGGCGAAGGCGCAGCCGACGATGGCGACATACAGTTGGCCTCCGTGCTCGACGGCGTAGAGGCCGATCGGAGCGCCCAATGCTCCACCCGCTGCCGAACCGAAGCCGTATGTACCCAGGGCGCGGCCCGTCTGCCCTGGTGCCGCTTGCTCCTTTACCCAGACGGTGCTCATCACCACGAAGATCCCGAAGCCGAGACCGAGGAGGAGTGAACCTGGCCACTGGTTCGCCACCGGCAGGATCGCGTTTCCCATCCCCATGGACGTCAGTGCAAGCATGACGGCGAGGCGCCGGTTCTTGACCCAATTCCGTCCCAGGAGCAGCAGTGGTTGGACGGCGACGACAACCAGCATCACGATGCCGACGCGCGCACCGGCTGAGATGCCGGTTCCGTCGAGAGTGTCCGGTGCTGTCGTGTAGAAAGTGTAGAACGCGGCGAACCCGCCGCCGGCTGCCGTGGCGATGCGAGCCACGGAGCGGGCGGGCGCGGGCCCACGCGATGTCACTTGTGCTGTTCCGGGCCGGCGGCGGCCTGGCCATCGCTGTTCTTCGCTTCGAGCTTTGGGCTGTCGGCGAGCTTGAGCCAGATGACACCGCCGATGATGACGGCCAGCCAGAATCCCTTCACGAGAGTGAGGGTCTCATCAAAGAAGACGGGCCCCAGTAGGGCGGCGCCGACGGCACCGATTCCGGCCCAGACGGCGTAGCCGATGCCGACGTCGATTTTCTTCAGGGCCACACTGAGGAAGAACAGCGTGAAGAGGAAGAAGACGATGGCGATGAGGGACCATGTGAGGTTGGTGAAGCCTTCGCTGCCGTTGACGCTCAGGGCGTATCCGACTTCGAATCCTCCGGCGAGGAGCAGGGCGAGCCAGGGGCCCGCCCTTTTCTCGGTCGTATCCGGAGCGGTGATGTCATGGGTCGCAGTGGTGGTCATTGGTCTATTCCTTTCTCAAGACCGTGGCGGCCCGCGGTTAGGCGGTGCCTGCGAGATTGAGTCCGACGACGCCTACAATGACGACGCCGATGCCTAGCAACTTCTTCCACGTCAGTTTCTGGGAGAGGAAGAGAGCGCCGAGGATCACGATGCCGACGCCGGCCAGAGAGGTCCACAGCGCGTAGCCAACGCCGACGTCGAAGGTCAGTAGTGCCAGGCTGAGGAAGAAAGTGGCGATGCCGCCGCTCACGAGGGTGGCGACACTCCACCAGAGTCTGGTGAAGCCCTGTGCTTTGCCTGCCGAGATGCCGACGGCGATTTCGAAGATGACAGCGATACTCAGATAGAGCCAGCTCATAATTGTGTCCTTTATTGAGTCATGATTCGAAGAGTGCGTCCTACTGGCCGCGCTGCTCTCTCATCTGGGTGTATCGGATGAAGGGCTCTTCACCGCGGTCCACGGGAAGACTGTGGGCGTATCCGGTGGCATAGAGATGCTCTAGGTTGAGGTCGAACGGTGCGTAACTCGTACTGCCGTCGAATCCGTATCGTGCCGTCGTTTCGCCGTTGATCGCCACGTAGACCTGATCGACCTCGTGATCCAGGGCGAACCTGAAGCACATGCCGCATGGTTCGCCTGTCGCGAGCAGTGTCGTTCCGGACAGTGTCTTGAGGCCGAGGGAGGACAGGGCATCGCGTACAGCTTCGACCTCAGCGTGCGCTTGGGGGTCACCGGTTTCTTGTACCCGGTTGAAACTGAATTCCGAAAGCGCGCCCTGGTCGTTGACGATGACGCCGACGAAGGGGAGTCCGCCGTGATCGACGTGCTCGATGCTCTTCTCGACGGCCTCTTCCATGATCATTTCGAGTTGATTCCTGTTCAACATTTTCTTAGTCCTTTCTGTTGTTGGCGACTATCCTGTCGAAGGCATTGAGCAGTCGCCGGGGGTTGGGGACTCCCTGCAGGAGATGATTGTCGATCACGATTGTGGGCACAGCGCTGATTCCCACTGAGCTCGCTGCGCGGTGTTGACTCATACGCTGACGGTCACGTCGCGTATCAGACATCAGTTCACGTGCCATCGTGTCGGGGTCGATTCCTAGACTTGAAGCGATGGAGACCAAAACGTTCTCGTTACCAATATCGCGGTCATGTTGAAAGAACGCGCTGAACAGATGTGTTGTATTCCGGGGCCAGGTCGTGTTCTTCAGCGATTTGTAACCCGATGAACGCGAGTTCTGTTCGTGGCTGCGGCGAAATGGTCGGCAGTCGAATGTCGATGCCGAGTCGGGCCGCCATTGGATAGACCGAATCACTCCAGATGCGTGGAAGATAGTCATCCTCAGGGCACAGCGTTGGCACAGGATCGGGTCGCAGCTCGAAGGACTTGGTTTGGATTTCCACGTCTCTATGGCGCTTGAGTTCGTTGAGGGCGTTGTCGGCAAGGAAGCAGAACGGGCATACATAGTCGACATAGACCTCTACAGGGGTAGGCATGGTGCGGCTCCTTTTTTATATCGATGTCTGTACATGCATGTAATGGGGTACAGCGCAACCCCTTGCGGGGCTGGGCCTACTAGGAGATGAGTTCGCTGATCGTCTCGAACGAACGGTCGAGCTCGGCCAGATCCAGTTGTGGGTACTGTCTGTCGGCGCTTTCGAGTAGTTCGCGGATCTTGGCCTCGTATTGCGTGCGGATGTCGCTGACAGCTTGCAGTCCAGAGTTGGTGACGACTGCGTAGACGCCGCGCGCGTCATCCGGACAGGTGTCACGGGCGACCAGGCCCTTGCCTTCCAAGCGTCCCACCAGGCGGGTTGCCGAGCTTTGGCTCAGACCCACCTTGTCGGCGAGGTCATGGATGCGCAGTTCACTATCAGAGGCCCGGCTTAGGTGAAGGATGGCTCGATAGTCGGTGAGGCCGATGCCATAGTTGTCCATCAGCCACTTGCCGAGGGTGGCATCGACCGCGGCCACGACTGCTGCTACCTGAGCCCAGGCGGCGCTGAGGTTGCGTGCGACGCCCCCCCCCTTTGGTTCAGAAGATTCCATGTACATGCATTTAACCATAGCATGACACGTGGACAGCGTCACCCCTCCCCGGCCTCTGGGAAGAGGCGTCCGTAGCCCGACACCTGTCGGCACAGATCCGATCCGGCCAAGCTGGACCAGAGGAGTACTTGGTTCGCCGTCAGGACGGTGACCCCCAGGGAGCGTTCGATCGCGTCAATCGCACCGATGGCTCGTTGGCCGTTGCCGGCGATGAACACGGCCTCGGCGCCGCTGTCCTCAACCAGGCGCGTCACTGCCTCGGCGGTGGTCTCGGCGGTGATCCTGAGGGGGCCGCCGAGAGGGCCGCTAGCTGTCGTGCTGATGACGTCGACATCCTGGCTGATGAAGTACGCCTGGCCTTCTTGGCATAGCTGCGCATCAAACCATGAAGGTGCCATGACAGCGATCCGCTTCAGGTCTAGGGCGCGAATCGCTGATACGGCTGCGGTCCCGGTTGTCTCTAGGCGGATGCCATGGCTGACTGCCTTCAACCGTTGGAGGAGCTCTCTTTCCTGTTCCGCACCGATTTTGAATGAGGAACTGGTGAACGCCAGACCGATGGCGTCCAGCGGAGAACACGAAAGGCTATCGACGATCCGATCAATAACTTCGGGACGTATGAAGTCCAGGACCGGGTCGACAGCGATCTTTTCATCAATCTTGCCGCCAGGGTGCATCGCGCTGAAATCAACTCGAGCTCCATGGACGGTCACCGGCAAAGCGGAGAGCATTGCTTGAAACTCTGCTTCCGGGCCGATATCGGCATGTGGCGTGACGATTCCCAGCTTGACGGCCGAATCCCATCCATCGTATTTCCACATGGTCCGCTCCTTCCTAGTTCCCAAGGCCTGCTCCGGTCAGACGGTGTGAGGTGGGTGTACGGCCTTCCCGCGTCACCATCCGCGGGTGCATATCCTGGATGACTTGGAGGAGTTCGCCCATGGTCGGGTTGGTGTAGCTTCGCTCGTGTCCCATGTACCTCATGCCGGTGCCGTCGGTGTTGGCCTGCTCAATGGCATCGGCGCGTGGATTGAAGTGCAGCACGGCGATGCCGTAGATCGTGCACAGCAGGGCGTTGAAGATAGGTGCTGCCTTGATCCAACGACCGTCGAGATAGATCTGCGCGTACCAATGCAGGAATTCCTCCCCGCCAACCAGCTCACGCATGGCCTCGTCCGAGACGTGGTTGGTCACCACGTCAGAGCACAGGATCGCGGGTACTCCAAGCCGGCGACAACCGGCGACGAACAGAATGCTCTTGTGGAGGCAGAACCCGGTTGCTTCATCCACGACAGTGGAAGATCGCAATTCTTCGCCCAGGGCCACGTTGAAGACGTTGTAGTCGATGCTGTCTCGGACCGCGTCATGAAGTCTCTCGACAGCGCCGGAGAGGGTGTGCTCTTCGAAGCAGCCAGCTTCAGTGAGGAACTGCTCCACATCTGGATGCTGGTAGTCGAAGATGCTGGTCGGTTCCGTCAGGTTGCTGTAGATGATGGTCACGAGCTGACTCCTAACATCGTGGCGATCTTTGTGCGCAAAAGATCGTTGGATCCCGAGTAGATCGCGCCGGGAATGGCATCGAGTAGATGAGTGCTCAGCGGCGAGGACCCCAGGTAGCCGTTGCCGCCGTGGACTCGGATGGCGTTGACCGCAGAGTTCACGTTGGCTTCACTGATGAACACCTTCGCGGCGGCGATGGGGATGGTCACATCCTCGAACCCGTCCAATCGCTGCGCGATCGAGTTCAGCAACGCTCCGCCGAGTTCGATCGCAATCTGTGTCTCGACGATGCGGTCGGCGACGAGTTGGTTGCTACCAATGCTCGAGCCGAACTGCTTGCGATCGTTGGCGTAGCGCACTGACTGGTCCACCATCTGCTCCATCTCACCGACGTTGCCAGTAAACGCCAGTAGGATCTCGCGCTTCATCACCTGGTCCAGCATCAGCAGCCCGGCTCCCGTATGTCCGATCCGATTGCCAGCCGGCACCCGGACGGAGTCAAGGGAGACCTCTCCGATCGGTGAGGTCCGCAGCCCGGCGGTGTCCATGGTCGCGGAGGTGTCCACCCCGGTCCAGCCGGTTTCTACGAGGAACGCAGAGAGGCCCTTGTCGATGCCGTCCTCGATAGTCTTGGCGTAGACCACGAGGGTGGAGGCCACCGGCGCGTTGGTGATGAACCGCTTGTTGCCGTTCAGAACGTAGTGCTCGCCTTGGAGGGTGGCGGTGCTGGACATGTTCATCACATCGGAGCCGGCCTCGGCTTCTGTGATGGCGTGACCTCCGATTGCTGTGCCCGCCTCGGCAGCAGGCAGGTAACGGGCCTGCAGTTCCTTGCTGCCGAAGGCGCGCAAGCAGTAGATCGTGCTCGCCAGCTGGGTGACCGCGGAGAAGGTCAGCCCGCGATCCGGGCTGTTACGGCCCAGGTCGCGGATGCGCTGGATTGCCGCGGTCATTCCGGCCCCGCCCGTTCCAGCGTCCGCGAAGGTGGCGAACATACCGCTGGCGGCCAGCTCCGCCCATAGGTCGGTGCACAAGCCTGCTGCACTGCTGTGCTGGGTGGGCCCAGCTTGTTTGAGGTGCTCGATGAAGCCGGACCATTGGCTTTCGGTAAGAACCGTCGTCATGACTTCCTCCCTCAGTAGGTGCTGAAGCCGCTGGCGCTGAGGACGTGCTTCTCATCGCCGCGGATCGGCGGGTTGAAGATGCTCACGAGCTCGAGGTCCTCGTGATCCGAGGCGCGCAGGAAGTGAGGCTCGTTGCCGTCGAACACGTACACGACGCCGGGAGTCACCTCATATCGGTTGCCTTCGGTGTCCTCGACGTTGCCGGAGCCACGGATGCAGTAGCAGGCTTCGAGATTCTTCCTGTACTGGAGCTTGGACTCGGTCCCGGCGCGCACGAGAGTATGGGCGACGGCGAACCCCATGTTGTCAGCTTCGATCAGCAGGCGGTGGCTGGTGCCGTTGCCCCACTCGACGGACTCGACTTCGCTCTTGGACCTGGTGAACATGATGGTGCTCCTTCTACGTGATTTCTGGTGTTGGATGTGGGTTTTGGTGCTGATTCAGGCTCGGCGTCTAGGACGCCAAGACGTCGGTCCGGTTGGTATCGATGAACGTCGCGATGCCGACGGGGGTCTTGAGACTTTCAGGATTGATCTGGATGGAGTTGATCGGGATCTTGTAGGTCCGGCCGCACCAGCCGAGCAGCTGGACCGTGGTCACGCTGGTGAGGATTCCGGTCGCCAGAAGATCGACGTCGTCGGGCAGGCCCTCTGCAGGGATGTCCGTGGCGAACTTCTCGACGATGTATTCCTTGACCTCGTTGATGGTGGGCATGTGTTACTCGCTTTCTGTGAGTGATTTGATGCTGGCAAGGTCGGGTTTGCCGTTTCCGTTGAGAGGAAAGGGCGAATCGAAAGGGTGCAATTGATTCGGCATGGCGAATGGAGGAAGGATCGCGCTCATGGCCATGCGCAGCACGAGGCTCGATGGCGTCCCCAGGGTCTGATTCGAGGTGGTGTACGCCATGTGCAGTTCCGTGTTGGTGCCGACTTCGGCGATCCACGCGCAGGCCATCTCCGCCAAACTCGTGCTCCGCGCGGCTTGCTCGATCTCATCGAGGCTCACGCGCTGGCCGCGGATCTTGACCGTTCGGTCGTATCGACCGAGGTACCTCAACTGCTGAGCAGACCAGGAGGCGTGGTCCCTCATGGGATAGCAGTGATTCTCCCTTGTGGGCAGCGGTCGGATTGCTCCTGCGTGGATGTAGCCGAGAGCCATCCACGGCGTGCGCACCAGCAGTTCGCCTTCGGCATCGGGCATCTGCGGGTCAAGTCGCTGCACCTCGTCTTCCGTGCCGAGGAAGACCTCGCATCCGTTGATGGGGCGTCCCAGCGGTAGCGAGTCGGCACCGGCGAACTTCTCAGCGGACAGGGTTTCGATGAGGCAGTCATTGACCTCCGTGGACCCGTAGATGTTGTGGAAGGTGGCTTGGGGAAACAACCGAGTAGCTGCGGCGCGAAGGGACTGCGAGGCAATGCCCCCGGTGAGCACAACATCGTGAACCGTGTCGTAGCTATCGGCATCGGAGAGATTGACCAGGGCATCCAGGGTGGCTGGAACGACCTGAACGAACGTCGGGCGATGACGGTGCAGCAGTTCGGTGAGGTAGTTGGTGTCGTACAGCCGGGCAGTATCGGCCGCGACAACCGTGCCGCCGGCGGACAGAACGGCCCACGTATCCAGCAGCGAGACATCGAAGTTCCACGGGCTGAGGCTGAGGGAGATCGTCGTCTCGTCGAACCCGAAGTGCTGTTCGCCCCAGCCCAGGAACTGGACGAGTCCGCTGGCTGGGATGGCAACGAGCTTCGGCGCACCGGTTGATCCGGAAGTTGGCAGAGCGAGGATCCCTCCCGGCTCCGTCCGAGTCCTGGCGAACAGCTCGATCTGCTCCGCGATCGCCTCGAGATACGCATCCGAGGCGGAGACGGGGATGAGTGCGGCGATGCCGCCGCGATTGATGAGGTCCGCGCACTCGTTGATCAGGCGGATGCTCTTCGTCGCCCGGTAGATGCCGAACGCGTGCTGCGTCACGTGGTGACGAGGAGCATCGTCGCTCTCGACGATGGTGCCGGTCGACAGCGTCAACCATGAGTGTGCGCTGGTGGCCGTGGAGCGAGTCGTTGTTGTGACCATCGCTCCTCCTTCCCGTGTGCTCTGGATCTGATCAGGCTGGTCGGCCGATGAGCAGATCATCCTTGTTGCTTCGATGTACATGCATCAATCTAAGCCACTGCATGCGCATGCATCAAGAGGTGCTACCGATTTTGTTCAAATGTTTCGTCCCGGCCCTGACTCGTCGCGCCACTGAGGGGACAGTTGAGCGCTCATCGTCGCAGGTCACAGACGCCTTACTGTCCTCGGCGACTCGTACGCTATCGGTCGTGTTCGTTGCGGCATGTGTCGTCTGCGACGCTCTGGTGACGGCCTGAACCCGGGGTGCGGATGGCGTCTACTTCCCCGACCGGACGCTCAGGCATCGATGACCCTCGTCCTGGGTGCCGAAGGGCATCCGGGCGAGCCGCCGTCTAGGCGATCTGCCGGATCCTCGATGCACTGCCGAGAGCAACCATGGGATGCGGCACCGTGTCCCGGGCCCCTGGGCATGTTTATCTGCCGCCTAAGCACAGAGGGGGCCACGGAAGCATCTGCCTCCCTGTGCCACGGCCCGTCCTGTTCTCCGTCAGGGAGCCGTGGTGGGCCAGGCGTCAGAGGTGCAGGCCCCTTCACCAAGGCTATGAAGCGTGGCAGGTGTTCGCTCGCGCGGAACTCGTGGCCACTTCCCGATCGGCAGGATTGGCCGGCCGGCGGTCGATGCGTTTGCGCAGGAAGCGATTTGCCGGTACCTCCACGAACTGCCATAGCAGGCGGGCTGCAGCCAAGCTAAGAACCAGGAACAGTGCACTCATGGCCCAGGCGGGCCATCCGAGGCTCTCGTGAGCGTTGCTGAGCAACTCTAGGATGAAATAGTGGACGAGGTAAAGGGCGAAGGACAGCTCGCCCAGATGAACCGCTAGCTTGCCGGTGAGGAAGCGAGGTTGCCGTGTGGATCTCGCGACGGCTGCGATCAGCACGGCGTTCGGCAACACGAACTGCGCGCCCAGTTGCCAGAGCAAGGGCGCCCACAGGCTTGCGGCATATACCACTCCAGCTAGCACAAATGCCAAAGTGGCGGGTACGCGAGGAAAGAGCTGCTTCTTGACTATGATCGCGGTCAGCATGCCGACGGTGAACTCAACCAATCGGGTCACCGGGAAGATGTAAATGGACCAGACTTGGAGCTCTGATTCTCCCCCCCCCAGAGGAGGTTCGGTGAATTCCGGATCGAAGCGTGTGCCCACGGGAAGTGACGACGAAACGAAGGGCAACATCGCTGCGAGCACGACAAGAACCCCGAAGAGGGTCAGCACTGTTCGATCTCGTAGTCGCTTGATCACCAGGTAGAGCAAGGGGAACATCGCGTAGAAGAAGAGCTCAGCAGAAATCGACCAGCTGGGACCATTGACACCGAAGAATGCGGTATTTTGCGGAATCCACGATTGCAGCAGGAAAAGGTTGGCAAACCCCTGCCACAGGGGCGTTTGTCCTAGCCCTCCGGAGATCAGCGCAACGGTGATGAACATGAACAGGTGATTCGGATAGATCTTCGCAAGGCGTCTTGCGAAAAAACGACCGGCCTTATCACGCGGGCGCGCTGACCAGGTGAGCACGAACCCCGAGAGAACGAAGAAGAAGGAGACGCCTAGCCATCCGGCGTTCAAGAACGCGGTTTGTCCGAGGCGGACGGCCGGTCCGTCGAGGGCGAAGAAGTCGAATATGCTCAGGTGAAAAAGGATGACTCCGAAGGCGGCGTAGAAGCGAAGTCCTGTGAGGGCTTCCAAGCGATTGCGTGGCGCGGCGGATGTATCGGGGGGATTGGTCGTCTGCTCTGTGTGCATGATGTTTCTCCCTTGGGATCGGGCGAGGGCCGCCCGATGTGAGGCTCACGCACTCCATGAGTGGGTCCCTGCATCGGGCGGCCCTCGTGAGGATTCAGGCCGCTATCGGCGCACCACTGGCGTTTCTGCGGCGAAGAGGGTTTGCTTCAGTGCCATGTTTGCTGAGATGACCGGCACATTCGTCAGGTCCTGAAGCTTTTCTTGAGCGTTCGCACTGCGAAACCCGCTACCTGGTACGAGGACTGCGTCCGAGACCGTCGGGATGCGTTCAACGACCTGGCTGATCAGAGCGGACGGGTCGATGTCCCAGCCGGCTCCATGGTCAAAGAGATCTTGTTGCCTGATGTCGGCCCACTCTGGTCCGAGCTGATAGCGATGCCATCCGCTGTAGCTGATGCCGTGGTGGCCGAGATAGTCGGTGACGGCGTGGATTGTCTCGTTGGAGAACCACGGCGGCGCAACAAGAAAGGGTCTGGTACTGCCTACTGAGGCCAGCGCGTCGACGATGCTGCGAGCCGCTGTGGCGACTATCCACTGGTCGTTGACACGCTGTGCTGCGTCAACGAAGAGGCGGTCGAAGGTCGCAGGAGCGAATACGCTGCTGCTGGTAAAACACAATCCGACTGCGTCGACGCCAATGCGGTCGAGCTGTTCGAGGGCTTCTTGCATCTCGGGCGGCACGACTGCCTGATGCCCTTCCCCCAGATAAATTTCCCCAGGGGCTCGGTTGAGCAGGAACCGGGAGGCGACGACACTCACGTTCCCGTCATCAGTTGGCCTGATTTCCAACTCGGGGATCGGGTCGTTGTCGATGACGACTAAGCCGATCCGGTGCGGCTGTGTCGAGTTCTTGTAGATCATGACGATGCGGGCACCTCTTCTGGGGTGTTCTGCTGGATTCGCTCCCGGGTCGTGAGACCGAGGAGGATTCCGAGGATGGCGACGAGCGCGTTGAAGCCGAAGCCCCAGGCGAAACCGACTGCGCCCTGAACCATCACGATGATGATGGTCAGCACCGCTGTACCGAATGCCGCCGAAGCATACTGGGAGGCGGTGATCAGCGATCCGGCGGCGCCGCTCAGTTCTGGGCCGACCTCGGAATTGCCCAGGACGAAGACCGAGGTGAAGACCATGCCGTGGCCGAAACCGCTGACGAGGAATCCTGGCAACAGGCCGAGCCAGTAACTGTCGATTTGGAGGCTGAAGGCGAGGAGCAGAAGTCCGATCGCTGAAATGGCGAAGCCGAGAGCAAGCACGCGTGAGGATCGCCAGGTCTTGAGAAGCCGTCCTGCGAAAACGTTCCCGAAGGTCACCAGCGCCGCCAAGGGGATGAAAGCGATACCGGCGATGATTGGTGAGTAGCCTCGCTGATCTTGGAGGAACAGGGTGACGATGAAGAACTCCGTTCCTACACTCGACATATACAGAGCTGCGGCGAGAGCGCCACGACGGAGGGTGGATATCTTGCGAAGCGCACGTTCGACGAGCGGAGAGCGGGACTGCCGCTCATGGACCAGAAATGCGACCAAGACGATGACTGCGGCGACAGCGGTGACGATGATCGAGCTCCGTTCGCGCTGGGAGTCCCCGAGGAAGGTCAGGAAGAGAACAATCAAGAGCACTGAGAGCGTGCCGAGGGTAGTGCTCAGCGCCGGCACCTTGTTGCCGGCGGCTCCCTGTCGCTGGGCATCAGCGATGCGACGGGCGCCCCATAGGCAGACCAGCACCATGGGGATGTTGATGAAGAAGATCCACCGCCAGCTAATCTCGGTCAAGGCTCCGCCTAGCAGGACGCCGACTGCCAAGCCGGAGGCTCCGATGGCGCCCCAGATGGAGTAGGCGCGTGATCGGACCGCGCCCGTGGGGAAGTTTGCAGACAGCAGAGCGAGGATCGCCGGAGACAGCACCGCGCCGGCCAGGCCCTGAATAACTCGCCCGGCGAGCAGCATGGAGCCGTCCAGGGAAAGCCCGGCCAAGATGCTTCCCAGGCCGAAAGCGATGTTTCCGATGACGAAGATGCGTACGGCCCCAAGACGGTCGACGAGGCGACCGCCGAGAAGTAGGAATCCGGCGAACGGAAGGCCATAAGCTGTGATGATCCATTGGAGCGTTACTTCGCTCATGTCCAGTTCTGCGCCCATATTTGGCATGGCGACGTATACGGCCGAGTAGTCAGCCGCGACGAACAATTGTGCGAGCCCAATAGTCAGCAACGCTAGTCGCTGAAGTGGCTTCATCTTTTCTGCGGTATCCACCAGCAGTTCTCCTCAAATCAATAGTGTGTTTCAGGGGGTAGGTCCCATTGCCGAGGTGGCACAAGTGCCAACAAGCGTTCGAGTAGCGCCCTGCCTAGGCGTAGGGCATGGGTTCTTTGGACGTAGTGCCGTGGCCTCGTCTGGTGTTTTGGTCGGCGGCTGCGAGGAGTGAGGACTGGAGCTCTTCACCGGTGGTTGCGATCGTCGAAGCGCCCGATGTGCGCAGGGTGTCGTGGTCTCCCACGCCCCAGGTCACTCCGATGGTGAACATCCCTGCTGCTACGCCCATGCGCATGTCGTCCGGGGAGTCGCCCACGACGAGGCACTCGCTAGGTTCGGCGCGGAGTCGTGCGGCGGCCAATAGCGCCAGGTCGGGGGCTGGCTTGCCCGATGATGCCTGGTCGTGTCCGATGACCGCGGCGAAGGGGGAGCGAATCTGGCCTGCTTCAAGCAGTTCGAGGGCACTGGAGGTCACTTTGCTGGTGACGATGGCGGTCGCGATGCCTTCGTTCTCAAGCTGCGTAAGCAGCCCGTGGACGTTGGCGAAGACGAGCTCCCGAGCATCAGGCACGGTTGCAGAGCGAAAGGCCTCACGGAACTCTTGTTTCTTCTCTTCGGCATCGGCCGCTGAGGCTTCTGGGAAGAGGTCGGTCATAATCACATCGAGCGGACGGCCGACGTGTCTTGCAAGATCCGTGTCGTCGTACCTTTGACTCTCTGTACCCAGAATGTGTCGCAGGCTGCGGACGATGACTCGTGGAGTATCCATCAGGGTTCCGTCCAGGTCGAACAGCACGGCGGTCACGACTGCACCACCGCCTTCGAGGACTGCACACGTGCTTCCGCAACGGCGACATCCGCTGCGAGCGTCACGGTGTCCATCAGCACTGCGCGATTGACTTCGGCCGTACGTCCTCCTGTTGCGTCGGAAAGGGCGCGCAGGACGAACGGGGTGAGTCCGCCGCCGCGAGCCCCCTCTTCCTCAGCCGCGCGAAGCGCATCGGAGATGAGTTCGTTGAGGCGTTCGGAGTCGATGCCTTCATCGGATCGAATAGGTGAGGTGATAAGAACGGAGGTGGGGCCAACCTCTCGCCAGTGGTGATGGGCGATGTTCGCGATCTCCGTGAGATCGTCACTGCGTGCAGGTACAGGTTCGCCTGTTGACTGGGCGAAGTAGCCGGGAAAATCGTCGTACTTGTACCCGATGACGGGGATGCCGTGAGTCTCGAGCCACTCGAGTGTCAGACGCGGATCGAGGAGTGACTTCGCTCCTGCGCATACGACTAGCAGCGGGCTCAGGGCGAATTGGGGCAGGTCGGCCGAGATGTCGAAGGAGGTGTCTGCTCCTCGATGGACCCCGCCGATTCCGGCAACCCCGAATACTCGCAGACCAGCCTGGCCTGCGGCCACGAGACTGGCTGAGACAGTAGTTCCGGCGGTCTGTCCTCGGGCCATTACTGTTGCGAGCTCACGATTGCCAACCTTTTCGACATCGGCCGCCTGAGCCAGCAGTTCGAGGTCGGTCGGAGAGGTCCCGACCTGCAGGGTGCCGTTGATCACGGCGACTCGCGCCGGAACCGCCCCACGTGAACGAACCGTGTCGTCGATCTCGTGCGCGGTTTCAAGATTGGCGGGGTACTTCCCGCCAGTGACGTTCGATGATTCCAGGCCGACGACAGGTATCCCATCCTGAAGGGCAGTTTGGATTTCTTCGCTGATGGCAATGGCCATGTTTCTACTCCTTGTATCTTCTGCATCTGCTTGCCGTAGGGGACCCGCAGATGAGTGTTCTCGTGGACTGAGGTCGGACCGCGGTCCTTGTGGCGCCTCCTTGCTGACGGGGCTCGGGGCATGGCACGTGCGGGAGGGCGCCAACCCTTTGCTTGACTTGTTGGGTGTACATGCAACAATCTAGACTATGCATGTGCATGCATCAACCCCCTTCGCGAACTTCGCGCCCGTCGCCGCCCCTTTGGGCGGTCGGGAGAGTCTTGTCGTCACGGTCTCAGCTGCTGGGGCGGGCGTGGCAGCGGCCCTGGTTGCGCGCGTGATGGGCGAGGGAGCGAGAGCGCTCTACTGTAGGCCTGACCGGGAGTTTCCTTTGCAGGCGGCTGGCCTGTACTACTCCGTTGCGCACACCGCTGACCTCACCGTGCTAGCGATCGACCTCGTCCCCATCGGTGTGGACGTCGAGAAGGTCATGCCTGTTGATCTTGTCGAGGACATGGCCTGGGCGCTCACGCCTGATGAGCTCTCGGAGTTGGCGGAGGGCGAAGATCCCCGTCTCACCGAGATTTGGACAGCGAAGGAGGCGGCGGGCAAGGCACTGGGGACTGGGCTCGCGGCGCAACCGCGTTGTTTCCACACGAGCCCGGGAGAGCTGGGCGCGGGCGGGCGCCTTGCCCACGTCGCTCTACCCTGGCAGGGACTGATGCAGGGTTAGGTGACATCTAATCTGGCTTGTTCATAGGCAAGCCTGGAAGGATAGACACCATGCCACAGCCCTACCCGAAAGAATTCCGCGACGACGTCATCCGCGTCGTCCAGACCA
>NZ_FXYX01000039.1 GCF_900169265.1 Brevibacterium iodinum ATCC 49514
CAACGGCAGACTCGAGCATCTACGCGGGTCCGCGCTGGGATTCCGCAACCGCACGCATTACATCGCGAGGTGTCTGCTCGAGTCCGGTGGCTTCAGACCGGTTCTACACTCTCAATTACGATGAGCCCTCAAACGCTCCGCCGACTGGCCCAGTCCGGAGTTGAAGATTTCGAAGTGCAAATCGCCGCTAACTCCACCACGAAAGATGACCTTGAGCTCCCGCTCTCGGAGTACCGCCGCTTGCACTCAACCATTATCGACAAGCTCACCCGCAATCCCACTGTCAATGCCACTATGTTTAACCGCGATGAGACTCAAATGATCGCGCATCTCGCTCAAACCGGAATCGACGTCGGCAATACACCTCTGTCCACGCACGAGAGGAACTCGCAGATTGCGGCAAACGCACACCGCATGGATGACGAACGTCGCCGCACCGACTTCCCCCAGTACAACCGAGCAACGCTCGAAGCAGTAGCCGGACACCTCAAGATCGAAGACTGGGACGCTCACCGCAAACTCGCCCAGGTCGCTGTCGAAAGTGGCTACTCTGCTGAAGTCTCCCAAGTATTCATCAATGACGAATCATATGAAAAGCCTCTACAACATTCGATCAGCATCCTCAACAACGATGATCTCAAACCCATTGAGGATCCTCTGGCCGCCATCGACGAAGATGGAATGGGTGGAACCACTGACGTTGAGCAGTTCAGTCCGCAACACCCACACGGCCGGTACGGGCCATCCACTCCATTCGACATGGCCCCGATCAATGACGATGAACCTGGTTTCCCTCAACCTTCAGATGCACATCTGCCGGCTCTGCGCGCTCAACCACCAGCTCCA
The DNA here is from genome assembly GCF_900169265.1 of Brevibacterium iodinum ATCC 49514. Lineage (GTDB taxonomy): Bacteria > Actinomycetota > Actinomycetes > Actinomycetales > Brevibacteriaceae > Brevibacterium > Brevibacterium iodinum. The sequence goes on from NZ_FXYX01000039.1 coordinate 847, forward strand.
CCTGCCCCGCTAACCGATCCCGCTCTCGACTGACTCACAGCCCTTATTCGACGATAAACTAAAGACAATACGATTCTGCTCCCCCAGACACCGGTCTCTGCTGTAGGTACCACAGGCTCACAACGAGTGGGAGAAGATCGAACCTCCCTTATCTTCGAATGCCCCAAACGAGCCCGACCGTTCGAAAACGTCCGTTGAATCGTCGAAGGAATCATCTTGCAACCGGGCAGGCGTCCCCTTGCGCGACATGCCTCGTGAACACCTCGGACCGTGGCAGACGGTCTGGAAACGTCACCGCTCCTACGCCGCGCTGATGGCGCCGGGGGTCGTGTCTTGGCTCATGTATTTTCCGTAGCTAATGCAGCCAGTGACGTCGATTCGAACATCTCCGTTGATGGCATCATCAACCGAGCTCACAATCACGCGACGGACACGACGGGCCGTGACCGGGACACAGGCGGCTATCTCGAAAAACAAACAGTCTGCCCCGATGAGAAGCAGGAACCGGCCGGGCATAGGATCGATCGCTCTCGTGGTGGGCTGACGACGAAGATCCATCATGACGTCGACAGCAATAGCCAACCCTTGTCAGTCACAGTCACTAGCGGGCAACGCCACGACCTGGTGGTGCTGCAACAAGTGCTTGCCGACATTCGAGCCCCCACTCGCCGGTGATGATCGCTCGCGCAGTAGCCCGGATGCCTTTCTGACGGATAGTGCTCATCGGTTCAGAGATAATCGCGAGCACCTGCGTTCGCGTGGCGTTCAGGAAGTGATCCCGGAGAAGAAGGATCAGGTCGCAAAGAGAAAGAAGCGCGGGAGTCAGGGTTAAACGAATCGTGTTTCGTATCTCCAATGTACCGACTTCATGTCGGCGGCATGATGAAGCCAGCTGAGGAGTGCGAAGACCGGGGTGTGAACGATCTATGGTTCACACCCCGGGTTCACGGTGGTTGAATTACTTGTACTCACCCACGACCTGGTAAAGACCTGGGCTCGCACTCGCGATGCCCGCGGTCTTCTTGGCGTACTCAGCCGCCTCGGGATCGGACTGAGTCGCCTTGACGTCATCAGCAGACTCCCACTGGGCTACGTTCAGCACGCGAGTCTTGTCGGCGCTGGCGAGCAAGGTGAGAGAGATGAAACCGGGCCGGTGTTGCATTACTTTTTCGGTGCCCTCCTTGAGCAGTTCAAGGAGCTGCGGTTGCTTGTCAGGTTCGACATCGATGATATTGACGAATGTGACTGGATTGGACATTGCGATCCTCCGTTGGGTTCGTGTTCAACCGGAGTCAACTCGCAAGGAGTCGAGTACCGGAGGCACTGCTTTCGCGCCTAGTAAAGAGACGAGCTAGTTGCCGAGAGTGTGAGGCTTGCTGAATGTCTCGCTACTCTTCGACGGTCAGGGTGGGCTAGTTGTTACTAGACATGACGTTGTTGACGTTTCTTGCCAGTAACAGGTGATATTGGCGGATTCATGTCATTCGGATGTGACGGGTGATTTCAAGACCCCCGACCGGGTTATGGACTGAGGGCCTTGAATACGTGCTGTAGCGCCATAGGTCTCCTACCGCTAGCAAGCAGAAACACCGGACAGCCGATGGACCGTAGGCCAAGTCCTTCTGCGGTTCGGCCTCAACGGACGAAAGAGAATCAACCTGACCGGAGCGACTAACGGTGATCCCCAGCGGATCACCGCCAAACGCCCCGGACAGATCGTGCACTTGGACTTGAATAGGGTCGGGGGCGTCCAAGACGGTGCAGGTTGGCACTCGCATGGCGAAGGCAGCGAGAAAGCTAAAGCCGTTGCCCGCGCAAAGATACGCGGCACGAAGGCAGGCCACATCTACCTGCATTCGGCAATGACTGGACGCTCGGGACTCGGATAGGCCGGAGGGCTACCCGACGAGAGAGGGGCCACCTCCGTGGCGTTCCTCTGAGGCTCGAATGCCTAGTTTGCCACGTACCACATCACCCGGATCCAGCGTGCCGTGACCGACAACGAGTCCTGCTATCGATCCAGTGTTCTCCGAGAGGCGGTCGTTCCGAGTCAGCATCAACGCATCAAGCTGTGAACGCCGCAACACTAAGACAAAGTTGAGCACTACAACCTATTCGTCGTCGAGGATTTCCTCTACGTCCGCGATCAGAAGCCGAACGCGCTGCCACACTTTAGCTGTGAAACCGGCGCTACAATGATCACCGACCCCAAGGCGTACATCACGGGCAAACATCCGCGTACGCGACACCTTCACAAGTTAACAATGTCCTGGTCTCCTACAGCATGATCGGCCCAGTTCCGCATCAACGACCTCACATTTCGAAGCTCGCGGATGCGCAACCGACGCTGTAGGCGACACGGCGAGTCTTGACCCTCACTCCTGGCAAGAACCCCCACCGGCTCAAATGCGTAACCCGGAGATCGGACCGCGGTTCCAAGCAGGAATTAAGATCGCCACTCTGTACCTCCGTGGTCACAGTTATGTATGGATCAAACCCATGGAACCTGAAAGTACTATCGTCGCGGCCAATTAGGCCGGTCCTAAACTCAGTCACCGCTTCAGGAACACTGACAACAAAGCTCACCTCGACGTGTTCAGGAACTGCATGTAAGGATTCCAACGCAAGACGCTCGTCTTCCAAGTCGACGTAAATTGCAACGTGACGAACCGACCGACTCAATAGACGACTGAAATGAGCATCGGACAAAAGGGATGCGAGGTGGCTCGGCGAGGTTGATACATACCGGACTGGAGCGTCCAACATGGCACTCCAGCTTTGACGCTCTAACTCTTCACAGAAACTACTGCCCACTTCTCGAGAGGTCGCTACATCGGGGTCGATGAGGTACGGACGCGTACCCAGCCTCCTAGCTCGCTCGGCACTCACTGCTATAGCAAACTGAGCTTCCGGCGCTAGCGCAATTAGTGTACATTCCCCTTCGAAAGCACGCGGTTTACTGTATCCCGATACGCGCCACCTCGTTAACAGATCAAACCAACGTTCCAGCAACGGCAAACCTGTGCCTTGATAACCAGCCCTGACGATGCGTTCCTTCTGAGGAAGCCCAGCCGGAATGAGACTCAAGCCCTCAGGTTCGTTAGATCTTCGTCTCCAGTTCATAAACATTTCCAACTGCTCCGGGGTTCGCACATCCTCCAACGGGTCAAAAGGCAAAGACGGACGCGACGCGACCCAAAATGGCGAGCCCGTACGCGGTGAGAAATGCCACTTCATAAGGCTACGTATTGAGAACACCGGCTTAGCCTCATCAGAACGCCTGCGCAAATCGTTCGTTTTTGAGGTACAGGAGTTCACGGCTGAAGCCTCGAAACGGCCCAGCCAGATCCCTGACGTGAAAAGAGTAGTCGCTCATGCAGTCTGTCATTGCCGTTCGCCCAGAACTCGATGTCGAAAGGTTGGATCTCGAAAGCTCTATAGGTTGCCGGTCTCGGCAATGGTGCGTCCTCGGTGAGCTGGAGGGCCGTTCGGCGGAGGCCCTCGACATCACCTAAACGACGGCTTTGACGGGAGGCAACGGACATGGCGTGGGTGGCGAGTGGCCGCTGTTGCCACAACCGGTCAGCAACGGTCTCTTCCAGGCACTGGATAGAACCGCGGATGCACACTTGCTCGCTGGTTTCGCGCCAATAAAATAGCGCAGCCACCCTCGGGTTTGCCAGAGCCTCCTGGCCTTTACGGGAGCTTGCGTGAGATGTGAAAATCAGACTTTCCGTGGTGAGTTCCGCCAAAGCTACTGTTCTGATAGATGGCTGGCCCGCATTTGTCGAGGTCGCCAACGCCATTGCCAACGGTTCGCGGACCCCGAGGCGCACAGCGCGTTTCAGCCATGAGGCCAGTAGTTCGAAAGGTTCACCAGGCGGATCTAGATACTCAGGGAAATCTACCTCGATGTGGCCTGTGAGAGTCTCTGAATGGTTGTCATTCATTGCTTCGATCCATTCTGGTCAAAATTAAATTAGTAGTGTGCCGTGAGCGACAAGAGCCGTCGCTCCCGATAGGGAAACTGCGCATTGCGGTTCTTTATCCTGTCGAATCGAAACTGTCATCCGACAATCTTTGCCGAGCTTGTGCCCTTGCCGGACTTCAACCCGGAGCAGCGAGTTATGGAGTCCGAGCGATACTGCGTGCAGCACTATGGGTGCACATGCCGATCCGGTGGCCGCGTCTTCTTGGACACCATATGCCGGTGAGAACATTCGATTAAACACCACTCCGTTCTCGAGGGCATAGCAGTTGATCGCCATATCCTCGAAAATAGAAAGACGACTATGGTCTGGGCGGACCTCCATCAGTTCTTTTACGGTCCTGAGGGGTACTACAAGATGCCTGGCGCCTGCGTCGTATAAGGCTGGCGGCCCGGCGAAGCTCGATGACCCTAGAGCGGTTTTCAGCTCCGCTGTATGTTCGGTCACCATCTCTGTAGGCATCGCTTGTGTAATTTGCATGGAACTCGTATCAGCCGGATCATTGGAGATCCGAACCGCGCCGTTCGAAGTTGCGAACGTTGCGTTAGAAAGTTGATGACGGTCCAGATGCACTCTGGCTGCACCGAGGAGCGGGTGTCCAGCAAACGGTAGTTCGTTCACCGGGGTGAATATTCTGCATTGCACCCAAGTCGGGTCGCTCCGCGGCGTGTCGATAAAAACGACTTCCGAGAGTTGGAACTCGGCGGCAATGTCTTGCATTGTCTTTTGATCCAAGTCGAAGGAGTCGAGGAAGACAGCGACTGGATTACCGTTCAGGGGTCTAGTAGAGAACGCGTCAACTAATTCGTACTGATGTTCCACTGCCCACCTCTTTGATCGTCCAATTTTCGGAGCGGCTGAGTACACTCTGGATAAGTTCAGCGAGCAGCCGGTCATTGTTGTGAGTCAGAACTGATTCAATGTGGAACTGGATCGAGGCGAACGCCGTACCACGGAGTACCGCGATGTCCTGCGAGTCAGGGTGCAGAATTGCCTGTATATGCCGTCCGGAGTTGGAATCAATGCAGGGGGTCGAGGAACGAGCGGTGTATGTGTTGTAGAACCCCAGAGTCGCTTGGCGATTCCAGAGCGGAAGTTCGATCTGTTCACCTTGATGCGGTTTCGCTAGTCGAGCTATGGGCAGGCCAAGCTCTAGTGCGAGTATCTGATGGCTCAAACACTCAGCGAGGAAAGGTCGCCGTTGCAATAGCGCAGACCGGATGAGGCGGTGAAGAGAAACGATACGCTGATCGGTCTTGTTCTCAGGGTTGCCAGGACCAGGACCGAAGAGAATTAGATCACGGTCGGCCGGGAGTTCATCCACGTCGATGGCTCGTTGTTCGTCCACGTAGAATCCCAGGGATCTGAGAAGTACAGCCAGCATGTGTGTGAAGTCGTCTTCTGCGGTCACAATGAGGCATGTCCGCCCGCTGAATCGATATCGGTTGACTGCTCGCTCAGTTGTACTCTTGAGCCAGAAGTCGGATACGACGGCGCGACGGATTGTCATGGCCTGGTCAATGGAGGCGTTAAGGGAAGTCTCACGCTCAAAGACCTGTCGTAATCCCGCAGTCTTGGCCCGGGTCTCCTGCGCTTCGGAGGCAGGATCTGAATGGCGGACTATAGTCGAGCCAGCCGAAATCCTTACGTCGCCGTCTCGCGAAATCTCGGCGGTTCGGATGAGGATCGCTGAATCAAGAGATTGTCGTCCAGCGCTGTCGACTTCGACCAGAGCCAACACGCCGCTGTAGTAGCCACGCGGCGAGGGCTCCCGTTTGTGGATGACTTTGGCAGCGCTCTCCAGGGGACTCCCCACGACTGTCGGAGCTAGGAGAGTCCCCCTGAGAACTTGGCTGATTTCGGCGGAGGTCCGACCCGAGATCTCGAATTCCGTGTGGACGACATTGGACATACGACGAACGCGTGGACCGACTACGGCCGCTCCCTCCGGACAGAGTGAGGCCATCATCTTCAGCTCCTCGTCCAGCACCATGAGGAGTTCATCGGCTTCCTTTTGGTCGGCTAAGAACGCTTGGACCTCACGTGATGTAGGGCGATGCCCTACCGCTCTTAAAGTACCGCTGATGGGTGTCATTGCGACGATAGAGTTGTCAAGCGACACGTGGCGTTCGGGCGAAGCCCCCAGAAAGATTCTGTCGTTGGTCGAAACAAGAAAGGTCCAATATGCGCCTGCTTCGCGCTGAAGAAGCCGCTTATATAGCCCGAGTAGTGAAGCATTACTACTATCGCTCAACGTTCCTTGAAGCGTTCGTTTCAGAACGAAGTTTGACCCGAGGCCACTGCCGATGTCCTCGACTATCGAGGCGGAAGCAATATCGGCGTACTCGGCATCACTAATATCGAATTCGAAATTATCCACGTAGCCCGTTCGTTCCGGGTCGAGGCGCTCAAATTCGTGGCGGTTTGTGACGTAGTGCTTAGACACCGTGCAGATCAAGATCGGTTCTTTGTCGTCTTGAGCGGAGAATCCGCGTTCTTTGATTGAACGGTATGGAAGGAGTACGAGTTTGGTTGCTTGATCGTCGTCGGCGATCTGAGTTGTGTCGTCAACGGTGCTAGTGTTGAAGATGAGCAGGTCGATCATGTTCGGGGTCGCTTGTCGCAGTATCAGGGCGTAGTTGGTCTCATGTTCGCTGATGATCTGCGACGCTTGGGTGGCGGAAACCTGGTTTTTCATGTCAGGTCACCTTCAATGAACTTGATCTGTCCGCATCGATCGCCGATATATTCCAACGTATCGATGTGGAGAGTTCGATTGAAGTCTGCGGTTGCGTCCCCGATGACAAAGCATTGGATGTCTTTGGCGACACAGTCGATGGCAGTCGCCAGGATCCCCACATGAAGGTAGATCCCACAGACAATTAGCTGATCTTTGCCAAACTCTAAGAGAAGTTCTGCCAGGTCAGTGCGGGTGAAGGCGCTATAGCGCCATTTCGTAACTCGGGGGTCATGCTTCATTGGCTCAGCAGAGTCGACCAATCGGCGGTCCTCCTCGTCTGTGTCCATCCCAGGCCCCCAGAAGTCCGTCATGAGTCCCCGTTCTTCCACGCTCATCCCACCACGCTGTCCGCTGTAGATGACTGGCGTTCCGTGGTCTCTAGCGAGGCGTACGAGCCGGTTGACGTTGCTTTGCAAAGCAGCAGATGGCTCAGTAGGCAGTGCCCGGACGAAATACTGCTGCATGTCATGCACGAGCAGTGCCGCGCGGGTCCAATCGAGTGCCCATTCGGGTCCGAACGTTCTCAAATCAGTGATGGCGACTTGCGCGTATGGCGTAGTTGTGAATTTATAGTTCATGTCAGCGGCCCTCCGTCCAGGCGGTTAGGACTTCGGCAGTTTGGGTTCGATTGAGACGCGGATCGCAAAGGCTCCGGTAGCTGTCAGGCGCACGTCGGCTGTCGATTCTTGTAGTGCACTCTTCAATCCCGTAATCTCCGGTAGCTTCCAAATGTATGCCTGCAGAATGGAGCCCGAAGGTCCTGAGAATCTTGTTGAAGTCGTTGACCTCTCCCAGGACATCCGGCAAGAGTCGTGCCTTGGCTCCATCATCAGCATTTCTCGTGTTGCCGTGAAGAGGATCGACCATCCAAGTGACCTCAAGACCTGCATTGCATATTGCCGAGACGACGGCGGGAAACTCATTTTTGATCCGGGAATGACCGAATCGAGCAATGAGCGAGAGCCGTCCCATTTCGTTACCCGGATTAAGGATCCTGACAAGCTGCTTAGCTTCACTCGGGAAGACACCTGGTCCAATCTTGCACGACACCGGGTTTCGAATGGCCGCCATGAGCGATATATGGGCGCCATCGAGGTGCCGGGTGCGATTGCCAATCCAAGGCCAGTGTGTCGATGTAAGGTAACGAGCAGTGCCTTCAACTCGGACCTGCGGGTGCTCGTAATCCATCAGTAGCGCCTCGTGACTCGTCCAGACCTTTCGACCTGCCGTAGTGCTGTTATATTGACGTATCGTCTCGGTGGCCCGCTGGGCCAGTCGATGCCCTCTCAAAAGCCGCAACGGGTCTGGCTGGCGTTCCTCAGGAGTTGGCCGAGGTCCGTTGACCGCGTCTCCCATGTACGTTGACATTTGTTGTCCGGCGACAGTTTCGGTCGGATTGCTACGGGGCTTGGCGAACTGACCCGCGATCCGACCGACAGCGATCACCGCCTGGCCGGTGGCTCCCGCGACAAGGTCAGCGGCATCGTTTATGAATCTTAGCTTTCGGTCGATGGCCTCCGGTGATAGCTCGATGAACGGCTCAGCGCAGTCACCTAGTTGAACGACGGTGGCTTGGCCGCTGGCAACAGTCGCCATGCAGACTCGTAGCTCTTCGACTTCCTCTGCGGTCACCAGGGAATGTGCCGTCTCCAAGCGGTGTCGCACCTCGTCGACTAAGTGTTGTTTGGGCCAAGAGGGCTGGTGCGCCGCGGAGGAGTGTCTAGTCGGAGTGGCCAAAGGCATGCGGTTTCCTGTCGGCCCATTCATTACTGTGGAATGCCTTTGCGCTCGATTCGTGGCACTGAGAGGCCGAGTGCTTTGAGCTGCAAGATAGGATTCATGAATTCACGGCACCGGACGATCAGGCCGTCCTCCATTTCGAACGAAAAGATGAAGTGGTTTTCGTAGTACCCCTCTGGATATCCCTCGAACCTGATAGCACCGTGGCCATCGCATTCGACCCAGAAATGATTGGGATCGGTCTCAGGGTGGACAGTGATGTTATACCACTCCCAGTCAGGGAAACATTGGAGCGACCAGTACGCATGCCTCTCTAGCGCCGACTTCCCTCGGATTTCGATCGCTTGTCCGGATTCGGTGGTCCAAAGGCCCCCGATTCCTTCCTCGACAAAAAGGTTATGTCGGTCGTAGCGGTCCTCGCCTTTGGTATGAAGGTACCGTTCGACGGTTTGGAGGTTCCTATTGCGCAGATCTTCGTTCTCACTGTTGGACATGCTGTGCTCCTTCTCTTTGTTGGGCCAGTCGGGATGGGGTGGAAAGCTGGAAACTTGGGAGTCGATTGTCGATCTCGTCGCGAAGTCGTTGACGGTATGAGCCCAGTCCGCCGAAGTAGAAGAGAGCTCGGGGACTTTGGGTATGAATATTTGACCCAAAAATCCACGATTTGACTTCAGAGAAAACGGAACTTTGCGCCAACTCAGTGGACTCAATCGCCCAACGATCCACAACGTCTGGATATACTTCGATGGTGGTGGCCTCGGTAGAGTCGGCTATCGCGATCACTTCTGCGATGAAGTCGACCTGGGCTTCGATTCCTGGCGGCAAGTTCGAAAAGACGCCCAAAGGTCCAAGTACCGTGAAGAAGTTCGGGAAATTCGGCGTCGCAATGCCTAGGTACGACGAAGGAGCATCGCCCCAGTGTTCGAGTAGGTTCGTGCCCCCTCGCCCTTGGACGTCGAAATCACGGTATGCCCCGTCCACTGCCTCGAACCCGGTGGCGAATACGATGACATCGACTTCGAAAAAGCGTCCGTCGTCGAGGGTGATCCCGTGTGGTGTAACCGATCGGATAGAGTTCCGTTTAGTGTCAACCAGCGATATATTGTCTCGGTTGAAGGTCTCGTAGTAGTTGTCGACGGCAACGGGGCGTCTGGCGTAGGGCTCGATGGGAGTCAGGTCCTTCGCGGTCTCTTTGTCCGTGACGATTGTCTTGATCTTCTGCTTGATGAAGTCAGCGGCGGCGTCGTTGGACACGCGATTGAACGCAATATCGGAGAACGTCCCGAACATAAAATTGAAGCCTCCGCCTTCCTCCCAGGCTTTCTCAAAGACTTCATTGCGCGTCTTCTCGTCGACATCTTGCGCTCCGGTTCGCGGCTCCTCGAAGCCGCACGCAAGTCTAGTCAGCCGCCAGTCATCCCATAGCTCGGCGAAGTACTCCTCATAGTGCTGAGTTTCGCCATCGGTCCACTGTCGTTGCCCCGCCGGGACGACGTATTGAGCCGTGCGTTGGAATACGACCATCTCTTCGACCTCAGTTGCGGCATTGGCGATGAGCTGGCAACCGGTTGAACCGGTGCCAAACACCGCGACTTTTGCTCCTGCGAGGGTCATACCTTCAGGCCATCGAGCCGTATGGATGGTCTGGCCAGTGAACGTTTCAAGGCCGGGGACGCTCGGCAAAGAAGGCTTCGAGAGGACGCCGGCGGCTCCGATGAGAAAGCGAGCCGAGAACGTTTGGCCTTTGTCCGTCCGCACCTCCCATCGTGCTCGCTCTTCCTTGAACTCAGCCGTGGTTGCAGTGGTCTCGAACTGAAAAATCTCGTCCAAATCATGCCGCTTCATAAAATCCTGAAGATAGTCACGAATCTGGTCGCCCTTCTGATATCGCGCAGTTCGATCCCAAGAGAGCGATACGGTCGGATCACCGGAGTACCGATAGACATGGCTATCCGTGTCTGCTTGGACGCCTGGGTATCTGTTCCAGTACCAGGTACCTCCCGCATCGCTGCCTTTCTCGATGCCAACAACGTGGAGACCGAGGACGTTGGAGAGCTTGTGGGCCGCATAGAGCCCTGAGACTCCAGCTCCGATGATGATTACGTCGCATTTCAGATAGCTCACGTCGCTTACCTTTCGATGGTGTCTTCGCCGACCCAGCTTGAGCGCGGCCGGGGTCTATCGCGGACAGCTTGGCGATAATTCGAAGTGGTTTTGTGGAACTTTTTGAATCGGGCGCTACCGGTGGTGCCGAGATGTTCGAGTTCTTCCCGGTTCATCTTTCGATTCGCGAGCACGATCTTGTTGGTCTGAGGAAGCCTGGTGGACACGAACTCAGTAATGGCGTCGAATGGGTCGGCTTTGGTCTTGATTGCGCCGGCAAGACAGGCGGCGTCGACGATCGTTTGCGACGCGCCTTGCGCTCCAATCGGGTACATCGGGTGCGCCGCGTCGCCAAGCAATACGACCCGTGAACGGGACCACTGATCAATTGGGTCACGGTCACGAAGGCGGTCAGACTTGATAATTGGGGATTTCTCGATCATCGCTGCCACGTCCAGGAAACCGAGTGCCCAGTTTCCGATGAGGGACCTCAGCTTGCGCCGCACGGCTTCTTGGCTGTTGCCGAGGGCCGCTGATTTTCCCACGGTGACGCTGTCAGGGACTAGGAGCACCCAATTGATCCGGCTTGATCCGACTTTAGCGATGGTCGCGGAGACAGGATAGGCGATGAGTCGACAGCCATTGTCAGCTGTGACGAGGATGAAGGTCTCTCCGTCGAGCATCTTGGGAAGATCCGCGACTCCGCGATAGAGAGTCATGCCACCATCGCGGAGTGCAGTGGGCCCGACGGTGTAGCTACGCGTGACCGAGTTGATGCCGTCTGCTCCGGCGATTAGATCATATGGTTTACGAGATTGCCTTTCCCATCGTTCTAAGTCTTCGATCGCTACTGAGTCCCTCGTGTGAATCTGGCAACTACTGGGTAGCCGGGAAAGTAAGGTCGAAACCAGGTCGCGTCGGAGAATGGATAGTTGGGGCATCACTTCCCCTGCGAATCGACCCCGCGGTTCTTCCATGATCTGTTGGCCGTCTGAGGATAGGTACCGGTGCGCGCGGGTTTGTATTCCGACGCTGCACAACCGAGATAGGAGCCCGAGGCCAGCCAGTTCCGAAATTGCATTTGGCTGAATGTTGAGTCCGTAGCCATCGCCGTTCAGCGAGCTCCGATGTTCGAAGAGGTCGATCTGATAGTTCTCACCGAGGGAAGCGGCGAGCATGAGTCCGCCGACACCAGCACCCACTATTGCGATTCGAGTTGGCATTTCAGGCAATTGGCAAGACATGATCATCACCTTCAGGGAGTTCGTTGTGCCAGAGGCGGAGCTTCTCGGGGTTTCTAATAGCCCAAATATTGCTAATTCGGGGCATCGTGATCTGCGTAGCGACGACAGCAATCACCCGACCATGCGCCGACCCGATCAAACCGGGCTGATAGTTGACGACAGCCTCGGAGATGTTCAAATTGGGTTGCTTGAGCATCACTGCCTTGAAGAAGGTAGCGACTTGCTCTGCACCGACCAGTGGGTCAATTGCAGCGCTCACAAGTCCTCCTCCATCTGTGACAGCAGTAACGCTCGGATCGAGAACGTTAAGGAGCTTCTTGAGACTGCCTTCCTGCCATGCGTCCTTGAAAGCCTGGTTGATACGCCGGTGTTCGTCGTGGTCGACGCGGCCAATTGTTGCGGTCTTTACTCGTTTCCTCGCTGACGAGGCGAGTTGACGGCAAGCGTGAGGGGTACGCCCCACCATTTCCGCGATCTCGGCGAAAGAATATTGGAACACGTCATGCAAGACGAAGCTGACGCGTTCGGCGGGTGACATTTTGTCAAGAACAATCAGGAGTGCCATTGAAACCGACTCATCAAGTGATATACGGTCGGCGGGGTCGTCGTTTGCGGTTCCCGAAGATAGGTTAACTCTGATATCGAAAGCTGGGATCGGCTCGGGAAGCCACTCGCCAACGTATATTTCCCGTCGCCTGCGGGCCGACCGTAGTTGGTCGAGGCAAATTCTGGTGACGACTTTGGTGAACCAAGCTCCCGGCGTCTTGATCGCCTTCCGCTCTAACGACGGTTGGCGGTACCAGCGGAGATAGGCTTCTTGAACTGCGTCTTCTGCGTCAGATGCGGATCCGAGCAGGTTGTACGCGACGGACAGTAGACGGAGACGCTCTCCTCGTACGACTTCTAGGAAAGATCCGGAGTCTTCATACCGATTGTCACGGGGAACCATGTCGCTCATTCGTGGTTCCGTCGAGCCTGAGGTCTGGCACGGTCGGATCCTTGTTGGTATGCCAGGGCTACATTCTGCATTTGCGGGCTCCTTCGATTGCGTCGTTCGTCTTGTGTGACTCTGGCGGTACTTTGACGGAGCAGCGATTCAAAACGTCAGGCGCTTGTAATCCCGGCTCTACATAGCGGAATTGGCTGGCGGGGTCGTTGGCTCGAGGTTGCCGACTAACCAGGCCAGAGGCTGCCCCTGGGGACTGATGCAAAGAAAGGTGACAGTTTGAGTGTCAAGCTGCGAGAGCAGCTGGCTCTATGATTGCTTCGTACTCTACTGGTGTCAATCGACCCAACCGGGCTTGTCGGCGACGTCGGTGATATG
>NZ_FXYX01000040.1 GCF_900169265.1 Brevibacterium iodinum ATCC 49514
TGGTCTGGACGACGCGGATGACGTCGTCGCGGAATTCTTTCGGGTAGGGCTGTGGCATGGTGTCTATCCTTCCAGGCTTGCCTATGAACAAGCCAGATTAGATGTCACCTAACCCTGCATCAGTCCCCTGCGACAGTCGCACTCACTACAGTCCGAGGTCCGGAGCCGCCCTCTCGACCTACATCGCGACACGGCATAGAAGCTGTAATGCACATGGACTGCCTCACAGATCGCAGCACCGCATCGTCTCATAGGTGGTCATCTGAAATGCGACAGGTCAGTGAAAGGGATACTCGTGCCACGCGAACATTTGCCGAAAACAGGAGCCGTCGATCGTGTCGGCAGTTGGAAGGACAAGCGCGTCCGAGCAAGCACCTGGTTGGTAAGTCTTAAGACCAAAGTGCTTCCCGACCATTGGTCGTTCTTCTTCGTCCACATCGCCCTGGCGTCATTCACCGTCTGCATGTTGTCAGGTGTTTTTTTGATGTTTTTCTATGACCCGTCAGTCGTGACAAGTTCGTATCAAGGCCAATATGAGCCGTTGCGAGGTATTGAAGCCTCACGAGCTTTCATATCAACTATCGAGCTTTCCTTTGAGGTCCGCGGTGGTTTGCTCATGCGGCAGCTACATTCTTGGAGTGCATCACTTATGATTGCCTCTTTAATTCTTCATATTTTGCGAGTCTTCTTCAGCGCCGAGTTTCGCAAACCGCGGGAAATAGCCTGGATGGCTCTACTCGGTTGCCTCATAACGGCGATGATGGCAGGACTGACGGGGCATTTCCTTCCAGATGACATGCTCTCAGGCAGCAGTCTTGCAGTCCTCGATGGTGTCCTAAAGGCCACACCAGTGATTGGTACGACTCTTTCTTCATTACTTTTCCAAGGCAACTTCCCGTCTGGGGCGATCGCAACGGTGTATCCGATGCATATCCTTATACTTCCGGTGCTTATCGCCCTATTCGGCGTCGTAGTCGCCTTTCAATCAATCCGTCACAAGCCCAGTCAGTTCCCTCTGCCGGGGAGATCCGAGAACAATATAGTCGGGAAATCACTTGCTCCGGCCGCAGTCAAACGAATCGGTCTGATGCTGATGACGACAGGCATGTTGTTCCTCATCGCAGCCACTGTAACTATCAATCCGATCTGGAATTATGGTCCCGCTGACCCGGGTAATGCCTCGGCCGGGGGCGGCGCTCTCTGGTTTGTCGCTTTCCTGGACGGGGCGCAGCGACTCGTACCGTCAGGATGGGAGATCGTCTTGACTGGTTACACGATCACTCTTGCGATTCTTGTTCCCGTCGTCGTATGCGGGTTGTTCTTCGTCACTGCAATCCTTTACCCATTTATAGAATCGTGGATTTCTGCCGATGAACGCGATCATCATCTACTGGTCCGCCCCAGGAACGCACCCGCACGCACTGGCTTGGGCGTTGCCGCAATCGTTTTCTACGGTGTCTTATGGATCGCTGCCGGTTCTGACGTAATCGCTTTGTATTTTTTTCTCAGCAACGAGGACGTCATTCTGGTCCTTCAGATTTCACTCTTCCTCGGACCTATAGTTGGCTTCAGTATCGCTCGACGGATCTGCCTCGCCCTGCAGAGAAAGGATAAGGAAATCGTATTGCATGGTTTCGAAACGGGGAAGATCGTGCGTTTACCAAGCGGCGAGTACCAGGAGATCCACGCACCGGTTGATGAGTTCCAACGATGGAAGCTTGTCACCTACGAGTCTCCCTCTCCACTACATCCGCGGCCAGATGAGTCAGGCCGGATTCGAATCAGGGAGAGGGCGCGAGCGTTCTTCTCTCGCTTGTTCTTTGAAGATCGTGTCGTTCCGCCTTCGCCTGACGAGGTTCGGGAGCTTCGCGGTCACTCGGCAGCTACACCGCAAGCGACGCAAGTCTCGGAGACTCCCCGGACTGACGGATCTGGTTTGTGCGGCGATACCGCTCGGCGTTCTCGCTGAGCAGACCTCACAATCTGATCGTGTGCTTCGTCTTGCTATCGAGGGCGGTATGCCTTCGCAGTATAGACTCATTCAAGAGCCGCCGTGCCTGCTCGAACTGGCTGGTGGCGAGGAGGGATCATGCCGGACGGCACTGAATCTGTCGAGAGTGAACCGCCGAGCCTTGAGGACGCCGTCGAAGAGCGCAGTATTCTCCTCGGCCTGTGCTATCGACTCCTCGGGTCGCTTGGCGATGCTGAAGATGCCGTTCAAGATACGTACATTCGCTGGTATCGACTTGACGCCTCTGCTCGCCAGGACGTGCGATCGCCGCGCGCTTGGCTGATTACGACCGCTAGCCGAATCTGTTTCGACCTTCTCGGCAGTGCCCGCGTTCGTCGAGAGCTCTACGTCGGCGAGTGGCTCCCTGAACCTGTCCCTGACCCAAGAGTCTGGACAAGTTGCTTATCCCAAGCGTCGATCGACCCAGCAGATCGAGTAAGTATGGATGAGTCCGTCTCAATGGCCCTTTTAGTCGTTCTGGAGTCGATGACGCCAGCTGAACGCGTAGCTTTCGTTCTGCATGACGTCTTTCGGTTCACGTTCGCGGAGGTCGGTGGGATCGTAGGAAGATCGCCGGTAGCTTGCCGTCAGCTAGCGTCTTCCGCACGAAAGAGGATTCGAGATTCGCGCCAGATTACCGTATCGAGTGAAGAGCATGCTGCCGTCGTCCGTTCATTCAAGACCGCCTGGAGTGAAGGCGACATTGGTGGGCTCATTGAGTTGTTGGACCCAAACGTCACAGCAGTCACCGATGGAGGCGGTGTCGTCTCTGCTGCTTTGGAGCCGTTGTATGGCCCGGAAGCAGTGGCTCGATTCTTCATTGGCGCATTTGGCCGCCAACCGGGCCTCCATATCGAACAACAGGTTGTCAATGGAGAAGCTGGTCTTGTGGCGACTTCCAAAGGGAAGATTGTTGCAGTCATCTCTGTGAATGTGGGCTCGGGAATGGTCGACCGTATCTGGGCCGTGCGTAACCCGGAGAAACTAGCAGCGTGGGAGTAAAGAACGAATACGGGCTGAAGGCGGCGAGCTGACACTTCCCGCAAGCAGAGAGGAAGAGACCAGTCCTCAGCTGTCAGTTGGAGCTGTCGTGAGCCTGGAAGAACTCACTCCGGTCGATGTTGGTGGCACGGAATGGGAAGAACCCTCAACTGTCGACGTCAACTGCGACCATCTGTGAGGACAATTCTGCTCAGGTCATCGCTGTTACCAACACTCTGACGGGTGACGATACCTATTCAGATGAGTCGAATTCATCGTCCGACTCTGATTCGGCGAGCACTGCTTCGACCGGTGGGGCATCCGACGTTGAAGCAGATTCCGGTACCCCGGCGTCGATGAATCCGACTCTCAGGCATCTGAAGAGACCGGTGGGGCCAAAGACGGCTACGCAGCAGACACCACTGGAACATCGAAGTCACGGTCTGATGAGAGTAACGATGCAGACGGAACGGCCAGCGATTCTTGACTCTGACAAGGATGCTGCGGGAACAGAAATCGAGGTAGAACAGACAACTCACGTCGACGGTTCGGTAGCCGCTTCCAACCCAGATTCCGGAACAACGGGCACTGATGAGGCGACTGGCGTTGCAGCAGTTGCCGAAGCTGATATCCGAGCCTCGGACGCAAAGTCCCACACGGGTACCGATCCCGAGGATGGTGCCAACGCGGACGAATCCACTTAGGGGCAGCGAAAAGCGAATCTGAACACACGTGGAGCTGCAGACTCATCCTTCAATGCCGGAGGTAGTGGTTCGCATCTCCCCGGCACTGGCGCACAGCTCGGCGGACTGCTTGTGGGAGCAGTCTTGCTAATCGTGGGCATCGGTCTTGTGATCGCTACCCAGCGAAAGAGGTCTTCCTATTCAGTCTGACTAACCCAATGACTGCGGCACCCTGTTTGGTGCGGTCGTTGAGTAAGGCCCGTCACCACAGTTTGGCTGTGGCGACGGGCCTCTTTTATGAAATCCTGCCGCGCTTTTCGACTCGCTGCGTTCTGCGGTTCAGTGGCAAGGGCACTGCACTCCAAATCCGCTATCCTGCGTGTTGCTGAGTCGCAAGCAGAGAAGAATATTCAGAGTTTTTGTCTAATGAACAGTTGCGTAGTTGGGGGTCTCGACTCCCTGCTAGGTGTGGTCGTTACCTTGGACAGACAGGCCGGGCGGGATGCAGCGGACACTGGTTCGGGGTCTTTCTGTCCTTCGGCCGTTGACATCTCTGGCTTCAGGCGGCGACAGGCCGTCTCAGTTGTGAAATGCCGGCAACTGAAATGTCGGGGCTGGTGACCATGAGTTCAGTGCCCACCCGCTTTATCGCTGCTGTGTAGTTCAGATCAAATGCGTACTGAGGCAAGCCCAGATAGAGTTGCTGAATCTGCGGGGCAAGATCATAAGTCAGGATCCACGGTTGTTCGAGTTCCCGGACTGTCGCGGCAAGGGCGGCGTGATCTTCGGGTTGGTAGAAGTTCGTGTATAGGCCGGACCCCTTACCGTAGTAAGGAGGGTCGATGAAATAGACAATCCGATCTTCGCAGATGGACATTCCCTTCAGAAACTTCTGTCCGTCTTCGCGGGTGATTGATATACATCGCTTGTACCGAGTAATTCGTTCGATCTTCTCGATGGTGTTCTTCTTCGAGAATCGGCAGTCGAGTTTGTAGTCTCCGGCTTGCGCCTTCCCTCCAATCACACCGCCTTTGATTACACCAGATCGATTAGTTCGGTTGAGGAACAGTGTCGCAAACGCCAGATCGAGCGAGACCTCACCGTTCGTGCTGCGGTAGATTTCACGTTGCCGGTACCACTCGTCCATCGTGATCGGCGTATCACGGATTCGCCGGATAAGTTCGTCGGTATCGTTGAGTATGGTGTGCCAGAGAGAATATATCCCTGGGTCAATGTCATTGAGGACGATGCGCCGTACTACGCCTTCAAAGAGAAGCGACAGTGCGAGGCCGCCTCCACCGGCGAACGGTTCAGCGTACGTCGTCTTTCGGAGTCCGTTCCACTCCAGAAGCGGTTCGGCAAGTTTGAACAGTGCGGTCTTGCCGCCTGGATATCGTAGAGGTGAGGGTGTGATGGGCATTGGTCCAACTCGTCCGTATAGCGCTGTTTCTTGGAACGCTACAGCGTTTTGGCAGTTTTGGCCAGCTTCACTCAGCCACACCTAAGCAGAGTCGACAGCTGCCTCTGCGTTCGAGGCTATGTATCCGATGATCGGTTCAATCTCATCCCACTTCCTGGTCAGCGTCGACCAGTCGGGGAAAGCTGAACCATGCGCAACGAGCCCCAGATAGTAGGCGCTGTACACGAACGCTTGATTGTTGACTTGGCTCTTCAGCAGACCCAGGGCACCAGACTCGGCCCTTGTTAGTTGGATAGTGCCGCTGTTCTTTTCCGTCTCGATATGTTTCAGAACAATATGGACAATCTTATGAAGCTTCTCCTGGAGACTGACATGCGTTCCGCGAGTCTCTAGGTACTTGACTGAGATCGACTCCAGGAAGACTCTGACGACGAGCGCGGCTGCTAGCGGACTGTTTTTGCGTAGCGACTGAAGGTCCCAGAGTATCCGCTTCAACCGTTCATCTCGGAAGTTGGGCGCGAACGAACTATGCACCAACTTCCCCCGGTTGTCAGGACGGGGACCCGGGGCACTATCAGTTGGCCTGTTTGAGTCGACCGGCTTATGGTCGGCAGCTTGGTCCCTCGACCGCTTGGCTTCTCCCTGGTTTGGCTCGGGCTGGTCCTGCGAGTTCGCTTCCGAGTTGTTCGACACGCTGGTCGCCGTGTCAGCGATGGAAACGAGGTGGTCTTGCGCATACTTCACCCGATCCGCGCTGGACGTTCTGGACGTTGCGCCATTGCGCCGCGCGACGATATCGTCGAGCAGCTTTTTCAGACGACGATCAAAGAGTGAACGGGTAACCGTGTACCTGAACTGTGGATCAGACGCACTCGTCTCAATCCCTAAGCCGTGTTGGCGTACGAACGGAGTCGAGATGAACCGCGTAATGGTTGTCAGGATGTCTCTTGACTGTGCTTTGGTAAGCATCCTTTGACTCTGCCCGTAGTCAAGGAGCGCCAGTGCCAGCGCATTACCCGTGCGGTCGCCGTAGCGCCGGGCAAGCTGCACCGCATTCCACGGTTTCGGTCCGTTCCCGTTACCTGGTCCGGCATGTTTCCTGTCGATCCAAACGTCTGCTTCGTCCTTGTTGGCAAATACGGTGAGCTCGATTGAAACTGAAGCGGCATCAAAGTCGCGGTTTAGTCGTTCGAACGCTTTGCGTTCTTTGCTGGGGGCCAAAGTCGGATCGCGTAGAAGGATGAGCGCGCATAGTCGGCGGTTTCCCTCCACGATCACGTAGCCCCCATTCGGCGTCTCGATAGCACCAAAAATGTCGAGCGGACTAAGCCCCACCTTTGCGATGTCCCGAGCGAGCCCCAAGACACTCTCTTTCTCGACTAAGTATCGGATGATGTCGCGGCGAGCCATTCCGGGGTCGTGACGAGGATTATCTGGATCAAGATCCATATCGGGTAGATCATCCCAATCGACTATCACTCGTTCTGGCATTGTTCCATCCTTATTCGTTTCATCAACTAGTCCCGATCTTATCCGCGGAACCGTGAAATGACTCATGGTTGCCGAGGCAGAGTCCGTGAAAGCTGTCAAACGCTTCGGCATTGTCGCCGCTGTTCTCCCGACGATGTCTGAATCAGTTGGCCGTCCGCTTTTTAAGTACCTCTTCGATCCCTGGAGCGACGAGTGTAGTGCAGACTTCTTTCTGAGCTGGACAGACGTCCAGGTTTGGACACACGAGCACGATCAGAAGTCGCAGCCCGGCAATGAGCTGGTCATAGGACGGTGCGTTGATAGTTCTGACTGCTACGAATGCCGTTGATTTCCCAATGGTCTCGGCCAATAGCTTCGGCATGCCTGAATCACTCAGCAATGACGCAACGTTTGCTCCAAGATAGTTTGCGTATGTTGCAGGCGAGATTGCTTTGCAGGTGTCATTCAGAACAGTGCACAGCCGATGACTCCGCGTAAGTCGGTGATACCAAGGCAGTTGCTCAAGGAGTTGATCCGCAACGAGTCGATATCTCGAGTCAGGGTCGAGGATCAATGTGACGACCGCCGAACTTATCGCATCTCGAGCTTTCGAACTCAGGACTTCCTTATTTCGGCTGACGCGTTTCTGACGTCTGGGATCGCCCTCCCAGCTGTCCTTCACCGACGTTGGTCGCTTCTCGTCAGAACCTCCGGTCGTCGCTCGACGATTCAGTCTGCTCGAAGTTCGTGAGCGTTCTACAACTGGGGGAACAACTGCATCTACCAGTTCAGCGGAAGGTACAGGTGACGCCGCCCGGCCTCTGTGGTGTGGGCACGAACTGGCGTCATTCTTACAAGGCGTTCCCTTTTTTGTTATTGCTCCGCAAATTGCCACCAAAGCCTCCTTTGCCTTTCGCTGCCAACCGATCAACTAGTTCTCGCGCATACATGCCGCTCACCGTGCGGACATCACACTGCGACACTTCCGACACTGAGCTCACGCGAGTTCTCTTCCCGACCGATCGAGACCTCCAGCAATGACGCTCCCATTCTGACTAGCAACTCCCGCTCACACAAGACACTCAAACCACAACTCAACCGCCACAAACCCGCAACGCCAACAGTCACAAAACAAAACGGCTCCCCCTCACCACTCCGACACGAGCGCTCCAGGCTCCCAGAGCTACACACCTCTGGCACCAAGGTGCATACCGTGAGTTGCAGCCCCGACGCAACGACAAACGCTCCATCCGCATTCCGGCGTACAACCTGCATGGAAACGACACAGAAATCGTGTGCCGAATGCGGGAACGCGCTCCCTTCCACCGCCACTAAGCGGCGGAAATTCTGCTCTGCGACCTGCCGCAGACGTAGCAACGATCGCTCGCAACGACGCACCAACACCCAAACGACTGTCCAACGACTTACCGACCAGCTCGGAGCTGCACGAACCGAACTCGCTCGCAAAGAATCTCAACTTGCCGACGCACGCAAGGTCATCGAGTCCGAACGCACAAAGCTACGTCGGCACGAGGCCCGGTCCCGTAAACGTGAGCGCCAGCACCAGGCTCACGCTCAACGTGCTATCACGGCCAGGGTCAAAAACCTCGTCGCCACTCGTGACCGACTCACATCGGTCACCGCCGAACTCGATGCCGCCACGGCTGATCACGTTGACCGGTCAGATCTCGAAACCGCCGCCCAACAGATTGTTAACCTTGAGACCCGCCTGTCCACGGTCACTGACCGTCACCGCGCTCTGTCCGGACAGTTTGAACAACTCCGTGACCGGTACCAGGCGCTCGTGACCGACTACAACAAGGCCGCGCAAAGTCTCAGTGATCTGGCCCGTGACCGGCACCGGTTCCGACCGGTCATTGACGCATGGGACACCCTGGCCGGTCGCCTGGCCAACAGCGGTCCGTCCGGTCAGCTCACTCCTGGTGACCGTGAGATTGTCCGGACCTGGGCGCTATGGAAGTCCGGTCGTGACCGTCGCCTGAAGTCCGGACAATGACCGGACTCCGCACCCCGCACAATTACGGAGGAATACCTCAATGACCGTGTCCATTTCGAAGATGTCCATCAACTACTACCTTGAACATGCCGCGACCGGCGACGGCCAGTCCCGCGACATGACTTCCTACTACACGGAAACCAAGGCGCCGCCCGGACGCTGGGCCGGTTCCGGCCTCTCTGGCCTGGCCGGTCTGGAAGTCGGTCAGGAAGTGACCGAGCACGCTGCCCGGTCCATCTATGAGAAACAGAAGGATCCGGTCACCGACCAGCCGATTGGCCGTCCTCTCATGAAAACGAAGTCCGCCCCCGAGGGTGCGGTCACTCCGGCCGGTCGACCGGCCAAGAAAGAACGTGAGGGGGTCGCCGGATTCGATCTCACGTTCTCACCGCCCAAGTCGGTCTCTGCGCTCTGGGCGCTGGCCGGTCCCGAACTGCAAGGTCGGCTTCATGCTGCGCATCAGAAGGCAGTCCAAGAATCTCTGTCATGGCTCGAATCAAATGTGGTTCAGTCGCGTGCCGGTCACGGTGGGGTAGCTCACGTCGCAGTGAATGGCGTGATCGCCTCGGCTTTCGATCACTGGGATTCTCGTGCCGGTGATCCACAGCTCCATACTCATCTCGTCATCGCCAACCGCGTTCAGCGTGCCTCTGATGGCCACTGGGTCACCCTCGATTCGCAGGCACTATATAAGCATGTTGTCGCAGTCTCCGAGATGTATAACTCTCTGATCCTTGATCGTCTCGCCGCAGATGTTGGAACGGTCGCTGAATCACGCAGCGACCTCGACGTTGATATCCAGCAGCTCATCGAGTCCGCGGTCTCCGATGAGACCAGCACGGACCACGAGCCAGCGAATCGCGTGGAGCTCTCGGGTGTTCCTGACCAGTTGATCGAGGAATTCTCATCTCGCTCCATCACCATCGAGGCTCGTGCCGATGAGCTGATCAACGAGTACACCGAAACCTATGGCCATCGCCCGACTCCGCGTGAAGTTCTGATCATTCGCCAACGAGCCACCTTGGAGAATCGACCGGACAAGAACACCATCGAGCACACCACGCTTCCGGAGAAGATGCAGTGGTGGAGGCAGCGCACACACTTGGCGGGCCTCGACCCGGAGACCGTTGTCCGCAACGCGGTCGGTCACCATGTTCGGACCGTCACTTCAGAGATGGTCACCCCGGACATCATTGAACAGATCAGTCAATGGACACTGACCGATGCATCACAGCGGCGCACTACGTTTACTCGTGCCAATGTCCGTGCTTCGGCGGAACGGGTACTTCGGCTTGTCCGATGTGCGACCGCCGACGACCGCCATGCCCTCGTCGACCACATCGTGTCCACGACACTCGATAAAGCCGTCGCTCTAACGCCCACTCGATCTCGGTTACCCGAGGGACCGGACAACTCGGTCAATCTCCGTGACCGGTCAGTCTTTGACCACCATGTCCACTCCGGGGTCTACACCACTGACCAGGTCATGTCCGACGAAGACCATCTCATCTCTCGTGTCACGGCAACAGGTGCACCATCATTGACCGACCACCCCGAACACGTCGACGTACTTGAGAATTGGCGCACCGATGATGGTCATTCGCTTAGCCCTGACCAGTTCGAGGCCTCCAAGCATGTTCTTTCTTCCGATGCGGGTATCTCGGCCATCATCGGCCCCGCCGGCACCGGCAAGTCAACCACGATGGGGGCGATCACCGACACGTGGCATTCCGTCCATGGGGAACAGTCCGTCATTGGTCTCGCTCCGTCCGCTGTTGCCGCCGGAGTCCTTGGTGACGAGATTGGAGTTGACACCGATAACGTTGCCAAGTGGCTCTTCGAGTCTGTCGGCGACGGTGCCGCGCGCCGTGCCGAACGGGTCCACGACTATGAGACACGTCTCTCCATCCTCGATTCCAGAATTTTCGAGGTTCAGCCGACCAATCGTCACCAGCTCATCAAGCAGCGCGAAGCTCTCCAGTCGAAGCTCGCTCAGGACTACGCGACTCAAGCCCAGTACCAGTTTCACGAGAACCAGCTCATCATCATTGATGAAGCTTCTATGGTCTCGACTACCAACATGGCTGAACTCTCCCGACAGGCAGAAGCTGCTGGTGCCAAGATGCTCATTGTCGGCGATCCCGCGCAACTCGAAGCTGTCGATGCGGGAGGTTTTCTCGGTCACGTCGAACGCCACCTCGACCACCGCACTCTCGACACAATCTGGCGATTCAAGAATGACTGGGAGAAAACTGCGTCCCTCAAACTCCGCTCTGGAGATGAAGTGAACGACATGGCCGTCGTCGACGAGTATGCCGAGCAGGGTCGCATCCACGGCAGTCCCGATGATGAAGCCGCCGACACCGCTTACACAGCGTGGAAGTCCGACCGTGATGCCGGACTCTCATCAATCCTCATTGCGTCAGATAACGACACTGTCGCCTCTCTCAACCAACGAGCTCATACAGACCTTGTTGAGTCTGGCGACGTCGACATCACCAACCAAGTGACTCTCCGCGCTGACGTGCAAGCAGGAATCGGAGACATACTTCTGGCTCGGCGCAATGACCGCAGCATTCGTGATTCTTCCGGTTCGTTCGTTGCCAACGGCACACGCCTCACCATCACCGACATTCGCCCGGATGGAAGTGTTCGAGCGAGTGTGCAAACCGATGAGGACGGTCCCGCTCCCACTATCGTCCTCGATGCTGACTATCTCGCATCTTCCGTCGAACTCGGCTACGCGACCACCGCTCACCGTTCGCAGGGCGTAACAGTCGATACAGGTCATGCCGTGGTCACGCCGAAACTGTCCAGAGAGTTGTTCTACGTCGCGATGACCCGTGGCAAACACAACAACCACGCATACGTCGACATAGACAATCCTGAGAAACCTACCCCGGACGATTGGAGCGTGGAGATGACGTCAGCAACCGTCGACGCTAATGGGGAACTCGTTGCTGACCCGAGTGTCTACATCAAGTCTGTTGTGGCTCGCTCCACCGCTGAGAAATCAGCCCACGAGGTCCGTGATGCAGAACTCGGCTGGGCGAACGACGTCGGTCGCATCTGCCACGAGATGACGTATCTCAACTGGGCGGCGAAAGTCTCTCGAACTCAGCACTGGCTCGAAATGCACACCGATGATGAACAGCGAGACAACATCCGCAACGATCCGAACTGGCAGCGGCTCATCACTGTCGACCCTGCCCGGAATCTCCCAGACGAACCAGTTCCCACCGACAGTGCTGAATCGATCATCGAACGCTGCCAAAAACCCCTCAGTCCCCCCGTCGCTGGTGCCGGTCGAATGATCGCGGCTGTCACTCCACACACCGATGAGCAAGCACGTCTTTGGGAACAGTCACTTCACGACCTCAACGATCAGGTTTCGGCCCGGAGAGCGGTCCTCGCTAAAGACACACCCGAGTGGTTCACTCAGCTCAGCGAACAGTTCGCTCACCATCCTCGCCGTGAGGACGTCATCAACGCGGCCATCGTGTGGCGGGCTGTTTCCGATCAGACCGAAGAACCCACTCCCTTCGGCACAGAACCTCCAAAGGATGATCATCTCCACCCCTACTGGGAGCGTCTGCAATCAGTCATCAACACCCCGCCCGAGTCCAGTGCCCCGGTCAGTCCCACTCCGACAGTCGAACCTGACATCACCACCATCGACCGGGCGGCCTACATTGACGATCCCACATTCGCCGCTCTTGATGACTGCGCACACGGCACTCACAAGACACCGTCCGCCCGACCGGTCGCGCCTCAGCCTGTTTCGCCTACTCACAATGGCCCAGAACGCGAGTTGTAGTCGCCGCCCCTCCCCACGTTTCCCCTGTCCGCGAGCCTGAAAACTGAATGGGGATGACGGTTGCACCGTCATCCCCATTCCTTCTCTCAGATTACGCGTCAGCAACCGAGTCCTTCCGTCTTTCCATACATAGCACTCATTGGTTCAGCGCACTTCCCCCACACACGCAACCAGGTGCCGGGAGCATACGTCACCACCACTCTTGTGGTCACGTGCACTTCTACCTTGTGGCCGTCATCCTTGTTGGCCCTGGGGACTGATGCAGGGTTAGGTGACATCTAATCTGGCTTGTTCATAGGCAAGCCTGGAAGGATAGACACCATGCCACAGCCCTACCCGAAAGAATTCCGCGACGACGTCATCCGCGTCGTCCAGACCA
>NZ_FXYX01000059.1 GCF_900169265.1 Brevibacterium iodinum ATCC 49514
TAACCTCGGTGGTGGTGGCGTCCCGCGTCGGGGTGGTCGGCTCCGGAGTTTCCGAGCCACCGGTGAGCAGAGCTATCAGTGAGGCGGAACACAACCACCAGAGTTTCTTCATCGCGCTCCTAGGGCGTGAGGGTGCCGCGGGTGCAATAGCACCCGCGACACAGTGAAGTTTCAGGTTACTTGATCGTCTTGTAGATGTGCGTGTGCTTCGAATCCTTGATGTTGTATGGGTAGACGCCGAGGCCGCCATTTCCGTCCAGATCGATCTTGACCGAGGCTTTATACGCCGCCCACACAAGTTGAGAGCAGTTCATTTTCGCGCTGCCGGTTTTCTTGTTCACCGCGAAGTTCGCACTGTACTTCTTTCCTCGGAGTTTGTTGTAAGCGTACGATCCGGCCTTGTTTCGTTTCGTCTGTGAGGTCTTCACATCCATTTTGTAGGACTTTTTAGGAACTTTATAGCTCGATGCTGAGGTGGACCGACTCTTTTTCCCTGTGCCAGGTGCTTCGACAATCGTGGGTTTCGCCGAATAAATGCCTGTGTGTCCATGATTGACACCACCGGTGAATGCGGGGGTGACGAACACATCACCCTTGTGCTTGGCGTTACCAATTTTCTTGGTGCGTTTGCCCTTCTTACTTGATGACGCAGCCTCTATCGACTGAGCGCTTTCGCTACTGGCCTGGCGGAGTACCGATTCCACCGATACTCCAGTTGATGCCGAGTAAACCTCGACGTCATTGACGAGGGCTGATTCGGTCAGCTCAGGTGATTCGGCAACCAGTGCCTGAGCTTGCTTCTGGGCCGCCGGGGAAAGCGTCTCGGTTGTGGCGGATGCTGGCGATAGTGATCCGAATGTGAGGATCGATATGGCGACGAGGGCTATTGTAGGGTGAGTCCCATAGAGTGGTGGCATTCCCACCAGGGACTTCACCCCCAAAAATGTGAAGAACCATCGTGGGATCCCGCTAGTAGTTCCGCCAAGAACCTCACGAAAGGCATCCCACGATGGCTGACCCCAATTCTCCCCCTTCCCACCCACGTCAACGAGGTCCAGCCCCCCCTCCACCCCGCCCTCCCCGCCGGATTAACCAAAACCCCCGAACCGGGCCTCCGAGCCCACAGCCACGCCGAACCCCCCGCCCCCATCGGTGCCGCCGGCTACGAACACAGCGAAGACCGCGCCACACGCCGTAACGGGTCGCGGAAGAAGACCCTGGCAACTCCCGCGGG
>NZ_FXYX01000041.1 GCF_900169265.1 Brevibacterium iodinum ATCC 49514
CGAAGAAGTCGAAGAGGGAGCTCAAGCGCAAGCTCAAATGGTATCTCGCGCGTCGAGTTTTCAAGGTTCTCAACGGGCTAGAAACAATTCCCACGTCGGCTTGACAGACATAGAAGGATCGGCCCAGCAACCTCGCGCGAGGTTGCTGGGCCGCCGTCAGGTAGCAATTGGGGTCAGAACATTTTCCAGGCTTCCTGCAGGACGCCGCGGATGATCTGCTCCATCTCGTCGAACTCGTTCTGTCCGACGGTCAGCGGAGGCGAGAGCTGGATGACCGGGTCGCCACGGTCGTCTGCGCGGCAGTACAGCCCGCTGTCGTACATCTTCGCCGACACGAAGTTCTTGAGAATCCGCTCGGACTCCTCTTCGGTGAATGATTCCTTCGTGTCCTTGTCCTTGACGAGTTCGATTCCGTAGAAGAATCCTTCCCCGCGGACGTCTCCAACGATCGGCAGGTCCTTGAGCTTCTCGAGCGTGAACTTGAACGCCGCAGCATTCTCGTGCACGTGGTCGTTGAGCTTCTCCTCTTCGAAGACGTCGAAGTTCGCCATCGCCGCGGCGCAGGCGACGGGGTGACCGCCGAAGGTGTAGCCGTGGTAGAAGGTCTCGTCTCCGCCAGGGCCGAAGGGCTCGAAGAGCCGATCGGAGGCGATCATCGCACCCAGCGGTGCATAGCCGGAGGTGATGCCCTTGGCCGAGGTGATGATGTCGGGAACATAGCCGAAGTCGTTGCAGGCGAACATCTCGCCGATGCGACCGTAGGCGCAGATCGTCTCGTCCGAGACCAGCAGCACATCGTACTCGTCGCAGATCTCGCGGACCCGCTCGAAGTATCCGGGAGGCGGCGGGAAGCAGCCGCCGGAGTTCTGCACGGGCTCGAGGAAGACGGCGGCCACGGAGTCGGCACCTTCGAACTCGATGGCCTCACCGATGCGGTCGGCGGCCCAGCGGCCGAAGGCCTTCTCATCGTGGGCGAGGTGCTCAGGTGCCCGGTAGAAGTTCGTGTTCGGCACCTTGTGCGCACCGGGGACCAGCGGAGCGAACTGCTCCCGCAGACCCGGCAGCGAGGTCACCGACAGCGCACCGTGCGGCGTGCCGTGGTAGGCGGTGGCCCGCGAGATGATCTTGTGCTTGCCGGGCTTGCCGACGAGCTTGAAGTAGTTCTTCGCCAACTTCATCGCCGACTCGACCGAGTCGCCGCCGCCGGAGGTGAGGAAGACCCGGTTGAGATCGCCCGGCGCATAGCTGGCCAGACGTTCCGAGACCTCGATCGCCTGCGGGTGGGCGTACGACCACAGCGGCATGAACGGCAGCTTGAGCGTCTGGTCATACATCGCCTTCGCGATCTGCTCACGACCGTGCCCCACCTGAACGGTGAACAGGCCGGCGAGACCGTCGAGGTACTTCTTGCCCTTGTCGTCGAAGATGTGGTGACCCTCGCCGCGTACGATGACCGGCGCCTCACCACCGTTGAACAGTGCTTGGTGTGGTGACATGTGCATCCACACGTTGTTGCGGATGGCATCCTGATAAGGAGTGCCGGCCCTGGTGACATTGTCTGTCATCGCGTCCCCCAGTTGTATTTCTGCTTTTCGAGTGAGAGGTACATGAAGAGCTCCGTATCCACGACGGCATCGATCGAGCGGAGCTCCTCATTGACGAACTCGATCAGATGCCGATCCGATTCACACACGATCTCGACCAGGAGGTCGAACGAACCGGCGGTGACGACGAGGTAGTCGATCTCGTCGTAGTCGTGCAGCTTCTCGGCGACCGCGGAGATGTCTCCGCGGACCTTGAGCCCCACCATCGCCTGCCGCGCGAATCCCAGGCTCAGCGGGTCGGTCACGGCGACGATCTCCATGACACCCGAATCGATGAGCCGCGACACCCGCTGGCGCACGGCGGCCTCGGACAGGCCGACGGACTTGCCGATGGCCGAATAGGATTTCCTTCCGTCGTGCTGCAGCTCGACGATGATCGCCTTAGATTTCTCGTCGAGATTCCCCAGTCGAGAACCGCTGCCGTTCGGCAGAAGCGGGTCCATTCTTCACCTCCGTGATGTGCGTCTCAGAACAATCTATCACCGAATCTGCTGAAATGCGCTGTTGTTTATGCGAATTCAGTCGAAACTGAAAATGTTTGGTTCTGGATTCGTCAATATCGCCGAGGCGGCCGACGGGTATCCGTGCCAGGTGCCGTTACCGGGGCGCCCGGATCCGCTGATGGCGACTGCCTGAAACCGCCGTTCACTGACCATCCGAGACGGCCACTCGGCGATCACCCGAATCGGTTGTTCGCCGACCACCCGAATTCCTGTCGTGAACGACTGCGAATCGCCGTTGCGAAAGCCCTCAGATCCCCGCAGGCGCGCGGATCGGCAGACCGTCGACAACACGCGCATCGACAGTGATTGACAGTATGTGAGAGAGATCACCACACTGGGATCATGAATGAGGGTGAGCTGTTCTACGGCGGCGACGACAATCGCCCGGATGTGCACGGGATGCGTCCCGGAGCCGAGCAGGGGCAGGCCGGCAAAGAGGTCAAGGCGCGCCCGCAGCCGGTTCCCGGCGAAGTCGATACGATCGGCGCGAACGAACTGTCGTTCAGCGCCGAGGAGTACCTCGGGCGGATCGCCTCGGTGCGCAACCGGATGGTCGACCAGGGCTTGGCCGCGCTCATCGTCACCGACCCGGCGAACATCTACTACCTCACCGGCTACAACGCGTGGTCCTTCTACACCCCGCAGCTGCTCTTTGTGCCGTCGTCGGGACCCATGACGCTGTTCATGCGCGATATGGACGCGCGGGGAGCCTCGCACACTTCCTGGCTGCCACCCGAGGACATCGTCGGCTATCCAGAACGGTATGTGCAGCGTCCGCATATCCACCCCTTCGACTGGGTCGCCTTCGCCCTGCGCCAACGGTGGGAGGTCGCCCGTGCCTCCACCTCTCCGGTCGGCGTCGAGATGGATTCGCATTTCTTCTCCCCGCGTGCCTTCCGGGCGCTGGTCAACGGCGTGCCCGAATGGCGCCTCGTCGACTCCTTCGAACTCGTCAACTGGATCCGCGCGGTCAAATCTCCGGCGGAGATCGCGCTCATGCGCAAGGCCGCGAAGGTGACCACAGCTGCCATGGACGCGGCACTGGGCACAATCGGCGTCGGTGTCGGCCAGAACGAAGTGGCGGCCGCGATCTTCGAAGCCCAGACCAGAGGCGGCGAGGGAGTCTGGGGCGACTACCCCTCGATCGTCCCGCTCATGCCCACCGGCGAAAGCGCGGACACCCCGCATCTGAGTTGGACAGATCGGAAGTTCGAACGCGACGAATCGGTGAGCATCGAACTCGCCGGAGTCCACCGCCGCTACCATGTTCCGTTGGCTCGCACCGCGGTGACCGGGCGACCGAAGCAGGAGCTCGTCCGCCTCGAAGGCGTGGTCGCCGAGGCGCTGTCCGCGGTCCTCGACGTCGCCGCGCCCGAGGTGCCCACCGCAGAACTCGCCCGCATCTGGAATCGCGTGCTGGCTCTGTCAGGACTGGAGAAACCCAGCCGCCTGGGCTACTCGATCGGGATCGGCTACCCGCCCGACTGGGGCGAGCGGACGATCTCGATCCGCACCGAGGACGACCAGATTCTCGAGGCGGGAATGACCTTCCACCTCATCGGCGGAATGTGGATGAACGGCTACGGAATCGAGCTGTCGGAACCGGTGCTCATCACCGACACCGGCTGCGAGCCATTCACGAACTTCCCGCGTGAGATCATCCGCGTCTGAGCCGTTCCGCGGGCGTGCCTCGGGCGCAGCCCGCCCGTCCCGGCAATATCCGCCCGCTTCGCTGAGCCGAACTCGCCTGCGTCGATCAGGCGAAGAACTGGATCCACAGACCGAGGGCCAGGGCGTTGATGCCCGCCACCGCGAGCGCCCGGCCCTGCACCCAGGAGATGTCCTTTGCCGAGGCGGCCACCGACGAATCGGCGATCTGCACGGCCATCGCCACTCGTGGGGGAGCGGCGAGAGCGGCCAGTGAGCCTGCCGCGTTTCCGGCCGCGACGACCGGCAGAGCCGAGACCTGCGATGATGCGGCGGCCGCGGTCAGGGTGCCGGTGAACATCGAGTTCGCTCCCGTGTTCGAGCCGGTGAGCACTGCTCCGATGGAATTCAGCCACGGAGTCATCAGAATGAGCCCGGCCGGCAGCAGGGAACCGATCGCCTCGCTCATCCCCGTCGTCGTCATGATCCAGCCCATGAGCATGAATGCGGCGGTGCCGACGCCGATGGGAATCCAGGAACGCACGGCCGCAACGGTGACTTCGCGTCTGCCGGCGACGGTGATGGCGGCGATGAGGCAGGCGGCGGCCAGCCAGAACGGGGGAGAGGCGATGATCTGGGTGACCGTCGATGGCAGCACGGCGTGCAGGGCCCGCGCCAACAGCAGCCCGACCGTGAGCACCCCGTAAGGCAGAACCGCCATGCCGAGGCGACGCGTCAGCCCCGTGGCCCTTTTCCGGATCATGAACAGCGCACCGACGAGGAGGATGACGATCAGGGAGCCGATGATCCCCGACGGGGCCATGCCGATGACAGAGCTGGAGGCGAGGATCCCCGCCCACATGAGTGCGCCGGAACCGATGATCCCCAGCGCCGAGGCGGCGGACGGTCGCATGATCGCGACCACGGCGATCGCGACGATGATGACCGGAATCGCATTGATCCACGCCGTGGCCAGACCGAGCTCGTCGACGTCCAGTCCGGCAAGCGCCGCTGCGACGGTGGTGCCCGGTCCCAGGGCACCCCACGGCACCGCGATGAGACCGAGGAGGCCGAGGATCGCGGACTGCCGCAGGGTGCAGCCGAGATGATGCAGGATCGGCACCCCGACGGTGACGCCGATGCCGAAGCCGGTGACCGACTCTGCGAAGGGCACGATGCCGAACACGACGAGCGCGACCCCAAGCGGTCGCCCCGGTGACAGCGACTCGACCCAGGACGAGATCTGCGACATCGACCCCGCGGACTCGAGCAGCCGGGCGAGCAGCATGCCGAAGAGCAGGATGAGCGCGACCTCGAGGATGAGTGGAAAGTAGTCGATCCCCGATTCCACCAACACCGCGGCGGGAGTGGGGAAGACGAAGGCGACGAGACCGGCCGCGAGCACGGCGCCGGCGAGAGCGGCGACCCAGGAGCTCTGTTTGAGCAGGAGCAGGACGATGGCAATGAGGATCGGTGTGAGAGCCAGCACTGCCGCCATAGGGTGAAGTTTCCTTTGTGAGATGTGATTCTATGATCCAAGAATAGAATATGATGCTCCAATGGCGAAAGAAGAGGATCTCGGCGCACGTGTCTTCGGCGCCCGCATCAGAGCCCGGCGCAAGTACAACAACCTCACCCTCAATGAGCTCGCGGTGAGGGCGGGACTGTCCCGCGCCGCTCTGTCGAAGATCGAACGCGGTGAGCAGGACACATCGGTATCGAACGCCATGGGTCTCTCCCGCGCCCTCGGCGTCGATGTCGGCGAACTGTTGGCCGCCCCGGAAGTCACGATCACCCGCAGCGAGGCGATCCCCACGACCTCGACCTTCGGCAAGGGGGTCTGGCGGCGGGATCTGCCATCGGCGATCGAGAATATGGATGTTGTGCACTACCGCCTCGACCCGCGCAGCGAGACCTCGGCCTTCGCTGCCCACCGCAGCGGATCGTGTGAGAGCTTCTTCGTCCTCAAGGGCAGCATCGAGGTCGTCACCATCGACCGCCGCACGACCCTGCACGCCGGAGACTGCGCCCAGGCTCCCGGTGACGTTCCGCACCAATTGGCCAACCCTCACGACGAGCCCGCCGAACTCATGCTCATCATCATCTGAACCTGCCGCACCCCTTATTACTACCTGACGGCGGCCCAGCAACCTCGCGCCAGGTTGCTGGGCCGCCGTCAGGCAGTAAGGAGGGGTGGTCTTGACCGGGCGAGCCGCCTCGGCGACGATACCGAGATCTTCTCCCGACTCACCGCCACCATCCCTGCCGGAGTCTGAGCAGCTTCTCCGGCGGGCAGGCCACACGCATCGGACTGGCCCGAGCGGCACTGGTCGGTGAAGCCTGGCTGATCCTCGACGAACCGAGCAACAACCTTGATGAGGACGGGCGGGCCCTGCTGACGTCCCTGCTCACCGAACGGCCCGGACCGACCCTGGTCATCTCCCACGACCGCACGCTGCTGACGCATACGACCTCGATCATCGAGATGACCGACCGGCTGCGGGTCTACGGAGGGAACTTCGACGACTACGAAGCCATGGTTGCCGCGGAAGAAGAGGCGAAGCAGCAGAAGGTCACCGATGCGAAGAAGACCCACCAGATCGAGAAGCGACAGCGGATCGAACTGGAGACGAAACTCGCCCGCAGCGAGCAGAAAGGGGCGAAGGACAAACTGAATAGGCGTCGTCCCCGGATCGCAGCCAACGCCATGGCTCACTTCCCGGAGAAGTCAGCGGCCAAACGACGCGGCGACAAGGCCGCCGACGAAGCGGCCGCCTGGGACGAACTCACCACTGCCAAGGATGCGCTGCGCCGGTCCTCGAGCGTCCGCCTCGACCTGCCGGACACCCAGGTGCACGCGACCAAACGGGTCCTCGAGATCTCCGCGGCCGCCTCGGCGAGATCCGAACGTCCACAGTCGATCGTCGGTCCCGAGCGGATCCGGCTGACCGGACCGAACGGGGCGGGGAAGTCGACCCTGCTGGCAGCGATCCTGGCGGCTGCCAACGGCCAGGACGGACAGGGCGGGGGCACTGGCGGCGCGGTCGAGGGACACGTGGGGGCCGAAACCGGTCCGCCGATCGCCGAACTTTTCGGCGACCTCGCCATCACCGTCTCCGCACCGACGGCTCACCTCGACCAGCAGTACCGACTGCCGGGGGAGCTCACGGTGATGGGGGCAGTGCGCGCGGGCAACCCGCAGCTCGACCCGCACCGCGTCCACGAGGTGCTCGCAGCCATGGGACTGCGCGCCGGACGCACCGACCAGATCTGTCAGACCCTGTCCGGAGGGGAGCGCTTCCGTGTCGCCTTGGGCTCAGGGCTTCTCCAGGACCCGGCCCCGCAGCTGCTCATCCTCGACGAACCGGGCAACAATCTCGACCTCTCATCGCTCGAGGCGCTGGTGACCGCTCTCGAAGGATTCGGCGGTGCCATGGTGATCGTCACCCACGACGACCGGCTCGCCGCCGAGCTCTCCGTCGACACCGAATGGGACGTGCGGGAATTTCTGCGCACGGAAGCCGTTGATTGAGTTGAGACCAAAAGGACGAGCCGAGGCGGCGAAGCAGGCGGGAGAGGCAGACGAATGTGCGATTTTGACTTGACTGGGATAATGGCCCTGTGAGTGTCATCAGCCCTGCCCCAGAAACCGCATCCCCGAAGCCCGAAACAGCCCTGCGCATCGGGCCCATCGAGCTGTCCTCGCCCGTCGTGCTCGCGCCCATGGCCGGAATCACGAACACCGCCTTCCGCCGCCTGTGCCGCGAATACGGAGCCGGCCTGTACGTGACCGAAATGGTCACCACCCGGGCCTTGGTCGAGCGCAATCCGAAGACGATACGCATCATCCACCACGAGCCCTATGAGACTCCGCGCTCCGTTCAGCTCTACGGAGTCGACCCGGTGACCATGGGTCAGGCCGTGCGGATGCTCGTCGAAGAGGACCGCGCCGATCACATCGATCTGAACTTCGGCTGCCCCGTCCCCAAGGTCACCCGCAAGGGCGGCGGCTCCGCGCTGCCGTGGAAGCAGGACCTGTTCAAATCCATCGTCACCACGGCCGTCACCGAGGCGGCCCGCCGGGACGTACCCGTGACCGTGAAGATGCGCAAAGGCATCGACGCCGACCATACGACCTTCCTCGACGCCGCCGAGACCGCTCGCAACGCCGGCGTCGCCGCCGTCGCACTGCACGGCCGCACCGCGGCCGATCTCTACTCGGGGACCGCGGACTGGGACGCGATCGCCCGGCTCAAGGACCACCTCGGCGACACCGTTCCGGTACTCGGCAACGGTGATATCTTCGCCGCCGAGGATGCCCTGGACATGATGGCCAAGACCGGCTGCGACGGCGTCGTCATCGGGCGCGGCTGTCAGGGCCGGCCGTGGCTGTTCGGCGACCTCGCGAACGCGCTGAACGGCAGCGACGAACGCCACCGTCCCGGACTCGCCGAGGTGGCTCGTGCCGTGTACAAACACGGCGAATACCTCGTCGATCACTTCGAGGACGAATTCCTCGGCGTCCGTGACCTGCGCAAGCACATCGCCTGGTACTTCAAGGGCTACCCCGTCGGGGGAGAGCTGCGCAGCCAGCTGGCTATGGTCTCCTCTCTCGAGGAACTCGCCGGACTGCTCCACCAGCTGGACAAGACCGCGCCCTACCCGGGTGAAGCCGCCGAAGGGTCCCGCGGCCGCACCACCCGACCGAAGAAGCCGCACCTGCCCGAGGGGTGGTTGAACTCCCGCATCTTCGATCCCAGCGGGAAGTCGCTGCTGTCGGAGGCCGAACTCGACATCTCAGGAGGATGAGAATGCCCTTCGACACTCACCCGCACACCTCGGTGGGGACGGGGACCGTGGCGGTCTACTCGCCGTGGGACGAGGAGCGGTGGGTGAGCGAACCGGCGAAGAATCCTCGGCGCTCGGCTTTCCAACGCGACCGTGCCCGCGTCCTCCACTCCTCGGGTCTGCGCCGCCTCGGCGCGAAGACCCAGGTCGTGTCCCCGGGTACGGACGATTTCGTCCGCACCCGTCTCACTCACTCCCTCGAGGTTGCCCAGGTCGGCCGCGAACTCGCCCGCTACCTCGGCTGCGATCCCGATATCGTCGACACCGCCTGTCTGTCCCACGACCTCGGACACCCTCCCTTCGGCCACCATGGTGAGACGATCCTCGACGCCCTGTGTGCAGACATCGGCGGCTTCGAAGGCAATGCCCAGACCCTGCGTCTGGTCACCCGGATCGAACCGAAGGTCATCGCCGATGACGGTCGCCCGGCCGGCCTCAACCTCTGCCGCGCGAGCCTCGACGCACTGACGAAGTACCCATGGCCCCGAGCCGAAGCCACGGCCGGTCGCCGCGACTCAGGGGTGCGCAAATTCGGTGTCTACGATGACGACCGGGCTGTCTTCGACTTCTACCGCGACGGCATCGACAACGGCCAGAAATGCATCGAAGCCCAGGTCATGGACTTGGCCGACGACATCTCCTATTCCGTTCACGATGTCGAGGACGCCATTGTCGCCGGCCATCTGGACCTTGCCGACTTCGCCGCCGATGAGCGGCGGGTCGAACTCTTCGACATCACCCGTCAGTGGTACCTGCCGGAGACCACCGATGCGGAGATGGACAAGTCACTCGGCCAACTGCAGGCCGCCGCCTACTGGCCCAAGGAGGCCTTTGACGGGTCCCGACGTGCTCAGGCCGGCCTCAAACACATGACCAGTCAGCTCATCGGGCGCTTCGTCGGCGCCGCGGAATCAGCGACCCGTGAGGAATACGGCTGGGAGCCCCTCGCCCGATACTCGGCCTCACTCGTCGTCCCCGACACGACCACCGTGGAGATCGCCGTACTCAAAGGCATGGCCACGCTGACGGTGATGGTCGCCGAGGATCGGCTGCGGCTGCACGACATTCAGGCAGCGGTCATCAACGAACTCGCCGAATGGTACTCGCAGTCACCGGACAAGCTCGATCCGATGTTCCGCGCCGACCACGCCGAGGCCGCCGACGACTCCGCACGACTGCGCGTCATCGTCGACCAGATCGCCTCCCTGACCGACCATTCCGCCTGGGCCCTGTACCACCACCTCAACGCCGGAACGGAGGATCGGCTCTAGACCATGGCCGGACTCATCAAGCGCGAGGACATCGACGAACTGCGCAGCCGCACCCGCATCGACGAGGTGATCGGGGAATTCGTCACCCTCAAGACCGCGGGCATCGGATCGCTGAAAGGACTGTGCCCGTTCCACGACGAGAAGACGCCGTCGTTCACGGTGCGTCCGCAGGTCGGGATGTACCACTGCTTCGGCTGCGGTGAGTCCGGCGACGTGTTCTCCTTCCTGCAGAAGGTCGAACAGCTCAGCTTCGTCGAAGCCGTCGAGACGCTGGCCGGCAAGGCCGGAATGCACCTGCGCTACGAGGACGGGAAGGGCCCGGACCGGGAACAGGCCAGCCGCAGACAGCGGCTGCTGGAGATGCACGAGGTCGCGGGGCGCTTCTTTGCTCAGGCCCTCGAGTCCGAGGCCGGGCAGATCGGCCGCGAGTTCCTGTCCGGCCGCGGTTTTCCCGCCGAGTCGAGCCGGGAATTCGGCATCGGGTTCGCCCCGAAATCCTGGGATGCCCTGACGAGCCATCTGCGCAAGGCCGGCTTCACCGATGAGGAGATCCTCGCCGGCGGCCTGGCCAGCGAGGGCGGTCGGGGAATCTACGACCGATTCCGTGGTCGGGTGATCTGGCCGATCAAGGACATGACGTCCCGGACCATCGGCTTCGGCGCCCGGCGACTCCATGACGATGACAAGGGACCGAAGTACCTCAACACTCCCGAGACCGCTCTTTATCACAAGAATCAGGTTCTCTACGGACTCGACCTGGCGAAGAAGTCCATCGCGAAGACCAAACGCGTCGTCGTCGTCGAGGGCTACACCGACGTCATGGCCGCCCACCTCGCCGGAGTCGACCAGGCCGTGGCCACCTGCGGCACGGCCTTCGGCGCCGAACACGTGAAGATCATCCGCCGCCTCCTCGGCGACGACCCGACCGGACAGGTGATCTTCACCTTCGACGGCGACGCCGCCGGTCAGAAGGCTGCGCTCAAGGCCTTCGAATTCGAGAACCTGTTCACCGCCCAGACCTTCGTCGCCGTCGAACCCGATGGCCTCGATCCCTGTGACCTGCGCATGCAGAAGGGCGACGCGGCCCTGCGCGAACTCATCGACGGCTGCAAGCCGCTCTTCGAGTTCGTCATCACCACTGCGATCTCCCGCTTCGACCTCGACACCGTCGAAGGACGGATCTCCGCGGTCCGCGCCGCCGCCGAGGTGCTCACCGACATCCGCGACCGCAACAGCCTCTCTCACTACTACCGGTTCGTCGCCGGTCGCATCGGCGTCGATATCGACGAGGTGGAGGCCGCGGTCCGCACCGCCGCCCGCCAACCGAAGCAGAACCGCCAGCCCGCCGAGGCGCCCGCCCGCCAGTCGTCCTACCGCGACGGCCCACCGCCGGCACCGAGCGCACCCGCACCCTCGTCACCGGCCACATCCGGACCAGGGCAGGGGCCTGGTTCGGGGCAGGGGACCGGTCCGGGCACCGAGCCGGGGACCGCTCCGTCCGGAGACGCACGCGGGCTCGGTCCCGCCTCGGTGGGGGAGGTCTCCGATGAGCGCAGCATCGAATACGTCTACGACGAACGCCCCGACGTCTCGAACCTCTCGGCCCCGATCAGCCCCGCCCGGCTGAAGACGGAGAAGGGGGCCCTCATGGTCGCCCTTCAGCATCCGGAGGTGGTCAATGCGAAGCTCTTCGACTCGCTGTCCGCGAAGGCCTTCGAGCACCCCGGTTACCGGCGGATCCAGGACGCCATCAAACAGGCCGGGGGACTGGGTGCAGCCGGCTCGGCTCAGTCGAAATGGGCCGAACGCGTCCTCGACGCCGCAGCCGAGGACCTCAAGCCCTATGTGGCCCAGCTGCTCGTGACCCCGCTGCCTGTCATCGAGGGAGACGGGATCGATCGGTTCGCCCGCGGGATCGTCGCTCGCCTCTTCGACTACGACCTCGAACGCATCGCCAAGGAACTCCACTCCCGCCTGCAGCGCCAGGACACCGCGGACGGAGCAGGTCAGGCGGCACTGCTCGGTCAGCTGCAGACCCTCGAGCAGCACCGGGCGCGGCTGAAGATGCTCATGTGAAAGACTGCGCACAGTGGAATAGTGCACAATTGCAGATTTGCAGTTGGTGAAAGTTTGCATGTGGTGCAAAATCTGCCTATGCCCGCCGAAGAATCCCTGCGCTCGAAAAAGGCGCGCCTGACTCGCAACGCCCTCCACGAAGCGGCGATCACTCGCGTGCTCGAGGACGGCTTGGCCTGCGCCACCGTGGCGACGATCGCCGCCGACGCAGGAGTGTCCACACGCACCTTCTTCAACTACTTCGAGACGAAGGAGGACGCGATCGTCGGCCTCGGAGCCGAGGTCGGCGTCGAGACCCTCGCCTTCGACTATGTCCACAGCCCCGACGGGCTCGACACGCTGGCCGAGGACACGGCGTGCTTCGTCCGCGAAGCGCTGCTCGTCGGCTCCGTCGATCCGAAACTTGGCTCTTCGTAATTGAGAGTGTAGATCGGTGATTCCAGGATACGGCGAGTCGCTGCGCGGATAGACGTCGAGGTCTTCCGATGATGGAAGTTCTCACACAATCCATCCGAAAGACCTCGACGTGGC
>NZ_FXYX01000008.1 GCF_900169265.1 Brevibacterium iodinum ATCC 49514
GATCCCGACGAGGACATCGTTCGAGTCAGTAGTTCTGAGGGTCATGATGATCGATGGGACGGTCAGTTCCTACTCTGCCAGCCAGTCCCAGACCAGCCACCATCAATACTCACAGTAGTTCTGGGAGCGGATAGAGTTGGGGGAATGAAGAAGCGCGCTCTCCTCGCCGGTGCACTTGCCGCCCCCACAGCCGCCGGAATCTGGGGTGCGGTCATCGAACCGCACCTCTTCGCCATCCGCCGCCACACCCTGCCGATCCTGCCTGCCGGAGCCGAATCCATCCGGATCCTCCACGTCGCCGACCTGCACCTGGCGCCCTGGCAGAAGCACCGTGGCTCCTGGGTCAAAGCGCTCACCCGGCTCGAACCGGACGTCGTCGTCAACACCGGTGACAACCTCTCGGCCGATATCGTGCCCGACGTCATCGACGTCTTCTCCGGTCTGCTCGACACACCCGGTGTCTTCGTCCTGGGGTCAAATGACTTCTTCTCGCCGCAGGCGAAGAATCCCGCAAAATATCTGCGCTCGCCGTCCGAGGTCAAACACCGAGTGACCCCCGATCTCGACGTCAAGGCCCTCGTCCGCGGATTCGAAGAACCGACATCCCCGTCGGACTCGACGGCCGGCGGTCAGGGATGGCATTTCCTCGACAACACCGAGGCGACCCTGACGATCAAGGGCACCCGGATCCACTTCACCGGGCTCGGCGACGCCCATATCGACCGCGACCGGATCCGCTGGAGTGGGGGAGCACCCGGCAAGGGTGTGCTCGAGCATCCGCGGTTCGATCCCGAGGCTGGCCTCAAAGTGGGCGTGACACACGCCCCGTATTCGCGGACCTTGGAGGCGTTCGCCTCGGCGGGGGCGGACCTCATCATGGCCGGACACACTCACGGGGGACAGATCCGCGTGCCCTTCTGGGGCGCGCCGGTGACGAACTGCGACCTCGATCGGACACGCGCACGCGGAGTCTTTCCGTACCGGAAGAGCCTCGTCGCCATCTCCGCCGGTCTCGGATTCTCACCGTACTCACCAGTGCGTTTCGCCTGCCGACCCGAAGTCAGCGTCTTGGAACTCGTCGCAAAGGCCTAACCCGTTCAGCGGTTTCTGAAGATTTGCACAAGGCAAATTCGTTAAACTGGCTACCATGGTGTCTCCTGAGTCAAACGCCCCACCCACAAAAATGGGCGCGTTCATGCAGTTCGTGGCCGTCAGCGCAGTGGCGGGGATCGTTGCTGCCGGTCTGGCCATTCCCGGAGTCGGTGTCGCAACCGCCAGTGCGAACAGCGCTGTCGAGATCTTCGATTCACTCCCCGCGACCTTGGAGATCAAGGACCTCGGTGAGAAGTCGACGATGCTTGCCTCCGATGGGTCCGAGCTTGCGGAGTTCTACTGGCAGAACCGCCAGGAGGTCCCGCTGGATAAGATCTCGAAGGATATGCAGAATGCGACGATCGCCGTCGAGGACTACCGGTACTTCGAACACGGCGGCGTCGACATCGAGGGCATCGCCCGTGCAGCGGTGCACAATATGGTGTCCTCGACGACTCAGGGCGGATCGACGCTGACCCAGCAGTATGTGAAGAACGTGCTGGCAGAGAACGCGCATGCCGAGGAGGACTCCGAGGGTGTCGCTGCGGCGAAGGAGTCCGAAGGCACCGCCGGCTACGCGCGTAAGCTGCGCGAAGCCAAACTCGCTGTCGCGGTTGAGAAGAAGTACGATAAGAAGGAAATCCTCAACCGCTACATGAACATCAACAACTATTCGGGTTCACCGAACGTCTACGGCGTCGAAGCCGCCGCCTACAGGTACTGGGGCATCCACGCGAAGGATCTCAACATCCAGCAGTCGGCGATGCTCGCCGGAATCGTGCAGAACCCCTCGGCGTTCAACCCGCAGCGGTTCCCCGACCAGGTGCTCAAGCGTCGCAACACTGTGCTCGGGCAGATGCTCAAGTACGACCACATCACGCAGAAGGAATACGACAAGGCGGTCAAGACCGACCTCGACCTCGACCTGCATGAGACTCCGAACGGCTGTTCGGCAGCCAAGAGCAAGGCAGAATTCTTCTGCAACTATGTCCAGAACGTCATTATGAATGATGACACCTTCGGCGACACGGCTGATGAACGCCTGGCCTTCCTCCAACGTGGCGGTCTGAAGATCAAGACGAGCCTCAATCCCGATATCCAGAAGATCGCGGATAAGGAGATCAAGAAGCGCGTCCCCGTCGGCGACCCCTCCGGCGCCGGTCACGCCCTCGTGACGATCGAACCTGGAACCGGTGAAGTCATCGCCATGGCCGAGAACCGCGAATACACCGCGGGAGAGGTCAAGAAGAAGGACAAGAACAAGAAGACCTCGATCAACTACACCGTCGACAAGAAGCACAACGGAGGCGGTGGCTTCCAGGTCGGTTCGACGTGGAAGCCTTTCGTCCTGACGGCGTGGCTGAAGGAAGGAAAGAGCCTCAACACCACCGTCAATGCGACGAAGCGCAACTTCCCTGCCAGCTCCTGGAAGTACGAGGGCTGTCCGAATATGGGCGGAGACTGGGACCCGAACAACGCCGGCGACGGTGAAGGCAAGGGTTCGATGACCGCGCTGGAGGCGACGAAGAAGTCCGTCAACACGGGCTACGCGGCGATGGGCAACCAGCTGAACATGTGTGACGTCATGGACACCGCGATGGACCTGGGCATCCGCTATGGCAGCGGAGAGGCGCTCGACTTCGAGGACAAGTCCGGCTTCATCCAAGCCCTGTCACCGTCGTCGATTCTCGGTACGACGGAGACCACGCCGATCGCCATGGCTGCGGCGTTCGCGACCTTCGCGAACGAAGGCGAATTCTGCGGACCGAAGCCGATCACCGAGATCAAGGACCGCAAGGGCGAGAAGCTCGACCTGCCTGGCGAAGGCTGCAAGCGAGTGCTCGACAAGGAAGTGGCCAAGGGCGTCGCCTTCGCGCTGACTCAGACGTTCAACGGCGGTACGACGAGCTCGCTGAAGATCGGAGTGCCGGCAGGCGCCAAGACCGGTACGACGAACTTCGAGGTCGGTCACACCTGGCTGCTCGGGTTCACCAAGACGCTGTCGACTGCGGTCTGGACCGGTGATCCGGGGGGCACTCGCGACTGGCGCACCAACGGCGCCGGCGCCGTCAGAGGCCACATCTACGGTGCGACCATCTCCGGTAAGACCTGGCAGGCATACATGAGCCAAGCGGTCAGGGAAACCAAGGGCAATACCGGGTTCCCGAAGCCCAGCAGCAAGTACTTCTCCGGCGGCGGCTCCGGCGGTGGCGGCGGTTCGTCCACCGGCGGCCGCGGTGGAGGCGGCGGTGGCGGTGGCGGAAGCCACGGCAACGGCGGCGGCACCGGTGGCGGCGGCAACGGCGGCGGTGGAGGCAGCAACTCCGGAAACAACGGAGGCGGCGGCGGAAACGGCGGCGGAAACGGCGGCGGAAACGGCGGCGGTGACGGTGGTAACGGCGGCGGCGACGGTGGTGACGGCGGCGGCGAGGCTCCTGGCCTCGGCGGCAACTGAGCCGATGATATGCCGGTCGTGACCGGCCGATAGCACCTAGCCGTGACCGTTCCTGTGAGGGCGGGGAGGATCAGATCCTCCCCGCCTTCTCTGTCTGACTTTCACGGGTGTCGCGGCAGCGAAACAGCAGTGACCGCCGTCCGCGGAACACAGGTGCCCAGCGTGCCCTGTCTGGGCTAGTGTGGGGAACGGACCAGCGTCGTCGACCGCCCCAGGAAAACCTGGTCACACCGGATCACCCGGACCGCCTCGGCGACGCACCGACAACTGAGGAGAACCATGACCAAGTGGGAATACGTCACCGTGCCGCTCATCGTCCACGCGACGAAGCAGATCCTCGACCAGTGGGGCGAGGACGGATACGAACTCGTGCAGGTCGTTCCCGGCCCCGACAACAACGGACTCGTGGCCTACCTCAAACGCCCCAAAGAGTGAGCTGAGCCGCCCGGACCGCTGACACCCCGCCACCGAAAGAAGAATCATGTCGAAGACCCTTGAGCGCCTGTCCGAACTCGGCCTCGAACTGCCCGAGATCGCCACACCAGCCGGCGCCTACGTCCCCGCACTGCGCACCGGGAACTACGTCTATACCTCGGGCCAGCTGCCCGTCGTCGACGGCAAGCTGCCTGCGACCGGTCACCTCGGCACGGACGTCGACCTCGACACCGGCTACCAACTTGCACGCACCGCCGGGCTCAATGCTCTGGCCGCCATCGCCGGAGTCATCGGCGATCTCGACAAGATCGTGCGCGTCGTCAAGGTCACCGGCTTCGTCAACTCCGCCGACGACTTCACCCAACAGCCGGCCGTCATCAACGGCGTGTCCGAACTCTACGGTGAGATCTTCGGAGACCGCGGGCAGCACGCCCGCAGCGCGGTCGGCGTGAACACTCTGCCTCTGGGCACCCCCGTCGAGGTCGAAGTCATCGTCGAGGTCTCAGGCGATGCCGCTTAGCGGACGCACACTTCCCGTCTCGTCGGAGCTGCGGTGGCTGCTTGAACACTGGCAGTCCGACGGACGGTGGCCCGTGCCGGAGGCCCCGCGCCCCACCTCGGCGATCGTGCTGATCCGGGACTCCGCGGACCGGCTGGAACTCTTCATCACCCGGCAACTCGATGCCCGCGGCGTCGAGGACCGCAACCGGTGGGCATTTCCCACCAGCAGCCTGCGCCCGGGTGATGTGCGGAAGCTGCCTCTGGCCGGATGGAATTCGGCCCGGTGCGCTCGTGCGCTGAGCATCGAGAACAAATCCCGCGCCCTGCACCATTTCTCCGCTGCCGCCCGAATCACCTTCGCAGCCACCGGAATCATGCTCGCCGAGGATGTCGATCGGGAGATCGTTGCCACACCGCAGACGGACTGGCACTCCACCCGATCGAGGCTGTTCTCGAACGAAGCGTCCTGGTCGCAGGTTTTACTCGACCGTGATCTGCGGTTGCGTCCCGACCTGTGCAAACCGTGGCTGCGCTGGATCAACACCCCCACTCAGCTGCACCGGTTCGACACCACCTATTTCATCGCCACCGTGCCCTTCGGCCAGGATGTCGACTTCCTGTCGCCGAACGAGACCTCAGCAGGATGGAAACGCCCCGACCAGATACTTGACGAGGCGGGAGGAGACCCCGACCGCATCAGCGCGCCCGCCCGCATCATCGTCGAAAGCCTTGCCGAGGTCCCGACCGTGGGTGCGGCCATGGCGCAGATACGCAACGTCCACCCGCTGCGTCCCGAGATCGTCGATGACGACGGCGACTGGAAGG
The DNA here is from genome assembly GCF_900169265.1 of Brevibacterium iodinum ATCC 49514. Classification (GTDB taxonomy): domain Bacteria; phylum Actinomycetota; class Actinomycetes; order Actinomycetales; family Brevibacteriaceae; genus Brevibacterium; species Brevibacterium iodinum. Next base: position 5,309 of record NZ_FXYX01000008.1, read on the forward strand.
TCGTCATCCACACCGGCAAGGACCCTCACAGCAAGGGCAGCCTGCGCGATCGGGCCGTGGCCGTCGGCGAGACCGACACCGACCAGAGTCCCGGCTTCCTGACATTCAGCGGTGACGATGACGAAACGACAGACGAGGAGAACGACGACTCATGAGAATCCGTGCGAACAACCCCGGCCCGATGACCCTGACCGGTACGAACACCTACGTTCTCACCAGCCAGGATGACACGTCCGCGGTCGTCATCGACCCGGGCCCGGAGCTGGCCGATCACCGTGAAGCCTTCCTCGCCGAGGTGGCCGACCGTGATCTGGCAGCGATCGTTCTCACCCACCAGCACGCCGACCACTCCGAGATGCTCGGGAGCATCGAGCAGTGGGCCCCCGAGGTTGCCGTCTACGCTGGGCTCGAGCGATTCGCCCGTCACACGGAACCGGTCAGCGACGGCGACGAGATCGCCTTCGGTGACACTCCGGCCGACGTGCTGCGCGCCGTTGCCACCCCCGGACACACGAGCGACAGCATCAGCCTCATCCACTCCGGAGCCCTCTACAGCGGAGATACGATCCTGGGGGAGGGGACGACGATCGTCACTCACCCCGAAGGCTCCCTGGGCGACTATCTGAATTCCCTCGACCGGTTGAAGGAGCTGTTCGATGCCGGGGAGTTCGCCATCATCGAGCCGGCCCACGGTGAGCGCATCGACGCCCCCGCCGAGGTGATCGACTACTACCGTTCCCACCGACTCGAACGCATCGAGCAGGTCAAAGCGGCACTGGAGCAGGGGGCGAAGACGGCCTCAGAGGTATGCGACATCGTCTACCACGACGTCGACTCCAGCGTGCGTCCGGCGGCCGAACAGATCGTCAAGGCTCAGCTGGCCTACCTCGACGCCCTGCCCGCCGCCGACGACGCCTGAGTCCCACTGTTGACGCCGGAGCTGCAGGCGCATTGAGTGCCCCGACGCGGCGCCTCACGCGACGTCTTCGGTCTAGCTGGATGACACACCACTCACGACTCGGGTTCTGATTCAGTCATCGAGTTCAAACTCGATGACTGAATCAGAACCCGAGTCCGAAGGCTCCCACACCTGACGCGACAGCCCCTGAGACGGCGAGCACTGGCCACGTCTCACACCTGCCCGGCCAGGACGAACGCCCCAGCCGAATCGGCTGGGGCGTTTGTGCGCTGTGGCGGTTTGGAAGCCGTGAGGAGGATCAGCGGGCGCGGTTGCGCATACGGTCCATGTCGAGGATGACGACGGAGCGGGCCTCGAGACGGATGAAGCCGCGGGCGGCGAAGTCGGCCAGTGCCTTGTTCACGGTCTCACGAGAGGCACCGACGAGCTGAGCCAGCTCTTCTTGGGTGAGGTCGTGAGCGACGAGCACACCGTCGGGAGCCGGCTTCGAGAAGCGAGCGGCGAGGTCGAGCAGAGCCTTGGCGACACGGCCGGGCACATCGGAGAAGACGAGGTCGCCGACGGTCTCGTTGGTGCGACGCAGACGCTGGGCGAGGGCCTTGAGCAGGTTCATCGCGGCCTGCGGACGCTCGTTGAGCCAAGTGGTGAGGTCCTCGTGTTTGAGGCTGAGCAGCTCCGACTGGGAGACGGCAGTGACAGAGGTCGAACGCGGGCCCGGATCGAAGAGGCTGAGCTCGCCGATGATCTCGCCGGGGCCGACCACGGACAGCAGGTTCTCACGGCCGTCGGAGGACTCTCGGCCGATCTTGAGCTTGCCCGAGGAGACGATGTAGAGCTCGTCACCGGCATCGCCCTCGTGGAAGAGCACGGTTCCCCGACGGAGACTCCGCGGGTTCATGAACTTCATCAATGCACTGGTGGCTTCATCGTCCAGACCTGCGAAGAGCGTCGCGCCCCGCACCACTTCAATATCCACTGGTTCCTCCTTGTCGTGATAATCACACACAAATCTACCTGGTCATCTGCACCGATACCAGCAAAGACGCGGGAGTGTGGCCCATCAGTATGAAATCCTCTCCCGCACCGCCCAACACGGCTCCCGTCCACACCATTCCCGCAGACGGCCAGAACAAGGTGCGCAGATCAGGTCGCGTGAACATGTTCCGCGGGTGTGACCGGCATGACTGCGGAATGACAGGGCACGGATTAAGATGGTGAGTCGTGTTGACTGTGGCAGAGAAGAGCGCGCGGAAGTTCGCGAAGGAGACCCCGCTGGGCCGGACCCGCCGGGCGCGGAAGATCCATCGCATCCTCGCCGAGGTGTATCCGAACGCGAAATGCGAACTCGACTTCGAGACCCCGTTCCAGCTGCTCATCGCCACCGTCCTCTCCGCCCAGACCACCGATATCCGTGTCAACTCGGTCACCCCGAGCCTCTTCGCCGCCTTCCCCGATGCCCACGCCCTGGCCGTGGCCAATCTCATCGAGGTCGAGGAGCACATCCGCTCCACAGGGTTCTACCGGGCCAAGGCCCGCAACATCGTCAAGCTCGCGAACGAACTCGTCGATGAATACGATGGCGTGGTGCCGAATAGGCTGGACAAGCTCGTCAAGCTCGCCGGAGTCGGACGAAAGACCGCGAACGTCGTCCTCGGAAACGCCTTCGACACCCCCGGGCTGACCGTCGACACACACATGGGCCGGCTGGCCCGCCGCTTCGGCTGGACCGAGGAGACCGATCCGGTCAAGGCCGAGCACGAGATCGCGGCCCTGTTCCCGAAGAAGGACCTCACCATGCTCTCGCATCGGGTGATCTTCCACGGCCGCCGCATCTGCCATTCCCGAAAACCCGCCTGCGGAGCCTGCCCCGTGACCGCGCTGTGCCCATCGTTCGGGATCGGGGAACTCGACCCGGCTAAGGCACGTGCCATGCTCCGGTTCGAAATGGCGCCCTTGGCCACTCCCGCCGAGGAGGCTGTCCCCGAGGACGGACAGTGAGCGCCCGAATCCCCGACCTTCCACCCGAATCGGCGACGATCGCCGATGGGGCCCTGCGCGGGCAGCTCGAAGATCTAGCCGCCTCGCACGGGTCCCCGCTGTGGCTGCGCCGAAAGAAGGAAGCCGCAGAGCAGTCCGCCCGCGACGCCGCCGTTCTCATGCTTTTCGGGCGCGGGGGAGAGCCTCGCACCGAGGCGGGAGGAGCAGAAGCATCGCGCCTGGCCGAACTCGGCGTCGCCGATGTCGACATCGTTCTTCTCCAGCGGGCCGCGAGCCTGCGCCATCATCCCGGACAGGTCGCCTTCCCCGGAGGCGGTCGTGACCCCGAAGACGATTCCATGGCGGCCGCCGCGCTGCGTGAAGCGGAGGAAGAAGCCGGAATCCCACCGGACACCGTCGAAGTTCTCGGAGAGATGGACCCGCTCTATATCCCCGTCTCGAAGTTCGAGGTCACTCCGGTTATCGGCTATTGGCGTCAGCCGGGCCGAGTCCAGGTGATGGATCCGCGGGAGTCCTACTCCGTCTATCGGGTGGCCATCGCCGACCTCGTCGCCCCCGCCAACCGCGGAACCTTCGCCCGTCCCGATCTGAAGATCTCGACCCCGGCCTTCGACGTCGGAGTCCTCAAGGTGTGGGGCTTCACCGCCGGCATCCTCGACTTCGCTCTCGAACACCTCGGCTGGGCCGGCGAATGGGACAAGAAGGCTCCCATCGCCATCGACTTCTGAAGCAGATGCGAAGGCGGCGCCGGACTTCGTGTCCGGCGCCGCCTTCGTTCCTGCCGCGGTTCTCAGATTGGGAGAGGTGTCAGTACCTGGGTCCCGAGGGGTTCTTCACTGCGCGCTTGACCGAAGCCACCAGCGACTTGGCCGAGCTGATCGCGGTGCCGGGAACCGGGTTGCCCTTCTTGAACAGCGGGAGGGCCACAAGGACGAGGATGATCGCAATGACGGCGAGGATGCCGAACACGATGAGGAAGCTGCCCCACCATGGCCAGCCCAGACCCTCATGGAATGCGGCCGCACCGGCGAAGATCACCATGAACGAGGACAGGAAGAGCAGGAAGAGAGCGACGATGGCCAATCCGGCACCGATGCCCAGGTTCTTCGCACCGGCAGTGGCCTCGGCCTTGGCGAGGGCAATCTCTTCCTCGGCGATCGCTTTGGAATCGTCGCTGATGCCTTTGATCAGTTCGCTGATGGACCGTTCGGCCATGAGAGCTCCTAAATCGAGAACGAGGACAATCTAACTTAAGAGTAGTCTGAACGGGCTCTGCGGCCAAAGGCGAATCGGCGGGGAACCGGGAAAACCCGTCGGATTCGGACGACGGCCGTTCTGCGGCAGAGTCGTCTGTCATCGACGGGTCATCCGATTTCGGCCTCAGAGCGAGGGGTTCAGGCTCCTGTGACGGACTTTTCGATCTGATCCATCACCGAGGCATCGGCCAGGGTCGACGTATTGCCGACCTCGCGGTTCTCGGCAACGTCCTTGAGCAGGCGACGCATGATCTTGCCCGAGCGGGTCTTGGGTAGGTCCGTGACGATGTGGACTTTCTTCGGCTTCGCGATGGGGCCGATGTCCTTGCCCACATGCTGACGCAGCTCCTCAGACGTCTCGGGGGAGTCCTCGACGCCGTTGGAGACGATGACGAACGCGACGACGGCCTGACCGGAGGTGTCGTCTGCGGCGCCGACCACAGCCGCCTCGGCGACCTTGGGATGCGCGACGAGCGAGGACTCGATCTCCGCGGTGGACAGGCGGTGACCGGACACATTCATCACGTCGTCGACACGCCCGAGGAACCAGATGTCCCCGTCCTCATCGCGGCGGGCGCCGTCGCCGGCGAAGTACGTGTCTTCGAACCGCGACCAGTAGGTCTCCTTGAAGCGCTCCGGGTCTTTCCAGATTCCGCGCAGCATCGACGGCCATGGGCGGCGGATGACGAGCAGTCCGCCTTCGGGACCTGCAGGGTTCTCTCCCGAATCATCGACGACGTCGACGGAGATGCCGGGGATCGGACGCTGTGAGGAGCCGGGCTTGGTTGAGAGCACGCCGGGCAGAGGCGCGATCATATGGGCCCCGGTCTCGGTCTGCCACCATGTGTCCACGATCGGGCAGCGCTCACCGCCGATGACACGGTGGTACCAGCGCCAGGCCTCGGGGTTGATCGGTTCGCCGACGCTGCCGAGCAGGCGCAGACTGGACAGATCGTACTTCGCGGGGATCTCCTCGCCCCATTTCATGCAGGTGCGGATCGCCGTCGGAGCGGCGTAGAGGATCGTGGCTCTGTACTTCTCGATGATCTCCCACCAGCGGCCCTGATGCGGGGTGTCCGGAGTGCCTTCGTAGATGATCTGAGTGGTGCCGGCGGCCAGTGGGCCGTAGGTGACATAGGAGTGACCGGTGATCCAGCCGACGTCGGCGGTGCACCAGAAGACATCGGACTCGGGCTTGATGTCGAAGACGGCTTTCATCGAGTACAACACCTGAGTGAGGTAGCCGCCGGTGGTGTGGAGGATGCCCTTGGGCTTTCCTGTCGTACCGGAGGTGTAGAGGATGAACAGCGGGTGCTCCGAGTCGAAGAATTCGCACTCGTGTGTATCGCTGGCCTGGCCGACGGAGTCCTCCCACCACTGGTCCCGGCCTTCGACCCAGTCGACGTCCTGACCGGTGCGCTTGACGACGAGGACGTGCTCGACGGGAGTGTCGCCCTGGGCGATCGCTTCGTCGACGGCCGGCTTGAGACTCGTGGGTTTGGCGCGGCGGTAGCTGCCGTCGGCGGTGATGACGACGCGGGCTTCGGCGTCGATGATGCGCGAGTGCAGAGCATCGGCGGAGAATCCGCCGAAGACGACGGAATGCGCCGCACCGAGGCGGGCACAGGCGAGCATCGAGATCACCGCTTCGGGGATCATCGGCAGATAGATGGCCACCCGGTCGCCGGTCTTCACTCCGAGGTCGGTCAGCGTGTTCGCCGCCTTCGACACCTCGGCGAGGAGTTCGGCATAGGTGAAGGTGCGGGAGTCGCCCGGTTCGCCTTCGAAGTTGATGGCCACCCGGTCGCCGTTGCCTGCGAGGAGGTGACGGTCGAGGCAGTTATAGGCGACGTTGAGCTTTCCGCCGACGAACCACTTCGCGAACGGCGGGTTCGTCCAATCGAGGACCTCGTCGAAGTCTTCGTGCCAGTCGACGAGCTCACGGGATTGTTCGGCCCAGAAGCCCAAGTAGTCCGCCTCGGCGCGTTCGTATTCATCGGCCTTGACGTTGGCGGCGGCCGCGAACTGCTCAGGTGGGGCAAAAGTCTCGGTCTGCTCGGCAGCGGTATCGGTCATGCTTTCCCTCCGACTTCGTTGGTGGATCGAAAATGCTAGTTGCACTGTATACCTGTGGTCGGGGGCTGGGGAGAGCAGTTTCACTCGATGAACGGGGAAATCGGGGGTAGCCACCGCGTATTTGTCGTGGTATGGCTCACATGATTTCGATGGCTGCGCGGCGACGGAAGGGCCGCCTCGGCGGGGGACTGAGGAGCCTTCGACGTGCCTGAGAATGCGCATATGAGTGCACAGGTGGCCTGTGTTCTGCAAGGATGGGGTCAGAGTCTGTCGGGATCCGTCCCGCGCGGACACGGAAACACTGTTAGCTTTTCCCCGAGATCGACTGGAGTCAGCGATGAGTTCGCCGCAGCATCCAACCGGGTCCGGGCCACAGCCGTGGCAGGATCAGCCCCCGCAATACCCGGGCCAGAACGCGCAGCAGCCCGGTGGTCAGCCGCCGGCCTACGGTTCGGGACCGGGACAGTTCGGTTCGGCGCCCGGACCGGCCTATGGTTCCGCACCGGCACCCTACGGTTCGGCACCGGGACAGTCCGCCGCACAAGGTCCCTACGGTTCGGCCCGGGCCCAGTACGGTTCGGGACCTGGCCCGTACGGTTCAGCGCCCGGACAGTACGGATCGGCGCCGGGACCCTATGGTTCGGCTCCGGGACAGGGTCAGTTCGGTCAGGCGCCTGCACCGAAGCGGAAGACCGGCCCGGGAATCCTCGGCCCGCTGACTCTGCGCGACCTCTTCCTTCTGTTCGCTGGTCTGCTCGCCTTCATCGCGCTGTTCGTGCCTTACCGGGGTTACAGCTACGGCGTCGGCAGTGAGACGGTCACTCTGTGGCATTGGAACGTTGCGGATATGGGCGCGCTCGTATTCGGAGTGCTCACGATTCTGCTCATCGTGGCGGCCGTGCTCGTCAACAAGCTCGGCAACAGCCGACTGCGGGTCGGATCGCTCAGCCTCGACCAATTCATCTCCGTGCTCTCGGCAATCGCCTTCACCTATGTGTTCGTCGATCTGCTCACTTCGGCGGTCTACTGGCATGTGGGCTCGTACCTGACATTCTTCGCCGGCCTCATCGCGTTCTTCGCCGGAGTGTTCACGATGCTGCCGTTCTTCGCCAAGGAATTCGCTGGCCGCGAGGACATCGAAACCCATGCGAAGGCCCGCCCCGTCACCAAGCACACCCAACATCCGGCACCCGTGGCCAATGTGCCCGGTGCTGCCGGCCCGGGCGCCGGTGCACCCGGATTCGCACCTTACGGAGCCGATCCGGCCGGTGCGGGACAGGCGGGACCCGGTCAGCAGGACCAGTTCGGTCAGCCGCGTCCGTTCGGTGCTTCGGAACAGCAGGATCAGTTCGCCGCTCCCGCCCAGCAGGATCAGTCCGCCGACCAGCAGAACCAGCCCAGCCCCTACGCTCCGCCGCAGGAGCAGGATTCCGAGCGTTCGGCCAGCTCGTTCGCCGCACCCGCTGCTGCAGGCACCTCGGACGCGGGAGCTGCGCCCGCATCCGCAGACGTGGCATCTGATCAGGCCGACGGACCGGTGCACAGCACCGGTGACGGACAGACCTATCTGGGTCGTCACGATTCGGACGCCCTGCAGCATTCGCAGAGCGAACCGACTCAGGCATTCGGTGTCGGAGCCGGCCAGCCGCAGACCGATGCGACCGGATACCAGACCGCAGCTGCGGGAAGCCAGACTGCTGAGTCGGACAGCCAGCCTGCCGCGTCTGACGCCCGCTCCACGCAGTCAGATGACGAGTCCCACTCGGGTGCCGCGGCCGCTGCCGCAGGTGCCGGAGTGATCGGTGCCGGTGCTGCCGGTGTCGCCGCCGCGCATTCGGATTCCGAACGTCGTCGTGGCCGCCACGCCGCTCCCGAATCGGAGTCCGCAGCGGAACCGACGTCTGGTGCGGAATCGACTCCCGATGCGGAATCAACTGACACCGGGTCGGCGGCTCAGACGAATGAGGCGAAAGACGACACGTCCGCGGATGGGTCCACGGCCGCCTCGGCGACGTCGGACGAGACCCCCGCAGTGGTATCACCGGCCGAGAGCAGCGACCTGGTCTCCAAGGTCAACGCCAAATCGTCCGACACGAATGCCGCCGAAGGTGCGAACGTCACCGGCGCGAACTCGGCCGCACAGTCCTCGACCGATGCTGGTCAGGCCTCAACAGGGAACGGATCAGACGATGCGGCGTCGGCAGACGCGGCGTCGAACGCTTCGCCATCGGATTCCCCGGCATCGACCCACGGGACCACGGCGCAGGGTCAGGACGACGACGCCAACATCCGCTCCACCGAAGCCACCGTCGTCAGCACCCCGGCCGACGACAATGTCGTGCCAGACGGCGAAGCCGCGTCAGATGGCAAGACGCGCGCGGACGACGATGAACAGGCGACCGCTGTGATGGAGCCGGCAGTCAACTCGGAGCGGACCACCGCTCCCGAAAGCGAAGAACCGACTCAGTACGTCCCCGTGGCCGACTACGCCAACCGGCCGGAGACCGACGGTCGCGCTGACAGGTCGAACGACGAGACAATGGCACAGACGGCCGTCGACAACCAGCCGGTGCCCGCCGATGCGGGGCAGAACAGGTACGGTGATGCGCCGAACGACGGACGGAACGCCGATCAGGACAACGGTCAGGCTGAGAACCAGGGCGGTGGACGCCCCATCATCCAGGCCTTCTGGTTCGCCGTTCCCGAACCGCGCGAAGCCGTGGACGAGACCACCGGGATGCCGGTGTTCACGATCTACCCCGGCGACTGGTACCTCAGCCTCGAAGACAACGGATCCTGGTTCAAGGTCCGCGACTCCGACGGCAGCACCACTGGCATCCTGCGCAATATCGAAGGAATCCAGCGCGGCTGAGCCGACTGGAATCCACTCACGCGTCAACGCTGTGGACAGACCTCGGTCGAATCGGTGCCTACCGGCACCACATGATGTGATCGGCCGGTCGGACCACCGCGGCTGACGTGGACGGAGGCCGCCGACTGCTGCCAGGGGCGCCTCCTGTGACTCAACCTCACAGGAGGCGCCCCTTCGTCGTCCCATCCACAGGGTGGCACTCCGGTCTGGCAGGTGACAGCCGGGCCGATCCAGGCTCGGTGCATGCAGGTAGCCCTCATCACCGACCTCGGAGCGATCACCGAAGAATGCGCTCGAGTGGCCGAAAGCATCGGCATCTCACTGACCGTCCTGCCTCCCGACTCCGGAGGCTGGCAGTCCGCGTCGCTCATCCTCCTCGGCGAAGACGTCCGCGAAGCCCCCGCCACCGACCGGGCAGACACGATCCTCGTCGTCCTCGACGACGACGAGCCCTCCTCGACCTGGGCGAAGGCCGCCCACCTCGGCGTCGACCAGCTCGCCGTGCTGCCTGCTGCTGCGGAATGGCTGAGTGGGCGGATGATCGCTGCTGTCGAACCGCCGACGGCACCCGGGACCACGGTCGGCGTCGTCGCCGGGTGCGGGGGAGCCGGAGCCTCCGTGCTCGCCTGCGCACTCGCCCGGCGGGCCGGAGCCGATCACAGCACCGTCCTCGTCGACGCGGACCCGCTCGGCGGGGGACTCGACCTCGTCCTCGGTGCCGAGCAGGCGCCCGGTCCCCGGTGGACCGACCTCAGTGCTTCCCGCGGACAGCTGCGCCCCTCGACCCTGGCCGAAGCGCTGCCCCGCCACGACGGCCTCGCCCTTCTGTCCTGGGGGCGAGACGACACCGTCGACCTCGACCCGGACGTCTTCGACGACTTCCTCGCCGCGGCCGGTCAGGCCTTCGACCTCGTCATCGTCGATCTGCCCCGCCACGCCCCACCCCAGTGGACCCGGCGCTGCCATCATGTCCTCCTCGTCTCCCCGGCCCGGGTCAGATCCGCCGTCGCCTCCTCCCAAGTGGCCAAGCGGCTCTCCCAAGCCCACCCGGATGTGCGCCTCGTCGTCCGTGAAACCGGGGCCGGCGGGCTCGACGCCGACCTCCTCGCCGATTCCATCGGGCTGAGCCTCGCCGGAAGCATCCGCGACGATCGGGGCCTGTCCGCCGCCGTCGACCGCGGCGAGGGAATCCCGGGTGGCGCGCACCTCGGCCGCCTTGTCGAACGGTTGCTGGGGGAGTGGGTGGAATGAGCGAATGGCTCGACGCCTCGCTCGTCGCCGATGTCCGCAAAACGCTGCTCGACAATCCTGGACCGGTGACCACGGCCGCCGTCGCCGAGGCGGTCCAGCGCACCGGTCGCGTGCTCGGTTCCGCCGCCCTGCTCGAACTCGTCACCCGGCTGTCCGCGCAGCTGTCCGGGGCCGGGCCCCTGCAGTCCGTGCTCGAGGTGCCCGGCACCACGGACGTGTTCGTCAACGGGCCGCGTGGGATCTTCGCCGACACCGGAGACGGTCCCCGGCTGCTCGATCTGACCTTGGGGTCCGAAGAGGACGTGCGGTCCTTGGCGGTGCGGTTGGCCGCCCTCGGCGGGCGCCGCCTCGACGACTCTTCCCCCTATGTCGACGTGCGCCTGCCCGACGGGGTGCGGATGAACGCGATCGTCCCACCGATCTCCGGGGAGACGACGACGATCAGCTTCCGCGTACCCAAACGGGCCGGATTCCCCTATTCTCAGCTCTGCGCGGAAGGGTTCGTTCCCGATGAGATCAGCCCCCTCGTCTCCGAGGCGGTCACTTCACGAGCGAACATCCTCGTCTCCGGCGGAACGGGCACGGGAAAGACCGTCCTCCTCGGCGCTCTGCTGTCGCTGGTCGAACCGATCCACCGCATCGTCATCGTCGAGGACTCCCGTGAGCTCATCGTCACCCACCCGCACACCGTGCAGCTCGCCGCGCGTCAGGCCAACGTCGAAGGCGGCGGCGAAGTGACCCTGACCGACCTCGTGCGCAACGCCCTGCGGATGCGGCCCGATCGCCTCGTCGTCGGGGAATGCCGCGGTGCCGAGGTCCGGGACATGCTCACGGCCCTCAACACCGGGCACGAGGGTGGGTGTGCGACGATCCACGCGAACACCGCCGAGGCTGTGCCCAGCCGCGTGGCCGCGCTCGGTGCGCTGGCGCAGATGAGTCCGGACGCCGTCTATTCGCAGTTCTCCACCGCCATCGACCTCGTCATCCATCTGCGCCGCACGGGTTCCGAGCGGGGAGTCACGGAGCTGGCGATCCCGACGAGGACCGGGTCCGAGGGAGTGGTGATGGAACCGGTGTGGGGTCGCCCATCGCCGTCGACGGCCGGCACTGTCAATCGGCGTGCCCTGGCCCGGTTCGAAGCCGTGCTCGAACAGAAGTCCGCGCAATGATCGTCGTCACCGCCGTCCTCATCGCGGCCGGGATCATCCTCGCCGCGCCCCCGGATCCGGGCTCCAGGCTGCGCGAGCTCTTGCCCCGTGGCGAGGGCGGTGAATCGGTGCGGAAAGGGGTGCGTGCCTTCTTTCGCCGAGGCGGTCACATCACCGATGATCAGGCAGAACGGCTGTGGGCGATCGCCGCCGTGGAGAACTGCGCCCACCTGCTCAAGGTGGGGATGACCCCGCAGGCGGTGATGAGCACTCTGAGTCGCCGCAACGATGCCCTGACCCCGATCTCACGAGCCATCTCCCTGGGTGAGGAACCCGGACGCGCCATCGCCACCCGCAGCTCCGGACTGTCGGAGACCGCCGCTCACGTGCTGTCGGGAATGGCCGCTGTGTGGACGGTGTCCGAACGCTCCGGAGCACCTGCCGCGGAGATGATCCTCCGGTATGCGGCAGCGCAGAGAGACGCCCTCGATGCCGAACGCGAACGCCGCATCGCCATGGCCGGACCGAGGTCGACGGTGCGGGTGCTCAGCTGGCTGCCGCTCATCGGCGTCGGTCTCGGCCTGCTCATCGGCGTCCGCCCTTTGGAACTCATCACCGGACTGCCGGGACAGCTGAGCATCGGTGCCGGCCTCCTCCTGTACGGGGCCGGCCGGTGGTGGATGCGGACGATGATGCTCAGGGCACAGAGATGACCATGCTGATTGTGCTCATCGGTGTCTGCGTCGGACTCGGTGTGCTCCTGTGGTCCGGACCGACTCGCGGGAGACTGCAGAGCCTCCTCGGCGAGGGCCGAACCGTTCCCACCGACACCGAGGCGGCCGCTGGGGAAGCGGGAACGCCGGAGTCGGGGACAGCAGGAGCGGTGGCCGATGATCAGCTGGCGTTCGACCTCGACCTTGTGGCGATCTGCCTGACCTCCGGTCTGCCGATTTCCGCGGCGCTGACCCTGACCGCCGAGGCGACCGACGACCGGTCGGGCCTGCAGAGGATCGCTCGTGCGATGACGATCGGAGGGCGCAGGCTCGCCGACGACGATCGTCTGCTGCCGGTGCTCGAGGTCTTCGAGTTCTCCGAACACACCGGAGTCGGCCCGGCACCTCTCATCGAGTCAGTGGCCGAGGAGCTGCGGGCTTCGTCCCGTCGGCGTCGGCAGGAGGCGGCCGCCTCGCTGGGTGTGCAGCTGGTGCTGCCCTTGGGCGTGTGCATTCTGCCGGCGTTCCTGCTGCTGTCTGTCGTTCCGGTCGTCATCTCACTGCTGACCGACCTCACGACCGTGTTCTTCTGAAGTGGTGACCGGGTTTTCAGACTCGACCGATAGGCTCGGGACATGGCACCGGTCACACCTTTCAATCAGCTGTCCAATGTCGAACAAGCCGAGGACTACGCCGAGAATCTCTTCGTCGGTCGATCCGTGCGTCTGCGGCCGCTGAGGGAGGATGATCTGCCGTACCTCGAACAGTGGTGGTTCGATCCCTCGATCGTGGTCCTGCAGAATCACACGGTTCTGCCGCGGCCCGAAGGGGGTGTGTCCGAGCAGTTCTCGCAGTGGAGCGCGAACACCTCGAGCGAAGCAGTCGGCTTCAGCATCGAACTGACCGAAACCGAAGAGTTCGTCGGCCATGTCACCCTCTACGGACGCAATCCCATCAACCAGTCCGCCACTCTGGCGATCGTCCTCGGCCCTGAATTCCACGGCCGCGGATACGGCTCGGACGCCGTGCGACTGGCCGTGAAATACGGGTTCCTCCAATTGGGACTCAACCGCATCGAGCTGCAGACCTGGGCGTTCAACACCCGTGGAATCGCCTCCTATACGAAAGCCGGATTCGTCGAAGAAGGCCGTCGACGAGAAGCCGTATTCTTCAACGGCCGGCGCCACGACGAAGTCATCATGGCCATCCTCAGAGACGACTGGGCCGGCAACAGCTGAGGCGCCCCCGCCACTGACTCGCACGCCGTTTCCTGTGGGCGGCGCCTCCACTCACACAACTTGAGCCTGTGGATGCAGAACCCGTTTCCACAGGCGCGAATCCGGCCCTGGACACGGCAGCATGCCGACTCCCAGGCTGAAGGTCCGCTCGCAGAGTGCGAACGGGGTTTCAGCCAAGGAGGAGAGCATGGCCACCACATCACCGTCCCCGGAGATCGAGGACCCGCCCACCGGGCACGTAGAACCGCTCGAGGACCACAGCGAGATCGAACAGTTCTGGGAACCCGACGCCGGAGCGACCACAGCCGAATATGCGATCACCACTCTGGCTGCGTGCGGATTCGCCGCACTGCTCGTCGTGGTCCTCAAATCCGAACCGATCAAGGAACTCATCACGGGGGTCATCTCCTCGGCGCTCGGCCTGGGAAGCTGAACCGTCATGGCACGCGGACGCTCCCGTCAGCGGCAGCGAGGATGGGATCGGGATGCGGGAACGGCGACGGCGGAATTCGCCGTCGTCATGCCGGCGGTCGTTCTTCTCATCGTGCTGCTCGCGGGAGCCGCCGCTGTCGGGTTCTCCCAGCTGCGAGCCTTCGACGCGGCACGGTCCGCGGCCCGTGAGATCGCCCGCGGCGAACCACAGGCCGCCGTCGTGTCCGAAGCGAAGAGGCACGCCGGTGACTCATCCTCGGTCCGCGTTCGAGCCGACGGCGGATACTCGGTCGTCACGGTTACGATCGAACTGCCGGCCGCGATCTTCTTCCTCGACACCGTCGACGCGAATGCCACTGCTCGATTCGAAGGGGACAGAGGAGGACCGTCATGACGAACATCGTCGTGGGACTCTGCTCGATCGTGCTCGTCCTCGTCACCGCCATCGGCAGCCTCGGCCAGGCCTTCGTCGCCCACAGTCGGGCACAGAGCGCCGCGGATCTGGCGGCGCTCGCCGCCGCAGACGCCGTGCGCGGACTGGCCACAGGGGAACCGTGTGAGACGGCGAAGGAGGTCGCGATTCGCAACGGCGGTCACCTCAAGGACTGCCGTGCCTCATTGAGTGAGCAATCGGCCTATGTCGTCGTCGAAGTCGACATCCCGGGGCCTCTGCCGAAGGTCAGAGAGGAGGCCGTCGCCGGGAAATGAAACTCACCACCAGGGCAGCCGCTACCTGAGCACGGTGCGCAGCAGCCGCAGCGCAGCGTCCTTCTCCAACGGTTCGTTGCCGTTGCCGCACTTCGGCGACTGCACACACGACGGACAGCCGTCGACGCACTCACATGCGGCGATGGCGTCCCTGGTCGCCCCCAGCCAGTCTTCGATGACCTCGCTGCCGCGCTCGGCGAAACCGGCACCACCAGCCAGACCGTCATAGACGAACACCGTCGCCAGTCCGGTGTCGGCATGCAGCGCCGTCGACACTCCGCCGATATCCCAGCGGTCACAGCCGGCGAAGAGAGGCAGCAGACCGATCGAGGCATGCTCGGCGGCATGAACGGCTCCGGGCAGGTCTCCGGAGACGACTTCGGCCTCGTCGAGAACGCTCTGCGGAATCGTCCACCACACGGCCTTCGTTCGCAGCGTGCGCTCCGGCAGGTCGAGCTCGTGTTCGGCGATGATCGCTCCACCGCGCTTGGCCCGCATCCGATAGGCGACGACCTGATCCTTGACGTCGACGGTGCCGCTGCACACAGCCACCCCGGAGGGCAGAACCCGCTGCGCATCGGTGTCGACGATCGAGATCTCCGTCTGCGAGCGCGGTTGGGTCGTATAGTCGACCTGGGCGCGTTCGACGGCGACGATCCGGTCCTCGAGGTCGAGATCGAGGACGGTGAAGTCGATTCCCTGATGCGTGTACACAGCGCCCGGATGGGCTCCCGTATGTGCACCTGATTCGTCGACCGTGCCCAGCAGAGTGCCGGTGCTCGCTTCGACCAGGCTGAATTGACCGCCGCCGGAACCGCGGATATCGGACAGGTCGGTCGCCGGTTGGTCTTTTGCCCAGAACCATCCGGTCGGCCGTGCCCGCAGCATCTTCCGTTCCACGAGATCGTCGATGACTTCGGACGAATCGTCCGGGAAGTGCACGAGGTCGGCTGACTTCAGCGGCACCTCGGCGGCGGCCGCACACAGGTGACCGGAGAGCACGTGCGGATTGCCCGGATGGATGACGCCGGCGTCGACGGGGGAGTCGAAGATGACTTCGGGGTGATGGACGACGAAGGTATCGAGCGGATCATCGCGGGCGATGAACACCGCCATCCACCGCTGCCCGGCTCTGCCCGCGCGGCCTGCCTGCTGCCACAAGGAGGCCAGGGTTCCCGGCCAGCCGGAGATGATGACGAGGTCGAGTCCGGAGATGTCGATGCCCAACTCCAGAGCATTCGTCGACGCCACGGCCAGCAGCTGACCCGACCGCAGAGCCGTCTCGAGCATCCTGCGCTCTTCGGCCAGATACCCGCCCCGGTATGCCGCGACCTTGCCGGTCAGGGTCTCATCCACCTGACCCACCTGGTCTCGGACCGTCTGCGCCAGGGCTTCGGTGCCTCGGCGTGAGGCGATGAACGTGATCGATCGAAAACCTGCGCACATCGAATCGGTGATGACATCGGCGGCCTCGACCAGACCGCTGCGCCGGTCCCCGCCCGGTGACACAGGAGGCTCCCACAAGGCGAAGCTGCCGGCCGCGCGTGGGGACGAGTCCTCGGTCACCGCGTGTGCGGGCCGCCCGGTCAGCTTCGCAAAGGCCACGTCCGGGTCCGCCATCGTCGCCGAGGCTCCGATGACGACCGGGGCCGCTCCGTAGTGGGCGGCGATGCGCAGCAGGCGGCGCAGGATGAGTGCGACGTGGGAGCCGAACACTCCGCGGTAGCGGTGGGCCTCATCGATGACGATGAAGCGCAGGTTCTTGAACATTCGGGCGAAGCGCTCGTGCTGGGGCAGAATGCTGCGGTGGAGCATGTCCGGGTTGGTGAAGATGATGTTCGCATGCCGTCTCGCCCAGTCCTTCGAGACCTGCGAAGTGTCCCCGTCATAGCTGGCCGGGCGCATGCCCTGGATGACGAATCGTTCGAGTTTGGCCAGCTGATCGGCGGCCAGCGCCTTTGTCGGAGCGATGTAGATCGCCGAGGCGGTGCGCAGCTTTCCGCGAGTCGATTGGATCGCTTCGAGCACCGGCAGCCAGAATCCCAACGACTTGCCCGATGCGGTGGGGGTGGCGATGACGACATCGGAACCGTCCCTGGCCGTCTGCGCCGCCTCGAGCTGGTGCTGCCACAGAGCGTCGACGCCGATGGAATGACATGCGTGCTTGAGTTCCTCGTCGATCCAGTCCGGCCACTCGGCATCCCGTTCGAAACGCTGCGGGATATCGCGGACATGGACGATCCGCTCATCCCGGGCACCGAAACCGGTGACGATGTCGAGAAGAGCAGAGGAGGCCATGAGTCAATTATGGCGCAGTCGCTAGGATTCTTCTGTGACTGATCTGCCGTTGGCCCACCTGGGCGAGACCCTCTACCGTTCCGGATACACCGAACCACGGCTGCGCCAGTTCTGGGGTGGTCCGACCTCGGAGGCGCTGCTGCGCAACAACGCCGCACCCGCCATCCACCACTGCGCCCGGACGCTGGCGGACCAGTCGTCGTCGACGGCCGCCGACCGGGCCATGGCCAGCGCAGCGCTGCTCTTCCACTTCCACCGCACAGTCCCGGTCGCCCAGGCCCGAGCCCTGCTGGGGGAGTCCTTCGACACCGCCACCGATGCGGGGCTGATCACCGTGGACGACGACGAGGTGACCGCACCCTTCGCCCTGACCCCCTATGAACTTCCCGTCGGTGTTCCCCGCGGCTTCCGTCCCGGGGACGAGAACCTCTACCTCGTGGCCGACCACGGCACCCTGACCACACCGGATGTCCTCGACGGAGAGTTCGTGCTCGGACTCGGCGGAGCCGGCCGGACACTGGTGTCGATCACCCCGCGCGACCACGTCGGTGTGGCCGCCGACATCGGCACCGGCTGCGGAATCCAAGCATTGCTGCTGGCCCGTCACAGCGACCGAGTCATCGCCACCGACATCTCCCACCGAGCCCTGCGTCTGGCCGAACTCTCGGCCGGACTCAACGGCGTGACGACGATCGAATTCCGGCACGGCTCGCTTCTCGAACCATTGAACGAACCCGTGGATCTGCTCGTGTCGAATCCGCCGTTCGTCATCACCCCGCGCAGCACGGACACCACCTTCGAATACCGAGACGGCGGAATGACCGGGGACGGACTCGTTCGGGAGCTCTTCACCCGGATCCCCGAGAACCTCACCCCGGGCGGACGCAGCGTCTGCCTCGGAAACTGGGAAGCCGCCTCGGGGAAGGATGAAGGACCGGAGACCTGGGTCGACGATGACGACACGTCCGTATTCGTCATCGAACGGGAGGCTCTCGACCCCATCGCCTATGCGGAGACGTGGATCCGCGACGGCGGGATCGTTCGTGCCAGCACCGCCTGGAACGACGCAGTCGCCGCTTGGCTCGACGACTTCGCCACCAGAGCTGTGGACGAAGTCGTCTTCGGGTACGTGCTGATGGCGAAGTCCGATAACGATGTGCCAACGATTGATACCGGAGATGCCGCGGTCGGCGACGCCGCCTCGGACGTCGACCGCGGACCGTCGGGGACGGCCGAGGGAGTATTCAAGACCCGGGTCAGAGTCACCTCGGCGCCGGCGAACAATCCGCACGGACTCGCAGAGTTCCTCACCACGATCATCGCGATCCGGTCGTGGCTGGCAGCGGCGGGACCGGAGGAAATCGCCGCGACCGCTTTCACCCGCTCACCCGACCTCGTCGAACATCGCCACTACGTTCCCGGAGCGCCGGAACCCAATTCGATCACCTTGGAACAGGGGATCGGCTTCGGGCAGGTCTTCGACCTCGATACTGCACTGGCCGGATTCGTGTCCGTCGCGGATGGGTCGCTGACCCTGCGACAGACGGCCGGGGCCTTGGCCCAGCTTCTCGAGGTCGATCCCACGGCACTGGAAGACCAGCTCGTCGCGCAGGTCAGAGCCCTGTGCGCGGCGGGTGCACTGCTGCCCGACAGCGGTGATTTCGGGAGCTCGGCGACTGGGACGTCGGCGGAATAGGGATAGGATCGGAAACCGTTGACCCCGTGTCCGAGCCGAGATCGGACGAGATCCGGGCAGCATCCGGGCCGCAAGTGCCGATGAGGAACGTGTCCGTTCAACAGTGTTACATTGGGCCGGATCGTCCGTTGCAGCGGGCAGCTGATGCCGTGAGAGGAATGTGAAAGCGTGACCACAACCGAGAAGAAGCCCCGTCGCCTCGTCATCGTCGAGTCTCCGACGAAGGCGCGAACGATTGTGGGATACCTCGGCGACGGTTATGACGTCGAGGCCTCCGTCGGTCATATCCGCGACCTGCCCACCCCTTCGGAGCTGCCCGCCGACATGAAGAAGGGGCCGTACGGAAAGTTCGCTGTCGACGTCGACAACAACTTCGATCCCTACTATCGGATCGATCCGGGCAAGAAGAAGAAGGTCACCGAACTCAAGCGTCTGCTCAAGGACGCCGACGAGCTCTATCTGGCAACGGATGAGGACCGCGAGGGAGAGGCCATCGCCTGGCATCTGCTCGAAGTCCTCAAACCGAAGATTCCGGTCAAGCGCATGGTCTTCCACGAGATCACGCCTGAGGCGATCGAACGGGCCCTGGAGAACACGCGCGATATCGACGCTTCGCTCGTCGACGCGCAGGAGACCCGCCGCATCCTCGACCGTCTCTACGGCTACGAGGTCTCACCCGTGCTGTGGCGCAAGATCCGCGCCGGGCTCTCGGCCGGACGTGTCCAGTCGGTTGCCACCCGGCTCGTCGTCGAACGCGAACGCGAACGCATGGCCTTCGTGCCTGCAGACTACTGGGACCTCGACATCGATCTCGGTCTGCCGGACGGGACCAGCCCGTTCGCCGCGAACCTCACCACCCTCGACGGATCGCGGGTGGCCAGCGGCCGTGACTTCAACGACAAGGGCGAGCTGAAGAACACCTCGGCGACGATCGTCGACCAGGCACGAGCGGAGTCGTTGGCCACAGAGCTTAACGGCAGCGCCAAGGATGCGCTGACGGTGACCGCGGTGGAGTCGAAGCCCTACTCCCGCCGCCCGGCCGCACCGTTCACGACCTCGACCCTGCAACAGGAAGCCGGTCGCAAACTGCGCATGAGCGCTCGTCAGGCCATGCGCACCGCGCAGTCGCTGTACGAGCACGGCTACATCACCTATATGCGTACCGACTCCTCGGCGCTGTCGGGGCAGGCCATCGCCGCCGCCCGCAAGCAGGTGACCGAACTCTACGGTCCCGAATTCGTTCCGCAGTCGCCGCGCCAGTACGCGAGCAAGCAGAAATCGGCTCAGGAGGCCCACGAGGCGATCCGCCCCGCCGGTGACTCCTTCCGCACCCCGGCACAGGTGTCCAAGCAGCTGAACGGCGACGAGTTCCGTCTCTACGACCTCATCTGGAAGCGCACCGTCGCCAGCCAGATGGCCGACGCGAAGGGCAAGACCGCGACCATCAAGGTCAGCGCTGCCCTCGCCGACGGCCACGAGGCCGGTTTCAGCGCCAGCGGCACCGTCATCACCTTCCGCGGATTCCTCGCCGCCTATGAAGAAGGTCAGGACGCTTCGCGCTACGACACGAAGTCCGGAGAGTCGCGACTGCCGCAGGTCGAAGAGGGCCAGTCGCTGTCGGTCGTCAAGGCCGAAGCCGACGGCCACACCACCGCTCCGCCGCCGCGCTTCACCGAAGCCAGCCTGGTCAAGCAGCTCGAAGAGCTCGGCATCGGCCGACCCTCGACCTATGCTGCGACGATCTCCGTCATCCAGGACCGCGGCTATGTGACCACTCGCGGCAATGCGTTGGTGCCCAGCTGGTTGGCGTTCTCCGTCGTCCGCCTGCTCGAAGAGCACTTCACCGGTCTGGTCGACTATGCGTTCACCGCTGACCTCGAATCCGAACTCGACCGGATCGCGATGGGCGACGAGGATCGCAACGACTGGTTGGCCGGCTTCTACTTCGGTGACAAGGACCAGGGCCGTGAAGGTCTCAAGGCGATCGTCGACGACCTCGGCGATATCGATGCCCGCGAGGTCAACACCGTCGCCATCAGCGAGGGTGTGAACCTGCGAGTGGGCCGCTACGGCCCCTACCTCGAGGTTGCTGCGGAGAAGGACGGAGAGGACCCGAAGCGGGTCTCCGTCCCCGACGATCTGGCACCCGATGAACTGACCGCGGCGAAGGCGGCCGAACTCATCGAATCCCAGGGCGACGGCGACCGCGAGCTCGGCGTCGACCCGGAGACCGGACACACCATCGTGGCGAAGAACGGTCGTTTCGGACCGTATGTCTCCGAGGTGCTGCCCGAGCCCGAAGAGAAGCCGAAGCGGGGCGCGAAGAAGCCGAAGCCGCGCACCGGTTCCCTGTTCAAATCGATGGATCTGAACTCCATCGACCTCGAAACCGCGCTCAAGCTGCTCAGCTTGCCGCGCGTGGTCGGTCAGGACGAAGAGGGCACGGACATCACCGCACAGAACGGCCGCTACGGGCCGTACCTGAAGAAGGGAACCGACTCCCGCTCCCTGACCGATGAGGAGCAGATCTTCAACATCACCCTCGAGGAGGCGCTGAAGATCTACTCCGAGCCGAAGCAGCGCGGCGGCCGACGTGCCGCGGCACCGCTGAAGGAACTCGGCGAGGACCCGGAGACGAAGAAGCCCGTCGTCGTCAAGGACGGTCGCTTCGGCCCGTATGTCACCGACGGTGAGACGAACGCGACCCTGCGCAAGGACGACTCCGTCGAAGCCGTGACGCTCGAACGCGCCGCGACTCTGCTCGCTGAGAAGCGCGCGAAGGGACCGGCGAAGAAGAAAGCTCCGGCGAAGAAGGCCCCCGCCAAGAAGACGACTGCGAAGAAGACGACGGCAGCCAAGACGACAGCCGCGAAGAAGACCACCGCGTCGAAATCAACAGCGTCGAAGTCCACCGCAGCGAAGAAGACGACGGCAGCCAAGACGACTGCGTCGAAGTCCACGGCGTCCAAGACGACAGCGGCGAAGAAGACGAACACGGCCAAACCGAAGACTCCCTGAGTCGACGTCCGCCGAGTCCGCGGCGTTCACCTGTCACTGCTTTCGCCACCTGCCTGATGGTCCAGACAGGTGGCGGAAGACGCTTCTTGTCCTGTGGCCAGTGATACCCCGTGGCCCGTGATTGTTGGGTCGATCCACGGTGATCTCGACGTCGAAAACACCGGGGATCGACCCAACAATTGCCGATTGCCGATACCGGCCACGTACTCCAGTGCTTCTGGGTCGAGGCCAGCAGTGCCTCAGGGGCGAGGTCAGCCGCGCGACGAATCTGCGAAGTCGGTGAGCGCCTGACCGTCAAGACGGTAAGTCTCCCACTCGTCCTGCGGCTTCGCACCCAGCGATTCGTAGAACCCGATGGACGGGGTGTTCCATTTGAGCACGCACCATTCGAGCCGCGTCAGTCCGCGCTCCTGGCAGATCTGCGCCAACCGGCCGAGCAGCGCCTTTCCGGCTCCCGAGCCGCGATGTTCGGGCAAGACGAAGAGGTCCTCGAGCCAGATGCCGTTCCTGCCGGTCCAGGTCGAGAACGAATGGAACCAGATCGCGATGCCGATGACCTCGCCGCCCGCCTCGGCCACGAGACCGAACGTGTTCGCATGACCATCGTCGGGGAACATCACTGCCGCGAAATCCGCCTCGGTGGCCTCCACCGCATCCGGTTCCTTCTCATAGACAGCCAGCGCGCGGACAAGCCGCAGGATCTCGGGCAGATCAGAGCGTTCTGCTTCACGAATGGTGACGGTCAAGGTGTGTGCTCCCAAAGTCGTTCGGTCAAAGGAATTCAGTCTCCGCGGTTCGCGCGCTGTCCCGGCCTGTGGCGGCCACAGCTTTTGCCGACCTTACAGCCGGTGCTTGTCCGCGTGGGCGGCTACTTCGGCCAGCTCCTCGGCGGTGGGGGACAGGGGCGAATCCGGATTCGCGTCGGCGTAGTAGGCGGCGAACGCCTCGGCGACGGAATCGATCGTCACCGCCGGATGGACCTCGCTGATCGATCCGCCCGTGGACGGATCCCAGTCGATTCCGAGAGCGGCTTCGACATCGGTGAGTACCGCGCGGATCGGATCCGGGTCCTCGACGACGACGGACGACGAGAACAGCCAGGCACCGGAGACCACGCGCTGGGCGGTGCCGATCGCTTTGATCCGCCCGGCCACGTTGACACTGTGTTCGCCGGGACAGTATTCGCCGACAATCTCGCCGAGGCGGGCATCGATGCCCAGCCCGCGCAGCACCTCGACATAGTCCTGGCCGAAACCGGTGAACCGTGCGTTGGTGTTGGTGATGAATGAATCACTCGGTTCGATGTGATCGATGACCAGCGAACCCGGATGGTACGCGGCCGCACGCCCGCCGAGGCTGCGCAGCGCAGGTGTGAATCCGTGGTCCCGGGCCGCATCGATGGCGGCGGCGAACCCGGGCAGGAAACGATCCCTGGCACCGAACGCCAAGGTCGGGGCCGGTCGGTACATCCGCAGGGTCGCCCCGCGGCGTCCGGCCTTGACCGAATCGAGGAGGACGCGGGCGAATGCGAGTTCCTCCACGGGGCCCAAGCCTTCCGCCGCCACCGTGGTCATCGCCAGTGAGTCTGTGTGCACGAGTCCAAGGGTAGAGGATCGGCAGGCCCCGGTCGGGCTCGGGTTGTCGCAGATCGCACTCGTTTCCAAGAGATATGTCAGTTCGGCCAGATAGTGTAGGGCTGTGAGCATGTTGACGACTACAGGACACCGACTGCCCGGAGCCCCCGGCCGCCTGGTCACCGAGACCGCCGCCTGGGGTGCCCTGATCGTTCTTGTCGCGATCAGCTATGTCGTGGCAGGAACCAGCGGACTCGTCGCGACGGTGGGTGGTCGCGCCTTCACCGCCATGGGGGAATCTCTCAGCGCCGGAGGCTTCGACAATCAGATGGGCAGTCTGTCGCTGCTCATCGTCTTCGCCCTCTCCTGCGCCGGTCTCTTCATTCCCGCAAAGATCTTCGCCTCCCGACCGCCGGCGGTGCGCAAGACAGCTCTGAGCATCTCAGCGATCGTCGAAGCCGCACTTCTCGTCGTCCTCAGTCTGGCTCCCAGTGCCTGGCTGACGTGGGTCGCGGCCCTGTTCCTCGGCGCCGTGGTGGGTCTGCTCATGAGCATCAACCCGTTCAGACACGAGAAGCCGTGGCGCCGCGTCGGCATTCCCGCGGCCGTTCTCGTCTTCGTCTCCTGCGCCTTCCAGATCCTCGGCGGCTCCGCAGCCGGAACCCAAGCGCTCGGATGGGTGTCTCTGCTGGTGGGCATCGGCATGGCTGCCGGTTCCGTGATCATCTTCCTGACCCCCGAACGGGTTCTGCACGCGGAGTCCGCGACGACCGGGCAGTTCCCCGAACTCAAGGCCCGGGTCGCCCGTCCGGCAGAGTCGATTGCGAACCCGTGGGTGTGCATCGGCCTCTTCGCCGTCCTCGGCGCCACCTTCATGCTCGCTCAGCCGACGGCGATCGGCCACGGCTATGGTCAGGCCGGGTTCGCGGTCATCATCGCCTGCTGCCTCGTCGGATGGGCCATCGGATTCGAGATGGGGCCGACCTTCGCTCCCGGGATGTCCCGTCCGCGTGTGTCCACTTTCGCGCTGCTCGTCTCCGGTGTGCTGCTGCTGGCCACCGGCGCCATCAACGAACTCTCCGGCAAGGTCGTGCTCTCGGCCGCGATCGCGTTCCTCGTCGGCATCGGCGTGCGCGCTCAGCCCTATGACTTCTCCCGCCGCTACGGTGCCGTCGCCGGTGCCGGACTGGCGTTGGTGATCAACGCACTCGACCTCGGCGGCACGGTCGAAGTCGGCTCGAGCCCCGACTGGATCCTGGCTCCCAGCGACGTGGCGTTCCTCATCTTCGGCATCGCCGCCGTCATCGCCGGAGTCATTGGACTCTTCACCTTCGACCCGCACAGACTGCAGGGCCTGTCCGTCGACATCGTCCACGGATTCCGCCCGCCCACCCAGCCGGAGACTGCGGCCGGCGGACTCGGGAACTCGGCCGAGCGCCTCGGCGCCGGATTCTTCATCGCCATCGAAGGCGGAGATGGTTCCGGCAAGACCACACAGATCAAACGCATCTCCGCGGCTCTGGCCGATGACGGCTATCACGTGGAGGCCACTCGCGAACCCGGCGGCACCGAACTGGGCACGAAGATCCGTTCTGTTCTCTTCGACTCCGACCCGCCGAGCCCGCGCACCGAAGCCCTGCTCTTCGCCGCTGATCGTGCCCACCATGTGGCATCCCTGGTCGACCCCAGCCTCGATGCCGGAAACATCGTCATCACCGACCGGTACATCGATTCGACGATCGCCTACCAGGCAGCCGGTCGGAGCTTCGACGAGAAGACGATCCTCGCGCTGAGCCACTGGGCCACCCAGGGGCTCGTGCCCAACCTGACGATCGTCCTCGACATCGAACCCGAGGTCGCCGCCGAGCGGATGGGCAAACGCGGCGACAGCAACTACCTCGACGAGGAGAACCAGCAGTTCCACCAGCGAGTGCGCCAGACCTACTTGTCCCGTGCGCACAAGGAACTCGACCGCTACGTCGTCCTCGACGCCTCGGTCGACGCCGATGAGCTGACCGAGCAGATCCTCGCAGCAATCCGCGCTCGGCTTCCGCAGACCCTGGTCAAACGCGACACCGGCACCGAGGCGGCCCCCGCCGCAACGTCGAATGCTGAGTCCGGCAGCGGCCCGGAACGCAGCTCCGTACCGATCGCTGCCGTGGCCGCCGGAACCGTAGCGGACGACGGCGTGGTCGAGTCGGTGGAGTCAGACGACGACAAAGACGAAACACCCTCTTCCGACTCCTCCGCAGAAGTGGTCGGTGCCCGTGAGACCGAGGACGACTCTGTCGACAGCCGCAACACGGCAGACGGCTCCGCCGAGGATGACACAGACGCGGACGACACCGACGTAGGCGATACGAGCGGCGAAGACGAGATGCACGAACGTGGACCGCGTTTCGTCCCCGCCTCCGGCGATCGCTTCGTTCCCTCTGCCGTCACCGACGCCGAAGCCGAGATCTCCGGCGCCGTGCCCACCGAACGCGTCGACCTCGGAGCGGATCTGCGGGAGGACCCGACCGCCTCGGCGAGTGCGGAATCGACCGGTGCTTCCAATTCTCCGGCACCCACGGATGAGGCCGCGGATCGGGAATCGGAGAATGACGAGGAGGAACTCCCGTCGTTCCTTGAGCAGAAGGGCGCGCGCCGATCCGAAGAAGATGAGGCGACTACGGTGCTGCCGGCGCACGGGAGCACGTCCGAAGCGATCATCGATGACAGCGATGATGCCGATGGTGTGCCGACGGATCGAATCGTCGCAGATGAAGACGCGGAAACCCGGGTCGTCAATCGTGTCGATCCCGAAAATGCCGAAACCCGCGTCGTCCACCGCGCCGATTTGAGTTCCGAGGCCGGTGCGGATGACGCAATCGAGGACTTCGTCGATGCAGGGGACGCGGAGACCACGGTGCTGCCGGTCCGCAGTGCACGGGAGATGAGCCGTGAACGGCTGCAGGCTCAAGCTGAGATCGAACGGCAGGCTCGAGAGCGTCTGCGCAGGCAGCGCGAGCGCAGAACCCGTCGCTTCACCAACCCGGAGGATTCCTGAAGTGAGCGTCTTCGACGAACTCGTCGGCCAGGATGACGTCATCACCCAGCTCGGCTATGCCCTGGACAACCCGGCGGCGATGACCCATGCGTGGCTGTTCACCGGCCCTCCCGGTTCGGGGCGATCCAACGCGGCTCGGGCCTTCGCCGCGGCCCTGATCTCCGGGGGCACGGAATCGAACGACGTGACGGCCAGGGTGCGGTCGGGGCATCACGAGTCGCTGACGATCATGTCGACGCAGAAGTCGGTGATCTCGATCGAAGAGGTCCGCGAACTCGTGTCCAAGGCTCAGGCGTCGCCGGTGAACTCGAAATGGCGTGTCGTCATCATCGAAGATGCCGACCGGATGATGGAGCGCACGGCGAACGTGCTGCTCAAAGCGATCGAAGAGCCGCCTCCGGGAACCGTGTGGCTGCTGTGCGCACCGAGCCCGATCGACGTGCTCACCACCATCCGATCACGGTGCCGCCCGGTACGCCTGCGTATTCCTTCTCGAAAGGCCGTGGCACAGCTGCTGATGCAGCGTGACAACGTCTCCGAGGATCGTGCCCACTGGGCTGCGGCGGTGGCTCAAAACCACATCGGGCGCGCGAAATACCTGGCGCTCAACGAGTCGGCCGATGCCGAACGCAAACAGATCCTGGCCATCCCCGGCAAGCTCACCTCGGTGGGGGCGACGATCCGTTTGGCCGGTCGCATCGTCGATGCCGCGGCCGAGACCGCGAAGTCACGAGTCGAAGAGCGCAATGCCGCCGAGCGGACTCAGCTTCTGACCACGTTGGGGGTCGAGGGGGAGAAGACGATTCCGCCCTCGGCCAGGGCCCAGATAAGAAGGCTCGAGGAGGAGCAGAAGCGCCGTTCGGTGCGAGCCCGCAACGATGAGCTCGACCGGATATTCCTCGAACTCATGAGCCTCTACCGGGACATCCTCATGTACCAGCTGGGGATCCGAGACGGATGGATCAACGCCGGCGAAGTCGATCTCATCGCCGAACAGGCGAACCGGGACGGCCCCGACACCACTTTGCTGCGCATCGACGCGATCACCGAGGCCCGGCAGCGCCTGCAGACGAACATGTCGCCCGTGCTCATCGTCGAAGCAGCCTTCGTGCTGCTGTCGAACCCCTGGCTGCAAGAGGACCGCACGGGCGCACTCTGATCGCCGACGGTTGAGCGCGCCGGGGGAGTGGCCGAATGCTCAGGCGTCGCCGAGGAGTTCTGCGACGAGTGCCGCGGTGAGTTCGATGCGGCGGGGAATCCAGATCTGCAGAGCGTGTTCGGTCCGGGCGTGGGAACCTCCGCCGACGGTGCCGAGTCCGTCGAGGGTCGGCGTCCCGACTCCGGCGGTGAAGTTTCCGTCAGATCCGCCGCCGACGGCGACCGACCGCAGCGGGGGATGTCCGAGTCGTCCGGCCAGTCGCTGGGCACGAGCATAGAGGCCCATCGCCATGTCCTCTTCGAGCGGGGCACGGTTGATTCCGCCTTTGAGTTCGATCTTCGCACCGGCCACTGTGGGTGTCAGCGCGCGCAGAGCGTCATCGATGCGCACCTGTTCATCCGCCGATGCTGCTCTGGAGTCGATGCCGACGACGGCTTTGGCCGGCACGGTGTTCGTGGTCGATCCACTGGTCATCACGGTCGGGACGACGGAGGTTCCGACCGAGGGTCTGTGCAGTGCAGCGATCTCGATGACCTGGCTGGCCACTTCGATGGTGGCGTTGATGCCCTTCTCCGGTTCTACTCCGGCATGCGATGCCAGACCGGTGACTTCAAGCTGGTAGATCGCCACGCCTTTGCGAGCGATTTTGACGGCACCGTGCGCGGCACCGCTTTCGAACACGAGGGCGGCCTTCGCCCCGCGTGCTTCGTCTTCGATGATCTGCCGGGAACCAGGGGAGCCGAGTTCTTCATCGGCGGTGATGAGGAGGCTGACACCATCGAGGTGGCCGAGTTCGGCACGGACCTTCGCCAAGGCGTAGATCGCGATGAGCAGTCCGCCCTTCATATCGTCGGCACCGGGTCCGCGAACAACTCCGTCCTTGACCGAGTACGGAAAATCAGCGAGCGTGCCGGTGGGCCAGACAGTGTCGTGGTGGCCGATGAGCACGACCTTGCGCGGGCCGGTGCCGAAGCGCCACAGCACATGCGGGTGGCCGTCGGTCTCGATGATCTGAGGTGCGGCACCGAGCATCCCGGTGCCGATTCGCGAGACGAGTCGGGCGCTGCGGGCCAAAGATGAGAGGTCGTTGGAGAACGACTCGCATTCGATGAGCGCCTGGAAATCACTCATGAAGTCGTCGGAGTCGAACTCTGCCATGGATGTCTCACCCTCGTGTTTGTGCCAACTGTCCTTTCAAGGTTAGCGGGTGCGTGACTGTTGCTGTGCGGCACCCGTTCGACGGCGGGCCAGACGCCCGGATGTCGCCCGTCAGTAAGGGGGTGACGAAGCTCTCTGTCTTCACCGCCCAGCAGGGTGATCGCCGTTTTGACCGCTGGCAGAGAAGTTGGCTAAAGTTGGTTCGGTTGCCGCCTTAGCTCAGTCGGCAGAGCGATTCACTCGTAATGAATAGGTCGCGGGTTCGATTCCCGCAGGCGGCTCGGCAACAGCCCCTCTGATCAGCACAAATGATGATCAGAGGGGCATTTTGCATTCGTCGAGTCTGCGCCGAGGACGCGAGACCCTCAGACGCTCAGCGCTTTTTCACGGGCTTGAACGACGTCGAGCACTTCCATGTCGTCTTGCCCTTCTTTGCCGTCACTGTCACCTTGACAGCTTTGCCAGGGGTAGCGCCGGAGATGTAGTACTTCAGAGAGGCCTTGCCCTTCTTCGATGCGGTGGCCTTCTTCTTCGTCTTCGTCGTCTTGTAGTGGGCAAGGGTCTCGACCTTGGCCTTCGACCCGACCTTCGAGACGTTGACGTTGGTGTACGAGTACTGGCGAGGCTTCGAGATCGACATCTTCGCCGAGCACTTCTTCGTTGCCGCTTCGGCCGGCTGTGCATCGACGGCGATGGGGCCGGCGAGGAGGCCGACTGCAAGGGTCAGTGCCACGAGCTTCGAACCCGTCTTCGTGCGGGCAGGGGTGGTCAAGGACATGATTCTCCAGGGGGTCAGAAATGATGAGTCGAGCCATCTTAACCACCCCTGCTGTATTCCGGTGTTATCGAAATGACTCGGCCGGAGAACTGTTATCAGTTCGAGAGATCGGAGGAGACTGTCGGCTCAATCCGCCCCTCTCCCATCCGTCGTCGCGCCATGGTGCGAGCGGGACCAGCGTGTGTTGCTCGTCACCCGAAACCGGGGCACAATGGGACGTGCGAATGTTACTGAACGATCGATCAGATCTTGTGGTCGGTCTTCCATCCAGACTGTGAGGAACACATGAGCGAAGCGTTCATCTATGACGCAGTGCGCACCCCACGCGGTAAGAACCGCGGCGGGGCGCTGCACAGCGTCAAGCCCATCGATCTCGTCACCGGCCTCATCGACGCCGTACGCGAGCGCAATCCGGACCTCGACGACTCCCAGATCGACGACATCGTCCTCGGCGTCGTCTCTCCAGTCGGCGAACAGGGCAGCGACATCGCCCGTGTCGCCGCGATCGCCGCCGGCCTCGACGAGTCCGTCGCCGGCGTTCAGGTCAACCGCTTCTGCGCCTCCGGGCTCGAAGCCGTCAACATCGCCGCCCAGAAGGTCGGCTCCGGATTCGAGAACCTCGTCCTCGCCGGAGGCGTCGAATCGATGTCCCGTGTGCCGCTGGGATCCGACGGCGGAGCGTGGGCGCAGGACCCGACGACGAACTACGACACCTACTTCGTCCCGCAGGGAATCGGTGCCGACCTCATCGCCACCACAGAGGGCTTCACCCGTGCAGACGTGGACGCCTTCGCCGCCGAATCGCAGAAGCGCGCCGCTGCGGCCTGGGAGAACAGCCTCTTCGAAAATTCGATCATCCCGGTCAAGGACATCAACGGCATCACCGTGCTCGACCGCGATGAGCACATGCGTCCCGGCTCGACCGTCGAATCGCTGTCGCAGCTGCCCCCAGCCTTCGCCAAGCTCGCCGCACAGACCGGATTCGACGAGGTGGCTCTGCAGAAGTACCACTGGATCGAAGCCATCGACCACGTCCACACCGCCGCGAACTCCTCCGGAATCGTCGACGGCGCAGCGCTTGCCATCCTCGGCGATGAGGAGGTCGGCCAGAAGATGGGAATGAAGCCCCGTGCCCGCATCGTCTCCACCGCGGTCACCGGCTCGGAACCCACGATCATGCTCACCGGTCCGACTCCGGCGACGAAGAAGGCCCTCGACAAAGCCGGCATGACCGTCGATGACATCGATCTGTTCGAACTCAACGAGGCATTCGCCGCCGTCGTGCTCAAGTGGATGAAGGATCTCAACATCCCCCACGAGAAGGTCAACGTCAACGGCGGAGCCATCGCCATGGGCCACCCGCTGGGAGCCACCGGCGCCATGATTCTGGGCACTGTCCTCGACGAACTCGAGCGCCGCGACCTCAAGCGTGGACTCGTCACCCTGTGCATCGGCGCAGGCATGGGCATCGCGACGATCATCGAAAGGGTCTGACATGACGAACACTGGAACCACAGCTGCCGACTACCAGCGCAACACCGATGCCGATGGCATCGTCACCGTCGTCATCGACGAGCCCGGCGCCAAGGTCAACACCATGAACGACTACTTCGCGGCCGCCCTCGAGGCGACCGTGGAATGGCTCGAAGCCAATGTCGACGACATCACCGGTGTCGTCCTAACCTCCCCGAAGAAGACCTTCTTCGCCGGTGGCAACCTCAACAAGCTGCGTGAAGCCGACCCGGCCAATGCCGCAGAGGAATTCGAGGCTGTCGAACACCTCAAGAAGGTGCTGCGCCGACTCGAGACCTTCGGCAAACCCGTTGTCGCCGCCCTCGGCGGCGCGGCCCTGGGCGGCGGACTCGAACTCGCTCTGGCCACCCACCATCGGATCGCGGCCGACGACAACCCGAGCGCCCGCTTCGGCTTCCCCGAGGTCTCACTCGGCCTGCTGCCAGGAGGGGGCGGAGTCGCCCGGTCGGTGCGCATGCTCGGCATCCAGACCGCGCTGCAGAAGGCCATCCTGCCGTCGACGAAGTTCAAGGCCGCCGACGCCCAGGCGCTCGGCCTCATCGACGAACTCGCTCCTGCGGCCGAACTCGAGTCCAAGGCCAAGGCCTGGATCAAAGCCAACCCCGAGGCTGTGCAGCCGTGGGACGTCAAGGGCTTCAAGATCCCGGGTGGCTCGCCGTCCTCGCCGAAGATCGGCGCGATGCTTCCCGCTCTGCCGTCCCTGCTGCGCAAGCAGGGCAAGGGTGCACCGATGCCGGCTCCGCGAGCCGTGGTCGCCGCTGCGGTCGAAGGCTCACTGGTCGACATCGACACCGCGCTGACGGTCGAGTCCCGCTACTTCGTCAACGTCACCCATACTCCGGTGGCGAAGAATATGATCAAGGCGTTCTTCTTCGACCTCGGCCACATCAACTCCGGCGGCTCGCGCCCTGACGGCTTCGAACCCCGCCAGGTGAAGAAGCTCGGCGTGATCGGTGCCGGAATGATGGGTGCCGCGATCGCCTACAGCGCTGCGAAGTCGGGCATCGAGGTCGTCCTCAAGGACGTCGAGCTCGCCAATGCGGAAAAGGGCAAGGCCTACGCCGCCAAGCGTGAAGAATCGGCCCTGGCCAAGGGCAGGACCACCGAGGTGAAATCGCAGGCCGTCCTCGACCGGATCACACCGAGTGCCTCGGCCGAGGATTTCGCCGGTGTCGACTTCGTCATCGAGGCGGTCTTCGAATCCGTCGATCTCAAGCAGAAGGTGTTCCAGGAGATCCAGGACATCGTCGAGCCTGATGCAGTCCTCGGTTCGAACACCTCGACCCTGCCGATCACCGACCTGGCTAAGGGCGTCACCCGCGACAAGGACTTCATCGGCGTCCACTTCTTCTCGCCGGCCGACAAGATGCCGCTGGTCGAGATCATCTGCGGTGAGAACACCTCCGACGAGGTCCTCGCCCGCACCTTCGACCTCGTGCAGCAGATCCGGAAGACTCCGATCGTCGTCAACGACTCGCGCGGATTCTTCACCTCCCGCGTCATCGGCACCTTCATCGCCGAGGCGGTCGCCGCCGTCGGTGAAGGCGTGGAGCC
Source organism: Brevibacterium iodinum ATCC 49514 (assembly GCF_900169265.1). GTDB lineage: Bacteria > Actinomycetota > Actinomycetes > Actinomycetales > Brevibacteriaceae > Brevibacterium > Brevibacterium iodinum. Next base: position 37,737 of record NZ_FXYX01000008.1, read on the forward strand.
GGCCAGCGTGGAACAGGCAGCACTGCAGGCCGGATACCCCACCGGTGCCCTGCAGCTGCTCGACGAACTGACGTTGACCCTGTCGCAGAAGATCAACGAGGAGACCCGCGACGCGGTCGAAGCCGCAGGCGGCACCTGGATCGCCCACCCCTCCGAAGCCGTCTTCGACTGGATGGTCGAGCAGGGACGGACCGGACGCAAGGACGGCGCCGGCTTCTACGACTACGACGAGAACGGCAAACGCACCACGCTGTGGCAGGGTGTGCGCGAGAAGTACGAGTCCGGGTCGAACGATCAGCCCTTCGCCGATCTGCAGGAGCGGATGCTCTTCGCCGAGGCGATCGAGACGATCAAATGCCTCGACGAGGGTGTGCTCACCTCGGTGCCGGACGCGAACATCGGTTCGATCTTCGGCATCGGATTCCCCGCCTGGACCGGCGGCGTGCTCCAGTACGTCAACCAGTACGAAGGCGGACTGGCCGGCTTCGTCGCTCGGGCGAATGATCTGGCTGCGAAGTACGGCGAACACTTCACACCGCCGGCCTCGCTGGTCGAACGTGCGAAGACGGGGGAGACCTACGAGTAAGCGCTCACCCCTGGAATAGCCTGATGGCCTTCCGGTGTTGTCCAATCACACTGAGACTTCAGTGTCACTGACATCTACCGGAAGGCCATTGCTATGCGCGCCGCCGTCTACGACGCCTACACCGAGAACTTCGACGACATCACCGTCCGCGAGCTGCCCGATCCGAAGCTGCCGCCCGCCTCGGTGCTCATCGAAGTCAGGGCCGCCGGAGTCAACCCGGTCGACTGGGCACTCGTCGGCGGACACCTCGACCCGGTCATGCCCACGCAGTTCCCCGTCACCCCGGGCTGGGACGTCGCCGGTGTCGTCATCGGACTCGGCTTCGACACCCCGGAATTCTCCATCGGCGATGAAGTTGTCGCCTATGCACGCAAGGACGTGCTCGGCGGCGGAACCTTTGCCGAGAAGGTCGCTGTCCCGGTCCATGCGGTGGCTCCGAAGCCGAAGAGCCTCAGCTGGGAACAGGCCGGCGGACTGCCGTTGGCCGGCGGCACCGCTCTGCGGACCCTCGAGTCCCTCGGCGACCTGGAGGGCAAGACCGTGCTCATCCACGGTGCATCCGGGGGAGTCGGCAGCTTCGCCGTGCAGATCGCCCGCGCCGCCGGCGCTCGAGTCATCGGCACCGCCTCTGAAGCCAATCATGAATACCTGCGCGGACTCGGCGCTGAACCCGTGACCTACGGCGACGGTCTGGTCGAGCGCGTTCTCGAGGCCGCCGACGGCAAGGTCGACGGGGTCGCGGACTTCGTCGGGGGAGTCCTCGAACACACCCTGGCCGTGCTCGCCGAGGGCGGGGCGCACGCCTCGGTGGCCGATCCCAGCGTCGCCGAGCACGGCGGACGCTACATCTGGGTACGTCCCGACGGCTCCGAGACCGCGCGCCTGGGACTCCTCGTCGACGAAGGGAAACTCACCGTCGCCGTCGCCGGCACCTACGGCCTCGACGATGTTCCCCAGGCCTTCAAGGACAGCGCCACCGGACACGTCCGCGGCAAGCTCGTCATCGTGCCCTGAATATCGGCTATACCGTCCTCGGTGATCGAAATATCGCCGAGGCGGGACTCGGCTGATCCGGTGATCAGCTGAGTCCCAGCGCCGCGGCCGCTGCGGCGCGCAATTCGACCCCGACCACCTCGGCGCTGGAGCGACGAGCCTGGTGCGGGGTCGAATTCATCATCCCGAACGCCGCATGCACGCGCACAGTGGCCGACTCCAGAGTCCACGCCGGATGGGCGGCCTCGACGACCTCCGCCCATCGACTGACATAGGCACGCTGGAGACGCCGCACGGTCCGTCGCGATTCGTCCGGCAGCGCCTCGAGGTCACGGTCCTGGATGCGGATGAGCTCGGGCTCGCTCATGGCGAAGTCGACATGGAAGTCGATGAGACGCCGCAGGGTTCGGGCCGCCTCGGTGGGGGAGATCCCCGACGCGGTGTCCCACGCCGCGGAGACGATCTCCTCGCCTCCGGACTGCAGATAGGCGGAGATGCCGACGAGGAGCTCCTCGAGCACGGCTTCCTTCGACGAGAAATGCCGGTAGACCGCCGGCGCCGAGATCCCCGCGCCCTTGCCCAGGTCGTCGAGGCGCACCCCATGGAAGCCGTGCCGGGCATAGAGCGTCTTCGCGACCTCGAGCAGCTGCTCGCGCCTGGCCGCTTTCGCCGCTGCTCGCGCCGTCGGCTTGGCCTCGTCCGAGATCGACATCCGGCCTCCTTCCCCGAGCCTGATGCCCACCGCCTGAGACGACGTGGGTGCGGTCTGGCTCGTGCGTTGTCAGTTCTGCCTGTGAGCAGTATCATAGCAGTCAGTTAAGAATCATTAACTGAAATGAGGATGGAATGAGAGCAGTGGGAACTGCGGTCAGTCCGGCGACGGGGCAGGTCAACTCCGAGGCCCACGCCGAACTCATCGCCGAACTCCGGGAGCGCATTGCGGCCACAGCCCGCGGCGGTTCCGAGAAGTCCAGGCAGCGCCATATCGATCGCGGAAAGCTGCTGCCGCGTGAGCGCGTCGAACATCTCCTCGACCCCGGCACGCCCTTCCTCGAACTCTCTCCGCTGGCCGCCAACGGCATGTACGACGACGCCAGCCCGGGCGCCGGAATCATCACCGGAATCGGGCGGGTCGCCGGCCGCGAATGCGTGATTGTTGCCAATGACGCCACCGTCAAGGGTGGAACCTACTATCCGGTGACCGTGAAGAAGCACCTCCGGGCTCAGGAAGTCGCCAAAGAGAACAGCCTTCCGTGCATCTACCTCGTCGACTCCGGTGGCGCCAACCTGCCGAATCAGGACGACGTCTTTCCCGACCGCGACCACTTCGGCCGCATCTTCTTCAACCAGGCCACCCTCTCAGCTGCCGGCATCCCGCAGCTGGCCGCCGTCATGGGTTCCTGCACCGCCGGCGGCGCCTACGTCCCGGCGATGGCCGACGAGTCGATCATCGTCTCCGAGCAGGGCACGATCTTCCTCGGGGGGCCACCTCTGGTCAAGGCCGCCACCGGCGAGGAAGTCACCGCCGAAGAGCTCGGCGGCGGAGCCCTGCACTCCCGGGTCTCGGGTGTCACCGACCACCTCGCAGCCAATGACCCTCACGCTCTGGAGATCATGCGCGACATCGTCTCCACCCTCGGACCGAAGGCCGCCCCGAACTGGGACGTCAGCGAATCGCGCGAGCCCGCTCACTCGCCGGAGGAGCTGACCTCCGTGGTACCCGTGGACTCGCGCACACCGTATGACGTCCGCGAGGTCATCGCCCGCCTCGTCGACGGATCCGAGTTCCATGAGTTCAAAGCCGAATACGGTACGAGCCTCGTCACCGGATTCGCTCACCTCGACGGACACCCCGTCGGCATCATCGCCAACAACGGCATCCTCTTCGGCGAATCCGCGCAGAAGGGCGCCCACTTCATCGAACTCTGCGACCAGCGCAGCGTTCCCCTGGTGTTCCTGCAGAACATCTCCGGGTTCATGGTCGGTCGCGATTACGAAGCCGGAGGCATCGCCAAGCACGGAGCGAAGATGGTCAACGCTGTCGCCACCGCCCGCGTCCCGAAGTTCACCGTCGTCATCGGCGGCTCCTTCGGCGCCGGCAACTACTCGATGTGCGGCCGCGCCTACTCCCCGCGCTTCCTGTGGATGTGGCCCAATGCCCGCATCTCCGTGATGGGCGGCGAGCAGGCAGCCAGCGTGCTCTCGACCGTCAGACGCGACCAGCTCGAAGCCCGCGGCGAGGAGTGGAGCGCTGCCGACGAAGACACCTTCAAACAGCCCATCCGCGACCAGTACGAAGCCCAGGGCAACCCGTACTACTCGACGGCACGGCTGTGGGATGACGGCATCATCGAACCCGGTGACACCCGCCAGGTGCTGGCACTGGCCCTCGAACTCGCCCGCTTCGGACCGATGGAACGCCCGCTGAATGCCAGCGGCTACGGCGTCTTCAGAATGTGAGCCCCTCCATGACTTCACGCAAAATGTTCACAACAGTCCTCATCGCCAACCGCGGCGAGATCGCCCTGCGCGTCATCCGCACGTGCCGTCGCCTAGGCATCCGCACCGTCGCCGTCTACTCCGACGCCGATGCCCAGGCCGCCCACGTGAAGGCCGCCGACACCGCGGTCCACCTGGGACCGGCGGCTGCCTCCGAATCCTATCTGCGCATCGACAAAGTCATCGCGGCCGCTCAGGCCACGGGTGCTGAAGCCGTCCACCCCGGCTACGGATTCCTGTCGGAGAACGCCGATTTCTCCGCCGCCTGCGCCGAGGCCGGCATCGTCTTCCTCGGTCCCGGTGCCGAGGCGATCAGGACGATGGGCGACAAGATCACGGCGAAGCAGGCCGTCTCCTCCCGCGGGGTGCCGCTCGTGCCCGGCACGAAGGACGCCGCGATGAGCGACGAAGCCCTCATCGCCGCCTCGACGGACATCGGCTTCCCCGTGCTCATCAAGCCCTCCGCCGGAGGGGGCGGCAAGGGCATGCACGCGGTCTTCGAGGCCGACAAACTCGCCGAGGCGCTGCAGACCGCCCGCCGCGAAGCCGCGAGCTCCTTCGGCGACGACACGCTGTTCCTCGAACGCCTCGTCGCCACCCCGCGCCATATCGAAGTCCAGATCATGGCCGACGCGCACGGCAACGTCATCCACCTCGGTGAACGCGAATGCTCTCTGCAGCGCCGTCACCAGAAGGTCATCGAGGAAGCTCCCTCGGCGCTGCTGGACGAAGAGACCCGCGCCCGAATCGGCCAGGCCGCCTGCGAGACCGCGAAATCCGTCGGCTACGTCGGTGCCGGCACTGTCGAGTTCATCGTCGGCGCCGACCGTCCCGATGAGTTCTTCTTCATGGAGATGAACACTCGACTGCAGGTCGAACACCCCGTCACCGAGGAGGTCACCGGAGTCGACCTCGTCGAACTCCAGCTGCGCGTCGGCGCGGGCGAAGAGCTGCCGCTGACCCAGGACGACATCACGCTGACCGGGCACTCGATCGAAGCGAGAATCTACGCCGAGGACCCCTCGCGCGGATTCCTGCCCACCGGCGGTCGCGCCCTCGACGTCGTCTTCCCGAAAGGAGAGGGCATCCGCGTCGACGCCGGGCTCGAAGCCGGGCAGACCATCGCTTCGGACTACGACCCGATGATCGCCAAGCTCATCGTCCGCGCCGATGACCGCGCCCAGGCCATCGCCCGCCTCGATTCCGCGCTCGCCGCCTCGGCGGTCCCGGGAATCGTGACGAACATCGACTTCCTGCGCACCCTCGTGAGCCTGCCCGAGGTGGTCGCCGGTGATCTCGACACCTCACTCATCGACAACCTCGGCGAGGATCAGCTGGCGCACAGCGCCGGTGAGACCCACGCGCAGCTGGCGGCCGCCGCTGTCACGGTCACCGGGGGAGCGGCAGGCACGACCCTGACCGGACCGGTCACGGACGCCGAGCTGACGGCGAATCGGTCGGCCGCCTCGGCGTGGGCAGGACCCAGCGCCTGGCGCACTTCACGTCCGGACTTCCGCGCCACGGTCACCCTGGCCACGGGCGGAGAGACGGTCGACGTCGAGGCTCGAGCGGGAGCCGTCGAGGTCGATGCCGACGGACTGTGGCATGTCACCCTCGACGGGATTCAGCACACGGCGCGGATCTTCTCCGATGCCCGTGAGCGCACCATCTGGGTGAGCACCGACACCGGGGTCCACGTCTTCACCCGGCCCTTGGCCGATGCGTCGCTGACACCTGGGTTGGAAGGCGCAGAGGTGCTCGCACCGATGCCCGGCTCCGTCGTCGATATCAAGGTCGAGACCGGTGATGCAGTCGAACAGGGAGATCCGATCGTCGTCGTCGAGGCGATGAAGATGGAGCACGTGCTCACCGCACCCGCAGCCGGAATCGTCACCGTCACCGCCGTCGAAGGCGCCCAAGTCGCCCTCGACGAAGTGCTCGCCACAGTCGTCGACGAAGCCGCCGCCGACGCCGTCGCAGAAGCCGCCGACTAGCCACCAGCCACTCACACCACAACCACGCCACAAGCGGAGAGGAAACAATGGAAACCTTTGTTCCGGGAATGCTGCCCGAAGAATACGAAGACCTGCGCCAAGGTGTCGCGAAATTCGCCGACGAAGAGGTCGCACCCGTCTCAGCCGAACTCGACGCCAAGCACGAGTTCCCCTACGACCTCGTTGCGAAGATGGGCGAGATGGGACTCTTCGGCCTGCCCTTCGACGAAGAGTACGGCGGCATGGGCGGCGACTACTTCGCCCTGTGCCTGGCCATCGAAGAACTCGGCCGGGTCAACCAGTCCCTGGCCATCACGCTCGAGGCCGGGGTCTCGCTCGGAGCGATGCCGATCTACCGCTTCGGCACCGAAGAGCAGAAGAAGGAATGGCTGCCGACGCTCACCGACGCATCGGGCCTGGCCGCCTTCGGACTGACCGAACCCGAGGCCGGATCCGATGCCGGCGGCACCCGGACCAAAGCCACTCTGGAGGGCGGTGCCTGGACGATCAACGGCAGCAAGTGCTTCATCACGAACTCCGGCACCGACATCACCCGCCTGGTCACCGCCACCGCCGTGACCGGAACCCGAACGTCGAAGTCGGGCCGCGAAGTGCCTGAGATCTCGACGATCATGATCCCGACCGGCACCCCCGGCTTCACCGCCGAACCGGCCTATGACAAGGTCGGCTGGAACTCCTCGGACACGCACCCGCTCACCTTCGACAATGTGCAGGTGCCCGAAGCGAACCTCCTCGGTGAACGCGGACGCGGCTACGCGAACTTCCTGCGCATCCTCGACGAGGGCCGCATCGCCGTCGGCGCCCTGTCCGTCGGCGCCGCCCAGGGCTGTGTCGACGAATCCGTGAAGTACGCGAAGGAGCGCCAGGCCTTCGGCAAGCCGATTGCCGACTTCCAGGGCATCTCCTTCAAGATCGCCCGTATGGAGGCCCGCGTCGTCGCCGCCCGGTCGGCGTACTACCTCGCGGCTTCGCGGATGCTCGCCGGACTGCCGTTCAAGAAGGAAGCCGCCATTGCGAAGATGATCGCCGGCGAAGCAGCCATGGACAATGCTCGCGACGCCACCCAGATCCACGGCGGCTACGGCTTCATGAACGAATACCTCGTCGCCCGCCACTACCGCGACTCGAAGATCCTCGAAGTCGGCGAAGGCACTACCGAGGTCCAGCTCATGCTCATCGCCCGCGAACTCGGACTCTGAGTTCCTGCTCCTGATCTGAGAGCAGGTGCCGACCTTCCGTCGGTCACCCATGCCGAATCGCCCGCCGAGGCGGCGCCGCACATCCGTACGGACGTGCGGGGCCGCCTCGGCGGGCGATATTCTGGTCCGATAACACCGTGAGGTGAGACGGCGACCGAAGGGGAAGTGGGAGCACATGGATCTCAGCATGGTGGCATCGGTGGCGACGACGACGTGGATCGTCATCGAATACATCGTGAAGATCATCGCGGTCGGTGTGGTGCCGGAGAACCGTCGCCCGTCATCGTCATCGGCATGGCTGCTGCTCATCCTGTTCGTGCCGATCGTCGGAATTCCCGCATTCCTGCTGCTCGGCAGCCCCTATATCAATCAGCGCCGCGCCCGGATACAGGCCGAAGCGAACGAACTCATGCACGAAGGTGCCGACGACCTGCCCGATGTGCCGCCGTCGATGGTCGCAAAGCCCGAATTCGTCTCCGTCGCCCAGCTGGGACGGGCACTGACCGCGCTGCCGATGGTCACCGGCGACAGCCATGGGGTGATCTCGGACTACGAGGACTCGATCGAACGGATGGCCGAACTCGTCGACGGGGCACACGAGTACGTCCACGTCGAGATCTACATCATGGCGTGGGACTCGACGACGGACGTCTTCTTCCAGGCGCTCGAGCGAGCGTCGGCACGCGGGGTCGAAGTCCGTGTCCTCTTCGACCACATCGGGTCGCGGAAGTATCCGGGATTCCACCGGCTCGGCAAACGACTGAACGCCGCCGGAATCGAATGGCACCTGATGCTGCCGTTCATTCCATGGCGCGGCAAGGCTCGACGCATCGACCTGCGCAACCACCGCAAGCTGCTCGTCATCGACGGCAAACGGGCGATGATGGGTTCGCAGAACATGATCGACTCAAGCTACCTCAACAGGAAGAACTCCCAGATCGGCCGGAACTGGCACGACATCATGGTCGAGCTCTCCGGCCCCATCGTCGCCGGAATCGAAGCGGTGTTCTCCACCGACTGGTATTCCGAATCGGGGCAGGCTCTGGGCATCCGCCCGTACGAGCGCGACGGCAACGAGCCCGAAGTCGGCGGGGCGACGAGTGCGATGCAGCTGGTTCCTTCGGGGCCCGGGTTCACGACCGCTCCGAACCTCAAGGTCTTCACCTCGATGATGTACCTGGCGCAGAAGCGTCTGGCCATCGTCAGCCCCTACTTCGTGCCCGACGAATCGCTGCTGGCCGCCGTGGAGACCGCGGCCAGGCGAGGGGTCGACGTCGAGCTCTACGTGAGTGAGCAGGCGGACCAGTACATGGTCGACCGGGCACAGTCGTCCTACTACCGGTCGCTGCTCGAAGCGGGAGTGCGGATCTTCCTGTATCCGAAACCCGCCGTGCTGCACACGAAGTGCTTCATCGTCGACGACCTCTATGCCGTGATGGGCTCATCGAACATGGACATGCGCTCGTTCGGCCTCAACTACGAGATCAGCCTGCTGACCACCGGCGGCGACCTGGTCGACGACATCATCGACGTCGTCGCCGTCTACCAGGACGTCAGCCGCGAACTCACCCTGGAGGAATGGGAGAAGCGGCCGTGGCCTCGTCGGTATATGGAGTCCGTCATGCGCCTGACCTCTTCGCTGCAGTAGATGGGAGCTCGACGCCGCTGGTTGAGGCTCCGCAGCCGTGCGCGTGTGCCCCAAATCTGACAGCGGTGTCTCCTGCGGGTGGATCCACCGTAATTTCGGAAGAAGAATCGTGGTGGATCCACCCGCAGGAGACAGTCAGGCGGAACCCGTGGGGTCGGGGCCGAGGTCGCCGCGGCTCTCCAGCGGCACGTCCAACAGACTGTGAACACCGTCGACGATCTCGTTGGGTCGGAACGGGAAGCGGCGGACATCCTCGGCGGTGGAGATCCCCGACAACACGAGCACGGTGTGCATGCCCGCTTCCATGCCGGCGATGATGTCGGTGTCCATGCGGTCGCCGATCATTGCGGTGCTCATCGAATGGGCGCCGATCCTGTTCAGGGCCGAGCGGAACATCATCGGGTTGGGCTTGCCCACGACGTAGGGTTCGCGGTTCGTCGCCTTCGTGATGAGGGCGGCGATGGCGCCGGTGGCGGGCAGGACACCCTCGGGGGAGGGGCCGGTGGCGTCGGGGTTCGTGACGATGAAGCGGGAGCCGGCATCGATGAGGCGGATCGCCTTCGTGATCGCCTCGAACGAATAGGAATGGGTCTCGCCGACCACGACGAAATCCGGGTCGCGCTCGGTCATGACGAACCCGGCCTCGTGGATCGCAGTGGTCAGCCCCGCCTCGCCGACGACGTAGGCCGTTCCGTGCTCGACCTGATTGGACAGGAAGTCCGCGGTGGCCATCGCCGAGGTCCAGATGTTCGACTCGGGGACGTCGAGCCCGTTCGAGCGCAGCCGGGCGGAGAGATCGCGAGCGGTGTAGATGGAGTTGTTCGTCAGCACCAGGTAGGGGATGTCGGCCTGGCGCCACTGGGCGAGCAGTTCTGCGGCTCCCGGCAGGGGATTGTTCTCCTTGACCAGGACGCCGTCCATATCGGTCAGCCAGCAGTCGATCGAATCGCGATCCATGTCTCTCCTCGAGCTCGGGGTGGGCCGAAGCGGCTGCTTCCAGCCTAGTCGGGTTGGGCGCAAGTGTGCTGAGAAGTCCGATCCGAGGTGGTGCCGTACCCCTTTGCGGATCGTCCCAGAGCCCCCTTGACGGGGCGGTCGAGGAGTGTATTGTAGTAACCACTTAATTAAGGGGATGCTTAAATGAGTATGGATCATGTCTTCGCGGCGCTTGCCGATCCGACGCGTCGGGCGATCATCGATCGTCTGCGCGGGGGAGACAAGACCGCCGGTGAGCTCGCGGAACCGCTGCCGATCAGTCGTTCCGCGGTCTCCCAGCACCTCAAGGTGCTCGAGACGGCGGGGCTGATCACCCGATCGAAATCCGCACAGCAGCGCATCGTCGCACTCAATCCCGATTCCCTCACCGTGGCGGCCGACTGGCTGCAGGCGGCCCACGACGAATGGCAGCAGCGCTTCGACAACCTCGACCGCATCCTCGCCGAGGAGGTGCCCGCCGATACATCGACGACCGACCCGTCGACCGCAGATCGAACTGCGGACTGACCATCGACATCAACCACGTACTGAACGACGCAGACACCACGTATGACGCAGACATCATGCACGACTCAAGGAGGAGAACAGCGATGAACGCCGAGAACACAGCCAACACAGACGCCACAGCCAACACAGACGCCACAGTGACCGAGCCGAACAGCGTACAGGCGGGAGAGCCCGGATTCACCATCGTCCGCGAATTCGCCGCCCCGCGCGCCCGCGTCTGGGAAGCTTGGACGAACCCGGACGTCATGGCCCGCTGGTTCCACCCCGAAACGCTGGTCACCCCACGCGAATCCGTATCCGTCGACCTGCGGGTCGGCGGCGAATACACCTATACGATGCGCATACCCGACACGGGACAGGAGTTCCCGACCGCCGGGAAGTACCTTCACATCGACGAGCCCGTCCGCCTCGACTTCACTTGGGGGAGTCCCGGCGAGGTCGACGATGCCCCGCGCGTCGGCGTCGCACTTGAGGAGATCGACGTCGACCGCGCCCGCATGACGTTCAGGCTGACCGGCCTGCCCGACGACTCGGGTGAAGACGCCAGTGCCTACGACGGCTGGCCCTCGGCCTTCAACGAACTCGGCGCAGAGCTCGGTTCCTGACTGCAGCCACGTCGAGGCGGCTCACGCGGATTCCGTCCGGGTGGGCCGCCTCAGCGTGCCATCGTGTGACCCCCGAGTCGCAGGGCTCCGGTGAATGGCGATAAACTCAAATCACGACGAGTGAGGAGCGTTACATGAGTGACAAGGTCATTGCACAACGAGGTCTGTGGCTGGACGAGATGGAAGTCGGCGCCACCTATAAGCACGCACCGGGCCGCACGGTCACCGAGGCGGACAACACCCTGTTCACGGCCGTGACCATGAACACCCAGGCTCTGCACCTCGACGCGGCATGGTCGGCCACCGAACCCTTCGGGGAGCGCCTCGTCAACTCGATGTTCACCCTGGCCACCCTCATCGGTCTGTCCGTGTCGCAGCTGACGCAGGGCACGACGGTCGGAAACCTCGGCTTCTCCGAGGTCAGCTTCCCGGCACCGATGTTCCACGGCGACACCCTCTACGCAGAGACGACGATCCTCGACAAACGCAATTCGAAGTCCCGTCCGGGCCAGGGAATCGTCACCTTCGAACATCGCGGCTACAACCAGGACGGCAAGCTCGTCGCGAAGGCCGTGCGCCAGGCGATGATGTTCGACTCCAGCCACGACTCGGCAATTACGACGTCCGCAGCCGGCACCGCCGATCAGACCGACACCGGAAAGTGAGCCCCCATATGTCGCTCGAGTTCAAACCCGCCTGGCTCTTCGTCCCCGGTGATCGTCCCGACCGGTACACGAAAGCAGCCGAACGCTCGGATATCGTCATCCTCGACCTCGAAGACGCCGTCAACGAGGCCGACAAAGTTGCCGCACGGGAGTCCATCGTCGACTTCCCGCTCGACCCGACCCGCACGGTCGTGCGGGTGAACTCCCACGATTCGGGCCACCTCGGCGAGGATCTGAAGATGCTCGCGCGCACCGAGTACACGGCCGTGATGCTGCCGAAGGCCGAGCTTGCATCCGATGTGTCGATCCTGTCCGGGTTCCAGGTCATCGCGCTCATCGAAACCGCGCTCGGAGCCGTCAACGTCGCCGAGATCGCCGCCGCACCGAACGTCTATGCGCTGATGTGGGGATCGGAGGATCTCATCGCCGACCTCGGCGGAGGCTCCTCCCGCAAGGCCGATGGTGGCTACCGGGAGGTGGCCAAGCATGTGCGCAGCCAGACCCTCCTCGCCGCTCGGGCCCACCGCAAGTTCGCGCTCGACTCGATCTGGGCGGACATCCCGAACCTCGAAGGACTGGCAGCCGAAGCCGAAGACGCCGTGCAGTCGGGGTTCTCCGGCAAGGTCTCCATCCACCCCAACCACGTGCCCGTCGTCCGCGACGCCTTCCGCCCCAGCGACGAACAGCTGACCTGGGCGCGGTCCATGCTCGACCTGGCGAAGACGGAGAAGGGCGCATTCTCCTTCGAGGGCAAGATGATCGACGCCCCGCTGCTCAAGCACGCCGAACTCATCGTCGCCCGCGCGAACTGAGGGACATCACCTCGTGAACGTCTCCGATGCGCTCATCGCCGAGCAGATCCGTGCCGTCCTCACCGCAGCCGAGGCGGGGGACGGGACCGCGCCCATCGTCGAGGCCGGGAACCCGGTCCTCCGGTCCCAGACCCGCCCTTTCGACGGGCAGGTCGACGATGCCGAGCTCGAGCAGCTCGCCGAGGTGATGCGAGCGACCATGCTCGCCGCCCCGGGAGTCGGCCTCGCCGCCCCGCAGTTGGGCATCGGCCTGTCGATGTTCGTCGCCGAAGATCCCGGCGCCCGCGATCCCGAGGTTGCGAGGGTCCGGCAGCGGGAGCCGATGCCGCTGCGGGTGGTCCTCAACGCGGGCTGCGAACGCGCCGGTGGTGAGGACGTCGCCTTCTTTGAAGGATGCCTGTCGATCCCCGGCTACCAAGCCGTCGTCGCCCGCCCCCGCAACATCGCGCTGACGGGAATCGACCTGCAGGGCGACCCCATCGCAGAGGAGGTCTCCGGCTGGTCGGCGCGCATCGTCGCCCACGAGACCGACCACCTGTCCGGGATCCTTTTCCTCGATAGAGCCGAGATGCGATCCCTGGCGACGAACGAATCCGTGGAGAAGTTCTGGCACCAGCCCTCGACACAGAAGGCCGCCGCCGAACTCGGCTTCTCCTTGCCTTCGGGCATGGTGATGTGAACCTCCGCCACGGTCGCCTGTCCGGATACCGCCGAGACTGTTGACCGCTCTCATCTGCGTCACAGGCGGGCATGCTTCGATGAGGACATGCGACTTCCCGACATCCCCCTTCGTCATCACCGAACCGTCCGCACCGCCGCCGCACTCGGCACCGGCGCCCTCGCGCTGGTGCGTCGCCGCGACGTCCCTGCCGAACGCCGGACCGGCCTGAGAGCGGGAACCGCCCTCGCCAATGCGGGCCTGACCTGGCTGACCGGGTCGAGCGCCTTCCTCGGACGAGTCGGTGGATCGAGCGGCCTCAACGAGTTCCTCGGAGCCATCTCCACCAGAGGGAGCGGTCCCGTCCGATATGCTTCCTCTCCTGCGCACATCGCTGACGTCGGAGCACTCGACGGCGATGCCGACGCAGATACCTGGTGGGACGAGCACGCGAGAGTGACCTCCCCGGCGTTCCTCAATCTTGTCACCGCAGCTGGAGCAGGAGCGGCTTCCTGGGCGCTCTGGCCGCTGACTGAGCGGTTGGCGGAGAAAGTCGATGAGAAGCTTCCGAGCGGAGTCGGTCGTGGTCTCAATGCCGTCGTCAACGGCGGGCTCGTCGCGCTGACAGCGGTCCTCATCGACAAGGTCGAGAACTGGGCCGACGACGGCGAGGAACTCAATTATGCTCCGCTCGAGATCGAGCTGCCCTCCCATATCCGGGAGTCGGTCGATACGCTGTTGTCTCTGCCGCACCCGAACTCGGAGGCCAGCGCCGAGGCGGTCCGAGAGCAGTTCGCTTCCGCGAAGTTCTTCGTGTGGGTCACCTATCCCGATTCCTTGAATTCAGGTGATGAGCCCGTCGTCCTCGACCCTGAACAGATCGAACAGCTGCTCAAGGACGAGGACATCGCTTCGATCGACGTCCGACCCGACGAATCGACCCCGAGCGCGGCACCGGCCCGGCATATCTACCCGGTCACCGGAATCACCGGCGGCGGCGCCGCCGAAGGCGGCACCGTCAGATCAGGCGACCACGCCGGCATATCGAGCGGACGCTTGGAACTCACCCTCGACATCGTCGACGGACGTCTCACCAGTGTGGATCTCAACGAGGTCGACGATGAACCATTCGCAGACCTGCTCTCCGCCGAGGCCCTTCGCGAATCCGTACCCGGCACCCTGCACCCGGGCAGCCTCGACGACGAAGACGGCGGATATTCCTCGAGCTTCGAGATCGCCGATGGCGATGTCGAGGATGCCGTCCGCACACTGGAGCGATGGCCGCGCCCGGACGAATACACCTTCCGTGCCGATGGCAGCTGATCGTACCGCTGGGGCCGGGAATAACCTGCGCGCGTCATCGTTATACGTTGCATGAGCGATCTTCGTACCCTCACCCTCGGCGCCGGCTGCTTCTGGTGCCTCGACGCCGTCTACCAGCGGACCACCGGCGTGAGAGAAGTGATCTCCGGCTACACCGGCGGACACACTGACAACCCCGGATACCGTGAGGTCTGCTCCGGGATGACCGGCCATGCCGAAGCCCTTCAGGTGACCTTCGACGCCGACATCGTCCCCGAAGACGTCATCCTCGGCCTGTTCTTCACCGGCCACGACCCCACGAGCCTCAACCGCCAGGGCTACGACGTCGGCACCCAGTACCGGTCGGCCATGTTCTATCGCGACGAGACCGAGAAGCAGCACTTCGCCGCGGCCATCGAATCCGCGCAGAGCCTCTTCGACGATCCGATCGTGACCACCCTCGAACCGCTGGGCACCTTCTATCCCGCCGAGGCGGTCCACCAGGACTTCTACACCGCGAACCCGGACAACGGCTACTGTCGTGTCATCATCGACCCGAAACTCAGCAAGGCCCGCACCGCCTTCGCCGAATGGGTGAGCTGATGGGCAGTCGCAAAAAAGACAGATGCAAGAAGTCCAAACACAAGAAGCACAAACGGTCGGGGGACGCGGGCGAGGCCTGCGAAGCGACCAAAGACCGCGCGCGTGCCCACTTCCTCGACGGCAACACCGGCCCGTGGGCGAAGAGCCTTGCCGCGCAGGATGCGCAGACCCCCCGTTCGGCGCAGAATGAGAACGGCGCAGACCCCGCCGAGGATGCCGCCGCCTTGCCGCAGGGCGGCACCGCAACCATCACGGCCACCCGTCGCGGACCCGACTACTCGGTGCCGTCATCGATCGACATCGTCGCCGATCCCGTTCTCCACGCTTTGAGCACCCGACGGTCGATCTCGAAGGTCGACCCGCAGACCCCGAACGACTCCGACCTGCTCGAGATCATCCGATCGATCTCCTCGGTCGCCGACCACAAGGCCCTGCGCCCCTGGCGCTTCCTCATCATCCGAGGAGACGACCGGCACCGCCTCGGCGACGCCCTCGACGAAGCCGCCGGAGTGGTCCGCAAACCTGGCGAGACCAATACGAAGCCGCTGCGGGCCGAACTGCTGCTCGCCCTCGTCTCCTCACCCGTCAAACATGACAAGGTGCCCGAATGGGAGCAGCACGCCACCGCCGCCGGGGCCGGGCACCTGCTCGAACTCGCCCTGTGGCAAGCCGGTTGGGGCGTCATGTGGCGCTCAGGCAACCTGACGAACACCGAACCGGTCCGCCGCCTCCATCGACTGGACGATCACGAACTGCTCATGGGCTGGTTCTACATCGGAGCCGTGCCCGAACGCTACCGACAGCGTCTGACCACGAGCACCCGCCCCCTGCCGAAGCCCGAACAGTTCCTCGATACCCTGTGAGCACGCCCGACACCGACGCATCGGAGACACGCCGCCTGCCCAAGGAGATCTATGTCCTCGTGGCAGCGGCCTTCATCGTCGCCCTGGGCTACGGAATCATCGCCCCCGTCCTGCCGCAGTTCGCGGCGAGCTTCGACTTCGGGGTCACCGCCGCAACCATCGTCGTCTCCTCGTTCGCGTTCTTCCGGTTCGTGTTCTCACCCTCGTCCGGCCGCCTAGTCGATGCCTTCGGCGAACGTCGCATCTACATCACCGGTCTCCTCATCGTCGCTGCCTCCACCGCGGCCGTCGCCTTTGCGCAGAACTACTGGCAGCTGCTGATCTTCCGCGGACTCGGCGGCATCGGCTCAACGATGTTCAGCGTCTCCGCGATGGCGCTCATCGTCCGGCTCGCCCCGATCGACGCTCGCGCGAAGGCATCGTCGACGTACGCGACTGCGTTCCTCGTCGGCAATATCGCCGGACCCGTCCTCGGCGGTGCCATGGCCGGATGGGGGATGCGCATCCCGTTCGTCATCTACGCCGTGGGTCTGCTGCTCGCCGCCATCGTCGTCCGCGTCTTCCTCGCCTCCACCGCGTCCTTCGGCTCCTCGACGAAGTCCGGACGTGCCCGGCTGGGAGCGGAGAAGGACAAAGAACAGCAGGAAGTCATGTCCTTCCGGGAAGCCTGGAGGGATTCGGCCTACCGGTCGGCGCTCATCTCCGCCTTCGTCCAAGGCTGGTCGGCGATGGGCATCCGCGTGGCCATCTACCCGCTCTTCGCCATCCAGGCTCTCAGAGCCGATACCGCGGTGGCCGGACTGGCCCTGACCATGTTCGCCATCGGCAACGCCTCGGCCGTGACGGTGGTCGGGCGCTTCGCCGACACCGTAGGGCGCAAACCCTTCATCCAATGGGGTCTGTTCGTCCTCGGCGTGACCACCGCGGCGCTGGCCTTCATCGACTCGATCTGGCTGTTCTTCGCCTTCTCCATCATCGCCGGGATCGGCTCCGGCCTGGCCAACCCCGCTCAGCAGGCCACCGTCGCCGACGTCATCGGCCGCGACCGCAAGGGCGGCCGAGTGCTCGCCCGCTACCAGATGGCCCTCGACGGCGGAGCCATCCTCGGCCCGATCATCGCCGGAGTCGTCGTCGATCACTTCGACTACTCGTGGGCGTTCCTGCTCACCGGCGTTCTCGGCATCGTCGCCGCAGGCCTGTGGTTCTTCGGCCGCGAGACCCGACCCCGCACAGCCACTCCGGCTGAGTGACGCGCCCAAACGCACCCGCACATGCGCTGCAGCTTGGTGAAACTGCACCAGCTCGGTGCAGGGACCAAGCTGCTGCAGTTTCACCGAGCTGGTGGTCGGGGCGCGGCGTGCTCAGCCGTTGATCAGAGAAGTCAGGTTTTCCTCATGTGCGGTTCAGGGGACACTCACTAGGATGGTTGGTTGAGTCGGCGTTCTGCGTCGTCGCCCTGCCTACGACAAAGAAAGTCCCCCCTCGTGAGTTTTCTGACCCGGCTGAGCCTGAAGAACCGGGCGCTCATCGCGCTCATCTCCGTCGTCGCCATCGTCTTCGGCATCATCGGTGCCGGCGCGCTCAAGCAAGAGCTCTTCCCGTCCCTCGACAACCCACAGGCCACGGTCACCGCCTCCTATGAGGGAGCCACCCCCGAGGCCGTCGAATCCGAAGTCACCGACCCACTCGAAGGGGCGCTGACCGCACTGCCCGAGGTCGAGGACATGACCTCGACCTCCTCGGCGGGCAGTTCGCAGATCACCGTGAGCACGAAGTACGGCGATGACTCCGATGACGTCGTCCGCGCCCTGCAGCGCGCCGTCTCCCAGGTGCAGCCGACCCTGCCGGACGGTGTCGAACCGAACGTCATGATGATGGGCACCGATGATATTCCGGTGCTCGCCCTGTCCGTGACCTCGGATGCCGATGAAGACGAGCTGGCGGCGAATCTCGAAGACTTAGTCGAACCGGAGCTGAATAAAGTCGACGGTGTCTCCCAGATCCAGATCGCCGGAGCGAAGACCAAACAGGTCGAGATCAGCATCCGCCGCGACGACCTCGAGGACGAAGGAGCCAACCTCGACGAGGTGGCCGGAATCCTCCAGTCCAACGGTGTGCCCACCTCGGCCGGTGAGCTCAAGGGCGACGACGGCTCGGCCCCAGTCGAGGTCGGCACCCGCATCCGCTCGATCGATGCGATCAAGGACCTCGCCATCTCCGGCAAGGACGGACCGATCCAGGTCTCCGACGTCGCCGACGTCAAACTCGTCGACGAGCCGATCGAGTCGATCTCGCGCACCAACGGCGAACCCTCGCTGTCCGTGTCGGTGATGAAGGAGTCCGACGCGAACACCGTCGACGTCTCTCACGCGGTGGCCGACAAGCTGCCCGAACTCGAGAAGATGATGGGTGACAATACGGAGTTCGTCTCCGCGTTCGACCAGGCCCCGTTCATCGAACAGTCCATCCACGACCTGCTCAACGAGGGTGGGCTGGGCCTGATCTTCGCGGTCCTCGTCATCCTCGTCTTCCTGCTCTCGGTGCGGGCGACGATCATCACCGCCATCTCCATCCCGCTCTCCCTCCTCATCGCCATGATCGGGCTGTGGATGGGCGGGGAGACCCTCAACATGCTCACACTCGGTGCGCTGACGATCTCCGTCGGCCGCGTCGTCGACGACTCCATCGTCGTCATCGAGGCGATCCGCAGACGCCACGCCTCCGGCGGCGACAAGTTCTCGAACATCCTCGCCGCCGTCTCCGAGGTGGCCGGTGCCATCACCGCATCGACCCTGACCACGGTGGCCGTGTTCCTGCCGCTGGCATTCGTGACCGGGCAGACCGGAGAGATGTTCCGGCCCTTCGCCCTGACCGCGACCATCGCCCTGCTCTCGTCCCTGTTCGTGGCACTGACGATCGTGCCCGTCCTCGCGTACTGGTTCCTGCGACAGCGTGAAGCGAAGGTCAAGCTCACCCGTGCGGAGAAGGCGGAGATCCGTCGCAGCCGCAAGTCGATGCTGTCGCAGTGGCGGGCAGAGAAGAAGGAAGCGAAGAAGGCCGACAGGAAGCGCGACCTCGCCGCCGCCGGTGCCGAAGCCGAGGACACCGGTCCTCGAGACAGTGTCGAATCGTCCCAGCGGGCCGGCGCTCCCGCACAGGCCGGTGCCACGACTCGAACCGATGCGACCGGAGTGGCCGCGGGTGGACCGCGCTACAGCGAATCCGAAGACGGAACGGAAGCGGTCGACGAGCTTGCCGGAATGCATTCTCCGGTGACGCGACTGCAGAAGACCTATATGCCGGCCATCGGGTTCTCGACGAAGCACCCGATCATCATGATCCTCATCGCCGTGCTCGTGCTCGCCGGCACCGGAGCGATGATCCCGCAGCTGAAGACCGAGCTCTTCGGCGACACCGGGCAGGACTCCCTGCAGATCTCGCAGACCTTCGACCCGGGCACCGACCTCGATGAGGCCTCGGAGCAGGCGAAGAAGGTCGAGGACATCCTCGCCGACGAATCCGATGTCGACAACTACCAGCTGTCGCTCGGCGGCACGTCGTTCGGCTTCACCGACGATTCGTCGCTGACGGGCACCTATATCGTCAACACGAAGTCCGGAGTCTCGGCGCAGTCGATCTCCGCGGATCTGCAGAAGCAGTTCGACGGCCTCAAGGGTGCCGGCGACGTCGAGGTGGCAAGCCAGAGCTCGACCCCGGGTGCGCAGACCATCGACGTCACACTCACAGCCACCGATCCCCAGGAACTCGAGGACGCGACGAACAAGGTCAGCGACAAGCTCGAGGGCGTGTCCTCGGCGCAGTCGGTGACGAGCGATACCGCCGCTGTCCAGCCCGTGATCGAAGTCAGGGTCGATCATGAGAAGGCCGCGGAGGAGAACCTCACCGAGGCGGCCATCGGTCAGTATGTGCAGCGTGCCATGCACGGTCAGCAGATCGGTGAGGTCGTTATCGACGATGTCTCCCATTCGGTGCTGCTCTTCGATCGCAATGCCGACACCGTGGAGAAGCTGCGCGAACTCAAGATCCCGGGCAAGCCGGAAGAGACGGCTCCCGACGGAGGAGCCGGCGCAGGTGCGGCAGGCGGCGCCGGTGGAGCGGCCGGAGGTGCCGGTGGCTCAGGTGACGCCGGCGCGGCCGGTGGTGCCGGAGGAGCTGGCGGAGGCGCCGGAGGTTCGGGTGACGCCGGTGCAGCCGGAGGCGCAGGCGGTGCTGGTGGTGCCGGAGGCGCAGGCGGTGCTGGTGCGACGGGCGGCGATCCGAACGCGGGCGCTCCCGTGACCTCGGAGCCGCGCTTCATCGAACTCGATGAGGTCGCCGACGTCAAGGAGGTCAAGACCGCCCCGACGATCCGCCACACGGATTCGCAGCGTTCGACCACCGTGTCCGTGACTCCGGAAGGCGATGACCTCGGAGCCGTGTCTACCGAGGTCCAGTCCGCCCTCGACGAGGTGGACCTGCCCGATACGGTGTCCGTCGACACCGGCGGTGCCACCCAGGAGCAGAATGAAGCGTTCTCGCAGCTGGGACTGGCGATGCTCGCGGCGATCCTCATCGTGTTCGTCATCATGGTCGCCACGTTCAAGTCGCTGCTGCAGCCGCTGATCCTGCTGGTCTCGATTCCGTTCGCGGCCACCGGTTCGGTTGCGCTCTCGCTCATCACCGACACTCCGCTGGGGCTGACGTCGATGATCGGTCTGCTCATGCTCATCGGCATCGTGGTGACGAATGCGATCGTGCTCATCGACCTCATCAACCACTTCCGAGTCCGCGGGGTCGATCTGCGTACGGCCATCGTCCACGGCGCCCGACTGCGTTACCGTCCGATCCTCATGACCGCGGCCGCCACGATCTTCGCTCTGCTGCCGATGGCCCTCGGACTCACCGGCGGGGGAGTGTTCATCTCGAAGCCGCTGGCGATCGTCGTCATCGGCGGACTGGTCAGCTCGACGCTGCTCACGCTCATCCTCGTGCCCGTGCTCTACCTGCTGCTCGAAGGGGTCAAGGAACGCCGAGCCGAGACGAAGTACGTGAAGAACATGGCTCGCGGTGAGGTCCTCGACGCCGCCGAGGCACGGGCGCATGAGCGGGAGACCGCCTCGGCGTCGGATGAATCGACGGACGCCGACCACCTCGGTGACAGCCGCGATGACGAATCGACCGGCAGCGACGAACGAGACGACGGGATCCGGGGCGAGGGGCAGGGAACGGACTTCACCCTGCGCAGCCAGCAGCCGCGTCGTGATGACGGGGACGGCGAACCCAAACACTGAGCCGTCCCGGCTAGAGTTGAGTCCATGACGACCGAGCTCGAACCACAGGAGAGAAAGCGCCTGTGGTTCGAGCTCGGTCTCATTGCGGCCCTGTCCCTGGGCCAGGCATCCGTCTATGCGATCGTGCGTCTGGCAGACATCGCCACGCGCGGACCGATCAGCGACGCCCAGGCCAAACTCAACACCTCGATCTCGCCTCGGCCGGGCTTCGACCTGATCTACCAGCTTCTCGACATCGGCTTCACCCTCGTGCCCGTCGTCCTCGCGATCTACCTGCTCACTCGAGACCGACCGGCCCGGCCGCTGCCGATCAGGCTCGGAGTCGACGGGCACCGACTCCGTGACCTCGGCCACGGCGCTCTCATCTTCCTCGTGATCGGCATCGGCACCCTCGGGGTGTATGCGGGCGGCAGGGCACTGGGGATCACTGCCGAGATCCAGCCGTCCAACCTCGGTGATCATTGGTGGACGGTTCCCGTGCTGCTGCTCTCGGCGGCGAAGAACGGAATCCTCGAAGAGGTGCTCATCTTCGGCTTCGGGGCGCTGCGACTGCGGCAGCTGGGCTTCGGACCCTGGCCGATCATCATCTCCTTGGCGCTCTTCCGCGCCAGCTACCACCTCTACCAGGGCATCGGCCCGTTCATCGGCAACGTCGCCATGGGCATCATCTTCGGCTGGTACTTCCTGCGCAAGGGCAGGCTCATGCCGCTGGTGTGGGCGCATGTCATCATCGACGCCGTCGGGTTCCTCGCCCCGGGAGTGCTCGCCCTCGTCGACTTCGGCTGAGTGCTGCAGGTGAGGTCGGGACAGGCGAGGTCGGGACAAGCGAACGCGACACTCATTCCTCCCTCCGGGTTCACCTCTGATTCACCGACGGGTAGTTCCAAGGCCGCTTGCCGGTGACAGTCTCGATCGGGTGAGTCCTTCCGGCTCCGTCCTCTGTACCGGGTGGGCCCCGGACTGGGAAGATACCCGATACAAGGAGGGAACCGATGCGAGCCTTTCTGCCGATGACCGACCATGTGCGTGGCAAGCGCAGCCCCGTCACGTGCGCACTGAAGTGCGACAACGCCTGCCTCAAGGCCACCTGCAACACATCGGCAAATGGGTATTTCCGCGATATCGTCAATGCGAAGCTCAGCCGTCGCGCGGTTCTCGGTGCCTCGGCTGCAGGTGCCTTGGCCATCGCAGTGACCACCGCTCCCAGCCCGACCGCACGCTCTGCGGCCGCAGCCACCGCAGGCAGTCTGGCCTTCACCGCCATCGACCCGGTCCAGCACGAGGTCGACGAATTCGTCGTCCCCGAAGGCTACTCCTGGCATCCGATCGTCCGCTGGGGAGACCCCTTGTTCCCCGACTCCCCGAGGTTCGACCCGGAGAATCAGAGCCCAGAGGCGCAGCGCCGCCAGTTCGGCTACAACAACGACTTCCTGTCCATCCAGATCGACCCCGACGACTCCAACCGGGCCGTGCTCTTCGCCAACCAGGAATACACGAACGACGCCATCATGTACCCCGAGGACATGGATGGAGCCGATCAGCGGGCGATCAGCCGCGAAGCCCACGGACTGACCGTCGCCGAACTCATCCGCACGGACGAGAAGTCAACGTGGACGATCGATGTCAACGGAAAGAAGAACCGCCGGTTCCTCATCGACACCGAGTACGAGTTCACCGGTCCCGCTGCCGGTTCCGATCTGCTGCGGACGAAGGACTACCCGAACGGTGACAAGGCGCAGGGCACTCTCGGCAACTGCTCGGGCGGGCTCACCCCCTGGGGCACTCTGGTGTCCGGTGAGGAGAACTTCAACTCGTACTTCAAGGCGCAGGGCACATCGGCGGCCGATAAGCGCTACGGTCTCGACAGCGAAGATTCGGCCAACGGATGGGAAGCCGATGTCGACCGATTCGATACAAACAAACCGGGCTACGCGAACGAAGCGAATCGGTTCGGCTGGATCGTCGAAGTCGACCCCTGGGACCCGAACTCCACCCCTCATAAGCACACGAACATGGGCCGCTTCAAACACGAAGGGGCGAACATCACGATCTCCGATTCGGGCCACGCTGTGGCCTATATGGGAGACGATGAGAAGTTCGACTACCTCTACAAGTTCGTCTCGAAGGACACCTACGTCGAGGGCGACCGCGAACACAACAAGACGCTGCTGACCGACGGCGACCTCTACGTCGCGAAGTTCACCGGCAACTCACCGAAGTCCGAGATCGACGGCAGCGGTAAGGTGCCCGCCGACGGCGAGTTCGACGGCAGCGGACAGTGGCTTCCGCTGGTCAAGGACGGCAAGTCGCAGGTTTCAGGATTCTCCGTCGAAGAGGTCCTCGTCAACACCCGTCTGGCCGCCGACAAGGTCGGGCCGACGAAGATGGACCGCTGCGAAGACGTCGAACCGAACCCGGTCAACGGCCGCATCTACGTCGCGTGCACGAACAACTCCGATCGAGGCACCGATGGGAAGGCCGCCGCCGACGAGGCCAATCCGCGCACGGAGAACCGCGACGGGCACATCGTGGAGATCACCGAGAGGTCCGGCGACCACACGGGCACCCAATTCGACTGGACGCTGCTGTTGGTCTGCGGGGACCCGAAACAGGGCGACGCCACCTACTTCTCCGGCTTCCCTGCCGATCAGGTCTCACCGATCTCCTGCCCGGACAATGTCGCCTTCGACACCGCCGGAAACCTGTGGATCTCCACCGACGGCGCTCCCGACGGCATCGGCTACTGCGACGGACTGTTCAAGGTCACGATCGACGGCGACCAGCGCGGCCGGGTCGAACAGTTCCTGTCCGTGCCTCGTGAAGCCGAGGTGTGCGGACCACTCGTCCACGCCGAGTATGAGTCAGCTTTCGTCGCAGTTCAGCACCCAGGTGAGGACGGCTCCTATGCCGATCAGCACTCGCAGTTCCCCGATTATGTCAAGGAAACCGATGTCGACAAGGGAGTGGCCGCGATGCCGCGGCCGACTGTCGTGCAGGTCATCAAGGGCGACGGCGGATCGGCACCGGACCCGACTGAACCGCCGAAGGACCAGGATTCCGACGCCGACGGCACAGATGAAGGGGCGAAGGACTCGGACGAGAACGGCAGCTCAGATGGTGCCGGAACGGGTGAGGACACCGATGCCAAGGGCGACAGGACCGGAACGGACGCCGACAGCTCCGGATCGACCGCCGGGTCGCAGGACGGCGCGAAGGATGCCGCGGCAGCTGGTGCGGCAGCGAGTGCCGGAAGCGACGGAGGTTCCGGTTCGGGCGGCTCCGGAGGTTCCGGTTCGGGCGGCGGTTCTTCGAACGGCGGCTCGGGTTCAGGCGGGTCCGGTTCAGGTGGGTCCGGCTCGGGCGGCGGTGAACTGCCGTGGACCGGTTCGGACAGCACTCTGCCGCTGCTCGGCGGCGGAGCAGGTCTCCTCGCCGTCGGGGGTGCGATGGCGACGGCCGCTCATCTGCGTCGGAAGAACGCAGACGGGACGGAAAGCGAGCAGGGCTTGCCGACTGAGTTCCAGGGCGACTGATGACTCCAGGACCATAAGCTGAAGAAGGCCAGAGGCGACACTGCCTCTGGCCTTCTTCGACTCCGCAGTGCGTGCGGACTCCGATGTGCTCAGATGGTGACTGGGCCGTTCTCCGTGTTGAAGCTCACCGACATAATGCCCGGCGTGCCATGGGGTGCGGACCAGTCGATGTTGATCTCAGAGATCGGCTTGGCATCCTGAGTGCCCAGCCAATCGCGCAGACGATCGCGGTCCCCGGCGATCTGCAGGGTGTCGATGTCGACGCCCTCATTCGTCTTATACGTCGATGGGTGCTGCGAGGAGTCGGCGGACCACTTGATGAAGAATGGCAGCTGGGGATCGGCAATGAGCCCCTTGACACCGATCTGCAGCCACCGAAGTTCCAAACCGGACTCCGGCGTGCGGTTTCCATCGACAGCCTTGCGCTCGAGGCGGGTTTCGACTGCGGTGAGATCGTCGACCGAGACGCACCAGCCCATCCAGCCGCCGCCGAGCTCGGAACGAGCCCGGACCGCCTGACCGAAGGGCGTCGAGAGAGCGGCCGGATGCTCCAAGGCTTCCACGACTTCGAGGTAATGGCCGTTCGCTAGGGGGAAGATGAGGTTTCTGGTGCCGAATCGAGGATGCACACCGCCGTCGTAGGGAGCCACTCCGAGCTTCTCCGCGATCCGCTCAGCGGTCGCACGATAGCCGTCAGGTTCACTGGCGTATGACACATGATCGAGTTTCATGACTCGACAATCGCATAACCTGGCTCACACTGCCCCTTAGGCTTACCTAAGAAATCGTGATGGTCATCACACTGCGGACCGGTCGGGGCCAAAACGAAACCGCCCGGATGTCATCATCCGGGCGGTCGCAGACCAGCGCTGAGTTCTCAGCACGGTGAGGGGGAGGGACTCAGTGCCCCTCGGCCTTGAAACGCTCGATCGAGGCGTTGATCTCGGCCTCGGCGGCTTCGCGGCCGGCCCAGCTCGAACCCTTGACGTACTTGCCGGGCTCGAGGTCCTTGTACCGGGAGAAGAAGTGTTCGATCGAGTCGAGCATGAACTTGTCCACATCCGAGATGTCGGTGTAGGAGTCCCAGCGAGGATCTCCGGCGGGCACGGCGAGGACCTTGTCATCGCCGCCGGCCTCGTCTTCCATCTGGAACATGCCGATGGGACGGATGTCGATGAGCACACCGGGGAACAGCGGCTCGGGCAGCAGCACGAGCACATCAAGAGGGTCGCCGTCGTTTCCGAGCGTGTCCTCGATATAGCCGTAATCGGCGGGGTACTGCATCGAGGTGTAGAGGTAGCGATCGAGCTTGACCCGACCGGTCTCATGATCGACTTCGTACTTGTTGCGGGACCCCTGGGGGATCTCGATTGTGGCCAGCAGTTCCATAGTGCTCCTTCACGTTAGGGGTGCATCACTAGAATAGATGGTACAAGTCCCCATCACCGCCCACCGACGGCGACCGCCTCACGGTCGTCGAGGAATGAGAGTCTGCGTTTGAACGACACCGATGCGCCGCAGAACCCGTCGGGCTCCGGCTCCCCGCGTCGCGACCGCAGAGAGGCGACCTCGAGGCGGAAGAAGGGCGGTGCGATCACCGCCGGGATCATCGTCCTCGTGCTCGGGACCTATGCCGCCGTCGACGCCTACGACCTCGTGCCCGGCCTGCCCAGCGTGCTGACCACCGAACCCCAGGTCGAGGTCCAGACCGTGCCCGCTCCGCAGGCCCACGCCCAGCAGGTGCCCGCCCCCGCCTCGGCGGTCGACGATTCTGCTCCTGTGCCCACGCAGATCCCGAAGACGATCGACGCCGTGCTCAAGGATTCGAAGGTCAAGGGCTTCGGCCTCGAGGTTCGCGACGGGATCAGCGACGACGTCCTCTACGCGAAGGACGAGACGAAGCCGCGCACTCCCGCCTCCGTGACGAAGGTGCTCACCGCGGCCGCCTCCCTGTCCGCGATCGGCGGGGAGACGCGCCTGGCGACGACAACGGACTTCGACGCGGACACGAACACCCTGACGCTGACCGGCGGCGGCGATGTGCTCCTGTCGGCGGGAAATTCCGATGCCGGTTCGGTCAACGGACACGGGGGACTGCGGACCCTGGCCGAAGACACCGCGGCCGCACTCGAAGAGCAGAACGTCACCGAGGTGGCCCTCAACCTGGACACGAGCCGCTACGTCGGCGAGGACTTCGACTCCGGCTGGTCCCGGTCCGATATCGCCAAGGGCGTGATCACCCCGATCCAGCCGATCATGGTCGACACCGCCTACGTCGGGTCGAAGAACGCCGAATGGCGGGGCCGGAGCGAACACCCGGCGAAGGACGCGTTCTCGATCTTCGAAAAAGAGCTGAAGAAGGCCGGGGTCAGCGTCACGGAGGCGACCGACCGGTCCGAATCGGAGGCGCCGTCCGAGTCCGAGAACCCGAAGGAACTCGCCCGGGTGGAATCGGCGACGGTCTCCGAGATCGTCGAATACGCGCTCGTGCACAGCGACAACGTCGTCGCCGAGATGCTCGGCAACGAGGTCGCCATCGCTCAGGGGCAGGACGGCAGCCTCGAGAACGGTCCCAAGGCGGTCCTGGAGGCCCTCGGCGAATCCGTCGATCTCGGGCGCACCCACCTCGTCGACACCTCGGGGCTGTCCTATGACAACCGGATAGCCCCGCACGATCTCACGACCGTCCTGCAGGCCTCGGTCGTCGCCGATGACTCGCTGGCCGGGCTCGTCGGCTACTTCCCCGTAGGCGGGCTGACCGGCACCCTGCACGACCGATTCCTCGACGAGAGGAACGCCTCAGGGGTGGTGCACGCGAAGACCGGAACGCTGTCGACCGTGACCTCCCTGGCCGGGGGAGTGCTCGACGCGGAAGGCCGCTACCTCGTATTCTCCATCCAGATCGACGACGTGGATAAGGACAAGATCTTGGCAGCCAGAAAGACCGTGGACGATATCGTCACAGCCCTCGCGAACTGCGGCTGCCGATGATCATCGACGAGAACTTCGCCGCCCGCACCGCCCGTGAGCTCGTCTCCGCGGCGAAGGTCCCCGAACCGGGTGTGCTCGACGGACTCGTCGAGGGGATGAAGGACAATGCGCTGACCGCCCAGGACCTCGTGCTCGACTCGTTCCTGCTGCCGCCGGAGCACGCCGATGATGTGCGCGGACGGCTCGCCGCCGGTTCCGTGCTCGTCCTCGACCAGGTCAGCTGGGTCAAAGCCAACGCGCAGTCCGTCAATGGAATGCTCGACGAAGCGGCCCTGCCCGCCCCGGTCAGCCCCGCCACCGCGAAGGCCGGCGCCGTCGAGGTCGCCGGGGTGCTCTCACTCCTGTCGACTCGCGTGCTCGGCCAGTTCGACCCCTTCGCCGTGGAGACGGGACGGCTGATGTTCGTCGCCCCCGCCGTGCTCATCGCCGAGACGGCCATGGACGTCGATCCGCGTGACTTCCGCATGTGGGTGGCCCTCCACGAAGCCACCCACCAAGTGCAGTTCGCGACCGCGCCGTGGCTGCGCGAACATATGCGCACCCTGCTCTCCGGGGCCGTGTCGACCCGACTGACGATGCCGGGAGTCGGCGGGATCGTCGACCTCTTCGCCACCCTCGGCCGCATCGCCAAGGGCGAGGCCAGCATCATCGACCTCATCCGTGACGAGAACATGCGCACCGCACTCGACGAGGCCACCGCGATCCTGTCCCTGCTCGAAGGCCACGCCGATGTCGTCATGGACGAAGTGGGCGCCGGTGTCATCCCGAGCGTGCGCCGGCTGCGCCGCAAGTTCGAGGCCCGCCGCGATGCCGCCCAAGGCGGGTTCCTGACGAATCTGCTCGGAATGGACCTCAAACTCGCCCAATATCGCGACGGAGCGAAGTTCGTCCGTGCCGTCCGCCGCGAGGTCGGACAGAAGGGCTTCTCCCGCATCTATGCCGAACCCGCGAACCTGCCGCGCACGGCCGAAATCCACGAACCGCAGCTCTGGCTCGACCGTGTCCACGGCTGAGGGGCCGCGCAGCGCATCGTCGCCGAGGCGGCCGACCCTTGACCCGGCCAGCGCAGCCATCCGCAATGCCGTGCGCGCAGCGCTCGCCGTCGCAGGAACGTCTGTCCCCGGCATCATCGTCGCAGTGTCCGGGGGAGCGGATTCGATGGCGCTGCTCCACGCGACCGCATTTCTCCATCGTCGCGGTGAGATCCGTGCCCGTGCCGTCACCGTCGACCACGGCCTGCAGACCGTCACCGCCGAGGTGGCCGACCGGGTCGCCGCCGCCGCCGAATCCTGGGGCATGCCCGCCGAGGTGATGCGGGTGAGCATCGATGCCAGCGAGGAAGGCCTCGAGGCCGCGGCGCGCACCGCCCGCTATGCGGCCCTCGAAACCGCTCGGGCCGTGGCCGGAGCCGACTGGATTCTCACCGCCCATACCCGCAGCGACCAGGCAGAGACCGTTCTGCTGGGCCTCATGCGCGGATCGGGCACCCGCTCCCTGGCCGGGATGAGCCCGCTGGCGGGTCGCCTCATGCGTCCCCTGCTCGGCCTCGACCGAGACCAGACCGAAGCGTCCTGTCAGGCACAGGGCATCGAGATCTGGAACGATCCGATGAACGCCGACATCGCGTTCACCCGAGTCCGGGCCCGGCGGCTGCTGGCCGGACTCGAAACCGAACTCGGCCAACCGATCACCGCGAACCTCGCCCGCACCGCCGACCTCTGCCGAGCCGACGCCGATTTCATCGATGCCCACGCCGAGGCGGCAGGGCAGTCGATCCGCGGAGCTGTCTCGGTGCCGGTGGAGGTCTTCACTGCACTCGACGATGCCGTGCTCAGCCGAGTCGTGCGCGGCTGGGTGATCTCACTCGGCGTGCCCGGACAGAACCTCGGAGCGGTGCGGGTCGCCGAACTCTGCGCACTCATCCGCGACCGCAGGCGCGGTCGACTGTCCCTGCCCGGGGACGCGGAAGTCGTCGTCTCCGGGGGTCGGGCCGTGTTCCAGCCCGCCGCGAAGGCCCGCTGAGACTCAGTTCAGCCGCGGCCCGCCTGCCAATTCGCCGCCGGAGGCGATGAGTCGACCGCTCTTGAACACATCTCTGTCCAGTGGGCAGTCCATGATCGCTGAGGTGACCGTGTCGGCGTCGACGAGCACGAAGTCGGCGGGAGCGCCCACCGCCAGACCGAACCGGGAATCGTCGACCAGAGCCGAACCGTCGGGACGAGCACCGGCCATGACCTGCGCTCCTCCGCGTGAGGCGATGTCGAGACAGCCTTCGATATCTGCGTCTGCACGGAACCCGTTCGTGAACGCCAGCTGCCAGGTCCGGCGCAGCAGATCGCCGTCACCATAGGGACTCCAGTAGTCCCGCTGACCGTCCTCGCCGAGTCCCAGAGCCATTCGGCGCTCACGGATGAGTCTCTGCGGCAGCGCACCCTTGGCCGGGGCAACCGTCGTCAGGGCCACTCCCGCCTCGGCGAGGACATCGAGGATCCGAGCGACCTCGGGTTCCGGGTTCGTGTTGAGCGCGAAGGCATGGGAGACCGTGACCTGCCCGGTCATGCCCGCGGCTCGAGTACGCGCAGCGATCTCCTCGAGCGTGAAGAGTCCCGCGGTGCCCGCCTCGTGGAGGTGGATGTCGATGCCCTTGCCGTGCTTCTCAGCCAGGCCGAAGACGACTTCGAGGTGGGAGACCGGATCCCGGTCGTAGAGCAGCGGATCGAGTCCGCCGACGAGGTTCGCGCCCTCGCTCAGAGCCGCATCGAGCAGCTCTTCGACGCCTTGCTCGTGCATGATTCCGGCCTGCGGGAAGGCGACGATCTGGAAGTCGAGGACATCGGCTTGAGCCTCGAGCGCGGTCCTGACCCCGTGGAAGCGCTCGAGACCACAGTCGGAATCGACCTGTGCGTGTGAGCGGATGCGCGTGCCTCCGGACGCGATGATCTTCGCAATTGCGTACGCGGCCTGATCGGCGACGCTGCGCTCGCCCTGCCGCCAGTTCTCGCGATCGTTCATGATGTACCCGTGCAGAGTGCCGTCGGCGGTGTGCGGACGGAACGTCTGGCCCATCCGATTCGAATCCAGATGAGCGTGGACATCGCCGAGGCCAGGCAGCAGGATCCGTCCCGCGCCGTCGATGACCTCGGTCCCGGTCGATGTCGTTCCGGTCGCCGGTGGCGCGGAATCGGGGGCGGCATCCTCGGCGGGGGAGAGGCGAGAGAACCGTCCTTCGGTGATCTCGACGTCGACGGCGGGAGCATCGGGGGTGCGTGGGAACAGGCGCACATTCTTCACAACGATCATGTGCTCAGCCTACGACCGTCAAACGGTATACCATCGGAAGCTGTGCCTGTCTGCGTGCCTCTAAGGGGCCGCGGCTCGCGCGCACGACGACTGCAGCGGTCTGAAAGGATGAGGCCATGACGACTTCGCCCGTGCAGGGATTCCGACGCAACCGCGGCCTCGACGTTCTGGCCCTGGCCTGCCTCGTCCTCATCGCCGCCTCGCTGCGCCCAGCCGCTTCATCCCTGGGGCCTGTGCTCTCCGAAGTCAGCGACGGATTCTCCCTGGCCGAATGGCAGACCGGTCTGCTCACGGCTCTGCCGGGACTCGTGTTCGCCGTCTGCGGCATCATCGCCGTACCCCTGCTCAAGCGCCTCGGTCTGTTCTCCGCTCTGGCCCTGAGCGCCGCCCTCATCGTGGCAGGCATCGGTCTGCGCGCCATCGTCACCGAATGGGTGGCCTTCGCTCTGCTTACGGTCCTCGCCCTGGCCGGAATGTCGATCGGCAACGTCATCCTGCCCGTCTACGTCAAGTCCCGCTTCCCGCACCGGCCCACCCTGGGCGCGACGACGTTCACGGTCTCGCTCGGCCTCGGTTCGATGCTGCCCTCGCTGCTGACTGCGCCCCTGGCCGAACAGGTCGGCGGGTGGCGCTTCGGTCTCGGCTTCTGGCTGGTCCTGCCCTTGTCCGCGCTCATCACCTGGGCGGTGCTGGGGTCGCTGAAGTCCGTGCCCGTCCTCTCCGGACAGGCCGCGGAGCCCGGTGGGCAGCAGGAGGAGGCGCCGCCTCGGCGAGCGGTATTCACCTCGCCCAAGGCGCGGTATATGGCCATGTTCTTCGGCCTCCAATCGGCCAATGCCTATCTCCAATTCGGATGGCTGCCGCAGATCTACCGCGACGCCGGACTCGACCCCTTCCTCGCCGGGATCATGCTCACGATCGTCACCTTCGGCGGTCTGCCCGGCGGATTCCTCGCCCCGCAGATCATCGTCCGGGGCATCGCCCCGCGCGCCTTCCTCGTCTCCTTCGGGGCCGGCGCCGTCGCCGGCTATACGGGACTGCTGCTCAGCCCGGTCAGCCTCCCCTGGCTGTGGGCGGCTCTGCTCGGATACGGCGGATTCGCGTTCCCCGCCGCGCTGGCGCTCATCACCTCCCGCACTCGCGAGGTCTCCGTCACCGCCTCGACTTCGGCGTTCGTCCAATCCTCGGGCTATGTGCTCGCCGCACTGTGCCCCCTGGCCGTGGGCGGACTGTTCGGGGTCAGCGGCGGCTGGCAGGTGCCGCTGTGGTTCATGGTCATCATCTCCGTGCTCATGGCGATCACCGGTTGGCTGTCGGCCGGTCCGGGGGCCGTCGACGACGAACTGGCACAGACATCCGGGCCCACTGGCACCGGTGAGGCAAAGTGACCCATAATGGAATCTCCAGGACCCGCATCTGAGGAGAATCGACACTCGTGGACATCAACGATCTCGGCAATGACATCGAAAAAGTACTCGTCTCGGAAGAGCAGATAGCCGCACGACTCGTTGAACTGGCCGCCGCCATCGATGCAGACTACAAAGACAAGGACATCCTCCTCGTCGGCGTCCTCAAAGGCGCCGTCATGGTCATGGCCGACCTCGCCCGGGCCCTGCACTCGCCTGTGACGATGGACTGGATGGCCGTGTCCTCCTACGGTTCGGGCACCAAGTCCTCCGGCGTCGTGCGGATCCTCAAGGACCTCGACACCGACCTCACCGATCGGCACGTCCTCATCGTCGAAGACATCATCGACTCCGGCCTCACTCTGTCCTGGCTGGTCCAGAACCTGCGCAGCCGCGGAGCTGCCACAGTCGAGATCTGCACTATGCTGCGCAAACCCGAAGCCGTCAAGGTCGACATCGACGTCAAGTACGTCGGCTTCGACGTGCCCAATGAATTTGTCATCGGCTACGGCCTCGACTATGCGGAGAAGTACCGCAATGTGCCGTTCGTGGCGACCCTGGCCCAGCACGTCTACAGCTGAGTCCGCTGGCACCGCTTTTTACGCCCGCGGCGAACCCGGGCCGAGTCCGGGGTCTGTGACGGAACAGATCCGGTCCGCATTCGGGCTATAGGGGTGCGAAGTACTAGGCTGTGGGGGATGTTCCCAGGCAGCCTCGGTAGCCTGAAACGGTTGCCCACATCTTTTTCCTGAGAGGACTTATGGCCGAGTCGAACAAACGTCGCCCCCTGCTGAACAAGGCGACGAAGGGCCCATTGGTCTGGATCGTCCTGGCGCTGCTCGTCGTATCGATCGGTGCTCTGCTGTTCAGTCAGTCCGGGTTCAGCCAGATCGACACCGAACAGGGTCTGCAGTTACTCAAGGACGACAAGGTCGAACAGGCCAAGATCGTCGACAAGGACCAGCGCGTCGACCTCACTCTCAAGGACGACTACAAGGTCGACGGCAAGGACTTCGGCAAGAAGGTCCAGTTCTTCTACGTCGAACAGCGCGGAGAGCAGGTCGTCAAGGTCGTCGACTCCGCCGGCCCGGACAAGGGCTTCACCGACGAGGTGCCCAAGCAGAGCTGGCTGATGTCGCTGCTGGGCACGCTCATCCCGTTCGTCATCATCTTCGTCGTCTTCTGGTTCCTCATCTCGCAGATGTCGGGCGGGAAGATGATGAACTTCGGCAAGTCGAAGGCGAAGCTCGTCAACAAGGAGAAGCCGGACGTCACCTTCAAGGACGTCGCCGGAGTCGACGAGGCCCTCGAAGAGCTCGAAGAGATCAAGGAGTTCCTCGCCGAGCCGGAGAAGTTCAAGGCAGTGGGGGCGAAGATCCCCAAGGGCGTGCTCCTCTACGGACAGCCCGGTACGGGCAAGACCCTGCTGGCCAAAGCCGTCGCCGGTGAGGCCGGAGTCCCGTTCTACTCGATCTCCGGTTCCGACTTCGTCGAGATGTACGTCGGCGTCGGTGCCTCCCGAGTTCGTGACCTGTTCGAACAGGCGAAGTCGAACGCTCCCTGCATCATCTTCATCGACGAGATCGACGCCGTCGGCCGCCAGCGCGGCGCCGGAATGGGCGGCGGACACGACGAGCGCGAACAGACGCTCAACCAGCTGCTCGTCGAGATGGACGGATTCGACGTCAAGACGAACGTCATCCTCATCGCCGCGACCAACCGTCCCGACGTCCTCGATCCGGCGCTGCTGCGTCCCGGACGCTTCGACCGGCAGATCCCCGTCGAAGCCCCTGACATGAAGGGCCGCAAGCACATCCTCGAGGTCCACGCCGCCGACAAGCCGCTGGCCGAGGAGGTCGACCTCGGGCAGGTGGCGAAGCGGACCCCCGGCTTCTCCGGTGCGGACCTGGCCAATGTCCTCAACGAGGCGGCCCTGCTCACCGCACGTGAGAATGCGAAGGTCATCGACAACCGGATCCTGGATGAGGCCATCGACCGTGTCATCGCCGGCCCGCAGAAGCGGACGCGACTGATGAACGACAAGGAACGCCTCGTCACCGCCTACCACGAGGGCGGGCACGCACTGGTCGCCGCGGCCATGAACCAGACCGACCCGGTGACGAAGGTGACGATCCTCCCGCGCGGACGCGCACTCGGCTACACGATGGTGCTGCCCAGCGAGGACAAATACTCGACGACCCGCAACGAGCTGCTCGACCAGCTCGCCTACGCCATGGGCGGGCGTGTGGCCGAGGAGATCGTCTTCCACGACCCGACCACCGGCGCCAGCAACGACATCGAGAAGGCGACGAACATCGCCCGGAAGATGGTCACCCAGTACGGAATGAGCGAGAAACTGGGCATGGTCAAGATCGGCGACGACCAGTCCGAACCCTTCGCCGGCCGCGGTTACGGCGGCGGCGACGAATACGGGGATTCGACCCTGTCCTCGATCGATCGCGAGGTCCGCGGTCTCATCGACTCCGCGCACGCCGACGCCTACTGGGCGCTGACGCACAACCGCGATGTGCTCGACAACCTCGCCTACCAGCTGCTCGAACGCGAAACGCTGGACCAGGCCGCCCTCGAGGAGATCTTCGCCCCCGTCGTCAAACGCGCCACCCGCGAAGTGTGGCTGGCCCACGACGATCGCCCCGTGTCCGAACGCGGCCCCATCGTTCCGCCCGCACCGCAGAGCGAACGCAGCCACGGTGAAGGATCGACCGGCGCCGAGGTGGACACCACCGACATCCCCGGAGCCGGACCCACGGGCGTCAGCGGACCCCACGTCCCGCACAACCCGCCGGGACCCGAGAACCCGAACGGCCCGACCGGCCCGACGGGCGGCCCCACCGGGGGACCGACCGGAGGACCGACCGGAGGACCAGGCACAAGCGGTCCGGGAACCGGGGGACCGGCGACGAACGACACGAACGAAGACAGAGGGAACAACGACTGATGGCCGATATCGAAGAGGTCTCCGCCGGTCTCGGCCCCGCCCCCGCAGGGCAGGACAACAAGGTCGACCAGGAGCGCATCGCCGCTGCCGTGCGTGAGATCCTCATCGCCGTCGGCGAAGACCCCGACCGGGAAGGTCTCGTCGAGACTCCCGGCCGAGTGGCTCGGGCCTATGAGGAGATCTTCGCGGGACTCCACCGCGACCCGGCCGAAGTCCTCGGCGTCACCTTCGACATCAGCCACGAGGAACTCGTCCTCGTCCGCGATATCGACCTCTACTCGACCTGCGAACACCACCTTGTGCCCTTTCACGGAGTCGCCCACATCGGCTACATCCCGAGCAAGAACGGCAAGATCACGGGACTGTCGAAACTGGCCCGCCTCGTCGAGATCTATGCGCGGCGCCCCCAGGTGCAGGAACGCCTGACCTCACAGATCGCCGACGCGCTCGTCGATCATCTCGAACCGCAGGGCGTCATCGTCGTCGTCGAAGCCGAACACCTGTGCATGACCATGCGCGGAGTGCGCAAGCCCGGAGCCTCGACCATCACCTCGGCCGTGCGCGGGCAGCTGCGCGAAAGCGCCTCCCGAGCAGAAGCGATGAGTCTCATCCTCGGTCGCTGAGGCAGAACACGGATCACACAGCGATGGACGAAACAGCCGCGAAGACGACGCAGATCATGGGCGTCCTCAATGTCACCCCCGACTCCTTCTCCGACGGCGGGCTGTGGTTCGACCATGACCGGGCGGTCGCCCACGGACTCGAACTCATGGCCGCCGGCGCCGACATCATCGACGTCGGCGGCGAATCGACGCGTCCGGGATCGGCCCGCGTCGACGAAGCCGAAGAGCTGCGCCGAGTCGTCCCGGTCGTCCGTGAGCTCGCCGCAGCCGGAGCTGTCATCAGCGTCGACACGATGCGTGCCCGCGTCGCCGCAGAATCCCTGGCAGCCGGAGCTCATATCATCAACGACGTATCTGCCGGACAGTCGGACCCCACCATGCTCAGCGTCGCCGCCGAGTCCGGAGCTCCCATCGTGCTCATGCACTGGCGCGGCTACCTCGATCATGCTTCCGCGACGTTCCACTACGACGATGTCGTCGCCGAGGTGATCTCCGAGCTGCGCACCCGCATCGACGAAGCCATCGCGGTCGGCGTCGAACCTGCGAATATCATCGTCGACCCCGGACTCGGGTTCTCGAAGAACGCCGAACACAACTGGCAGCTGCTCTCCGCGCTCGACGAATTCGCCGCCCTCGACCACCGACTCCTCGTCGCGGCCAGCCGGAAGCGCTTCATCGCCTCCCTGCTCAGCCCCGACGACCCGAAACAGGCCGAACAGGCGGCGAAGGATCAGGCCACGGCCACGATCTCCGCGATCTCCGCGCAGGCCGGCGCCTGGGCGGTCCGGGTCCACGATCCGGCCACCTCGGCGGTCGCCTGCAAGGTCATCGCCGCGGTCAGGGAACACTCCGCAGCAGCGGCACACCCGTCAGCGGACTCCGGGACTGAGGGAGCCGGGCGATGACCGGCGCAGAGGCGGCCCCCGACCGCATCGAACTGCGCGGACTGACGGTGCGCGGAAACCATGGCGTCTTCGACTTCGAGAAACGAGACGGCCAGGACTTCGTCATCGACGTCACCCTCCACACCTCCGTCGCACGTGCCGCGGCCACCGACGACCTCGCCGAGACGATCCACTACGGCGAACTCGCCGAAGACGTCGCCGGAATCGTCGAGAACAACACCTTCGACCTCATCGAAACGCTGGCCGAACGCATCGCCGACCACTGCCTGAGCCTGTGCGAACACGTCGAGGTCGTCGTCCACAAACCCTCGGCACCGATCCAACGGACCTTCGACGATGTGCGCATCCGCGTCGAACGCAGACGTGTTGGCTCTGCCGCCTCCTCGGTGGGGGAGCCTGCAACGGCTGCGGACGCCGCGCCCGCTTCGGGTGGCACGGCCGAGGGAGAGACCGAAGCGTATCTCAACCTCGGGGCGAACCTCGGCGATGCCGCGGACACACTCGACCAGGCGGTGGCCGCCCTCGACCGGCATCCGGACATCACCGTCACTTCCCGGTCCTCACTCTTCCGCACCGCGCCCTGGGGCGGAGTCGAACAAGCCGACTTCCTCAACCTCGGAGTGCTCGTGACGACCACGCTGTCGGCTCTCGAACTGCTCTCGGTGGCACAGGGCATCGAAGTCGCCTGCGGGCGGACACGCGAACTCCGGTGGGGGCCGCGCACCCTCGACATCGACCTCATCCGCTTCGGAGACGAGGGCGCCGAGCAGTACCGCCGGGGCCCGCGACTGACGCTGCCGCACCCACGCGCTCACGAACGCGCCTTCGTCCTCGCTCCCTGGGCGGAACTCGTCGGAGAGACACTCATCGACACCCCACAGGGGCGCCGCCCCATCAGCGCGGTCCTGGCCGAACTCGACGACCAGGACATCGCCCGGATCACCTCTGGATAACCGCCCGCGATCTGAGAGACTGGGAACCATGCAGAGAACCTCCTCGTCCACCCTCGCCGTCTGGGCCGTGATCGGCACGGTTCTCGCGATCGTGGTCGACGTGGTGCTCGAAAGCCAGGGGTTCTCACTGCCGGGACTGCCGTGGTTCGCCGTCATCGGCATGCTCGTCCTCTCAGCCATCCTGTTCCTGCTCGGCTGGCCCATCAAGAAATGGAACGACGGGGACCGGACGAAGGAGATCGACCCGATCCAAGCGGCGAGAGTGGCGATCATGGCCAAGGCCAGCGCCCTGACCGGCGCCGGACTCTCCGGCTGGTATCTCGGCAACGCAGGGTACTACTTCCTGTCGGCGCCCGGGATCCGCAATGATCTGGCCGCAGGTATGCTTGTCGCAATGATCTCTGCCGCAGTGCTCATGATCGTCGGTATGATCGTCGAGGGATTCTGCGAGATCCCACCCCAAGACCCGCCGGGAGCTGAAACAGCATGAACCGCGACCTCTCCTTCTCCATCGGAGCCGATGTGCCCTTCAACCGGGTGAGCCCGAAGTACGGGCTGAAAGAGGTCCTCGCCTCGATGACTCTGCTCGTCCCGCTGCTCATCGCCGGCATGGTCTTCGCCATCATCTTCAACTCCGAGGTGCCCTGGCTGCACCTCATCTGGATTGCCGTCCTCGCCTACGGCATCATCTCGACGATCATCATCCTCCGTCAGGCCCGCGCCATCGGATACGCCGAACGGGAGGACGACCTGCTCGTCCGCCGCGGCATCATGTTCCACCGCGCCACCGTCGTGCCCTACGGCCGGCTCCAGTTCGTCGACGTCGACGCCGGCCCCATCGACCGCATGTTCGGTCTGGCCACCGTCAAACTGCACACCGCGTCGGCAGCCACCGACGCGACGATCCCCGGACTGCCCCGCGCCGAAGCCGATCGCCTGCGCGACAGCCTCTCCGGACTCGGCCAGGCCAATCTCGCCGGGCTGTGACCATGAGCGACGGATCTTCACCCGGAACCCCGAACCCCGGCAGCGAGGCGGCCGCACCGGAGGTCTGGCACCGCGTCCATCCGCTGACGCCGATCCTCGAGAGCCTCGGTGTCCTCGTCGGTATCTTCATCGCCGCGGCCTACGGTCTGCAGAACTTCTTCCAGAGCGCCGTCGAAGACCTCGCCTCCGGCCGGTCAGTCAACCTCACCTTCGCCGAATGGCTGGGCGCCCACCCGCTGGTGATCCTCGCCGTCGTCGGCGGAATCATTCTGATCCTGGTCCTCACCGCCTTCTTCAGCTGGCTGGCGTGGCGAGTCATGGGGTATCGGGTCGACGCCGAAGCGATCTACTACCGTCGGGGACTGCTGTCGAAGAAGCTGCGCAAGGCCCGTCTGGACCGCGTCCAGTCGATCGATCTGCAGCAGAAGCTGCTGCCCCGCATGCTCGGCATGGCCGAACTCGTCTTCGACGTCGCCGGCGGCACCGACTCGAACATCTCCCTGAAGTACCTGTCGAAGAAACGTGCCGAAGAGCTGCGCGATGAACTTCTCGCCGCGGTGAAAGCGAAGAAGAACGCATCTGCGACGTCTGCGACGTCCGCCGATGCAGTGCCCGGAGCCGCAGCCGACCACGGTGGGACCGAGGCCGATACAGGGGCAGGCAGCGGCGCAGGAGCCGGAGCAGCACGCTTCGGGGCCGGAGACCACCGCAGCCCGGGCCCAGGTCCGGATGGAGAACAGCCGGGCATCGACCGCTCAGTGCCCGAACGCAGCGCCGACAGCATCGGCGTGCGACTGAGCAAGCGCCTGGGCGTCCTGGCCGACGATGTCTCCCACGAAGCGGAACGCAGCCTCAACGACCTGCTGGCTCCGTACAACCTCTCGACCGACGTCGGTGAAGAGGGCGAGATCATCCGTGTGCCCGCCCACCGGGTCATCGTGTCCTCCCTGCTCAGCACGGGAACCTTGATCTCCGTCGGAGTGATCATCGTCCTCGTCGTCATTGCCGTCGTGTTCCTCCTCGTCGGAGTCGAGGAGGCCTTCCTCCCGATCCTCATCGGTGGACTGCCCGGCATCTTCGCCGCGTTCGCCGGGTTCAAGAAGAACCTCGACAATGCCAACTTCGTCGTCCGCATCGGCGAAGACGGGCTGGCCGTCAGCCATGGACTCTTCTCCACGTCCCGCAAAGTCATCCCGCTCGATCGGCTCCAGGCCGTCTGCCTTCACCAGCCGCTGCTGTGGCGCTGGGCCGGCTGGTGGAGAGCCGAATACAACATCGCCAGCGATGGAGGAAAGAACGACGAGAATCTGCTCCTGCCTGTCGGCGATATCGACCAGGCACTGCTCATGGTGGGTCTCGCCCTGCCCGACCCGCAGCTGCCCGCGGGCATCTCGGCCGACGGCCTCGTCCGGTCGGCCATGTACGACAGGAAATCCACACACCCGGACGCTGCGGCAGCGGAGGAGCTGTTCCACGCGCAGCCGCGGTCCTCACGGATCCTCGACCCCCTCGTCTGGAAACGACGGGCCTATGCCCTCACCGAATCTCTGCTCGTGCTGCGCCTGGGAGTCCTCGATCGCCGGGTCGACTTCGTGCCCCATGTCAGGGTCCAGTCCCTGCGCTACTACCAAGGGCCGCTGACGAGAGCGCTCAGACTGGGCAGCGTGGCCGTGCACTCGACCGCCGGACCTATCACCCCACTCGTGAAGCATCAGGACGCCGAAGCTGCCAAACGCTTCTTCACCGAACATGCCGAACGTACTCGGATCGCCCGCCAACGCTTCGACGCCGCCGCGAAGTCGGCACACACCGGCCCCATCGAGACCCACGAGGAAGACAACGGATGAACCAGGACGACGCACCACGGCTGGGCATCGGAATCATCGGCTGCGGCCGAGTCGGAGCCAGCATCGGAGCGGCCTGGCGGCAGGCCGGTCACGCGATCATCGGAGTCAGCGCCACCTCGACGGCCAGCCTCGAACGCGCCGAAGACATGCTGCCCGGAGTACCGGTCCTCGACCCCGATGCGATCGCCGAACGCGCCGAACTCGTGCTCGTCGCCGTCCCCGATGACGAGATCGCTCCCTTGGTCACGGGCCTGGCCGACCTCGGCCGCATCCATGCCGGGCAGATCCTCATACACTGCTCCGGCCGGTACGGAACGGACGTCCTCGAGGCCGGGACCCGCCTCGGCGCTCTGCCCATCGCTCTGCACCCATCCCTGACCTTCACCGGCACCGAGGTCGATCTCAGTCGTCTGCGGCAGGCGACGATCGCGGTCACCGCGCCCGCGCCGATCCGTCCGGTGGGCGAGGCGCTCGTCGTCGAACTCGGTGCCGAACCGATCGACATCGCCGAGGCGGACCGTCCCCTCTACCACGCGGCCATCACCCATGCGTCGAACCATTCGATCACGATTCTCGCCGAGGCCATGGAGCTGCTCACCGAGGCAGGGGTCGCCGATCCGTCGGCCGTCCTCCACACCCTCGTCGACGCCAGCGTCGCCAACACCATGCAGAACGGACCGAAGGCACTGACCGGACCGATCAGCCGCGGTGACGTCGGAACCATCGAAGCGCACCTGGCGGCACTGAGCGAGTTCAGCCTCAGCCGATCGAACCCGGCCGTGCGCAACAGCTACATCGCACTCGCCCGATCGACGGCCGCGAAAGCGCTGGCGATGGGACGCATCACAGAAGCCCAGGCACAGCAGATTCTGAGCGCTCTGGACTGACCGCCGAATTCCCCCGTACGGCCCGTCCACGGTAGCCTTGAAGCATGGCGAATACCGACTCGAAGACACCTGAGAACGCAGACCTTTCACCCGAGCACCTCGATCCGGAACAGATCCGGATTCGAAAGGACAAGCGCCAGCGTCTCCTCGACGACGGAACCGATGCCTACCCGGTGACGGTGCCCCGCACCCACAGCCTCGCCGAGGTCCACGCCGCCCACGACGGACTCGAGGCGGGGGAGGAGACCGAGGCCATCGTCGGCGTCATCGGCCGAGTCGTCTTCGTCCGCACCACCGGCAAACTCTGCTTCGTCACACTGCAGTCCGGTGACGGCACCCGCCTGCAGGGCATGCTCTCGCTGCGCGAAGTCGGCCAGGAGCGCCTGGATGACTTCAAGACCGACGTCGACCTCGGCGACTTCCTGTTCCTGCACGGCAAGGTCATCAAGTCCAAGCGCGGTGAGCTCTCCGTGCTCGCGGACTCCTGGACCATGGCGTCGAAGGCCCTGCGTCCGCTGCCCGGACTGCACACCGAACTCGCCGAGGACACCCGCGTCCGCCAGCGCTACCTCGACCTCATCACCCGCGAGCAGGCTCGGGAGACGATGCTCACCCGCGCGAAGGTGATGTCGTCGCTGCGGAAGACCTTCGCGGACCAGGACTTCGTGGAGATCGAGACGCCGATGCTGCAGACCATGCACGGCGGTGCCTCGGCGCGCCCGTTCAAGACGCATATGAACGCCTACGACATCGACATGTACCTGCGCATCGCCCCGGAGCTGTTCCTCAAGCGGGCGATCGTCGGCGGAATCGAGAACGTCTTCGAGATCAACCGCAACTTCCGCAACGAGGGTGCTGACTCCACTCACTCCCCGGAATTCGCGATGCTCGAGGCC
Source organism: Brevibacterium iodinum ATCC 49514 (assembly GCF_900169265.1). Taxonomy (GTDB): domain Bacteria; phylum Actinomycetota; class Actinomycetes; order Actinomycetales; family Brevibacteriaceae; genus Brevibacterium; species Brevibacterium iodinum. The sequence continues at coordinate 80,266 of NZ_FXYX01000008.1, forward strand.
TACCAGTCCTTCGGCGATTACCATTCGATCGCCGATCTCACGAAGACCCTCATCCAGAATGCCGCCCAGGAAGCCACCGGATCGCTCGTCGTGACTCTCGACGACGGCACGGACTACGACTTCGGCGGAGACTGGCCGGTCGTGAGCATGTACGACTCCCTGTCCGAGCTGTCCGGCGTCGAGGTGACCCCGGAGACCGGGCTGGACGTCCTCGACAAGATCGCCGCCGACAACGGCGTCGACATGGGCGGAGTCTTCCGCTCACACGGAAAGTACGTCGAAGAGCTGTGGGAGCACTTCTACCAGGACAAGCTCTGGGCTCCGACCTTCGTCACCGACTTCCCGGTCGACACCTCACCACTGGTGCGTGAGCACCGGACGAAGAAGGGCGTCGTGGAGAAGTGGGATCTGTACGTGCGCGGCTTCGAGCTGGCCACCGGCTATTCGGAGCTCGTCGACCCGATCATCCAGCGTCAGCGTTTCGAGGCTCAGGCCGCGGACGCCGCTCGCGGTGACGATGAGGCGATGGGCCTCGACGAGGACTTCCTCATGGCGATGGAGCACGGTATGCCGCCGACCGGCGGAATGGGCATGGGAGTCGACCGTCTGCTCATGGCGCTGACCGGTTTGGGGATTCGTGAAACCATTCTGTTCCCATTCACCAAGCCTTTGGCTTCTTCGCAGGAGGACTCGGCTCAGGAGGGCTGATCTGATTATGTTGGATATCCTGAAAGCTCTGCTCCCGTCGATCTGTGTGGGATTGCTGTTCTGGTATGTGTTCCGGAATATCGTCCGCGCAGATCGCAATGAACGCGAACAGGTAGATAAATACTATTCCGAGATTGAAGTTAGCGAAGTCGACGATAATCCCCGAACGGATGTTAAGATGACAGCGACAAAATCCTCTGAATACGAAAAGAGTGAACATGGCAAGGGAAATGCGCCTCGTTCTCACGGATGATTTCGACGGAAGCGAAGCGGCGGAAACCGTTCGTTTCAGCCTCGACCAGGCAACGTACGAACTCGAGCTCTCAACCGAGAATGCCGACAAGCTCCGTGAGACGTTCGCCCCATTCATCGCCAAAGCACGTCGTGTAGCCAACACCGGCGGCCGTGGCCGCCGTGCGGGTTCGTCGGGACCCAAGCGGGACACGGCGAAGATCCGCGAGTGGGCTCAGAACAACGGGTACCAGCTCGGTGATCGTGGACGGATCCCGCTCGAGATCGTCGAAGCATACGAAGCAGCGGAGAAGTAAGAGGCTCATTCGAAAGCCGATAACTTCCGATTAGGTCCGAGGGGCCAGCGAATTGATTCGCTGGCCCCTCGGGCTTTTTGTGCTCGGCCTCGGTAATATGAATTGCCCTCTTCCGGTTCTGCGGCAACACAGCAGTGATGAAACATCACAGACAATTGCCAGGTGGAGAGTAGTTGAAAATCATATCGATTGATGGCGCAGCCAAATGGTTCGATGAAGTTGCAGATAAATCAAGGGAGCCTGCACTGTGGCCGCGGAAATGCCTGTGCTCACCGCACGGCTATTGAAGTCGGTTCACTTCTGCGGGTTCAATTGAATTCGTGCCGCACTCATATGCCCCGGGGCTCCGGCCTGCAGAGCGTACAGTCCCAATTCGACGGGCGGCGTCGAGCAGAGCTCGGCGCAGTGATCGGCGAACCGGGGCCAGATCCGACCGCCGGCATCGACGGATCGCGCGCTCGTGTTCTCGAACGCAGAGGCCGAGACACTGGCGTGATGGAACATGAAATCCCTGGCGGGATCGCCGATTGCAGCGGTCGTCCAATCGAGGACGCTGAGTTTGACGGGTCCGTCCATGAGCTGATGCGCCGGATACACCTCGCCATGAGTCACGGTTGAGAACGACGGCCAATAGCTGTCATCGTCGAGCCATGCGGTCCACCGCCGGAGCAGGTTCGGCGCCACCTCGAACTCGGCGGGGGGGGGGGGGAGAGCTCCGGAATGCCTGTGTCCCGAACGACAGCCGGGTCGACGTTGTGGAGTTCGACGAGGACCGATCCGAGCGATGCGGCATACTCGGAGGATTCGACATCGAAATGCCACTGCGGCTGACCACTGTCGTCGATCGTCAGTCCGGGTGTACCCGGCAGCAGCGGGTAGGCGATGAGGTCATTGAAGTGGATCTGCCAATCGGGGACCGCGACGCTCAGATGCGGTGCGACGGCGTTAAGGAACCGGCCCTCGACGGCGGCTCGGGCGGCGACATCCGGACGTCGGGGTATCCGGAGCACCCAGGACCGACCGTCGACCGCCTCGGCGATGGCCACCTGGAAGTCGAGGCCGAGCTCGTTGGGTCTCGAGTCTAGAGAATTTCGCCCACAGCCAAACGGTTTCGGCTGATGGCGAAACCTGCAATAGAACCGCGGTCGTGGTGGTTAGGCTCAGAAGAATCAGAAGACCGAGGAGGATGAATATGTTCGAGCGGTTCACCGACCGAGCACGACGCGTCGTGGTGCTCGCGCAGGAAGAAGCGAAACTTCTCAAACACAACTACATCGGCACCGAGCACATTCTGCTCGGCCTCATCCATGAGGGTGAAGGTCTGGCAGCGAAGGCACTCGAGGGCATGGACATCTCCCTCGAGCAGGTGCGCGACCAGGTCCAGGAGATCATCGGTGAGGGACAGCAGGCTCCGAGCGGCCATATCCCCTTCACCCCGCGGGCGAAGAAGGTCCTCGAGCTCAGCCTCCGTGAAGCACTGCAGCTGGGTCACAGCTACATCGGCACCGAGCACATTCTGCTCGGCCTCATCCGTGAGGGCGAAGGCGTTGCCGCGCAGGTGCTCGTCAAGCTCGGCGCGGACCTCGGACGCGTCCGCCAGGAAGTCATCAAGCTGCTGTCGGGCTACCAGGGCAAGGAACCCGTGTCCGCCGGCGGCCGCGAGGAGGGAACGCCCTCGGGATCGCTCGTGCTCGACCAGTTCGGCACAAACCTCACCGCTGCGGCCCGCGAGGCCGATCTCGACCCGGTCATCGGCCGGCACGAGCAGATGCAGCGCGTGATGCAGATCCTCTCGCGCCGGACGAAGAACAACCCGGTCCTCATCGGTGAACCCGGTGTCGGCAAGACGGCTGTCGTCGAAGGACTCGCACAGGCCATCGTCAACGGCGATGTCCCCGAGATCCTCGCCGACAAGCAGCTCTACACACTCGACCTCGGTTCGCTGGTCGCAGGCTCCCGCTACCGCGGTGACTTCGAGGAGCGTCTGAAGAAGGTGCTCAAGGAGATCCGCACCCGCGGCGACATCATCCTCTTCATCGACGAGATCCACACCCTGGTGGGTGCCGGGGCCGCCGAAGGTGCGATCGATGCCGCTTCGATCCTCAAGCCCATGCTGGCTCGCGGAGAGCTGCAGACCATCGGTGCGACCACGCTGGACGAGTACCGCAAGCACATCGAGAAGGATGCCGCTCTCGAGCGCAGGTTCCAGCCGATCCAGGTTCCCGAACCGTCGCTGGCGCATTCGATCGAGATCCTCAAGGGTCTGCGTGACAAGTACGAAGCGCACCACAAGGTCACCGTCACCGACGGTGCCCTGGCAGCCGCTGTCAACATGTCCGATCGCTATATCAACGACCGGTACCTGCCGGACAAGGCGATCGACCTCATCGACGAAGCCGGTGCCAAACTGCGCATCTCGCGTCTGTCGGTTCCCCAGGAGGTGCGTGACCTGGAGGAGAAGATCCTCGAGGCCCGCCACCGCAAGGAAGCCGCCATCGATGCTCAGGACTTCGAACTGGCAGCCTCGGAGCGCGATTCCGAGATGAAGCTGCAGAAGGAGAAGGAAGAGCAGACCGAGGCGTGGCGCAAGTCCGGCACCGACACCTCGAAGGTCGTCGACGCCGATCTCATCGCCGAAGTGCTCGCCTCTGCCACCGGCATTCCGATCTTCAAGCTCACCGAGGAAGAGTCCTCGCGTCTGCTGCGGATGGAAGACGAGCTGCACAAGCGCGTCATCGGTCAGGACGATGCGGTCAAGGCGATCTCGCGGGCGATCCGTCGTACCCGCGCCGGTCTGAAGGATCCGAAGCGCCCCTCCGGCTCGTTCATCTTCGCCGGCCCCACCGGCGTCGGCAAGACCGAGCTGGCCAAGGCTCTCTCGGAGTTCCTCTTCGGCGATGAGGACTCGCTCATCAGCCTCGACATGTCCGAATACTCGGAGAAGCACACAGTTTCGCGACTGTTCGGCTCACCTCCGGGATATGTCGGATACGAAGAGGGCGGTCAGCTCACGGAGAAGGTCCGCCGGAAGCCGTTCTCGGTCGTCCTCTTCGACGAGGTGGAGAAGGCCCACTCGGACATCTTCAACTCGCTGCTGCAGATCCTCGAGGATGGTCGCCTGACCGACTCGCAGGGTCGTGAGGTGGACTTCAAGAACACCATCATCATCATGACGACCAACCTCGGTACGCGTGATGTCTCGAGCGGACTTCAGCTCGGATTCCAGGTCGAGGGTGGCACGAAGACCAACTACGACCGGATGAAGCAGCGGGTCAACGAAGAGCTCAAACAGCACTTCCGTCCCGAGTTCCTCAACCGCGTCGATGACACGATCGTGTTCCCGCAGCTGAGCATGGTCGAGATCATCAAGATCGTCGATCTCTTCCTCGAGCGTCTCGACGGCCGCCTGGCCGATCAGGGCATGAAGGTCGACGTCACGGCCAAGGCGAAGGATCTGCTCGCCGAGCGCGGCTACGATCCCGTCCTGGGCGCCCGTCCGCTGCGTCGGACGATCCAGCTCGAGATCGAGGACACTCTGTCGGAGAAGATCCTGTTCAAGGAGATCGGACGCGGCCAGACCATCAAGGTCGACGTCAAGGGCGAAGGAAAGGAAGCTGAGTTCACCTTCGAAGGCATCGAGACCGAGAGTCTGAAGCCGGCTGAGGATGACGAAGGCGAACTCGCAGGTCTGGGGTCGTCGAGTTCGAGCGGATCCTCGGAGACCTCGGCCTGATCTTTCATCACCTTCTCGGATAACGCATAAGAGTCCGGGGAGTCGGCAGCAGCCGGCTCCCCGGACTCTTTCGTGTTCGCCTCCGGTGATGGTGTTGAATGTCGGTATGAGCTCACACGCAGGCGACTTCGATCACGGACGGATCTCCGAGGACCACCATTCCAAGCACGTACTCCCCGGAGGTCTGTACCTGCGACGAGCGAGGACCGGCGACGTCAAAGGCATCGAAGCCCTGGTCGCCCCACTGGCCGGTGAGCGGATCCTGCTCGCCAAGGACACGGTGACCTACTTCGAGTCGCTGCAGGAGTTCTGGCTGGTCGTCGATCCACAGCCCGATGGTTCCGAGATCCTCGCCGGCTGCGGCGCCCTGCACATCATCTGGGCGGATCTCGCCGAGGCGCGCACGGTCGCCACTTCACCGGACTATCGGGGCAGGGGAGTGGGCAAGGCGATCATCAAGCAGCTGCTCGCCGATGCTCGTGAGATCGGCATCGACCGGGTGTTCTGCCTGACCTTCGAGACCGGTTTCTTCGGTTCGCTCGGCTTCGAACCGATCAAGGGCATCCCCGTCTCACCCGAGGTCTACGTCGAGCTGCTCCACTCCACCGATGAGGGCGTCGCAGAGTTTCTCGACTTGGCCAGGGTCAAACCGAACACCCTGGGCAACTCACGGATGATCAAATACCTCTGAGCCAGACCCTGATCGTGCCCGTCACCGGCGGGCGTCGGCTTTGACCATGCTCTCGGCGACCGGTACACGCGACTGCCGCACACACAACGTCCAGTGGCGGCGTCTGCCACGTCCGGGTCCGGATTCAGCTGTTCGGCAGTGCCAATCGCCCGTCGACCTGTTGTGCCAGACCGTCGTCGACGAGGTCGGAGATGAGCCGATTGATCCTGTCTTGGTCGGCACTGAGTTCACGCACTCGAGCCACCGCTGCGGCCGTCGATTCGGCCAGTGAGTCGAGAAGCGCGGGGTCGAAGTCGGTCACCGCGGCGGTGAAGACGTCGAGCCGGACACCGTGTCGGCCGTCACCGGCGACGTGCGCTGCCTTGAGGGCATCCATGATCGCACCGCGCAGCTGTCGATCGGTGCCTGCCCACTTCTGAGTCTTCGGCTTTGTCGCCGAGGCGGGTCTTCCCAATCGGTTCCATGTGCAGATGTCCTGGAGCGGGCAGGCTTGGCAGTCGGGATTGCGCGCTGTGCAGACGAGGGCCCCGAACTCCATGACTCCGGCGTTCCACTCAACGTGCTTATCCTCGGGTACGAGGGCCGCCGCCCAGGCGGTCTCCTTCCGGCCGGGTGAGGTGGTGGGGCGTTCTCGGCCCGCGAAGAGGCGGATGAGGACCCGACGCACGTTCGTGTCGAGCACGGTCGTCTTTCGACCGAAAGCGAAGGAGGAGACCGCGGCGGCGGTGTAGGACCCGATGCCCGGCAGTCGTTCGAGCTCTTCGGTCGTTTCGGGAACGCGGTTGTCCAGGTCAGCGGCGATGACTTCGGCGGCTTCCTGCAGTCGCAGCGCTCTGCGTGGGTATCCTAGCCGGTCCCAGGCGTGGAGGACATCGGCGGTCGGGGCGGCGGCGAGGTCGGCCGGTGTCGGCCACTTGTCCATCCACGCCCGCCATCGCGGTTCGACTCGGGCGACAGGGGTCTGTTGGGACATGATCTCACTGACGAGGATTGCCCAGGCGCTCGTGTTCGGGTGCCTCCACGGCAGGTCCCGGGCGGTGTCCTCGAACCAGGCGATGATGGTGTCCTGCACTCGTCTGAGCACAGGTTCGGCCACCTCGGGGAAGGTGGTGGATGACCCTGTGGGATTCGATTCGGGACCGGCTCGGTGTGTCATTTGGATGCTCATTCGCAATTGCCTAGGCTCAAAGCGATGACTCCTTCCAATCGTGGTTCGCAGCCGAACAGAGCTGCAGGGCAGCCTCGCCAGTCTAGCGGGAAGCTGCCTGCTCACGTGTACCGTCGGCGCCGCATCACGCTTGCTGTGGCCAGCCTCCTCGTCCTGGGGCTTCTTGTCCTCGGAATCGTCGGAATCGCCAAAGCTATCGGCGGCCGCAGCGACGGATCGGACAAGGTCGCTGCCGAGGAGACTGCCCCGGCTGAATCGACGACCGCGGCACCTGTGCCGGATAAGAAAGCAGCGAGCGGAAAGTGCCCGGAGGACAAGGTCTCGCTGAAGGCGAAGGTCGATCCGAAATCCGTGAAGGACGGGAAAGAACCCGAATTGGGCATGGTCATCGAGAACGGCCACACCGCCACATGCCTCATCGAGGTCGGTACCGATAAGCAGGAATTCATCGTCGAGAAGAACGGTGATGTGGTGTGGTCGTCGGAGTACTGCGCGGCGGCGAAAGACGAGAATGCCGAGGCTTCCACGGAGTTCGCACCGCAGTCCGAGAAGACTGCGAAGCTCAAGTGGAACCGGATCAAGGTCGACAAGAACTGCAACCGCGAAGACGATGACTTCGCTCCCGGTGACTATGAGCTCATCGTGAAGCTCGATGACAAGAAGAGCGAACCGACGCCGTTCGAGCTCGAGAAGAGCGCCGCCGAAAAGGCCGAGGAGAAGAAGGCCGCGGAGGAGAAGAAGAAAGCCGACGAGGAGAAGAAGTCGGAAAAGGAATCCGGCGAGAGGGACTCCTCGGATGAGAAGCAGTCAGAGGAACCGCAGGACTGAGTTCTCAGGCACCGCGGTAGGAGCCGACTCCCCACGAGTTTCCATCGTGGTCGCGGAAGTCGAATTCGCGGCCGCCGTGAACCTGAGTCGCCACGGGTCGCACGATCGCATGCCCCATATCGACGACCTCCTGGTAGAGCCGGTCGACTTCGCGTTCGGTGTCGACGACGACGTAGATCGAGCTGCCGCCCACCGAATCGAGGGCCGACCCGTCGTTGCGAACCGAACCGAACATGATCCCGCCGTTGTCGCCGAGCGCGAATTCGGCATGCTCGACGACCGCCGGATCGTGTTCATTGCGCACGATCAGTCTTTCGGTGAACCCGAGCGTGACCAGCAGGTCGATCGTCGCTGCGGCATCGGCGGTCCGGAAGGCTGGAAAAACTGTCGTGGTCATGACACCAGGATGCTCCAAAACCGTGCGAAAGTCCCGGACTTTCTCACTTGTGCTCCCGAAGAGCCTGCTTCGTCAGCATCAGTTCGACCGCTCCGGCGATGTGTTCGCACTCCTCGACCTCCATCTTGTCCGGCGCCGCCACATTGGTCATCGCGCCCTTGGCGACGACAGCGTGAGTGATACCCAGCCGTTTGGCTTCATTGAGTCGTTGGCCGAGATTGGGGACGTTGCGGATCTCCCCTGACAAGCTGACCTCGCCGATCGCGACGAGGTGGCGAGCCAGCGGCTTGCCGAGCAGCGCCGATGCCAGGGACATGCAGATCGCGAGGTCGCTGGCCGGCTCGGAGAGCTTCGCTCCGCCGACGGTGGCGGTGAAGACATCGCTCTTGGCGAGGTTCGCCTGCGCGACGTTCTGGCTGAGCACAGCCAGCATCATCGCCACCCGGGAGGAATCGACTCCGGAGACCGAACGACGGGACTGGCCGCCAGCGGACTCTGTGATGAGCGATTGGACTTCGACGAGCAGCGGACGCTTGCCCTCCTGCGTCACTGTCAAGCACGTGCCGGGCGGGTTCGCACCGCTGCGCGAGAGGAACAGCCCCGAAGGGTCTTCGAGACTCTTGATCCCGTTCTCCTCCATATCGAAGCAGCCCACGTCGTCGGTCGGGCCGAAGCGATTCTTCACCGCTCGCAGCATGCGCAGACGCGAATGCCTCTCACCTTCGAAGGTGCACACGACATCGACGAGATGCTCGAGAAGGCGAGGACCGGCGATCGTGCCGTCCTTCGTGATGTGGCCGACGAGCACAGTCGGCAGAGACCGGGCCTTGGCTTCCCTGATGAGGGCAGAGGCGACTTCACGGACCTGGGTGACTCCGCCGGGGATGCCTTCGACCTCGGATGATGCCAGAGTTTGGATCGAGTCGACGACGAGCAGCTCCGGCTGTTCGGACTCGATCATTCCCAAGACCGAACCCAGATCGGTCTCAGCAGCGAGGAGAAGTGAGTCGGCCAGGGCATTGATCCGTTCGGCGCGCAGTCGCACCTGACCGGCGGATTCCTCACCGGTGACATAGAGGACCTTGACCCCGAACATGGCGATCTTCGCGGCGACGTCGAGCAGCAGCGTCGACTTGCCGACCCCCGGCTCACCGGAAAGCAGGACAACGGCGCCGGGCACGATGCCACCGCCGAGCACCCGATCGAACTCGGGGACGAACGTCGATCTCGCCTGCGCGAGCGTCGAGTCGATCTCGCTGATCGGCTTCGCCGCATTGGACTTCTTGACCTTCGTCTTCACCTTCGACGAGTTCGCGCCCTTTTCTTCAAGCGTGCCCCAGGCCTGGCATTCGGGGCAGCGTCCCAACCATTTGACCGTCGAATAGCCGCATTCCGAGCATGTGAAAGACATACCGCAATTCTGGCACGGGCCGCTGACACGAGTTTCCTTGCTCGAGAGACCGTCTTCACCAACAGGGAGCCGGCCGGTGTGCGCTGCAGCGGGGGAGTCCGGCGAACGCAGAGGGGCGCCCGACGATGAGTTCGTCGGGCGCCCCTTGCCGGCAGAGTGCGGCAGCCAGGTCAGTCGAGCGTGGTGAGGATTCGGGGGCCATCCTCGGTGATGGCGATCGTGTTCTCCGAATGGGCACCATTCGAACCATCGGCCAGACGCAGGGTCCAACCGTCCTTGTCGACGGAGAGCTTCTTCGAAGTGAACGACCACCAGGGTTCGATCGCCAGGGTCAGGCCTGGTTTGAGGACCAGCCCGCGACCGCCCTTGCCGCGGTTGGGCACGTGCGGATCCTCGTGCATCGTGTGGCCGAGACCGTGGCCGCCGAAGTCAAGGTTCACGGGGATGCGGTGGGCATCGGCGACGTCACCGATGGCCTTCGAGATATCGCCGAGGCGGTTGCCTGCTTGGGCGGCACCGATTCCGGCTTCGAGACCGGCCCAGGTGGTGTCGATGAGGCGCTGGTCCTCGTCGCTGCGGTTGCCGACGACGACGGAGCGGGCGGCGTCGGCGACCCAGCCGTCGATGGAGACGGCGAAGTCGAGGGTGAGCAGGTCGCCGTCCTTGAGGACATAGCTGTGCGGTTTGCCGTGGAGGACGCCGTCATTGACGGACAGGCAGATGACGTTGCGGAAGGGGCCGGAGCCGAAAGAGGGGGCGTAGTCCCAGTAGCAGGACTTCGCTCCTGCATCCTCAATGAGCTTCCGCGCGGTCTTCTCCAGGTGCATGATGTCCATGCCCGGTTCTGCGATCGAGGTCAGCTCGGCCAAGGTCTTCGCGACGAAACGGCCGGTCACCGCCATCTTGTCGATCTCGGCGGGCGTCTTCAGCTCAATCACAGGGGTCTCCTTCAGCGAGGTGCAGGGTTTTGACGGCGTTCACGGGTTCAGACTCGATTTTAGTCCTCGGCGGTTGTGAAGTCGCGGCCGCACCCGGATCTGTGGGCAAGCAGACAGGCCCGAGCCGAGCTCAGCGTCACTCGGTTCGGTCTGCCGGACAGCCGCCTTTTGCCCGAAACCTGCTCGTTCAAGGGTTCGCTCGAATATCGCTCCGTTTACGTCGTGTGATTCGAGCGAGCCCTTGATCGATGCGCGAAGGCGGGCGTTAAGCGGTCGGGGACCTCTCAGAGGTGGGGTCGTGAACGAGGCAGCAGTTCCGACTTCGTGCAAGGATGCTTGTGTCTTGATTTCCCGGTGCGTAGGGTGCGGAGCATGAGGAACATCATCACAGCGTTCAGTGTGGGCATCGCCTTGGCAACCTCGGTGCTGTCGGGGGAACAGGACCTCCGTTCGGGTGGCCCCTGGACCCTCACGCTCATCATCTTTCCCGCTTGCTCGCTGCTCTGCCTCGCCTTGCTTCTCCGTGACCAGCGGCGAAGAGAGCGTGCAGACGGCCAGCGTGAGCATGATTCTGCTTCTTCGAGCGCGGAGACAGGCGAGAGCGTGAGCAGCGAACGCTGAGGACGCTGTCCTGCACGAGAGTTGCTCAGTCAACGCGAAACTCGAAAAAGTCGTCACTGGCGACGACTTTTCCGAGTTTCGCGTGACCTGAGCGCGATTGCGCGTCAGCTGAGGCTGGTGTCCGACTTCTGCGGTCGTGCAATGAGCCAGCAGATCGGCCCGACGACGGGCAGCAACAGGACGATCATCGCCCAGACGAGTCTCACCCGAGGGTCGAGTCCTGATCGGGCGATGCTCACCATTGCCCAGATGAGCAGGACGACGAGCAGTACGACGACTCCGGACCAGATCACGTCATAGGCAGCGGGCAGCAATGGATTTTCGCTCATGGCATCAATCTACCTTGGTTTTTATACGAAAGTCGCTCGTTCAAGAGTCAGCGCGGATATCGCGTCGTGCACCACGTGATATCAGCGCTGGCCCTTGAACGACGTGAAGAGTCGCCGGTCGGACAGCCTGCGCTTGGATCGGCCCACCGGCCCACCGGTCGAGGACGTCACTTCGCTCAGAGGACCCAGTTCTCTCAGAGGAACTCGACGCCCTGCGCCAGCGGCAGCTCTCCGGAGTAGTTGATCGTATTCGTGGCCGGGCGCATATAGGCCTTCCACGAATCCGAACCCGACTCGCGTCCGCCGCCGGTCTCCTTCTCACCGCCGAAAGCACCGCCGATCTCCGCACCGGAGGTGCCGATGTTGACGTTGGCGATTCCGCAGTCGGAGCGGGACAGGAACTTCTCGGATTCGGCGAGTTCGGCAGTGAAGATCGCCGAGGACAGACCCTGTGGCACCCCATTGTGGATCTCCAGTGCCTCATCGAGATCCGAGTACGTGACGACGTAGAGGATCGGGGCGAACGTCTCCTCCTTGACCACTGCGCTCTGATTGGGCATCCGCACCACTGCCGGCTCGACATAGTGGGCATCCGGGCGTTCATCGGCGAGCACCCTGCCGCCTCCGCAGAGGATCTCGCCGCCCTCTGCCTCTGCCTGCTTGAGGGCCGCCTGCATCGCATCGTACGAACCCGAATTGATGAGCGGTCCCACGAGCACTCCATCATCGGTCGGCGATCCGATGCTCAGCGTCTTGTATGCGGCGACGACCTTGTCGACGAACTCGTCGGCGATGGATTCGTGCACGATGAGCCGCCGCAGGGTCGTGCACCGCTGACCTGCGGTCCCGGCGGCTGCGAAGACCACTCCGCGCAGCGCCAGATCGATGTCGGCGCTCGGGGCGACGATGGCGGCGTTGTTGCCGCCGAGCTCGAGCAGGATCTTGCCGAAGCGCTCGGCCACGACGGGCCCGACCTCGCGACCCATCCGCACCGATCCCGTCGCCGAGACCAAGGCCACGCGTTCATCCCGGACCATCAGATCACCGATGTCCCGGCCGCCGATGAGCACCGGCGCGAGGTTCTCCGGTGCCCCCACCTCGGCGGCGGCCCTGGCCAACAGGGACTGCGCCCCGAGGGCCGCGAACACGGCGTTCTCCGAGGGCTTCCACACGACCGCGTCACCGGCGACCAAGGCCAGGGCGGTGTTCCAGGAATACACGGCCACGGGGAAGTTGAATGCGGAGATGACACCGACGACGCCGAGGGGATGCCACGTCTCCATGAGCCGGTGACCCGGCCGTTCGCTGGGCATGGTCTTGCCCCACAGCTGCCGGGACTGACCGAGTGCGAACTCGCAGATGTCGATCATCTCCTGGACTTCACCGGCCGCCTCGGAGGGGGTCTTGCCGGCTTCGACGGTGATGATCTTCGCCAGATCCTCCTTGTGCTCGCCGAGCAGCTGTCCCCACCGCTGCACCAGCTGACCGCGGACCGGAGCGGGCACGTCCCGCCAGGTCTCGAACGCGGTCTGGGCTGCGGCGATCTTGTCCGCCGCCGTCTGCGCGGTGTCCGCGGCGATCGTGCCGAGGTCCTGTCCCGTGATGGGGGAGCGGGCCGGAAGGCTCGCCGAGGCGGCCGATCCCTCAAGCACGGATGCGTCCACTCCGCAGGCGCTCAGTCCTGTGGTGAGGAGGTCGGTGATGGTCTGATCGGTGGGCAGTGCGGTCATTGCTGTCCTTTCGTCGTCTGCTGTGGCGATCGGTCGCTTGGCCGGTCGGCGGGGTTCAGTCGTTGTGGGGAGGCGGGGTGTGAGGGGCGGGTGTGCGAGGCCTCAGATCACATTGAGCTCCTTACGCAGTCCGGTGGTGGCGAAGCGTCGTTTGTCCATGGCAGCTACGTCGACGAAGGGGGCGCGGCCGGTCATGAGGTCGGCGACGACCTCTCCGACGGCCGGGCCCATGAGGAAGCCGTGACCGGAGAACCCGCAGGCGTAGAAGAATCCCGGCCTCTCCTCGGCCTCGCCGATGAGGGCATTGTGGTCGGGCGTCATCTCATACAGTCCCGCCCACCCGTGTTTGGCCTCGACTTCGCCGAGTTCCGGGGTGCGGGCTTCGATGTGCTCGGCCAGGGTGGCCAGCCAGTTCGGGTCGCGTTTGTCGTTGAAGGACCAGTCATCGACCTCATCGGGGCAGCCGAACAGCAGCCCGGACCCTTCCGGGTGGACGTAGTAGCTGGTGGAGAAGTCGATCGTGAAGGGCATCCGCGAGGTGTCGAAATCGACGGGCTCGGAGACCATGATCTCCCGCCGCAGCGGCTTCACCGGCAGGTCGACCCCGGCCATGTCCCCGATGGGGCCGGACCAGGCTCCCGCCGCGACGACGACCTGTTCGCAGCTGATCGGGCCCTGATTCGTGATCACCGAGGTGGCTCTGCGGTCCGTCCTGCCGTCGGTGTCGAATCCGGCGACCTCGCAGTTCTTGACCACTGTGACCCCGCGCTCGCGGGCGGCGGTGACGAAGCCTGCGACGACGGCTTCGGGGGTGCAGTGACCGTCGCCGGGGTTGAACGCCCCGGCGATCAGCCCTTCGGTGTTGACGAACGGGGCCAGCTCGGCCACCTCGGCGAGGGTGAGCATCCGCGAATCCAGGCCCATCCGCTGTTGCAGAGCCACATTGTCGGTGAACGCGCGCACGTCGTCATCGTTGTCGAGGAGGAACAGATAGCCGTTGCTGACCAGATCGATGTCGACGCCGAAATCGGTCTCGAAGTTCCGCAGCACTTCGAGCCCGCGGGCGGCCAACGCGATGTTGACCTCGTCGGAGAATTGGCAGCGCACACCTCCGGCGGCCTTCGACGTCGATCCGGCTCCGGGGGTATCGCGTTCGACGATGACGATGTCGCTGACTCCGCGTTCGGCCAGGTGGTAGGCGATGGCCGCTCCCATGACGCCGGCGCCGATGATGACGACGGAGGCTTCGGCGGGCAGGGCTCTGGTCGTATCGAGGACCCCGTCGGTGTTCGGGGTGGTGGTTGATGCGGTTGGGGATTCCACGGTTCACCTCGCTGTCTGCTGCCGGGGCGACCGTCGTTGGTCGCCCCGGAAGCGGAGAGTGCCGACGGCGATGTCGGCGTTTGCGTCTTGACTTCATTGTGGTTGCCATCACACTTAAGAACAAGGGAGAGTTTGTGAACACTGTGTTCAAGAAACCTAAAGACAGGAGAGCGCTGCCATGACATGGACGCTCGGACAGCTGCGGACGTTCGTCGCTGTGGCCGAATTCGGATCGATGACGCGGGCGGCCGACCACCTCGGCTACAGCGTCGGGGCGGTGTCCCAGCACATCTCAGCGCTGCGCAGGGTCGTCGATTCCGACCTGTTCCGACGTCGCGGCCGTGGGCTCGTCCTCGCCGAAGCCGGGCGCACCCTGCTGCCCAGAGCACGGAACATCCTCGCCGCTCAGCAGCAGGCGGAGATGGCGATGCTCGGCCGGGACTTCCGCAGAGAGGCCATCGTCACCCTCGGCGTCTTCGGATCGGCATCGACGACGGCGCTGCCGAAGGTAGTGCGGGAACTGGCCGAGCGCCATCCGCATATCGAAGTTCGGGCGCGGGAGATCAATGTCGAGACCATGTCGGCCGCCGTCATCGACGGGGTCATCGATCTGGGGATCGGGATCAACTACCCGGCCGCGCCGCTGCCGCCGATGCGCGGGCTGCGCTGGGAGGCCGTGGCCGAGGAGGACTTCGGCATCGTCGTCCCCGCGGGGACGTCCCGGCCGAGCGATGACGATCTGGCCGAGGCCGACTGGATCCTCCCACCGGCCGAGGAGCTCTTCGGCCGCGCGATGCGGTTGGCTACCTCGGCGCTGGGAATCAACGCGAAGGAGACCCACATCGTCACGGACACCGCGGTCGCGTTGGCGCTCGCCGGAACCGGACTCGGCCTGACCCTGGCGACGCCGATCATGATGTCGTTGGGCGGGCCAGACGTCGACCTCCACCCGGTCGCCGAGGCGGGCGGACGCGAGATCATCGTGCTGACTTCTCCGGACCCCAGCGATCCGGTCCGGGCCGTCGCCACGGTGGTCACCGAAGTCTTCGCATGAGGTTCCGGCCTAGGATGAGGGCATGAGCTTCGACCATCAGTGGAACAAGGTACGCAGGGCCAACCCCGACCATTCGGCAAACTACGCGCAGCGGTGGCGCGACCTTGCGGCCGCCGGGCATGACATCGGCGGTGAGGCCAGGTTCGTCAACGCCATGGCTCCGCGGGGGTCGCGCATCCTCGACGCCGGCTGCGGAACCGGACGGGCCGGCGGACTGCTCATCGACGAAGGACACACCGTCTTCGGCGTCGACCTCGACGAATTCCTCATCTCCGTCGCCGAGGAGGACTTCCCCAGCGGTGAATGGCACACCGGCGACCTCGCCGACTTCGATTTCGCCGGTGCCGGGATCACCGAGATCGATGTGGCCTTCTGCGCCGGAAACGTCCTGTCCTTCCTTGATCCGGCTTCGCGGCGTCAGACCTTGGGCAACATCAAATCGACGCTCAAGCACGGCGGCCGGTTCGTGTCCGGGTTCGGTGCCGGACGCGGATATGATTTCGACGACTTCATCGAGGACGTCAAGGCCACGGGGATGTTCGTCGACCAGAAGTTCTCCACCTGGGAGCTCCGCCCGTTCGAGTCTGACAGCGACTTCCTCGTCCTCATCGCCGAAAGGCTGTGAGCCGGTCGATTCGCAATTGCGGCCGAACTAAGCTGGGATCGACCCGTACTGCTGATCAGCTGAAGGAGAATAACCATGATCTTCATCGTCGTGAAATATGACGTGAAACCCGAAAGCGTCGAGAAGTTCCCCGAGGCGGTGCGGGCCTTCACCGAGGCCGTGCGGGAAGAGCCCGGCAACCTGTGGTTCGAATGGTCGAAGAGCCTGGAGAACCCGAACGAGTTCGTGCTCGTCGAAGCGTTCACCGACGAAGGTGCCGAACCTCATGTCAAGAGCGACCATTTCGCCGCCGGTCTCGAAGCGATGCGCCCGCACCTGGCCACGACGCCGAAGATCATCTCCCGCAAGATCGACGGCGAAGGCTGGGACGAGATGGGCGAACTCAAGATCGACTGATCGCCTTCCACTCCTTCATCTCGGATCGATCGAGCACATAGACTTCTGCTATGGCGACCAAAGCGCAGAACATCGCATCGATCGAAAAGGCCCTCGATGAACCATGGGCCGACACCCGTGCTCGCTTGGAAGCGGCCGGGGGAGCGTCGGCGAGTCACAAAGAGCTCGCCGACGCTCTCTATCCCCAGTTCGACGGCAAGGTCGACAACCACGGCTGGTGGGTCCAAGGAGCCGTCGTCGCCTTTGAGCAGGAGATCGGCCGTCGCGTCCCCGGCCAGCGCGCCGACGGCACCTTCGATGTCGCCGTCTCCCGCACCATCCCGAGCGATCGTTCCGCACTCATCGCAAAGTTCGCCTTCCTCGTCGGCGACACCCTCAACGAGGTGGCCCTCGACGGCGAGCCCCGCACCTCGGAGACGGCGAAGCGCTCCTTCTGGCGAGCGAACCTCGACGGCGGCATCAAGGTCGAAGCCGCCGCTGAGACGAAGAGCGACGACAAGACGCTCTTCGTCCTCACCACGTCAAAGCTTCCCAGCCCCGAAGCCCTGGAACAATGGCGGGCCTTCGGCAAGGACTTCCTCAAACAGCTCTGAGCTCTGACCGTCCGGCAGCTCTGATCGACCGGCAGCGGAACGGCTCCGACTTCTCGTGAGCACGGCAGTGCCGAGACACGCGATCCGCCTCAGCCGATGATCGGGTTCCAGACTCCGAGCATGTGAGCCGCACCGATTGCGACCGCGCAGACAGCCAGACTGAGAAGCACCGCCACGACATCTCGGACCGCGAAACTCGACCGCCTGCGCCACGTGCGGCCCGGACGACCGAATGCCCGCCCCTCCATCGCCATCGCCAGGGTCGTCGCCCGGCGAATCGAGACCACGAGCAGGACGAACACTCCGCTGAAGAGGCTGCCCGTGCGCCGCAGAAGCGAACCGCCCGCGACGCCTCTGGCCCGCCTGGCCATCGCCAGCACCTGCCACTCGCTGACCAACAGTCCGAGCAGACGCGAGGCCGCGAGAACCGAGACCACGACGACCTCTGGCAGCCGCAGGTGCTGAATGAGCGCATCGGCGAGATCACGCGGATCGATCGTCGACGCGAGCACGATGAGCGGGATCGCCAACGCCAGGGCACGGACGAAGATCGCCGCGGCCGCGGCCAGTGACCCCGTGGTGAACAGAATCGGACCGAAGTCGACGACCACATCCCCGGTCTTCTCCGCCAGCAGCGCCGTGCCCCAAGCCGCGAGCAGAGCTCCGGCGGGTAGGAACCACAGCCGCTTGGCCGCGGCCGCCAGATCGAGTCCCGTCGCAGGCAGAGCCAGCAGCGCTGCGGGCAGCACCACCCCTGCAGAGACGAGATCGATGCTCAACAGCGCCCCAACCATGAGGATGAGGGCCACTGCGATCTTCGTCAGCGGATTGCACCGAGCCAAAGCGGTGGAACGCACCACGGGGATGAGCTGCCCCGGATCCTCTGCGGCGACCTCGGAGGCGGGGCGAGAATGCATATCGAGACTGTCACTCACCGCTATCACCCGCCCTGACATGCGAATCCGACCCATTGGCGCCGGCTTGTTCTGCGCTGCTGCGGTCGCCGAGCTCGAGGAGATCGGCCCCTATGGCCTCGAGGAACGCCTGATCGTGGCTGACCGCGACCACCGCGGAACCGTGTTCCAAGACATCGAGGAACATCTCCACCAACCCCGCCCACGTCAGCGCATCCTGACCGAAGGTCGGCTCATCGACGATGAGCACCCGGGGCCGGGGAGCCAGCATCGCCGCCACCGATAGGCGTCGCTTCTCCCCACCTGAGAGACTCTGCGGATGAGCCTGCGTCAAGCCGGTGAGCCCGAGTCCCTCAAGAAGTTCATCCACCCGAGCCTGCGACTCGGCGGCAGACCACCCGGCCAGTCGGGGACCCAGCTCGAGTTCGGTCGCCACGCTCGAGGTGAGGAACTGGTGCGCCGGTTCCTGGAAGACCATGCCGATGCGCGCCGCCAACTGCTTCGACGGCCAGGCGAAAGGCCGGGCCCGTTTGGCTCCTTCCCGCAGGGCCGCCTCGGCGCTGACCTGCCCGGAGAATTCGGGCAGCAGCCCCGCCAAGGTCAGGGCCGTCGTCGATTTGCCTGCCCCGTTCGCACCGACGATTCCGAGCGCCTGACCGGCACGCAGGCTCAGCTCCAGGCCGGCCGCGGTGGGGGCGGCCATGCGCGGTCGAGCAACGCTGAGCCGATGGGTGCGCAGCAGAACCTCGCCGAGGCGGCACGACGTTCCGCCGATTCGGTCGATCCCGCCTCGGCGCGGGGTGGGGGAGCGCCGCGGCATCCAGATTCCGCAGTCGATGAGCGTCTCGGTCAGGTCCGGATCGGAGAAGATCTGCGAGGGCGGACCTTGGGCGACGATTCCGTCACGGCCGAGCACGATGACCCGGTCGGCGTGATCGATCCACAGCTCCACCCGGTGTTCGACGACGAGCATGGTCGCCTGTGTCTCGGCCTGCACGGTGAGCACGGCATCGCGGACCTCGGCGGCCGAGGCGGGATCGATATTGGCCGTCGGTTCATCGAGGACGATGACCTCCGGGGCCATCGCATGGATCCCGGCCAGAGCCAGCCGCTGCTTCTGCCCGCCGGACAGAGCGGCACTCGGATGCTCCGGCGGCAAATCGAGCCCCATCGCCCGCAGAGATCTGGGAACCTGAGCCTTGATTGTCTCGGACGGGAGTCCGAGGTTCTCCATCCCGAACGCCACATCATCACCGATGCGGGAGAAGATCACCTGCGAATCGGGATCTTGGAGGACCAGCCCGGTGTTGCCTCGGCGAGGATCCGGTCTTTCGCCGCCGACGAGGAGTTCACCGGTGGCCTCACCCGATTCCTCGGGCAGGACACCGGCGACAGCGTGAAGGAACGTCGATTTGCCGGCCCCGGAGGCACCGAGCAGCAGCACCTTCTCTCCGGCCGTGATCTGCAGATCGAACGGTCCGACTGCCGGCCGGTCACGGTCGGTGTGTGTCCATGAGAAGCCGGCGGCCGTGATCGGCAGCGCCATCAGCGCAGTCGGCCTGAGGCGAAGGAGCTGAGCGCTCCGGTAGCCGCGATCGCCCGGTAGGCGAACCAGGCGCCGATCCCGGAGATGACGAGGCCGGAGACGATCGCGCAGACGGCGTAGATCGCCTGGAAGGCGAACTGCCATTCGGCGTTGTACATGATGTTCTCGCTCACTGCCATGAACGCAGCCGCCAGCATGCCCGAAGCGGCGGTTACCCACAGGGTGAAGCGCTTGTAGCCGAAGGCGGCGAAGACGAGTTCGGCACCGAGACCCTGCAGCAGACCCGAGAGCAGAACTGTCGCTCCGAAGTGGGAGCCGAGGACGGCTTCGACGATGGCGGCGATGAGTTCGCACAGGAGCGCGGCACCGGGTTTGCGGATGATGGCACCGGCGAGCGGACCGGCCAGCACCCAGAGTCCTGCGATGAGACCGATCGACGGCGGGAATGCCTGGAAGGCGAGTTCGAGGACCTTCCAGCTCAGCGCCAACACCCAGAACACAAGCCCCACGGCAATGCCGAGAACGGCGGTGGTGACATAGTCGACGACCCGCCACTGTTTGGATTTCGGCGCCGCGGTGAAGGCGCGTGAAGAGGTGGGGGTGGTGCTCGGCGTGGTGGTGTTCGGCATTGTGCCTCCTCATTTCAAGGAGGGGTGAAGAGTCTCGACTTCCTTCGGCGGTGCTAACCGCATCAGGTTCGAGGGTCTGCAGCTTCTTCTGCACTCTCAGCGCCCCTGACGGCGCTCCCCTGTCGTAGCCACCACTGTACAACAGGGGAGCGGAGCAGCGACCGGGATCCGTGGCGACGGGGAGGCCGGGGGCGGTCATCGAGGATTCACTTCCCGTTCCCATTCCCGTCGATGGGCCTCGAACAACCGGACACTACTGGTCAGTAGGAATGGGCGGGTGAATACGCATCGACTTAAGAGACCGCTCAGTGCCCTGTCCGCCGCTACCCTGCTCGCCGCTCTGGTGGCGGCCCCGGTTCCCGTGCGTGCCGAACCATCTCTCGGTTCCGGAGGGTCGACCGCGACCCAGGGCACGAATGCCGACTCTGCTCAGGCTCCCAGCCCGGACCGAACGGATTCG
The DNA here is from genome assembly GCF_900169265.1 of Brevibacterium iodinum ATCC 49514. Classification (GTDB taxonomy): domain Bacteria; phylum Actinomycetota; class Actinomycetes; order Actinomycetales; family Brevibacteriaceae; genus Brevibacterium; species Brevibacterium iodinum. The sequence continues at coordinate 100,908 of NZ_FXYX01000008.1, forward strand.
CCCGCCGAGGCGGATGCGGGGAGTGAGGCGATCACCGATCCCGTACTGCAGGTCGGGGCCGACTCCACGGCGCGCAATCTCTCGTGGATGAGCGAGAGTGCCGGCGGGGGAGAGGTCCGGTGGGCGCCGGCGAGTGAGCTCGACGGCGGAAAGCTCCCCGCCGATGCTGACAAGGCTGAGACCACGGACTCGGGCCTTGCCACCGACCTCAAGCGTCACTTCAACCATGCGAGCATGACCGACCTGAAACCTGGCACTGACTACGCCTACCAGGTCGGCAGCGAAGAGGACGGGTACACCGAGGTGGAGCAGTTCGCCACAGGATCTGCTGGAGGAGACGACGAATTCCTCGTCTTCGGCGACCCCCAGGTCGGCGCCGGAGGCGGGGATCCCGACGACGCTGCCGGTTGGGACCGGACCCTGTCTTCGGCAGCGGCCACCGCCGATGACCCGAGCTTCATCTACTCGCTGGGAGACCAGGTCAACTCCGCCGGCAACCAGGAGCAGTACGCTCAATACCTGGCACCGGAAGCGACCCGGACGATCCCGCAGGCAACGACGATCGGCAACCACGATGTGTCATCGAAAGCCTACGAACAGCACTTCAACCGCCCCAATGTCAGCCAGGATCACGGCGGTGGCGGCGTCATCACCTCCGGCGGCGACTACTGGTTCATCGAGGACGGGGTCCTGTTCCTCAACATCAACTCGAACAGCCCGGACATGGATGCCCACGCCGAGTTCATCGACGAGGTCGTCGCCGAGCACGGTGACCAGGCACGGTGGACGGTTCTCGGGTTCCATCACTCGATCTATTCGACGGCAACCCATTGGAGCGACCTCGATGTGAAGCGGCTGCGGAAGGCGATCCCTCCGGTCGCGGCCCGCAATGACATCGACCTCGTCGTCTCCGGCCACGACCACATCTATAACCGCACCTTCCTCATGGACGGCGAAGGCAAGCCCGTTGAGGGCTCCGAAGCAGGAGCCGAGGAAGAGAAAGAGGACGGGCAGACGCTCTACCTCACGCTGACCTCGTCATCTGGGTCGAAGTTCTATGACTACGTTCCCGGCCTCGGCTGGGAAGGCAAGAGCGTTCACAATGACGTGCCCGCCTTCACCCGAGTCCGGGTCAGCGACGAGGCGCTGCGGGCGACGACCTATGAGGTGCCGGCAGGTGGGGCACCGGCCGACGGTCAACGCGCGGAAGCGCAGGCCGTCTCCGAGCAGATCGACGATGTCGAACTCAGGCGCGCCGAGGCGGAAGAACCAGCCCCGGATGACGACGCGGAGGCCGACGCCGGTTCCGGAGCCGGCGCCGAAGCCGACGCCGCGGCGGATGGTTCGGACGCCGAATCAGACGCCGGTGCGGGGGCCGGGGCTGAAGCGGATGGCCCTGATGCCGGATCAGAGGCCGGCGCCGGAGTCGAAGCGGATGGCGCGGGAGAAGACGCAGACGCCGGCGCGGCGGGGGCCGGAGCCGACGGTTCGGAGAGCGATTCGGACGGTTCGGACGACGGTGCGGTATCGGCAGATACCGATGGCGGCACTAACGCAACCGGTTCGAATGCCGACGCTGATGCCGCAGGCGCCAACGACGACGGGAACGGAACAGACTCGGGGACAGCAGATGCCGGCACCGCCGACTCTGGCGCCGAGGCAAGCGGTACCGAGGCGAACGCCGCAGGAACGGGCGATGATTCGGATTCCTCCGGGACCGCCTCGGCCGGTGGGGGCGGAGACCTGCCCCGCACCGGCGGTGGGTTCGCACTGCCCTTGGCTGTCGGCGCGGGGGCGCTGGCACTCGGCGCGACGCTCCTCGTTGTGAGCCGTCGCCGCCGAGGTGCCGGGCTCAGCTGATCAGCACAGCCTTGCTGATCAGCACGGCGCCGCCGATCAGCTCGGAACCACCATGACCGGGCCTTCGGCATGGTTGAGGACTCCACGCGAGACGGATCCCAGCAGAGCGCTGCGGATCCTTCCGCGCCCACGGGTTCCCATCACCGTGAGCTGTGCGCGCGAGGTGATCTCGACGAGGGTCTCAGTCGGATCGCCGACCGGCACCGAGGTGGTCACCGTCAGATCTGGGAACTGTTCCGACAGCGTCGCGGCTTCCTTCTCAAGTGATTCGGTCAGCTGCCGCTGCCGGCGCGCGGTGACCTCGGAGCTGAGTTCGAGGTCGGGGTACCAGTAGAGCCATTCCTCTCCGGCTGGAAGCACGGCGATGACCTCGAGAGGAGCCCTGCGCACTGCGGCCTCGGCGGCGGCAGTGACCATCGCGACCCGAGCGGGCTCCGAGCCGTCGACGGCCACGGCCACCGGTCCATGCGACTCAGACGACGTGGCGTGGTGAGGGATGACGATCGTCGGACAGTGGGCGTGAGCTGGCACAGCGGTTGACACCGAACCGAGGGCCCGGCCCACGAATCCGCCGCGACCGCGCGCACCGACGATGATGATCTCGGCATCGGCACTCAACGTGGTGATGACCCCCGCGGCATCGCCCGGAGCAGTGCGGAAGCTCTTCTCCCCGGGATGGTCACGGACGAGCTCGACCGCCTCCGCGAGGGTCTTCTCCGCTTGCTTCCTCGCCTTCTCGTCTTCCGGCTCGCTGGGAATCGACGCCATGTTCGGATAGATCATCGTCGGCAACGGATAGGCGGTCACGACGGTCAGTGCGGTCTTCCGGCGGGCGGCCTCCGCAGCGCCGAAGCGTACTGCGAGTGCCGCGAGTTCGGAGCCGTCGAAGCCGACGAGGACGCCGAACTCCCGATCGCGACCGGACTCGGACGCTTTGCGTCCGGCCGATCGTGCTTCGGCGGTGGTGGACTCGGGCATGGGGGACTGAGCAGACATCTCGCACCTCTCGATCGGGGCCTGTCCAACCCAGACGCCGACGACGGCCCCGACTGGCGGTATCGTCCGCGTCGCTTTCAGTCTACCAAGACTGTTCTACAACTTGTAGAAAAAACGTGGGGTGAGAGGGTTCGTCTCACCTGGGCGTGCATCTGGCTCAGACGCGGAAGCCCAGATGGGCCAGTGCGATGCGCAGGATATGGTCCTGGCCGTAGCAGAGCTCGCCGACGATATCGGTACGCAGGGTCTCCTCGGGGGTCAGCCAATCGAGGCTGAGGGCATCGGCCCGCGGGGTGCATTCGCCGCGGACCTCCATGACGAAGCACATGGCGATCGCATGCTGGCGCGGATCATGGAGGAGAGCCGAACCCTCGGTGGGGAAGTACTCGGCGATGTGGAACGGGCTGATCGCAGGCGGAATGACCGGCAGCGCCATCGGGCCGAGGTCGTTCTCGGCGTGACGCACCAGTGCGGTGCGGATGGTCTCGTGGAAGCGGATCCGCCCGCCCACGACCTCCCGTCCGAGGGTGCCGTCCTCGAGGCTGCGCAGCAGCAGGCCGATGCGTTCGACATTGCCGGTCTCGCCCACCCGCACCGGAATGGCGTTGACGTAGGGGATCGGCATGCGTCTGCGCAGGCGAGCGTATTCCGCGTCGTCGAACCAGTTCTCGTCGAAGTCCAGGGCAGTCCGAGTCATGACCCAATATTCCCACAACCATCCCTCGCGGCAGAAGACCATGAAGGCCCTGTTGGTGAACTGGGACACGCTTCGGGTAAAATATCTTGATGTCGAGATAAATTTCCGACCATGCACCATCACGAGAAGTGACGTGGCCTACAGTTGTGTCAGCACTATGTGACCATTTCCGGTCAAGGACTATGAAGGGGTATCCATGATCAATCATGAAGTCCGCACCTACAAGAGCTCAGAGAACCTGGCTCGCGAAGATCAGCTCGCATGGAAGATCGCCGAGGTCGCATCCGACCCGACGCCCGTCGACTCCGATGTCACCGAGATGGTCATCAACCGCGTCATCGACAACGCTGCCGTGGCTGCAGCTTCCGTGCGCCGCTCCGCTCCGACCCACGCACGCGAGCAGGCTCAGACCCACCCGTTCAACCCCGGTGCCAACATCTTCGGCCTGCCGGTGAGTGACCGCTTCTCACCCGAATGGGCCGCTTGGGCCAACGGCGTGGCAGTGCGCGAACTCGACTTCCACGACACCTTCCTCGCCGCAGAGTACTCACACCCCGGTGACAACATCCCGGCCGTGCTCGCAGTCGCCCAGCACAAGGGCATCGGCGGCAAGGACCTCATCAACGGCATCGCCACCGGCTACGAGATCCAGGTCGACCTCGTCAAGGGAATGTGCCTGCACGAGCACAAGATCGACCACGTCGCCCACCTCGGCCCCTCGGCCGCAGCCGGCATCGGTTCCCTGCTCCACCTGCCCACGGAGATCACCTTCCAGGCTGTTCAGCAGGCCCTGCACGTGACCACCGCGACCCGCCAGTCGCGCAAGGGCGAGATCTCGTCCTGGAAGGCCCACGCTCCTGCCTTCGCCGGCAAGATGGCCGTCGAGGCTGTCGACCGTGCGATGCGCGGCGAGGGCGCACCGAACCCGATCTACGAAGGTGAAGACGGCTTCATCGCCTGGATCCTCTCAGGCCCCGAAGCCCGCTACACCATCCCGCTGCCGGGCAAGGGCGAAGCCAAGCGCGCGATCCTCGACACCTACACCAAGGAGCACTCGGCCGAGTACCAGGCCCAGGCGCTCATCGACCTCGCCCGCAAGCTCGGCGGACAGATCGAGGACCTGTCGAAGATCAAGCGCATCGTCATCCACACCTCGCACCACACCCACTACGTCATCGGCACCGGTGCAAACGATCCGCAGAAGATGGATCCCAAGGCCAGCCGTGAGACCCTCGACCACTCGATCATGTATATCTTCGCGGTGGCCATGCAGGACCAGGGCTGGCACCACGAGCACTCGTACGCTCCCGAGCGCGCCGGTCGTCCCGACACCGTCGAACTGTGGCACAAGATCGAGACCACCGAGGATCCCGAGTGGACCCGCCGTTACCACTCGATCGACCCGAACGAGAAGGCCTTCGGCGGACGCGTGGAGATCGAATTCGAGGACGGCTCGACGCTGGTCGACGAGATCGCCGTCGCCGACGCTCACCCCTTCGGCGCCCGTCCCTTCGCCCGTGCGAACTACATCGAGAAGTTCAAGACCCTGGCCGAGGGCATCGTCTCCGACTCGGAGCAGGCTCGCTTCATCGATCTGGCCGAGAACCTCGAGAGCCTCGACGCCAAGGGCGTCGGCGAACTCAGCTTCGTCGTCGACGGACTCGAGCACAGCGGATCGAAGGGCATCTTCTGATGCTCGGCGCACAGGCAACCCCCGCCGAGCGCCGCGCCAAGTTCCGCGAGCTGCTCGCGGGCGATGACATCGTCCAGTTCCCCGGCGCCATCAACCCGATCAACGCTCAGATCATCGAGCAGACCGGTTTCGAAGGCGTCTACATCTCCGGCGGTGCGTTCTCCGCGGCCATGGGTCTGCCCGACATCGGGCTGACCACCCTCACCGAGGTGGCCGACCACGGACGCAATATCGCCCGGGTGACGAACCTGCCGACCTTCATCGACGCCGACACCGGATGGGGCGAGGCTATGAATGTGGCCCGCACCGTCCAGGAGTTCGAGGATGCCGGAATCTCGGGCATGCACCTGGAGGACCAGGTCAACCCGAAGCGCTGCGGCCACCTCGACGGCAAGGAGGTCGTGACCGCGGCCGAGATGTCCAAGCGCATCAAGGCCGCCGTCAAGGGACGCCGGGATGAGAACTTCGTCATCTGCGCCCGCACGGATGCCCGTGCAGGAGAGGGCCTCGACGCCGCGATCGACCGGGCCAAGGCCTATGCCGACGCGGGAGCGGACATGATCTTCCCCGAGGCGATGCGCGACCTCGGCGAGTTCGAGAAGTTCGCCTCGTCCGTCGATGTGCCGATCCTGGCGAATATGACGGAATTCGGAAAGAGCGAACTGTTCACCACTGAGCAGTTGGCGAATGTCGGAGTCAAACTTGTGATCTACCCGGTCACGACTCTGCGCATCGCCATGGGTGCGATCAAATCGGGCCTGCAGACCATTCGGGACAAGGGCACTCAGGTGGACCTGCTCGAGGGCATGCAGACCCGTGCGGACCTGTACGACACGATCGACTACTCGGCGTACAACGAATTCGACGCCGCAGTTTTCAACTTCTCACAGGAGGGTCACCAGTGACCGAAGAAATCAAGAAGGGCCTTGCCGGTGTCGTGGTCGACACCACCGCCGTGTCCAAAGTGGTCCAGGAGACCAACTCGCTGACCTACCGCGGCTACCCCGTGCAGGAACTGGCCGCCAAGCGCAGCTTCGAGGACGTCGCCTACCTCATCTGGAACGGCGAACTGCCCACCGAGGCGCAGCTGGCCGAGTTCCAGGAACGCGAACGCTCCCAGCGTGCCATTGATGACAAGCTCGTCGACCTCATCCTCGGCCTGCCCAAGGACTGCCACCCGATGCACGTCGTGCAGACGGCCGTGGCCTACCTGGGTGCCGTCGACCCCGAGGCCGACACCGAAGGTGCCGAGGCGAACCTCGCGAAGGCTGAGCGCCTCTACGCCCAGCTGCCGACGATCGTGGCCATCGACCACCGTCGCCGCCACGGACTCGACCCCGTCGCCCCGACGAAGGACCTCGGCTACGCCGCGAACTTCTTCAAGATGGTCTTCGACGAGGTTCCCGCCGACGAAGTCGTGCGCTGCTTCGACGTGTCGATGATCCTCTACGCCGAGCACTCGTTCAACGCCTCGACCTTCACCGGTCGTGTCATCACCTCGACGACCTCGGACCTGTACTCCGCTGTCGCCGGTGCCGTCGGCGCCCTCAAGGGCCCCCTGCACGGCGGTGCGAACGAAGCCGTCATGGCGATGCTCGAAGAGGTCGGCACCGCCGACAAGGCTTCGGCCTGGATCGACGAAGCACTGGCCAAGAAGGCGAAGATCATGGGCTTCGGCCACCGTGTGTACAAGAACGGCGACTCGCGCGTTCCCACCATGCGCAAGGCCTTCGAAGACATGGTCGCCGTCAAGGGTGCGAAGGATCTGCTCGATCTGTACAACACCTTCGAAGAGGACTTCGTCGGGCGCAAGGGCATCTACCCGAACCTCGACTACCCCTCGGGCCCGGCCTACCACCTCATGGGCTTCGACACCGAGCAGTTCACCCCGATCTTCGTGATGGCACGCATCACCGGCTGGACCGCTCATATCTTCGAACAGCAGGCGAACAACGCTCTCATCCGTCCCTTGAGCGCCTACGACGGTGAGGACCAGCGCGAGGTCCCCGACAACCGGGGCTGAAGCGTTCGAAAGGCAGAACACATATGAGACCTGACGGTTCCTACCGTCCGGTCGATCTCGAGGGTTTCGACTTCACCGTCACCGGTGGGGTCGGAACCCTCGTCATTGATCGGACCGAAAAGCGCAATGCCATCTCCCGCCCGATGTGGCGGGCCATTCCGGAGATCATCGCCGGTGTCGATGCCGATGATTCCATCGACGCACTCGTGATCACCGGGGCGGGCGGACATTTCTCCGCCGGTTCGGACATCGCCGACCTCAATGTTCCCCTCGATGATTTCTGGGAGCTCAATTCCACCGCCGAGGCGGCCCTGGCCGGATCCCGGACACCGACGATCGCGGCCATCACCGGAAACTGTGTGGGCGGGGGAACGGAGATCGCCGCAGCCTGCGATATCCGCATCGCCGCACCCGGTTCGATCTTCGGCGTCACCGCCGCCAAACTCGGCCTCGTCTATCCGGCCGGACCCACGCAGCGCTTAGCGCAGATCCTCGGCGATGCCTGGGCACGCTACCTGCTCATCACGGCCTCGATCGTGAAGTTCGAGAAGATGGCCGAGCTCGGGTTCTTCCACGAGATCTCCGAGACCCCGTTGGACGCCGCCCAGGCTTTGGGGGAGCGGATCGTCGGGCTCTCCCGCCTCAGCCAGGTGGGAGCCAAGGCCGTCCTCGACGGCGAACTGACCGACAGCACAGCGCCGCCTCGGTGGCTTGATGATGCCTACCGGCAAGAGATCACCCGAGGTCAGGAAGCGTTCTTCGCCAAGGAACCGCCGGACTTCGGCTTCACCAAAACTGCCTGGCAGGCCGGTTCCGAAGTCCGTGGGCACGGAGTCCCACGGAGAGGATAAACTGAGCGAATGCGCCTAGCAGTCCTCGATATCGGCTCCAACAGCGTCCACCTCCTGGTCGTCGACGCCCACGTCGGAGCACCGCCCCTGCCGGCCACCTCGCACAAAGAGGTGCTCCGGCTGGCTGAGTATCTCAGCGATGACGGAATGATCGACGCCGAAGGTCAGGAGCGACTGCGGTCCTTCATCGCCGAGGCTGTCGAAATCGCCGAAGACCAGGGCGCGGAGCAGATCCTCGCCTTCGCTACCTCAGCGGTCAGAGAAGCCCCGAACGGAGTCGAGCTCATCGACTCGATCAACGCTCAGCTCGGGGTCACCCTCAACGTGATGAGCGGCCGCGACGAAGCCCGGGTGACCTTCCTCGCCGCCCGCCGCTGGTTTGGCTGGTCGGCCGGAAAGATCCTGCTGCTCGACATCGGCGGCGGCTCGCTTGAGATCGCGGCGGGTCAGGACGAATACCCGCTGGCGGCCGTGTCGATTCCCCTCGGCGCCGGACGCACCTATTCCGAGTTCCTCCCGGACCCGATGCCCACCGAAGAGGACATCCACCGCCTGCGCAAACATGCCCGGGCGCAGATCGGACGCATCGCCGGCGATATCAACAGGGTCGGAGTGCCCGACCAGGTCGTCGGTTCGTCGAAGACCTTCCGCTCCCTGGCGCGCATCGCCGGTGCCGCTCCGAGCGGCGACGGAATCTATGCTCCCAGGAAGCTCTTCCGCCGCGACCTCGAAGGCATCATCGACACCCTCGCATCCCGCACCCCCGAAGAGCGGGCGACCCTGCCCGGCGTCTCCGAGGCGCGTGCCGGTCAGGTGCTGGCCGGAGCGATCGTCGCCGAGGCGGCCTTCACGATCTTCGACATCGGCGTGATGAACATCTCCCCATGGGCGCTGCGCGAAGGCATCATCATGCGCAAACTCGACCTCCTCGACTCTGCCGAGCAGTCCTCGGCGATGCGCGTGGAGACCGTCTCCGCCCTCGACTGAGCCGCCCTCACGGACCTCGCAACGGCTGCCCGTCACGCCGCGCTTCGGCCGCCGATCTCAGCAGGCTTTCGCTACCGGTCGGTATCGCCGTTCAGAATAGCCTGCTAGTTTTTGATTATTCGCCGCAGTGCGCCCTCGGCATCAACCGCTGGGGTGATAATGGTGAATGACAACAACGTCTGAAAGAAAGCGCGCTTCTGCCGATGCGAAATGGTGAGCTGTCCCCGAACTTCCGTGACCAGGCACTCGAGACACTGAAGAAGACGAGTGCGGCCGACCCGCTCGACGTCTTCGTCGTCGGCGGGGGAGTGACCGGAGCCGGGTCCGCCTTCGACGCAGCCACCCGCGGACTCAAAGTCGGAGTCGTCGACGCAAAGGACTGGGCGTCAGGCACCTCCTCGCGGTCGTCGAAGCTCATGCACGGCGGACTGCGCTACCTCGAGATGCTCGACTTCAAACTCGTGGCCGAAGCGCTCAAGGAACGCGATCTGCTGCTCCAGCACACGGCTCCCCACCTCGTCGAACCCGTCGCTTTCGTCTTCCCCTTCGAACACCGCCTCATCGACCGTGCCTTCATCGGCTCCGGAGTCCTTCTCTACGACACGATGGCCACCCGACCGGGGCGCAAACGGGCCGTGCCGATGCACCGCCACCTCGGCAAGAAGGCCCTGAGCTCGCACTTCCCGGGCTTGGCCGACGAGGCAGCCGTCGGAGCTCTCGAATATTATGACGCGAAGGTCGACGACGCCCGCTTCGTCATGACGCTCGTCCGTTCGGCCGTGAGCTACGGTGCGGCAGCGGCCAACCACGTCTCCGTCATCGGCTACCTCCACGACGGCGACCAGGTCACCGGCGTGCACGCCCGCGATGAGATCAGCGGCGAAGAATTCGATATCCACGCCCGCCGCACGATCCTCGCGGGAGGGGTCTGGACCGAAGAGCAGCAGGATCTGGCGAAGACCGATGCCGGGCTCAAGGTGCTCGCCTCCAAGGGCGTGCACATCACTGTGCCCGAGGACAAGATCAAGGCCGACCCGAACACCGGAATCATCTCGAAGACGGAGAAGTCCGTCCTCTTCGTCATCCCTTGGGAAGGCTACTGGGTCATCGGCACCACCGACACCCCGTGGAACGAAGACGTCGACGCCCCGGTGGCGACCTCGCAGGACATCGACTACCTGCTCGAACACGCCAACGCCATCCTCGCCGACAAACTCACCCGTGACGACGTCATCGGCGTCTACTCCGGACTGCGGCCGCTGCTCCAGCCGGTGGCCAAAGAGGGGCAGGCGTCGACGAAGGTCTCCCGCGAACACACCGTCATGGAGGTCGAGCCCGCACTGGCTGCGATCGCCGGAGGCAAGTTCACGACCTACCGGGTGATGGCAGAAGACGCCGTCGACTTCGCCCTCGGCGACGATGCTAAGGACCGCCGGTCGCTCACCGAATCCGTGCCGCTGCTCGGAGCCCACGGCGTGGGTGCGCTGCGTCGCGGACTGTCCGGAATCGCGGAGAAGTACGGATGGGACGAAGACCGCGTGCGACGACTCATTCGCCGCTACGGCACGCTCATCGAGGACCTGCTCGACCTCGTCGATGAGGACCCCGAACTCGGTCAGCCGCTGGACGGAGCCGGTCGCTATCTGCGCGTCGAAGCCCACTACGCAGCGGCCGCGGAGGGAGCCGTCCACCTCGACGACATCCTCGAGCGGCGAATGCGGCTGAACTACGAAGCCCGGGATCGGGGGAAGAGCGCCGCCGAGGCGGTCGCCGCCATCGTCGCTCCCATCCTCGGCTGGGATGACGCTCGGCGCGCTCAGGAGATCACGGATTTCCATGCTCACGTCGATGCCCAGGTCGCGGCCGAGTCCACCGAGGACGACGCCTCGGCGGCGGCTCTGGTCGGTGCGACTCTGCGCTGAAACCTGTACAGGGCAGTGCGGACCACAGCCGATCTGTCACCACTGACCGGCCCGGAGTCTCCTCCGGGCCGACCACCAACCGGAAACCCACCGGAAGACAAACAATAGGAGTTAGTGGAATATGGGCACTATCTTCCTCTACGAGATCGCCGGTACGGCGACGCTCATTCTGCTCGGCGTCGGCGTCGTCGCCAACGTCGTCCTCGGCAAAACCAAAGGCAACGGCGGCGGCTGGCTGCTGATCTCCTTCGGCTGGGGCCTCGGCGTCTTCGCCGGTGTCTACGTCGCCTTCAAGACCGGGGCGCACCTCAACCCGGCCGTGACCTTCGGCATCCTCGCCAGCGGGGCGAGCGAATACGCCGACGGCATCCCCGTCAACTTCGCCAATACCGTGGCCTACCTGGCCGCCGAACTCATCGGTGCGATGATCGGTGCCCTGCTGGCATGGGCCGTGTACAAGAAGCACTACGACGAGGAGAAGGACGCCGGAAACATCCTCGGCACCTTCTCGACCGGGCCGGAGATCCGCTCCTACGGCTGGAACTTCGTCACCGAAGTCGTGGCCACTTTCGTGCTCGTCATCGTCATCCTCCTGTTCGGTGGAACACCGGACAGGCTCGGACCGCTGGCAGTCGCACTGATCGTCGTCGCCATCGGCGCCTCCTTGGGCGGACCGACCGGCTACGCCATCAACCCCGCACGTGACCTCGGTCCGCGCATCGTCCATGCGCTGCTACCGATCCCGAACAAGGGCGGCTCGGATTGGGCCTATTCGTGGGTGCCGATCGCCGGGCCTCTCGTCGGCGCGGTGCTTGCCGGCCTGGCCTCACAGGCGTTCGTCTGAGTAGGGTCACAGTTAACCGAGTTCGATCACAGCCAACCACTTCGACACAGGAGTCAGAATGAGTCAGGAAAAGTTCATCCTCGCCATCGACCAGGGCACCACCTCGTCGCGGGCGATCGTCTTCAACCATGACGGGCAGATCGTGTCGTCCGGCCAGCTCGAGCACGAACAGATCTTCCCTCGCGCCGGCTGGGTCGAGCACGATCCGATCGAGATCATCAAGAACACCAACGAGGCGATCGGTCAGGCCCTGGCTCGGGCGAACATCAATCGCCACCAGCTCGAGGGCGTGGGCATCACCAACCAGCGTGAGACCACCGTCATCTGGAACAAGAACACCGGCGAACCCGTCTACAACGCCATCGTGTGGCAGGACGCGCGCACCCAGAAGGTCTGCGATGAGCTTGCCGGGGACGAAGGACCGGATAAGTACAAGGACCGGGTGGGACTGCCTCTGGCGACCTACTTCGCCGGTCCGAAGGCAAAGTGGATCTTCGACAACGTCGACGGGGTCAAGGACGCCGCCGCGGCCGGGGACCTGCTCTTCGGCACCATGGACACCTGGGTGATCTGGAACCTCACCGGCGGGGTCAACGGCGGAATCCACGTCACCGACGTCACGAACGCCTCGCGGACGATGCTGATGAACATCGACACCCTCGACTGGAACCCCGAAATCGCGGCAGATATGGGCATCCCCGTCGAGATGCTGCCCGAGATCAAATCCTGCTCCGAGATCTACGGCTACGGGGCGAAGAACGGGCTCATCATCGACACCCCGATCTGTGGCATCCTCGGTGATCAGCAGGCGGCGACCTTCGGTCAGGCCTGCTTCGAGAAGGGGCAGGCGAAGAACACCTACGGTACCGGCAACTTCATGCTCATCAACACCGGCAATGAGCCGGTGGCCAGCAAGAACGGCCTGCTCACCACGGTCGCGTACAAGATCGGCGAGGACGAAGCCGTCTACGCACTCGAGGGATCGGTGGCCGTGACCGGTTCGCTCGTGCAGTGGCTGCGCGACAACTTCGGCATCATCAAGGACGCCCCCGAGGTCGAGACCCTGGCCAAACAGGTCGAGGACAACGGCGGCTGCTATATCGTGCCGGCGTTCTCCGGACTCTTCGCCCCGCACTGGGAATCCGATGCCCGCGGCGTGATGGTGGGTCTGACACGGTATGTGAACAAGAACCACATCGCTCGGGCAGCTCTGGAATCCGTGGCGTTCCAGTCGCGCGAGGTCCTCGACTCGATGAACCTCGACTCCGGTGTCGAACTCACCGAGCTCAAGGTCGATGGAGGCATGGTCGCCAACGAGACGCTCATGCAGTTCCAGGCCGACCTCCTCGGCGTGCCCGTCATCCGTCCCGAGGTTATCGAGACCACGGCACTGGGCGCGGCCTATGCGGCGGGCATCGCCGTGAAGTTCTGGAACGGTGAGGACGACGTGAAGGGCAACTGGCGCGAGGACAAGCGCTGGAACCCGTCGATGGACGACGAGACGGTGGACCGCCTCTACCGCCTCTGGAACAAGGCGGTGGAGAAGTCGAAGAAATGGGTCGACGACGACACCGAAGCCCTCTACGCCTGAATTACTACCTGACGGCGGCCCAGCAACCTCGCGCGAGGTTGCTGGGCCGCCGTCAGGATCCTTCTATGTCTGTCAAGCGGCTTGGCCGATCGGTTTCGTGGCCTCGAGAATCCGATACACAGAACGAGCGACGTGACGCTTCATACACCGGATCGTTTCCTTCTTCGTCTTCCCCTCACCAAGCCGTTTCGCCATATATTCCTGGGACCGCTGATGGTGAGATAGCCGCGTGATAGCCACCATGTACAACGCAGAATTCAACCTACGATCACCACTGCGATTCAGCCTGAACCTGACC
>NZ_FXYX01000044.1 GCF_900169265.1 Brevibacterium iodinum ATCC 49514
CAACGGCAGACTCGAGCATCTACGCGGGTCCGCGCTGGGATTCCGCAACCGCACGCATTACATCGCGAGGTGTCTGCTCGAGTCCGGTGGCTTCAGACCGGTTCTACACTCTCAATTACGATGAGCCCTATTTTGCCACACAGAGCGATTGGAGACGGCGGATTCAGATTCCGACAAGACGCTCGCAAATGAACAGTTATCGCATTCCGGCCATACCGCTTCAGCTGTCTACAGATTGGCGGAGCGGCCCAGATGGGCAAAACACAAAAAGAATAGTCGCCTGAATACCGGCAATTTAACCCGAAGCCGCAAAGAGCACGATGTACGTGGCCATATCAGAGTCGTGGACGGTACTGAGTACCCAGTTAGGCCGCATCGTCGCAGGTCGTGAAAATCAATTTGAGTCATTGATAGATTCATGTCACAAATTATCGGCTCGTTAACCCGCAAGAACCGACAACTATCGAATGTTCCAGGAGGGTCGCTGGTGTAAGATTCAGCCGTGCGACACAACCGCACTATGCGTTTGTCACAATTCTAGAAACTCGCGAAGCATGGGTAGTTCTCTCCACGCTTGTGAAAGTCCCATCCGATGAGCGGCCGCGAGCCGTGACAAGTCGCGCGTACTGTTGTCGACCGGCATGCGGTCGGGAGCGAAAACATGGGCTTTGCCCTCCTCCTCGAGGGCGAAGATACGTTCGCGGGTTTCGTTGTATCGCTTCCAGCGAGTCAGCAAGGCGTCAGCCAAAGCCGGATACCTGCGGAATATTCCACGGTAGACCGCTGGGAACCGCTGCGGCACTTTACTGTATGAGCGCTCCTGCGTCAGGACGATGACGAACTTCTCAAAGCCCTCGCGCTGAGCCTGGCTCAACGCGATGCCGCCGTCCTCCCCCATCGCGCCGTCGACGTACACGTGCCCATCGAGGTGCACTGGCGGCATGACAATCGGCATCGTCGATGATGCCTGTACGCGGATCATCAAATCGTCGATGTTCGGGGTGTCCTTCTTAGACCACACCACCTCATCGCCAGTCTCAGCGTCGAACGCAATGATCCGCATGTCGCCTGTGCTCGATTCGTAGGTGTCCCAGTCGAACGGCAGTGCCTCGTCGGGAGCACCCGCACGTTGGTAGATGTACTCGCCATGGAACATTCCTTTGCCGCGGGCGAAGTAACGCCACCCGCCGAATTCCTCTTCCGCGGCGAACTCAACGAATGACCTGCGTATCCTCCACGCATCGCCGGAGAGGTAGTTCACTGCAGTGGATGCTCCTGCGCTGATGCCTGCGACCCAATCGAACGACAGACCCGCTTTGAGCAGGGTGACGGCCATGGCGCTGGTGAGCGATGCTCGCATTCCACCGCCTTCGAAGATGAGTGCGGTATCGCTGATTCGCGTCGTCTCCACTGGCTCCGTCATTTGGCCTACCCGAGCCCTTCCCACGTCATCCGCTGCCTGAGCGCTGGTGCGAGGACCAACGCTGCAATCACACTACCAGCAAGTAACATCCAGGCGCCGAAGTAGGTGAAGAGTTTGAGTTCTGGCGCCAGTGCTGGCCCGAAGTCCGCGGCCATGAGGATCACTCCACCGAGGATGAGCGCGGTCGAGACGATCACCTGAATGAACTGCTCGACGGTCGAGACCAGCAGATTCTTGATCGTCGCAATGTTCAGACCGCTCGTGCCGACGTCGAGAGTCCCGTCCTGCAGGTGACCGGCGATGCGCGAGATCTGCCCGGGCAGCTCGGCGATCTGGGGCGCGGTCGCTGCCGCGTAGAGCGTCATCTCGTGTCGGTCGACTCCCAGTCCCCCGACTTCACGCAGCAGTGTCTTGCCGTTCTGAGTCACCAGCGCCAGCAGGTTGAGCTCAGGCACGAGCCGGGTGATCGATCCTTCCAAAGTGCTGATGGCACGGAACGCCGTCGCCACGGAGGCCGGCATCGGGAACCCGAAGTCGACGACGAAGTCGATGAGTTCGCCGAACAGCGCCGCCGAGGTCGAGCCCGGGGCGCCGTCACCGTATTTGAGCATGATCTGCCCGATCTCTCGCTGCAGCTCCCGCAGGTTCACCTCGCTCGGTGTGCCAAGCAGCTCGAGGATGGCCGCAGTCGCTGCCTGCGAGTTCTGCGAGTCGAAGGCCATGAGCAGCAAGGCGATTGCTCGGCGGTCGCGTTTGTCGATGCGGCCTACGGCGCCGAAGTCGACGAGGCCGACTCTTCCCGCACTCGAGACAACGATGTTTCCAGGGTGGAGGTCGGCGTGGAAGATGCCCTTCCCGAGCACCTGGCGGACGACCATGAGGAAGAGGTCCTGGGCGATCTCTCTGCGCGCGATCTCGGAGAGGTTGTCGACCACCTCGGCGCCGTGGGACAGAGGGGAACCTTCAACGAGGTCCATGACGATGACGAACTCGCCGGAGAGCTCCTTGTACACGTGAGGGATGTGGACGACGGAATCGGTCTTCGTCGTCGAACGCCCGGTCTCGTCGGCGAGGCGGAGGGCTTCGATGTGCGCAAGCTCACCACGGTAGTCGAGCTCGCCCTGCAGAGATTCGACGAAGCTGCGGGCGAGTTTCGCGATGCCGATCTTCTTCGCCCAGTCGGTGGTGCGATCGAGCCGGTCGGCCAGGGTGAGGACGATATCGCAGTCGGCGCGGACCTGTTTGCGGATCTTCGGCCGTTGCACCTTGACCGCGACCACGCGGCCTTCCCAGGTCACGGCGCGGTGGACCTGAGCGACGGAGGCACCGGCGAACGGTTTCTCATCGAACTCGGCGAACACCTCGGCGACGGGTCGGCCCCATCGGGCTTCAAGCTGGTCCTTCACTTCGGCGAAGGGAACGGGCTTGACCCCGGCTTGGAGGGTTGAGAACTCCTCGACGAATTCGTGCGGGATCATGTCACCGCGGGTGGCGATGAACTGGCCGAGCTTGATGAACGTCACCCCCGAGGCGGCCAGGGCGTCACGGGTGGTGGCGGCGATCTCGCGGAGAGAGACACGGAGGGTGGGGATTCTGGGTCGAAGGTAGCGGGAGAGGCCGAATTTGATGAGGATCTTCTGGATCTGGGCCAGGCGGTTGACGCGGCGGTACCAGGTGGGGATCTTCGGTGCGTTGCGGATGAGTGAGCTCAGGGTGCCCGAGGGCATGATGAGTTCGATCGCGAGCAGGACGAACATCTGGATGACGATGAACCAGGCGAAGAGCAGCAGGAAGACCATGATGGCGGGGAAGCTCATCGACAGGTTCGGGTACTGGTCGGATTCGGAGATGCCGAGGAGTTTGTACGCCTGGAGGGTGATGGGCCAGATGGAGAGGCCCATGATGAGGGAGACGATGGTGTTGCGGGCGGCGCCGGTGCCGGTGAGCATCAACCGCCGGACGAGGAATCCGACGATGAGCGCGCTGAGGACGCCCAGTCCGATGGTGTAGAGGATCGTCACCCGTCAGCCCTTCCGTCGACTTTGTCCTACGCGATCACCAGCCTAGTTGATTAGGGAGTAGGTTCGATTGAGAGTTTGCGGTGGATCGGAATAGCTCTCTTCCGATCACGCACCGACAGCGATATCATTGTAGTGATATCAAAGGAGGAGCCGTGGAACAGATTCTCATTCGCAATCTGCCGGAGGGCACCAAAGCCATATTGCGCAGACGAGCAGCTGCTCATAACTCAAGCATCGAGGCAGAAGCCAGGGAAGCTCTTGCCGTTGGCATTGCGGCCGAGGAGCCGACACTTGTCGACCTCATCTCGATGAGCACCGATACTCAGGTCGAGTTCGAGCCTAAGCGCCTTGGCCTGAAGGCACGTAGCGCAGAGCTATGAACTTCCTTCTTGACACGAACGTCGTTTCAGCTCTGCGAGTCCGGTGTCGAAATCCGGAAGTCGAAGAGTGGTCTAGTTCGATACCCGCACAAGCCCAGTATGTTTCTGCCTTGACCATTTCCGAGATCGAGCGTGGTGTAGCGGCGAAGGAACGCACGGACTCACAGCAAGGCAAGATTTTGCGAATGTGGTTCGAGGACATGTTGCTCCCCGGTTTTGCGGGACGCGTTCTCCCCTTCGACCTGCCCGCCGCCCGTGCGCTGGGCTCGTTCCGCGTACCTGATCGTGCACCGCTCGACGACGCCCTCATTGCTTCGATCGCGGTTGCTCACCACATGACTGTCGCTACCCGCAACACTAAGCATTTCGAAGCGCTGGACGGAGTGCAATTAGTAAATCCGTGGTCGGGCTATTCCAGCTGATCCCAGCCTTGTTCTCACAACACAAAAGCCCTGTTGAACGGTGGACTATTCGCCATCCGTTCAACAGGGCCTTTTTAAGTTCGGGCCTAGCCCGCTACGGTACTACTCCGGCCGGTGCTCGGCCATGACCTTTTCGAAGAGCTCGTCGCCGAGCTTGTCGTACGAGGCGTCCTCCGGGTACCACTCGTCGAGTGAGGCGAAGTCACCCTTGTCGTCGTAACCGAGCTCGGACACGGACTTTGCCCATTCGGTTCCAGCGTCGCTCAGTGCCTTCGGCGCATCAGGCACTTCGGCCTTCTCAGCGGTCTTGTCCGACAGTTCCTTCGCGTACTTCGCCATCTGCTTCTGCACGTCATCGTCGAAGGGCTGAACCGAACCGTCGTTGTCCTTCGCCTGCTCGACGGCCTGTGCCTTCGCACCGATGACGACCTCCATCATCGTGCTGAACGTCGTCGACATCGAGTCGAAGATAACCTGCTGGTAGGCCACGGGCAGTTCCGAGTACTTCTTGCCCGCCGTAATCGCACCCGCCGAACGTGCAATGCCCGCGTCCGATGCCACACCGATGTTCGGGGCCACCTCGAAGGTGCCGGCCTCAACATTCGGTGCCAACTGACCGAGATCGCAGTCGACAGTTCCGCGCTGCAGCGCCTCATAGGTCTCCGGGAACGACAGCGACACCGGAGTCGCGCCCAGTTCGGTCACCTGCTTGCCGGCGGCGGCCGAACCGACGCGCACCTGCTTGCCTTTCCAGTCATCAAGCGAGGTCATTGGCTTCGAGCACATCGTCGAATACCCACCGGCGGCGAGCATCGGGATGAGCGGGACGAGGTCCTTTTTCTCGAACTCCTCAAGCACCTCAGGCGTCTCCCATGCCGCCTGGACACCGGCCGCGTTCGCCGCCAGATCACTGGCCACGGGCGAGGACGGCAGGGTCGACATGGCCGTGCCGATCGCGTCGAAGGCCGGGTACTCGGCCGGGCTGTACGACGGCAGCGTGAACGCGAGATCGACTCGGCCATCGGCCAGAGCATCGTCGACGGCGTCGTAGCCGGCGATCGCCTGTCCCCAAACGATGTCGACGGTGATCTTTCCGCCGGAGCGTTCCTCGATCGCCTTCTTCACGTCCAGACCATTGGGCGCGAGGATCGACTTCTCCGACATCGACGACGGCTGGAACTTGATCGTCACCGGGTCCAAGTCGGCCAGCGCCTCATCGATCTCATCTTGGGAGGCGTCATAGGCGAAGCCCTCCCCCGCGGAGTCACCCGAACCCGATCCGTCACCGCCGACGGAACCTGCGCATCCGGCCAATAGTGCCAGCGATGCGACGGCTGCAATGGCCTGAACGGGGCGGACAGCCGTGCGAATGCGCTTCATGGGACTCCTTTGAGCGAAGGCTGAGAATTCCCTCCAATCATATGCCTGAATGAGGTGAACCTAACCATGAGTCCGCTCACACCCTGCGGCAGCCCCAGACGACACAGGCCACGGGTGGACGGGCCGCCTCGGCGAGGTCTATCCGGACATTCCCCCGCTGGTGCGTTCGATGAGCTCGGGCAGCCATTCGGTCATTCCGGGGGCGGCGACCATGAGGATGAGGAAGATGACGACGACGGGCAGGAACCACAGCAGGGAGATGA
This sequence comes from Brevibacterium iodinum ATCC 49514, assembly GCF_900169265.1. Classification (GTDB taxonomy): domain Bacteria; phylum Actinomycetota; class Actinomycetes; order Actinomycetales; family Brevibacteriaceae; genus Brevibacterium; species Brevibacterium iodinum. Next base: position 5,890 of record NZ_FXYX01000044.1, read on the forward strand.
AGATGTCGCGCAGCGTGACCGTGGCACCGAGGTTGACCTCGGGGTTCTTCGCGATCGAGTGGACGATGTAGGGGATGATGCCGACCGGCGGGGTGACCATGGCGAACTCGCCGAGGAGGACGACGAAGACTCCGAACCACAGCGGGCTCACGCCCATCGTCTCGAGGGTGGGCAGGAGGATCGGGATGGTCAGCAGCATCATCGACAGGGTGTCGAAGAACATGCCCATGACGATGTAGAGGAGGATGAGGACGAGCAGGAACCCGATCCGCGACAGCCCGAGGTCCGTGATGAGGCCGGTGAGGATGGGGGCGAGTCCGGTGATGGCGAGCAGGCTGGTGAGCATGGTCGCGCCGATCATGATGAAGAAGATCGCCGAGGTGGCCGCCACCGTATCCATGGCCGAGTCCGCGACTTTGCGCCACGGTTGTTCCCCTCGTTTCTCCCACAGGCACAGCAGGAGTGAGCAGAGTGCGGCGGCGGCTCCGGCCTCGGTGGGGGTGAAGATGCCGGAGAACATGCCGCCGAAGAGGACGACGAGGATGATCGCGAAGCCCCACACGCCGGTCAGCGAGGTGAAGCGGTCTCGCCAGGTGGTTGTGGGGCGGGTGGTGTCTGTGTTTTTAGTTGGACTCTGGGCGTTCTGGCCGCGACCGACGAGCCTCGGAGCGACGACGCCGAGGGCGAAGATGAAGGCAGCGAAGCAGACGGCGAGCAGGATCCCGGGCACGGCTCCAGCCATGAGTGCGGGACCGACTGGCACGGAGGCGATGCCGGCGTAGACGACCATGAGGATCGAGGGTGGGATGAGGTTGCCCGTCATGCCGGAGACCATGATCGTGCCGACGGCCATGCGGCGGTCATAGCCGGCCTTGAGCATCTCGGGGATGCCAGCTCGGCCCAGGGCGTAGGTCATTCCGATGGTCGACCCGGTGACAGCGGACAGGCCGGCCCCGGCGAAGGTGGTGCCGATGCCGATGCCGCCGGGCAGCCAGGAGAACCAGTGGTCGGCGACACGGTAGACCTTGACGGAGAGTCCGGATTGGGTGAGCAGCATGCCCATGAAGATGAACATGGGCAGCACGCTCATCGACCAGTCCGAGACGGCACTGAATGGGGCGGTGGAGAGGATGTTCATCGTCGCCGGGATGCCGGAGACTGCGTAGACGCCGAAGATCGATGGCACGGACAAGGCGATGGCCACCGGGACGGACAGGAAGAGGAGGACGAGCATCATCCCGATGCACCAGGCTCCACCGATGGCAGCAGTTGGGCTGGTGAAGAGGCCGATCAGGCAGACAGCGACGAGTCCGAACCCGATGGTCAGAGCCAGTGTGCCGGGACGTTCGCGGCGGGAGCCTGCGGGGAAGAGCGCGGTGGTGTTCGGTCGGTTGCCTGCGGGCAGAGTCGCACCGATGGTGTCGGTGGTCGTATTCGCGGGTGGTTTCGGCTGGCTCATCAGTAGCTTCGGTTCTCCAGGTCGGTCTCGGCCGGTTCACCGGTGGTCAGGTCGAGGTCGGGCTCACCCGTGCGGGCGATGACGATCGTATCGAGGACATAGAGCACGGCCAGCAGCACGAAGACGATCGGCACGAGGAAGTACACGGGCCAGGTGATGACCGAGGAGACGTCGGCGGTCTGCCCGATCGCCATGTAGTCCAGGGCCTTGCTCAGCCCGAACCAGGCGAAGGCCAGGGACACGAGGCAGCCGAGGATGCATGCGAAGATCTTGAATACCGCTGCCGTGGCCGGTCGCGCGCGGTCGACGGCCATCGTCACGGTGATGTGTTCCTTCTGCAGCTGGGCGGCCGGGATCCCGAGCAGAGCGACGACGGGTAAGTACCAGTATTCGACGATCTCGTTCGTGCCGTAGATCGGAGCATCGAAGAGAGACCGGGCAAGAGCGTGGGCGACGATGTGGAGCATCATGACGATGATCGCCGCGGCCGTGGTGACCGTCAGCCACTGATCGAGGATCCTGTTGAACCTCAGCATGCTGTGTCACCTGCGTTCTGGTGCGGATCGACGGCGTCAGCGTCCGGGCCGCTCGTCGCTCCCCCGGCGGCCGACGTCTCTGTCATGCCTTCCCCGAGTCGCAGTGCGTTCAGCAGGTCTTCGACCTCCGAGGCGGTCCTCAGTCCGTCGGGGATCATGGCGGTGACTCGGCGGGCGCCGGCTTCGGCGACGACGATCGAATCGATGCCGGCCACCTGTGAGTAGCGGCGGGCGCTGCGGGGCAGGAGGGCAACACCGAGTCCGTTGGAGACGAGTGATTGGATGGCGCCCGGGTTGTCGGTGATGTGGCGGGTGCGTGGTTCGAATCCGGCCCGGCGGCACAGTCGCTCGGCGGTGGATCGGCATCGCACGCAGCCCATGATCCAGGGCAGGTCGACGACGTCGGTGAGGTGTCGGACCTGCCCGGCACGGTTCCACCGTTCGGGTACGAGCAGGTCGAGATGGTCGGTGCCGAGGTCGACGGTGACGTGGCCGGGGAGTTCGGGCGGGGTTTCGTCTTCGTGATGGAAGAGGAAGGCGATATCGATGGCTCCGTCCTCGAGCAGGGCCATGGCTTCGGGTGGTTCCGCCTCGGCGACTTCGTAGGAGTGGTGCTGCGGGGTGTCCGATCCGGCGTCGGCCTCGAGCCGGCCCAATGCAGCGGCGAGGGGACCGATGACGAAGCTGGGGAATCCGGCCAGTCGGACGTTGCGTCCGCCGAGGCCGAAGGCTTTCGCGAGATCTCCGCGCAGTCCCGTCACCGAGGCGGCCACCTCGGCGGCGCGGATGCTGGCGAGCTGGCCAGCGGTGGTCAGCCGGATGCCGCGGGGCGTGCGGTCGAAGAGGGTGACTCCGAGGTCTTTCTCCAGCGCCGTCATGTGCTGGGACAGGGCTGGCTGGGACCAGCCGAGGTTGCGGGCGGCGGCTCCGATGCTGCCGGCTTCGGCGATGGCGCCGAAGATGAGGAGGCGTTTCGGCTCACCGGAGTCGAGAGCCTGCTCGAAGAGATTGGCCATAAGCCCAGCTTATGTCAGAGCAGTGGGATCTGGGTCTACCGGAGATCGATGATGCGCACCACACTGGAAGTAATCGTCGTGAAGTCATCGTTGAGTTGAGGAGTGGGAGTATGCGCAGGATCGGTCTGCTGGGTGGAATGAGCTGGCATTCGAGCATCGAGTACTACACGAAGATCAATGATGCCGTGGCGAAGCAGCTCGGCGGTCATCATTCGGCGCGGATCCTGCTTGATTCGACGGATTTCGCGGACATCCGCGCGATGCAGGTCGCCGAGGATTGGGCGGGCAATGATGCCTCGCTCGTGGCGACGGCGCAGCGTTTGGTCGACGGAGGAGCCGAGGCGGTCGCGATCGCGACGAACCTCATGCATAAGTGCGCGCCGGCAATCGAGGAATCGGTCGATGCACCGCTCATTCATATCGTTGATGCGATCGCGACGATGGCGAAGCGTCAGGGTTATTCGACTCTGGCGGTGTTGGGCACGAAGTGGACGATGCTCGACGGCTTCTACACCGACCGCCTTGAGGCGCAGGGTATCCGGACGCTCGTGCCGGACGAGGCGACGTGCCTCGAGGTCGATCAGATCATCTTCGACGAGCTCACGCAGGGAATCTTCACGGAGGCCGCGCGCGCCCGGTACGTCGAGATCATGAACGACCTCAAGGCCCGCGGCGCCGATGCAGTGGCACTGTCATGCACGGAAATCGGCCTGCTGGTTCCCCCGGAGACCGCTCCACTGCCGGCCATCGATTCGGTCGATGCGCACGTGGCAGCGATCGTCGAGTGGATGATGGCGCGAGAGCTAGCAACAGTTCAGATCTAGCAGCATGGACCGTTGCATCTAAGAGGTTCATACCGGCTCTTCGTAATTGAGAGTGTAGATCGGTGATTCCAGGATACGGCGAGTCGCTGCGCGGATAGACGTCGAGGTCTTCCGATGATGGAAGTTCTCACACAATCCATCCGAAAGACCTCGACGTGGCC
>NZ_FXYX01000045.1 GCF_900169265.1 Brevibacterium iodinum ATCC 49514
CAGATCCCGACGAGGACATCGTTCGAGTCAGTAGTTCTGAGGGTCATGATGATCGATGGGACGGTCAGTTCCTACTCTGCCAGCCAGTCCCAGACCAGCCACCATCAATACTCACAGTAGTTCTGGGTGGGGACGAACTTGCGGAACGAACGCCGGGTGCGCCCTCACCCGATGAGCGAGCGCTCGTCCCGCCGCAGGTGAGCAGCATCGGCGTACCCGACCTCGGCCGCGGCCGCGGTGCGCGAGCGTCCCGAATCGATGAGGTCTCGCGCGGCCTGCCAGCGCAGGATCTTCGCCAAGTGCTTGGGTCCGTAGCCGAACCACTCCGCGCTCAGCCGGCGCAGCTGCCGCGGTGAATACGCGAACTGTGCGGCCGCCTCGGTGACGGTCTGCGCCGGCGAATTCGAGCGCACATCCAAGGCCCGGGCCAAGGCCATCGGACGCGGATCCAGCATGGCTCGGTCGGTCAGACCGCCGGCCGTATCAAGCAGCACCCGGGCAGATCCCGTCACCGCAGCGGCCCCGCCCTCACCGACTTTCCCGCCACTGGCATGGCTGCCGCCGATGACAGCGTCGAGGGGCGTCACCCGATCGGCCAGCTCCCCCGCCGAGGTGGTCAACAGCTGCGCAAGCACGCCGGAGTCGAATCGCAGGCCCACCGTCGGTGCAGCCGAACCGTGGAACATCCGTGCCGTGGAATCGGCGCCGGCGATGAGTAGCTGCGAATCGATGACGAGGAGATCCATGCACCCGTCGGGAACGATGAGCGATGGAGCCGAGACAGGTGCGACAGTCGGCCCGGAAGCCAGACCGGCAGCACGGTCCTCACGGTCGAGGGCGGCCGCCTCGGCGAGGGAATCAGTTTCGGCGAGGGAATCGGCCTTGTCGGGAACGGAGACCCACAGGCTCGCCCGCAGGCGTGGGATCCGGGTTTCGCGGTACACGGACTCGGCCTCCTGACGCTCTCGGCGGTAAACTCGTCTGTGTTCATCTGGTGCGAGCGGCGCGATCTGCCCCCAGAATAACGCGCGAATGGCCCGATAGAGGGTCGAACGCCCAAGCTCACGGGAAGGAATGATGGCTGCAGCATCCTCGGCGCCGGTATCGGCGCGCAGGCAGGCTCGCCATGTCACTGTCTTCCTCGATGTCGATGGCGTCCTCAATTCCTACCCTGTGCCAAAGCTGCGCGGCATGGCCGAGGGGCGGAAGAAGCTGCACGCGTGGCACTACGAACTCCATTACCGGCCGTCCGTCGTCGAATTCTTCGACCGCATCGTCGAGACCCACGAGGTCGATGTCGTCTGGCTGTCGACCTGGTCGCAGCGGTGCAAGTCCGAACTCGAACCGAAGTTCGGTCTGCGCAATTCCTTCGACGTCATCGAAATGCCCGATGAGACCCACAATCGCTTCGCTCACGATCCGCAGCAGTGGTGGAAAGCTCGTGCCATGGAGGACTGGCTGGCCACGCACGAACACGGGCGCGCGATCTGGATCGATGACGACCTGGCGTGGCCTGCCACCCGCGAGTACTTCCTCGAGAACTACTCGTCCAACCGCCTCAAACTCATCGCCCCGGACTTCTCCCACGGCCTGACGAAGGCCCATCTCAAGGAGATCCGGGAGTTCGCCTACCCGAAGACCGGCGTTGCAAAGTCTGGCGACTCGAAAACCGGCCACATGGCATCAGGCGACCCGACGACCACCAAGTCGAAAACCAACCACTCGACGGCATCCGACCCGAAGGGAACTTCATGACGCGCATCGGCCTGCTCGATTCCGGACTCGGACTCCTCGGCACCGCCGACGCACTGTTCAACCTCGCCCCCGACGCCGACCTCGTCCTCGCGATGGACCCGGACTTCACCCCCTACGGCAGCCTGAGCACCGACACCCTCGAACAGCGGGCCCTGCAGTCGGCCGGGGTGCTCGCCGAATGGGAACCCGACGCCATCGTCATCGCCTGCAACACCGCCTCGGTGCAGGCCCTCGAAGCCGTCCGTGCCCGCTACGAACCGACCATCCCCGTCATCGGCACCGTCCCTGCGGTGAAGATGGCCGCCGGCACCGGCCAGGACTTCGCGATCTGGGCGACACCGGCGACCACGGGCAGCGAGTATCAGCAGAACCTCATCGACTCCTTCGCCGCCGACCTGCACGTGGCCAAGATCGCCTGTCCCGGACTGGCCGAGGCCATCAACGTCGCCGATCTGAACAAGATCGACACCGCCATCGAGGATGCCTTCACTCAGATGGGCCCCGGAATGGAGACCGTGGTGCTCGGCTGCACCCACTACGGACTCGTCGCCGACCGGATCATGGCCGCCCGAGCCGGAGCCCTCACCGTCTTCGACTCCCCCATGCCGGTGGCCAAACAGACCCTGCGCCGCATCGGCCTCGAACCCGCCGGAGTCGGCGAGGATCAGCACGGCACCGGACGCGTGCTCGCAACCTTCGCGTCGGGCCGACGCGTCAGCCTCCCCCAGGCCCTGGACGCCTACCCGGCAGGCAAACGACTGCTCGCCCGCGAGGCCTGAGTACGCACCCTCCACATTCCCTCCGAGCCGGGTCTTTCCGCGCCGCGCAGGCGTAAAATGGACCAGACAGTCAATCGTCAAAGGAGGCGATTCGACATGTTGGCGCTCAGTATCCTCGCCGCACTTGTCGCACTCGGAGAGCGGACCACCTCGGATTCGACCGCACGGTCCGATTCCGCCGATCAGGGGGCGCGCCTCGGGCACGCCTGTCGTCTTCAGCGACTGTCCAAGCCCGAGGACTAGGCTGTGGGCATGGACCTCAAGCGCACTGGAAGAACAGTCATCGTCAACGGCGTCATCGCCCTCGTGATGGGTGCGCTGATGATGGTCTGGCCAGGCACCTCCGCCGAGGTGGTCGTGCGGATCTTCGCCTGCTGGCTCGCCGTCATCGCCATCTCCTCCCTCGTCTTCGCACCGCAGGGAGGCCGCACCGGCAGCATGGTCACACGCGCGGTTCTGCTCATCCTCCTCGGTGCGCTCATCTTCTTCACCCCGATGCTGTTCGCATCCATGGTCACGGTGCTGACCGGATTCGCGATCATCTTCTTCAGCTTCCTTGCGCTCACCATGTCCTTCTTCATCCGTCGGATGGGGGTGAGGACCTGGTGGGCGCTCACCGTCATCGGCGTCCTCGGCATCATCCTCGGCGGCGTCTTCCTCTTCGCACCGGGCGCCGGAGTGACCGCGCTGATCTTCACCCTCGCCGGGTTCATCATCCTCGTCGGCATCGCCCTCATCGCTCTGGGCCGTCGACTGCGCAAGGTCGACAGGCAGATGAAATCCGATCCGCACCGCAATCGTCCCGATGACGGCGGCGGCGATGTCATCCGCGGGGAGATCATCGACTGACTCCGGCCGCCTCGGCGAGCTTTTCCCCTTTCGACAGAGCCCGGATCCGCACAGCTGCGGGTCCGGGCTCTTTCACGTACCCGCTGTTCACAGAATCACGCACCAATGGCCCGAAGTGGTCATTGTCACAACAGGCCTTTCCGTCCTCGGCACGCCCTGGTGCCCTCACCCGACATAGACCCGCTCACATAGCACCTGACCTCGAACATTGCGTGAACGGAAGGCGAAAAGCACCGAATGTGCATGAGCATTTCGTGAGCCGCGGAATCGGAGTTAACCGTGCATTCATCCTCTCCGTAACCTTGAGGTCATCCGACCTGCGAATCATGGAGGCAGACAGACACTGCCATATCGACTGAAACTCGCGAGGAGAACGAATGACCCAGGTTCTGGCACCGGAGCGCCACACTCCGCCACCTGCCGTCGGCCGCAGCAACGACCACCTCTGGCATCTGGCCTTCGGCGGTCTGCTGGCGATCACCCTCATCGCCTTCACCCTGTGGTCGTTCGACTTCGTGGGGCGCGATGCGCCCCGCATGGTGCTCATCACCACGGTCATCTTCGGTGCCTTCATGGCCTTCAACATCGGCGGCAACGATGTCGCCAACGCATTCGGCACCTCCGTCGGCGCCGGCACCCTGACGATGAAGCAGGCACTGCTCATCGCCGCAGTCTTCGAGGTCAGCGGCGCGCTTCTGGCCGGCGGCGACGTCACCGACACCATCAAGAGCGGAATCGTCGACCTCAGCGGAGTGGCGATCAACCCGATGGACTTCGCGTTCATCATGATGGCGGCCCTCCTCGGCGCGGCAGTGTGGCTGCTCGTGGCGACTCGGATGGGCTGGCCGGTGTCGACGACGCACGCCATCATCGGCGGCATCATCGGTGCATCACTGACGATCGGATTCGTCACCGGCACCGGCGGATTCGCCATGGTGCAGTGGTCCGAGGTCGGGCAGATCGCGATCTCCTGGGTGCTGTCTCCCGCCCTCGGCGGACTCGCGGCGTTCGTCATCTACGGCGTGATCAAGAAATACGTGCTCGGCAAGTCGCTGTCGCACACGCTCAAGCCGCATATGCTCGCCCCGGTCTCCGCAGCCGAGGGATCCGTCGAAGCGCAGATCGACGCCGCCACCGAGGATGTCCCCGCCGAGGGAGGATCGATCGGCACGCACTCGGCCCTGCAGCGGTGGGTTCCCCTCATCGCCGCCGTCGGCGCTGTCATCATCACCGCGATGCTGCTGTTCAAGGGACTGAAGAACCTCGACATGAGCGTGACCACGGTCGGCGGTCTGCTCATCATGACGATGATCGGCGCGGCCGTGTGGCTGGCAGTGTTCGTCTTCGCCAAGACCTTGCGCAAGCAGACGGTTCCCCGTGCGACCTACATCCTGTTCTCCTGGATGCAGGTGTTCACTGCCTCCGCATTCGCCTTCAGCCACGGTTCGAACGACATCGCCAACGCCGTCGGCCCCTTTGCCGCCGTCCTCGACGTGCTCCGCACCGGCAACATGCACGGCGAGGCGACCGTGCCGTTCGCGGCCATGCTCACCTGCGGCATCGCCCTCATCGTCGGTCTCTGGTTCATCGGCCGCAAGGTCATCGCGACGGTCGGCACGAACCTCACCGAAATCCACCCGGCCTCCGGATTCGCCGCCGAGCTCGCTGCCGCCGGAATCGTCATGGCCGCCTCGGTGAGTGGTCTGCCGGTGTCGTCGACGCACATCCTCATCGGTGCGATCATCGGCGTCGGACTGGTCAACCGCTCGGCGAACTGGAAGCTCATGAAGCCGATCGCGCTGGCGTGGATCATCACCCTTCCGGCCGCCGCGATCATCGGCTCGGTCGGCGTCATCGCCCTGCGCACCATGATGGGCTGACCCACTGACACGAACGCTCACAAGCGTTCGCCGGACTCCGTTCGACACATCGCTTCGAACGGATCCGCACCTCCGCCCCGCCGACTTCCGCACGAAGTCGGCGGGGCGATTTTCGTTCGCCGATCCCGAACGTGCCGACGGGTTCAACCCGGTGCTCTACCAGACGCTCTTCGACAGCCTACGCACCATTCCGAAGACGGCTTTCCGATACGACCAGGCGCCCGGCGGGCGACGTTCAAGACCTATCTGCCCGGCACCTCATATGAATCAGAACTGTGGAACGACTGGCCGAAGCTCTTCCTCACCGACGGATTCGACGCCCGAATGGCTACGGCCCTGACGCTGCTGCGCGCCGAACCGAAGCCCCCACAGCCGCGAAGCAACAACTGAGCAGAGGGTCTTCGACGTCGCTCAACCGAATTGCCGACCCGCCTCGTAGACCTTGACGCTGCCATCCGGAGTTCCTCTGAGAAGCAGATAGAAGTAATACTGATCGCCGCCTCCGGTCTGCGGCGTCCTCACGCCGCAGACAGTGTCCCCTGGCCGGATCTCGTCCTGAGAAGACAGATACGACATCGACTTGCCGTTCGCGAAGAAGTACTCTCCACCACCGTAGTCGGCATCGTCATACGGCTGGATGAGCTCGCAGGTGTCGACCTTCACGCCTTTGGGGAAATGCTCGGATCGGACCGTCGGCGGGTTCGACGTCTGACCGTCACCGAGGATGTTATCGAGTGATGACATCATTTCGGGAGTCGCCGAACGTCCCGCTTCTGCGTCGTCTCCGGCGGCAACCGCCGCGGCGAATTTCTGCACCTGCTCCAGTTCCGGCGTACGAACGTCCCCGGAGGGCACGTGGTAGACGGTGTCCTGATGAGCGAAGGACTTCCCGTCCCAGCGATAGAGGATATCGGCACTCGCCGACTTCTCGCACGCGGTGCATCCCTCGTCACCGTAGACGCCGATCCCGCCGACGTCGATCCCCAGATACTGCCCCATCGGTGTGACCGAGTTGAAGTACGGTTTGGGTACATATCCGGAGATGTCGGCCGCGTTGCCGCGATCGTCGACGTCATCCCAGAGTTCGACGGAGTCGAGCAGGTTGAGATCCTCATCGTAGATCCCGATCGACGGGTAGATATACGTGCCGCCGCCGTTGCAGCTGAACTCGACAGCGGTCACGGCCTTGGCGCCCATACGAGACGTCGTGAACCCTTCCATGGTGATACCGGAATAGTGTCCATCATCGCCGGTGGCCTCACCGTCGCTGAATTCCACCTCGTGCTCGAATTTCGGATCCAGCGGGCCGTCACCAAGATAGTAGTCGTCGTAGGCGAGACCGAATTCCACGCAACCCGGCGGCGTCGAAAGCTTCGCGTTCTTGAACGCGTCCGCACCCGGGAACTGCGCAATCGCGTCGCCATCGGAACCGCCGTTGTAAGCCGGGTCGGCCTTGACGGTGTCGACGTCGCTGGAATCGGTGAAGTCGAAGACCGCGAGAACGCCGTCGGACATGACCAGCAGATGGTCACCTGAGACAGTGAAGCTGTCGAGTTCGTCATCGACTCGCCACAGCTCCTGACCCGAGTCAACGGCAAGACCGTGCACGCCGGCATCGTCGGCGATGACGAGCACATCGTCCTCGATCGTCCAGTTCGGTCGCAACCGAGATTCGCCGAGGCCGGATGCTGCCGCCGCTTTCTCGTTCAGTTCGGATTTCCACAGCACCGAGTCGGCATCGGCATCGACTGCAAAGACTGCTTTGCCGTCCGAGACCACCCAAGGTCCGTCGTCGCCGGCACCGACCATCCGCACGGTCGCCTCGGTATCGACGCTGACGTCGGAATACGTGCCACCAGACGGTGCTTTGACGCTTCCGTCGTCATTGACGGTGATCGGCACGGCCTCCGTGGCCGGGTCCTTCACCTCGGCATCCGTGTCGCCGTCTTCCGAGTCGTCTGAGAATCCGTCTGCCTTCGAACCATTCGCGTTGCCACCAGGGCTGAGGGTGATTTCTCCGTCTTTCAACCGGATTGAGCGGTCCCCGCAGGTCACGGAGTCAGCCGACCACTGGCAGTCCACGGGAGTGCCCTCAAGCTTCGGGCTGGGGCTCTTCGCGCCGTCATCGGCAGAATCATCCTCGACCCCATCTCCGGCGTCGACGACATCGTCGGCTTTTGGCGCCTTCACACCGACGTGCGGTACCGGCGCCATCCATGTTGGCTGCAGAGTCTCTTCATGGAGAGCCATAATCACCGACTGTCGAGGGCCGACGACGCGGACGAGCTGCTGGTCAGCATCTGCGTCATCCCCTGCCTGCAACTGGGTCAGCTGCGCATTGCGGCCGACATCGGCGAGATCGACGGCCGCCGTCTGACTGGGCGCTTTGTCGAAGTCTGAGCCGGAGAGGAATCGCGCGCCGAAGAATCCGCCGGTCACCGCGAGGACGAGGACGAGTCCTGCCCCGATTCCCAGCATCCACTTCCGTTTGTCGCGGCTCCCCGTCTGCGGTGAGGTCGAGCCCTGCGGCGAGGGTAAGGCTCCCGCAGGCACAGCAGAACCATGGTGGTAGGCGGGGCGATGCGCTGGTTTCTGCTGCCGACCCGAGGTCCAGCCTCGTCGCGCGAGCGCTTCCTGAACGGCCGGATCCGGATTGGCGGCAAGCCAGTCGAGCAGGTCCGGATAGGCATTCGGATGGGCAGCAATGTCAGCGAGCAGGTCCGGTCTGGTCGCCGCAATCCTCTGCAGATCAGAGGCAGAGGCATCTGCTGAGCGAACGATGTCGAGGTCGGGGTCTTTCCCGGGACCGAAACTGGCTCTTCGTAATTGAGAGTGTAGATCGGTGATTCCAGGATACGGCGAGTCGCTGCGCGGATAGACGTCGAGGTCTTCCGATGATGGAAGTTCTCACACAATCCATTCGAAAGACCTCGACGTGGCCAAGCCTACTTTCTCGACCCCTGACCTCACGACATTCTGCCGACTCGACACCCTCGATCTGACCTGCACCGGCCAAAACATCACCGGGCACAAGGCGATTCTGGAATG